>NZ_WYEV01000034.1:0-788 GCF_015143645.1 Paenibacillus sp. P13VS | reverse complement strand
GGTGGGGTAACCGCAAGGAGCCAGCCGCCGAAGGTGGGATAGATGATTGGGGTGAAGTCGTAACAAGGTAGCCGTATCGGAAGGTGCGGCTGGATCACCTCCTTTCTATGGAGAATTGTCTTCTGCAACGAAGACATTCAAATCTAAAATCTAGTCAGGTCGGCTAGTTACTCACTCGTTGCTCAGTTTTGAGAGCTCAAACTCTCAAACGTTTGGTGGCGATAGCGAAGGGGTTCCACACGTTCCCATCCCGAACACGACCGTTAAGCCCTTCAGCGTCGATGGTACTTGGACCGCAGGGTCCTGGGAGAGTAGAACGCCGCCAAGCGTAAACCCTATTGGGTTTCAATAACAATATACGGGCCCTTAGCTCAGTTGGTTAGAGCGCACCTCTGATAAGGGTGAGGTCGGTGGTTCGAGTCCACCAGGGCCCACCATTTACACTTTCATAATTTAATATGGGGCCATAGCTCAGCTGGGAGAGCGCCTGCCTTGCAAGCAGGAGGTCAGCGGTTCGATCCCGCTTGGCTCCACCAACAAGATTTCAAGCTTGTTCTTTGAAAACTAGATATCGAAACGAAAATTGCGAATTAGAACATTCCTTTTAGCTGAACTTGTGTTAACAAGTTTCAAATATTAGTGATAACTGCATTGCTCATCATGAGCAGTTGGTTAAGCTACTAAGAGCACACGGAGGATGCCTAGGCGCTAGGAGCCGATGAAGGACGTGGCGAACAACGATACTGCCTCGGGGAGCTGTAAGCAAGCTTTGATCCGGGGATGTCCGA
>NZ_WYEV01000033.1:0-819 GCF_015143645.1 Paenibacillus sp. P13VS | reverse complement strand
CAAGCCATAGCTTCGGTGGTGTGTTTAGCCCCGTTACATTTTCGGCGCAGAGTCACTCGACCAGTGAGCTATTACGCACTCTTTCAATGGTGGCTGCTTCTAAGCCAACATCCTGGTTGTCTGTGCAACTCCACATCCTTTCCCACTTAACACACACTTGGGGACCTTAGCTGATGGTCTGGGCTGTTTCCCTTTTGACAATGGATCTTAGCACTCACTGTCTGACTCCCGGAAGTAAGTCTATGGCATTCGGAGTTTGACTGAGCTTGGTAACCCTTGCGGGCCCCGCACCCAATCAGTGCTCTACCTCCACGACTCTGTTTTCCGAGGCTAGCCCTAAAGCTATTTCGGGGAGAACCAGCTATCTCCGAGTTCGATTGGAATTTCTCCGCTACCCCCACCTCATCCCCGCACTTTTCAACGTGCGTGGGTTCGGGCCTCCAGTGCGTGTTACCGCACCTTCACCCTGGACAGGGGTAGATCACCCGGTTTCGGGTCTACGTCCACGTACTACATCGCCCTATTCAGACTCGCTTTCGCTGCGGCTCCGGCTCTTCACCTTAACCTTGCACGGGAACGTAACTCGCCGGTTCATTCTACAAAAGGCACGCCATCACCCCTAAAATGGGCTCTGACTTCTTGTAAGCACACGGTTTCAGGTTCTATTTCACTCCCCTTCCGGGGTGCTTTTCACCTTTCCCTCACGGTACTGCTTCACTATCGGTCGCTAGGAAGTATTTAGCCTTGGCAGATGGTCCTGCCGGATTCATACGGGGTTTCACGTGCCCCGCACTACTCGGGATCCGTCTCGGAGGGAAC
>NZ_WYEV01000032.1:0-1006 GCF_015143645.1 Paenibacillus sp. P13VS | reverse complement strand
GGTGGGGTAACCGCAAGGAGCCAGCCGCCGAAGGTGGGATAGATGATTGGGGTGAAGTCGTAACAAGGTAGCCGTATCGGAAGGTGCGGCTGGATCACCTCCTTTCTATGGAGAATCGTTTCCCGTAGCGGAAACATTCAAATACGCAGGTTCACTGAACCTGCGACAGCAACATCGTTACTTATCCATTTGTTCAGTTTTGATGGAATTTGAGGGGCCATAGCTCAGCTGGGAGAGCGCCTGCCTTGCAAGCAGGAGGTCAGCGGTTCGATCCCGCTTGGCTCCACCAAAGAATTTCGTCTATTTAGCTTGTTCTTTGAAAACTAGATATCGAAACGAAAATTGCGAATTAGAACATTCCTTTTAGCTGAACTTGTGTTAAACAAGTTTCAATATTAGCGAAAACTGCTTTGCGATGGTATCGAATGGGAACGACTTTTGGATTTGCGCAAGCAAACCAAGGGAAGTGAGCAGTCGAAACCGGAGCATATGGTTAAGCTACTAAGAGCACACGGAGGATGCCTAGGCGCTAGGAGCCGATGAAGGACGTGGCGAACAACGATACTGCCTCGGGGAGCTGTAAGCAAGCTTTGATCCGGGGATGTCCGAATGGGGAAACCCAGCTGGGGTAATATCCAGTTACACCTAACTGAATACATAGGTTGTGTAGAGGCATACCAGGGGAACTGAAACATCTAAGTACCTTGAGGAAGAGAAAACAATAGTGATTCCGTCAGTAGCGGCGAGCGAACGCGGAACAGCCCAAACCAGAGAGCTTGCTCTCTGGGGTTGTGGGACGTCTCACATGGAGTTACAAAGGAACGGGTTAAACGAAGAGGTCTGGAAAGGCCCGCCAAAGAAGGTAAAAGCCCTGTAATTGAAAGCCTGTTCCCTCCGAGACGGATCCCGAGTAGTGCGGGGCACGTGAAACCCCGTATGAATCCGGCAGGACCATCTGCCAAGGCTAAATACTTCCTAGCGACCGATAGTGAAGCAGTACCGTGAG
>NZ_WYEV01000031.1:0-1224 GCF_015143645.1 Paenibacillus sp. P13VS | reverse complement strand
GCGGCAAACTGACGTCGGTACTCTACCGGCGTCAGTTTTTTTAGTTTCCGTTGTGGCCGCCTTCTGTTATAAAAACGGATGTATTTTTCGATTTTGCTTTGTGCTTCGGTAAGCGTTCGGATATGATAAGGGTAGAGTCCTTCCGTTTTGAGATGCGAGAAGAAACTCTCCATAGAGGCATTGTCATAACAATTTCCTCGGCGAGACATGCTGATTCGGGCGCCAACCTTTGGCAGCATGTCGTGATAAGCATGAGACGTGTACTGGAACCCTTGGTCGCTGTGAACGACCAGTCCGGTCACGTCTTTTTGCTTCGCAAACGCTTTTCTGAATGTACTGAGCACCAGTTCATTGTCGTTGCGTTCGCCTATTTCGTAAGCCACAATTTCGTTATTATACAAATCTTTTATGGCTGAAAGATATACCCAGTGCTCGCCTACACGATACTGGGTAATGTCAGTTACCCATTTCTGATTGGGTTTTTCTGCACTGAAGTCCCGCTTCAAGTGATTCTCTGCTACGCGCTGAGCAGGTGCATACGAACTGCTGGAGCGCCGTTTACGACGAATTCGAGATTGGATACCGAGCATTTGCATGAGGCGGAGCACCTTCTTGTGGTTCATCCAAATGCCTTGATCTTGCCAAAGGAACAACTGGAGCTGTCGATAGCCATATTTGCCTTCATATCGTTGATACGTTTGAAGGACCTGTCTCTTTGCCTTTGCATCGCGATCGAATCGTTTACGTTTTACATAGGCATAAAATCCACTCCGAGACACGCCAAACACATGGCAGAGTTTCTGGATGTCACCGTATCGGGCTACCTTTTCCATGATTTGAAATTTTTCTTGTTTGCTTCCTCCTTCCAGATGACCAAGCACTTTTTTAGCAACTCATTCTCCCGTTTCAGTTGTTGCACATAGCGATCTTGATCCAAGTATTCTTTCCGTCGACCTCGCTGATCCATCAGTCCAAACTCGCCTTGTTCCCGGTGTTTTCGCATCCAGCGCTTCATTCGTCCTGGGTCATGAATTCCCAAATGTTCATTGATCTTTCGGTAAGTCCACCCCTCAACCGTATGCAGACGAATAGCTTCTTTTTTAATCTTGTCCGAATACGTTTTATACTTTTGCCCTTTAATCGCCATAAAAAATGCACCCCCTAGAATTTCATCGGCTAAACCCAGGGGTTTTTCCAATGTCTATTCTAAGGGGTGCGCTTCAC
>NZ_WYEV01000029.1:0-1445 GCF_015143645.1 Paenibacillus sp. P13VS | reverse complement strand
TGAAGTGACCCCTAAAAGTTAGACACGGTTATTTCATTAGGCAGCTTGATTAAAATGAGTTCGGTATTCTACCGGGCTCATTTTAAATTTTGCTTTCATTCGTTTCGTGTTGTAGTATTCGATATATTTTTTAAGTTCTTTTTTGAAATACTCTAAGCTTTCAAATTCCTTCAGATAGAGGAATTCTGATTTCATTATCCCGAAGAAATTTTCCATCACTGAATTGTCGTAACAATTACCTTTACGAGACATACTTTGTACAATTCCTCTAGATTCAAGCTTTGTACGATAGGGCTTCATTTGATAGTGCCAGCCTTGATCAGAATGCATCAGTAGCTGATGGTCCTCTGGCAAACGTTCTAAAGCTTGATCTAACATCTCTGAAACAAGGGAATACGTTGGCCTTGAGCCAATGGTATACGTAATAATTTCCCCATTAAATAAATCTAGTACAGGCGATAAATAAAGCTTCTCACCAAATAATTTAAACTCAGTAATATCGGTGACCCATTTTGCATTAGGTACTTCCGATGTGAAGTTTCTATTTAAAATGTTTGATGCGATTTTACCTATCGTACCTTTGTACGATTTATATTTTTTCATGCGTACTAAGCACTTTAAACCTAACTCTTTCATAATGCGCTGGACCCTTTTATGATTCACTTTTTGCTGGCGATTCGCTAGTTCATCACAAATGCGTCGATAGCCATAACGACCTTCATGTTCATCATAGATTGCTTGAATCTCCACTTTTAAGTCCAGATCTGGATCTAGTTGATCCAACTTCTTTACTACATTGTAATACGTGCTACGTGGGATTTGTGCGAATGCTACAAGCGCCTTCACTGGGTACTTCTGCCTTAATTCATAGATGACCTTTACTTTGCCTTTCTTGGTGATTTTTCTTTGCTTTGAACTAAGGCATTTAACTTTTTTAAGTATTCATTCTCCATACGTAGACGTTGGATTTCTGCTTGAAGGGCTTCTGTAGAGTCTTCAGTTCGTGTTGGCTTTGTTGGTTTACTGGATTTTTTCTTCAAGGATGGACGCCCCTTTTTCTTCGAAATGAGCGCATCTAACCCTACCGTATTAAGCTTTATCCTCCACGTTCGAATTAATGCTGGAGAGGAAATATTAAAGATGACTGCAGCTTCGTTAGGAGATATCCCCATTTCGTTCATATTATTAAGTACGTCCATCTTAAACTGCATAGTGTAGGAAGTATAGGACTTTTTAAAGGCGGCTAACCCGTGATACTCAGCTTGTTTAATCCACATCCGTACAACTTCTTGATTCGCCCCAAGTGAATTAGCAATTTCCCTTACACTTTCCGATTTGCTTTGATATCTAATAACTGCATCCATTTTTTGTTCGTTTGTAAATTTAGCCATAGAAAAACTGCACCTCCAATTGTTGATAATGTCTAACAATTGGGGTGCAGTTCA
>NZ_WYEV01000028.1:0-1710 GCF_015143645.1 Paenibacillus sp. P13VS | reverse complement strand
CAGGGGTAGGGGAGCGTTGTATAAGGGTTGAAGGTGTACCGTAAGGAGCGCTGGACATTATACAAGTGAGAATGCCGGTATGAGTAACGAAAAGATCAGTGAGAATCTGATCCGCCGAAAGCCTAAGGGTTCCTGAGGAAGGCTCGTCCGCTCAGGGTAAGTCGGGACCTAAGGCGAGGCCGAAAGGCGTAGTCGAAGGACAACAGGTCGAAATTCCTGTACCACCGTAAATCGTTACGAGCGATGGGGGGACGCAGTAGGGTAGTGACGCAGACTGATGGATGTCTGTCCAAGCAGTGAGGCTGATGTGTAGGCAAATCCGCACATCGTAAGGCTGAGCTGTGATGGGGAGTGAAAATTACAGTAGCGAAGGTCATGATCTCACACTGCCAAGAAAAGCCTCTAGCCAGATGAAGGTGCCCGTACCGCAAACCGACACAGGTAGGCGAGAAGAGAATTCTAAGGCGCGCGGAAGAACTCTCGTTAAGGAACTCGGCAAAATGACCCCGTAACTTCGGGAGAAGGGGTGCCCCGGTAGTGTGAATAGCACGAGGGGGCCGCAGTGAAAAGGCCCAAGCGACTGTTTAGCAAAAACACAGGTCTGTGCGAAGCCGTAAGGCGAAGTATACGGGCTGACGCCTGCCCGGTGCTGGAAGGTTAAGGGGAGCGGTTAGGAGCAATCCGAAGCTGTGAACCGAAGCCCCAGTAAACGGCGGCCGTAACTATAACGGTCCTAAGGTAGCGAAATTCCTTGTCAGGTAAATTCTGACCCGCACGAATGGCGTAACGACTTGGGCGCTGTCTCAACGAGAGATCCGGTGAAATTTTAATACCTGTGAAGATGCAGGTTACCCGCGACAAGACGGAAAGACCCCATGGAGCTTTACTGCAGCTTGATATTGAATTTGGGTACGATCTGTACAGGATAGGTGGGAGCCTTTGAAGCATGAGCGCCAGCTTGTGTGGAGGCACCGTTGGGATACCACCCTGATCGTATCTAGGTTCTAACCTGGTGCCCTTAGCGGGTACGGGGACAGTGTCAGGTGGGCAGTTTGACTGGGGCGGTCGCCTCCTAAAGAGTAACGGAGGCGCCCAAAGGTTCCCTCAGAATGGTTGGAAATCATTCGAAGAGTGCAAAGGCATAAGGGAGCTTGACTGCGAGACCTACAAGTCGAGCAGGGACGAAAGTCGGGCTTAGTGATCCGGTGGTACCGCATGGAAGGGCCATCGCTCAACGGATAAAAGCTACCCTGGGGATAACAGGCTTATCTCCCCCAAGAGTCCACATCGACGGGGAGGTTTGGCACCTCGATGTCGGCTCATCGCATCCTGGGGCTGAAGTAGGTCCCAAGGGTTGGGCTGTTCGCCCATTAAAGCGGTACGCGAGCTGGGTTCAGAACGTCGTGAGACAGTTCGGTCCCTATCTGTCGTGGGCGTAGGAAATTTGAGAGGAGCTGTCCTTAGTACGAGAGGACCGGGATGGACGTACCGCTGGTGTACCAGTTGTTCCGCCAGGAGCACCGCTGGGTAGCTATGTACGGACGGGATAAGCGCTGAAAGCATCTAAGCGTGAAGCCCCCCTCAAGATGAGATTTCCCAGTATGTAAGACCCCTTGAAGACGACGAGGTAGATAGGCTGGGGGTGGAAGTGCAGTAATGCATGGAGCTGACCAGTACTAATCGGTCGAGGGCTTATCCAAATTGCAGGTT
>NZ_WYEV01000027.1:0-3210 GCF_015143645.1 Paenibacillus sp. P13VS | reverse complement strand
GTGTCAATTCCTTAATGCTCCTTTCATGGATCAGCACAAACCGCTGACCCCTTCCAGTCCGCTTACCATTGACACTTACCGCTAATTTTTCCTTTTCCAACAATCGCTTTGCAAATTACTCCAAACATATGTGTTTCCTATTCGAATGAATATAAGAGTAAAGTACATAATAAATATGAAATATACCTTCAACCTTCAACTGTTACCCCTAAAAAGAACCCTATCCAACATTAGGGTTCTTTTTTCATACCAAGCCAAAAATAAAAAAGGCTTATCCAGTTATATACACATTTTTGTCCCCTGCATACACTACTTATGTACAACTGCCTACTTGATAAATTGCCATACAACAGAGTGATTGAAAGGGGATTTTATGAATTATTCATTTAATAAATCTGATAAATTAATCCCTTTTAAAAAGAACTACGGGTGTTCAAAAACAGCCTGTAGGGACCCTTGTAGTTCAATACCAATAAAAAAGTCAAAATCCTATATAGTGGATTTTGACTTTTTTATTGGTATCCCCCTTGTTTTTGGGTGTGAGTGCTGGCTGGGGGTTTGGGGGCTAGCCCCCAGGAACTTAACGTAATTTTATATGGCATTAGTGAAATTCTTGAACGATAGATCAAGGCGGTTCGGCAGGTACAATTGCTAGTCCAAGTCGTGCAACTTAAATCCTCGTTTTTGGTATGTTCGGCTTGGCGACATGCTCACACCTGCCGAATTTCACTATGCAATAGCAAAAGAGTGGAGATTTTTTGAGTGGTTTTCTCAAAAAATACTACTCGACTATTGCATTGTGGAAAGCCCTCTAAAAAAAATGAAAAAAGAATATATTTAAGGCGATATTTATCGCCTTAAATATATAGAAAAGAGTAAGCAGGGGGTAAAAAGTAGATTTTAAGCTGATATATAGCTATTGAAGGGCATTTTCTTTGGTCTAATTTTTTATACTTTTTGGTCTAATTTTTTATACCTTTTGGTCTAATTTTTTTTGACCTTTTGGTCTAATTATGATAAAATGGAAATATAAAAATATAGGAGAAAGGTGATAATATGCCAAAACAAAAAACTGAAAACGAAATAATATATAACGGTAAAAGTCGATGGAGAAACCTAGATACAGGTGAAATAATAGAAACTGATGAAGTCATAAAGAAAACTCCTAGAAATGGTTTTATGATCACATATTTAACTGCAATCGTTCAATTAATAGATAGTTTAGGTAATAAAAAAATGCAAGTTGTAAAATACATATTAGAAAACATGGACAAATCAACAAATACGTTAATTATAACTACAAGAGAATTGACCGAAAAAAGCAAGGTATCTAGACAAACTGTAATAGACACATTAAAAACACTGGAGCAAGCCCAAATAATTACTAGAAGAACTGGAGCAATAATGATACATCCAAGCCTTGTTCATCGTGGTAAAGATACAAAAGAGAAATACTTACTTGCTAGATTCGAAGATTTTAATAATAATAAGGCTCCAATTAATGCAGTTGAATAAACCGCCCAAGAATTGATTCTAAGGCGGTTTTACCTTTCCATATCATATCCTCGTTGTTTAGTCATTTCGTTTTTATGTTCACGCTCAAAGTAATCCTCTACTTCCCTTCCAACTAGTTCATTCTTAACAAGCCCTCTAAACGTTTTAAATTGCTCTTTAAAGACTTTTTTCGTTTGTTGATATAAAACCTTTACGTTTATCTTCAAATCGTTTATATGAGCTTGTAACGAGCCTATTTTTGTATGTAATTCTTTATTTCTCTCTCTCAACTCCGCATTAATCTGATGAGATGCTTTTAAATTGTTAGACAAGCCCTCTACTTGCAGGTGTAATTTTTTATTTTCTTCCACCAAATCTGTACTTTGCAAACGTTCATAATCCCTTTTGACCATATAGGCAGCGTTCACCATTTTTTGTACTCTTTTCAATTCGTTCGTTCCAATAATCCAATTCCCAGTGTTTTTGGTTATCGTTTCTGTTTTAAATAATCCTTTTTTCACAACCTCTGTTTTTTTCTCTTTCCCTTTTGCATTGATTTTGATTTCTTGTGGTAATTGTTCACTGAGATCTAAAAGCTTTTTCTTTTTACTTTCAAATTCTTTATCTAAAGATTGGATTTTTCTCTCCAAGTCTTTTTCTTTTATCTTTATTTCCGCATCCATCGCCTTTTTTTGTTTCTCTATTTCTAGAGAATGCTTTTTTAAATCCTTAACGGTATCAACACCAATCGTTTTATCATTTAAAATTCCATCTTTGTAGATGTGTGGTATTTCCTTTTTCAAAAATGTATCTAAATCTTGGTGGAATGTCTTTAAATCTTTTCTTGTTAAAACCTCTTTGGCTGAAACTTTTTCCCGTTGTTTTTTCTCGTCCCAAACAACAGGCATAAAAGCAAAATGCATATGAGGTGTTGTTTCGTCCTTATGTACGTTAGCGGACAATACATTTTTTTCACCGCCATAACGATTCGCTAAAAACTCATAGGTTTTTTCAAAAAATTCACGTTGTTCTTTTTCTGAAGTCCCCTTCAAGTTTTCTGGTAACGTAACAACCCAATCACTACAAACTTTTACATCTTTCCGATTCAAACAATGTACTTCACGTAATCGATCATTCATGCGGGAAAGTGTATCTCCTTCTTTTTCGCATAAATCATAATTTAAATTTGACCGCTCATTATCAATCTCTTGATTCGAATGATTTTCTGTTTTTCTGTCCCAATGAATCGATAATCCTTGTACGCTGCCTTTTGTATATTTTTCTACATGAGCCACAAGTAAGCCCCCCTTTTGGTAATCAGCATAGCACGAAGATTGAGAGAATCCAATAATTTGGTCTAGCACGTTATACCAAATTTCATTTGGACGTGCTCTGCGAGGCTCGTTGGCTTCGCCAAACCATGCCTTGCATGGCAAAAAAACCTCGGACTTTGTCCGAACCTACAAGGGGAACTCTTCCCCTTGACCCCATCAATCGAACTCCCCAACCCCTCAATCCTTGAGGGACTCCCTCGCCGGTTGGCAGGCCAAAACGTTTGACGTTTTGACAGGCCAAGAGGGTGAAGAATCAATTGCACGTGTCAATTCCTTAATGCTCCTTTCATGGATCAGCACAAACCGCTGACCCCTTCCAGTCCGCTTACCATTGACACTTACCGCTAATTTTTCCTTTTCCAACAATCGCTTTGCAAATTAC
>NZ_WYEV01000026.1:0-5553 GCF_015143645.1 Paenibacillus sp. P13VS | reverse complement strand
ACATAACGTCTCATTATCGGTAGTGAAGACAAAGGCGGATCCCTACTCTCACAAGGAATCCGCCTTTGTCTTTTTCTATGATTCTATGCATCTTCTTATACATTCCTATTATGGCGGGCTTTTCGGCCTCCCCATAGTTCCCTATGTCTTCCGATTTTTTGCATAAAATCTTGCATACTCTTAGCGTGGTTTTTTCCAAAATGTTGGTGGTATCCCTTAATAACAAGTTCATAGAATGTTGATTTTATAAATCAAAAGAGCGGGGAACCTATGTAGTGCTACTTGAGTAGAAAATTAGGTTTTTAATTAGGTAGAGGTAGCTGCATAGCGTGTGTCAACGGTACCGGACCGAACCCGTAAGGGGGCGGGAGGATAAGGAGTTGACACACTCACTATGCAACCCTCTTGTGGTTGTCAAAAGGTATCCTTTTGACCCTGCCAACCGGCGAGGGAGCCCCTCAAGGATTGAGGGGTTGGGGAGTTGGATTAAGGGGGTCTGGGGAAGAGTTCCCCAGCAGGTTTGGACAGAGTCCAAGGTTTTGTTTTTTGTCATGCAAAGCATGGCTTGGCGATAGCCAAAACAGCCTCGCAGAGCCTTTTCATTGTGTACATGGAGCGTAGCGGAATGTCACAATACAGAAAAGGTTACTTTGCCAAGGTAACAAAGCTTTTGGTATAGTGGAGGCAAGGAGTTGATTCGTCATGAGCATGTCAGTTTCTCTCAAAAAAGCAACGAACAAAACCAATATTAAACATAATAACAGGACAATGAGCGAGAAGGAAAAAGAGCGAAATTCGCATATAGATTATTCAAAATCTGATGATAATAAATATCTTGTTCAGAAAGATTTAAAGGAATTATATCAAGAAGAATTTGGAGAAGTATTGGAGAACTATAACGCTAAACAAAAACGTAACGACCGAAAAATTGATGACTATTATAAACACATTCAGTTCGGTAAAAAAACTGCGCTTCAGCAAGAAATGATCATTCAAGTTGGTGATTTGAACAATTTCATTTCCAATGCCGATTATGAAAAAGCAAATGAAATTTTGTTAGAGTGGTTTAAGGATTTTGAGAAACGAAATCCAAATTTAAAAGTTTACAATGCGGTCATTCATAATGACGAGGCTAGCCCTCATATGCACTTGAATTTTGTGCCTGTGGCGAGTGGGTATAAGCGAGGACTTGAAAAACAAGTATCATTTGACCGAGCCATTACACAACAAGATCCAACATTAGATAAAACTCGTCCTTTTGATGATTGGCGAGAAAAAGAAGTGAAGATATTAGAAAAAATGTTAAAAAAGCGTGGTATTGAACGGAAATTAGTTGGTTCAAATAATTATAAAGATGTGAATGAATACAAAGAAAAAAAGGATTTAGAAAAGGAAATTCTTTCTTTGGAAAACCAGCTTTTTGAAAAGAAAAATGAATTACTGGAAATGAACGAACGATTGCCAGGAGAAATTAAGATTAAAGCTGAGAGAGAAAAGAAAATAGAGGTTATTAATAAAGGTTTTTTAAAAAAAGAAAAAGTAGAAAAACCAACAGGGAATTGGATTGTTGGAACTAAAGAATTAAAAAGAGTGCAAGGAATGATTAATGCTGGATATTCAGTGAAAAAAGATTATGATCGTTTGCAGCGTACAGATTTAGTTCGAGAAAATAAAGAATTACAAGGTAAAGTTGATAGTTTAGCAGATGGTTTGGTTGAAGCTATTAACAAAAATACAGATTTGGAAGATGAGAATAGAAAACTACGTAAGGAAATAAGCTCGTTAAAAGCCCATATAGGAGATTTAAAGGAAAACATAAAGGTTTTATACCACAACACGAAAAAAGTCCTTGGAGAGCATTTTAAGGCGTTTAGAGGACTTGTTAAGAATGAACTGGATATGAATGGTGTAGACAATCAATTTGAACGTGAACACAAGAAGGAACTGAAGCATAAACAACGGAGACATGACATGGAGCGTTTTTAACAAAGTGAGTAAAAGTTTCTCTAAATTTTGTTTGACCATTTCTTGGGATTATATGTGTGATAAAATAAAAACGAGCCATGTTGGAGCATGGCTCGTTTCAAAGGGTATTCAACGAAAATACCTAAAAATCAATATCTGTTTATAGATTATCATAATTTTATTATTAGGGTAATACCATAATTATGATTTTTGGTATTTATGTTGGTGCTCACAAAATGAGAGGAGCAACAACACATGACAAAAAAGATTATTAACTTTGGACAAGCTGAACAAAAAGCGAGAAAAAGAGATTTAGAGATTGAGCAAAAACAATTTGAAGAAGAACATCATGGGATGGATCAAGACGCAGTAGATGAAGCTTTAAAGGTGTTAAGTAAAGCTACTGGTGGTAAAGAGATTTACATAGGAACTAAAAAGAGTCCTCAATCGAAAGTGAGGTTTGCTCAATCAATGCAAGAGAATCTAGGCTATTTGTATAGGCAAAAATATTTAACAGATAGGGAGAAGATTTTTTTAACTGAAATAATTCCTTATATTGCTTTTTCTAGTAATTGTATTGTTCTTGATATTAAAGCGAAAAACCCTGTACCCGCAAATATTACAGAGATTGCAAAATTAATAGATGCTTCTAGACAACCTACAAGTACAGTAATCAATTCTTTAGTTAAAAAAGGAATTTTATTTAAAGGTGATTCAGGCGTTGAAGGAAATAATGCTAAAGCTTATGCAGTATTTATTAATCCTCATGTGGTTTATGCAGGAGATAAGGACAATGTAAATGAAGCATTAAAAGTTATGTTTTATAAAGCTATGAAGATGCCTATTTTAAAGGATTTACCTAATAAGTTTTTTTGAAAATAAAAATCGTAGTTATCAAATCGATAACTACGATTTTTTATTATTTCGTGTGTCACAAATATGTGACACACGTGTCACATATTTGTGACACACGAAAATCTTTAAAAACACTGATATATCAACATTTTTTACACTTTTAAAAGTCTCTCTCTTCTCACTCTATATATAGGGTTAAAAGTTCCGAAAGGAACAGGTAGTATTTTTTGAGAACCCCATTCAAAAAATCTCCACCTTGTCCGCTTTGCTCCCTCCTTGCAAAACTTTTTTCGGCTGGTTTTTGACTTTCGCCAAGCCGAACAGACCAAAAACGAGAATTTAAGTTGCTCGACTTGAACAAGCAATTGTACCAGCCGAACCACCCAGTTCTCCCAACCGATACATTATTCTTTTGCAATATGTATTTGATGCATATTTAGGGGCTAGCCCCTCGCTACGCTTCACCCCAGCCTTCACCATTCCACCCAAAAACAAGGGGAAAATCTTAAGCGAAAAAATAATAAGCCGTCCATATAGACAGCTCATTTACATAATCTTCGTTATCGGCATAAAAAAAGGATCTTAAATTGAAGATTCTTTTTACTATTTCTAATAGGGGTACAGTCCCGAAAATGCGGATTTACAACGTTAAGCAATTCTGAGAAGAAAAAAAGGCTAACTTAACAACGATAAGGGTTTTGAGACAAGTCATATGATACATTCAAAACTCTTATTTTACGTATTATTGATTCCATATCAATAGAGTAGACCCTATTGATACAAGGTTTTTTGTCTTAACGTTGTAAATCCGCATAATCCTGATGCTACCCTTAATAACAGGACTGTCGTATTCGACAGTCCTTATTCAACGATTGCTAATCGAAAGATTATTCATATTATTTTTCATATATGATAATTTAATGTTATGAGTAAGTTCATCTAATATAGCTTTTTTTTTAATTTCTGAAGAATGACAAGTTAGTATAAGCAGGTCCACTAATTCTGGCTGTATATTAGATATTTCCTCTAAATAGTCCCTTTCGAATTCTTTCATCACTTGATATAAATCGCCCATTTTTAATGAAAATCCACATCAATTTTCTTTTTATTATTTGGTGTTGTTTTTGGCATTTTTACTTCTAACACACCGTTTTTGTATGTCGCAGATACACCTTCAATAGTTACAGGACTAGGAAGTGTTATAACTCGTTGGAAACTGCCTGTGTAACGTTCTTTTCTATACATATTCTTTTCTTTTGTTTCATTTGTTTTATTCATAGAACCACTAATGGTTAATACATTATTTTCAATATCAATGTTCACGTCTTCGCTCTTTTCAAGTCCAGGTATATCACATGTTGCCACAACTTCATTTTCAGTTTCATAAACATCTACCTTAATGTTTCCAAAGTGATTTTTATCCCCTCCAAAATCAAACGGTAATTCAGAAAAGATACGGTCAAAATCTCTTCGCATATTTACCAATTGTCTAAATGGGTCATATGGTGTTGATGCCATAATTGCATTCCTCCTTCATTTATCATTCATATGTTTCCCTGATTTTTTCATATTTAAACAGGTTCATTAGGAATCGACAACAACGTATTTTTGTTGAGCACTGTTCATATAATTCAATAAAAGGAGTGATAAAGGTGTAACGAGTGAAATATACCGAAAGTGATGTTGCACTGATGGCAAGGATGATGAGAGCAGAAGCTGAAGGAGAAGGACAGCTGGGGATGCTTATGGTTGGTAATGTCATCGTAAACCGATTAAAAGCAGATTGTTTAGATTTTTTGAATTTAAGGTCAGTAAGAGACGTGATTTTTCAAGTACAATTATATATCAATAGAGTGTACTCTATTGATACAAGGTTTTTTGTCTTAACGTTGTAAATCCGCATAATCCTGATGCTACCCCTAATAGTTTAATTCAGCTTATGGCATCAGCTTTTGTTACATGTACAGTACCAAATGGATGATTAGGAGGAGCATATATCGAGTAAAGTTTTAGAGGAATATTACCTGTATTGGTTAGATTATGCCATGTTCCAGCTGGTATCATTATTGCAAAATCATCATAGACATTTCTTTTAAAGTTTAAATTATCTTTACTTTTGCCCATTTGAACAATCCCTTGGCCTTGTTCAATACGTAAGAATTGATCAACGTTTGAATGCATTTCTAAACCAATATCTTCGCCAACATTGAGACTCATTAAAGTAACTTGTAAATGTGTTCCTGTCCATAAAGCAGTACGATAGGTATTGTTTTGTTTAGTTGCTTCATTGATATTAACAACAAATGGTTTTGGTCCATAATCTGTTAACGAAATTCTTCTATCACCGTTGGAAGGGTGAAAAGAATCAAATCTGTTTGCATGCTCTATCTCATTAGGAAAAGTACAATAAACAGACTGTCTTCCATAGTTATACATTGGTATTGGTACATTAACATAATAAAGATATTGATATGGATATATATAAGGATTATAGTGCATTTTCCCCAATCCTTTCACGTTTTTACAAAATTATTCTATGCACTTGTTAAAGAAATGTACTTAGATTCAAGGTGACTTATTAAAAACACATGAATACGTTATACAAATCTAGTATACATAACGTCTCATTATCGGTAGTGAAGACAAAGGCGGATCCCTACTCTCACAAGGAATCCGCCTTTGTCTTTTTCTATGATTCTATGCATCTTCTTATACATTCCTATTATGGCGGGC
>NZ_WYEV01000025.1:0-15597 GCF_015143645.1 Paenibacillus sp. P13VS | reverse complement strand
ATTTCCCAGTATGTAAGACCCCTTGAAGACGACGAGGTAGATAGGCTGGGGGTGGAAGTGCAGTAATGCATGGAGCTGACCAGTACTAATCGGTCGAGGGCTTATCCAAATTGCAGGTTTAAGTCGCAAGTTTTCGTTTCGGATCTAGTTTTCAGGGAGCAAATCCTTGTAAGATTTAAGCTGCATGTCCTTTCTGAGGATTGATATTTTGCTGGTGATGATTCACCGAAGATATCACAGCGCAAAAATCATGTTTGGTGGCGATAGCGGAGGGGTTCCACACGTACCCATCCCGAACACGACCGTTAAGCCCTCTAGCGCCGATGGTACTTGGACCGAAGGGTCCTGGGAGAGTAGGACGCTGCCAAGCGAAACCCTTTTGGGTGTTTTTTAAACTACATAATGTGGCGGCGTAGCTCAGCTGGCTAGAGCGTACGGTTCATACCCGTGAGGTCGGGGGTTCGATCCCCTCTGCCGCTACCATAAAACGCCGGTGTAGCTCAACTGGTAGAGCAACTGACTTGTAATCAGTAGGTTGGGGGTTCAAGTCCTCTCGCCGGCACCATAGTACGACATGCGCGTGTGGCGGAATTGGCAGACGCACTAGACTTAGGATCTAGCGT
The DNA here is from genome assembly GCF_015143645.1 of Paenibacillus sp. P13VS. NCBI lineage: Bacteria > Bacillati > Bacillota > Bacilli > Caryophanales > Paenibacillaceae > Paenibacillus > Paenibacillus sp. P13VS. The sequence continues at coordinate 14,974 of NZ_WYEV01000025.1, read as the reverse complement.
CTTTGACGTGGGGGTTCAAGTCCCTCCACGCGCATCTCAGTATGGACAGAAAGGACCTAGAGTATAAGGTTAATTACCTTCACTCTCGGTCCTTTCTGTGTATAATCAGAACCCTTGAAATGGCTCAAGGGTTTTTTCATGTTTTTATTTGCCCCGGAATCGGCTTCTGCAAAATTGGGCTCACGCATAAATGCCCAGGGCATAAGCTGGCGTATAGGTTTTTACCTAAACCATGAGCGAAGGGCAGGCGTTAAATTTTGGCGACTTCTTATATGGATTATACGTTACCAACCACACAGTTCACGTATGATGTGAACCAGAATCAATTGTTCAAAAAGGATGAAAATAACTACATCAATTCCCTATCGATCAAACAGCTAAATACATTGGGAAATGCATCCCTGCTGGATATTTATTTGAGTACTGGCAATGTCGTTGAACCTCACATACATCAAAATGCAACAGAACTGGTCTATTGTATTAGTGGTTCCGCTGTCGTATCCCTCATTAACCCTTTTACCAACGAGTTATTAAACTTCCCAATTAGTCCTGGCCAAGTAGCGAATGTTCCCCAAGGCTGGTGGCATTATGAAGTTGCGACGGTTGATCAGACTCACCTGCTGGCTATTTTCGATGCTCCGGTCCCAGAAGCGATATTTGGTTCAGACATTCTGCGTCTGACGCCTGCAAGTGTGCTGGCCCATACGTATTGTCTGGATGAGAACAAGGTTAAAGAGACGTTAGCTCCTATTCAAAAGACAGTATTCATTGGACCGCCTGCTGATTGTGCAACTCAAGTATCACCAGCTGCCGATAACATGTCTAAACCGAACAGCCAGCCGAACATCCAACCAAACATCCAACCAAACGTTCAACCAAACGTTCAACCAAACGTTCAGCCTTATGTACAGATGCAATACGCGCCAAGTCCGGAATATATTTACCCCGATCCAATGAATCCAACGTATGGGCATAATCCAAATGCTGCTTATGTACCAGCAGAGTCCGAATATATGCCGTACACTGTACAGCGTCCTATTATTGGTAATGGTTGGAGATACTAATTATCTTTCTTAATTTTTTTGAAATGAATGTCACAGATTCATCTGTTCATTTGTCTTCAGTATGTACACTACAATACGGAGGCGAATGAGATGAGTTTGAGAATGAATTACAGAGCAGCGAATACAGGGGCTTTCAAGGCATTAATGGCAATGGAGCAGTTTATATCGGGTCAATTTGAGGATAAAGTATTATATGAATTGTTAAAAATCAGAGTTTCACAAATCAATGGCTGTGCCTTCTGTCTTGATATGCATGCCAAAGATCTGATGAAGCTTGGTGATTACTCAGATCATATCCTGCTGCTTAGCGTTTGGCGCGAAGCTCCTTTATTTACGGAAAAAGAACGTGTTATGCTTGAACTGTCTGAAGCTGTGACCCGAATTTCTGAACAAGGGGTTCCACTGGAATTATACAATAAGGTCCGGGAACACTTTAGTGAAGAAGAACTGGTAGATCTGGTTATGGCGATTAATACCATTAACAACTGGAACCGAATTGCAATCACGACAGGCATGTATCCAGGCTGCTTTAATTAAACATTTCAAATACCGCTGCCAGAGGAGGCCTTCATATGAATCCTGATAAACTCACCACTGAACCGGAAGAGTCTTCTCTGGAAGTTGGTGAACTGTATATCCGTTATAAAGCATATGCGTTCTCCATTGCTTATCGAATGCTTGGGAGTGTTGTGGAGGCTGAGGATGTCGTACAGGACTGCTTTGCAGGGCTGCAAAGTAGATCTGACGAGGTGATCCGTCATCCCAAATCCTACATTGCCAAACTTGTAGTAAATCGGAGCCTGAATCTGCTGAATTCTGCTCGCAATCAAAGAGAACACTATGTTGGTGAGTGGCTTCCGGAGCCAATAGGCGAGGCAGTGGATCTGCCTGAGCAAACCTATGAGCAGAAAGAAATGATCTCTTATGCTTATATGGTACTGCTGGAACGTTTGACGCCCGTGGAGCGGGCTGTATTTGTACTTCGTGAAGCCTTTCAGTATGAGTACCGTGAGATTGCCGATTGGCTTGGCAAAACGGAGAGCAATTGCCGTCAAATTTTCAGTCGGGCCAGACGTAACCTGCCCAATCAACTTCCGGATAAGGTTCAAACCACCACAGATGATGCTAACAGAGAAAAATTGCTTGCACGTTTCACCACTGCCTTCCTTGCTTATGATGTAACAGCCATGCTTGATCTGCTCTCTGAACAACCTGTATTCACTGCTGATGGTGGTGGGCGTGTACATACGGTGATGAGAACGATGAAGGTTCACAAGGGGGTCCTAGCTCTTCTGACTTCACGGCGTGTGCTGACCCGATTAAGGGAGCGGGAGTGGGTGCCAACCATCATTAATGGAGAAGTGCAGGTTGCACTCATGAACAATGGTGAGATAAGCGAAGTCATATGCCTTCAGTCCGACTTGTCCGGTCAACGAATTGAGGCCGTTTATCTGGTTGTGAACCCAGATAAATTGAAGACCATTGCAGCAGGAGGTCATTGAACGGCAACGGAGAAGAAGAAGTGAACAATTAAAAGCGGCTTGCTCCTATTAACGGAACAGCCGCTTTTTTGCTATGCAAGTATGGATGCCACTATTGGCATAATATTTTTCAACGGACCTCAAGCAGTACCGAACACTCGGATAAATTTGTTTCTCACCGATTACGTGGTATGATCCTAATGTGGTGATTAATCCAATTTTTAGGATGAGGATGGAAGTGATCATTCGCAATTTCCGAAAATAAGTGAGGTAGGCACTATTGAGACAGCTGAATTATTTTAAAGTTTTTATTTTCCTAAGCTTAGTTACTGTGGTGACGGTAGGACTGTACTTTGCAGCTGCTGATTGGATGGACCAACGTTATTACCGATTTCTCATCTGGAATCTCTTCTTGGCTTGGATTCCTTTTGTTTTCTCTTACATATCATATGGCTTCAGTGTATCGAAGTGGAGAGCTGCTCCATGGCTTGCGGTGGCAAGTGGGCTCTTATGGTTGTTGTTTTTCCCGAATGCGTCTTATATCGTAACGGATCTTGTTCATTTGACGGCGCGAAGCTCCCGTTATTATGTTGGCAACGGTCTGGATTACAAGTATTGGTACGATCTGATTGTCCTGCTGATGTTTGTCTGGACAGGGCTACTGCTTGGTTTTCTGTCCATGTATCAGCTCCAGGAGGTCATACATCGAAAATTGGGAAATGTGGCATCATGGGTCTTTGTATTGGCGGGTTGTGCGTTGGGAAGTTACGGTGTCTTGCTAGGCAGAGTCTACCGACTCAACAGCTGGGATGCACTAACTAACCGTGATACGCTGTTTAACTTAATGATAGAAAGTATCAGTCGTCCATCGCTTGAATTTTGCCTGTTTTTTGGCGTATTTATACTTACCATCTACGTGACGCTGTATTATCTCGTTAACGCAAAGTCTACATATAAAAAGTGATGATTAACTATCTGGGCTTTCTTCAGATGTCGAGAGATAAAAACATATTCCGATTAATGTCGCTTATAGAGCGGCTTTTTATTTTATCGGGAACATTCAACCAGAGGGCTGGATATTTTAGTGTTAAAAACAAACCAAACCATAAGAAGAAGCGTTTAATAAATGATGTTGTTTCTAAATAAAGCTATACAATCTGGAATGTCAGTACCACGTATGGGGAATTAGTGCTTTAGTAGGTAAGCATTCATTAAAGTTACAGACAGGGTAGCATAGCTATACTAAAATTCAAGAATTTTGCTAGTAGGAATATACCCTTAATAAGAACCCATGAAAAGTACTATGCAATTAAGCAACATTAGGTTGACTATAGTCTTTGATAAAAGAGGAGAGCATGAAAAAATCAGACTGGTTTAAAGTAATTTTTATATTCTCACTGCTCGGGAATTTGGCGTTTTTTCAAAATCATGAACGTGCAGGCAGGCAAGAAATTAAAAATGAATTAATGAATTCTTCCATTTACAGAGATTTAGCTCAACTTGAAGAGGCGATTCAGTACCAAATCGATCATAATTGGCAAAATGAAACCCTTGTTACAGAGAAACTTGATGATGCCCTTGATTCTATTCTCTTAAATCATGGAATGGAGGAAGACAATAAGAAAGATGATACGTTCTGGGAATTGCTCGAGTACTTGGATCAGTTCAAGTATAGTGAAGAACCTTTTGATGTGAGCTTAAACGAGGAGCAGCGTGCTAGTTTCATTGATTTAGGCAAGAAACTCCGTTCAAACGGGTGGAGCTTTGAAAAAGGGTTTGATTTAAAATGGGAAGTATTTGAATCAAAAGTAAAGGGGCTTATAGCGGAATCATAATAGGATAGAGAATAGCTACATATTAGGGGTGATATGGTGTTAAGGGAAGAGGCTATAAAGATAATCATAGAAAAGGATATTACGAAACTTACTAGGGATGAACGGGAGGCCATGTTATGGAATTCTTGGGGAATCGATGAACAAGACCCTGAGTTTCATCATTTTTCAAAAGAGCTGCAGGAGGAACTCTTAAGTTCAGATGTACCAACACATGATGTAATGGACAACCGTTACAATGAATTGTTATTGAAGGTTACAGAAGGCAGTTTCTACGGAATCCCTAACGAATATTTATCTAAACTCGTCTCAAAGATCGTAGGAATCCTTATTGAGGTTGAAGGCTACGTAGAGAAATTATTACCCTGTCCCTGTTGTCATTACGAAACCTTGGAACAACGAGGGGAATATGATATTTGTCCAGTTTGCTTCTGGGAGGACGATGGTAACAATGAGCCAAGCCGTTATAGTGGACCCAACCATATGACCTTGTCAGAAGGCAGGAGTAATTACGAAAAGTATGGGGCTTGCTCTGAAAAGGGAGCTGAATTTGTAACTGATAACCGATATGAGATTTATAACAAGGCTGATTAAGAAGATATGTTTCTTTAAAAAAATCAATACAGTAGGTGAATAAAAATGACGAATATAACGGATGCAGCACGCAAAGTGGAAGAAGTAATGAATTCTAATGATTTTTCAGGTGTAGTTCTGTTAAAACAAAACGGACAGACACTTTTAAATCTGAGCCGTGGATACGCGAATCGCAGCGATGAGCTTCTCAACCAGATCGATACCCGATTCGGAATTGCTTCAGGGTGCAAAATATTTACGGCAGTGAGCATATGTCAACTGATTGAACAGGGCAGGCTGTCATATGACACAAAGCTTGTGGATGCATTAACTACTATTGATTTTCCTCTGTGGAACAAGGAGATTACCATTCATCATTTGCTAACGCACACCTCAGGCATACCGGATTACTTTGATGAAGAGGTCATGGAGGATTTCGCTGAATTGTGGAAAGAACGGCCCGTCTATTCCATGCGGAATGGGAGCGACTTTTTGCCGATGTTCCAGCATCTGCCGATGAAGTCAGCTCCGGGTGAACGTTTCCACTATAATAATGCGGGATTTATCGTGTTAGGCTTAATTGTGGAAGAACAATCGGGACAACCCTTCACGGAATATGTAGAGGAACACATTTTTAAACGGTGCGGAATGACGAATTCCGGTTACTTTTTGACCGATCAGCTTCCTCGAAACACAGCAATCGGATATATCGACCATGAGGATGGAACCTGGAACACCAACATATTCTCGATCCCTATCAAGGGCGGAGCCGATGGTGGGGCGTATACAACAGCACCTGATATGATTCGTTTCTGGGATGGACTGTTAACTTATCAATTATTGAATGAATCGACAACACAACAACTGATTACATCTCATGTTCATGAAGAAGGTGAGACTTACTATGGACGTGGTGTTTGGGTTGATCTAAAAAATGAAGGGATATTCAAAATACATGTCATGGGATTTGATCCTGGCGTGTCGTTTATGTCTTCGGTATATCCTGAACATGCGGCGCAACTGGTCGTTCTCTCCAATAGGGAGTCAGGTCCGTATCCGATAACGCGTGCTATTGAAGAGACACTTTTTGAGGTGTAACGAGTTGAAAATGAACGCGAGCAACCCCAACCATCAGAAAATATCTGGTCATGGTTGGGGTTATAAAGGATTAATATAAACTGATAGATGCGGCCTATAATAGGCCAATTAACTGTGGAGCGATCAGTCTAGGGAAAACATCCAAAGGAGGCTTTTCCTTTTTTCGCTTGTCGTTCGTCAGGACCGTAACTAGCTCCAGCTGAGGAACAATGTATACAAACTGACCGCCAAATCCGCGGGCGTAATAATAGTCGAGTACAGTTTTGTTTCGGTCAGCGCTGTTAATGGATGTGGACTCTGACGAAGGCGGTGGCGTACGTTCTTCACTAAATTCAGATGGTTTATCACTCTTGCAAGTATCGACCCACCAGTGCCAGCCGTAGCTCCCACGGTTCGGTGGTGTCACAGTAATGAATGCTTCTGTAGAACGGTTAACCAGTTCAGCTGAAATCAAACGCTCACCATGCCACATGCCTTCCTGCAAGAAGAGCTGACCGAATTTCAGCAAATCATCGGGCAGCATCTTTAACCCAAATCCTCCTGTATGTACACCCTGAGGATCACACTCCCAATGATACTCCGTAATCCCTAATGGACCAAATAAATAACGTTCTGCGAATCCAGCTACACTCATTCCAGTATGTTGCATAAGGATGGCCGCAAGAATTTGGGAGACCCCCGAATTGTATTCCATATGAGTTCCGGGTGTATGACTGAGACGTTGTTCCAATGCAAAGTTCACCCAATGCTCCGTGCGTGTCATACGTGGGAACGAATTCTGTCCGTTAAACTCATCCCAGTTGAAACCTGCTGTCATGGTGAGCAGCTGTTCCAGGGTAATTTGCGATTTACGGGGGTCAGGATCTGAAAGCAGCGCCGGAAAAAAGGCGGACAATGGAGTAGATGCATCGGGCAGCCAACCGTGATCCATAGCGATACAGATAAGTGCAGACAGCACGCTTTTGGTGCAAGAATTGACTTTGGCGATCTGACTTGCTGCCTCTTGATTGCGATAATGCTTGTATATGTTCTCCCCTTGCATACTGACGAGACAGCTTCGCAGATCCAATGACGGAATCTGTTGTTGAAAAATAGATTGTACGGATGAAGGATTCATATTGTTCCTTTCTGAGGTTGTTTATAAAATAGGTGTTCATAATATTAGCATAGGAAAGTGCAGAGCTCAAATGGGGTAAAGGAGATGAGATCCGTTTAGGCAAAAAATATAGATCGAAGGTATAATAGAGTAGATGATTAAAAGTAGTTTTCATATCAATATAAACCAACTTGGAGGGTACACCTTTGTTCAAAATTGGAAGTCAAGGAACGTTTAAAACGCTGCCTGATTTCGCCATGGCGATCTATAAGGGAGACACTGCTGCCGTAGAAGAAAGGATTAGAGGGGGTGTGGACTTGGAAGAACCTATTGCCCTCAGCAAATACATAGCTTTGACACCGCTAGAGCTTGCTTTGATCACCAATCAAAAGAAGATCGTAGAGCTATTCGTAGAGAACGGCGTCAATCTCAATATGAAAGATAAGCCGGCTATTCTTACCGCAGCCCGATATGGCGGAGAAGAGGTCATCCGGTATCTTCATCAGAAGGGTGCGAAGTTGACTGGTTTAAACAAGGTGAAATCGAGTGCGTACGATGAGGCCTATTACGGCAACAAAAAGAATATACCTGTGCTGAACGAGCTTGGATTGGATATTCGGAAATATGGTGGGAAAACATTGCGCACAGCAGTGTCAGACCATGATATGAAAACAATACAGTACTTGCTGGATGAAGGGGTAGACATTAACTATAATGAACCAGATATGGTGTACCCTTATAGAGCAACCCCGCTTACTGTCGCTGCTCGCAACAACAATATGAAGATGGTTCAATTTCTCGTGGAACAGGGGGCAGATGTGACCATTCAGGAAAAGGATGGGGAACGGGCATACACGATTGCGGTTAGTCAAAAAAATGACGAGATGGCCGATTACTTAAAGGCTCGCGAACCGAAGGAATTCCATGACTTAAGTAACAAGTTGCATGCGTTGAAGCCTTACAATCTGCCGAAGGAACTCGTTCATTTTCTTAACGAAGGACCGCGGAGATTGGAATTGCCTGATAACGAATCAGGGATTAAATATGTAGAATTCTTTAGTCTGTTAGACACTGTGGAGATGAAGATGGGCAGACAAAAATTGCTTCGTTTATCCGCGGATGTAGATCAATACTCCCATATTCATCTGGTCTGGAATCCCAGTAAAAAGATGATTGGTTACGTTGATTTAGAACATCAGGAATATGGGAATATAGCTCCCCTTACTGATATACTGGTTGATCCCGGGAAGAAATTATCAGATTTTTTTGATGATATGTAGTTTGAAGAGCCTGATTCTCTTAGTAGAAACAGGCTTTTTATTATTCAGCTACCGGACCAGTTTGTACATCAAGCTTCTGGGGCGAAGATCGTAATGCCATTATAGCCAACCTGAGCTGGGAGAGATCATGTTCTTCCTTGATCATGGACCATTCCGACAAGGATAGGGTCCTGCCCGATCTTTTCAAATACCAGACGAAGTGTATGCCAATCTCTTCCCTCGGCGTCTGTGCCTTTAACATGGAATTCAACGAAATCATGATTGGCCTCAGGATATATCTCGTGTAAATTGCCAGGATGAGCATCTTGGCCAAGAAGAACATTCACGGCGTTTTCGCCATCATGAATAAAGTCCTTGTTATACACATATTTAAAATGATAATCGGCATAGGTCATTTTGATTTTGTCATCATCATGATCAGGTACGGTTCGCCATACATATCTGGTCGGATCTCTCAGTAGGTTGCTAATCTCATCTGGTGAGAACACCAGATCATTGACTGGGTCAATGTTGGCAAAAGGGGAGAAGCGGACTCCATCCTCTGAAGCCCATGAAGCTACAGTCACCATGTCTTTTTCTTGAAGAGCTTTAATAATGCTTGTGGATGCTTCGGTAACGGACAGTGACTGACCCTCCTGTGGTTCACTGGACTTCTTGTTAGTTCGGGCTCCTTGTGATAATGCTTCAATTTCCGTCACTGGATTGCTGTCCATCTGGATTTCCTGTTGCTTCTGCATGTTATCTGGGGTTTGAATCTCCGAACGCTCATTAGGAGCTGAACTATAGGCTGCCAGAGCTAAAGTGACGATAATCCCGAGTGCGAGATATGTGATTGTATTCCACTTCAAATGATAATCCCACCTTTCCGTCCTTATATGTTCTTACCCGCATATACGCCATGACTCACAAGAAAATACAGACAGACCAAGGAGTGAAGATATACACAGCCCCCTTTTAACAGCATGATCTCAGTGCTCCGGGCATACATTACAACAATGAGATGTTCGCCCATAAGGAGGAAAAATTAGCATGATCAATCCGATTTTGCAAATCCCGAATATTCAGCTCGCGGGTGATTCCACTGCTGTACTGAATTATCAGCGAGATCCGCGAAATTATGTTACGCAATTATTTGGAGAACAACTGCCAACCATTCAAAATGGCTTCTTCAATATACACATGAGCAAGGGGATAATAGTTCAGCCTCACTGGCATACCAACTCGACAGAAATGATTGTTCTGATTAGTGGGGAGATTACAACTTCCGTGTTTGATCCCTTTGCCCGGAGGCGAATTAACTATCATTTGAAACCTGGCCAAGTCTCCATTTTTCCCAAAGGATGGTTTCACTGGTTTGTGGCAGATACGGACGATGTTCACTTGCTGACTATCTTCGATCAGCCGACGCCTGATATTGTGCTAGGAGCAGACTTCCTGGCTGCAACACCTCCTGAAGTAGCTCATAGAGCCTACTGCATTGACGAAGAAGCCTATGCCCAAGCGGTTGCATCCATACAAAGTGATGCGATCCTGGGACCGCCAATTGGTTGCGTGGAGTCCGTTTCGGACCAAGTGAGCCCAGCATCCAAAACCAAAGGATGACTTTAGTTTCATTGCAGATTATGGCAAAGCCTGTGACCAGTATACGTGTCTGGTTGCGGGCTTTTGTTTTGCACAAATATACACATGTAGAATTCTTGGTTAATATAGATTTAGCTTGTAATCATACATAGGGTTAACGGAGGGGAACATGGATGACGACAATGGATACGGTATTGCTGGAAAAAGCGATGAGTTATGCGCCCATTTTGATGTTTGATCAGAACGAACCGTTTTATCCGGATCTGGTTGGAATTTCACTGTTAGAGAAACCTGGTCCTTCACCTTCGTTTAGGCGGGAGATCCTTTTCCCGGTTGAGGCCGTGCAATTTGTGATTGAGTATGCGATATGGTGGGATTATGAGATTGGGCACCTGTATGAAATGGAACATGTATGGATCTATGTAGGTCATGATGGAGAGGTAGTGGATTGTGAAGCCAGTTTTCACGGTAAAGTGCTGCGCGGGATGCTGAAGGACCGGGTAAATATGGTTGATCGTCACGTCTGCCTCTATTCGCAGCCAGGTAAGCACGCGTTCTCCCCGCTGCCTGTCGTGTTTGAGCTGCTGCCCGATTTGTATTCCGCTGCAGGTATCCAAGCCGGATGTGACGGCCTATTGGTAAATGACTTGTTCAAAAATGATTATGAGACTAATGAAAGAATTGATGCCCGGGTACGGAAATATCTCCAGACAAAAGCCTTTGTGCCCGCAATGCAGTTCGAGGAGTATATACTTGGACCGGAAAAGTTTATGATATGGGACAAGTTATTTGAGACTATTCCACAGCGAATCAAGAGCCGTCTACTGGAACTGGAGCAAATGTACGGAGTGTAATGAGCATGAAACAGCGAAAAGTTTTTCACGAGTAAAAAGTAAGTTTTTTAATTAGAGCAATATCAAGTCGTCAATAAACAAGTGCTTCTTGTTCCTAACCAGGAGTAGAAGCACTTGTTTGTGTTAAGGGAGTTATTTAACTTTTAAAAATAAGGTCCATAAATCGATTGGCTGCCAGGGAAATAGGCATATTCCGTTTGGTCATAATCCCCACATGTGAAGGGGGAAGAGGGACATCGAGCTGAATTTCAAACAGTGAACCTTCTTCCAGCTCCTTGGAGATAAACTCACGGGTTACATAGGAAATACCCAATCCCCGCCGTGCGAATTCAATGAGCAGATCCACGCTTCCGACCTCAATTTCAGGCTTCAGTGTGTAACCGTAGCTATTAAACAATTCCGTAATGGCCATCCGAACCCGGCTGTTCCGCGAGAAGAGAATAAGCTGGTGTTCAAGCAGCATATCCAGTGTCATGACTTTGTCCTTCAACTGGGCATAACGTTCGCCTGCGACGAAGCAATCCTTAAGCTGTATGCTTTCGCGGACCTCCAGCTGCGGATCAACAATCGGCATCCGTACAACACCGAGATCAATTTTGCCCTCTTTCAAAAAGGTAATGACTTCAGGCGTTGTCCCATGACTGAGATGCAGCTTAATGTTGGGATAAAGAGTATGGAATTCTTCCAGGTAGGCAAGCATGTAATGCTTGAACAAGGAGTCACTGCCGCCGATTCGAAGCTCTCCACTGTCGAGACTTTTCAATGCAGCCATTTTCTCTTCCGCAAGTGAGATTAGGATCTGGGATTGCTCAATATAGGAATATAGGCTAACGCCTTCCTGAGTCAATGCCACTCCTTTGGAATTGCGATAAAACAACGTAAGGCCGAAACTCTCCTCCAACTGCTTGATGGCATGGCTGACGCTGGGTTGGGTGATATAGAGTGCCTTGGCGGCTTGAGTCAAACTTCCGGTTTTGGCAGCCCAGTAAAAGACTTTATATAACTCATAATTTGTTGTCATAGATATTATCTATAGCTCCTGTGAAATATATTAATTACTTGTATGGCTATAAAACGTATTATAGTGTAACTACAGCAAAGAAACCAGAGTTACTTGGAAGGAGAACGGTGATATGGAACCAACGAGCATTATTTTATTTGGTGCTACTGGCGATTTAGCCAAAAGAAAAATATATCCTGCCTTATACAATTTATATATTGAGCAGAAACTTCCTGAAACCTTCTCACTGATTGGCCTGGGCCGTAGAGAATGGTCTGATGAATTTTTTCAGGCACAAGTTGAAAAGTCACTGAATGAATTCTCTAGACGCCAAGCGGATCCAGAACGTGTGAAGTCGTTCGTGCAGGCTTTTCGATACAATGTATTGAATATTAGCCATAAGGAAGATTATATACAGCTGTTAAAATTGGTTGAACAGAGAGAAGCAGAGCTGGACATTCCGTCCAATCGCCTGTTCTATCTGTCTGTCGGACCAGAATTCTTCGAACCGATCGCAGAAAATATTCAAAGCAGCGGACTTGGATCCACCAATGGCTGGAAGCGCCTCGTGATTGAGAAACCGTTCGGTCATGATCTGCAATCGGCCCGTGATCTTAACCGCAAACTGAGTGAGGCGTTCACGGAAGAAGAGATCTATCGGATTGACCATTATCTTGGCAAACCGATGGTACAGCGTTTGGAAACCTTGCATCAGAGCAATCCGATCATGAAAGCATTATGGAACAACCGGTACATCTCCAACGTGCAAATCACGGCCAACGAGACTGTTGGTGTGGAGGAGCGTGCTTCCTATTATGATCATGTAGGAGCTGTGCGGGATATGTTCCAGAATCACATGCTGCAATTGCTCATGATGATGGCTATCCAGCTTCCATATAACAGCACGACCGAAAAGGTTGGACTGAAGAAAAAGCATATTATGGAATCGATCGAGCCGCTGCAGAAACAAAATGTGGGTGCAAGCGTGATTCGTGGACAATATGCTGAAGGATCCATCCAAGGCAAAGCGGTGAGCGCGTATGCTGCCGAGCCGGGCGTTGCCGAAAATACAATGAACGATACCTTTATTGCTGCGAAATTGCAGATTGATGACTTCTTCTGGCGCGGTGTTCCATTCTATATCCGCACAGGTAAACGAATGAAGGAGAAATCAACACGTATCGTCATCGAATTCAAGGAACCGTCTGGTCAGTCAAATGCAGTGAAGAGCAATGGCTCCAAGCCGAATCTGCTTGTCATTGAAATGAGTCCTGATCAAAGCATGACGCTTCAGCTCAATGCGAGTGACCCTCAGAACAAAGGGGAGTTCAAGCCGGTTCACATTGATTTGGCACCTGATCGGGGAGATCTTGCCGAAGCTTATGAGAACCTGATCCGTGATGCCCTTCAAGGGGATCCAACGTTCTTCGCTCATTGGGATGAAGTTGAATTGTCTTGGGCTTGGGTTCAACCGATCTTGGAGGCATTTGAGGAAAATCTGCTGCCACTTCATCTCTACCCTGCAGGTAGCTATGGTCCTGTGGAATCAGACGAGATGCTTGCTGCCGAAGGTCATCACTGGTGGTTCGATGAGCCGTCAGAACAATCTGCTGAAGATGTACTGGCTGCACCACTAGCTGTCAATTCAAACTTGTAATTCAAAACACAAATTAACTGGAGGGTTTTAACATGAAATTTTTCATCGATACAGCAAACTTGGAAGACATCAAAAAAGCATACAAAATCGGCGTCCTGTCTGGTGTAACAACGAACCCATCACTGGTAGCCAAAGAAGGCATTAAATTTGAAGATCGCATTGAGGAAATCTTGCGTGAAGTACCTGAAGTTGAATCCGTATCTGCAGAAGTAACACCGGATGCCCTTACAGCTGAAGAAATGATCGCTCAAGCCAATGAACTGATCAAAATCAACAATAACGACAAAAACATTACAATCAAGCTGCCAATGACCCTTGCAGGACTGGAAGCTTGCCGTTACCTGACCAAAAAAGGTGTTAAAACGAACGTAACGTTGATCTTCACTGTCAATCAGGCACTCCTTGCAGCACGTGCAGGTGCAACTTATGTATCTCCATTCCTCGGACGTCTGGATGATATTTCGGAAGATGGTGTTCAATTGGTTTCCAAAGTAGCTGAATTGTTCCGTACACATAACCTGGATGCTCAAATTATCGCAGCTTCCGTAAGACACCCAGACCACGTTACACGTGTAGCGATGGCTGGAGCACATATTGCTACGGTTCCATTCTCTGTAATTGAACAAATTTCCAAACACCCACTGACGGATCAAGGCATGGATAAATTCGCAGCGGACTGGAAAAAAACAGTTCAATAAGCGAAACTTCTGATTAGCGAATTTAATCAGACTTACGTTTCCTATAAAACAAAGAGCATGGGGAGGACATAATGAGTAAACAACAGATTGGTGTTATTGGACTTGCAGTAATGGGCAAAAACTTGGCCCTGAATATTGAAAGTAAGGGATTTTCCGTATCGGTGTTCAACCGTTCCCCGGAGAAAACGAATGATCTTCTGAAAGAAGCTGAGGGAAAAAACCTGACTGGCGCGTTCTCCATTGAAGAGTTCGTGGCATCCCTGGAATCCCCGCGCAAAATTCTGATCATGGTTCAAGCCGGTAAAGCGACTGACGCGACGATTGAACAATTGCTGCCTCATCTGGATGAGGGCGATATCATTATTGATGGAGGTAACGCCTACTTCCCTGACACGCAGCGTCGCAGCAAAGAGCTGGAAGAGAAAGGATTCCGTTTCATTGGCGCTGGTGTATCCGGCGGCGAAGAAGGCGCACTGAAAGGCCCAGCAATCATGCCAGGTGGTCAAGAAAGTGCATACGAACTGGTTGAACCGATTCTGACAGCGATCTCTGCCAAAGTTGGCGATGATGCCTGCAGCACGTACATCGGACCAGACGGTGCCGGACACTACGTGAAAATGGTGCACAACGGTATTGAATATGGAGATATGCAGCTGATTGGTGAAGCCTACCACCTGCTCAAATCCGTTCTGAATGTTTCCGTTGAGGAGCTGCACGAAATCTTCACAGAGTGGAACCAAGGCGAACTGGACAGCTATCT
>NZ_WYEV01000024.1:0-17619 GCF_015143645.1 Paenibacillus sp. P13VS | reverse complement strand
ATTTCCCAGTATGTAAGACCCCTTGAAGACGACGAGGTAGATAGGCTGGGGGTGGAAGTGCAGTAATGCATGGAGCTGACCAGTACTAATCGGTCGAGGGCTTATCCAAATTGCAGGTTCTAGTCGCAAATTTCGTTTCGAATCTAGTTTTCAGAGAATGATCTCTGAGCGTAGCAGCATCGTTTGGTGGCGATGGCGGAGGGGTTCCACACGTACCCATCCCGAACACGACCGTTAAGCCCTCTAGCGCCGATGGTACTTGGACCGAAGGGTCCTGGGAGAGTAGGACGCTGCCAAGCGAACTCTTTCATCTTACATAGAAAACAGGCTCTGCATGTTAGCGTTGTACGATGAATTGCATTTGCCCTGCAAATGCATATTATTCCCTGATAGCTCAGTTGGTAGAGCACTCGACTGTTAATCGAGTTGTCACAGGTTCGAGTCCTGTTCGGGGAGCCATTTGCTCTCATAGCTCAGTAGGTAGAGTGCATCCATGGTAAGGATGAGGTCACCGGTTCGATCCCGGTTGAGAGCTTTGGAAATGGGGCCCGTTGGTCAAGGGGTTAAGACACCTCCCTTTCACGGAGGTAACAGGGGTTCGAATCCCCTACGGGTCATAGGATGGAGGCTTAGCTCAGCTGGGAGAGCATCTGCCTTACAAGCAGAGGGTCGGGGGTTCGAGCCCCTCAGCCTCCACCATCTTTATTATTGGGGATTAGCCAAGCGGTAAGGCAACGGACTTTGACTCCGTCATGCATAGGTTCAAATCCTATATCCCCAGCCATTTATTAAGAGCCATTAGCTCAGTTGGTAGAGCACCTGACTTTTAATCAGGGTGTCGAAGGTTCGAGTCCTTCATGGCTCACTTGTTACATGCGCGTGTGGCGGAATTGGCAGACGCACTAGACTTAGGATCTAGCGTCTTTGACGTGGGGGTTCAAGTCCCTCCACGCGCATCCTTTATAAGCGGACGTGGCTCAGCGGTAGAGCATCGCCTTGCCAAGGCGAGGGTCGCGGGTTCGATTCCCGTCGTCCGCTCCAATAACATATGCGCCCTTAGCTCAGCTGGATAGAGCGTTTGACTACGAATCAAAAGGCCGGGAGTTCGAATCTCTCAGGGCGCGCCATTATCATCAATATCGGGATGTAGCTCAGCTTGGTAGAGCACCTGGTTTGGGACCAGGGGGTCGCATGTTCAAATCGTGTCATCCCGATTTTATAATTACGCGGGTGTAGTTCAATGGTAGAACTTTAGCCTTCCAAGCTAATAGCGTGGGTTCGATTCCCATCACCCGCTTATATGATTTTAAGAGCAGCCTCTACATCATGTAGAGACTGCTTTTTTCTATGAGACAACGTTTAGGGAATTGTATAAAAACGTAAGAAGAAGCCAAGGCCTCCATGTGTAGAAGGTCTTGGCTTCTTGTGCTCTGTACCTCATTTAATACATCCAATGAGACAGGCTAAAAGGGCTTCTAAACACTTTAGTAGCGTTTAGGAACCTTCGTATAGCTATTAACGTTCGTGACGGTCAGAAACTTTTCTACGCATACCTGCTAAGCCGAGGAGTCCGAGCAAACCGAGCCAGCCCCAGTCCATATCATTGTCTCGGTCAGTCGCAGCATTTGCACGAACATTGTTCGTACGGTAGTCACCCGTGTTGTAGTTTGTGCTGTTCATTTGTGTTCCACGGTTTTGATCCATACCTTGGGTTGCTGAACCATTCGCAGCGGCAGGTCCAGCCAATGCTGCCACCAGAAGTGTAGAAGCAATAATTGTAGATACCTTTTTCTTCATTAGATGTCGCCTCCTTTTTGTTTGAACTATATCTAATCTGCCTTTTACTAAATGAAATTATGTAATTGTTCTTACGTTAAAATATCCCTCTGGCATAAGTGATCATGCTGCATAAAATAGCCCACCAATATTGGCTAGCCAAGGAATCGATTTACCCTCAAACCTTTGGAATCCAGGATGGACTTTAATGAAGAATCATTTAAAACAGCTTAAAGAAACTATTTTGATCATTGAAATGCATTTAAGCACATAATTAGGCATTAAATCTGGCTTGGTTACATCACAAATCAACTTCGTTTAAAGCCTCTAACTTGTTGTTTCCATAAGGGGAGGTAGCAAATGATAATAATTTTTAAATTGATACTTTAATTTATTACATCACTGTGGTAAAGTATACAAAAGCTTGCTTTGCCGGTCATGTTTTTGCATGGGAATTGAACTGCATAAATCATGGAAATGATATTATACTCTTCTGTATGAGTATATTTAACGCTGCTGTATATTTATAAATTATAACGAATATGTATAAGATATTTGTTTATATAGAGCATGTGAAAAAGGTATCATGCGACAAGCTTTTGCTCATTAAATGAAGCAAATTAAGAAAATGAATAATAAAGTGCGTTTTTGTGCGGAAAATCGGGGATAATCCCCTTTTTTACTAATAGAAAAATAAAGATTTTCGTACCATTTTATTGTATGATGTTATGAAGGTGTCAAATTTACGTGTACGAATGTGAACGATCAGATGGGAGGATAAGCATGACTGAAACTATGGTAACCGCCAGCAAAAGCCAATCTAACAACCTGCTCCGGCGAGACGTGCGGTTCCTGGGCAATATACTCGGAGAAGTTCTTGTCCATCAAGGGGGCACGGAGCTTCTCGATATCGTTGAGAAAATTCGGGAAACGAGCAAATCGTTGCGTGCAGAATTTTTGCCTGAACTGTATACAGAGTTCAAAACGATGATCCAGGAATTAGATTCTGAAAATCGTCACCAGGTCATTCGAGCTTTTGCAATTTATTTTCAATTAGTTAATATTGCTGAACAAAACCATCGGATCCGGCGTAAACGGGATTATGAACGATCTGCAGGGGATGCAGTACAGCCTGGTTCGATCGAGAAGGCCGTACAGGATCTGAAGGAACGCGGATTGTCTCATACCGAAGTCGAGCAGATTCTGGACGAATTGTCGCTGGAACTGGTTATGACAGCTCACCCAACCGAGGCTATGCGCCGGGTTATTTTGGATATCCACAAACGGATATCTGAAGATGTCATGCTGCTTGATAATCCTACGCTGACGTTGCGTGAACGTGAACAATTGCGGGAGAAACTGCTGAACGAAGTTATTACACTCTGGCAGACAGATGAGCTTCGCGACCGCAAACCGACTGTACTGGATGAGGTACGGAACGGAATGTATTATTTTCACGAAACGTTGTTCCACGTACTTCCGGATGTATATCAGGAGCTTGAACGCTGCCTGAATAAATTTTATCCTGACCACGACTGGCATGTGCCGACGTATTTGCGCTTCGGTTCCTGGATCGGTGGAGACCGGGACGGAAATCCTTCGGTAACTTCAGATGTAACGTGGCAGACGCTGTTGATGCAGCGCAAGCTCGCTTTGCGTGAATATCAGCGGATTATGATTGAGCTCATGGGGCATCTCAGCTTCAGTACGAACATCATCCACGTGTCGGATGAATTGGCTCAATCCATTGAGCAGGACCGCAGCTGTGTCACTTTGAAAAAAGTAGACATTTGGCGTAATGAGAAAGAACCTTATCGGATCAAACTGGCATACATGATTGCCAAAATGAATAATGTACTTGATGAAAATAAAGTCGGACAGCCGGACCGTTATGACAGCGCTCAGGAATTGATCGATGATCTGATGATTATTGACCGCAGCCTGCGCCATCATTTTGCAGATTATGTAGCGGATACGACGGTTCGCAAAATGATTCGCCAAGTGGAGCTTTTCGGATTCCACACGGCTGCGCTGGATGTTCGTCAGCATAGTCAGGAACATGAGAATGCGATGGCCGAAATTTTGGCGAAGATGAACATTGTTGAAGATTATGCTCGTCTGACAGAGGACGGTAAAATTGATTTGCTGGCTCGCCTGCTCGAGGATCCACGTCCATTGACTTCTCCATATCACCAGTATAGTGAGGGAACAAAAGAATGTCTGGATGTATTCCGTACAATCAAACGTGCACAGAGCGAGTTTGGTACAGGATGTATTACAAGTTATCTGATCAGTATGACGCAGGGAGCAAGTGATCTGCTGGAAGTCATGGTATTTGCCAAGGAAGTAGGATTGTTCCGTAAAGGACAGGGCGGAGAGATTATTTCGACACTTCAGGCTGTGCCACTGTTTGAAACGATTGATGACCTTCATGCAGCTTCTGACATCATGCAAAAGCTCTTCAATCTTCCGGTATACCGCGCAAGCGTAGCTGCCCGGAATGAGCTGCATGAAATCATGCTTGGTTATTCAGACAGCAACAAGGATGGCGGAGTGGTAACGGCTAACTGGGAGCTTCGGGTAGCCATGAACGCCATTACTGCTGTGGGTAATAAGCATGGCGTCAAGCTGAAGTTCTTCCATGGTCGTGGCGGTGCATTGGGACGTGGAGGCATGCCGCTTAACCGCAGTATTCTTGCACAACCACCTCATACAATTGGTGGGGGAATCAAGATTACCGAGCAGGGCGAAGTCATCTCATCCCGATATTCCCTTCAAGGTATTGCTTACCGCAGTCTGGAGCAGGCGACATCGGCATTGCTCACAGCTGCCCTGAACGGAATGGAGCCACAAGAATCAGTCTCTGAACAACACTGGGATAGCATCATCAAGGATATTTCCGAGGTATCTCTCACGAAGTATCAAGATTTGATCTTCCGTGATCCGGACTTCTTCAAATTCTTCAAGGAATCAACACCGCTGCCGGAGGTCGGAGAGCTCAACATTGGTTCAAGACCATCCAAACGGAAAAACAGTGATAAATTCGAAGACCTGAGAGCAATTCCATGGGTATTTGCCTGGACTCAAAGCCGCTACCTTCTCCCTGCATGGTATGCAGCTGGAACAGGATTGCAAAGCTACTACCAGAATAAAGAGGAAAATTTGGCTGTCCTCAAAGACATGTATGCCAACTTCCCATTCTTCCGTACACTTATTGATACGGTACAGATGGCTATTGCCAAGGCAGATCTTGTAATTGCCAAAGAATATTCCGCAATGGCCTCCAACAAGGAAGCGCGTGATCGTATCTATGGTCAGATTGAGTCTGAATTCAAACTGACAAAAGAGCTGATTCTGAAAATTACCGGAGAAGAAGAGATTTTGGATGATGTACCGGTAATTCAGGAATCGATTCGTTTGCGTAATCCTTACGTTGATCCATTGTCCTATATGCAGGTGCAGCTGCTTAGCGAGCTGAGAGACATGCGTGAGCGCGGGGAAGATGATACCGAATTGCTGCGTGAAGTGCTGCTGACGATTAACGGTATTGCTGCAGGACTCCGCAATACAGGCTGATGCATTACTTGACCCATATGATTCATGTAGTGAATAGTTAATGGAATTGGACAATAAAATGCACGGTTCTCTTCGCAATCTTGTGTGAGAGATGAAACGGGACTCCAGTAGGAGTTCCCGTTTTTACTGTTTTTGGTGGATATTTTCCGGCACAGTCTTGATTTTTGACCAAAGTTGATTTACGATTTGATTGGTGAATTACAAGTGTGGACGGGTATCAGAAGGCGGAAGACCCATCAGCATGTCTGGGGGAATAAAGGTGGACAATTTGGAGAACAGGCTGGTTAAGCTGGTCCTAAAGGGTGATCAGCGGGCCTTTGCAGAAATCGTAGAACTATACAAGGACAAGCTATTTCATTTGGCATACCGGATGCTGAACAATCGTCATGAAGCTGAAGACGTTGTACAGGAGACGTTTTTGCGTGTGTTTCGTAATATGGAGAAATATGATCCGAACCAGAAGTTTTCAACCTGGATTTACCGGATTGCAACCAACTTGTGTATCGACCGTTTACGGAGAAAGAAACCATCTTACTCTTTGGATGCCGAGTTGAATGATCAGGAAGGATCCGATGGTTATTCCATGCTTCCGAGTGATGATCGTACACCAGAGAGCGAAGCACTATTGTCAGAAACTCAGACGCTCATTCGTGAGGCTATAGACAGTCTGCCGGCCAAGTATAAGTCCGTCATGATTTTGAGATATTTACAGGACTTGTCGCTGCAGGAAATTAGTGATGTCACAGGCATGCCCGTAACAACGATCAAAACACGTGTGCACCGGGGCCGTGACTTTTTGCGTAAAAAACTGGAATATAAGCTGTAAATCCATTTCAATTTTTTTAGGCGAAATTATTTGAAACATATCCGAAACGGATGCGTATGTAATGTATGCAAGTCTTATGCGTTGTATTTGAAGATGCATGGACTAAGTGATCTAAGAAAGGATTGGCTCTCATATGGATTGCAACTCGGCCGTCTCTTTAATGCATGAATGTTTGGATGAGTCGTTGTCCCCGGCCCAGAAGGTAGAACTGAAAGGTCACCTTGTTACCTGTCCGGAGTGTCGCATGCGCTTTAAAGAGTTGGAACAGACGGAAATGCTGCTCTTTGCCATGAAACGTTATTCACCGTCTGCCTCGGATGAGCTGACCAATCGTATTATGAATGCTCTGCCACAGCCCAAGAGACAACAGGTATGGCTCAAATGGGTCAAAGGACATCCCGCGCTGACGGCGGCAGCCTTCTTTTTGGTCGTGATGCTCTTTAGCGCTTGGAGCTTCTGGGATCAGAATAACGAAATGGTCGTTAAGGGGAATAATCTGGACCAGATCGTCATTGAAGGAAACACGGTAATTGTTCCTCAAGGCAAGTCAATTGCGGGCGATCTTACGATAGAGAATGGTACCGCCCAGGTATATGGTGATGTAGATGGCAATCTGACGGTGATCGACGGACAACTGTATCAAGCTTCGACGGCGCATATTTCCGGTCAGGTGAAAAGCATTGATCAGGCGCTGGACTGGTTCTGGTACAAAATAACCAATATGGTGAATGAAGTGGCTTACCGCTAGCACAGGGTGAATTCTTCAATGGTATATACCAAGCAGGGTACCTCCAGTATGCATGGGGTACTCTTTTTTTATTGGTAAGATTGTAATTTTTGGTATTTGTGTTGTTTCTGCGCAGTTTGTGACTGCCGTAACTTGCAACCTGAACGTTATCGTTATAACCTAGATACTAAAGAGAACATACTACTACATATAGAAAAGCATTTTGCATCTATCCAAAGGCGGTCTTCCAAGCGGCAAGATATAGAATGAACTGGTTATATTCGTCTATATATTGTTGTACCGGGGAACACTCTTTCCCTCCAACTTATACGGCCGGAGGCTTGTCTGTGTCGGATGTGCAAAAGCTAAGACCAGGGATTACATAAAATCCTAATGGGTTAATATGAGATCAGGGTTTACTCATCAATGGGGATAGCGGGGGCTAGCTTATGAACTATTTTGCTGACTTAACGTGGAAAGAGTCCATTAAGGACGTTATCGATATATTGATTGTTACCTATATTATGTACAAACTGATTTTACTTGTACGGGGTACACGTGCAGTACAGCTGCTCAAGGGCATTCTGTTCCTTGTGGTGATCTGGGCACTAAGCACATGGCTAAACCTGTATACACTCAAATGGCTCATGAACCAGATGTTTACATTTGGTGTGGTAGCCGTCTTTATTATATTTCAACCGGAACTGCGCCGCGGTCTGGAGCAGCTGGGACGTGGTAAATTGTTCGGACGCTCCACAGCAGCCAGCGATGAAGAATTAACGGTGTTAATTGGCGAGATTATTAAGTCTGTGAATTATTTGTCCCGTCGTAAAATTGGTGCACTTGTGGTCTTCGAACGAGAAACGGGCCTGAACGATTACACCGAATCCGGAATTCAGATGCAATCGTTGGTTAGCTCGGAACTGATGATCAATATCTTTATCCCAAATACACCGCTCCATGATGGGGCTGTGATTATCCAAGGCAAACAGATCTCTGCAGCGGCATGTTATTTGCCTTTATCCGAGAATCCGTTTATTAGCAAGGAACTTGGAACACGCCACCGTGCCGCAATTGGTATTACGGAGGTAGCCGATGCAATCTGTCTGGTTGTCTCGGAGGAGACTGGACAAGTATCGCTGGCGATGAATGGACAGGTCGTTCGTGACATTAAGGAAGAGTCGCTGATTGCCAAGTTATATGAAGAGCTTCGTCCAACATCCAATTTAAATAAAAAGAATAACTGGACTTCTTTCTGGAAACGGAAGGGGGGAACGAAGTAATGGATAAATGGTTCAACAATAATAACTTTGCCAAAATCCTTGCGCTTGCAGTAAGTTTGCTGCTCTGGTTTATGATTCATCTGGATGAAGTTCCTACCACGCCAACGATTGCTACAGGTACAACCAACAAGGTAGTAGAGCGTACCGTACCTGTTCAGCCTTATGGCCTTGACAGCAACTCGTATGTGCTCACTTCATTAAGTACGGATGAGGTGCGACTGGAGATCAAAGGACAGCGTTCCATGTTAACTTCCATATTTACAAATGATGATTATAAGGTACTCGTTGACCTGAGCCAGGTCAAAGATGGCTCCAATACGCTGCCGCTCGTTCCCGATCTGCCTTCTGGCGTCGAGGTGGTTAGCATGGAGCCTTCCATGGTTACAGTCAATGTTGAAAAATTGGGCACCAAATCCTTCAATGTGAATATTGTACCCGAAGGAGATCCATCCGCTGGTTACAGCCTTGGGACGCCTGTCGTTGAGCCAACGGGTCCGGTTAAGGTAACTCTTCCCGAAGGGCAGTTGGACGCTGTAGCGAAGGTACAGGGCAGTGTGAGTGTGAAGGATGCAAAAGATGATGTAACGCAGAAAAGGGTGAAACTGCAGGCATATGATGCAGAAGGCAAAGTACTTGAAAATGCAGTCATTACGCCGCAGACCGTTGAAGTTCGCATTCCGGTTAATCAGCCCTATAAATCAGTACCCTTAAGAATCAAATATTCAGGACAGCTGCCGGAGGGATTGGTACTGTCCAGTGTGGAACCAAGCGTGAAAGAAGTCTCGGTTTACGGTACGGATGAGGCGCTTGCGGGTATACAGGCCTACGACCAAGTTACCTTGGATCTGACACAATTTGAAGAGGCCGGTACATCGACAGTTAACGTGGACTTGACGCCGCCTTCGGGTTTTGAGAAAATCGAGCCTAGTTCGATTCAGATCAAGGTTACTGTGTCACCTTATGATGAGACAGAGGAGACAACAAAGGTCTTTCCCAATGTCCCCATAACCCTTACGGGTGTGGGGAACGGTTTGGAAGCTGCACTGGTCACGCCAAAGAGCGGCGGTGTAAATCTTACACTGAAGGGTTCTCCGAGTATGCTTGAAGGTCTGAGTGGCGAGGATATCAAGCTGACGGCAGATCTTCAGGGGCTTGCCGCCGGGACACATGATGTGAAGCTGGATGCTGAATTACCCCGATTTGCTGAGCTGGATGGTACCTCTACTCCCTTGAGCGCTACAGTCAAGATCAGTGAAAAAGCAGAGGATACGACGGTTCCCCCAAGCGAAGAGCCCACGGATGAAGGAAATGCCGGGCCGGAGCCTTCGCCTGCAGAAGTGGAGAACGGAGAAACGGATCCTGCACCTGATGAAGGGGAAACGACAGAATCGAATACGGAAAATCAGGAGCAGCAAACCCAGCAAGGTAATGCAACGAATAAAGGGAACTCGGGTAACAGCAGCGGTAGCGGCGGTACCAATGGCTCGAATCCGTAATGATTCAGATTGATTTGATAAAATAACTATTTGATGCTCTTATATGATGCGAATAAAAGGAGTTAGATCATGGGGAAATATTTTGGTACAGACGGTGTAAGAGGTGTTGCCAATAAAGAATTAACGGCGGAGCTGGCTTACAGCATCGGTCGATGTGGCGGTTACGTGCTTGCTGGCGGCGTAGAGAGACCCAAAGTGGTTATCGGGATGGATACCCGGATCTCGGGACTGATGCTGGAATCTGCGCTGGTTGCAGGTCTACTGTCCATCGGTGCAGATGTCATCCGTCTGGGCGTTGTATCCACTCCGGGAGTGGCCTATATTACTCGTTTGCTTAAAGCCGACGCAGGAGTCATGATTTCGGCTTCCCATAATCCGGTAGAAGATAACGGAATCAAGTTTTTTGGCGGGGACGGTTTCAAATTATCTGACGAGACGGAGAACCGGATCGAAGAACTGATGGATGCTGAAACGGATCAATTGCCACGTCCTGTTGGCGGCGGATTGGGTACCGTAACGGTAGATGAGCAATCGCGCTACAGTTATCTCGAATACCTGAAAACAACCGTAACCGAGTCGTTCTCTGGACTTAAAATTGTACTCGATTGTGCTAACGGAGCAGCTTATGAGCTTGCACCTAAATTGTTTGCAGAGCTTGGGGCGGAAGTCATTGCAATTGGTGCTGAGCCCAACGGCCTGAATATCAATGAGCAATGTGGTTCCACACACCCGGAGCATCTGAAGCAAGAAGTGCTTAAACATAAAGCGGATCTGGGTCTAGCTTTTGATGGAGATGCGGATCGTCTGATTGCTATTGATGAAACGGGCGCAGAGGTCGATGGAGACTTCATTCTGTGCATCTGTGGTGATGCAATGAATCGTGCGGGCAAGCTAAAAGACAGTACAGTGGTATCCACCGTCATGAGTAACATCGGATTTTATAAAGCGACGGAGAAGCTTGCACTGAAAACAGCTAAAACGGCTGTGGGCGACCGCTATGTGATGGAGGAGATGCGCCGCGGTGGGTATAATCTGGGTGGTGAGCAGTCCGGCCATGTTATTTTCCTGGATTACAATACAACCGGAGATGGCATGCTGACAGCTATTCAACTCGTGGATACCCTCAAAGCATCGGGCAAGAAACTGAGTGATCTGAAATCACTAATGACTCAATACCCACAGGTTCTGGTCAACGTACGTGTGGAAGACAAGAGCAAATACGAAGGTAATGCTGCAATCGAGCAGGCTATTGCTACAGTAGAACAGCAGCTTGGTGATAATGGACGTGTTCTTGTTCGTGCGTCTGGTACAGAATCTCTGATTCGTGTTATGGCAGAAGGACCAGATAAAGGTGAACTGGAGCAGTTTGTATCCCAGATCGCAGACGTGGTGCAAAAGGAACTGGTTTAACACCTTAGATATACATTTTGTGTACACATTCCCACTGTGGGATGGCCATCATAGAATGTTATAATAAAGGGTATATGCTTGAAGCAAGAACAGTAAACCCGCGTCCCGACTGGCAAGGCCTAAGGTCTGATAATCCGGTCGGGATTGTGGGTAAATATGCTGATTTGGTCACAGGTACTTTGCTCCATTGCAAAATGAACCTGACGTGCATATAATGAGTGGAGTCGTCATTCAGACACAGAAAGTGAGGATCGTAAGGTATTAGTTACACAAGCGCCAGAGCTTGAAGTTGCGCGGGAAGGATTCTGAAGCGGTATGGATCTTGGAACTCAAGATTCACTGATCAGGATCGACGGCAATCAAGCTGACGAGGTGGAGGTGTTCGGATTGTTCGGCGGGGACCTCCCGGTGATGCACCATAGCCGTAAACCGGATTGCGGAAAATGGATGGGTGACTGTCCACACAACGCGCCGGTAGGTGCAGGAGTAAACTAAAATTCAAATGAATGTGCGCGAAGAGCAAAATAGGTGCGCGGACGGAAAAATGATGTACATTCATGATTGCATTCATAACATCTTATGATGACTGAAGAGCGGCAAGAGGCCGGTCTGATCATTGATAATTGAATAGGTAACTGGTATTCATGATACATTTAGGCAATCATTCATTTTTTCGATATGCCGCGACAGCCTGTTTCTCTTCGTGACACAGTATTCATATACAAACGGAGGAACTAAACTATGTGCGGTATTGTTGGATATATTGGTAATAAGAACACTCAATCGGTATTGGTCGAAGGATTGAAAAAGCTCGAGTATCGTGGTTATGATTCTGCAGGTATCGCGGTATTCACACCGGAAGGTCTGCAAATCACGAAAGCTCTTGGTCGTCTTGCGAACCTTGAAGCCAAGCTGGATGGAGCACCACTGGTAGGTAATGCCGGAATCGGACACACACGTTGGGCAACTCATGGTAAACCATCGGATGAGAACTCCCATCCACACACGGATGGAAGCCAGAAGTTCTCTGTTGTTCACAACGGGATCATCGAGAACTATCTCGAACTGAAGGATGAACTGATCTCTCAAGGTCATACGTTCACTTCCGAGACAGATACTGAAGTTATCTCTCACCTAATTGCACGTGAATACAATGGTGATATCGTTAAAACAGTGCAAAAAGTGACCACATTGTTGCGTGGTGCATTCGCACTGGGTGTATTGACAGAGCATGAGCCGGAGAAACTCGTAGCTGTGCGTCAAGCAAGTCCATTGATTATTGGTATTGGTGAAGGCGAGAACTTCATTGGTTCCGACATCCCGGCAATTCTGGAACACACACGTAACGTGTACATTCTGAATGATGGTGAAATGGCTGTTTTGACACATGATGCTGTCGAATTGATGACGTTTGAAGGCAACTTTATTTCTCGGGAAATGATTCGTGTCGATTGGGATGCTGTAACTGCAGAAAAAGGCGGATTCGAGCACTTCATGTTGAAAGAAATTCATGAGCAACCAAAAGCATACCGTGATACCATGCTGGGTCGCATCGACAATGAAAGCAAAAAGGTTCAACTTCCTGAGTTGAAAATGACTGAAGAACAAATTAAAAATATTCGTAACGTTCAAATCATTGCATGTGGTACTGCGTACCATGCAGGTCTCGTTGGACGTACAGTAATTGAGCAATTGGTACGTATTCCGGTTGAAACGGATGTTGCTTCCGAGTACCGCTATCGTTCCCCAATCGTGGGCAAAGATACACTCGTTATCGTGGTAAGCCAATCTGGTGAAACTGCGGATACGCTTGCTGCACTGCGCGAAGCACAATCCAATGGTGCACATGTACTGGCAATCACGAACGTAGTGGGCAGCTCCATTGCACGTGATGCAGATGATGTGATTGCAACACTGGCAGGACCGGAAATCGCGGTTGCTTCCACCAAAGCATATACATCACAGTTGATCGCATTTAACTTGCTTGGTCTGTACCTTGCACAAGTGCGCGGTACACAAACAGCAGAAGAGATTGCACACACCCTGGTTGCAATGCAGGCATTGCCAGAGCAAGTGGAGTCCATGCTGGAGCAAGCGGATGCGATCAAAGGATACGCAGAGCAAATCTCCAAACATCAACATCTCTTCTTCATTGGCCGTGGTCTCGATTATGCGGTAGCTCAAGAAGGATCGTTGAAACTGAAAGAGATCTCTTACATCCACTCTGAGGCATACGCTGCAGGTGAGTTGAAACACGGTACACTGGCATTGATCGAAGACGGTATTCCTGTTATTGCCTTGGCAACACAAGAGAACGTACTTGAGAAAACAGTGAGCAACATCAAGGAAGTAAAAGCACGTGGTGCGGATGTACTGGCAATTACGTATGAAGAGCACGTAGCAAGCTTGCTGAAATCCGTAGACCAAGCGTTTGCGATTCCTAAGACACTGCCACTGCTCAGCCCGGCGTTGTCCGTAGTTGCATTGCAATTGCTGGCATACTACGCTTCCCTGGCACTGGGTCACGATGTGGATAAACCACGTAACCTGGCGAAAAGCGTAACGGTTGAGTAAGAGGTAAATCGTTCGTTTCGATAATGGATAAGAGTAGTGAATGGTATTCATGAAATCCTAAACTAATGTAATTGTTAGTAAAAAAGATGATATGACTTGGTCATATCATCTTTTTTTGTTATCCAGTATACTGAACATAAGTTTTTTCATCATCCGATCAATTTAGATAAACATATTCCAAGATGAAAGAGGTAAAATGATGGCGACTTGTGCAGATGTGTTGATTGTGATCGATCTACAAAATGGCGTATGTTACAGTGGTGAGAACCAATTGTATGAGTTGCCGAATTTACTCGATAGAGTCAATCGGAGAATTGCTAAGTATAGAAAATTAGATAAACCCATCATTTTTGTTCAGCACGGTGATGAAGAATTAGTGCCTGGAGAGGAACCATGGGCTATTCATTCCGATCTGGATGTTCAAGAGCAAGACGTTTTTGTGCGGAAAATACATGCGAATTCATTTTATAACACCAACCTGAAAAGCCTCTTGGACCAATTCACTGTAAACCGTATTGAGTTTTGCGGAGCGCAAACCGAATATTGTATGGATGCTACGATTAAATTTGCTCATGGGCTGGGATACGAAAACTACATGATACATAATGCAACCTCTACTTTAGATAATCGATGGATATCTGCAAAACAGACCATTTCCTTTTATGAACACATATGGGGGGATCGATTTTTGAATTGGATAGATGATGAACTGTAGAAGTTGGATAGATGATGAGTCGTAAAAAACGCGCATAGTATATAATCACTACATTAGCATTAATCAGTCGAGTGTAAATATATGTAAGAGTTAATAACATTAATCTAAGTAATTGTAATGTAGTAAAGGGTCCTGATGGCATTAAATACTGTCATAGGACCCTTTTTGTTATCCAACAATAAGCTGTTTTTCTTTGTTTGAATATCAGTACATACTGTTTATGCCTTTAAGGTTTGGCCGGTCAGTTAAAGCTCCTAATATAGCTTTGAGACAAACGTACTATCACTTACGGAAGCCATCCTCTTATCACTCTTGTGAACAGGTTTTGATTATGCCCAAGTGGTAATCGTATCAACCGGGAGGCGATAGGAAGGATGTCCATCTTTGACAGCTTTGCCTATGGAAATCAGCATCACGGGTTGAAAACGTTCTTTGTCCAGGCCAAAGACTTCGGCAATTCGCTCTTTATCATAACCGGCCATGGGATTGGTATCATATCCGTGGGCACGGGCAACGAGCATGAGCTGCATACTAATAAGGCCTGAGTCAATGAGATTCATGTCACGCAGCTCAGATGGGCTCATGCTGGCATAATAAGGTTTTGCCTGCTGTATCTGCATTTCCTTGATATCCTGCGGCATGTATCCCAATTCGACTGATTTACTGAAAATCTCGTCCATATACGCTATGTTCTCGGCATCGTAAAATACAGCAATAACTGCTGATGAGGTAAGAGCCTGTGTTTGGTTGAAAGAGGCCAGTGGGGCAAGCTTCTCTTTTCCTTCAGCACTGTCGATAACAAGGAAACGCCAGGGTTGCATGTTAATGGCAGAGGGGGCCCGGGAAGCCTTCGCCAATATCTCACTCAATTCCTCACGGCTGATTTTCACCTCGGGGTTGTAAACTTTAACGGAACGACGTTCCAGGACGATGTTATCAAAATCATTTGTTCTGTTAGATTGGCCAGTAGTTGTATCCATATCGTTATCTCTCCTCGATCATATTTGCGTGACTGGATTCAGGCTTTCATCCGACTCACTATGAGGAGTGTAAACTATGAAGTATACTTTATAGCAAGAGCACGAAGAGGGGCGATCCATATGAAAATTAGTGAAGTAGCAAAACAAGTAAACCTTCCTATATCAACGATCCGTTACTATGAAAAGATGGGGATTATCACGGATGATTATGTTCTGAGAGACCAGAATAACTACCGGGTATATGATTCAGGCATCGTGCAGCATCTGGATGTGGTGAAGCAAAGCTTGGCTGTTGGCTTTACGATTCAGGATATTCAATCCATGATCTCCAAAGCCGGATTTTCACGAAATGAACAGAGAAGCATTCTTCA
The DNA here is from genome assembly GCF_015143645.1 of Paenibacillus sp. P13VS. NCBI lineage: Bacteria > Bacillati > Bacillota > Bacilli > Caryophanales > Paenibacillaceae > Paenibacillus > Paenibacillus sp. P13VS. The sequence continues at coordinate 1,885 of NZ_WYEV01000024.1, read as the reverse complement.
GGATAAGATATCCGAAATTGAAGAAATTCAGAAGAAGCTGGAACACGCTAAACAAAATCTGTATGACATCCTTGAGACGGATATTACCTGTGAGGATGGATTCGGAAAGTAATAGATCACTTCAAATCAAACATGCTCCAGCAAATCCAGATAATATTGTCTCAGTGCTTCCTTCAAGCTGGCTGGCTTCATGATCTGAATGGATTTGCCATAGCCCGCAAGATAACGAATGATAAATTCAAGCTCATGAGGTTCATACGAACCAACAAGATAGGTATGTTCCGCATACATTTCGAGTTTCATGGATGGGAAGTGTTCCTGGTGAAATAGCTCTATTCCCGCTTCATTGATGTTGCATTGAAAGGGGATGGCTTGTTCGGATGGCTTCCAGAGCGAATGGGCATCCTGGAGATTCAACTCCTTGATATGATCCAAGGGTGCGATATCCGTTAGTTGGGGTGATGATATTCGGTCACATCGGAATACGCGGTACGCTTGCTTGTGCAGGTCATATGCCTGGCAATACCAGTAGCCTCTCATCGCATAAAGGGCAATGGGCTGGATGGTGCGTACATTGGAGCTGGTTACGTTTGAAGACGAGCTCTTGGTATGTCTGCTCGTGCGAACATTTTGATAAACAATCTGTATCACTGTATTCTGTACGGCGGACATCAATAGAAACTCCAGGTTCTCACTATCCTTAATTTGCTCCGTATGTTTGAACGAAACCCGATGCTGTATGTTCTGGATTTCCAGACGCTGCTTATCGGATAATGCGCTTATGAATTTCTCATGAATCGAACGGAAGGTAGCCTGAAAGGGCAGGTTAGAGAAACTCCGAAGGGCCTGCATGGCAAAATAAAGGGCACGAAGCTCTCCCGTATTAAACGATATGGGGGGCAGCTGCATCTGTTGAAGCAGACGATAACCACCGTACCTCCCGTACTCGGCATAGATGGGTGCACCGAGTTCTTCGAGTGAGGCGATGTCTCTGATCGCGGTTCGCTTGGAGATCTGAAACTCCTGCATGAGATCCTGCAGGGTAAACAGCTGTTTTTGATTAATAAAGCGCAGCATCTGGTTCATGCGTTCTGATTTTTTCATCGTAAAAAAACCTTTCAATGGTGCCATGTGTTGGCACCTTTTGTTGTTATGATGATAAGTGTAATCCAATCGAACCAAGGAGGCAAACGATAATGAATTTTGAAGTGATCCCATTTTTGTCGATGAACGGGGATGCGGCAGCAGCCATCGCATTTTACGAGAAGGTTCTGGGGGCCAAAGTGCTTTTTAAGAAAAGTTATAAAGAGATGAAGGAAATGAACCCGGGCTTCGAATACCCTGCAGGCCAAGATGAGTATATTACACATTCGGTGCTGGAGATTGGGGTAAACAAGATCATGATTGCAGAGGAGGCAATGGATCCGGAGAGACCGTGGCAGCTCGGAAACAGTACATCGCTATGTATTCAATCCAAGGATAAAACTACGATGGATCAGCTGTATACCTCTCTTGTGCAACATGAGGACGTGAAAGTGCTCGTGCCTTACGAACAAAATGAATTTAGCCCAGGTTACGGGATTGTGCGTGATCCGTTCGGTATTGCAATTCAGCTCTGTGTGACGGTGCACGATTTCTAACATAGAATCAAGGACGGGGGCTGCTCGCCCGGTTCAATAAAATATCATCAAAAGCAACAAAAAAAGAAGAACCACTGGTAACCATGGTCAAGACCCCATTTTGTAGACATTGAAAAAAGACCCTATGCGGCAAACTGACGTCGGTACTCTACCGGCGTCAGTTTTTTTAGTTTCCGTTGTGGCCGCCTTCTGTTATAAAAACGGATGTATTTTTCGATTTTGCTTTGTGCTTCGGTAAGCGTTCG
>NZ_WYEV01000023.1:0-31916 GCF_015143645.1 Paenibacillus sp. P13VS | reverse complement strand
GCAAGCAGGAGGTCAGCGGTTCGATCCCGCTTGGCTCCACCATTCCCTGATAGCTCAGTTGGTAGAGCACTCGACTGTTAATCGAGTTGTCACAGGTTCGAGTCCTGTTCGGGGAGCCAGTAAGGCCCGTTGGTCAAGGGGTTAAGACACCTCCCTTTCACGGAGGTAACAGGGGTTCGAATCCCCTACGGGTCATAGCTTTACTTTTTAAAGCATCAAGGGGATGAGAATCCCAAAGGTTCGTCGGAGGATCATCTTCGTTAGCAGCGGCTACGCAGTCTCGAGCGAAGTAAGAGTATCCCCTACGGGTCATATATGGAGGCTTAGCTCAGCTGGGAGAGCATCTGCCTTACAAGCAGAGGGTCGGGGGTTCGATCCCCTCAGCCTCCACCATATACGCCGGTGTAGCTCAACTGGTAGAGCAACTGACTTGTAATCAGTAGGTTGGGGGTTCAAGTCCTCTCGCCGGCACCATTAATGCCTGGAACCGTGGTGTAGTTGGCCTAACATGCCTGCCTGTCACGCAGGAGATCGCGGGTTCGAATCCCGTCGGTTCCGCCATCTTTATTTTGCTTCAGGGATGAGAATCCGTTTTTGGGTTCGTCGGAGCATACACTTCGAGAGCATCAGCTTCGCAGTCTCGAACGAAGTGAGAGTATCCCGTCGGTTCCGCCATTAATCTAAAATTGAATTAGGCTCGGTAGCTCAGTCGGTAGAGCAGAGGACTGAAAATCCTCGTGTCGGCGGTTCGATTCCGTCCCGAGCCACCTTTTAATCCTGGAGGATTAGCGAAGTGGCCAAACGCATCAGACTGTAAATCTGCTCCCGTACGGGTTCGGTGGTTCGAATCCATCATCCTCCACCAGTTTTTATGAGTCATTAGCTCAGTTGGTAGAGCACCTGACTTTTAATCAGGGTGTCGAAGGTTCGAGCCCTTCATGACTCACTTTTATATATGCGCGTGTGGCGGAATTGGCAGACGCACTAGACTTAGGATCTAGCGTCTTTGACGTGGGGGTTCAAGTCCCTCCACGCGCATCCCTTATACGCGGACGTGGCTCAGCGGTAGAGCATCGCCTTGCCAAGGCGAGGGTCGCGGGTTCGATTCCCGTCGTCCGCTCCAATATTATATGCGCCCTTAGCTCAGCTGGATAGAGCGTTTGACTACGAATCAAAAGGCCGGGAGTTCGAATCTCTCAGGGCGCGCCATTTATAACTTCATATGCCGGCGTGGCGGAATGGCAGACGCGCTCGACTCAAAATCGAGTGGGAAACCGTGGAGGTTCGAGTCCTCTCGCCGGTATAACATAACGGGATGTAGCTCAGCTTGGTAGAGCACCTGGTTTGGGACCAGGGGGTCGCATGTTCAAATCGTGTCATCCCGATATTATTTTACGCGGGTGTAGTTCAATGGTAGAACTTTAGCCTTCCAAGCTAATAGCGTGGGTTCGATTCCCATCACCCGCTTACCGATATAGAGAAAAAAGAGATGATCATGATCATCTCTTTTTTTTGTACTTTTAGAGTTTTCACAAGACGACACGCTCACTGGAATCACATCCTATTGAACTTGAACAAATACAATTCATCCTGTTGTGGTATGTTGATTTGCAGCGTATCGAGCAGATTAGCCCTCTTTATTTTTAAAACGCTTACAAAAATATCTTGCCTATTTAGCCATGATGTAATACTATACCAATTAAGCGCTTAACCTTTATGGGTAAGGCGCTTAAACTTAACGTAGATTAAGCGCTTTACCCACAAAGGGAAAGGAGACGAAATCCATGACAACGATCCGGCTGACCATGGCCCAGGCACTTCTCCGCTATCTGGACCAGCAGTATATTTCCGTAGATGGTGTGGAGACCAAATTCGTGAAGGGTGTTATCGGTATTTTCGGACACGGTAATGTTACAGGAATAGGAGAGGCACTGGAACGCAGCCTAGGAAGTCTGACGTACATGCAAGGCAAGAATGAACAGGGTATGGTACACACTGCAGCAGCTTATGCCAAGCAGAAGAATCGCAGGCAAATATACGCGTGTACCACATCGATCGGTCCAGGTGCGTTGAACATGATTACCGCTGCTGCAACAGCGACCGTGAACCGGATCCCTGTACTTCTGCTTCCCGGAGATAACTTTGCCACACGTGAACCGGACCCTGTTCTGCAACAGCTCGAAGTGAGCAGTGATTATACCGTCTCGGCTACAGACCCATTTAAAGCGGTCAGCAAGTATTGGGATCGCATTGTACGTCCTGAACAGCTAATGATTGCTGTAACACAGGCGATGCGTGTTCTCACGGATCCAGCAGAGACAGGAGCGGTCACGCTGGCACTGCCGCAGGATGTGCAGGCAGAGGCGTACGATTACCCGGAAGCGTTCTTCGCCCGCAAGGTGCATTACCTGGACCGCCGGCCTCCGGTCCAGGCAGCCATTGAACGGGCCGCAGAACAGCTAGCCCGTGGCAGGAAGCCGCTGCTGGTTGCTGGCGGCGGTGTGCTGTATTCCGAGGCGTCTTTTCAGCTGGCTGCCTTCGCCGAGGCATTTGGCATTCCGGTTGCCGAGACCCAGGCTGGCAAGAGTGCACTGTCCTGGGACCATCCACTCAACGTGGGGGCCATCGGGGTTACAGGCTCTCTGGCGGCAAACCGACTTGCGAGAGAAGCAGATGTTGTAATCGGCGTCGGCACCCGGTTCTCAGATTTCACGACGGCGTCCAGATCCGCTTTTCAGCATCCAGAAGTAACATTTATCAACCTAAACTTGAACGGTATGGATGCAGCCAAGCTTGGCGGGGAGGCCATCCTGGCAGATGCAAGGGAAGGTCTGCAAACCCTGCAAAAGGCAATGCAGGAACGGGGATACCGTAGCGGCTACAGCCCATCCGAGGTTGCTGATCTGCGGAGTGAATGGAACCGAGAAGTAGATCGGCTATATGAACTAAAGCACGAAGCTGGCTTGGCACAGACCACCGCCGTTGGGATTATTAATCGGACCATTGATCCATCTTCGATCATCGTCTGTGCAGCGGGTAGCCTGCCCGGAGATTTGCATCGCTTGTGGCGAGCGGCAGCACCGAAGACGTATCACATGGAATACGGCTTCTCCTGTATGGGCTATGAGGTGAGCGGTGCGTTTGGAGCAGCGCTTGCCGAGCCGAACCGGGAAGTATACGCCATGGTTGGTGATGGCAGTTACCTGATGCTGCATTCCGAGCTGGTAACCAGCCTGCAGGAACAAAAGAAGTTTACCATTTTGCTATTCAATAACAATGGATTCCAATGTATTCATAATTTGCAGCGTGAGCACGGCAGTGACGGATTCGGCAACGAGTTTCGTTATAGAGAATCCGAAAGTGGACGACTGACAGGGGATTACCTGCCAATGGATTTCGCAGCACATGCCCGCAGTCTGGGAGCACAAGCATATCGAGCAGAAACAGCAGAACAGCTGGAGAAGGCGCTCAGGGATGCAAGGAATGAGAGTGTGACTACACTTATCGAGATTCCGGTTGTACCAGGGACAAATGCAGGAGGATATGAATCCTGGTGGAATGTTGGCGTGCCGGAAGTATCAACGGAAGAAAAGGTGGTAAGTGCTCATCACGCAATGCAAGCCAGCCGTGCCAAAGCAAAGCTTATATAATTCAGCACCGTTTATCTGAACAGACAAGATGCTGAACTCTAATAAAGGAGACGTGGAGCCATGAACAAGCTGCCATTTCAGCTCGGGATTCATCCGATCAACTGGGTCGGCGAAGATGTGAAGGAGCATGGAGACAACACGACATGTGAGCAGATTTTGGATGATATTCAGCGACTCGGACTGACGGGTACGGAGATGGGGCGCAAATATCCAACGGATCCAGCCGCACTGCGTGAGGAATTAGATAAGCGCAATATCCGTCTCGTTTCCCAGTGGAAGTCGGTATTGCTCTCCGACCCGGCATACCGGAAATCAGAGCTGGAAAGCTATCGCAGACACACGGAGTTTCTGCAATCGATGGGTAGTACAGTCATTAGTACAGCAGAGGTTGGGGGTTCCCTGCACTTTGATCCACGGCGCACTCCGCATGAGAAGGAAGTGCTAAGACTCAGTGAAATCGAGTGGCACATCCTTGCTGAAGGGTTGAATGAGGCTGGTGCCATTGCACGAGAACATGGACTGAAACTGACATACCATCACCATGGCGGCACTGTAGTGGAACGGCCGGAGGAGATCGACCGGTTGATGGAGTTGACCGATCCTACTCTCGTTTACTTGCTTTATGACACGGGTCATGCCTACTACGGGGGAGCCGATCCACTTGCTCTGCTGCGTAAGCATTATGACCGGATTGCCTATATCCACTTGAAAGATATCCGTCCGGATGTACTGGATGAGGCACGGGCAGCACAATCTGATTTTGTCGGCTGTATTCGCAAAGGGGTATTTACTGTACCCGGGGATGGATGCATTGATTTTGCACCGATTCTGCAGGAATTGGTTGATCGGGGATACGATGGGTGGGCGATGCTTGAAGGCGAGCAGGATCCTGACATTCATAACCCATATGAGTATGCGCAACGTTCTCTCTTGTACATGAATTCATTAATTAGGTAGCTCATCTAATTCGGCATGAGTTTAATATGATTTCCATAGGGTTAGGTAACGAAGGTGTTTTTCATATGTGCATATCAAAATACCAATGTAGACAGAAGGTGTAGTCGGAGAGAAGAGCATATTTTATCTGGATCGGTCAGCACCTTCAATCTAGAACACTATTCCATTTACAGAAAGGGGTTCTGAGCCATGGCTTACGTTTCCTTTCCTGCTTCCAGGAAGACGGATTTTACCGCAATCGGCAGACTGTGCATTGACTTGAACGCCAATGAGATTAACCGTCCGATGGAAGAGACGATGACGTTTACGAAGTATGTAGGTGGATCTCCGGCCAATATTACGATTGGCATGTCCAGGCTTGGCATGGAGACAGCCTTTATCGGGAAAATCGCCAATGACCAAATGGGAAGGTTCATCCATAGTTATCTGGAACGCAACGGAATTGATACGTCCAATGTGGTTACCGATGACACAGGAGCAGTGACAGGGCTTGCTTTTACCGAGATCAAAAGTCCAACCGACTGCAGCATACTGATGTACCGCGACCATGTAGCTGATCTGCTGTTACAAGCCCGTGAAGTGCAGGAGCAGCTGATCGAGGATTCCAAAGTGCTCTTAATTTCCGGGACGGCTCTCGCCCAGAGCCCATCTCGTGAAGCGGTATTTCAGGCACTAACGTATGCAAAAAAACATGGAACCGTCATTGTATTTGATCTCGATTATCGTCCCTACACCTGGACATCGGCGGAAGAAACAGCAGTGTATTACAACCTTGCAGCCGAAAAATGCGATATCATCCTGGGTACCCGTGAGGAATTCGACATGATGGAGACATTTGACCATAATACTCAGCGCAGCGATCAGGTGACCTCGCAAAAGTGGTTTGACTACTCAGCAAAAATTGTTGTTATCAAGCATGGCAAGGAGGGATCCATCGCCTATACCCGGGAGGGGCTATCCCATCGTGCAGACAGCTACCCAGCGCGTGTAGTGAAGACATTTGGAGCTGGCGACTCCTATGCAGCAGGGTTCTTGTACGGATTAATGCAGAATTGGACGATTGAACGCAGTATGGCGTATGGCAGCGCAGCAGCAAGTATCGTCATCTCTAGTCACAGCTGCTCGGATGCGATGCCAACGGTGGAACAGGTGAATGACTATATTGATCGCTGTAATCGGGGCGAGATTATAGTGTCCTGAATCACTAAGGGATGGCTGCAACACATATAAGCGAAGGGAGACAGGGCTATGGGAAAAGGGATTTCGGAAGCGTCCACAACCGTGACGATGGTACAAAACTGGATCGGGGGTGCCTGGGTAACCCCGGCGGCAACCCGAACCGAGCCGGTCATGAATCCGGCTACGGAGGAAGTCATTGCACACGTACCGCTGTCAGAACAGGCTGACGTGGATCTCGCCGTCCAAACGGCAAGAGAGGCATTCCCATCCTGGAGCAGCACACCGGTTCCTCGCCGTGCGCGTGTTTTGTTCCGCTACCAGCAGTTGCTGGTGGAACACTGGGAAGAGCTCGCCCGGTTGGTTACATTGGAGAACGGCAAAAGCTATGCTGAAGCCTACGGGGAAGTACAGCGGGGCATAGAATGCGTCGAATTCGCGGCAGGTGCCCCGAATCTGATGATGGGTAAACAGCTGCCTGATATCGCCACAGGGCTGGAATCAGGCATGTATCGGTACCCGATCGGCGTTATAGGGGGGATCACCCCTTTCAACTTCCCAATGATGGTACCGTGCTGGATGTTCCCGCTGGCGATTGCGTGCGGGAATACCTTTGTGCTGAAGCCCTCCGAACGAACACCGCTGCTCGCAGGGCGCCTGGCTGAGCTGTTCAAGGAAGCCGGGCTTCCGGACGGTGTACTTAACATCGTTCACGGTGCACATGACGTTGTGAACGGACTGCTTGAGCATCAGGATGTTCAAGCCATCTCTTTTGTCGGCTCACAGCCTGTGGCTGAATACGTCTACACTACTGCATCCGCACACGGAAAACGGGTGCAGGCCCTCGCCGGTGCCAAAAACCACTCAATTGTTATGCCGGATGCCGACCTTGATCTGACGGTGAAGGAGATCACCAGTGCAGCTTTTGGCTCAGCCGGAGAACGCTGCATGGCCTGTTCGGTTGTCGTGGCCGTTGGGGATATAGCAGATGCGTTGGTCCAAAAGCTGGTGGAAGCAGCAGACAACATCACAATTGGCAATGGCTTAGATGAGGGTGTGTTCCTCGGCCCGGTCATTCGAGGTCCGCATAAAGAACGTACACTCACCTACATTGAATCCGGAGAACAGGAAGGCGCAGCCTTGATCCGCGATGGCCGCAAGGATGAGGCGGCAAGCACATCCGGATATTTTGTAGGACCCACCATATTCGACGAGGTTCAGAGCAGCATGAAAATCTGGAAGGATGAGATCTTCGCCCCTGTGCTCTCCATAGCTAGAGTAAATACGCTCGAGGAAGCAATCCAGCTGGCGAATCGTTCCGACTTTGCCAATGGAGCATGCCTGTTCACTCGTAGCGGGGCGAGTATGCGACAATTCCGTGAAACGATTGATGCAGGCATGCTTGGCATTAACCTGGGCGTACCTGCGCCAATGGCCTTTTTCCCTTTTTCCGGCTGGAAGAAATCCTTCTACGGTGACCTGCACGCCAACGGTACGGATGGTGTTGAATTTTATACGCGTAAAAAGATGGTGACAGCCCGCTGGTAACAACCTACCTCAAGGATAAGCCAGACCAAGAGGGAAACCTCATCGTATAGCGAGCGAACAGGGACAGGGAGGATAACAAAATGGGCAAGGACAGAGTGAGAATTGGCATTATCGGTGCCGGACGGATCGGTAAAATTCATGCAGACAATCTCCTGCGCAACCCGCATGCCGAGATTGTAGGTATCAGTGATTTGTTCGCGGGGCCTGAGCTGGAGGCTTGGGCCTCCGTACGGGGAATTCCGGTTGTAACGAAAGACAGCAGTCAACTGATCTCGATGCCGAACGTGGATGCTGTGCTGATCTGCTCCTCGACGGATACGCATGTACCTTTGATTGAAAAAGCAGCGCAAGCGGGCAAGCATATTTTCTGCGAGAAACCGGTCAGTATGGATTTGGCTCAGACCCAAGCGGCTGTGGCGGCTGTGCAAAAGGCTGGCGTGAAGCTGCAAATCGGATTCAACCGCCGTTTCGATCACAACTTCAAACGTGTGCGGGACCACGTGCAGGAGGGGACGATCGGCGATCCGCATATTATCAAAATCACTTCACGGGACCCAAGCCCGCCGCCCGCGGAGTATATCCGGGTATCTGGCGGGATTTTCATGGATATGATGATTCACGATTTTGATATGGCACGTTATCTGTCGGGAAGTGAAGTAGAGGAAGTATATGCCCAAGGCAATGTGCTGATCCACCCTGTTTTTGCAGAGCATGGAGATGTGGACACAGCCATTGTGACGATGAGTTTTGAAAATGGAGCCATCGGGGTCATTGATAACAGCCGCCAAGCGTTATATGGATATGATCAGCGTGTCGAGGTGTTTGGCTCATTGGGCAGTGCAGCTGCTGCAAACGATCATCCCAATACGGCAGAGATTAGTACAGCGGCAGGGCTCATGCGGGATAAACCGCTTCACTTTTTTCTGGAAAGATACAATGAGGCTTATGTGCTGGAGACGGCCCTTTTCATTGAAGCAATCCTGAAGGATACACCTGTTACTGTCGACGGCCATGATGCGGTTCAGGCTGAACGGATTGCACTGGCTGCAAGGATGTCCATGGAACAGGGGAGACCTGTCAAGCTGCGAGAAGTCACCGGGGTGACAATGGAATCTCAAACTGCATCTCCCTAAAAATTCATCTCAGCGTTCAAGCTATTGCAGATGATGTTTCTCTATAGGAATACGAGATTTGCCAGGGCGCACAGAAAGGAGAGGCTGCAGCATGTCAGAACGTATCGTAAAACCGGAAGCACATTCGGAGGGGGACGGCACGCTTATACACGTAACTCCAGAGTCTGCTGGTTGGAAATATGTTGGGTTTCAGGTAGTACAGCTTGCAGAAGGACAATCCTTCACCCGCGAGAGCGGTGATCAGGAGCTCTGTATCGTACTGCTCAGCGGGCAGGCCAATATAAGTACGCGGGAGCATGCGTGGGAGAACGTTGGGAAGAGAATGAGCATCTTTGAGAAAATACCTCCTTATTCCGTCTATGTCTCTAACTCCGATCAGGTGGAGATCAAGGCTCTTTCGGCAATGGAAATAGCCATATGTGCGGCACCAGGCAAAGGAGCATATCCGGCTCGTCTCATCACACCGGAAGACGTTGGAGTAGAGACCCGCGGGTATGGCAATCTGGAGCGCCAGATTCATAACATATTACCGGAACAGAAGGAAGCGGACAGTCTGCTCGTCGTTGAAGTATTTACGCCTGATGGACATTGGTCGAGTTATCCACCGCATAAACATGACCGGGATGCCTTGCCTGTAGAATCCCTGCTGGAGGAGACCTATTACTTCCGGGTGCAGCCCGAGCAGGGGTTTGCCATTCAACGCATTTACACCGATGATCGGTCAGTGGATGAGACACTGGCAGTGAACAATGGTGAAGTAGTGCTTGTCCCTTGCGGATACCACCCAGTAGGTGCTCCACCGGGATATGAGGTGTATTACCTTAATGTAATGGCGGGTCCCACGCGAACCTGGAAATTCTATAATGACCCTGACCATGATTGGCTGATGAAAAGGTAATTCGGTCTCATCCCTACTTCCAGAATGGCTTCGAGTTGCGTATGCAGATTTCCCCCTGCATAATGAGAAGAAAACGATTACCTATATATAAGAATCTTGTATATAGCACAGATGGGGAATTTACAATGAAAGCAACCATTTATGATATTGCACGAGAGGCGGGCGTATCCATTGCCACGGTCTCCCAGGTCATTAACGGCAAAGGGAAAATCAGTGAAAAGCGGCGCGCTGAGGTTATGGAGATCATGGAGCGCCTTAACTATCAACCTAGCGCGATTGCAGCTGCACTTACAGGCAAACAAACCTATACGCTCGGTCTGCTTGTACCCGATATATCCAATCCGTATTTTGCCGAGCTTGCCAGAGCGATAGAAGACCGGAGCCGTCAGCTGGGGTACAGCGTCGTGATCTGCAGCACGGATAATAAGGACGAGCGGGTAGAGCGCTATTTGAACCTGCTTCAGCAAAAAAGAGTCGATGGCATGATGATCGGAACGGGTATTGATAATGCCGAGATTTTGTCACCCCTTCTGCAGCAATCCATACCTGTTGCGTTAATCGCTCGTCAACTGCCGTCCCTCTCGGTTCACACCGTTTCGATTGATGACAGGCTTGGTGGTGCACTGGCGGCGGAGCATTTGCTTCAGCTCGGTCATACCCGCTTTGGGGTGGTGTCAGAGCCGCTCAAGGTCAGCAGCAGTAAGGAACGTGTACGCGGATTCCGCGAAGCAGTGGAGGAAGCAGGTCTTGCTCTTGAGTCTTCCCAGGTGAGGGAATCAACCGCCGACATACAATCAGCCAAACAGGAGGTGCTTGTGCTGCTTGAGCAAACCAACCGGCCAACCGGCATATTCTGTTGTAATGATATGCAGGCTATCGGAGCGTTGCAGGCAGCAAAAGAGCTCGGCCTACAGGTCCCTGAAGATGTCTCTATCGTCGGATTCGACAATACCATTCTCGCATCGGTGACCAATCCACCGCTCACGACGGTTGCCCAGCCTATTGAGGATTTGGGGCATCGTGCTGTGGATCTGCTGATCGATGAGTTGAAGGATGAGCATAAACGGCCACAGAAATTGGTTCTGAAACCCGAGCTGGTGATCAGAGAGTCAACAGGGGATGTCTCCATTCGTTCTTGATTCAGGGATGCAACATCACATCCAATCGGGTGAGATATATAAACAAGCCGTATTCAACCTCGTAGGAGGATGGATTCGGCTTGTTCTGTGTGGACTACGGACCAGAGGGCATGATGAAATCCAATTCGTATGATGTAATCCCGTTTCTCCTTGATAGGGGGAGATAGATAAGCTGTCTTTTCGCATAGGGTAGCTATAATGATCGCTAGGTTGGTTTGGATGGATGTATTAATATAGAACAATATATGGATGAAATGGTATACTGAACATAGCATACGATAACCAATTTTTATACGATATTAGGATGAGAAAGATGGGTGATTTTATTAAAAGGTGGGGACTTGCTGCATCCATATGTTTCATTGTGGGCTTATTGCTACTGGATTTTTCTCCTGGACAGAAGGAGATCACTACGAGATCAGCTGTTGAATCCCTCACACAGGATCCTTCTCAGACTAATGTGATGGACTGGGAAGTTACGAAACTATCACCTGAACAGTTTCAAGAGAGATATACTGAACTTACGGGTGAGAGAACATCGAAGGAACCCATCAACCAGGAGCATGAGTGCCAGAAGGCCGACACCACAGAGGAACAAACAGCTTCACTAATCATGGAGTGCTTCGGCGCAGAGTACGCGGCCAATATAGCCTTGGAAGAGGGAATTTCAGCACAGGCAGGAGTTTTGGTACAAGTAAGAGAGATCAGAAATGGTGACATAATACGAAAAGAGTTCCGCAAAGTGTATGAGAACACTGGTTATCTCTCCTCTGATGCTCCCAGCTCAATAGAACTTGTGAGAAATTATGTCTTGGGTACGCTGCAGGATCGCTCTCGATTACAACTCAGTTTTAGTGGATACGTAGAACACTTAGAGAGACAAGAAGAATGGGGAGCCCAGCATCAGAGGGCGAGGGATCCACTTCATTTTAGCGGATCAGGATTTTTCCAACTATAGATGGATTCAGGTGCATATAGGTTAACGGGAGGAGGTTGATTTATGAATAGAAAAAGAAAGCTGATTTTGGGTATCGTTATTTTACTTGCTTTAGTAGCTACAGCGATACCCGTGTACATATCTAAGCAACATACCACGTTTCGGGCAGAGGTTACGGATCACATGACCATGCTGGACAAATTCGACCGGTTAGAAATCACGAGATTTTCAAGTTCATCGGGGGACAGGGAGGAAGTGATCATCAAGGATGCGGCGGAAATTCAGGACTTTCTGAAGGACTATAAGGACATTGAATTGAAGAAGATTAATCAGAGGGATACAGAACGGGAATCTCCCTATTATTATGAGTGGCGTCTGATGATTAACAAAGAGGAACGTGAAATCAATGGTTTTGGTATTACCCTATATAACAAGCATTCAATGACGATCTATAACGGTACTGATACGCGAGATAAACTACAGGACTATAAGGTGTCGCAGGATATGAATTGGTACAAGATGGAGCGCCTCTTTGAGGGAGTAAAGGAGGAAGGATCATGACTGAGTACCGTGTGCGTCCTATAGAAACGGAAGATGTTCCGTTCCTTTGGGAGATGTTATACGCTTCTCTGCATACCCAGGCGGGTGATGAACCTTTGAAACCTGAGATTGTCTATTCTTCAGAGCTGTCCAAGTACGTGGAAGGCTGGGGAAGAGCAGGGGATTTTGGATATATCGCGGTAGATACATTAGGCAGGCGACTGGGTTCGATCACTTTACGTTTATATGATGAGCAGAATGCCGGATACGGTTACGTGAACGCTGCTACACCAGAGATGGGCATGGCAGTCATTGAGGAAGCACGGGGAAAAGGCTTGGGGACTCTTCTGATGCAAGCGGCATTGGATGAAGCTCGGCAGAGGGGGATTCAGGCCGTGTCGCTGAGCGTAGATCCGAACAATGCGGCCATCCGACTTTACCGGCGTTTTGGATTCGAGGAAATTGGGATGCGTGGTACATCGATCACCATGTTATGTCAGCTTCATCCAGCCCTTTGAGTCCTACCGGAATCTTAATGGATATTTAAATAAGAAGAAGCGTTCCCCTAAGGGAACGCTTCTCTTATTTCGTCAAAAATGCTAGTGCTTCATCATATGTTTCCCATTGGAATTCCGTCTGATGCTCCGATTCCTTGGAGATTCGATTCAGCTGCATCTTTGCAATGGCACTGCCGACCGCTACACTGGCACGTCTCATACCCCATTGTGTAAGCAGCTTTTGGTGCTCCACAATTTTCTCTTTGGTTTCCTGGGAGAAAGCTTTCATATTTCGCATGTCCACCAGTACATCAAACGAATTATCCAATTGCTGCGCAATATGTTGAATTTCCCGATTCGTTTGTTCTACTTCTTCAGGGGAAACCATGCCATCCCAGATAATTTCAATAATAGGTTGCTTTGAATCCAAACGTCGTACAGACATACAGGCAACTCCCTCGAAAAAATTATGTAATATATAAGTCTATTGACCTATTAATTATACCCGATAATCGGGCAATGAAACAAATTTTCGAGATTTTGTGATACTTATGAACTATTTTTATACTAGTAGAGTTAATTTTAGGGAATCCGGGATAAGAGTGAAATAGCCGCTTCAAAAAATAATAGAGCCGCCCAGGTTAATGCTCTGGATGGCTCTATTTATTTCAGGAGACAAATAGGGGGATGCTGAGCTTGCCCCTGTGGGTTGCTACTTATATGACTACATGTTAATTAATATCCGATCTTTAGACTGCTGCCTTCTGTAGCTACTCCCTTGGAACGGGTAATCGGGAGCTTATGCTCAGCTGTAAACCCGAGGGTCTCCCCATCATGCAACGTGACGTCATTTTCAACCACATAGGTCATCGTCATAAACATCATTTCAAATACATCACTTAATGGGTTGGCTGAATGTATAATTTCGATCTCTTCTTTTCCGAAGTTACGCAATCCATACGTATACGCTGAAGCGCCTTCCGCATTCTGATACATTCCGATAAAAATCCATAGGGAAACAGGCAGCTCGTCCTGCTTGAGGATATAACTTGTCTCAACATACTGACGTGCCTCGACAACAAGTGGTGCCAAATATATGGCGAGTGCATGGTCAAGCTGTAACAGTGCACTTGCTGTCTTGGTAAACAGGATATGTCCCTGGATCGCATCCGGTGCATTCAGAACAGAGACGATAATCTGTGATTGATGTCTGGAAGTCACTTGTTCGGCTTCACGCCACAATATATTTAATTTGGCGTTCTCCTCTACTTCCCGGTCAGGAACAGGTGCACCGATATAAGCACATACCACCTGCATCCCATCTACCTCAAAGAAAAGGTTACCCTCTTCCGAACTCTCTTCGATATTAATATCCCAATCCTTCTGCATCGTGTGGATGAATTGATCAAAATCACAGTCATCCTGTTCCAATAGGACAAAACCAACAATGGTTTCACTATGTGAAGAAGATTCGACGGCTCCGCCTACAGATACAGGTTCCTTTTTGCGACGCCGAAGCTTGTCAAACAGTCCCATGAGACATTCTCCTTTCCAAATCCATCACGGTAATGGGTATAGCTGATTCCATTATTACCTTACCATACCATACTTTGGTCTGTAATGAATAAGGGCAGGAAGTTACCACTCAAGAGCTGATTAGAGGAAGAGAACCAGGAGCAATGCAATAATGGCTGGCAATCCTTGTTTGACGATAATAGACCGGGAAGCAGTTGCTCCTCCGTATAAGGCTGCGATGATGACACAAGCCAGGAAGAAGATCTGAATGTGCTGACCAATCACCGTGTCTGGATACACCAATCCCCAGATTAGCCCCGCTGCTAGAAAACCGTTGTAAAGCCCCTGGTTAGCTGCCAGAGATTTGGTTGATTCTGCGAATTCTGGTGTGAGACCAAAGGTTTTCATTGTACGTGGACGCGTCCACATAAACATCTCCATGATCATGATGTAAATGTGTTCAATGGCTACCAGAGCCACAAAAACTGAACCGATCAATACGAACACCTTGCTTTCTTTTATGTAATTTATTTCATTATCTTCTCAGTATAAATGTTTGCATCTACAACTTAAAGTATTAATTAAATTTTGCACAAATAAATTGAGCGAAATAAATACGCATAGAACGATTGAGAAAACAAATTATTGATTATTTACAAACAATAAATTATATTATCTATAAATAAACAAACAATAATTTAATTAGTTGTTTAAAAAAGTCCGAAGGAGGAGTTAGAGTGTTTCGTAATCCATATGTACGGACCATAGTCATTTCCCGATTACTTCTGCAATTGGGGATCTGGGTACGCAATTTTGCCATACTCTTGTATGTGACTGATCTGACCAACAATGATCCGCAGGCCGTATCATGGATCTCTGTGGCCGAGTATGCACCCATCTTTATTTTTGCAATAATCGGAGGAACCTTCGCTGATCGCTGGAGACCCAAACGTACCATGGTGTGGTGTGATCTGCTTTCCTCACTTTCTGCGGTAGTTGTGCTGGTTGCCTTAATGTTTGGTCCTTGGTATTCAGTGTTGTTGGGTACCTTGGTTTCAGCCGTTTTCTCACAATTCTCACAGCCCTCTGCAATGAAGCTGTTCAAGCAGCATGTACCAGGTGAGGGGTTGCAGGGAGTCATGGCCATGTTTCAAACGATGGTTGCTGTCTTTATGGTGGTTGGTCCCATGATCGGAACGGTCATCTATCAGAACTACGGGATCGAAGTATCTCTTGTTCTTACAGCTGTGATGTTTCTGCTATCCGGGCTGGTTCTCTCGCGGTTACCTAAAGATGAAGGGGGTACTGTGGCTACAGGCATTCGGGGCTCCTTCCATCAAGAGCTGGCTGTGGGATTTCGATATGTGTATGCCAATGTTGCTCTTCGGGCACTGGTTATGACTTTTGCAGTAGCCGGGCTGGCTGCAGGGTTGATACAACCGTTGATGTTGTTTGTTGTCATTGATAATCTGGGGCAGGACAAAACTTTTTTACAGTGGCTGCTCATGGTTAATGGTGCAGCCATGCTGGTGGGGGGCACAATCATCATGAGTGCAGCCAAAAAACTTCAGCCTCAAGTGCTGCTCGCTTCAGGTTTGCTGTTCAGTGCGCTCGGAACCATCATGATGGGCTGGTCCACCAACATTCTGCTGACCATGATTGCTCAGGTGATTAACGGTTTCTTTTATCCTTGGATTCATGTAGGCATTCAGACGATGATTATGCGCAATACGGACACGACCTTTATTGGCCGAGTGGGAGGGGCCGTTACTCCGGTGTTTATGGGCATGATGGTCATTAGCATGTCGTTTGCAGGTTATCTAATGAATCAATTGAACCTAACGACAGTAGTTACCGTGAGTGGTGTACTCTTTCTGGCAGGTACGTTCATTTTGTTGCTGATGTTACCTAAGGGGAAGGAAGTTAGCGGATCTCACGTGATGAAGAGCTCGGAGTAAGTTGATTTGCAGGTTCAACAAATGCCGATTGCTGAAGTCTGCCTGTTGGGTAATAATATATTCGAAGAGATGAATTACTCATGGAAAAGGGGAGATTGGCATGGGAACCGTTCAATTCGTGCTGCTTGCGGACGATCCATCGACGTTTGTTACGCGGACAGTACCGCTAATCGATATTGAGCTTGCTGGAATACCGGGAGACCGTCATTATGGCCTGCTGCGTCCGGCGGATTCCAGACAGAAGATATATAAGCGGGGCACGATGATTGCCAATCGTCGGCAGATTAGTATTGTGTCGGAGGAGGAATGTGCACTCATCGCAGAGAAAATGAACATTCCCGAAATTCGTCCAGAGTGGCTTGGTGCCAATATGCTGGTTCGTGGCATTGACGGCTTAACGGAGCTGCCTGCTGGAACTCGGCTTCTGTTTCCTGACGGGACAGGTTTGATATGTGAAGGGGAGAATCTTCCTTGTGTTCATCCAGGGAAAGTGATTGAGCAAGTCTATGAACAGGATGGGTTGCGCAAAAAATTCGTGCCTGCCGCCCGCAAAAAACGTGGTATTGTCTGCTCGGTTGAACGGGAAGGTGCAATCCGTACTGGTGATACGATTGAAGTTATACGCCTGTCCTGATATTTGGGGGCAGGTTTTTGCGTGAATGAATGTATTCTTCGGGTGTACTCCCGATAATGGATTTAAAATCCTTGATAAAATGAGGCTGATCATGGTATCCAAGCTCCTGAGATAGCTTAACCAGATCGCAGTGAAGACCGCGGTCGATCAGTTCGGCTGCATTTTGCAGTCGGTAGAGCTTGATTACCGTTTTGGGGCCGATTCCTACATACTGATTGAACAGACGCTGGAGTTTTCTTGTATGAATGTTCCAGAAGGACGACAGATCATCCACCCTCAACAGTTCCCGGTTCAGTTCAATCTGCTGCACGATATCGTGAATCAGTCTTGCTTGGGAATCCTCAGCTGGAAGGTGTGCACATAGAAGCTGATCCATGTAACTGACTTTATCGACATCACGTCCATCTGTGAGCAGTTGTTCTTCCAATGATGCTGCGCTGACATCAAGCACACGGGAAACTTCCAACGGTTGTTCACACAATGATGAGATAGGGAGGCGAACAAAGGGATAGAATCCACCCGGTCGGAACTTTACGCCAAACACCTGCCCCTTTCCGCGAATGAGATAGGAGAATTTGCGTCCGGAAGGACCGAAGAAAAACGTGTTGCCCCGCTCTACGACCAGATTAACACAGGGATTGGGCACCACATGCTGTGGATAGGATTCAAGACCTGTAAGATCCCATGATACCATCCAGTAATGTTTAACAAAGGGACTGAGCGCTTCTGCAGGAGCATGCCGCGTCAGCTCATATCTTTTGTTGCCTTCGTCCAGTTGAAGCAGGCCCATGCTGGGTCTGCTAATATGGGTTGAGGATTCCATCTTGTTCATCTCCTCTGTATTTAATGGGGCTATCCCTGTGTTCGCAGATACAGAAAAACATGGGTGTTGTCCGGTCACTTTTGCTCTCGGAACAGCAGTGCTCGAACTGCAAAACGTGGCAATATAAGCTGTCTTCGCCATCTTGAGGGCTGGCTGAGCAGCCGGTACAACCATTCCAGATTTAGCTTTTGCCACAAGGCCGGGGCACGTTTGGTCTTGCCTGCGACGATATCCAGGCTTCCTCCGACGCCAATGGCTACACGAGCATTCAGCAGATGACGGTGCTTGTCGATCCAGTGCTCTGCATTCGGTGCTCCGAGTGCGACAATAAGAAAGTCCGGTTGTGCATGGCGAATTTCCTCCACAATGTGTTCTTCCTCATCCGTTGAGAAAAAACCATGGTGCCTGCCGCTAACGATTACACCCGGATAATTCTCCTCGATGACTTCCACTGCCCGTTGACTAACCTTCTCTTCTGCTCCAAGCATATAGAAGGACCACTGTTTTCGGTTTCCCTCTTCCAATAAGCGGAATAACAGATCACAGCCGGTTACCCGCTCAGTCAATTGACCGCCTCGGAAGCGTGAGACCATCACAATGCCTGCCCCATCAGCGGTCACCAGTCCGGCTTGATCCACGATCGCCCGGAGTGTTTGGTTCTTTTGACACGACATGACGATTTCCGGGTTTCCCGTAATGACATGAAAGAGTTCAGTGCTACGCTGAGCTACAACATCACCTAGAATGGTGACCGTCTGCTCCATGGTAAGGTTGGGAAAAGGAATACCCATAATATTCGTAGTTTGGCTCATGCTTTGCTTCCTTTCTGATGTCGCCCACCAATGAATAGGGCAAACTCATGGTACAACTCCTGTTATTTCATTCCATTTTAGTATATCTGATCTTCTGGCAAAGAACTATATGGTTCAGTTATCCGTTATGGAACAAGGTGGTTCTCTATAATCCTACTCTTATTTTTCTTGTTGTCGTGTTTTTACAATACGAGGTTAGGGGTATAACGATAGGATAGGAGTGCGAGTTGGTAGATCGCATATCCAGTGCATAGGGGAGTGAGTTCATGGAATTAAAATATGAATTTTATATCAATGCCGGGCTGGAAGACGTGTGGAATGCCCTGATTTCACCTGACGGCACACGAAGCAGTTTCTTTGGCAGTGAACTTCGTTCCAATTTTCAACCAGGCCAGCCGTTTGCTTATGTAGGACCAGGCAATGATGGTGCTGAAACCGTCCATGTGTACGGTGACATTTTAGAGTTCGAACCTTTATCCAGACTCAGTTATCGGGAACATCCCGGACCCTCTTATCATGCGAATCATGCAGATCTTGAATCCAGAGTGGTCTTCCAGCTCGAGACTGTAGGCGAATGTACCAAACTGACCTTGATTAATGATCAATTTACGGAGAATCATCCTTCCTATGCAAACGCACAGAGCAGCTGGTGGATGATTTTAAGCAGTATCAAAACCTGGGCAGAAACGGGAAAAACGTTGGACTTCGGCTGGTAAAAAAATAGATCTGAGTCGTCACATCAAAAAATCCACCGAATGGCAGTTGAGCCTTCGGTGGATTTTATTTGTCTATATTTTAACAGTATCGATTGAATTGAATTATACTTGTTGAACCTTGATCAGGTTGGTATTACCGGATTGACCGATAGGTACACCTGCGGACAGTACGATAATGTCGCCTTTTTCAATATAACCCGTTTTGATTGCGTTACGTGTAGCAGATTCGAACATTTCATCTGTTGTCGTTACTTTGTCGCCCATAACCGGGATAACGCCGGAGAGCAAGCAAATTTTAGCAAGTACTTCTTCATGCTGAGTAACGGCGATAATTGGTGCTTTCGGACGGTACTTGGAGATCATGCGTGCCGTGAAGCCACTTTCTGTGGAAGTGATGATCGCTTTGGCATTCAGTACAAGAGAGGAACTTACAGCTCCCTGACTGATAACTTCCGTAATGTCGGCTACTTGTGCAGCTGATTTTTGACCGAATTGCTCTTTGTAATCAATCATCGTTTCAGCACGACGTGCAACAGCAGCCATGGTGCGAACAGATTGAACAGGATATTTACCTGCAGCCGATTCACCGGACAGCATGACTACGTCTGCGCCTTGAAGAACGGCATTCGCTACGTCGCTGACTTCGGAACGGGTTGGACGTGGGTTAACTTGCATGGATTCCAGCATGTGCGTAGCAACGATAACCGGTTTACCTGCACGGTTACATTTGTCGATCATTTCTTTTTGCATCATAGGTACGTCTTCAATCGGTACTTCAACCCCGAGGTCACCACGAGCTACCATGATACCATCAGAAGCTTCAATAATATCGTTCAGGTTGGTCATACCTTCCTGATTTTCAATTTTGGAGATGATCTGCACGTGCTCTGCACCGCGTTCTTTCAGGATGCTGCGAATTTCACGAATGTCATCGCCTTTGCGAACAAAGGAAGCGGCAATGATTTCGATATCGTTTTCGATCCCGAATCCGATGTGCATAACGTCACGCTCGGTTACACCCGGCAGAGTCGTTTTGATTCCTGGCAAGTTAACACCTTTACGTGGTTTAAGAATGCCGCCGCTGATGATTTTGCAATGAATATCCGAACCTTCTACAGAGAGTACAGTCAGATCTACCAGACCATCGTCAATCAGGATGCGATCGCCAGGCTTCACAACGAGATTCAATTCAGGATAGTTTACGGAGATGCGCTCTGCGTCACCCAGAATTTCTTCCGTTGTCAGAATCAGCTCTTTGCCTGCTTGCAAGTGGCAGGATGCTTCTTTCAGTTTGCCGATGCGAACTTCCGGTCCTTTGATGTCCATCATAATAGGAATATATTTGTTCAGTTCGGAAGCGGCTTGGCGGATGTTGTTAATCCGGGTAACGTGGTCTTCCAGCTCACCGTGAGCCATATTCAGACGGGCTACCGTCATGCCTTCCTGAATCATTACTTTCAATGTTTCGATCGAGTCACAAGCAGGTCCCATAGTACAAATAATCTTTGTTTTCAACATGCTGATTTCCTCCTCATATTTTGCTTATGTGTGTATTGTAGCGTTTTCTGTCGAATCAGGGTATGAACTATAGTACAATGATTGGAGTATAGTCCAGTAATGAGGTGAGTTATGGTCACTCCGTTAGAAGTAAGGCATATTAATGGCGTCGGTTGGTACGAAGAAGCGGTGCAAACCGAAGGAACCTGGCGGCTCAGCTTGGTTACATATGGAAAATGTGTATATTGGGTGAACGGCGAGAAACTGATTATGGAGAAGGGGGAATTGTTGTTGATTCCTGGTGATGTCTCCTATTATGGCAAAAGCATTCCTACGGTAACGCACACTCAAATTGTTGTCCATTTGCAAGGAGATCACGCCGATGGATTGCCTGCATTGGAACGGGAAAAAGCGTTACGGCATAGACCCGGATGTTACGAGCTGATTCATGAACGCATGAAGGCGATTCACCAGCAGTGGCAGGAACGTCCTTCTTATTATGTCATGATGAGTCAGGCGTTATTGATGGAAGTGTTGATTTATGTGAATCGGGAACTGGACCGGGGAGTTATCCCACCAGAGAAACATATGCACGCAGAGCGGATGAAACGATACATCGAGCGCCATTACCGGGAAAAGTTAACGAAGGATGATCTCGGAGATGCGATTGGCAAGACACCCAATTATGCAGCAGCGTTGTTCAAAAGCATGACAAATCAAACGATCAGCCAGTATGTACATGACCAGCGGATGAAACGAGCGTTATATCTTCTCACCGAATCACAGTTGTCCATTCAGGAGATTGCCGAATTTCTTGGTTATCGGGACTTGTCGTACTTTTACCGCATTTTCAAGCGCATAACCGGAACCCAACCTTCCGACTGGCTCCATGAGCGTCCTCCGGTGATTTGAGACGGAACTTTAACCCTGGAGGTGGGTCGCTGTTTGGTTTCTTCTATATATAGATGTGCAAAAAAAGAGGGCCGCTGGCCCTCTTTTGATTTCATACAGCATATATCCTTGCTGCTTGTAAGGAGTGATTAAGCATTGCTGCTTGTATTGGTGGCACCTACACGCTGCTTTGTTTTTTTGCGGGCAAGGCTGCTGCGGGCCAAGATTGCCCGGACGGCCCAATACGCTGCTTCCGCAAACAAAATACCGCCTGCAACATCCAGCAGGGAGTGCTGTTTTACAAACACCGTTGAAGCAATGATCAGCCAGAGCCACACTGACCAGGAGATTCGGGCAAGTGGTCGGAAATTCAAATGCCGATTAATGATTATAAACAGCAAATAACTTGTAAGGCAGTGAACACTTGGAAAACAGTTGAATGGAGCATCATTGGCATAGATGAACTGAACTAACGTACTGCTCAGATCCGTTCCGCCGACGATTGGCCGTGGTACATGCGTTGGAAAGACTGCAAAACAGATGTTGGCTGCGATGACCCCGACATTATAGGTCAGTAGTGTACGCCAGAATAACGATTTATTCGTCAGGCCCAGATAGATAAAGCCAAGGTAGAGAATAGGCATCCAACTGATGTACGGGTAGATAAATTCTTTGATAAATGGAATTTGTGTATCAATCCAAGCGTAATTGTAGAAGACATTGTCACCCGGATTACTGCCTAGAAAAACATATATGGTGCCTTGAAGTGGTATGCAGAGTATAGCCAGCAGATGCCCCCAGCGCAAAAATAGTTCTTTCATATGGACCCCCTGATTTGTTATGCATCATTCACGTTCGTTAGTTTACCGTTTCTCTCTATATAAGACGCTGCAGAGTAGGGTTAACCCTGCAGCCAATAATCTTTCGTACTACTATGATGACAGTTTTGAACACAAGCCATACCTGATTTTAGGGGAAAAGAGGGTAGAGAAAGTCTCTATTTTGTTACTTTTATATATTTATCCAAAAAAGGATACTCGAAAGTGTACTGATATGATACAACTAAATTGTCATATCGAATTCTCATGACAACGACAAATGACAACGAAATGAGGCTGATTCACCCATGGCAACCCCGCAAACCGGAAAAAAACCATCGTTCTCCGTACGCAGACCGGTACTGGCTGTGCTCATCATTGAACTGCTGCTCTTGCTCGCTGTATTTGCAGCAGGGGCTGTGGCGACAGTGAAGCAGTTGGATTACACGTCCCCAGTGCTTATGTCCTTTACGCCAATGGCTGTTGTGCTCATCATTTATCTGACGCTTCGGCGCAGGTGGGCCGAGACGGGATTTCGTTCGCTAAGAACCATCCCGGTTCAGCACGCAAAGTATTATATTCCGCTACTCCTTGTACTGGGTACAATCGCCCTGAAGGGTTTTGCGGAGCTGACTTTAGCGAAAGTAACCTTTTTTATCTTTTTTACGCTGCTCGTCGCCTTTGTGGAAGAAACCGTATACCGCGGACTTATATTCAAAACATTACTTCGGAAGAGTGCCGTGGCAGCGGTAGTGACCTCAAGTATTTTATTTTCCATTACACATATGTTGAATGCACTCTCAGGTCAAAGTATGGCGGATACGATGCTGCAGCTGATCTATGCATTACTGCTCGGTGCTGTACTGGCGCTGTTAATGCTGAAAAACGGGAACATCATTCCCTTGATTCTGTTTCACTTCATACATAATTTGATTCAGTTCCTAAGTGATGACCTCCAGGATACGGATACTCTTCCTTATGATCTTTTCTTGTTAATCGTTCTTGCGGTTCATTGTGTATGGTTGATCTACAGTGCCCGAAAAGAAAAAAGGGTCTCTGCCGATGCAGGACCTGCTGGACATGAACTTATACATTAGATTATTCCTAAGGTGCCTGGTAACAGCATTTAGCACTTGTGGTGTACTCGTGTTATACTTCATTCTGGCGGTAGGGGTGACATGGGATCCGGTTCCCTGTGTCAGCCCCTTTCGCACATTAGAATAGACAGCAGGTGATTAAGGATGGAAAAAACAGCACAGGAAGTTGCCGAATGGATGGTTCAGGAGATTAAGTTTACCGGAACATTGAAGCAGGAAGCTGCAATTGAATACGTGAAGACTCATTTTGGTGATGAATTTGTTTTTGTTAATGAGAATGGGAATGCTTCTTTGTCCAAAGAAGTAAAAAAAGCATTTCGAAAGCTCCATGGCGGGCAGATTGCCTGGGATCGGGATGCCTTTATGTGGGCTTGGACGTAGATTCATTTCGATGTATAGGAATAGTGATCTAATTGAAATGGATATGCATGCCAAAATATTTTATAAAAAATGTATAAGTTGGTTCAGATCTGCATATCCTTTCATAAGACCGCACAGCAGCGGATGTGCTTTTGAACAAGACTTGTCCACGGCAGCACGAATAACATGTATTTCCAAAGCTGTTTGAAAAGAAAATACAAAGATTTGCTTTTTGGCAGAATTAGAGTTATAATAAGAACAAGTTGTAGAGAGAGTGGAAAACCTAATTCACATATTGTAAAGGGCGATCACTTATAGGTTATGACTGGTACCTTTTTCAATGTGTGAATTTTTATTTGCTTGCTGCAAAGAACAAAGGAACATGTTAATCTTTATTTGGAGGTGTAATTCACATGCAAAACGGAACAGTAAAATGGTTCAACGCTGATAAAGGCTTCGGTTTCATCGAAGTTGAAGGCGGAGAAGATGTATTCGTACACTTCAGCGCTATTACAGGCGAAGGCTTCAAAACGCTGGACGAAGGTCAACGCGTGCAATTTAAAATTGTACAAGGAAACCGTGGTCCTCAAGCAGAAGAAGTTGTAAAACTGTAATTAAAGCATAGCTGCCTTTAACATGTTATAATGGTAAAGGCAGCTTCTTTTTTTTGAGCAGATAGATGTAAGTCGTCCCAATAAGTTGTCGAGGCAGTAGCCCAGCGGGGTCAAGACTTCCGCTAAGTATAGGCTTCTGTGAAATAACGTCGGTTAGATGTTTTTCCATAACAAGGGGGTAGAAGTCATGTATAATCGCAAAAAGCCATTGGAAGAAATTCCACAAGCGGATGCGGCAATCTGGGAGTGTACGAGTGATACGTGCAAAGGATGGATGCGGGACAATTTTGCGTTTGATAGCGTGCCTACTTGTCCGATATGTGCTTCTGAGATGGTTAGCACGACTAGGATGCTGCCATTGCTTGAAAATTCGAACAGTAACATGAAGACGATGTCTAAAGGAAATCGGATTTAACATAGCTTACCCGCCTCTAACGAGGTGTTTTTTTTTAACTTAGACCTGACATCTTGTGCAAAGGTACGGGTAATGAAATATGAAATTCCCGGCATTCGTTTTGGCGAATGCCTTTTTTTTATTTGTTTTGAAATATTGAAATAGAACAAACACCCCTCATGTCAGTACCATCATGAGGGGTGCTTCAATTTTAATACGGCTGGTGAGTGTAATTGTTTAGATGAAGAGGAATGGAAGCAGAAATAACGTGGTTACCAGCGCAAGATCATATCCCGCCCCGTATCCGTAACCTCCACCGTATCCATAGCCATAAGGGCCATAAGCGGAAGATTTTACTCTTTTTGCAGTAACTGCGTTGGTTTTTCCTTTTCTGCGGAGCTGCTGTTTTGATTTTACAGAGCACAAGCGTGGGCCTTCGAAACTTCCGCTGACATAAATCTTGCCATCTCGGCAGCCTCCAAGTGTACCGTATATGTGCTTGCCATCTTTCATAATCATACATACCGGGCGTCCAACGTGCGGAGACACCGTCTCTTCACATACCGGATGAATTCTGTGCATGCATATCCCCCTCAGATTTTGCGGTTTGCCGCTTGGAATCAACGGTTTGTATATCATAGTAAAAAAAGAGTGAATTGGTATGGACGAGTACCCGGAAAATGTATAGGGATGTGCCGCTTTTGCTATTGCTCCATACACTGGAGGGAGGGAAGGGGGCTGGAAACATTGGATTATCATGATTTACTGGCTAAACTCGGTGAAGGAAGTGCGCATCCTGGCGGATTTACGGCGACAATGCAATTGATCGATTCCTTGTCTCTTCCTGAACGGGGGCGAGTATTGGAAGTAGGATGTGGCACAGGGAGGACGGCATGTTATCTCGCTCGAAATGGGTATCGGGTGACGGCGATTGATCTCCATCGTCAGATGCTGGAGAAAGCGGTCAGAAGAGCAAGACGTGAACGGCTCGATATTCGTTTTATTCAGGCGGATGTCACTGCATTACCTTTTCCGGATCATCAATTTGATGTGGTGTTTGTGGAGTCGGTAACGATATTTACTCGCTGGCGCGCTGCGCTCTCCGAATATAAACGGGTTTTGAAACCAGGAGGGCGTTTGATTGACAGGGAGATGGTTTTGTGTGGACGGAAAACTGAGCTGATGAGCCGCAGGTTGAAGCGTTTTTATGGAATGAAGACACTGGCCACCATGACGGTATGGAAGAAGCGACTCAAACAGTGCGGATTTACTAGCGTGTTGGTTCGTGAGCACTCTCGCTCCATGGGGAAATGGGGAGTGGATCATGATCCGCACCGGGAACTGGACATGGCTCTGTTTGAGGACGAACAGGTCCGGCGCATGAGTGAAACCAATGACCAATTGCTGGCGAGATACGGTAAAAGGTTGGGTTATGCCGTTTTTGATGCAAAGGTCCCGCCTGACGAGAGATGAATGCTGATGAAGGTGAACTTAAGCGTAAGTTATTGGTGTGAGAAAAGGATAAGGCAACTCACAGGGTGAGTTGCCTTTTTTGTACTGCAGGTTGAATGCCGGCGAGGGAAGCCATTACAGCATATCGTTGTCGATAATTCGCCAGTGATGTTTGAGGAGGGACTCCAATTGTGGTTTGTCGTTGGTACGGAAGGCGTTAAGAATCTGGCGATGTTCCTCGTTAACCTGCTGAAGAACTCCGGATAACTTCGATTTGTTGTCACTTACATAGGACTGGCGAATGAAGCTGTTTTTCAATGTATCCAACATTTCAATAACGGTTGAATTGCCACATCGCTGGATGTACAAGTTGTGAAATTGATATTGGTCTTTGCTATAGGCGGTAAGATCGAGCTGAGCAATGTCTTCATCCATTCTTGCGATAAGTGCTTCCATCTCAAGTAGGTCGGATGATCTCAAATGATCTGCTGCGAGTGTGGCGGCGAGAGCTTCCAGTACCCCGATGGCCTGGGAGAATTCAAGCTTTTTGCCAGAATCAAAAGGAGCAACAATAAAACCCCGGCGCGGAATATACTGCAGCAGATTGTCTGATGCAAGCTGAAACAGCGCCTCTCTTGTCGGAGTGCGACTGATGTCCAGCTTTTTGCATATCTCTGCTTCGTTGATCTTCTGATTGGGGAGCAGTGTTCCGTCCTGAATCTTCTGGGCGATATAGTCGTAAACGTGATCTTTCAAGGAACGGTATCTAGGTACTTCCATACCGAATTCCCCCTTCTGTATATAGTAATGATAGGATGTGTGAGCTGGGCCCAAGTGTGGTGCGCCGTTCAGGTGTTATAAGTTTTTATCATCTTAACACCGAGGGGGAAGTTGGGCAAGCTAACTTAAATGTCCATTTAATGTTATGTAAGTGTTAGATATGTTGCTCACTATGGGATATAAGTCCATAAATGGATGAAAGTTATTGCTGAAAATGCAAATGTTTGTTAGTATATCTTACATAAAGTTCCTTATATAGTACAATGTATATTGTATACAGATTTAGAAGTGTATCATTCCAAAAAAAAGAATAGGGGTATGCTCTGTGAAAAGAATTCTTTTACCGGTGTTGTTGTCATTGATAGTTGTAATCATGTCGGCTTGTGGGCAGGAACAGACGGCAGGTAATCCTTCGGCTCCGGCTTCAACCGGTGAAGGTGACGCAACAGAGAAGGAAGTCATTGTCCTTGGTACCAGTGCAGATTACGCACCCTATGAGTTTCATAAGAGCATCGATGGCAAAGACACCATAGTCGGTTTCGATATCGAGATTGCCAAAGCCATTGCGGCGGATATGGGGGCCGAGTTGAAGATTGAAGACATGGATTTTGACGGTCTCCTCATGGCGCTGGACACTGATAAGGTGGATTTTGTGATCTCGGGCTTAACCCCAACCGAAGAGCGGAAGAAGAACGTGGATTTTACGGATATCTATTACTATGCAGAACAGGCTGTGCTTGTCCGGGAGGGTGAGGGTGGTGCGTTAGGTTCACTGGATGATCTGTCAGGCAAGCAGGTCGGTGTGCAGAAAAGCTCCATTCAAGAAGGGATTGCTCAAGGGATAGACGGTGCCAAGCTCACATCCCTAGCGAAAATACCTGAGTTAATTCTGGAATTGCAGACTGGCCGTGTGGATGCGCTCATTTTGGAGAAGCCGGTAGCGGAACAATATGTGAAAAATCAGCAGGGACTTGCCTTGTCGGACGTAAAGATTGAACAAGCTGAAGATGAAGCTGGATCGGCAATTGCCGTCAAAAAAGGAAATCAGGAGCTGGTGGAACAAATTAACGCTACACTCCAAAAGCTCAAAAGTAACGGTGACATCGAACGTTTCGTCATTGAAGCCAATGAGTTGGTTGGGGACTAAGCCTGGCGAGTGAGGGATAATGCCGTGAATTTAGATTTTTCGTTTTTATCGGATCATTGGCAGGATTACGCAAGAAGTGCCTGGGTGACGTTGGAATTGTCTTTCTTTGGCGTTCTGCTGGGCACCATCCTTGGGATTTTGGTTGCACTACTGCGTATATCACGTGTGTGGCCAATAAAATTTTTGGCATCAGCCTATATTGAACTCATTCGGGGCACACCGATGCTGGTGCAAATTCTTATCATTCACTATGGTCTGACGGTGATCGGCATCAACTTGCCGGCATTTATGTCTGGGGTTGTGGCACTAACCATCAATAGTTCTGCATATATGGCGGAAGTGTTTCGGGCAGGAATCCAGGCGATTGACAAAGGACAGACGGAAGCTGCTCGTTCACTTGGTTTAACCCATGGCATGACGCTTCGCTACATTATACTGCCTCAGGCGTTCCGCAACATGCTGCCGGCAATCGGTAATGAATTCATTATCATTATTAAAGATTCTTCCCTTGTCTCCATGATTGGGATTGCCGAAATTATCTATACGGCAAGGGCTGTTCAAGGTGTTACCTTTCAACCACTCGCACCGCTCCTCGTGGCTGCTGCACTCTATTTTGTGATCACATTTACGCTGGCTAATCTGCTTGCCTGGGTAGAACGGAGGCTCTCTGCTTCCCGTTAATTGAGGTTTACCCGCGGTACCAGGGCTATGGTGGAATTGGTGGTGAAGGGGTCGTAAATGGAGAAGGTGGAGCATACATTGATATTGTATTTTGTATACAGATCGGCAGGAGGTGCTGAGGAGTAATGTCAGACTCTCAAAAATGGTTGGAATGGTCGGAACAATATGCTGCGCCTAACTATCATCCGCTCCCGATTGTCATTGAGACAGCCGAGGGGGTTTGGGTTCAAGACCCTGAAGGCCGTCGATACATGGATATGCTAAGTGCCTACTCGGCGTTGAATCATGGACACCGGCATCCTGTGATTATTCAGGCACTGAAGGATCAGGCTGACCGGGTTACGTTGACTTCGCGGGCGTTTCACAGCAGTGCAGCCTCCCTTTTTTATCAGAAACTCTCGCAATTTACGGGCAAAACGAAGATTCTTGCAATGAATACGGGTGCTGAAGCAGTGGAAACGGCAGTTAAGGCTGTACGAAGATGGGCTTATCGTTGTAAAGGTGTCCCAGAAAATCAAGCTGAAATTATCGTCTGCTCCGGTAACTTCCACGGAAGAACGTTGACAGTCACGTCTTTCTCATCCTCAGCTGCGTACCAAAAGGACTTCGGTCCATTCACGCCCGGATTTCGGATTATTCCTTATGGAGACATCGATGCATTGAGGCAAGCGATCACTCCCCATACTGCAGCGTTTCTGGTAGAACCGATTCAGGGTGAGGCAGGTATAATCATCCCGCCGGAAGGATATCTTGCGGAAGCTTTTGAACTATGTAAGAAAATGCAGGTGTTGACGGTGGCGGATGAGATCCAGACGGGTTTTGGACGAACGGGACGCCGTTTTGCTTCTGACTGGGAGGGGGCAGTGCCTGATCTCTGGATCATGGGTAAAGCGCTTGGTGGAGGTATTATGCCGATCTCAGCTGTGGCAGCGGATGCAGAGATCCTTGATTTGTTCGAGCCTGGCTCTCATGGTTCCACCTTCGGTGGTAATCCGCTTGCATGTGCGGTGGCTGTTGCGGGGCTGCAGGTATTGGAAGATGAACAACTGGCGGAGCGTTCGGAGCGTTTAGGGAATTATTTTATGAAACATCTCAAGGGGATTAGGAGTGCAGCGGTAAAAGAGGTACGAGGAAAAGGGTTGTTCATAGGTGTCGAGCTTCATGTGCCTGCCCGCCCATATTGCGAGCAACTTATGACAGCAGGATTGCTGTGTAAGGAAACGCATGAGACTACGATTCGTTTTGCACCCCCTCTTACCATAACGGAAGATGAGATCAATTGGGCAGTAGAAAGAATTAAACAGGTCTTAAAGGATTAAGGGATGGGAGCCTGGATGGGCGGATGTGAGATCGATTCTAATTATAACTCATTGCTTTAGAAATAAGCTGCGAAGGAGCTGATCTATATGGGGAATCATAATACCGAAACTGCAGGCAAGCTGGAAGCTGCTATTGAAATGGGGTCGAGTTTTAAGGAGCAGCGCCAGGTGGCTGTTATTAAAGTTCCTTTTGGCCTCGGGGGTGCACGCGGGGGTGCGGAGTTAGGCCCGGATGAGCTGATTACAGCTGGGCTAAAGAGGGAGATTGCGAGACTGGGATTAGTTTTGACGGAGGAAGTACGTGTGGATTGTCCGTTGGTAGCTGATGCACCAATTGAGCGTAACCGTGCTAAGTATTTGCGTGAAGTTCGCCAGGTGAGTGAGCGGGTGTGCGCCGAAGTGTCGCGTGTGGTAGCAGGGGGTGTGTTCCCGCTTGTTCTCGGAGGAGACCACAGCGTGGCAATTGGTACTATGGCGGGGTTAACTTCTCATTATTCCAACTTGGGTGTAATCTGGTTCGATGCACATGCTGACCTAAATACCGAAGAGCGCAGTTTGTCCGGTAACATGCATGGGATGAGTCTGGCTGCGGCACTGGGACATTCGGCGTTTAATTTATCCCATATCCCTGGGGTTGGTCCATTTATTAATCCTTCCAATCTGGTGTACGTCGGGTTACGGGACATTGATGAGTATGAGAAAGAACAGATTAGAGCACTTGGAATCAAAAGTTTCACCATGCATGATATTGACCGAATGGGAATCCAGTGGGTTGTCGAAC
This sequence comes from Paenibacillus sp. P13VS, assembly GCF_015143645.1. Classification (NCBI taxonomy): domain Bacteria; kingdom Bacillati; phylum Bacillota; class Bacilli; order Caryophanales; family Paenibacillaceae; genus Paenibacillus; species Paenibacillus sp. P13VS. The sequence goes on along the minus strand of NZ_WYEV01000023.1, from coordinate 1,152 downwards.
AAGCGGTGGCTGTGGCAGGAAAGGGAAGTGACGGGATTCATCTTAGCTTCGATATGGATTGCCTTGATCCACGTGAAGCACCAGGGGTAGGTACACCAGTCCCGGGAGGGTTGAACTACCGTGAAGCGCATTTTGCACTGGAGCTACTGGCTTCCACGAATCGTATTACCTCTATGGAACTTGTGGAGGTGAATCCATTATTCGATCATAATCGACACACTGCGAGGCTGGGGGTAGAACTCATTGCGTCGCTGTTGGGTAAACGCATATTGTAATGAGTTTCAATGGAGTGGAAATATCGCATGGTCCTAAGAAGTCTCTTATATAGAAGGAAAGAGTTTTATGAAAAGCCGGAACCGAGTCTTGAACGTCTCTTCCTTGAAGGAGGGAGAGAGGCTTGTCTGGCTTTTTGTTGTTCTCTTATAAACGTGATTGAGTATGCTGAAATATGATCTTACATATAGAAGGTAAGAAGAGTAGAAAACAGGGATAGAAGGGTATGAGTAAGGTTTTTAACTTTTTTGAAAAAAGTACTTGCATAATAAAACTGTACATGGTATATTCTAATTCCGGCCAAGAAAACACGAGAAACACGGTGCGGTAAGCCAACTGAAAAGCTTCGAAAGAAACTTGAAAAAAAGTGCTTGCTAAATTGGTTCGGATGTGATAAGATATAAAAGTTGCTGAAGAGAACAACACTCGGATGCAAACGACGTTTGATCTTTGAAAACTGAACAACGAGTGAGTAAATGATCTTGCTTGCAAGATCAACAAATGAGATTTTTAATCTCGTCAGATTCAAAATGAGCTAATCGCTCTTTTCAATACTTTATTGGAGAGTTTGATCCTGGCTCAGGACGAACGCTGGCGGCATGCCTAATACATGCAAGTCGAGCGGAGTTGATAGGAAGCTTGCTTCCTTGATGCTTAGCGGCGGACGGGTGAGTAACACGTAGGCAACCTGCCCTCAAGCTTGGGACAACTACCGGAAACGGTAGCTAATACCGAATACTTGCTTTCTTCGCCTGAAGGAAGCTGGAAAGACGGAGCAATCTGTCACTTGAGGATGGGCCTGCGGCGCATTAGCTAGTTGGTGAGGTAACGGCTCACCAAGGCGACGATGCGTAGCCGACCTGAGAGGGTGATCGGCCA
>NZ_WYEV01000022.1:0-36704 GCF_015143645.1 Paenibacillus sp. P13VS | reverse complement strand
AATACTACAACACGAAACGAATGAAAGCAAAATTTAAAATGAGCCCGGTAGAATACCGAACTCATTTTAATCAAGCTGCCTAATGAAATAACCGTGTCTAACTTTTAGGGGTCACTTCATCCCTTGATGGGATCAGCCCTGTTTTTTGTTTTTGTTTTACCGCTATATGTTGCACCATTCTCAATGGTGATGATGTGCGTGCGCATCAGGTGCGTCACCTTTAACCGTGCATAATACTGAACTGTCGTGAAGGTGGTTCTCGGACTCCACTTGCAAGGTGACATGCTTGATATCTTTGTGCTCCAGCATATGTTCGATCTTCTGCACAAGCGTTTCAGCTTCATAGATGGTCAATGTTCCATCGACCACAATATGAGCGGTCAGTGCATTCAGGTTACTAGTAATGGACCATACATGCACATCGTGAACGCCATGGACACCGTCTACTTTTTTAATCGTTTGCACGAGGTCATTAACATCCACATTCGCCGGGGTGCCTTCCATCAAAATATGCAGGGAAGACTTCGTTACGAAGAATCCGCTTCGCAAAACCAGCACGGCTACGATTACACTTGCGAGTGGATCTGCCCAGCCCCAGCCGAAGAACATCATCAACAGTGCTGCCGCAATAGCCCCGATGGACCCAAGCATATCGCTGATGACATGCAGGTAGGCACCTCGCATATTGAGGTTATTCTCCGTGTCGCTGCCGCGCATCATGATCCAGGCAACGAGAATGTTCACGAGTAATCCAACGATGCTGATGATCAGCATGCCGAACGTGGCCACTTCCGGTGGATGGATGAAGCGGCCGATTGCTTCGTAAAAGATGTACAGGGAGATGGCGATTAAGGTGACTCCGTTTAAGGTAGCAGCCAAAATCTCAAATCGTCTATATCCGTAGGTTTTGCCAGTATTCACTGCCTTTTCCCCAAAGGTAAACGCCAGTAAAGCGATCCCCAGAGCGACTGCGTCTGACAGCATATGTCCTGCATCGGAGATGAGGGCCAGACTGTTGGTCACAAAGCCGCCTACAGCTTCTACGATCATATAGAGCGTAATGATAATGAAGGAAAACAGCAGTACTTTCTTGTTGTTGGGATGTGCATGTTGGTGTCCATGGTCGTGATTGTGGTGATGTCCGGACATACGAGATCCTCTCCTTTGGAGCATGGCTCCGTTATGTAATAATGATAATTGCTATTGTGACTTAGGATATCCCTTGCATGAATCTAATTAATCAAATGAATATATGAGCGAACGTTCATATGTTATGGTTTTATTATAGATGTGCCTAATAATAGTGTCAACCAGATTCAACAAAATATAAACACGAAAAGCATTGCTTCCAGTGGTGTGCTGGCGAACGACTTGGCTTTTGTGCTACCATCTGTGCAGGATCCATGTGCGGAAGTACTCGTAACAAAATTCAAACATTGGATATGATCATTATACATTCAACTTAGAAATAGAGGGGCGGACAACGATATGAAACACCTGCTTCTGGCGGATGATGACGCCAACATTAGGGCACTCCTTCGGCATGTCATGACCAAAGAGGGGTATCAGGTGCATGAAGCACAGGATGGGATGGAAGCGGTCAAGCTGATCAAAGAAACACCGATTGATCTGGCGATCCTGGACGTGATGATGCCAGGCATGGACGGACTGGAGCTATGTGATTTCATCCGGCAGCAGTATGACATACCGATTGTGCTGCTAACGGCAAGGGACCAGCTATCCGACAAGAGGGAGGGCTATCTGAAAGGCACGGATGAATATGTGACGAAGCCGTTCGAACCCGAAGAGTTGATTTACAGGGTTAAGGCCCTGTTTCGCCGTTATCACCGCACGTCAAGTGATATCATTCGCATGAATCGCATTATAATTGACCGGAACAACGTGGAGGTATCTGATGGTCAATCCATTCTGTTTTTGCCCATGAAGGAGTTCGAGCTGCTCTCCCAGCTGGCACAATATCCAGGTCGTTTATTCTCGCGAGATGAATTAATTAGACTTGTCTGGGGCCCAGATTACGAAGGAGATGACCGTACGGTGGATGTGCACATCAAGCGGTTACGCGATCGGTTTGCTGATTATACAGATGACTTTGTCATTCATACGGTAAGGGGGATCGGTTACAAGATGGAGGTGAAAACCCGGTGAGGACCTTGTATGTTCGAGTCTTCCTCATTACGATAGCTGTCATTGTGGTCAGCGGCATGCTCGGTTTTCTTTTATCCAATATCTATTATCATGCGAAGCTTAAGTCCTTCAATGACGAGAAGCTGGTCGGCATCGCCATGGAAATGAAGCAGTTTGTGGAGCGGGAGCCAGACATGATGCAGCCGTATCTGGACAATGCCGCAGCTCTCGGTTACGAGATCTATGTGACAGATGGCAAGGGGAATGATGAATTCTACGGTAGCGAGTTCCGCGAGAAGGATCTGGACAAGCGAGCTGTAGATAGGGTGCTTGACGGGGAGGTCTACCATGGTGTTGCCCAGTTTCCAAGCAAACCTTTCATCACGGGTTTCTTTGACAATCAGCTAAGCAATACCGTTGGTGTTCCACTTCAGATCGGAAATACAAGCTATGGCCTGTTTATGCGCCCGGACGTCATTTTGCAATTTGGCGAACTGCGTATCTTTTTTGCGCTGATTGGAGCACTTACAGTAGGTATTAGCATTTTGATCTTTCTCATCAGTACGCGCTACTTGGTCAATCCAATTGAACGTCTGTCGGAGGCGACCAAGCGTATTGTACAGGGGAACTATAATCTGAAATTGCCCACGAAGAGGCGGGATGAGATTGGCCAACTGGCTCAGCACTTTATGACGATGAGTCGTGAGCTGGAGCGGGTAGATCAGGCTCGTCAACAGTTTGTATCGAACGTTTCGCATGAGATTCAATCGCCACTAACCTCGATTCAGGGTTTTGCCCAACTGCTCTCCAATCGGGATCTTCCTGAACAGGAGAGGGAGCACTATGCATCCATTATTGAAGAAGAGAGCCGCCATCTCTCGTTGCTCAGCAAACAGCTGCTTCTGCTGTCATCCCTCGAACAAGGCCAAGAGGATTTGACGAAAGAAGAATTCTCTCTGCGCGATCAATTCCGTCAAGCCGTTCAGGTGCTGCAATGGCAGCTGGAAGATAAGGAGCTGCTGCTCCGGATATCGGTACCCGAAGCCATCCGGCTGGTTGGTAATGAAGTACTGCTCATGCAGGTATGGATGAATCTGCTGGGTAATGCAGTGAATCATCTTCCGCAAGGAAGAAGCATTGAGATCCGAGCAGAGCAGACCGATACACATTGCGTAATCCAAATTCGGGATACAGGAGACGGGATTGCGGCGGAGCATTTGCCATTCCTGTTCGATCGTTTCTATAGGGTGGACCGTGCACGGGAGCGTTCTTCCGGTCGGACCGGGCTTGGGCTTGCCATTGTGCAGAAAATTGTCCGGATTCATGACGGTACAATTGAAGTCTCCAGTTCGTCCGAAGGTACAACCTTCACTGTGACTCTTCCGCAGATGTAATCTGTTATTCATTTGCCGTTCATTTTCACCTCCTATACTTGGTTTATCAAGAGGAGGTCAGAGATATGTACTTGGCTATTAGAGAGATGAGGTTTGCCAAAGGGCGGTATGCGTTAATTGCTACCATTATGGTACTGGTTTCATTTTTGGTACTGTTTGTTACAGGTCTTGCGCAGGGGCTGGCGTATGACAACGCCGCGTCGATCAAAAATATGGCAGCAACCCATTTCGTTCTCGAACAGGATTCTAATCATCGTTTTACCCGGTCACAGGTGAATCAGGATCAGCTTGAACAGTCACGCTCGGTGGTAGGGCAAGATAACGCAGAGCCGCTGGGTGTGAAAATGACAACCGTTAGCCCGGCTGACGACACCAAGAAAATAGATGTCACTCTGTTTATGGTGAACCCGGAAGGCTGGCTAGCACCAACCGTCACTGAAGGAGTTCCGATTGCGGAGCAGAAGGACGGACAGGTTGTAGTGGATCAAAAGCTGTCAGAGTCCGGCGTGACCATTGGAACGGTTCTGGTGGATCAAGCGTCGGGGATGGAGTGGACAGTCGGTGGATTTGTGCAAAATGAGTCCTTTAGCCACTCGCCGGTCGTTTTCCTGAATGAACAGGAATGGCTTGCATTGCAAGGAAGTTCGCGTACCACTCCAGATACAGCAGGCAACAATGCTTCGTCATACAATGCCATTGCCATTAAGGATGCTGATGAGAAGGTTGACAGCCTGAGTGCTGCACTGCCGAATGCGGAAGTGATTACGAAATCCGAGGCAGTATCGGCCATTCCTGGCTATAAGGAAGAGCAGGGCTCGCTGCTCATGATGATCGCCTTTTTATTTGTCATCTCGGCGTTTGTACTCGCCGTATTTTTCTACGTCATCACTTTTCAGAAAACGAGTCAATTTGGCATTTTGAAAGCCATCGGAACGCGCAATGCGTATCTGGCTGGCAGTGTGTCATTACAAGTATTACTTCTGTCCGTCGGCAGTTTGGTGATCAGTGTGCTGCTGGTCCGACTGTTTGAGTCCATCCTGCCAGCTTCGATGCCGTTTCAATTAGGCTTGTCCACCCTGGTACTGACCTGCATTTTATTTGTAATCATGTCTATGGCAGGTTCGTTGTTCTCGGTCTGGAAGGTTACCAAAATTGATGCGCTTGATGCGATTGGGAGGACAGCAGCATGAGAAACCGATTGGTATTGCAGGGAATTACACAGACCTTTGAGGATGGCGGGGTCAAACGTACGATACTGGATAAGCTGGATCTTGAAGTTGCGGAAGGCGAACTTGTTGCGGTCATGGGTCCTTCCGGTTCAGGCAAAAGTACATTTCTGTCCATTGCAGGTGCACTTCTTGAACCAACGGAGGGGCAGGTTCTGCTCGATGGTGTATCGATCATGGGCAAAAATAGGCAGGACATTTCCGATGTGAGGCTTGAACAGCTCGGTTTTATTTTTCAAAGCGCCAACCTTATTCCTTATCTGAAAGTCGAAGAGCAGCTGATGGTCGTTGCGAAGCTTGCCGGAACGGACAAAAACAAGGCCGGGAAGCGAGTGGATGAGCTGCTTCATACGGTAGGCTTATCTCACCGTCGTAAAGCATATGCCGAGAAGCTGTCTGGCGGGGAACGTCAGCGGGTTGCGATTGCCCGGGCATTGATGAATGATCCGGCTGTGCTGCTGGCGGACGAACCGACAGCCAGTCTGGATGCAGATCGGGGGCTTGATATTGTTGGCATGATTGCGAAGCTGGTTGCAGAGCAGGGCAAGAGTGCGGTAATGGTTACGCATGATGAGCGGGTTCTTCCGCTGTGTAATCGGGTTCTCTTTTTGGAAAACGGGAAACTGGTACACAAATAAGGCGCATGCGATGAGATCGTATTGTTCTCTGAATCTATGATGAGAAGGTCACCTATTCCATGAGGGAAGGTGGCCTTTTTTCTATCCTTTCATCTATAATTGAAGAAAGAATGAAGTGGAAGATTTTACTTTATCTAGAGAAGGGCTGATGCTTGATGCAAAGCTTAAATATTGAACATTTTCCGGCACTGAGTACCTCTATTCATTGGGGGACGGTGACCGCTGAGTTCAGATTAAACGATATCGTGGATGAGGCGCTGGTGAGCAACGTGAGCATTATCCCGTTTGTCGGGAAGCAGTGCGTGGTGTTTCAACTGGATAATGGCAAATGGGAGCTGCCGGGAGGAACATTGGAACCTGGAGAGATATATTCAGAAGCATTGAAGCGTGAAGTGATGGAAGAGTTGGGTGCGGAGCTGCAGTCGTATCGAATATTCGGTCAATTCTATTGCACATCTGGCGCCACTGAGCCGTATCGACCACATATTCCACATCCTCATTTTGTGAGAGTCATTGGATACGGAGATGTTGAGCTTGTGGGTAAGCCGCTGAATCCGGTGGATGGAGAGCAGGTTGTTGCCGTAGAGATTGTAGAGATTGCTGAAGCCATTCGGAGATTTCAGGAGCAGAATAGACATGATATTGCGGAGATGTATCAATTGGCTTATGTACTGAGGGAAGAAGATAAACGTAAGAAACAGAGATGATGTCGAAGTTCCACAAACCTAATTTAATTCTAACGGAGGTCAACATGATTCGGGAACAGATCGATAAGATGTTAGATGTTTTGCCTGAAAGTGAACTGAATGTGGCGTACTCGCGGGTCGAGCTTGTATATCGTAAATATATGTTTGAGCAAAATCTGGAGAATAAGAGCGTTCAGGTGACGGAGCTGTGTGAGGAATCGGGGGGCATTACTCGGCAGTGGGATGAGGCGTTTGCCGGGAATCTGGATGACGAGGCAAAAGAAGCGATCTACTACAGCGAATATAAATGGCATATGTTTAGTTATAAGAAACAAGCGTGTTTAACGGGCAACTCAGCACGAGATGCGTTTGATGCCGAGCTTAAAAATGACTTATATGTCATGTACCAACATACGCCGTTCATCCAGGTCTATGAGAATGCGATGGCAGTCGTTGCAGCGGACTTTGATTCTAAACAAGATATCTATATCTTTGACCAGGAGTTTACCTGGACCTATGTACATACGCATGAAGACATGTGTGGGCCTTATTTTTATAAAATTAGTCCATTAAAGTAACATTACTCAGCAGAATGGATTAGTCGGTGTTGAATTACTTACTGATAATCTACTAAAGTCAGGAGGAGAGATCTCATATGACAAACGACAAAGGAATACGAAGAACATGTGAACATGGACATTCGTATTACAAAAAAAGTGACTGCCCAACTTGTCCGATCTGCGAATCTGAACGTCCTAAAGAAGGATTTCTTGCCTTATTGTCTGCACCTGCCAGACGTGCCTTAGAAAATGAGGGAATTACAACGTTGGCTGAACTTTCGAGATATACCGAGAAAGAAATCCTGAAGCTTCATGGTATAGGCCCATCTGCATTACCCAAACTTAGACAAGCACTTGAGGAAGAGGGTCTGTCCTTTGCGAAATAACCCTCTCCACTCCAATGACCACTAATCCAGACGGGAAACCAATTCGTCGATCGTTAACTGGTACAATACATTTCCTTCACTAAGGAGCAGTCGCTGCTCGCGAAAATCCTGCCGTGCCTGCTTCAATGGTTTATTGGCTTCGTTGACCAATTCGATCTTTTGCCCCTTTGTCAGTCGTCCTGGCTTATCCATTTTTTTGAGAACAAACGTCCCGTGTTTACCGTATCCGGCATCGAACAAGAAGTGATAACCATCCGTACTGAATCCGGAAGATCCGGATATACTCGGTTTCACAAACGTGACCTTGGAATCCAATGTACCCCCTGAGATACAAGCCAGTTCGAAATCGGTGTAATAATAAAACCAGACCTGATCCTCATTCACGACATTAAGTGCGTAACAGTCGGCGATATCAGCTGCGCGGTTTTCATAGAGTTTATTACCTTGCTCATCCCAGGCCAGCAGACCGCAGGAACCAATCGGATCGCTCCATCCGTAATTGCCGAATACACCTTCATCAAAGTAACTGGTCCAGATCGTTCCATTCGCTGTCACCTGAACATTCTGAATCCCGTCCCCTAACAGAAAATCCCGAATCGGACTCCCATTCATATCACACACTCTGGCATTCAGGTCATACTGATCATTGCCGTAGTAGGTACAGCGTGCACCGACAAGCAAAAGGTGATCATGCAGCGGCTGTACATAATGATAATTGTAGGTTTGTCCCCAGATTACAACCTCTTCTACGTGTTGCTCAGATACAATCAGAACTTTGTAAGTGTAGGTTTGATTTAAATGGGTCTGAACGAACATGTTCCGTTCTCTCTCGGGCACTTGATTTATTAACAGAACGTACACCTTCCCATCTGCACCCCACTGCGTGGAAACGATCTTGAAACCACCCATATATGCTGAGAGGTCAGCAAAAGGCATTAGTTTTATGTTTCGTTTGGACATATCCTTGTCCTCCTTCATTCCGTTATGCAGAGTCTGCATCTGCACTTGATGAAGTAAAGTATGACGTACAAATGAAGGGCTGAACATGGCAGAAGTATAGCGATGAGGTCTTCTTTTGCCTCTAAAATGTGGATTAATGCATGGTTGATATACTGTATCAGTTTATTTTCACTCGTAGTATAATAAGGATTTATATCAAATTTTTATGATATACAAGAATGAGAGTGACAAGACTAGGCGTATAAAGAGAGACGCGAAGTCTACATAGAATTTCGAGAAGAAGTATACAAGGGAAGGGGCTAAGTTGAAGGCGTAGAACTTGTAGTGAACTTCAGGGAAGTCCAGAGCTTGGGGCCAACGAGGGAAAGTAATCTGGCGAAATATTTTAACGTGAACAGGTTAAGGAGGGATAGCCTTGAAGATCTTTCTAGTAAGACACGGCGCGGATGACGAAGGGTATCGAGGTGGATGGAGCCAGCGAGGGCTTACGGAACAAGGGATTAGTCAATCAGAACAACTAGGTAATTATCTGCAGCATCATGCCGAGCAGTATGATATCCATACGATTATAAGTAGTGATCTTCCTCGTGCAGTACAGACGGCAAGGGAGGTTGAGCAGAAATTAAATATTCCGAGCAGCTTTGTGAAAGATTGGCGAGAGATGAATAATGGTTATTTGGCGGGCATGCTCCATGAGGAGGCAGAAAAGAATTACCCAGGAGTTTATTTCAATGCTCTTGAGATGGATTCTCCTTTTCCAGGAGGAGAAAGTCCACGGAATTTTTATAACAGAATATGTGCCTCTTTCGATACACTCTGCAGAGACATGGAAGAGCAAAAGATAAAGTCCAACGTTCTGTTGATTACGCACGGCGGAGTGATTAATATCCTCTGTTATTTGCTCGATAAGCGGGAGTGGAGCAATAAATCCAGCTTTCATCCGATCGATCATACCAGTATGCACACGATTGAGAAGAGTGATAACGGTTGGATATTGAGCAGCATGAATGTGGTGAGCCATTTGGTTTGGTTAAGCGGAGGAGAATTCATAGGTGGAGACAAATGATAGTTGAAGTCATAGTAGAAAGGGATCAATTTTGTTGAAAAAAAGAATTGCAAATGTAGTCTTGGTTATTTCTATAGTCGTGTATTTATATTATTTATGTATCATGCTGTTTAATCCGCCCACAGATTTTTCGGATATTGCACAATTGAAAATAAGGTCATCTGTATCAGCAGGAATTATGGCGATTGCTGCATTTATTAGGGTGAATATTAAGAGTAAGAAGTAGCTACTCTCTAGTTAACTAGAAGGTCGATTAAGCTAAAGCCCTAACAGAACGTATTTATAGGTTGGACAAATCTGCCGTCTTAGTTATGACCGTATTCTATTATATGCATTCTAAAAATCTCTGTTTCCAGTACATTACAATTGCGCTACAATGGAATGAATTGGAAGGTAGGAGTGATCAAATGAGTGCTGAATCGAGTGAGTTGTTGCGGAATTTGCATGCATTGTCTGGCCCTTTCCCTCCTTGGGACATCCTTCATTTGCCGGAGCGTCCTGGGGAGTTGTTTCTGGACTGGCTGCAAGTGGCGATTAAGGCCAACGTGAAGGAACCTCATGCCATGACAATTTCAACGGTGGATCAAGATGGTTATCCGGATGCGCGAGTATTGATTTTGAAAAATTGTCATTGATGAGGCGTTTTACTTTGCATCCAGTTCCGAGAGTCGGAAAGGAAGGCAGTTGGAGGATAACCCGCACGTGGCACTGACATTTTATTGGCCTGCGCTCGGGAGACAGGTTCGTATAAGGGGTACAGCCGCGGATATGGGAAATGAAGCAGGAGCAGATGACTTCCGGAAACGCTCGGCTGGAGCCAGAGCGGTTGCCATGACAGGGCGCCAGAGTCAGGAATTGGAGAGTGAGGAAGTATTAGATAGCTCTATTGAAGCTCAAAAGGAACGGATTCAAAGTGACCCGGATGTTGTTTCGTCCCATTGGCGGTTATATGCTGTGAATGCTCGAGAAGTTGAGTTTTGGCAGGGAGATTCGGGGCGTAAGCATACACGAATTCGGTATGAGCTGCAAGACGGGCAGTGGAAGCAGCACAGATTGTGGCCATGATACTTATATTGAAAGAACGTAGATGATAACCGAACTTTAGTATGTTTCTTTAATCCAATATTCTAGGGAGAGACGTGTATGAATACGATTGAAAGCTATTTTGACCCATTTCCCATTTTGGAAACGGAACGAACCTTGCTTCGTCCTCTCACCTACGATGATCTGGACGATATGTACAGCTATTGCTCGGTTCCTGCCGTTGCTGAATTCACCACGTGGGAAGCTCATCAGAGCAAGGAGGATACCAAAGGTTTTATCGATTTTGTCATGAACCGTTATGAGGCGGACAAGCTCGGGCCATGGGGGATTGAGGATAAACAGACCAAAAGGCTGATTGGCAGCTGCAATTATTTAGGCTGTGACAGCAACAGTATGAGAGTAGAATTGGGCTATGTGTTGTCCGACCAGTATTGGAATAAGGGCATCATGACAGAAGTGGTAAGCAAGATCATCCAATTTGGATTCGAGGAAGTAGGATTGGAGCGAATTCAAGCCAGATGTATGGTGGATAATACAGGTTCGGCCAAGGTGATGGAGAAGGTAGGCATGAAATTTGAGGGTTTTTGAGAAATTACATGAAGGTAAAGAATGAGCTTCGGGACTTGAAGATGTACTCTATAATTAGATCTGATTAATAGGAGTGACCTTTAGAGTACTGAGGTTAGGGCGATGTATCTATTTAGTAATATTTTTATTAGCACGGTATGTGATAGTTACAAGATTCTGCAGATAAAAATTTTCCTGAAGGGCGGTATTGTTAAATGGGAAGAAAATATCCAGAACGTGTCACAGCATCTATGTTGAGAGTTAACCATGATAATGAAACATTACTAATAAGACATAATACATCTGTTCACTTTGGTGAATCTACTGACCAATTAGGTATGGTTATAATGACAAACCCAGGAAGTTTTGAACTAAAAACAACGACGCCAGAATGGACTTCTTTTAAAAACGGCACAAGCCTGTCGGATACATTTGAGGTAGATGATTACGCAGACTTGACTATGCGAAACATAATTAAGGCAATCAAATGTAGTTATGAGGACCAATCCATGATCAGTGGTATTTTACGTGTTTACAACCTTTCTAATATTCGACAACCTGTTGGACTAAAAGCAGAAGTATATCATAATCGAGCAAAACAAGTCATATCAAGTGAATTAATGGCATTACTTGAAGACCCAATAACTCATTCTGAAGATTCATTTTTGGCAGAATGCAACAAGTCACGGTTTGTAATAATGGGATTTGTAGATAAAGTATTTGAAGATAAGATGTCCAAAGTCATCAACTGGTCGGAGTCTGTTAAAGATCGTAGAGTATGTGCTGTTGATAAGAAGGGACGCTTTTCACATCCGCGAAGGTGGATAACAGAACCTTTTTTGATGAATGAGGCAATTAAATCTCTGAAATCAGTAACGAGCAAATCTTAGTTGATTCTGACCATATTAATGATAGCAATTAGCGCAGTAGAGTTGCATATTACTTAATTATCACTTAGGTAATAAGGAGGTAACAAGGATGGCAATCATCGGGCAGTATATCGCGGTATCTCAAGCGGAGATCCTGGAGCTCTCATTTTATATGATCTAATCCACAGTACATACGAACCTGACCCACTCCCGATGATTTCGGAGAAGTGGGTTTTATTTTTTTTTTTTTTTTAAACATATTCAGCGTACATAATGTCATATCCGAACCCTGTATGCTTCCGCTATAATCTCCAGGTTGTAACTACATGGGATGAGGGAACCAGGAGGTATATGGAATTGACTGCAAAAAACAGATATAAATCACTCGAGCTGGAAACACCCGGTGTATACGAGCTGGAGGGGCTGGAAGTCGGGGTGACTTCCAATTGCAATTTCAAGTGTGACTATTGCTGTGCCTATAATCGGGACGATGGACAATGTATTGATGCACAGGAAGTGATTCGGATCATCGGAGAGCTTCCGAGGTTGAAACGTGTGCGTTTATCCGGGGGAGAAGTGACCCTCAAGTATCAGGATTGTCTGGATATTGTAAAGTATTGTGCAGCTCATGGAATCGATACGCAATTGAATACAAACGCCAGTTTACTGACGGAAGAGCGAATTCATGCGCTGCGTGATGCAGGGTTGTCCAATATTCATATTTCGTTCAACTATACCGATGCGAATGCCTATTCCGCCTATTATCGTGTTCATCCCCGCATGTATGAGAGGCTGGAGCGGAATATCCGGTTGTGTACAGAAGCTGGACTGGAGACGGTGCTGGAAACCCTGCTGTTTGAGGGAACACAAGCGAATATGCTGGCCATTAGCCAAAAGGTCTATGATCTGGGTGTGCGGATTCACGAGATTCAGAACAGTATCATGATGCCGCACAGCGATTGGAGCAGCATTGTTTCCAGGGAATCACTTGTTCGATCTGTAAAAGAGTTGATTGAACACAAGCAGGAAGACACCACCTTATACTTCACCTGCATGGATCGTTTTGCTGATTTGTTGGGGCTACACGAGCAGCCAGGCGTGTATTTCTCTAATTGTGTGGACGGAACGAAGCAGCTGCATTTGCATGGCAATGGAGACATTCTCATCTGTGAGCTGTGTCATCCGGTCGTCATCGGCAACATCTACCATGGCACATCCTTAAAAGAAATTTACGCCAAGCAGCCGCCCGCATTAGCGGATTTTCTGAAGAAGCGGCCATGTCCTGCGTATGATGCACTATTTGCAGGTGAGTAAGTGAAGATAGGAGATGAATGTATCGGTTCTCATAATTGAAAGGAGTCTGATCACATTCTTGTTTATGCCAACCATATGTTGAAGTCATTCATAAATGTATCTATTTGTTTGAAGGTTATCTACCCCCTGAAAGGGAGGAGGTGACCTTCTTTTTTTGCCTTTGAATAGGTTTCAGATTCATTTAAGCTATCCCGCCTATCATGGCCTTAAGAACTTAGATGATGAAGAGGTGGCTTCAATGATGAGAATGTATGATAAACCCAATCCGAATGATCCACATAGAAAAGCAATCCCGAATAAAAGGCGTAAATGGCTGATTGCCACGCTTGTCGTTATCCTTGGAATCGGCGGAATTGTCTACAGTCTGGCTGACCGTTACCTGATTCGGCATGTGGAAGTCGTCGTGGCGGATGACAACGCTTCGGCCACTAGCAGCAGTGCAAATGATGCGTCAAACGCAGCCGCAGAGGTCAATGCTACCTCAGACGACTGGAACTATTCCAGTGACGATATGCAGGTGAGCATCGAGAAGGTGCAGACCGGCTCCGGTGCAGATCAGATTACGTATTACGTTGCAGATGTGCAGATGACGGACGCAAGCAGTCTGAAATCGGCTTTGGCGGATAATAGCTTCGGCACCAACATTACGGAGAACACCTCAGAGATTGCAGCAGCGAACAACGCGATTTTCGCCATTAATGGTGATTACTATGGTTTTCGTAGTGATGGCGTAATTATTCGGAACGGTACGGTATACCGGGATGATCCGGTTCGTGATGCGATGGCGCTGTTTGCTGACGGGACGATGAAGACGTATAACGAAACGGAAGTTTCCTCTTCGGAGCTGCTGGCCGAAGGTGCAACCAATACGCTGTCGTTTGGACCCATTTTGATTCAGGACGGGGAGATCGTAAGTGATTTTAGCAGTGTCAAAATCGATAACAACTTCGGCAATCGTTCCATTCAGGATGCGAATCCGAGAACGGCGATCGGCATGATTGCTCCGAATCATTATGTATTTGTTGTCGTCGACGGACGGCAGGATGACAGCCGGGGAATGACGCTGGCAGAGCTCGCGGATGTAATGAAGGGCCTGGGAGCAACAGAGGCCTATAACCTGGACGGCGGTGGTTCATCCACCATGTATTTCATGGGCAGAGTCGTGAATAATCCTCTGGGCAGAAATCAGGAACGCGGCGTAAGTGACATCCTTTACCTCAAGGAGGGACAATGATCATGACTATATTAATTCCATCCTACGAACCGGACGTGCGTTTATTAAATCTAATTTTGCAATTGCAGACGTTCCAACTGAGGCCGATTGTGATTGTGGATGATGGCAGCGGGCAGGAATTCCGAGGGATTTTTGAGACGGCTAAGGCGTATGGATGCACCGTGCTGACTCATCCGGTGAATCTCGGCAAGGGACGAGCACTGAAGACAGGATTCCAGTACATCAAGGAATTCGGACCACAAGGTGGGATCGTCTGTGCAGACAGTGACGGCCAGCATCTGCCGCATGATATCCGGCGTATCTTCGATGTACTGCTGGAGCAAACCGCACCTGGCATTGTACTCGGAAGCCGCCGCTTCAGCGGCACGATTCCTGCACGCAGTCGTTTCGGTAATACCGTCACACGAGCGGTCTTCTCTTTCACAACGGGGACCAAAGTATATGACACACAGACCGGTCTGCGTGGTTTTCCCTATTCAATGCTGGACTGGTTATGTGAGATCCCGGGTGATCGTTTTGAGTATGAGATGAACATGTTATTAACTGCACGCAAAGAGGGATACGAAATCACCGAGGAGTTTATTGACACCGTATATCTGGATCATAACAAATCTTCTCATTTTCGCCCGCTGGTAGACTCGTTCCGCATTTATATGCCGATTCTCATGTTCAGTACATCATCGGTACTGTCCGCGCTGATCGATTTTGGACTGCTGTTCGTTATTCAGTACTTCACGCATAATCTATTTCTGTCGGTCGTTGCAGCGAGATTATGCAGCTCCATCTTCAACTATACGATCAATCGGAAATATGTATTTTCAGCCGGGAAAACGTCCAAGGTGCGCCAGTCATTACCGAAATACTTTTCACTGGTCATTCTGGTACTGCTATTAAATTACGGACTGCTATATTTCTATAACGAAAAATTGATTATCCCGCTGATCGCGGCCAAGGTATTGACGGAGGTGTCCATCTTTTTGTTCAGTTATTGGGCACAGCGCAAATTTGTCTATTAACAACGAGAGAGTGAGTGTAGAGCTTGCTCTCTTTTTTCAATCAAAACCGATTCAATAGAATATCCTTCGCTTCTTGGTTAACAAAAAAGGTCGAGAACAGGGTGAACATACCCTTGTTCTCGACCTTTTAAACTCAAAGGAGGACGAGCGTTACATCAGCCTTTTAATCTCATCCTTCAGGATTTCGGACTGGGTGCCGAAGATGACCTGCACAGCTCCGCCACCGAGCCTCATGACGCCGGAAGCGCCAAGCTGTTTGAGCGCCTGGTCGTTGACCGCTTTGTCGTCCCTAACAACTAGCCGGAGGCGAGTGATGCAGGCGTCGATGCTCTCGATATTGTCTGCGCCACCGATTTCCGCGAGCACTTTGCCAGCCTTGGTGTCGGCAGACGCCGCTGCCACGGCGGAAGCATTAGTGGGTGTATCGGAATCATTAGCGTCATCCTCGCGTCCCGGCGTTTTCAGGTTAAACTTGAGAATCATGAACCGGAAAAGGAAATAATAGACGACCGCAAATGCGAGACCGACCGGGATCAAGAGCAGCGGATTGGTCGACAGCTTCATGTTTACGAGGTAATCGATCAGACCTGCCGAGAAGGCGAAGCCAAGCTTAACATCCAGCAGATACATGATCAAGGCCGCTGCACCGGTAAGAATAGCATGTACCACGTACAGCAGAGGGGCCGCAAACATGAAGGAGAACTCGAGCGGCTCGGTAATACCCGTTAAGAATGAAGCCACCGCTGCGCCGATAAAGATCGAAGCGACCATTTTGCGCTTTTCAGGCCGGGCTGTATGGATCAAGGCAAGCGCCGCCGCCGGAAGAGCGAACATCATAATCGGGAAGAAGCCAGACATGAACATGCCTGCCGTAGGGTCTCCGTTGAAGAAGCGGGTCAGGTCGCCGTGCACGACTTCCCCGGCTGCATTGGTATAATCTCCGATCTGGAACCAGGCAATGGAGTTGAGGACATGATGCAGGCCAAGCGGGATAAGCAGGCGGTTGGCGATCATGAATATCATGGAGCCAACGCCGCCAAAGTCTACAATCCAGGCGCCGAAAGCGCCGATGGCATCCTGAATCGGGCTCCAGATCATGCCGAACAGGATGGCCAACACCAGCATGGAGCCGGCGGTGACCATCGGCACAAAGCGTTTGCCGGAGAAGAAGCCGAGCCAGTCAGGCAGCTTGATATTATGGTATTTTTTGTACATATAGGCTGCAAGCAGTCCGGCAAATATCCCGCCCAATACGCCCATATCCAGCTTGACATCGTCAGGGATATAGCCGAATACACCTGGAACGGCTCCCAGAATCCGCGTCAGCACCATATAGGCGATTAGGGCTGAAAGTGCGGCGACCGCATCCCCCGCCAGTCCGATTGCCACCCCAATGGCGAAGATGAGCGCAAGATTGCCGAATATTGCACCCGCTCCCTCATTCAGGAATGGCACTACATAGTGATTAAGGAATCCCCCGATCACGGGACCGAGCGGAATGTCCGTTTCATAATTAAGAAGACCGAGACCTTGAAGAATTCCCGCCGCAGGCAGGGTTGCTACTGGAAGCATCAAGGATCTTCCCAGCTTTTGCAGTGCTTTCAGCATATGGTTCTTCCTTTCTTTTTTTGATTTAGGTTACTTGGTCAAGCTGACCTTCATGATCGTGCCCATGCCTGCTTCTACGCTGCCATACTCTGGGTGCGACTCCCACGGCTGTTCTGCCGCATTCGCAACGATGACAGGGGTAATGACCGGATAACCGGCCGAAGCGATCGCATTCAGGTCAAATTCAATCAGGGTCTGACCGACAGCGACCTGATCCCCGGTCTGCACTCGGGGTGTGAAGCCATGTCCTTTCAGGCTGACAGTATTCATACCGATGTGCAGCAGCAGCTGCAGCCCGGAAGTGTGCTCAATCATTACGGCATGGTGCGATTTGATCAGGTGCACCACAGTTCCGTCGATAGGGGCAACCAGCCTGCCCTCCTGGGGAATCACTGCAACTCCCGGTCCCATAAGTCCTTGCGCGAACGCTTCGTCAGGCACTTCTTCCAAACGGACACAGGTTCCGGTGAGTGGGGAGGCGACGGATATCGTTTCAGATATTTTGGCGGATTTGTTGTTTTTCCATTTCCAGATCATTGTGTGTTGTCCTTTCTGTTGTTGGTTCTGGCATGGCTTTGAAAAAGCCGATATAAATGCATGGCGAGAAAAGCCGTTTCTTCATCAGGTACCTCTGTCCCCAAATCCTCGGCCATTACAGCACTCAGTTTTCTGGCCAGCTGGTATTCGGACGCATATTCGTTTTTCACATATTGTGCGAAGGTGGGAGCCGTCATCGGCTGCTGATACAGGCGTTCCATGGAGAAGCGCAGGTGTATCATGAGTCTTGCCTGGCTAAGGCTGCCCTGGTCAAATCGAACGCCACCTTCCTCTTCAATAATGGACTGAAGCTTGCTGATCACATTGGATACCTTAACCAGCTGTCCGACAGGGACGTGATTTACGGAGGAGTACACATGGTATGTCAGGAACCCGGCCTCATCCTCCGGTACCTCTACACCAAAGGCCTCTCCGATCATGGCCGCTGCTTCCGAGGCGAGTTCGAATTCTTTCGGAAAACTGAGCTTTGTCTCCGTAAGGAAAGGATTCAGAATCTCCATCCCGTTGCGGATACGATACAAGGTGAACTGAATATGACTCGGAAGAGCAAGGTAGATCTTGTCATTCAGCTTGCCGGGAAATTGATCAGCAATGAGACGGATAATCCGGTCAGAGATGTCGATGACATTGGGGTCCAAGTCCTTCATCAGCTCCTGCGCCTGCCCCCATTCCTCCCGGTCTTCCAGCCGGAACCTTTTCTCAATCCGCGGATCATCGGCCTGGACGGTGCTTTCCGCCTTGAATGCAAATCCCAACCCTTTGCCGATCAGTACATACTCCTTGGCATTTTGGTGCGACCGGGCCAGAACAATATTGCTGCCGACGACCCGCTCTACCTGCAGCATCATTTCTTTACTCAGGGTTCACCGCCTCCTCGTTTCTAAAGTTAACGCTTTCAGACTCCCGGAACGCAAAAAGAGCCAAGAAGCGAAATTAGTCCTTGTTCGCTTCTTGGCTCATGCCCTCTGGGGTGGTAACACGCCAATTCATTTTATGTTTTTTATGCAGAACGTTCTTCCTACATAATATAGAACCTGATCTGCCACCGTCAACCATAATTTTGTCATCCGTTTGAACGTCGTTTAATATAGGGAATGTGTAAATGAAAAGGTACCTGCCGTATTGGATAAAAAAGGAGACATGATCACCTTTTAAGGTGAAATGAGCCCAATCTGTTGTTGAATGGGTTCGGGTAGATGGAGCCAAATCTAACAAGAATAGGAGTATGCTTATGTATCTTCGAAGTGTGGAGTTACTGTCCGATAAAGTGGGAAATCCGGATCAATATCCGTTTCATATACCTGCAATACAGTCCCTGCAGAGATTGGAATTCAGGAATAACATTACATTTTTTGTCGGCGAAAATGGATCGGGCAAATCCACCCTGCTGGAGGGAATCGCTCATCAATGCGGATTCAATACAGCAGGGGGCGGTAGGAATAACGTCTTTGAGATGCATGCTTCGCAATCATCGTTAGGGGAGTATCTGCGGCTGGCCTGGCTGCCCAAAATTTCGAACGGTTTCTTCATGCGATCGGAATCCTTCTATCAATTTGCATCCCATGTTGATGAGGTCGGTTCTCTTGAATACTATGGAGGACGCTCGCTGCATGAGCAATCCCATGGGGAGTCCTTTCTTAATCTGTTTGTGAACCGCTTCAGCTCGAAAGGCATCTACCTGCTGGATGAACCCGAAGCCGCATTGTCTCCTGCCAGACAGCTTTCCTTGCTGCGCATTCTTCATGACCTTTCCGGGACATCCCAATTCATTATTGCAACGCATTCCCCCATTTTACTGGGCTATCCCGATGCCGACATATTGAATTTTGATGATAGCTGCATTCAGGAAATGGCCTATGAAGATACGGAGCATTATCAGATCACGCGAAGCTTTTTGGAGAATCGGCATCGTATGCTGGACGAGCTGTTTAAGGACTGACTTTGGTTTGGGTACTATCAAAAAAAGTGGAGGGATGACATGCATAAGTCTGTTGCCATTATTTCAGATGTTCATAGTAATCACTTGGCATTAGAGGCCGTGTTACAAGATATTGCTGCCCGCAACATAGACCTTATCGTCAATTTGGGGGATAGCCTGTTTGGCCCGGTTGATCCGCTTGCGACAGCGCGATTATTAATGGATCAGGAGAATATCGTTCATGTAATGGGGAATTGTGACGAGGTGCTTTTGCACAAAGAAAGCTCATCGGAAACCTTTCAATTTGTAAAACCCCTTCTTGATCAGGGAATTGAACATTGGATCAGATCATTCCATCGTACGTGGGCATACGAAGAGTTATTATTTTGCCACGGTACACCGTGGCAGCATGATCAGTATTTGCTGGAAGAAGTAACGGCGGGAGGGGTTCGGTACAAGGATACGGTTCAATTGGCTAACGAACTTCTGGATGTACCGCAGCGTTATATTTTTTGCGGACACAGTCATGTGACTCAATTGAAATATTTGCCGACAAACAAGGTAATCGTGAACGTAGGCAGTGTCGGTTTGCCTGCTTATCATGATGATTTGCCCTATCCGCATGTCATGGAATCCAACTCGCCTCACGCGGACTATGCGATTGCTTATCGTAATGCGCAGGGGAACTGGAACATGGAACATGTCATGGTTGAATATGATTGGGAGAGGGCCAGTTTCATAGCTCAAACCAATGGCCGAGAGGATTATGCTGTTGCAATCAGGACAGGAAGAATGGCGTGAAACTGGATATAGGACAGGTATTTGAATGATTTTGTAGAGGCGTTTTGGAACTAGGAGGAGAGTTAATCATGAGTTTCAAATTGGTATTGCTGGACCAACTGACTGCCTGTCATCATGACAAGAGCTGGTTTATACCGCTGGATGAGATGTTACGTGATGTAACCGCTGCTCAGGCTGCATGGACGAATGATGAAGGTCAATCCATCTGGAGATTGGTGCATCATCTGATATTCTGGAATGAGCGATGGCTGGATCGTTTTATCCAAGGTGAAGTAAGAATGGATCATCATATAGATAATGATGAAACGTTCTATGTGGACCCTTCCCGCGTTAGCGAAGAGGAGTGGCAGAAGAGTGTTGAACGAGTCGGATCTACGTTTGTTCAATGGATTCAGGCCGTACAAAAAAGTGATGATGCAAAACTGGCACTGACCATCCCTTCCTATTTCAATGCTCCGTGGTGGAATGTGATATCGAATGTGTGCATTCACAATGCGTATCATATCGGGCAGATTATGATGTTGAAAAAGAAAGTCATAGCCTCAGCATAACAATAAGCTGCAGCAGATATAGAGGAGTACCGCCTGCAATAATCGAATACATATATTGGGAGAATTCTTTATTTAGAAGCACCAATAAGGCAGTATATCAAAATTTCAAGGAGTGTTCGGATGAAAATAGGTTTTCTAATCGTGGATATGCAAGAGAGTATTGTGCGAGGTCGAGTCGAACAAAAAGGGTTAGACCACGCTTGTGAGTATATCAACCACGTTGCAGATGTGCTTCGTTCAAATGATCATGTGGTGGTTCATGTGCAAGACGTCGAAGGGTTGGAAGGATCATCTCCGGAGGAATATCGGATTATTTCCGAGGTGAATGTCAATGAGAAGGATCTCACCGTTACCAAAGAAAGCTCCAATGCCTTCTGGCAGACAGAGCTGGAGTCTATACTGAAGAGTCATGGTGTTGAGCTCGTGATCATCTCCGGTTTTGCCGCAGAGGAATGTGTTCTATTCACTTATAATGGAGCGATGGAGCGAGGATTCAGACCCGTTATGCTGCAAAATGGGATTCTCAGCACACATCAGGAAGCGGTGACTTCTACCTACAGAGATCGGAATGTGATCTCATATCCTGTGGTAGACTATCTCATCAAATAAACGAGAATATCCATGGATGCGACGAGGTCGTATCCATTTTTGCCATACCTGGCTGATCCGTCAGACAGGACTACAAGTTTAAAGAAGGAGCAGTGGAGATGACAAGTCGAATTGTGGTTACAGGCGGGGCCATTATCAGAGATGACCATGGGAGAATTCTGCTGCAGCGTAGATCCGATTACGGAGACTGGGGATTGCCTGGTGGCGGTATGGAGCCCGGAGAGCGTATCGAAGAAACCATGATCAGAGAAGTGAAGGAAGAGACTGGCCTGGATGTGATTTCGTATGAACTGGCTTCCATCTACACGGGTGAGAGAATGAAGTATACCTATCCGGATGGCAATGAGGTCGTATTTGTCATGTTTCTGTTTAACGTCAGAGTTAATTTAGACGGAAAACTAGCTGAGGATGGACGAACACTATATTTTGAGGACGAGAATAAAGAGTCGTTGCAATTAACGTTTACAAGTTTGGATGAAATCGAGATCGATATGATTAATAAGGTGCAGAGGCCGACTATTATAGATCTGATTCAAGAGAAGCAGGGGATTCTGCGTTAAGGAAAACAAATACCAGAATGGAGTGATACGTATGCCTTGGCCCATGGTACATTTTGCGGTTGCATCTGAAATCAGTTCTAATCCATCCCCGGAATTCTTGCTGGGAAGTCTGGCTCCTGATTCAATTCACGTGAGAAGTGATGTGCGCAGTGAGAAGGCAAAAACACATCTAATGATCGAAGAAGGCAGATTCGCAACAGATGAAGAGCTTCGGACGTTTTGGGAGTCCCATAGGCAGCAGGCGGAACTTGATCCTGCATTCTGGCAGTATTTGTGCGGATACATCGCCCATATTTATACGGACCGTGTGTGGACCTTTGATATCTACCCTGCATATGAAGAACATCCTAATGGCAGGAAGCGGTATACGCAGGAGGTAACGAAGCTGGAATTTATGATTTTGCGTAATCGTTCTGGGTCTCATGAGCTGCTGAATAAACTGAATGCGGGTAAGGCCTATGATTTGGGTGGTTTGCTTGAACAAGAGGTAGTTCAGTACAGGAAAGTGAAGGTGGATTTCTTGAATAATCCTGCGCATGAGCCCGCGGAAGATTTGAGTATTTTATCTATGGACGTTCTGGAACATTTCATTCATACAACTGCTCTAAGACTAAAACAATTGTTTGCGGAATGGAACGTATTTGAAGATTTACACACCAAAACCTCAAGCTAGGGAGTGCTTTGTTGAAGGTATATAAGAAAGAAGTCCGTAAAATGACGGTCAATGAGGTTTTATTCCTCTATGTTGTGGATGAGCAAGCCTACGATATAATTATCCGTATATATTCGAATGCGTTCAAATCTACCTTCGTAGAGTTTGTGGTCCCTTGGGAAGATACAAGGGATATTTTACTCTATGAGCCCAAGCTGATTTCCAAACTCGTTCAATATGCGATAAACCAAGGATGGGACTTCCATCAGAAAAATAATCAAATGAAATTCGACAACGCGACACGTATCATAAGAGTATTGATGGCAGAGTAGAGTAGAACCATTAGGAAAGTGCTGCGCTACATAAAAAATGAGGTGACTGCTTATGCACCAAGTTATTCGCCTTACGGAATATCACGAGAGATATGATGAGGCATTAGCCAATTTTTCACTGACCGGAGAGCAGTTCTCGTTTACTGCATTACCTGCAGAAGTGATCGAGGAGGCCATCTCCAACCCGGATAAGGTTCCCATTGTGATTTTAAAAGAGGAAACACCGGTGGGCTTCTTTATTTTACATAAAAAATCGGAATACACCGAAGGAAAGAAATATTCGAATGCAATCTTAATAAGAGCATTATCCATTACGTTGGAACATCAGGGGAGAGGGTATGCACGGGCTGCCATGCAGGCCATTGGTCCATTTCTTCAGCAGATTGAGCCAGGGACGAAGGAAGTCATCCTTGCTGTAAATGAACAGAATGTGGCAGCACAGAGCCTGTATTTGAAGGTGGGTTTTCGTGACACGGGCATTCGCAGGATAGGAGCACATGGTCTTCAGTTCGTTTTTCATAAACGAATGGATTGACCATAGCCATGCCGAAAAGTATATGAATCATTAGAGGAAAAGAGAGGAGAATGTTATGCGAGCGAAAATCAAACAGGCAGATTTGGGTTCATCGCAGCTTAGCTGGTTATGTGTCCAGCCGATGCTCATTTCCGTTCGAGGTAAAAATGTTGCAGCCAAAACAGAGATGTACCGTCAGTTAAATGAAGGCCAACAAGCACTATTTCTGTTCTACTCCTACCATAACCACACGAAAAGTCTGGCGGAGTTTTACTGGTTCTCGGCTTACAATATCATGGAGATGAAGAGCTGGAGCGGCATCCGCAATGGAATGCGTTTTTTTAATCAGAATGACATGATAGCCCTGCTGGATAACATCGAGCGTGTGATTGTAGATAAAAATAGAATCGGAGATCAGTGGCGTGAGGTAAAGCCAACAGATCTGGAGCAAGATCCCAACCTGTATCCATTAATTGAGGACTTGTTCAATCAATATCGCGTTCAATCTGAGGAAGTAATCGTGAGTATAAATAAGGAGATTCTGCAACATCAGGAGATGTATTTTGAAATTGAGGATGAGGGGTAAGGAGACTGGGAATTGAAATTCGAATATCAACACTTTTCGTGCAATGTGGATGTATTTCATAGAGATCTGGACATGATCGTTCGGTTTTATGATGGATCAAGAGAACCTGCCGAAGAGGAAATAGTTGATCTGGTGATCGCCGATCCGGGCTATGGCTACCTTATGCTGAAGTATAAAGGAGATGCCGCGTTATTGAGTGGATTTCTGAATGAGTCGGTTTTTGCATCGGATGAGATGGTAGAAGCTGCAATTGAATATATTGAACGCTTGTCACCGCATTCTCAAAGTGTGTATATGCCTTATCACGTGTCTCGATTCAAGCCAACAAGTTATGTGGAATACAATGGGGAATACTGAGCATTCCCCATACAGCATTCTTTAGAGTGCATATACATTGATTTGAATTCATATAACAACGTTAATTGATGGCTAAAGAGGAGAACGATTTATTCGAACTACATACATTAGTCAGCTGATGTGCAACAAACCTGCAACTTCTTGCAACAAAACGCAATTCAGTATACTGGTTTTTGCTTTGCCTGTAATATGAGTGATGAGAGGAGGGTAACAAGTGAAAGTAACATTTCAAACAGATGCATCCATGGAACGAAGTCTCGCCAAGATAGTGACCAACCCTGCCGAACAACAGCGCTGGGAGGAGATTGATAAAGCGATTAGCCACTTGGAAAAACAGCTGGTCGTCATCAATCCGAAGAATAATCGCAATGTCCAGATCCAGCCAAGCTCAATCCTTGCCATTGAGTCCGAGGATCGAATGTGCAATGTGCGTGTGGTTTCGGGAGAGAGCTATCTGCTTGGCAAACGTCTTAAATATGTGGAAGAAGACATGGATTCGTCCCAGTTTCTGAAGATTAACAACTCAACGATGATCAATGTTAAACACATCCAGACGTTCGCCGCCACAGATCATGCCAGAATCCAGGTTGAGCTTAAGGATGGATCCAGCTACTACGTCAGTCGGTACTATATCAAAAATTTCAGGGGGAAATTATTATGATCGCAAATCTCAAGCATTCGTTTTTTCAGGTATTTACAATAACTTCGCTATGGGTCACGCTGCTGATCACCTTGTTCTTCAAAGATCAGACAATCCAGATGGGTTATCTATGGAATCTCGCCGGAATTGCGTTCATCGCAGCCGTGGTATTTGGAGTCATGTACGATGCGCTGTGGAACTACTTTACGTTGAAACCGATCTGGAATATTGTGATCTCGTCTACCATTAACATTCTCGGAGGTACGGCGGGTGTGTGGTTGTTCTCAGAGGAGATGTTCCACTTTATCGCACCGTGGTTCCCTGGCATGTGGCTTTTGTCGATTGTGCTGCACACCATTGCCTTTTATTTTTATGCTAGAATGGATAGCAGGAAAAAAGCGGAAGAATTAAACAAGATCCTGAAGTAGACAAGGAGAAAGCAGATGAATGAAGAAAAGGCTCTTGAGGAGTTCGGCTTGGAGCCGGGCTCCCGGGACAGGGAGCGCATTCGTACATTGCTGCAGCTAGAAATTGACAATTCAAGTGCGATGGACAATGAATATCTCAGAATCTTATGTATCATGTTGTTTGCAATCGGTCATGTAGAGGACACTCAGCTCATCTGGCAAGCCAAAAGAAAGAATCAGGATACGGGCAGTTATGTGGATGTACAGCTGCTGTGTGGTGCCGGGTTCGAGGACACGATAACGTATCTGGAGCAATGGGGAGGACAGCAAGCAGAAGAGCAGTTACAATATCTCAGACAGTGTGAGCCATATGACTTTGTGGACTTTTCCAAAGAGGAATGGATCGCCCAGTACAAACAATATTACGGCGTTATCGAGGGTGGGTCCTCACTGTGACGACATCGTTTATACAGGCTGCGCTTGGAACCTGTTGGAGATACAACCGGATGGTACATCTGGGCGGGGGAATATTCGGATGCAGACGACTTTTTCGTACCATTACATACAGCACACGTGGATGAATGGGATCCCTAAATTAAGAAGTACCTGGGACTCGCGCCAGGTTGGCGATTTTTAATTGCAGAAGACGTTGAAGATGTGTGGTTTGACGAACAGTTACTAGATCAGAAATAACTACAGAAGATTAATGAAGTTAATGAAATCGTCCAAGGAGAACACATCATGAATAACCCTACGATCAATATACAAGAGTATACTGCGGAGTATCAATCCCAGGTGATCCGTTTGATTTTGCAGATACAGCAGCAGGAATACCAGATTTCCATCACTGGAGAGGATCAGCCTGATTTGCTTGAGATTGAAACCTTTTATCAAAAAGGTATCGGGAACTTCTGGATCGCGCTTGCCAATGATGAAGTGGTGGGTACGATTGCATTGCTGGATATTGGAGAGGAGCAAGCTGCGCTCAGGAAGATGTTTGTAGCCAAAAATTACAGAGGACAAGAACTGCAAGTTTCGAGACGACTGCTGCAACAGGCATTTCAGTGGGCCAAGGAGATGGCTGTGCATGATATTTACCTTGGAACGACACAGCAGTTCGTGGCAGCACATCGATTTTACGAGAAAAATGGATTCGTTTCGGTTACACGTGAGGCACTGCCGGATGCTTTTCCGGTGATGAAAGTAGATAGCAAGTTTTATCACCATACCACGCCCTTTGCATGAGGCAAGTCATGCAGAGCAGCGTGTTTTTTTTATTCTATAGAAAGAATGATAGCATACTTGAACCGTTCGCAAATTCCACATTATGGGTTATGATGTATCAAAGAGAAATTGTAACATACATAGGAAGTTTTAATTGGATTATATGGGGATTTTTGACACATCGGAGGGGATAGGATGAAGGCCAATTTCCTTGATTTCTATGGGACAGTTGTGCATGAAGACGACGATATACTTCCAGTGATCTACGAACAAATACAAGCCGCAGCGCGTGTTGAATGTACAACAGCCGAAATAGGTGATTTTTGGTGGAAGGCATTTTCCGAAATGTTCCATGCAAGCCACGGCAGTCAGTTTACGACCCAACGAGTACTCAATGTACAGTCCCTGACAGCAACGCT
Source organism: Paenibacillus sp. P13VS (assembly GCF_015143645.1). Taxonomy (NCBI): domain Bacteria; kingdom Bacillati; phylum Bacillota; class Bacilli; order Caryophanales; family Paenibacillaceae; genus Paenibacillus; species Paenibacillus sp. P13VS. Next base: position 9,863 of record NZ_WYEV01000022.1, on the reverse strand, counting down.
CCGACATTTTCAAGCAGATGGTGTCGCGGAGCTGCTTAATCAGGAGCAATTGGCTCACTGGCGTGATCCCGGGATATTTGAGGACTCCATTCCCTTTCTGCAATCGATAGACATCCCTGTATATATCCTCTCGAATATCGATACAGATGATGTAAGAGCTGCAATGGAGAAGCATGGCATTGAGGCAGCAGGTGTGATTACCAGTGAAGATGTCCGTTCTTACAAACCAAGACCCGAGATGTTTAATGAAGCATTAGCCAGATATGATCTGTCCCGGCATGACGTCATACATATTGGCGATTCGTTGACAAGTGACGTACAGGGAGCTCAAAACACTGGCATCCAGGCTGTCTGGTTAAACCGCAAAGGCAAAACTAAACCTCTGCATATCCATCCGGAATATGTGTGCAGGGATCTGACGGAAGTTCTGAAATTGTTGTAGAGTTCTGGAAGCTGGGGGAAGGTCATAACGGGGACGGTGTAATCCATGGATGAGTTGAAAAAGCAGTTGGCAGCGTATCAGGCTGGTCAGATGTTGGAGGTTGGTACAGGCTCAGGAAAATACATTCCTACCCTACTTGAAATTTTCAGTGGTATCGAACGGATCACGTGCATTGATACCGATACGGATTCTTTACGGCAGGCAGAAGCCGCATATGCGTGCCATGAAAAGATCCAGTTTGTGCAGATGAACGCAGCAAAGATGGATTTTGCGGATCAAACGTTTGATACCGTCTGCATCTCAAATGCATTGCATCATCTGCCCCCGGGCGTAAATGTCATTGAAGAAATGAAACGAGTAGTGAAGAGGGACGGTTTATTTCTCATCAATGAATTGGTCAGAGATGATCCCAATGAAGCCCAGCTATCGCACATCCTGTACCATCATTTTGGTGCAGATGTAGATCAGCGGTTGGGAATATATCATCGTCACACCTATACTCGCCAAGAGGTTATGGATATCATCTCTGCCAGTGGTATTATCATCCGCTCAATCTATGAGTTCAATGAGCCAAAAGAAGATGTCATGGCAGAACGGGACATTCGGTTGGTCTCGGAGGCCTGCAAGCAGCATATGGAACGGGCTGAGGCGTTTGAAGATTATGAAACATTTGCCCAGCGTGGCCTTTCCATAATAGAGCGTCTAAACACTGTCGGGATTCAGCGTCCAAAGCAGATCGTGATTTTGGGAAGTTTAGGAGAATAAATGAAAGGATAATGAGAGGGCTGGAGATGAGAAAGCTAACCGTTATGCTTGGATTATTACTGTTCTTGGTCGCATGTCAGAATAAAACGAGTATGAAAGACACACAGAACCCGGCGAAACCTTCGCTAGAAGTTACGACAGAAGAAGCAGAACAAAATGAAGAAGTAGCGTCACCAACTGAGCCCCAAGACATCCCGCCAGTGTACATTGATGAAGCGAATTATACAGGTGATGAACTGGAGATCGTTAAACTTATGAACGCCCGCCTGCGTTATATATGGGAAGAGGATGAGAAGGGGTACATGAGCCTCATAGATTCGCAGTCGCCCGTATCGGGCATGACCAGAACCAAAGTTAGCAAGATTGTCTCCATGAGCGACATTATCATTCGTGAACAAAGGAAGCTTTACGAGGGAGTAGTGACGGTAACGGAATTAGATGAGAACGATGATGAATCCAGCCTCACCATGGTTTTTTGGAAAAAGAAAGAAGAGGGGGATTCGGAACAGTGGATTATTGCAGATATTGATTGAGGATAGGTCACGATACCGAAAGTCTATTAAATTTGAAACGAAATTAAGGTGATGTAATTATGGCGAGACAATTAATTCTGGTTGAAGGGTTACCTGGTTCGGGGAAGTCTACCATTGCCAAAATGGTATCCGACATCCTGATTCAGCGAGGGCTGCGAGTAAAGCTTTTCCAGGAAGGGGATCTGAATCACCCTGCTGATTATGAAGGTGTAGCCTTTTTCACTGCAGATGAGTTTGTAGATTTATTGGATTCTCATCAAGCATGCAGAGATATATTGGAGAGCAGAGCGTTGGCGTATCGTAATGGTTATCTGATTCCTTATCGCCAAATAAAAGAGGAACTGGGAGAGGCGTTTCCTGACCATACGGTGCAGGAGATTTTCAGCCGGGATATTTACGAATTACCTTTTGAACAAAATAAAGATCTGATCACTTCAAAATGGCGAAGCTTCACTGAAAGCGTGTTAGCGGCTAATGATGATACCGTCATTATCTTTGAATGCTGTTTTATCCAGAACCCATTAACGATGGGCCTTGTGAAATGCAATCAGTCTCGAGAAGATAATGTCAACTACGTGTTGGAGCTGGAGCGCATCGTTCAAGCACTGAACCCGCTATTAATCTATATTGATCAGAAGGATATTGCGTATACCTTTGATAAAGCCGTTATGGAAAGACCCAAGGAATGGTCAGAAGGATTTATTCAGTATTATACGAACCAGGGGTGGGGAGCTTCAAGAGGATATCATGGGGTTCCAGGCACCGTGAAGGTGCTTCAGGCAAGAAAGGAGCTCGAAACCGAGATTTATCAGATACTGAAGATGGACAAATACTGGCTGGATAATTCAGAGTATAATCTGTCTTTTTGTCAGAACGAACTGGAGAACATTCTGAATGAGGCGTTTAAAGGTGTGGAAGGAGAATGACGCTCTGTATATGGGCAAGATCTATGAATAGAGTGAATGGGGATATATCAATACATAATGGAGGTTTAGTTTCATGACAATTGCTGAGGTAGTATTAACAGTCATAACTGCCTTGTTAATAATCATAGGTGTGAGTATCAAACGGAAGTCAGTTCTTAAATGGGGGATCGCCAGCTTCATAGCATTGATTATCCTCATTATTCCTTCGTTCATTAACGGATTCGTGGATGGATTCTCCGATGGGTGGTCAGCACGATGACCAATCCCAACAACAATAACATCTCATATGAGCGGAATAACAATAAGTTCAACTTCCGCGTGGCAGGCATTGTGATGGATGCAGGACGAGTTCTGCTGCATAAGGCGGAGCAGGACGATTTCTGGAATCTGCCCGGGGGACGGGTCGAAATGAGTGAGGCGACTGAAGCGGCTATCGTGCGAGAAATGATGGAGGAACTGGGCATCCATGTTGAAGTGCAGAGGCTTGCATTTGTTAATGAAGATTTTTTCGATTACGACGGCCAGAAGTTTCACGAGATTGGATTCTATTATATCATCGCCTTGCCGAAAGCTCATAAGCTGTATAGCGAAATGGAATTCAAAGGGCTGGAGGATAACGGAAAGTTAACGTTTCGTTGGTTTCCCTTGGATGAGCTTGAGCACCTGAAGGTCTACCCGGTATTTTTGAAAAAGGAACTGCATAATCTGCATGATGCGAAGAGCATCCAACATTTCATTCAGAAATAGAGGGACATATGGACATTACATTTATTCGTCATGGTCATGGTGAACATTTGATAGATTACCCGAACCGGTTAAATGAGCTTCATCCTGGTCTCACCGAACTGGGAAAGAGTCAGGTGACAATACTGTGTAAACAATTGAAGCTTGTTCCTCATGACATTATCTTGGTGAGTCCAACGAGACGTACCATTGAAACAGCACTTCTTCTTAGCGCAGGAGAACATCTTACGATATGTCCGCTTGTTGGTCCAAGAATGTTTCCTCAGAATCCGAAGTTCGTTCCCTTCATCTGTGATCAGATCTATTCCAAGGAGGAGCTTGATACTCAGTTCCCAGGACTAAGCGTACTGGATTGTGGATTGGAGTGTTGGGAGGAAGGTATTAACCGGATGGCTGGACATCAATTTGAAGTACTTGCTAGTGGGCTTCTCCAATGGTGCAGGGAACAGGATGGCAACACCTATATCATTTCACATGATGGCACGATAACCAACTACAGGATGTTGCTTGGAGAAAAAGGATTATCAAGAATAGATTTTCTTGGCGAGGCGGGAATGCACACCATTAAAAACTTTTAAAGGCCGAACAAAGAAGTTTTGCAGCTTCAGGGTCCTTTGAGGGAAAAATGTTCCCCTTTATCAAGGTGATAGGAAGTAGGTATGCCTAACATCACTTGCAGAACGGGATCTCGATTATATATGCGAAGGAGGAAGAGCATGACCAAGTTGGATTTATTAAGTGACCTACCCTTTCAAACCAATGAAGAATTAAATCAAAGGATATTGGAGTTGCTCGGTCGCGACAAGCCTACGATCGGTTATATCCCTTCTTGTTCCGACCCGGAGCGGAAATATTTTGAGCATACTATACGTTACTATAATCAACTGGGTATCGAGAATATTCATTATTATGATCTGGACCAGGAATATGATCCAAGCTCGTTTGAGCAGATTTTTGAAGCTGATGCGATTCATTTATCCGGCGGAAATACATTTTATTTTCTACATTTATTACAGTGAAGAAAGGTACAGGACTTATTGCTTTCCTATGTGCAGAAAGGCGGTATGCTGATCGGAGTCAGCGCAGGCAGTATTCTGACCACACCAACCATTGAAATAGCTGGATATGGCAAGGATGCAGACGAGAATCATGTGGGTCTTCAGGACAAACGTGCGCTTGGACTCGTTGATTTCGAGTTCGCACCCCATTGGGACGGAGAGGAAGACAGTCTCGATTCGCTCAGAAGTTATGCAGATACAATCGGTGCGGAAGTCTATGCCTGCCAAGACGGCGACGGGATCGTAATCGATGGAAAAGTCATAGAACTATATGGGGATGTGCGTCTCATTGAACCTAGGAGAAGGGGGATTTAACATGGGTGAGGTTAAGGTCTACCATTATGATGCATTTTCAGCAGTTCCGGGCAAAGGTAATCCGGCAGGAGTCGTCTTTGATGCTGATGATCTAAGTGAGAGGGTCATGCAGCAGATCGCACATAAGGTTGGTTTTAATGAAACGGTGTTTGTGCTGAGCTCCAGGACAGCCGATGTGAGATTGCGTTATTTTACGCCGGGCCATGAAATTAATCTGTGCGGTCATGCGACGATGGCATCGCTGTATGGTTTGAAGACACGTGGACTGTTGGAGGAGCAAGAGTCAATCACGATCGAGACCAATGTAGGCATATTACCTATACGGTTTGAGCAGGATGGCGACACAATCAACATGGAGATGAAGCAGGATCAACCGCAGTTTGTGCCGTTCAGAGGTGATATTAGTAAGCTGGCAAACAGTATAAATCTAACCTCGGATGATCTGGATCTATCCATGCCTATCGTGTATGGAAGCACAGGAACTTGGACGTTGTTGATCCCCATTCGTAAAGTGGAGTCCTTTTCCATGATGAAACCAGATTCTGCTGAGTTTCCTCAGGTTTTACTTGAAAACCCTAAGGCTTCCTTGCATCCTTTTAGCTTCGAAACGCGTGATGCCGAGGCGATGATGCATGCCAGACACTTTTCTTCCCCTTACTCAGGTACCACGGAAGATCCTGTAACAGGAACGGCCTCCGGGGTGATGGGTGCCTACTATTTAACCTATGTGAACCGTGAAGCGGATCAGGTCAATTTCGTCGTGGAGCAGGGTCATGAGATCGGAAGAGATGGAAAAGTTGAAGTGAGCGTGACCCGGCAAGGACAGGGCATGGATGTGAGAATTAAAGGGACGGCAGTTTTTGTGCGTGAGATGAACATTGAATTGGATATTTAACAGCGTACCTGAAAGGATGTTTTTCCTTGGATGAACGAATTGTTTTGCAAGACGTTACTCATATTTTAAAAGAAGGATTATCGGATTCGCTCGTGGGAATTTATTTGCACGGTTCCATGGCCATGGGGGGCTTTCATCCGAACCAGAGCGATATTGATATCTTGGTGGTCTGCCGGGACAAACAATCTGCTGATCTATATCGAAGAATTGCACAGAAGCTCATACATATTGAAGACGAGATGCACATGACAAAAGGCTTTGAGCTCAGTATTATACTGGAATCCACAATCGCGAACCTGGCATATCCAACTCCGTTCGAATTCCATTACTCCGCATATCACCGGGAAAAGTACCGAACGAATGAGCAATATCTCTGCGGAGGGTTCGATGATCCGGATCTTGTCGCACACATCGCGGTCATCTATGACAGGGGAATTGTTTTGCATGGGATACCTATTAAGGAGCTCTTTCTTCCTGTGAAACGTGAGCATATGCTTGCATCCATTACGTCAGACGTGGCTTCAGCTTCGCAAGAAATCGTAGATAACCCTGTCTATTATGTATTGAACTTGTCGCGTGTTTTGCTATATGTGAGAGATTCAGTGATCTATTCCAAGCGAGAAGCTGGAGAGTGGGCATTGGAGGGGCTTCCTATGAAGTACAAGAACGTTATCTCGCTATGTCTTGCAAAATATAATGGGGAGCTGGAGAACCTGAATCTCAGTGAGTCTCTGCTGTTGGAATATGCGGAGTTTATGTTGAGAGAGATCCACAGCTATAAGAAATAAATGATTCCATAATTCTACGAATTGCAATACTGATTTGGACATTTCTAGTATCAATAGTTTTTCTAAGAAGCGGGAGCCATGGTTATGGATTTTGATGGGGATTTATTTGAAGGTATGAGTTCAGAGCCTTATCTCATTGCCTGTCATCCGGAGCATCGCGACTATTTCCTGAGTGTGGTTCGGGAGGGATTGGGCGAATGATTACTGAGCTTAATCAACTAGAATTCGATAAGGTGAAGCATCTGACAGACTCTTGTCGTAATATTGAGGTTCGAGCTGTGGTATCAGGGTTGAATCCAGGCCGGATCTACGTAGACGATGCCACAAATATTACGGCAGCTCTCATTTGGATACAAGGACACAGCGGATTTCAACTAATCGGTGATGCCAAGAGCATCCCCTTTCGTAACGAGCTGCATGGATGGATGAAGAAACATATTGAACCTGAGTTGTTACATTTACATATGCAATCTGTTGAAATTGGTGTGTCAGATGGAGACTGGGAGGAAGTTATTGAGCACATGTCTGGGAGCAGGGAGCTCGCTGGTGATATTCAGCATGTATTCATACCAAGTTCAGTCAATGGATGGATAAATACTATAAGTCAACCAGCATGTTCTAGTCCTTATTCTCCTCAGTATGACAATGTTAGGGTCCTCAGCATAGAGGAGGCATTGCTTGAAGAGAAGTAGCTTAACCAATTATCTTTTTTGAAAGATAAAATATCTCACTTTTGGACTACAGCAGAAGACTTTTTGAAATATGGCTTTGGCTACATTGCAGTGCATAACGATGACATAGCTAGCGTTTGCCTTTCGGCATTTGTAGCTGATGAGATGCATGCAATTGATATTGAAACGATCGAAGTCTATAGGAGAAGAAATTTTGGAGCTTTGGTAGTGTCGGCGTACGCAGAGGAATGCAAAAGCAGAGGCGTCCATCCATATTGGGATTGTTCTCCAAGCAATATAGGTTCAATCCGCTTAGCTAAGCGTATAGGCTTGTCCCAGGATTTTAGATATAAAGTTTACTGGTATGATCTTATAAAATAGAGTTGGTTTCGCATCTAAAGGAGGATATATCATGAGTGAATCTTTACAGGATCAGATTCAATTTCTAATTGAGATTGATAAACTGAAAACAATTGAACGGAGAACAAGAATTATCCATGGCGATAGACGTGAAAATGATGCGGAGCATTCATGGCATCTAGCCATGATGGCATTGGCTTTACAGAGTCACGCGAATAAGGAGGTGGACATCCTGAAAGTCATTAAGATGCTTCTTATTCATGATCTGGTTGAAATCGATGCTGGAGACACTTTTGCTTACGATACAACTGGGTACACGGATAAATTCGATCGTGAGATTAAGGCGGCTCATCGGTTGTTCGGCATGCTGCCCAAGGAACAGGCTGAAGAAATGCATAATCTCTGGCTAGAATTTGAGGCAAAGGAAACGAATGAGGCACAATTTGCCTCGGCTCTGGATCGGTTACAGCCTCTGATTCACAATTATCAGAATGAAGGAGATACGTGGCTAAAATACAACGTTACAAGTGATCAAGTCATCAATAGAAATCGTGAAATGGCAGACGCTTCGGATACATTGTGGACGTACGTGCAGCAGTTAATTCAAAACTCCATAGATCAGGGAATCCTGACCAAATCATAGCAACACGGATGGACTGGGCATACTCATTGAGGGAGAAGAGGGAGAACTCATGGGCTACATTATGGAACTTCGAAAACTGGTTGGCTCGCGGCCGCTGATTATGGCAGGTTCTTGTGTATTGGTGTTCAACGAAGAAGGCCATCTGTTGCTGCAAAGACGTACAGACAGTCTCGACTGGGGGACGCTCGGTGGTTCGCTTGAACCTGGTGAGTCGCTGGAAGAGGCGGCAGCACGGGAATTGTATGAGGAAGCGGGTTTAAGGGCAGAGACGTACAAGCTCATTACCGTTTTCTCGGGTCAAGATATGTATTATAAGTATCCCCATGGAGACGAAGTATACAATGTGACGGCTGTTTATGAAGCTAACGGAATCAAGGGTAATCCAGTGGTTATGGACGATGAAGGGTTAGAACTCCGATACTTTGATCTGGCCCAACCGGTCCCGGAGATTAATCCCGTCACAGAGTATGTACTAAAGAAGGCAGGCTATATCAAATCCAACTGAAGAAAGGGGCGTTCCATTTGACACAAGACTTTTATTGTGAGGAAGTTCTCAGCGGCAAGATGAAAGTGGAAGTTGTTATGGAGACGGATAACGTGCTGGCCTATCATCATACCCGGCCTTACTATGAACATCATACCGTGGTTATTCCGAAGATCCACATCCAATCCTTCATCGCAGAAGAAGAAACGAATGACGATGAGCTGATGCTTGAAGTCATGCAGGTCATTAAAAAGATCGCTGCCGATATGGTGGAGCGTACCGGTGCTTCCAAAATTGTGACGAACCTTGGTAGTTACCAGGATTCGAAGCATCTGCATTGGCATGTCATCAGTGGTGAACGAGTGACTTAGGTCGTAAGAAGATCACTTGTAATTATCTATATGTGTGAGTAACAGGCGAAGTATGGTGTGGTCATGAAACCTTCTACTGCAGTTTGTTGTGTGCCCTAATAAAATAAGTTGGCAGCCGGCTGACTAGTCGGTTGTTTGTTCTAATTAAGCTATCGAGCAATTATTCCAAAGCAAACGTTACAAATATATAATTCAATTCCGCAGATTTAGAAATTCGAGAAGACTCGAAAAAACACTTTACAAACAATCCTCAAACATGATATATTATTTTTCCGGCCGAAAAGGCATGGGAAACTCTCGAAAAAAATATTTCGAGAAAAAACTTTATAAGATATAATGAAATGTGATATATTCTAATTCCGGCCTTGAAACAGTCGGTAACGAAGTTTGATCTTTGAAAACTGAACAACGAGTGAGTAAATGATCTTGCTTGCAAGATCAACAAATGAGATTTTTAATCTCGTCAGATTCAAAATGAGCTAATCGCTCTTTTCAATACTTTAGATGATTTTCATAGCGTCTAACCGCGCTGCTGAAATTCATCTTTATTGGAGAGTTTGATCCTGGCTCAGGACGAACGCTGGCGGCATGCCTAATACATGCAAGTCGAGCGGACTTGAAGAGAAGCTTGCTTCTGTGATGGTTAGCGGCGGACGGGTGAGTAACACGTAGGCAACCTGCCCTCAAGCTTGGGACAACTACCGGAAACGGTAGCTAATACCGAATACTTGCTTTCTTCGCCTGAAGGAAGCTGGAAAGACGGAGCAATCTGTCACTTGAGGATGGGCCTGCGGCGCATTAGCTAGTTGGTGAGGTAACGGCTCACCAAGGCGACGATGCGTAGCCGACCTGAGAGGGTGATCGGCCA
>NZ_WYEV01000021.1:0-50050 GCF_015143645.1 Paenibacillus sp. P13VS | reverse complement strand
TGGCCGATCACCCTCTCAGGTCGGCTACGCATCGTCGCCTTGGTGAGCCGTTACCTCACCAACTAGCTAATGCGCCGCAGGCCCATCCTCAAGTGACAGATTGCTCCGTCTTTCCAGCTTCCTTCAGGCGAAGAAAGCAAGTATTCGGTATTAGCTACCGTTTCCGGTAGTTGTCCCAAGCTTGAGGGCAGGTTGCCTACGTGTTACTCACCCGTCCGCCGCTAACCATCACAGAAGCAAGCTTCTCTTCAAGTCCGCTCGACTTGCATGTATTAGGCATGCCGCCAGCGTTCGTCCTGAGCCAGGATCAAACTCTCCAATAAAGTATTGAAAAGAGCGATTAGCTCATTTTGAATCTGACGAGATTAAAAATCTCATTGTTGTTCCAGTTTTCATACAGTCAAACGACATGTACCAAAAACCTTCACGTTCATCCTGCAAGCAGGATGATTACTCACTCGTTGTTCAGTTTTCAAAGATCAAACATTCGTTCGTTGTCGTCACTATTTTCTCTCAGCGGCGACTTTTATAATATACCATACTTCGTTTGTTTTCGTCAAGCACTTTTTTGAAGTTTATTTTCAAAGCTCTTAGCGAACTCTGTTTTATCTTCAAAGTTTCTCGACCAAGCAAGCAAAGCAACGAGATATAATATACCATAATTCTCTGTACCGAGTCAACTACCCAAACAAAGAAATTTTCAACCCCAGCAAAAGCCCTACTCCAGGCAGGCCCAAAATACTTACTGTACCGATTGTGGCAGGATTCAGCGGTATGTAGGCACCCGTAATCCAACCGGAATAATTGACCACATAGATTCCGATCGCAGCCAAAGCCAGATGTATCCCAAATGATGTTACCCACGACAATCCGATTCGCTTTCTGAACAATATGATCACCAGCGCCAGTAATGAAACCACAAGCACACTTCCTAGAATCACACTTTTCATATTAAGCACCCTCCTGTCTTATTCTTTCATCACACACTCATACCCCGATCCATTACGGCCGACTTCTTCATCCCTGCTCGTTTCGCCCGCTTCAGATGAATCTGGTACTTGCGCTCTGCTGCTTCCAGAACATAGATAGCATAATCAATTTCATCTTCCCCCTGCGCTTCTTCAAACTGTCTTACCGCACGCTCCCACTCCGCTTTTGCCTTTTCAATCTCCAAGTAGATCTGTTCTTCTTCCAGCTCCTTCTGCATTTGGGTGCGTTTCTCCACTGCCCGTCCTGCATTTTTCCAGAAAAACATAAGCTCTCCCCCTTTGATTCAGCACAGCATATTCTCATACTTATCAAGGGAAGGACAAACTTAGAACTATGAGCCACAAATTTCCCTGGGGCACTTCTTTCTCTCCAACAAAAAAAGAGAGCCTCTCGGCTCTCTGGATGAATTCATTCAAATCTTCAACTATTTCACTCTATACCAAGCCATGCTCCTCTTAATCGCACATACACGCTTATCGGATCTCTCTGCGGCCTTCCAACGCTTTCGATAGTGTCACTTCATCTGCATACTCCAAGTCCCCACCTACAGGCAGTCCATGGGCTATCCGGGTCACTGTAATCTCGAACGGACGAACCAGACGGGAAATATACATCGCCGTCGCCTCGCCCTCAATATTCGGATTCGTTGCCAGAATCAATTCTTGCACCCGCTCATCGCTCAGTCGAGTCAACAATTCCTTCAGCCGAATATCATCAGGGCCGATTCCCTCCATAGGAGAGATCGCACCTTGCAGCACATGATAGTACCCATCAAACTCTTTGGTACGCTCCATCGCAACAAGGTCCTTGGAATCTTGAACCACACAAATGACAGAACCATCCCGGGATTTATCCTGACAAATGCGGCATGGATCGGTATCTGTAATATTACAGCATACCGAGCAATAATGAAGGTTACGCTTCACACTAACAAGCGCCTTGGCAAAATCAATAACATCATCTTCCTTCATGTTAAGCACATGAAAGGCTAATCTCGCAGCAGTCTTGGGGCCAATACCCGGCAAACGGGTAAAAGCATCAATCAGTTTCGCTATCGGTTCGGGATAATACAATCGATTGTGTCTCCTTTGACAGGATCAATTTTAATTAAAACAATCCCGGAATTTTCATGCCGCCTGTGAATTTGCCCATATCCTGGTTAGCAATTTCATCAGCTTTGCTCATTGCATCATTTACAGCAGTCATAACGAGATCCTGCAGCATTTCTACATCTTCCGGATCTACCGCTTCAGGTTTAATGGTAATGGACAGCAATTTTTTGTGTCCGTTAACCTCAGCTGTAACTACACCGCCACCTGAAGTACCTTGAACCGTTTTGTCAGCCAGTTCCTCTTGTGCCTTCAGCATTTGCTCCTGCATTTTCTTCACTTGCTTCATCATTTGGTTCATGTTGTTCATGATTGTTCATCTCCTTTGTTATAGTTAATGATGCGCGCCCTGCGCTAGGTACATCTATTCCTTGATCACTACAAGATCTTCACCGAAGAGCTGGATGGCTTCATCAATCCAAGGTTGCTTGCTGCCTGAACCGCCGTCTTCATGCTCAGGTTCAAGCTTAAAGTCCTCCTTTGGCGCTTCAGCAGCTCCTTCCATGGCTCCCGTCCAGTCCTTAAGCATCATCGTCACCAGACGCGCTGAACGCCCAAGCTGTTCAGACAGCACACGCTCAATTACTTCACGATTAGCCTGCTTCTCTGTCGTTTCACGGTGAATGTTGTTTTTGAAAGCAACCAATACATTGTCTTCCAGCATAGATACAGGCTCACCATCCATAAACCAGGCATGCACTGTAACCTTCTCTTCTTTAACACGCTGCAAGATTTGACTCCACTTTCTGCTGATCTCCACGAATTCTGGAGATCCTTTGCGCGCCACGTATTGGTCCAGCTGTGCAGGCAGCTTCGCCGGAGCATTCCCCCTGGATACGGGAGCACGAGTTGCCGGTCGCGAAGGACTGCTTGGTGCAGCCTCTCCACCAGAGAGGCCACTTTTCAGCGCACGATCCAGCTTCTTCTCCAGCTCAGCAAGCTGTTGTTTCAAGCGGTTAATTTCGCCGCTGTCAGCTTGTGAGGACGCCGTCGCCCCTGCTGATACAGCAGCTTGATTCGGTACCTCTCCCTGCGCAGGTATACTGCACAGCTTGAGCAGAGCCACTTCAAATAAAGTTTGCGGCTGTACTGCATATTTCATCTCACTCTGGTATCGGTTCAGTGTGTCAATCATCTGGAACAGCTGTTCCTTCGTGAAGGATTCTGCCATATCACGGAAAGACTCGGGGTTAAGCACCCGGTCTGTCAGTTTATCAGCATCCGGTACCATCTTGATCATAAGTAAATCACGGAAGTAATACAGCAAGTTTTCCATGCATTTATCTGCACTCTTGCCTTCATGCATAAATCCTTCGATCATCTGCAAAATATGTCCGACATCACCTTTAAGCAGTGACGCGGCAAGCTTGGCAAATTGCTCTGAAGGAATTCCTCCGGTCATATCCATAACCTGCTGATATGTCACTCTGCCATCTGTGAAAGAAGAGATCTGATCCAGAACACTGAGCGCATCCCGCATTCCCCCGTCCGACAGACGAGCGATGTATTGGAGCGCATCCTGATCAGCCTCCATACCCTCCTGTTCGCAGATCAGCGTAAGTCTTGCCGTCTGCTCCTCAAGGGAAACCCGGCGGAAATCGAATCGCTGACACCTGGAGATAATTGTGGCCGGAAGGCGGTGTGGTTCGGTTGTTGCCAAAATAAACATTACATGTGGAGGAGGTTCCTCCAATGTTTTGAGCAAAGCGTTAAACGCCTCTGTCGTTAACATGTGCACTTCATCAATAATATAGACTTTCTGCCGGACTTCCGTCGGGGCATATTTCACCTTTTCACGAAGATCGCGGATCTCCTCAACACCCCGGTTGGATGCAGCGTCAATCTCCTGCACATCCATTACCGAACCGGCTGTGATCCTGCGACAAGCTTCACATTCATTACAAGGCTCAGGCGCAGGTCCGCGCTCGCAGTTTACAGCTTTGGCCAAAATCTTGGCGGCACTGGTCTTCCCCGTTCCTCTGGGCCCGTTAAACAAGTAGGCATGGGAAGTCCGCTGTTCACGAATCGCGTTCTGCAAGGTCTGAATAATATGCTGTTGTCCCACCATATCTTGAAACGACTGGGGACGCCAAGCCCGGTATAACGCGATATGCTCCATGATGCGTTACCTTCCTTCCACTTCGCATTCGAGTCCTTTGTCGTTCCCCCATTATACTATATTCCGGGGTGATTCCAAACTTTATCTGACCCAATGATGCGTAGTTTTTTTGTACATATCAAAAAGACCTCTGCATACATACAACTGCAAAGGTCTCTACATTTCAAATGGTAAGCCGTGCACCTGCTATCGATAATTGCGATCCAAGTGGCACCCCTGAACAACAGCTCAGGCTAGGCAACCCTCCGGCACAAGAGTGATCTCACTTATGGCTGCTTCCTTCCGGACCTGACCAGGTTCATGAGTACTCATTGCGGAGGACCCAACCGTCAACACCACGTTCAGGGACCAAACCTCACATCGACAAAACCTCTAGCAGGAATTCAACCTCGCTATAGCGGATTGCGAGTTACAGGGCACCGCTACCTCCCCATCTAGCACGGTAAGAAATAGTATAACGTAAGCTTATCCAAATTGCAACCGGGCCTGAACTGGAACCTTTATCCCTATATAAAAACCCCTGCCAATAGGCAGGGGTGGTTTGGATGCAATTAGCAGACAATTCACAGGGAATTGCTGAATTAGATTCCGTATTTTTTCTTGAAACGATCGACACGGCCGCCAGCATCGATAAACTTCTGTTTACCGGTGAAGAACGGGTGGCAAGCGGAGCAAATCTCTACACGAAGTCCTTCTTTAACTGAACCAGTCTCAAAAGTGTTACCGCAAGCGCAGGTTACTTGACCGATCGTGTATTTAGGATGAATTGCTTCTTTCATTACCTTTCACCTCTTTCCGCCCTGAGCCTCAAGCGGACCCAGAGTAAATGGCACAACTTCAGAGATTATAACACGGCCTCATGCGTGTTGCAATCGAATATTATCAAGAGGTGATGAGGCGTTTCGGACGCGCCATCCCGGCTGGAGGAACATGTGTATACGAGCCAATAACGACATCAGGCAGCTCTTCTTCGAAGATCTCAATCATTTGCTTCATTCCGAGAATATCACCTTGAGCTGGAGGGATAAGTTCCAGATAACTCTCCGGGTCGATGTTCAGATTCCGCATTTGAATTAAGCGCAGGTCTGTTCTCCGGGCAAACTCAATCATGGCTTCAATCTCCTCTTCACGATCCGTTACACCTGGGAAGATCAAATAGTTAATCGATGTGTACACGCCTTGTTGAGCCGCATACTTCATTGACTTCTCCACGTTAGCAAGTGTATAACCCCGTGGTTTGTAGTACGCATTATAGTGGTCATCCAGTGCACTAATCGTACTTACACGCATCAAATCCAGCCCCGCATCCACGATGCCCCGAATGTGGTCATTCAAACCAGCGTTGGTGTTAATGTTGATATATCCCATATCCGTAATGGAACGCACCTCACGAATGGCCTCAATAATCAACTTAGCCTGAGTTGACGGTTCACCTTCACATCCCTGCCCAAAGCTGATAATGGACTCAGGTGTTTTCAGATGTTCCAGCATAACCTCAACAATTTCGTCCACACGAGGTCGGAAATTCATTCGGGTCTGCGGGGAAACAAAGCCACTGTCATCTGGTTGTTCCGAAATACATCCGAAGCAGCCTGCGTTACAGGAGTATGATACCGGAACTCCACCTTCCCAACGATTCAGGAACGTATTTGACGAGGTCAGACATTCATACCCAAGTGCACAGTTGGACAAATGGGTATACAGACGATTCTCAGGATACTTTTCAGTCATCCGCGTAACTCCAGCACGTACGTCATCACGGTCACAGTTCAGCGGATTCCACTGATCCGGTTGATCGGACATCCGGGCTGTAACGTAGAATGCGTCATCTTTCCATACCACTGCGGAATACCCGAACAAGGGAAGCTTATATTCTTTATCCGTTTTCACATAGCCCGGCAAACACAGCCGAGTAAACCCTTGCGGAAGCAAAGCCCCGACCGCCTGTGTATCACTCGGAAGAGGCATCATCTCGCCGGTGTCTGGATCCATCCCAATGGGACGAGTGCTTGGTAATCCAACCAGAGTTGCTCCCTCTGGTAGAGGAATGAGTTCATCCTCCATAATTTCAACGATCATATCTCCACTACGGGCAAGCCCATACAGGGATGGGTGATCAAATACATTTCCTTTTTCATCTGCGTATACTAAATACATGATGTTCTCCTCACATCTAATGGGTTAAACCGAACGACGAGTTTATGGTAAATCCAGCAGCAGAACTGCCAAATTCGAATGCGTAAAAGTACTTTTTAAGTTGTTGTTGCTGAGGTAGCCGTCTGTCTCGGCGAACGCCGAGTCGTTGTGGTCCCCGAATTGCTTGTATTGTTGCCCGCTGCATCAAACGCAGCCAAAAATTCTGCATTCGTTTTGCTGTTACGCAGTTTTTTCAGGAAGCTTTCCACAAAATCATGGGAGTCATTCATATTTTTACGAATGGTCCAGATGGTATCCAGCTCTTCCTTGCTTAGCAATACTTCTTCTCTTCGTGTACCCGAACGGCGAATATCGATGGCCGGGAAGATACGGCGTTCTGCCAGCTTGCGGTCCAGATGAAGCTCCATATTGCCCGTACCTTTAAACTCTTCATAGATAATATCATCCATACGAGATCCCGTATCAATTAACGCTGTTGCCAGAATAGTCAGGCTGCCTCCCTCTTCCACATTCCGCGCAGATCCAAAGAAACGTTTTGGGCGGTGGAAGGCCGCAGGGTCAATACCCCCACTAAGCGTCCGTCCGGATGGTGGGATTACCAGGTTATATGCACGAGCAAGACGCGTAATGCTGTCCAGCAGAATAACTACATCTTTCTTCGCCTCAACCAGACGCAGAGCACGTTCCAGCACCAGTTCCGCAACCTTGATATGATTCTCAGGCAGCTCATCAAACGTAGAAGCCACAACTTCCCCTTTTACCGAACGAGACATATCCGTTACTTCCTCCGGACGTTCATCAATCAACAGGACAAACAGTTCAATTTCTGGATTGTTGGTTGAAATGCTGTTGGCAATTTCTTTGAGGAGAAGCGTCTTACCTGCTTTGGGAGGTGCTACGATCAATCCGCGCTGTCCCAAACCTACAGGAGCCAGCACATCCATAATGCGTGTAGACAAATGGTTGGGGGATGTTTCGAGAACCAGCTTTTTCTGCGGATACAATGGGGTTAATGCCGGGAAGTGAAGTCTCTCCGCAGCGGCTGAAGGATTCTCACCGTTTACCGCATTGACTTGCAGCAAACCGAAATATCTCTCGTTTTCCTTCGGCGTTCTACATTTACCAGATACGAGGTCACCCGTTCTAAGATCGAACTTGCGAATCTGCGAGGCCGATATATAAATGTCTTCGGTGCTAGGCAGGTAGTTAATCGGGCGGAGAAAACCGTAACCTTCAGGAAGGATCTCAAGCACACCTTGCATAAACATCAAACCGCTCTGTTCAGCCTGAGCTCGTAGTATGGCAAAGATCAATTCTTTCTTCTTCAGTGTGCCATAGTAGGGAATCTGATATTTTTTGGCCAGTTTGTAGAGGTCCGTTAGTTTCATTTCTTCCAAATCGGAAATTTGTAGATCCATATAATAACCACCTATTCAATTAATAAGTCCGTGAAATGGATAGTTTCGCTTGATGATCGGCTATAGGAGAACAACACAAATCAGCTGCGTTCTCTTCTGTCCATTGTACGGAATGTAACCGTTATAATGCAAATACTTGTCGTTGAGTGTAAGTTTCCGGGTGGGATGACCATGATACAGTGTTACACACTTGTAAGTGAACATATAATTCACGAGGCTTTCGATCCGGGTACCCAGTCATGGAGCACAGACCAATCGGGGTTTGGGGAAAGGAATGATGTCAGTTCTTACAGCCATATGATATTTGATCCAAAAAAAGACCCTCCGGTTAAGGAAACAAAAACCATTTCGTCTTATCCCGGAGAGGCTGAGAACTCTATTAGAATAGGTTTACCCAATTGTTGTAAGGTTATGCAGTTCTGTCAAAATAATAACGTCAAGTCACCCATCTTGCAATATGGTAGCTTACGCTATTCCGTTTCACGCCATACATCTGCACCAAGAAGACGTAGGTTGGTGACGAGGTGATCATATCCACGATCAATAAACTCGACGCCTGTCACTTCAGTCACACCTTCTTTAACCGTCAGACCGGCAATGACCAGCGCTGCTCCGGCACGAAGATCTGATGCTTTTACTTTGGCCGCATTCAGTGCACCGCCTTCAATGATGGCAGAACGACCTTCCACTCGAATTTTGGCGCCCATACGCACCAGCTCTGGCACATGCTTAAATCGATTGCTGTATACAAAATCGCTCAGGACACTTACGCCTGTCGCTTGAGTTAATACACTTGTCATCGGAGACTGCAAATCGGTTGGGAATCCCGGGTACACCAGTGCCTTCACATCCACATGACTATAGGAAGATTGTCCAATGACACGAATACTTTCATCCATCTCTTCTATGCCCACACCCATCTCCAGCAATTTGGCAGTCAACGCCTCCAGATGTTTGGGAATGACATTGTCGATCAAAACATTACCGCGCGTTGCTGCTGCGGCGATCATATACGTACCCGCCTGTATGCGGTCCGGGATAATGGAATGACGGCAGCCTTTGAGCTCCGACACGCCTTCAATACGAATCGTTTCAGTACCCGCACCCTTGATGCTGGCACCCATTGAATTCAAAAGTGTTGCTACATCTATAATCTCAGGCTCTTTAGCCGCGTTTTCGATAATTGTAGAGCCTTTGGCACGTGTTGCCGCCAGCATAATGTTAATGGTTGCACCTACACTGCTTACATCCAGGTAAATCTTAGCTCCACGCAGCTCTTTGGCATGCAGATGGATGGATCCATGTTCGTTTGTTACTGTTGCGCCAAGCGCTTCAAAACCTTTGATGTGTTGGTCTATCGGACGAGGCTCAAAGTTACAGCCTCCAGGCAAACCAATTGTTGCTTCTTTGAATCGTCCAAGCAATGCCCCCATCATATAATACGAAGCGCGCAGCTTCTTCACGGGACCATTCGGCATAGGTATTGATTTGATATCGGAAGGATCGATCTTCATCTGACTGCCCTCCCAGAATACACGAGCTCCGAGTTCCTCCAAAATTTCCGCATAAACCGCCACATCACTCAAAAGCGGCAGGTTATCCAGCACGACCTCTGATTCGGCAAGCAATGCTGCAGGAATAAGCGCAATGGCGCTGTTTTTGGCGCCGCTTATGGTTACAGTCCCCTGTAACGGACGTCCGCCACTAATCATCAATTTTTCCATAAAGCTTAATGTCCCCCTACGTGTTTTGCAGCCGACGAACGGCATGACGTGCTGATGGCTCCCTACGTGAAATAAGGTGTGAAAATGGAAAGACACCGGCTAGGCGGTGTTCTTTCCACTTCACAGTATGGAACTGGTAAAGATAAATTACGCTTTGTTGTTGGAACCAAACTCGCGGATTTTACCTTTAACGGTTTCTTTGATTGCTTCACGGCCTGGTACGATGAACGTACGTGGATCGTAAGCATCTGGTTTAGCTGCAAGCACTTCACGAACCGCTTTTGTGAACGAAATTTGGTTCTCAGTGTTTACGTTGATTTTGGAAGTACCCAGGGAAATGGCTTTATCGATGTCATGTTTAGGAATACCTGTACCACCGTGCAATACGAGTGGAACTTGTACCGCATCACGAACTTCTTCCATTTCTTTGAAGCCCAGGTTTGGCTCGCCTTGGTAAGGACCGTGTACGGAACCCAGAGCTGGTGCCAATGTGTCGATACCTGTTTCTTTGACGATACGGATACACTCGTTCAGGTCAGCGTATTGGATGCCGCCGATAACGTCATCTTCCTGGCCGCCAACAGTACCTACTTCAGCTTCAACGGAAACGCCTTTAGCGTGTGCATATTCAACGACTTTTTTCGTCATTTCAATGTTCTCGTCGATGGAGTGGTGGGAACCGTCGATCATAACGGAAGTGAATCCGGCATCGATTGCTTCTTTACATTTATCAAAGCTGGAACCGTGATCCAGGTGAATCGCAACTTCAACAGTGATTTTCATGTCATGAATAAGTCCTTCTACCATTTTAACTACTGTGTAGAAGCCACCCATGTGACGTGCTGCACCTTCGGATACACCAAGGATTACAGGAGATTTCTCTTCTTCTGCAGCTGCAAGAATCGCTTGAGTCCACTCAAGGTTATTGATGTTGTATTGACCAACTGCATATTTTCCTTCAAGTGCTTTGTTCAACATGTTTGTCATAGAAACTAATGGCATGGTTTCAATCCTCCTAGGGTTTGGGTTGTGTCTATGGTTTTTAGCCGAAATCACATACGGGCTTATTATACCACATCCCATGTCAAATACTAAACAAGCATTTGCAAAAATGCTGTGCTTTGCAGCACAGTTTTCATAGACACCGCATGAAGCCGCTCCCATTTTCAATATTCCCTCGTTAAATGGACGAGATACCCATTGCCCCCAAGAAGTACATGCCCTATAGAGCGCAGACAAAAAAATCCTGCATTCACAGGATTCAGCTGCACTTATTCGCCGTATCATTGCGAAGCTGCATGTTGACGGCCACGCGCATTTCATCAATATCGAAAGGCTTCGTGAAATGCATAAGCGCACCGAGATCAGTAGCTTCCTTGATCATGTCCAGTTCGCCATAAGCTGTCATCATGATAACTTTGATATCCGGATCAATTTCCTTAATATGCTTCAAAATTTCAAGGCCATCCATGCCTGGAATCTTCATATCGAGCAACACTAGATCAGGCTTATCTGTATTCACAATTTCCAGAGCGATCTTGCCATTTGGAGCCTGGAATGTGTTATATCCCTCACTGCTGAATACTTCCATTAAGAGGATTCGAATCCCGTTCTGGTCATCAACGATTAACACTTTTTTATTTTCCACTCTGTAACCTCCTGGATTTTAGGAAAGCATGTATTTCTCCGAATCTGGATAACTATCCCATAGTCGTCATGATAAGTATTCTACCCTCCCCATTAAAATCCTGCCCCAAGCACAAATTACAGCAAACATTTTATCCATGTCACGCTTGCACGCGAGCTACTGCCGAAACCAAAAAAGAGGTGCTCACCGCACCAGCCTGCAAACACAGGCCAATCGGCAAACACCCCTCTACATTATAGGGTAAACTCGATATTATTTTTCTGCATTTTCCAATGAAGCTTTTACGAATTCACGGAACAATGGCTGTGGACGGTTCGGACGGGATGTAAATTCCGGATGGAATTGTACAGCCAGGAACCATGGGTGTCCCGGAAGTTCCACGATCTCAACCAGACGGCCATCCGGAGATGTACCGGAGATGACCAGACCTGCTTTTTCAATCGCTTCACGGTACTCATTGTTGAACTCATACCGGTGACGGTGTCTCTCATATACCAGCTCGTCATCATAACATGCCATAGCCAAAGAACCTTCTTGCAGCTTACAAGGATATAGACCCAGACGCATTGTACCGCCCAGATTTTCGATATCTTTTTGTTCTGGCAGCAGGTCGATTACCGGGAATTCGGTAGCCGGGTTAATCTCAGAGCTGTTCGCACCATTCAGACCTACAATGGAACGTGCATATTCGATTACGGAAACCTGCATACCCAGGCAAATACCGAAGAATGGAATGTTTTTCTCACGGGCATAACGGATCGCCGATACTTTACCTTCGATACCACGATCTCCGAAACCACCCGGAACAAGGATACCGCCAACACCATGCAGCAGGTCGCCTACGTTCTCGTCTGTGATATCTTCGGAATGGATCCAGCGAATCTTCACATCTGCATTGGATGCGAATCCTGCATGAGACAGGGATTCAACAACACTCAAATAAGCATCGTGCAGTGCTACATATTTACCAACAATGGCAATCTCAACGGTACGCTGCAATTTGCTGATGCG
Organism: Paenibacillus sp. P13VS; assembly: GCF_015143645.1. Classification (NCBI taxonomy): domain Bacteria; kingdom Bacillati; phylum Bacillota; class Bacilli; order Caryophanales; family Paenibacillaceae; genus Paenibacillus; species Paenibacillus sp. P13VS. The sequence goes on along the minus strand of NZ_WYEV01000021.1, from coordinate 37,874 downwards.
GTCAACCAGCCCTTCCCACTCGCTCATATCCGGTGCAGGAGTGGTCAGCTTCAGGTGATTTACCACGATTTCATCCAAACCTTCTTCACGCAGGTTCAAAGGCACTTCATACAATGTGCTTGCATCGCGACATTCAACTACGGCATTTTCATCAATGTCACAGAAGAGAGCGATTTTGGCTTTCATGTCTTTGGACAGCTCGTACTCAGTACGGCATACAATCACGTTTGGCTGGATACCGATACTGCGCAATTCTTTCACGCTGTGCTGGGTTGGTTTGGTTTTTACTTCACCCGCTGCCTTGATGTAAGGAATCAGCGTTACATGGATATACATTACGTTGTCACGGCCAACATCACTCTTGATCTGACGAATAGCTTCCAGGAAAGGCAAGCTCTCAATATCACCTACAGTTCCGCCGATCTCTGTAATAACCACATCCGAACCTGCTTCACGTCCAGCGCGGAATACGCGCTCCTTGATCTCGTTCGTAATATGCGGAATAACCTGTACCGTGCCGCCGAGGTATTCTCCGCGCCGCTCTTTGCTAATAACGGAGGAATACACTTTACCCGTCGTGACGTTGCTGTTTTTGGAGAGGTTGATATCGATAAAACGTTCATAGTGACCAAGGTCCAAATCCGTTTCCGCGCCATCATCCGTTACAAAAACCTCACCGTGCTGATAAGGACTCATTGTTCCCGGGTCGATGTTGATGTATGGGTCAAATTTTTGAATAGTTACCTTGAGACCTCTGTTTTTCAGCAGTCTGCCCAACGAGGCAGCCGTGATCCCTTTACCCAGGGAGGACACAACTCCGCCCGTCACGAAAATATACTTTGTCACTGTTATTACCCTCCTAATATAAATGCAGAAATTCAGGCGATATATGGTGTTATCGTAACCCGTTTCCCAGGTAATCATCGTTAAAAAGAGCAATGGCAGAAATTCCCTGCATCTGCGTACTGCTCTTTTGTGCGAAGACCGTGTGTAAACCTTGTTCTACAGCTAAGAATGGTGCAAATTTTCCGAAAGCCAAACATCCATGCCTGTCCCCAAGATGGCATCAACCGATCTCTTGTCGACGTTTTTTTATATACAAAAAATGGGCCACGGATGTTTGGCCGGGAGCGTGCGGAAATCAATCATTTTGCAATATTCTGCCTCTAAAAATACAAAAAAAAGTACTCCCGCAGGACGGGGCACTTTTTATAAAAAACATAAATATATTCTCGCTCATTCATAAGCCCATGCAATAGTTTACCCGTTACCCCGTTCGCTGTCAAGGCTGACTATCTGGGGAAAACGGGTAAATTATCGACGTCAAAAATGACGGTTACTTATCGGAATCGTCGTCAAAATCATCCTCGTCTTCGGACTCATCTTCATCGTCTTCATCGAGGTCTTCGTCATCCAAATCATCATCTTCAACCAGAACTTCTTCATCGCTGTCATCTTCATCAAAGATGTCGTCATCGTCGTCGTCATCATCGTCATCATCATCTTGATCATCATCGGCATTGTCGAAGTCTTCGTCACTGTTGTAGCTGTCTTCCTCTTCGCCAAAGTCCTCATCTTCCAGATCATCGTCTTCATCGTTGATGATGCGCGGACGCTTCGCACCCGTCATGGAGTCTTCTGTTCCACCTACTGGATACCAGCGTTTCAATCCCCAAAGACTTGTACCGACGCAGGCAAAACGGCCATCGATATTGATCTCGGTATATAGCTGGGCGATAAACTCGTTGATTTCTTCATCAGTCATTCCGCGCTGTTTCGCTACCTCATTCATCAAATCACGGTAGTAATACGGCGTATTGGCCGCTTTCAGCACCATAAAGGCAAGGTCAACCAAAGGAATCTCTCTTACCTTTTCTTTATCAATTTTCAAATTGAGCGAGGTACTCACTGACAGACACTTCCTCTCACACATAATTCACTTTATATCCCTACGAGCTGGACCGTTACGTATAACATATCCATTAACAAACCTAAGTAAAACCTATTTAGCGGTAAAAAGCAAGTTTTTATGTAGGCATTTGATATAAATTCAAGGTGTCGTGCTTCCCGTTTGCAAATATGTCGATTCTGTAAAAGTTAGCGAAAAATGAAAAAGACGGAGTCCCCTCCGCCTTCTGACTGTATACCCTCGTAGGATTGCTCCTCACCAGGTTCCCCGCAAGAGCCCTCTAGCTCTCCATCCATCATATGTCCCTGCGCCCGTTTTGACACGAAGACAATGTCTTTTTGCAAAAAAAGGGCAAGTTCCCCATGCGGCGGGATGAACGCATTCATAGAATACCTCAGCATGTTCATCCCGAAGGGGGCAGCCCATAATGGACTATACTGGTTTTTTGCATCAATTAGTTGAAGGAATGCAACGTCCTGAACCGGAACAGGCAGGGCGGTACCTGATCCGGTTCGCCAAACCTGGACAGTATGAAGCCTGTCTGCTTGAGCTCTCGCGGATGCGGAATGAGCATACTCATCTTAGCATGGTACGATCCTCACGGCTGGCCCGCTCCATTATCGCTCCGGTCCATTGTCCGGAGGTTCTGGATCAATACCGTGATGAGATTACCGTAGAGGAAGATATGCAAATCTCCCTTCATGCAACAGCACTTCACAACAAGCCGGCCACAGCTCAAGGGGTTCCATGGGGAGTGAAGCAGATTCGTGCACCGAAAGTATGGTCCGTCTCCACAGGACACCGGATCAAAATCGGCGTGATCGATACAGGTGCCGATTATCACCACCCTGATCTAAGGTACTCCCTGGCTCGCGGGATCAACCTGTTAAACCGCAGTCTGCTTCCTCATGACGACAACGGTCATGGTACCCATATTGCCGGAACGATCGCCGCAGCAAATAGCACGGAAGGCATGATTGGCGTAGCTCCGCGTTCCCTGATCTATCCGGTCAAGGCATTTGACCATAACGGCTCCGCCTATGTCTCTGATATTGTACTGGGCATCGACTGGTGTGTGCGTAACCGGGTCGATATTATCAATATGAGTTTCGGCATGAAAACCCGCAGCAAGGCACTCCTTGATGTGGTTAACCGTGCACATCAGGCTGGCATCGTCATTGTGGCTTCGTCAGGAAATGACGGCAAACGCCGCAGTATAGATTATCCTGCACGCTATCCGCAGACCATTTCGGTGGGAGCCACCGACAAAAATCGGCGGATTGCGTCCTTCAGCAACCGCGGCGCATATGTGGATGTCTATGCCCCTGGCGACAAGATCATCTCTTCCTGGGTGCAGGGCAAGCACCATGAGATGAGTGGCACATCCATGGCTACGTCTCATGTGAGCGGTGCTATTGCACTTCTGCTCGCGAAGCATCCAGGTCTCTCACCCAGTGAGATCAAGACACTGGTCAAGCGCGCAACCGTTCCGCTGCGCGCACGCAAGTCCACCACCGCGAAGAGCAAAGTGCGCGGTGGCGAGATTGACGCACTCCGGCTGATGCAGGAGGGCGGCGGGTAATGGGGCAGCTGCGTATTGCCGCTGCCCTTGGGGTCTTGCCAGCAGCAGCCTATGGCAGGCTGGCTGGCTCGGTGCCCGGCTGGTCCGCCAAGTCTTGGCGGGATGAAGCACCGGGCACAGCAAAAAGTCTCCATGTCCACGCTGCATTGCAGGCGTGATGCATGGAGACTTTTTGCCATGGGCCAAGCCGCTGCTGCGGTGCTTGGCCTGACGGTTTACATTTTGTCTGGTGCGGATACGCCTACCAGACGGAGCGCTGTCGCGATGACGGTACGAACGGCACCGATCAGCGCCAGACGCGCTTGGGTTTGACCCGCGTCTTCAGTAATGACGCGTTCAGCACGATAGTAGCTGTGGAACAATGAAGCCAGCTCATATACATAACGGATCATACGATGAGGCGCATATCCGGTAGCTGCAGCGGCAATCTCTTCAGGCAGCTCGCCCATTTTGCGAAGAAGATCGAATTCATGCTCCGTATTCAGCTTGGACAGGTCAATCTGTGCCAGCGGAAGCAGCTCAATACCCTGCTCTTCAGCCTGACGGTATACGCTGCATACGCGGGCATGCGCATATTGTACATAGAATACCGGGTTCTCATTGGACGTCGAAATCGCGAGATCCATATCAAAGTCCAGATGGGAATCCATGCTGCGCATCGTGAAGAAGTAACGGATCGCGTCAATACCCACTTCATCCATCAGATCTTCCATCGTTACCGCTTTACCGGTACGCTTCGACATCTTCACTTTTTCACCGTTCTGGAACAAGCTCACCATCTGTGCAATCAATACCACCAGCTTGGATGGGTCATTACCCAGTGCCTGCATTGCTGCTTTCATCCGTGGAATATATCCATGGTGGTCAGCTCCCCAAATGTTGATCATCGTGTCATATCCACGGGAATACTTGTCACGGTGATATGCAATATCCGGCGTCAGGTACGTGTACGTGCCATCGTTTTTGATCAATACACGTTCCTTGTCGTCACCATATTGCATGGTTTTCAGCCAAGTTGCTCCGTCTTTTTCGTAAATTTCGTCACGATCACGCAATTCGTCAAGGACACGAAGCACTTCCCCATTGTCGTACAGAGAAGTCTCGCTGAACCAGATGTCAAAGTTGACGCGGAAGCGATTCAGGTCGCGCTTGATTTTATCGAGCTCTTTCTCCAGACCATAGTCACGGAAATAAGCAGCACGGTCACCTGGATGCATCGACAGCAAGCTGTCTCCCTTTTCGGCTACCAGCTCCTTGGCAAATCCTTTGATATCCTCGCCGTGGTAACCATCTTCCGGCATCTCGGCATCCTGACCCAGCTCCTGCAAATAACGTGCTTCAATGGAACGTGCCAGGTTAAACACCTGGTTACCCGCATCATTAATGTAGTATTCACGTGTTACGTCATACCCGGCATAATCGAGGATGTTGCAGAGCGCATCACCCACAGCCGCTCCACGGGCATGTCCCAGATGCAAGCTGCCTGTCGGGTTTGCACTGACAAACTCCATCTCGACCTTGCGCCCTTCGCCGACATTGATCCGTCCGTAGTTCTCACCTTGTTCATGAACAAGTTCAAGCACCGGGTAAAGGTAGCTCTTGTCCAATTTGAAGTTGATAAATCCTGGTCCGGCAATCTCTGCCTTCTCGATTCCAGCTTCCACAAGGTTCAGATTCGCAATGATCTCTTCTGCAATCTGGCGTGGATTGCGCTTAGCAATCTTGGTCAGCTGCATGGCTGCATTGGTCGCCAAATCCCCGTGCGACTTGTCACGCGGCACTTCAAGTGTGATGGCTGGCAGTTCCTCTTGCGTAACGAGGCCGGCAGCAACAACAGCATTGCCGATCGCGGTACTTACCCGTTCGTTAATCGTATCTAGTGGATTACGTGTCATGAAATTGGTTCCTCCTGTATGTGCAAACTGATCTCAAAATGTCCGGCTTCTTCGTCAAAGCGGTAAAAGTCATAGCTCCACGCTGCGCGTGCGCTCAATCCCTGTATGGAAAGGTCCAGCTTATGTGTATGCGTGGACAGGGTAAATGACATGTAAGGTGATCGGTAAAAACCTGGGAGCTTGCGATTCATTTCAAACGTTTGCTCCGATTCCACCTCACCATGGCGTATAATCTTGAGGGATTGTCCACCAAGCTTCAATGTTGTTCGAGTAATCCCGCCCTCAGGTCCAGCCTGCGGCTCTTCGTAACGAACGTAGAGCACAGAACCCTTCAAAACAGCTTCACCCTTCATTTCCTGCAGCACATCTTCGCCTTCATAACGGCTGTGCAGCCGGATCTGAACCGGTCGCATGTTCGACATGAATGTTAACCTCCAATATATTCGAGGCGGCGCAAAATTGGGCAGGACCGGTGAGAACAGCCCTTCCCGAATTCGAGTACCGCTATACGCGCTAATATGACCAGATAGCTAGCTATCCTACACTCTACTGTATAACTATATCCAGTTCACCCGCTCAATTCAAATCCAAATTCAGAGTTTTTGTCCCATATCATCAAAAAAAGCAGAGCGACACCCTAAAAGTGCAGCCCTGCTTTGTTACATTATAATGAAATCAAACGTTAGAAGCTCGACCACCTGGATTCATAAGGGAATGGGCATGTCGATTCTGCCAGCTTGGCACGAACCTGGACCAGACAGCCGCAATAGCGGCAGGTCGTGCCATATTGCAGCCCTGCGCAGTCTGCACAGCAGGATAATCGCCTCTCATATTCCTCGTCCTGAACGACAGGGCGCGAACGCGATGCAATCTCCACCAATCGGGCCATTTTGGAATCACTGATGTTGACAGCATGCTGATCACTGCAGCCCTTACATGACTCCTGCTTAGCCCCAAAATGACTTGAATTAGATGTGCTCATCGCATTACTCCTGGATTGCAAGTACCCCTACAGATGCAGGCGGCAGAACAAAACGCAATTCCTGATTAACCAGGGTAACACCCTTCCAATTCGTTGGCTCAACCTTGTTCGGATCTTCAAATGTATTGAATGCACCAAAATCGGCATGATGCAGAATTCGACCAGAGACGGAAGAAGATTCCGCAGCTTCAAGCTGGCATACCACTTCCAGCTCATCTGTGTGACTGAGATTGCATGCCGTTACATGAATCACTCCGTCCTTACTGCGGGAAGCGGACAAGCTAAGCTGAGGAATGGTATCTTCACCAAGCGTATATCCAGGGCTCTCATAGTTCAGCTCCAACCGCTGTGCATCCATATGAACCTGGTACATATCAAACACATGATATGTTGGGGTGAGCAGCATACGCTCGCCTTCTGTCAGGACCAGAGCCTGCAGCACATTAACGATCTGTGCCAAATTGGCCATTTGCACCCGTTTATTGTAGCGATTGAACAGGTTGAGGTTAATGCCAGCCACGAGCGCATCCCGCATTGTGTTTTGCTGATAGAGGAATCCTGGATTCGTCCCTGGCTCGACGTTGTACCAGGTTCCCCATTCATCAATAATAAGTCCCACCTTGCAGTCCGGGTCATATTTATCCATAATCTCGGAATGCTTCACGATCAATTCTTCCATGCGCAAAGTACGCTTCAGGGTCTGAAACCAGGCTTGATCATCAAATCCGGTCGATTCGCCCTTATCACTCCACACTCCCGTAGGCAATGTATAATAATGAAGGCTTAAGCCGTTCATGTGCTGTCCCGCTTCACGCATCAATACTTCTGTCCAGTGGTAGTTGTCCTCGTTGGGCCCGCAGGCAATCTTATAGATCTGATTATCAGAATAATTACGTACATATGTAGCATACCGACGATACTCATCCGCGTAATACTCGGCACGCATGTTACCGCCGCATCCCCAGTTTTCATTACCCACGCCAAAGTAAGTCAGTTTCCACGGCTTATCCCTACCGTTATCCTTGCGCCAGTTGGCCATGGGAGATTCCCCGTCAAACGTTATGTATTCAACCCACTGCTGCATTTCATGGACGGTTCCGCTACCCACATTGCCACTGATATATGGTTCTGTTCCTAACAGCTCACATAATCTTAGGAATTCATGTGTTCCAAAATGGTTATTCTCTTCCACGCCGCCCCAGTTTGTATTGATCATGCGTGCACGTTCATTCTTCGGGCCAACGCCATCCTTCCAGTGATATTCATCAGCAAAACAACCACCCGGCCAGCGAAGTACCGGAATATTCAGCTTCTGCAGTGCGGCCAGCACGTCATTGCGTATCCCTTCCGTATTCGGAATGGGCGAATCTTCCCCTACCCAAATCCCTTCGTAAATACAGCGTCCCAAGTGCTCAGAAAAGTGACCGTATATATTGCGATTTATTAATCCTTGATCTGAATTCACCTTTAAAGTAACACCAACCATAATTTCAACCTCCCAAAATGTGTTGTTACCGCTTACAATAACTTGTTTTCAAACAGGTTTCAACCGTTTTTATTTTTACAAAAACAAGCCCTTTACCAGCATAATTCCTCTGGAAAGGACTTGTTTATCGGGCACAATCAAAATAGAGCTACGAAATGGTTTTTTTTCGATTCAACTAGTGAATTTGGTTAGTTGTTATTTCAAATTAAAGGGCCATTTAATCCTGCTCTGAAGGTAACAACATTTTTTGTACCCAAGAAGTTCCCCCATCTGTCGTTTGATAGACGGCAGGTGAGTTGTCACTTGTTACAATGAGCCAGCCTGTTTGGGCTGATGGGAATGAAATCCGCGAGCTATAACCCGGATCCTTCAGATCGATATTTTTCCACGTGGAACCTGCATCATACGAACGCCCAATACCCACTTTACCAGCAGCAGGAGATCCGCCTGAGAGATAACCAGTCTGGTCACCGATTAGCGACATGTTCCCAGGATGGCCCTCTGGGTCTGCCGGGCCTTTTCCTTTCCCGATATTGCTGCCACCTGGTGCAGAGCCTCCGCCTGCTGTCGACTGAGCAAACACCTGCCTCCAGCTTCTGCCGTCATTCCCGCTTGCATATAGGGAATACGATTGTTGAGACATGCCTGCATTACCATACAGGACAGCCCATACCTGCTTCCCGTTTGCATATAGATCTGCCCCATTCCATGTGGCTGAAGCGACTTTGAGAGAGGTTGTCCAGTTCTTACCCCCATCCGTTGTCCGTAGCAGCTGATATCCCGAGCCCGGTACAACTTGTACAGCATACCCTTGTTGATTTGTGGTGAAAGCCGCCGATCTCGTATTTGCGGGGGTATGGATTTTAATCCAGCTTAATCCGCCGTCCTGTGTTCGATACGCACCATTATAGGTATAGCCATAACCTTCGTTTTTATTTTTAAAATCAATTCGCTTGAACTGCATGCCAGGGGTATCAAGTCGGTTCCAATGTGATCCCCCATCTGTCGTGCGAATAAGATACGTCTTGGCAGAATCCTTCATTTGCGCTAAGGCAAATCCATTTACGTTATTCGGAAAATCGATCTGCGTGAACTGCCATTGTCCTGTATAGATGGATTGCCATGTACACCCCGCATTCGAGGTGCCAATCAGGAACCCCTCCCCAGCAGCACGACCCGTTGTGTTGTTCAGAAAATCAATGTCTGTAAACTGCAGATGCTGTTCTTCTACACCGCTTCCTTTCTTCAATGCAGCAGACAATCCGTGATCTCCACTTCCACAAGTGGATGAAGCTGCAGCAGCACTTACACCGGACTGTGCATATACCGGCCCCCATCCCCAAGCCAGCGTTAAGGATAATGCCAATGTCCCAATCCGTTTCCATGTGATCGCACTCTTTGTTGTCATCGCGACACCTCCTTCTATGTTTTACCCGAATTTTCACGTTCTAAGGTAACAATTAGTCTATCACCAATGACATTACTGCAATAAAAAAACCACCTTCACCTACGATTGGTATCTTGTAGATAAGGGTGGTCGTTCGTAAACGTTTGGATGACCTCAATCAAATGGGATATGTCTTCATCGCAATAATAACAAAACTGATACTAAGAAACAGACATAACCCAAAATTTAATTTGTTGTATCTAAATTCCCGGATACCATATGCTGCGAAAAGCATTGCCAGGTTACAAAGGCAGCCAGGTCAGATTAAAAAATACGGTCATCATGAATATAAGATTGATTATAAATATCACAAGAACGGAGCTAAACCACTTTGGAACCATACTCAAGTGAGCCAGAATCGCTTGCATAGACATCCACCTTTCTCTATACCCAATATTATACATCATTGATAGATTCACCCCACTCTTTAAATTGCTCTTGAAGAACGAGGCATTCATGGTATGCAATAAATGGTAGAGTCATGCGAACATACGTGCTATAATTGATATTAAGGACCGTGAATTACGGTGGATGTTTTCATGACCGCGGCGCAGCTTCCCGAAAGGGGGTGACGTCGATGGTCAAACTTGTGGCGTTGCTTGATGTGATCCGGTGGATTGCTGCGATTCTCAGTCTGGTACTGAGTATACGAAGGCTATACCGTTGGTTGCGTAAAAAGTTTCGTAACAAGCGAAAACCCACCTCATAGGTTGGAGCCTGACGGTGGGTTTCGCTTGAACTAAGCTATTCAGTTTAATGCACGCCGTGGCAGTCCACAGCCTTTCTGGTCCTCAGAGTCCTATGTCGCTACCAACGACAAGGGCTCTTTTTATAGTATATGGCCGAACCAGACCACCATATACTTCCTGATGTAATACAACAATAAATTGATATATTACCTATTAACGTTGTAGCCAGTATAACATAGTCGTGGGCCGAGGTTCAATGAAGTGAATCCCACCAATCAAATATTCGATTCGCTAAAACAGGATGGTGGAGCATCCTTTACAAGTGTCCTGATAACGAAAACACCCTCCCCTACGCAAAATTGGACCCGCGCAGGAAGAGAGTGTTATGTTCTAACCATTATTCAGGTTATTCTATTACTTCACGAAACCAAGCAGCATCTCACGGATCAGCTTAGCCGCTACAATCTGAGTCTGTTGTGTTGGATCATAGATTGGCGCTACCTCAACCAGGTCACAGCCAACTACATTTACATCCGATCCGGCAATCATGTGGACGGCTTCAAGCAGTTCTTTGGACGTGATACCGCCCGCTTCCGCTGTACCTGTTCCTGGAGCAGCCGATGGATCAAGCACATCGATATCGATGGTCACATACACTGGACGATTGCCCATTTTAGGAAGAGCTTCCTTCATTGGAGCTGCGACTTCAAACGGGTAGAAGTTAATGTTCTCCCGGCCATACTGGAACTCTTCACGGGAGCCGGAACGGATTCCGAATTGATAAATATTTTTGCCGCCCATCAGCTCAGCAGCTTTGCGTACTGGCGTCGAGTGGGACAACGGCTCACCTTCATAGCTTTCACGAAGGTCTGCATGTGCATCAATATGAATCAGGATGAGATCCGGATATTTCTTGTACACTTGTTGGATCACTGGCCAAGTGACCAGATGCTCCCCGCCAAGACCGATCGGGAATTTGTCATCAGCCAGCAGGCTGCCGATATATTCGTGGATTACTTCAAGGCTGCGTCCTGCGTTACCGAAAGGCAAGAGCAGATCTCCAGCGTCGAAGTAGGTCATATCGACAATACTCTTGTCGAGGTACGGGCTGTATTCTTCAAGTCCAACCGAAGCCTGACGGATATGAGAAGGGCCGAACCGGGAACCCGGGCGGAAGCTGACAGTATAGTCCATGGGCATCCCGTAGATGACCGCTTTGGAATTCTCATAATCCTCGGAACTGCAAATAAATACGTTACCAGAATAAGCTTGATCCAATTTCATTAATGATTTCCCCTTTATTTCGTTAAGTCTTCCACGAATTTAGGAAGTACAAAGGCTGCCTTATGCAAACGTGGTGAGTAGTATTTGGTGTCCATCTCTGGAATTTGAGTCTCATCCACTTGAAGTGGATCATGTTTCTTGCTGCCCATTGTGAATGTCCACAGACCGCTTGGGTACGTTGGAATGTTACAGCCGTATACATGTACAATGGGGAAGATTTCTTTCACATCCTTGTTTACCTTTTGAATCAGGTCTGCTTTGAACCAAGGGTTGTCGGTTTGTGCGACAAAGATGCCATCTTCTTTCAATGCTTCATGGATCCCTTGATAAAAACCACGTTCAAACAGTGGTGCAGCCGGACCTACAGGCTCCGTGGAATCCACGATGATTACATCGTACTCATTTTTATGTTCAATAATATGCATATAGCCGTCATTCACGAGCACTTCAACATTAGGCTCGTCCAGTTTACCGGCGATTTCAGGCAAATATTTTTTGGAATACTCAATAACTTTACCGTCGATTTCGACGAGAACTGCTTTTTCTACCGCAGCGTGTTTGATGACTTCACGGATAACGCCGCCGTCACCACCACCTACAACCAACACTTTTTTCGGATTTGGGTGAGTGTTCAGGGCAGGGTGAGCCGCCATCTCGTGATATACGAACTCATCTTTCACAGTTGTCATCACCATACCGTCAAGCAGCAGCATGTTACCGAATTCCTCGGTTTCTACCATAGCCAAGTCCTGAAAGTCCGTCTTCTCGCTTACATATGTCTGCTTAATCTTCGCGGTAATCCCGAATGCCGGGGTCTGTTTCTCCGTGAACCACAATTCCATGATCTCTACCTTCTTTCCGTAAAGTTATTGATCAGCCATATCAAGCATGGCGCTGCACGCCGCCCGGTTCGCACAAGCACGCCCAGCGTTCGGCGCCAAAGCATTAGGGTTGCTGGCTGCGGGAAAGGTCCGCGTTCACTTCATTATATAGATTAAATTGACCACAGCGTGCTAAGCGTCTGACCGATCAACGAATCAATGACAATTGGTGCTGTTCGTCTTTCTGTGCCTTTTTGTATGTTGTGCCGAACTGCTACTTTTCATTACCCTTTTGCATTATACGCGATAGATGTTTATCCTGCAAAACGGTTTTTTCTGCAGAAATGCTACATTTTAAACTGTTCCGCGGCAGACTGAATATCCCTGTCCATGAAATCCCATACTGGGAAGAAAAGAAGAAAGGAGCCCGTTCCATGACTCAACATCGCCAGAAAACCCGCAAACGCGGGTTCCGTTTATTAAAATGGATTAAAAGCCTCTCTCTGCTCGCTGTTCTCGGCGTTATTGCGACGATTGCAGGATTGGTGTATCTATATGCGACCAGCCTACCCCTAGCTGATTCGGATCGCAACTCAAGACTGCTGGATAGCCAAGGCGAAGTCATCGCCACCTTCTCTGCAGGCGGCAAGGATTCTGTACCCGTGCAGCTACAAGACATCTCACCAGACCTGGTCAATGCCACTCTGGCTGTTGAGGATCGCAAATTCTACGACCATTATGGTTTTGACATTCAAGGGGTGGGACGGGCCGTGCTCGTTAACCTGCAGCATATGAAAATGTCCCAAGGTGCCAGCACCCTCACGCAACAGCTTGCGCGAAATCTATATCTTTCTCATGAGAAGACTTGGACTCGCAAGGCCAAAGAGGCCATGTACACGGCACAGCTTGAAATGAAGTACAGCAAAGATGAAATTCTGCAAATGTATCTCAATGAAATCTATTATGGTCATGGTGCCTACGGCATTGAAGCAGCTTCGCGTATGTATTTCGGCAAATCAGCCAAACAGCTTGATTTGGCGGAAAGCGCCATGCTCGCAGGCATTCCAAAAGGCCCCACCTACTATTCTCCATATAACCATATGAAGAACGCGAAGGATCGGCAGAAGATCGTACTGGCTGCCATGGTCGATATCGGCAAGATAACCAAAGCCGAAGCGGACAAGGCTTATGAGGAAATGCTGTCTTTTAAACCGGAAAGTGAACGAAAAACAGTAGAAAGCGCGCCCTATTTCCGGGATTACATTCGCAGCCTTGCAGTCAAGGAGCTGGGCATTAGTGAAGCCATGCTGGACCATGGAGGACTAAATATATACACCACTCTGGATCTGCGTGTGCAAAAGGCAGCTGAAGACGCTGTAGCCAAAGGCATGGACCCGAGCAGTGAACTGGAGACAGCTCTCGTGTCCATAGACCCTCGTACAGGCTATATTAAGGCTATGGTAGGCGGCAAAAACTACCGGAACAATCAGATCAACCATGTGCTGGCGACGACACGCCAGCCAGGATCTGCATTTAAGCCTATTATGTATCTGGCTGCACTGGAATCCAAAGAGCTGACAAGTGCATCCATCTTCAATAGTGAACCAACCCTGTTTCACTATGACAATGATCGCAAGACCTATAAACCTGGCAATTTCGGCGACAAGTATCTGGGGGAAATTGATCTAAGGCAGGCCATTGCCGCTTCGGACAATATCTATGCGGTCAATACGATAATGCAGATTGGGCCGGATCAGGTTGTGAATATGGCCAAAAGCCTGGGGATTACAAGCAATCTGAGCGCTGTCCCTTCTCTCGCCTTGGGTACCTCGCCCGTAAGCCCACTGGAGATGGCTTCTGCCTTCTCGGTTATTGCTGCAGGTGGACAGCGGACGCCTCCTGTCGCCATTCTGCAGGTGACGGATGCAGCAGGACGTGTCATCTATGAAGCACCACAAACCAAGGCAGAGAATGTGGTAGAACCGGCCGCAGCATATGTACTGACACGTTTAATGGAAAGTGTGTTCGAAAATGGCGGTACAGGGAACCGGGTTGCTACCACAATTAAGCGCCCCGTAGCAGGCAAAACCGGTACGACCAATACGGATGCCTGGATGGTTGGCTTCACCCCAGAACTCTCGACCGCAGTATGGGTCGGTTATGATCAGGGCAAAGCCATCTCCACGTCGGATGGACGCCGCGCAGCACCGATGTTTGCCCAATTTACAGAACAGGCTCTTGCGAGTGTACCGCCTAAGATCTTCCCTGTTCCCGATCATGTGGTCAGTGTCTATATTGATCCCGAGTCCGGAAAACTGGCGGGTAATGGCTGTGAAGAGAAACGGCTTGAGGTTTTCATTGACGGCACAGAACCGACAGAAACCTGTAGCGGGGCAACGGAGAATACTGACCCGAAAAAGAATGAAGAAAGTCGTGAGGTACAGAATCAAGATGGAATCCAGGAAGAGAAGCATTCGTGGTGGAGAGACTTTAAACGTTGGTGGGTAGAATGACGCAACTACGTAACGACTTGATAATGACTTAATTGCGTCACTGTGATTGACCGGCTTCAGGTTCTTTCTGCAGGTCAGTCTTGTTCACTATTTCAAAACCTCTTCCCACTTGTAAAGCAAAAGCCCCGACCGATCATTTCGGTTGCGGGGCTTTTCATGCTCCTTTTAAAGGATACAGCATACAAGGCTTTTATCAGGAAAGTGCTTCTTTTAGTTCATCCGGAGAAGCGTTCCACCACTCTTCATTGTGTGTAATCAACAGCTTCTTGAGAGCTGCACGATCCTCTGGTCCGAGCTCATCCAGCATGAAGCGGCGCTTCATTGCATAATCCATCCGGTTTACATGGTCAGCCAGCAGCTTCCATCCTCGTTTCGCCTCGGTATCAATCCACATCTCGCACGCTGTTGCTCCGCCATATAACTGTCCCTGTTCCGTGCGGTCCACAGCTACCCAAACCAGCCATACCTGGCGACCGTTAGGTACATCTTCCCGATTCGTCGAAAACTTAATTCCACGTTCTACCTTGCTCTTTGCATGCATGGCACCAATATCAATCTTTGCCTCGCCATTATCAATAATAACCGGCGACAGGTTGTTCAGATCAATGGAGCCTGCACCGAAACCTTTATGTTTGCTCTTGGCACTTACGATATTCAAGGCAATCTGTTTTTTGCCGTTTTGCTCGTTTTGATCCATAGTTATAGCCTCCAAGGGTTGATACAAATATTTTAACTAATAATCGCCCCATTGCAAACATATACATGCTGTAGATGCTTGTCAACGGGAGGTATTTAACGATGATTCCACTACGCGCCAAGAGCTGGCTTACTGCAATTCTGGCCCTGTGTGTGTTTACCGGAGCCATATGGATCACTCTGGATCACACTCGTTCTACGACATCCGACTTGCCAACGCTCGCCCCGGAATTGGGCAAGCCTCCGGCAAAGGTCCAAACTCCGGCACCTCCAGAAAGTGTACAGACACCTACTGCTGAGGTGTTCAGCAACCGCGTGGTGGAATATCACATGGATGTGAAGCTGGTAGACGGCAATGTTTTGGAGGGAACGCAGACGCTGACCTGGACTCATCCGGGTAAAAAAACAGTCAGCGAAATTTATTTCCACCTATACCCCAATGCATTCTCTTCTACTGACACCACATTTATGAAGGAATCCGGCGGAAAGCTTCGCGGTGATGTGATGCCAACGGACGGTTACGGCTCCATGAATATTACGGAGATGAAAACAGAGGACGGGCTTTCCCTCCTGCACCGGATGCAGTATGTACAGCCGGATGACGGAAACATGAAAGACAAAACGCTCATAAAGGTGAGATTACCCAAACCGGTCAAGGGCGGGGAAACCATTACACTGCACACCCGGTTTGAGGTCAAGCTGCCCAAAATCTTTGCCCGCATGGGAACCGCTGAAAACTTCGTTATGGCGGGCCAATGGTTCCCCAAACTCAGTGTATACGAGCCTGCAAGCACGCGAGGGCGTACGGCTGAGGGCTGGAATCTGCATCAGTATCACGGGAATTCCGAGTTTTATGCGGATTTTGGCATCTATAGTGTGCGTATTCGGGTACCGGAAACATACAAGGTTGCCGCGACCGGGTTTCCAACGAAGCAGGCTGTTATTAAAAATGGCGAAAAGATCTATCAATTCTATGCTGATGATGTACACGACTTCGCCTGGGCAGCCTCACCTGACTTTGTTTATGCAGAAGAACCCTTCTCCGCTCCCAGCGTGCCAGGTGTACGAATCAAGCTCTATCTGGACCCAGCCCACCAGGATCTGAAGGAACGTTACTTCTATGCGGCCAAAGCAGCTCTTTCGAATTACAGCAAGTGGTTTGGTCCATATCCGTATTCCACGCTCTCGATTATTGTACCTCCAAAAACAGGCAATGGAGCAGGCGGCATGGAGTATCCTACCCTAGTTACAGCCTTCGGCGCGGATGACGCTACACCAGGCTACGATCTGGAACGCACGGTTGTACACGAGATTGGTCATCAGTACTTCTATGGTATGGTAGCCAGCAATGAATTTGAAGAAGCTTGGCTGGATGAGGGGTTCACCTCTTACGCAGAAGACAAACTGATGGAGCAGGAATACGGACTTATTCCGAATCTGCCCGTTCAATCCGGCTTAATTACTTCGCCTGCCTCACTCACGCAGGAGTCCTGGAAGTTTGATTCCCAGAATCATTACGCAGCCAATGTTTACACAAGGGGCAAGCTTGTGCTGCTGGGCATCGAACAACAAGTAGGCACCAAAACGATGGAACGCATTCTTTCAACTTATGTCAAAAAGTATCGGTTCAAACATCCCACTTCGGCCGATTTCCAAAAGGTCGTGGAGCAAGTGACCCGTAAATCCTGGTCTGATTATTTTAATCAATACGTATATGGGGACGGAATGGCCGACTTCGCCGTGGAGAATATCCAGGTCAAGCCTGTTGAGAAAGATGGTCAAACGTTGTACGAATCATCGGTAACCTTAGTAAAGAAAGGCAGCGACTACGAGAAGGTACCCGTACGCATCGTTTTTGAGGATGGACACATCGTCGCCAAGGAATGGGATGGCAGTAACGGTCGAATTACGTACAAGTTAACGTACAGCTCGCCTGTATCCTGGGCCATGACCGATCCGTTATATACCGTTGTGCTGGAAAACCGTCATATGAACAACTTTTTGAAAGCCGGTCTGGATGAACCATCCAAGTTCCGCTGGAGCATGAGTGTAACCAAACTTATTGAAGCTATATTCGGAGGTCTGTCATGGTGAGGTGGAGACAGTGAAAGCAAAAATACGTGAGGGCTGGTTTCTCGTCCGTCAGCATATGTTCATTGTGGCACTTTTATTTCTCTATCAGCTGGTGTGGGGTTACTTCATTTATAAAATGGTGCAATCGGCAGTCATCCCCTTGCTGCTGCGCTATCCGGACCCTGACGCCGGGGAGCTGAGTACCATTTTATTCAAAATGGAAAGCCAGCTCAATCTGTCTACCCATCCCGAGGTGCATCGCTATTTATGGATACTTGGGGCCATGCTCCTGCTCCGCATGCTGATTACCCCTCTCATCCAGGCAGGGCTGCTCTATTCATTACAACACTTCAATCATACAGAAGAACGTGTTCCTTTTGTACGTGGGATCAAGGCACTGTGGAAACCGATGATGCTGCTTCATTTCATTAAAACGCTATTATTGCTGCTGCCTGCGTACTGGCTGATCCCCAAGCTGTATAGTATCTTTCTGGATGGATTCCACTCGCTTCAATTGCTGCTGCCAGGCATTCCATATGTAGCCGGATGGATCGTATATGGATGGATCATACATCATGCTTTGTTATATATGCAGTTTGGCGCTACAGCTCCCGAGGATCAGGGCGGGGTAAAAGGTACATTTTTGGGTTTATTACTCGCCTTGCGTCATATCTTTCCTCTCATCGGTATCGCAGTGGTTCTGGGAGGAATTCATCTGCTCATCTTCGGTACTTTCACATCTGCGTCGTGGTTCCTGACAGGTCTCATCGGTCTCATCCTGCAACAAACCTATCCGCTCGCCAGATGTTTGCTCGATATATGGAAGATATGTGCTCATTTCCGTCTGTGGCAGTCCAAGTCCACCAAAGGTTAAAAAGTGTAATGAACCGCGCAAAAATTGTTACCATCTCCATGTAAACTTATGTCAATGTTAACGCTTTACAAAAACAAACCCCGACCTTTCCCCGTCAAAGGTCGAGGTTTTTTTTGCTAATTTTCTTGTTAAACGTTGCCAAAGGCTTACTCCTCTGTTACAATAATCGCAGTGAGTTTTTAGTAACAACTTTGTAATCTTTACCTCATGAATTGTAACTACTTAAAATTAAATCGTCATTTCTTGATTTCGCAGGTGCACAACTAGCATAGCCAAATTCCTGGCACCTGGGAAGCGGGGGAACCAGTTATGGGTGAATTGATCTTGCTACAGAGGGATCATAGGGGACCTTCAACCGAATCCTTAAGCTAACCTCGCAGGCGTTGGAAGGGGTATATCTCTTGTTCAAAAAGAAATTAACAGCAGCTGTCCTCAGCTTAACATTCGCACTATCACTTGGAGCAGGCAGCGCATTCGCAGATTCAAAAATGGATAAAGTAATTGATTCAGCAATGGGAACTACATACAAAAGTGGTGGAACAACGCTTAACGGCTTTGACTGCTCTGGATTCACACGGTATGTATTCGAAAAGCTGGGCATCGATTTGGCTCGTCAATCCAGTTCCCAATTCGACATGGGTGACTCGGTATCCCGCATGGAAATGAGACCAGGCGATCTGGTATTCTTCAATACAACGGGTAAAGGGGTTTCACACGTAGGGATTTTCGTGGGTGAAGGTAAGTTTGCACACTCCTCGTCTTCCAAAGGAGTTACGATTAGTTCTTTGAGTGAGAACTACTGGGCCAACCGCTATGTTGGCGCTAAACGGATTATGAGCACGGACGCATATGAGTCACTGGCCCTCGACTAGGGACAAGCTGAGCAACATCATACTGTAACGAAGCATAAATCAACCGCCCGGTACATTCTCCGCAGGAATGTATCCGGCGGTTTTTTTGTGCATCTTCGTCCGTGCCCTTATGATGTTTTTACCCATCCTACTGTAATATAAACGAAATTCCAGGAACTTTTGTTTCACTTTTTTTCAAGGGAGCAAAACCTTGCCAAATGCCCTCCTCTTTTGTAGAGTAAAATCAGGATTAAATACGAAATGACATATGTTATCAACAATTAGCGTATGACTAGAAGTAGCTTGTTCACAATGAAAGGAGCGTGCAGTGGTGTGGATGAAGCTTCTGTAACGTTTCACGTTGTGCCGATGCTGGAAGAACATGCAGCAATGATCTGCAGCTGGACATATGAACCACCCTATAACATCTATACCTGGCTGCCCTGGGAACAGATGAAGGCGCTGGAGGTTGAATTCGGCGATGAGCAGCTTCGAAAAGAGCAATATGCAGTTGTACTCGGAGAGCAGGATCAGCTTTGCGGATTCGTTCAATTCTTTCCTCTTGAAGGCGTGACGCGAATTGGGCTTGGCATGCACCCTGAACAGTGTGGACAAGGTCACGGTACTGCCTTCGTCTCTGCGATCGTGAAGGAAGCCATTCGGCGGAACCCTAGTCATGAGATCGATCTCGAAGTGCTCACCTGGAATACGCGGGCTATCCGGGTTTATCACAAGGCTGGATTTGTCACCCAGGATACGTATGAACGACAGACACCAAGCGGTTTGATGCCTTTTTATTGCATGGTCTATGAAGGACCCCGCTAATCTTAAACTAACCCTTAAACCGCGTAAGCCAAAGAAATTCATGCCCGTTTATGTGATTAGTTCAAAAAATTACCACAAAATGCTATGATGTCTTAACAGGTTCCGTTATAATGATATGGACAGTTTCAGTTTAGATGATCTTTCATTCTGGAGGGGACATAACGGATGCACAAATGGATCATGAGCGGGGTATTTTTTGCAGCATGCGCATTGGCTATTGTATTAATGTTTACGCTTCCAGGGAAAGAGGAAGTGGCTGAAGAAGCGAAACCAACCATGCCTGAAGTGGCAATGGATGCCGGACAGGCTGAAGCACTGGTCAAAACCAATTGTATCACGTGTCACGGGGACCAGCTTCAAGGTGGCGTAGGACCTGCACTAGCAAACATCGGCAGCAAGGATGATGTGGAGAAGATCTACTCTACCATTGTCAAAGGTAAAGGCGGCGGCATGCCTTCCTTCAAGGACAAACTGAAGGACGAGGAAATTGCCAATATCGCGATGTGGCTGGCTGAGAAGAAATAAGGAAATGAGATACACAGCAAAGAGGCCCCTGCCTTTCCTTACGGAATGGTACGGGCCTCTTCGTCATATCGTTCAGCCTCTGGCTGCGTGTTCTGCCAAAAAGGCTTCCACTTCACGTGCATACGGCATCCCCGACTGGGCGCCGAGCTTCGTTACGGATAACGCGGCCGCTCCCATGGCATAGCCTACTGCCGCGTCCAGTGTTTCCCCGCGCGCGAGAGCTACCGCCAGCGCGCCGTTGAAACAATCGCCAGCGCCGGTCGTATCGACGGCGCTTACGGCGTAGCCCGGCGCACGGCAAGCGCCGGCACGCCCTGCCTGTACGCGGCCGCCTGGCGCTGCCGCGTACACAGCCCCCTCGGGGCCGAGCGTCGTGACGACAGCGGCCCCGAGCGATGCGGCGAGCTCTGCGACCGCCGCATCCACGTCTTCCGGCCGGAGATCATCCCGGCCGGTAAGCACGGCAAGCTCGCTGCGGTTCGGCGTGACCACGTCGACGCACCGCAGGAGCTCCTGGGGCAGACCCGGCACCGCTGGAGCCGGGT
The DNA here is from genome assembly GCF_015143645.1 of Paenibacillus sp. P13VS. Taxonomy (NCBI): domain Bacteria; kingdom Bacillati; phylum Bacillota; class Bacilli; order Caryophanales; family Paenibacillaceae; genus Paenibacillus; species Paenibacillus sp. P13VS. Next base: position 16,877 of record NZ_WYEV01000021.1, on the reverse strand, counting down.
TGAGCACCACCAGTGCGCTGCCTTCTGCCGCCAGTTCGGCGGCGCGGGTGACCGCTGGCAGCGGGATCTCAAGCTGCAGCAGCACCGCTGCGGCTGCAGTCAGGCTTTTTACCGTATCCGCCTCTTCCAGCATCTCCGGCACCACTTGTCCATTCGCTCCAGGAATAACGATAATCCGGTTGTCTCCCTTGGAGAGCCAGATCGATGCTGTACCTGTTACAGTGTCTTCCAATACACGAACCTGCGAGGCATCTGCCCCACTATCCGTCAGACTGTGCAGCAAGCGTTCCCCAAAACCGTCTGAACCCACTGCTCCAATCATCGTAGTCTGTCCACCCAGACGTGCAGTAGCAACGGCTTGGTTAGCCCCTTTGCCTCCCGCCAGATAGTGAAGCTCCTCACCGCTTACCGTTTCTCCCTCTTCCGGGATGATATCGGTCTTCACCACGAGGTCCATATTGAGACTGCCTACAACCGCGATCAGAGGCTTATTCTGATTCATGTCTGACATGTATGCTTCCTCATTTCTTGGCAGCACAACGATAACCGATCCCGGCTATGTCGTCCTCATTTTCTCAAACGTTTCGTTAAACTGCTCTGCTTCCTTAATATCTACAGATGTAATTCCACCCTCATCCCACGACGTGAGACGCAGCGTAACCGTTGTATAATCAATCGTAATAAAAGGATGATGATTAAATGCTTCCGAGATCGCCGCGACCTCATCCACGAATGCAATCCCTTTCATGTAGTTGGAAAATACGAACTTGCGGACAATCCACCGTCCCTCCTCCAGTTCCCAGCCTTCCAGCCTTCCCAGATGAGCTTCGACTTCTTCTTGCGTAAAAACCATACGTTATCTTCCTCCCCATAAAGACGGCACAAGGGTAGTCTCTAACCCTGTCCCTCATGCCATCCGAAACCTTGGTGCTACCACAGTAACCCCAACCGTCATAGGTTAGCCGCTCTGCGGCTCGCCCGTTTCATGACTCTCATCTTACCACGTACGGAACTCAAAATCCAATACTGTAAATGGCGTTAGAGCCAATAGCCGTAAGGCTTCCAGGCGTTTCCCCTTCCGGTTTCCACGCTAGAATTCCCCTTATATTCGGCCCTAGATTAGGGGTACAAATGTCAATTCTTCTTCCCCAATCAGAATATGAATGCGGTGCTGCTCCTTGTCATGAATAACCACACCACTCCCTACAGGAATGACCGACTCTGTGCCCAGCGCATAGAACAAGTCCTCTGCCAGAGCTTCGTCTACTTCGAGTTGCTCGTTTTCACCCAAACGGGACCAATCCTCTGCATCCATTTCGAAAAAAACATAACGATCCGGAATGCGGCCGATCGCCTGTGTCAAATCTGTCAATATTCCTTCATAATCCCGTCCATGCTTTACGCCCATTGGCTTTTTCACTCCTGTTTGGCCCCTAAAGAGCTGATTTGTTCTTATTATACCTGAAAATAACCCTTAAAAAAAAAGGGCATCTGGTCGATAAATACTATACATGACCGTTTCAGCTGTTACAGCATTTCTAAAAAATGCCATAGGTTAAACGGATTGCGGCCAAACATTCGCCCGGAAGCCCGAATACAGCCGCTTGAAAGGATTCAATTTTATCTCATGGATGAGGTGTATGATGGAAATTTCAACGATTATCGGACTAGTTTTAGGGCTGGTTTCACTTGTTCTCGGGATGTTCCTGAAGGGTGCTCCCCTGATCAATCTGGTTAACAACCCGGCAGCCTACGTTATTATCTTTGTTGGTACAGCAGCAACAATCTTCATGGCATTTCCAATGTCTGAAGTTAAAAAAATCCCCAAGCTTTTTGGGGTACTCTTCAAAAAGCAGCAACTGATTGACCGTGTTTCACTGATCGGCACATTTATGGAATGGGCTTCCACTACCCGTCGTGAAGGTTTGCTGGCACTGGAATCAAAAGTCGAAGAGATTGACGATCAATTCCTTCGCAGCGGTATGCGCATGATTATTGACGGCAACGACCAGGAATTTGTTAGTGATGTTTTGATGGAAGATATCCATGCCACCGAAGAGCGTCACCGCGGCGGAGCATTGATCTTCGCACAAGCGGGGATGTACGCTCCAACACTCGGGGTTCTCGGGGCCGTTGTAGGTCTGATTGCAGCCCTGGCCGACCTTAGTGATATGGAAAAGCTATCTCACGCGATTGCGGCTGCGTTCATTGCTACACTCCTTGGTATTTTTAGTGGTTACGTGTTGTGGCACCCGATGTCCAACAAGTTGAAGCGGATGTCCAAGAAAGAGATGGAGATCAAGCTGATGATGGTTGAAGGATTGTTATCCATTCAATCCGGTGTATCCACCATTGCCATCAACCAAAAATTATCTGTATTCCTGACACCTTCCGAACGTAGACAGCTGGAAGAGAAGGAGGGATCATCAGGTGAAAAAGGCTAAAAAACACGAGCCGCATGAAGAACATATAGACGAGAGCTGGTTGCTCCCGTATTCTGACTTGATGACACTGTTGCTTGCCCTGTTTATTACGTTGTTCTCCATGAGTTCTCTCGATGCAGCCAAGTTCGAACAGATGGCCTCGGCACTAAGCAGTGCACTGAATGGCGGCGCAGGTGTATTGGATCATACATCCATGAACCCTACGGAAGCCACAACCGACCTGGGCAAAAACAAACAGGTGCCTGAAGAGATCACCAAGAACAAATCTGCTCAGATTACAGATGCACAGATGGCTCAAAAAGAGCAGGAAGATCTGGAAAAACTCAAGAAACAACTGGACCAATACATTAGCAAAAACGGGCTATCGGACCAACTCAACACCAAGCTGAATCAATCTGAACTGAAGATTACCATCAGTGATAACGCTCTGTTCTCTTCAGGGCGAGCAGATGTGAAGCCTGAATCGCGATCACTGGCAAAAGCCATTTCCAACATGCTGCAGGAGTTCCCGCAATATGAAGTGGTTGTATCTGGCCATACTGATAATATTCCCATCTCGAACAGCCAATATAAGGATAACTGGGATCTAAGTGCGGATCGCGCACTGAACTTCCTCAAAATCCTCTTGTTGAACGACGCACTGGACCCTGCGAAGTTCACACCTAGCGGGTATGGTGAGTATCACCCGGTTGCCAGTAACCAGACCAATGTTGGACGGGCTCAGAATCGCCGTGTAGAGGTTTCTATTATCCGGAAGTATCAAAGCAACAATTCGACTGTGAAAGCAGTTAATCCAGTAAACTAGAAGTGAATGCAAGTTCAACAGGACGTTTTTCTCTCCGGTAGAGGAAAACGTCTTTTTGATGTGTAAATGTTTAGTCACCATGATATCAAAAAAGCTCTGCTTTCTTTTCTTCCGAAAAGATATGCAGAGCTTTCATGAATTAAACGATTTATTCCAGAGAGTAGTTCAGCAGGCTGCCCAATTCAGACTTCTCCGCAGCTGTCAACTCTCTCCACTTCCCAGTAGCCTGGTCACCCAGATGGATATTCATGATACGTACACGCTTCAATTTACGCACCTCGTAACCAAAGGCACTGCACATTCTGCGAATCTGCCGATTCTTCCCTTCGGTCAGTATAATCCGGAATACTCGCTCAGAGATTCGAGTGACGGTGCAGGGCAGCGTCATTTCACCGAGAATTTTGACGCCCGTGCTCATCCCCTTCAGAAAACTCGGCGTGACAGGGCGGTCAACTGTAACGATGTACTCTTTCTCATGGCGTCCCTCTGCTCTAAGTATCCGGTTGACGATATCTCCATCATTGGTCATCAGAATGAGCCCTTCGGAATCCTTATCCAATCGGCCAATTGGAAAAATGCGTTCCTTGTGACCTACAAAGTCAACGATATTGCCCTTGATATGCTGCTCGGTTGTACTCGTAATGCCGACAGGTTTATTGAGTGCAATATATACATGTTTTCTTTTTTCCTTGATAGGCTGACCGTTAATCCGTACGTCGTCGCCTTCTTCCGCCTGACTTCCCAGTTCGGCGGTTACGCCATTAATGGTCACTTTCCCGCTCTCGACTAATTTATCCGCTTCACGCCGGGAACAGTAGCCTGTTTCACTAATAAATTTATTAATACGCAAAAGGTAATCTCACCTCATCTAGTTCTCTTCGTCTGTAAGCGCATCTTCCGTCCGATCGTCCTCTTCCACGCTCTCCGGGAGCTGTTTGGTAGCAGGAAGATCAATGATAACGGTCGTGCCCTTGTTCATGACGCTTTTAATATCCATCATGCCCTTATGTGATTGAATGATGCGCTGACTGACCATTAAACCAAGCCCTGTTCCAGACTCCTTATTGGTAAAGAACGGCTCGCCAAGCTTCGGCATCATCTCTTCCGGAATCCCGATACCCTCATCTTTAATTTCAATCCGCACCCGGTTTAATTCCTCGTCATGGTCAAGGCGAATCCGAATGCTGCCTCCGTTCGGCATGGCTTCCATACCATTCTTAAGCAGGTTGATGAACACTTGCTTCAACTGATTCTCTTCACAGTGTACCATAGCTGAATCCGATGATGCATTTAATACAAATTCAACCCCGTGCAGATGTGCCTGGCTATCCAGCAGCGAGATCACATCGCCGAGAATAAAACGGATATCCCGCTCCTGGAAGTGAACAGCCTGTGGTTTGGCCAAAATCAGGAATTCGCCTACGATCAGATTGATGCGGTCCAGCTCCGACAGCATCAAGTCGAGATGTCGATGATTCAGTTTGTTCGTCTCCTGCTGCAGCTGCAGGAAACCACGCAGCGTTGTTAGCGGGTTACGGATTTCATGCGCAACACCCGCAGCCAGTTGACCTACGGTTGTGAGCTTCTCTGAGCGTCTGAGCAGCTCTTCCATTCGGTTGCGGCTTGTGATATCCCTCGACACACTAATCAGTGCTGTAATTTCACCTAATTCATCGCGCACAGGCGCTGTACTGACACTAACTTCAACCCGTGTGCCATCTTTTTTCATCCATACGGTTTCATTCGAAGTAATGGATAGCCCTTCTATGAGCTGGGCATGCTGCTGCTTCATTTCCTCTTCCGCTTCAGGCGGGATGATCTTCAGCCTGCGGTTTTCGACCTCTCGGCTTCGCCAGCCATATAGTTGTTCAAACGCCCGGTTTACACGCAAGACCTTACCATCCAGATCCGTAATATGAATGGCGTCGGCAGTTTGATTAATGATGGATTCCAGATGCTCCTTAACTGCCCTGTTCTCCTCATACATTTGTTTTAACCGGTTGGTATAGTGACCCAAATTGCGAATCATGGCATTAATCCGATTGGCCAGCTGACCCAGCTCGTCCTTCCTTCTTACTTTCAGACGGAAGTCGAAATGTCCATCCGCTACATCATTCACTTTGCCCAGGATTGATTGAATAGGACGTGTAATATATCCTGCTAACAAATAGCTGCCAAAGATCACGATTTCCAGCAGCACCAGCGATATGGAAGCATGACTAACCAATTGTTCCGATACCATGGAGGATATTTGTTTATAGTCCATGACAATACTGATGACATATGATGCTTCATTCGGCGTGAAGATGGGGATGAAGCTTTTTAACACCTTCTGCTCATGCGTTTCACTGACAAACGATACATTTTGCCCGGTTCGGATCGCCCTTACGACTGCTCGGTGATCCTCATCTGCCGTACCATACTGATACGTGCCAAAACGAATCGGTCTATTATTCAGCTTGCTGTAGTTGCTATCCCTTCCATCGTCACTCATGTTAGGACTGCCAAAAGTCAATGGATTGATACCCGTGATCTCCAAGATGGAAGGATTCACTTCACGAATTTTATTCAATATCTCATCCGGACCAGAGATCTTCACATAGTCATCAACTTCAGCATTATTATAGAAGGGATTGATTATGTAGTTCCTCTTGCCATCATGGTAATAACCCCAGATATCAATATCCGATGGACTTGATGTCGAGTACTCGAAACCATCGGACCAAAAATGATCCAATTTTTGCCCTTGAGTGATGGTAACCTGATGTTTTTCGAACAATTGCTTAAAGGCTTGATACCAATAGGTCATTTTCTTTGTGGATAAACCAACTTCGCGCGGATCGGAAGAGCGGGTTACAACGATATCATCCTCGGTTTGTTCCATGAGAGAGATATGCGATACCCCCACTTTTTTGCTTAAACGTACAAGTTCCTCATTTGTGATATTATTAATATCCGGGTCGAGTTCTTCTGCAGCCATGACTGAAGCAAGCCATAGATTATTACCAATCTGGCGTTTTACATAATCCAAACTATTCTGATTCTGTTCGACAGAAATTGCAATCTGTTTGGCCGTTAGGACCATCTTGGTTTCACTGTCCTGCCTAAGATTTTCCTCGGTCGTATAATAACTCAGCGCAATATTCAGAATCAAAATAACAAGCACCGAGCACGACATAATCATGGATAATTTCGTTTTAATAGACAACTTTTTTAGTTCACCTCTCGGCTTGTACCCTTTGGCGATATATGGCAAAACCTATCTCCATCATAACGGTTGTGTGTGATTTTGAAAAGGATAAATGCCCCTAGTCCAAAAGTTACCGCTTGGCTAAAAAGCTCGAATTTCATTGTTTTTTGTCTTTGCCGTGCCTACAATGAGATTAATCACTAAAACTATACACAAATCCACAGGGTTGTGGATATCCTGTTCATAACTATGTGAGCAACTATGTAGTTATCCACAGACTTATGCACATCATGTTAACAAACGAATATTTGTTCGCCGAATAAATGCTTTGGAAGGAGCTTTAACTGTAATGAACGAACACCCAATCCCGGTTGATCTTTCGCATCTTACGGAGGAACAGCAGCACGAATTCTGGATGCGTGAAGCCATTGCTGAGGCGCTAAAAGCCGAGGCACTTGGGGAAGTCCCTATCGGAGCTGTCATTGTGCAGCATAATCAGATTGTCGGACGAGGATATAATTTGCGTGAGACCACTCTTGATTCCACTGCACATGCGGAGATGGTCGCTATTCGTCAGGCAAGCGAAACGATCGGAGCCTGGCGCCTGCTTGATTGCAGCTTGTATGTGACACTGGAACCTTGCCCTATGTGCGCAGGTGCCATTGTACAGTCCAGAGTGCCCCGCGTTGTATATGGCACCGCTGACCCCAAAGCCGGATGTGCAGGAACCTTGATGAACTTGCTGCAGGAGCCACGGTTCAATCATCGTACCGAGGTGATTCCAGATGTCCTTCAACCCGAATGCTCTACAATGCTGACCCAATTTTTCCGTCGGTTACGCAAGAAGTAATACTTATACTTTTGATTTTGAGAGGATGTGCACTGCTATGGCATTAACACTGTATGATACCCCCAAAGGAATTAGCCTCCGGTTACTTACCACTGACGATACACAAGCTTATCTAGATCTGATCCAGGTTACTCGCGTTCCCTACCAAGCTGTAGAGCCTCTTCGAGATGATGAGTTCTACACACTGGATGCTCAAACAAGGCGGATTCAGGACCGTCTAAAAGCGGCTGAAGAAGGTACTGGTTATCAGTTTGGCATCTACACCATCAAGGACGTCCTGCTCATTGGGCAAATCAGCCTGAATAACGTCTCCTATGGCGTTGCCAATTATGCCGATATGGGTTACTTTATCCATCCAGACTATCAGGGTGGCGGACGTATGACAGCAGCTGTTAAACTGGCTGTTGCCTATGCCTTCCGCGCCTTGAAGTTGAATCGTGTTCAGGCCGCAATCCTACCCACTAATGCCGGCTCCCAGCGTGTACTGGAGAAGAACGGCTTTCAGGCAGAAGGCATTGCCCGTAAATATCTGAAGATCAACGGAAGCTATCAGGATCACCGAATTTATGCCGTTCTTGCTGAAGATTTATCGGAATCCCTGCAATAACAGACAGATTTAAACTATAAAACAACAAAAAGCCGCCCGACAAAAAGTCGAGGCGGCTTTTTCCACTCATTTCTTGGAATGAGCTTAGTATCCGTAAGAAGAATTCATCAGTTCCTCGAATTCTTGCATCGTAATTACATTTTCACCTGTAGGGATATTGATTTTGAAGGCTGCTTTCTCATTGATTTTAGTGTAAGTGTTGGATCCAGTAAAGGCCAACTTCACTTCATCTTTGGTATCCACTGGTTTGATCAGCAGATCAGCTGCAATCTTTTGATAAACCGGGAAATCCTGCTTATCCAAAGCGAAATCGATGTTGAATTTGTTGATGGTCAACGTCTCTTTCAACTGATCCAGATCCTTGGACATTTCAGTCTGATCAGCTTCTGTAATGTTCAGATCTTCTTTGGCCTGATCAATATCGGCCTGACTCAGTTGCAGCATATCACGGTATTCTTCTTTGGACAAGATGTCCAGCACTTTAGGCAGTGCTTTAGTCACCAGTACAGTAACTGCTTCTTTAACGTTGTCGTTAGTAACAGAGAATTGCACTACCTGCTTGGCATCTACACCTTCTGGCAGCTGTGCATCCTTAACATCTACGTTTTTGAAGAATTTGTCTTGATCATATTCACTAAGAACAGCATCCATAACTTCATTGCTCAGTTTTTGTGTTTTGGCTGCGTCCATAGCATCAGGGTTCCACTCCGTACCCTCTTGCTCAGCCAATTCTTTCAGATCCAGCTCCAGGAACTTGCCAACTACTGTTTCCGGAATTGGGAAGAACGGAATGCTTGGCACTTTAACGTAAAGCTTCTCAGCTGTCATCACCATTGGAATGGTGAACGTCATGCCCATATCACCTTTGAGCTCAAGGCTAACTGTCATTTCTGTTTGCATTGGCTCGCTTTGATATACGCCAGTTACGTTAAACTGAGCATCCTTCAACATGCTCATAAACTGAGTCATCGTTGGATCTTGTTGTGACTCGTCTGCAGGTTTATAGCTCAATTCATTAATTGTGAAATTGGAACTCATCTCATACGAAGTCAGTTTAGAAGCATTGGCCGCAGCCGTCTTAAGTGCTTCTTTCGGTTCTTGTTTGCTGCTACATGCTGTCAAAGCCAAAGATACCGTCAACAGCAACGTTAGAAGCAACGCCCCCATACGTTTAGTCATTTGTTTCTCTCCTCTCGTGATAACCCCAAAAAAAATAATTCAACATCAATGATATACCATTTATTCTGAAACGGAAACACGATTTGGGAAATTTGTGATCTTTCCACACTAAAATGGCTACAAAGACCTATGTTAGCTTTTCAATTCCTATCATCATTGGTCTTTATTTATGTATGAATACGCAAAAACCCCCTGTTAGGTAACAGGAGGTCTCAATATGCATCAATATATATCTTAAATTACGATACTGAAATGGATGGGTATTCTTCTTACCCTTGTGGGTTGTTATGATCCACATGATTTTGATTTTTTACTTTTTTGGACCCCGACAACGGTTCTTGTCCAGATGAATGCTTTTTCGGACGGCGATGCTGCTCAGCAGCTTGGACCTCCGGTACAGGTATCGCTTTTGGTTTGCTCATGCCAATACCCCCTCTTCATGATTTTAGGAATGGGATGGGTTCATATCTTCCGTTTTGTCATGATTCAACGAATCCTGATGACGACGATCATTGGTATCTTGCTGAATTTGCTGTGCATGATGGCTGTTCACGGCTGGCTGTTCCAGATCAGCAACAACATTCTGCAAGTTTTTATCAATGCCTGCCTCGGCTTTACTCACTTGAATCACTCCTTCAATTGGGGCTATGTTCTTGTCTTGGACTGCAACGACTGGGCACATTCATGAATATGCCGTGTATAATCCTGAGCCAGCTCCTGGATGGGTTCTGTACGCTCATCTGTCGTTTGTCCATCCCGTTCTACATCAATCAGTTGCACACTGACCTCACGGGAGTCCACATACGCGCATTTGAAATCGAATGAGTACATTTGGTGTCCTGCAGTCGCGATATGAATACGAATAGCCTTCTGATCGGCTTCATCTGCCATTACCTGTGCCTGATCGCCGACATTCAGTACTTCCGGCAAACGCTCCTGCCATGCGCCTACAAGCTCTGTCTGATCTATGTTTAACTCGCGGTTCATCTAACCACCTCCACTCCTATAAAGTGCGGCGAACAAGATGATTTTATACATGCATACCGAGTCAATTCGAGCCTGTTGTTGCCTTTAATAAATAACCATGGCAGATAGCTCGATTGAGAAAAATGTAGATGCAAAAAAGGACCCGAGCTTATCGCTCGAGTCCCTGTTATAAGTGTTGTTATGGCGGAGAGGGTGGGATTCGAACCCACGTGGGCTTGCACCCTAACGGTTTTCAAGACCGCCCCGTTATGACCGCTTCGGTACCTCTCCATAATTTGAAGTTTTATAAACTTGCCACGAAATAGATCATACCACATATACAATTAAAAAAGCAAGCTCTAGAATAAAAAAAGCCGTCATAATTTGAAATGACGGCTTTTTGGGTTGGCTTTATCATAATAAAAATCTATTCCCCATGTTAGGAACGACGTGCAATTACACTGATTCCACCCATGTACGGACGCAATGCTTCAGGAATAACTACAGTCCCATCTTCTTGCTGATAGTTCTCTAGAATAGCTGCCACTGTACGTCCAACAGCCAGTCCGGATCCATTCAGTGTGTGGACGAACTCAGGCTTAGCCTTCGGCTCTCTACGGAAACGAATGTTGGCACGGCGCGCCTGGAAGTCTTCACAGTTCGAGCAGGAAGAGATTTCACGATATGTATTGCTTTCTGGCAACCATACCTCGAGATCATAGGTTTTCGCGGAAGTGAAGCCCATATCCGCTGTACACAGCGCCAAAACACGGTATGGCAATTCCAGCAGTTGAAGCACACGTTCTGCATTTTGCGTCATTTTCTCCAATTCCTCGTAAGACGTTTCTGGAGAAGACAATTTCAACAACTCAACCTTATTGAACTGATGCTGACGGATTAATCCACGTGTATCCCGTCCAGCAGAGCCGGCTTCAGATCGGAAACATGAGCTGTATGCCACAAAATGCTTCGGCAGATCCTCCACATTCAAAATCTCTTCGCGATGATAGTTCGTTACTGGAACTTCTGCGGTAGGGATCAGATAATACTCCGTATCCTTAAGCTTGAACAGATCTTCTTCGAACTTCGGCAATTGGCCTGTTCCGAAGAGGCTGTCGCGGTTGACGATATATGGAGGCAAAATCTCCTCATATCCATGCTGATCACTGTGCAGATCCATCATGAAGTTAATCAAAGCTCGCTCAAGACGCGCGCCAAGTCCTTTGTAGAACGTAAAACGGGAACCTGTTACTTTGGCAGCAGCCTCAAAATCAAGGATATCCAGATCCTGCGCAATCTCCCAATGTGCTTTTGGAGTAAAACCGAACGACTTCGGTTCAGACCAGCGGCGAATCTCTACATTATCATCCTCAGAGGCACCCACAGGTACACTCTCATTTGGAATGTTAGGGATGGCCATCGTCAGATCATTGATCTTCGCTTCCAGTTCCCGGACCTCTTCATCCATCGCCTTGATGCGATCAGAAACTTCACGCATCTCAACAATCAAATCATCCGCGTTCTCGCGATTCTTTTTCAGCTTGGCAACTTCACCGGATACTGTATTCCGGCGGTTCTTCAACGTCTCGCTCTCTTGCAGTAGTTCCCGGCGCTTTGCGTCCATCTCGGAAAATCCAGCAATGAGATCGAGTGACTTGCCACGGTTCGTTAACGCTTCTTCTACACGGGCGTATTCATTCCGCAATATCTTTACATCAAGCATTATATACTCCTCCTAAATGACCTCACAGAAAACATATCAATAAACCTAAGCCTATCACATAGCCTTTGTGGAGTCGCGTATAACTTCATCTTAATCATATTCAACAATAAAAAAACAACCTATAAACCCCTGTGACACCCTACGCTGCGATTCCCGCTGTATAAAGCAGATACGGGCAACATCAGGCATTCGACCAGATACAGCTCCTCAAGCAGTCTTACAGCTTGCAGAAGGAGTATTCCAATCCACCGGGGTATCATAAGTTGTCTAATATGCGCTATTGGTTCTGTAGCGACTGCTTGTATGATTGGGCCATATCTACAAAATAAGAATGCAAACGGTAGTCATCGGTCAATTCAGGATGATATGAGCAGGCCAGCAAGTTTCCTTGGCGCGCGGTAACGATCTCACCCTTATACGTGGAAAGAACCTCAACCTGTTCCCCAACACTCTCAATTAAAGGTGCGCGAATAAATACTGCTCTTACCGTTTCATCAATTCCTTTGACAGGCAGGTCTGTTTCAAAGCTTTCCCGCTGCCGCCCGAATGCATTTCTGGAGACAGTCATATCCATCAATTCCAAATGGGCTTCTTCCTGTCCTGAAATACGCTCAGCCATTACGATCAGGCCTGCACAGGTGCCGAATACCGGTTTACCCTTGGCTGCAAAGTCCCGAATAGGCTGCATGAAACCATATTTGCGCATCAATTTACCAATAGTGGTGCTCTCACCGCCAGGAAGGATCAGACCATCCAGTTCATCCAACTGCTCAACCTGTTTCACAACCAGTCCCTCTGCACCAGCTCGCTCAACACTGCGAATATGCTCTGTAACCGCACCTTGAAGTGCTAATACACCTATCTTCATTTGCGTTCTCCTCTTCTACCAGCCGCGATCCTGTTATACGTCAAAAGCCGTACGTTAGGAGATCCGTGTCCAGAGGTTTATGGACACTCCAGCAATCCATTTATCGTCCATGTAATGCGTTGTCGCTCCCACTATAACATGTGCAACTAACAAGGTTGTCCTTAGACTTTTGAGCTGATTTATACGTAGAATTCTAACTTGATATTTTACCGGAAAAATTGTAAATACACAATGCATCGAGTCGCAATTTGGTGCTTATTGTCCTTGTTCAGGTGAGGTAGATCGGAAACTTCTATGATCGGCAATCATGGCCTATAGCATCCATTAGAACAGGTTTTTGATACCGTCAAACAGATCAACGAAGAAGTCCTTTACCGCACGGAAGAACAAACGGAACCAGCCGCCTTTTTCAGCCTCTTCTGCGGTGATCAGGTTCACTGTTTTCTCCTGTGGTTCAATACCATCTGCCTTATAGTTGTAGGTCACCGTTCCGACTTTCGTACCTGCTTTAATTGGAGCAACCAGCTTGTCTGCTTCCGTTACGTTTGCCTTAAAGGTAACATCCAGGTTTTGAGTGCCTTTGGGAACAACAAAGCTAACTGCATTGTCGGTCACTACGGGCACATTCGTTTCTTTACCTTTTTTCAGCGGAACAGCTTCCCAGCCAGTTACTTTGGTTTTGCCAGCGACAGCTTGCTTCACTTCGAAGTTGTTATAACCATAATCCAGTACTTTTTTCGTCTCTCTGAAGCGTGCAGGCTCGGAATCGGTACCCATAACGACACTGATCAGGCGCATACCATCACGTTCAGCCGTTCCTGTGAAGTTATTCCCTGCATTTGTGGTATGGCCCGTTTTCATTCCATCTAAGCCTTCATAGGCGTAGCTTTTGAAATTGGTTATATCTTTATTCGCTTCCAACATCCAGTTGTAGTTGATAATTGGAGCTTTGTCATTGGGACGGAATTTATAAGACTGAATTGTTGTAAAGTCTGTGTAGTCAGGGTGATCCTGAATGATATATCTGCACAGAATTGCTGCATCCAATGCAGACATAACTGTCTCTTTGTCTTCGGCTGGTTGGAAGTCCTTAGGCATATCCGCACGATCAAGACCTGTGGAGTTAATAAAGAACGTATCCTTCATGCCCATTCGCTTTGCTTCATCATTCATCATTTTCACGAAAGCTTCTTCGGAACCGGCAACATATTCTGCCAATGCCACTGTTGCGTCATTTGCAGATCCAACGGCCATAGCAATATACAGCTCTTTAACCGTATGTTGATCGCCCTCAGCCAGGAAAATACGTGAGCCTATGCTCTCCGCTGCATTTCTTTTAACCGTAACTACATCATCCCAGCCAAACTTCCCTTGCTTGACCTGCTCAGCCACAATGTACTCGGTCATCATCTTCGTCATGCTGGCAGGCGGCATGGCTTTGTCCGCATTCACATTAAGCAGAATCTGGCCTGTCGAAGCCTCCATGAGTACGGCAGATCTAACTTCAAGTCCAAGTGAGTCTACGGAAGGAACCTGCACGGCTTTCTCGGTCTTCGTTGTTGTCGCAGCAGCAGTCAGTACCTGACCCGAATCATTCGCAGCAGCCATCACCGGCATTACTGCAGACATGCAGAGCATATTGACCAGCATAACCGAGGCTACGCTTTTTTTGAGCATTTGGCGTTTCTTTTTGTTCATTTGTTTAGCTTTCAATGATAATACTCCCTTCGTTCCGAAGCTCCGCTTAATTGATGCTTCAGTGCAGCTTGAGCTGCGTTTTTCTTGGTCCTTAACGATCGTAGAAGATGTTGTGAAAAGTAGCTTTTTATGCGCTGTATCGAAAGAGCAATATCATTGCTCCATACGTTTCATTATCGATTGTCACTTAGTTAGCATTATCCAATGCTTATGTAAAAGGACGTCCGCGCTTCTATCTAGCTGGGCAACCTTTCGTGGCATTTGTTCCATGTGAAACAAGATTCATAGATTCACGTCAAAAAGCCGCCGCAACGCCCTAATCCGATAAAGGATCGTCACCGCTTTTTCTATTCTATCACAGGGGTATCCGCAAAAAAAGACAGGCCCGGCGAAAATCGCCAAGCCTGTCCTGGAAATGATTAACTCTCTTCAGATTACAACGAGTAGTTAGGTGCTTCTTTTGTAATTTGAACATCATGCGGATGACTTTCACGAAGTCCCGCACCTGTAATACGGATAAAGCCTGTATCATTGCGGAGCTGTTCAAGGTTGCTTGTTCCGCAATAACCCATACCCGAACGAAGACCACCAATCAACTGATGAATGGTATCGGACAATGGACCTTTATAAGCTACACGTCCTTCGATGCCTTCCGGAACGAGTTTTTTGTCATCATCCTGGAAGTAACGATCTTTACTTCCTTGTTTCATGGCAGCCATTGAGCCCATACCGCGGTAAACTTTGTAGCTACGTCCTTGGAAGATTTCAGTTTCTCCCGGGCTTTCAGCAGTTCCAGCAAACAAGCTTCCCAACATAACTGCATGTGCGCCTGCAGCCAGTGCCTTAGTAATCTCACCTGAATATTTGATCCCGCCGTCTGCGATGATTGGAACTCCATACTCGCGTGCGACAGTAGCACAATCGTAAACAGCAGTTACTTGAGGTACACCGATACCAGCAATAACGCGTGTTGTACAAATGGAACCTGGACCGATACCCACTTTGACAACCGATGCACCTGCCTCGATCAGATCACGAGTAGCCTCACCAGTAGCTACATTACCTGCAATAATAGTCAAGTTCGGGAAACGCTCGCGCAATTGACGAACAGCTTCGATAATGTTGATGTGATGTCCATGCGCAGAGTCTACAGTAATCAAGTCTACACCAGCTTGTACCAATGCATCTGCGCGTTCAAAAGTATCTTTGGAGATACCAATTGCCGCACCAACCAGGAGACGACCTTGCGCATCCTTGGCTGCATTAGGGAACTGAATAGCTTTTTCGATATCTTTAATTGTAATGAGACCTTTCAGTGTATTGGACTCATCCACCAAAGGAAGCTTCTCAATTTTGTGCTTTTGAAGAATTCCTTCTGCCTCTTGCAGGGTTGTACCTACAGGAGCAGTAACCAGATTTTCACGAGTCATAACTTCACTGATCTTAATACCGTAGTCATGGATGAAACGCAAGTCACGGTTAGTCAAAATACCAACCAGCTTCTGATCACCTTCGACAATCGGTACACCGGAGATGCGATATTTAGCCATAACTTCTTCAGCATCCGACACCAGGTGCTCAGCAGTCAGTGAGAACGGATTGGTAATAACGCCGCTTTCCGAACGTTTAACCCGATCTACTTCTTCCGCTTGCTGTTCAACAGACATGTTTTTGTGGATAATTCCGATACCGCCCTCACGTGCAATGGCAATGGCCAGAGTTGCTTCAGTAACGGTATCCATACCAGCACTGATCAGAGGGATATTCAGTTTTACACTATCGCTCAAACGAACCGATACATCCACTTCTTTAGGCAGTGTCTCGGATTTCCGTGGCACTAGCAATACATCATCAAAGGTCAAACCTTCCTTACCAAACTTATCTTCCCACACGCAGGTGTTCCTCCTTATGTTTGCTCAGCTTTACGGTCCAAAACCCGAAGATCTCAGGCAGTATTTATGCCGAAAATACGTTTTCTGAAAAATTTATTATTGCCATCTTAGCAAAGCGATATTTAGACTGTCAAGGAAAAGTGCCTGGTTATATCAGGTGTACTGTCTGATGCATACAACTGTATTTCTTGAGCGGACAACTGCCGAATATGCCAAAAAAACCATCCGTTTTTAAATGGCGTTTGTCCTCTAAAATTTTTTGACTTTGTTTCAAGTAAAACTACATAGCTTCCATATATTTACCTTTAAAAACAAATAAAAACCACCACCGAGTATCTTCGGCAGTGGTTCTTTGCTTGGCAGCGTCCTACTCTCCCAGGACCCTTCGGTCCAAGTACCATCGGCGCTAGAGGGCTTAACGGTCGTGTTCGGGATGGGTACGTGTGGAACCCCTCCGCCATCGCCACCAAACGATGCTGCTATACACTCAGAGATTATTCTCTGAAAACTAGATCCGAAACGAAACGTGCGACTAGAACCTGCAATTTGGATAAGCCCTCGACCGATTAGTACTGGTCAGCTCCATGCATTACTGCACTTCCACCCCCAGCCTATCTACCTCGTCGTCTTCAAGGGGTCTTACATACTGGGAAAT
>NZ_WYEV01000020.1:0-62872 GCF_015143645.1 Paenibacillus sp. P13VS | reverse complement strand
CGACTTGCATGTATTAGGCATGCCGCCAGCGTTCGTCCTGAGCCAGGATCAAACTCTCCAATAAAGTATTGAAAAGAGCGATTAGCTCATTTTGAATCTGACGAGATTAAAAATCTCATGTTCACTTCGAAATCATACAGTCAGATGACTTGTACCAATTTCTCAGCTTTTCGATCTTACAAAGTAAGATCGTTACTCACTCGTTGTTCAGTTTTCAAAGATCAAACATTCAGTTTGTTGCTGTTTTCCATGTTGTCGTCGTTTTCAGCGGCGACTTTTATAATATATCATGTTCTCTTCCACTTTGCAAGTACTTTTTTCAGGAATGTTATTCTTTCCTTCTGCTGCTTGGTACTTGTTTTAGTGGTTTGTCCTAAAAAGGAACGAAAATTAATTTATCATATCTAAACCAATAGGTCAACCCTTTTTCGACAATTTGATATCATTCATGTTATTCCATTCATAGATGCGTCCTAGGTAGTTATAGAGGTACAGCTCTGGCTGCAGTAGGCCGCACCTCGCTCATCAATTAATACTGCGTGTTTTAAGCTCTGTACCATGCTTCTTACGGCTTAGACTTTTTGAGTTTGCCACTTCTTGCGTATTTGGACAGCTCCTTCGGCGGAGCGAATCGAGCATACATGCGGAATACTGTTTTGTATCTACTCGCTATAGCGTATTTGATCTCCTGGTCGAGGCGATTATCACTGAGGTCAAACAACATCTCATCCAGCTCTTTACGTAACACATAATCGAGTTCCTTACATTCCTTCTCGTTAAACAGCATACCCAGCATTAAGAGTTCTCCTTTTTCTGCATATGGATAAGGCGCGCCTTTATATTTGTATATTGAATCCTGCACTCTCTAAAGTCAGGGCTATATTAGACGCGCCGATTCCAGCCCCTATGGGTTATAAATTCTCTTACCTAAGGGATTGCTGAAACCCGTTTTATTGTTATGGTCAACTTTCTGAAAATTTATGAATGTCATTCCATACAAATTTATCCACGCACAATACTGAAGGTAATCGTACTTTCGATAATGGCTGCAATAAACAGCAGGATAATAACCCAGCACGACGCCGTTAACGTCCTCTTCAAAAAAGTCTCCCACTGTTTTCCTAACCCCTGACGTTTAGCACTCCCAAGTTCAATAAGGCTTCTGGATGCCAGTCCCCCAAACTTGAGACCAAAAGCACAGGCAATGATAATAACGGGAATTTCTATAATTCCGTGTGGTAAAAGCCCCTTTACCACGATATCAAAAAAGCTGGCCCCATTATCTGTGGTGATATGCACTAGGAAACCGATAACCATTCCGTTAATTACTAAAAAGATAACAGGCAATACGCCAAAGAAAATTCCTGCATAGATCACGAGTACACTTTTGATGGCATTATTAAAAAAGATAAAGATAAAGAAATTCCATTGCACATTTCCGCTCTGTTCGAGCTGTCTGCTTACTTCTTGAAGTCCGCCTATCTGGTTCATTAATATGTCCTGTAACGGCCCTGTACTTACCCATCCAGCTCCTATCCCTGCAACAAACAATATGACCGACCAGATTAATGCGTTACGAATGGATCTAAGATCTCGTAGAAATGTACTGAATTTTAACATGGTAACCTCCTAATGACTGAAGTTGATGGACAAACAAATTTCTCATGCGAATAACTGCGCTGTACGAGCATACATTGGAGAGTAAACAAGCATTTCTTATGGGAGAGGGGCGCTTATTGAAATGAACTCGTTCTATGTATTTAGCGGCAAAAAGATTAAACGTTTCCTGATTGTGCTGGCTGCTGCCGTCTTTGCTATCGGGATTATTTATCTGGAAAGCGGCAATGTTTCAGTATTCTCGGAGGATGCACCGTCGGCTGTCTACAACGTACCAACAGAGAAAAAAGTAATTGCACTTACATTTGATATTAGCTGGGGCGATAAGCGCACGGAACCAATCCTTAAAGTGCTGCAGGATAACAAAGTAGAGAAGGCTACCTTCTTCTTATCCTCCCCTTGGAGCAAGACACACCCCGAGATTGTAACCTCCATCAAGGAAGCGGGATACGAAATTGGCAGCCACGGACATAAGCACGATAATTACAGCAGCATGACCGAAGAAGAAATTCGCAAGGAAATTTCAACAGCTCATAGCATTTTAACCGATTTAACGGGAAAAGAACCGAATCTGCTTCGTCTGCCCAATGGGGATTTTGACAAGCGCGTACTTCAAGTAGCCAGCAGTCTTAACTACCAAGTCGTTCAATGGGATACCGACTCACAGGATTGGAAGAATCCAGGTGTACAAACCATCGTAGATCGGGTAGTCAGCAAAGCGCACCCTGGAGATATCGTACTTCTACATGCGAGCGATTCTTCCAAACAAACTCATGAAGCACTGCCCGTCATTATCGATAAATTAAGAAACCAGGGATATGAATTCGTAACCGTCTCCGAACTGCTGAATCATTCCAGTGCCAAAGGTACCGAAGTCCGGGATCAAGCCAGTGCTCAATAGAACTCACAATATTCACGGTTAAACTATAGGCTGTATATTCCATTCTGAAGGTTAAATATCACATTGGCAGAGATATTGGCAGAGATAAATGAAAAGAGCTAACCAGGTTAGCTCTTTTTCGCGTTTTATTAAAAGATCCAGAATAGCCGTCCTTCTTATGCTTGCTCCGTTCTCCCGCTCACGGCCTGCTCTGCAGAACCATCCACCAGCTTATGTAATATTAACATTTGATATGCATTACATGCCAGTAACGGGACCACAATAAAGGTAGTAGCGGCATTTACATCGATTCGGAGCACACCGATCGTCTCCACCACGGTTACTGCAATCATGAAAAAGAGCGTTGGGACCATTGCCGAAATATGTGTCTTTTTCACTTTCACGTAAGCGGTAACAATTGCGGCTGCCAAAATAATGATTCCAAGTACGATGTCGGACAGACGCTCTCGTCCGCCTCCAACGAACAAACGCAAAAACATGACGTCAAGTAAAGCCAGTACGGTTAAAACAAGCTGAACGATCTGCCAGCCGCGTTTTGGAAATACACCTTTGCCCATATAATTCAGTATCAAGTAAGCGAAAAAACCCATCTGAGAATACACACTAATCATCACCCCTGATCCAAACAAAATCAGGAGATACAGCAGAAAATCGATAATTCCGTTCGTTCTCTCTCCGTTCACCAGCATCATAATGAGACCTGTTACTAGCGATCCGGCTGCTCCGATAAGTAAGGCTGTCCAAAATAGGAAAAACCATTTACGTAAATTCAAATGTTTTCCACCCCCGAGAGTTTATTTTACCAACCTTCTCAGCAAAAAACCATCACCATTCAACATATTTAGTGCTTGCCCATCACATACTACAAGCAGTATCTAATCAAGGAGGGGTTATGCACATGAAACGGCCTTTGTGGCAGCTAAGCTGCGCCGTATTGGGGCTATCCGTCATGCTTGCCGGCTGCGGTTCAGATCAGAATTCTTCGCCTCCTCAGGGCAGTTATAAAGAGATGAAAACGATGGTCGTGGATATTCTGAAAAGTGATGAAGGCAAGAAGGCTGTCGAAGAAGCTCTAACTGGCCAAAGTTCCTCCGGGGGTGGCGGCGAAGGTGGAGATTCCGAACAAAGTGGCGGCGGATCGGGTGGCGGGTCTGGAACCATCGGTATGAAAATGTTAATGCCCATGCAATCTTCAGAACAAATACGTATTGCTGTTAAAGATACCATCACGGCTCCCGAGTACCAAAAGGAATTCGAGAAAATCATGACAGATCCACAATTTGCAAGTGAATTTGCCAAAGCTATTAACTCGCAAAGCAAGCAGCTGCATATGCAGTTGATCAAAGATCCCACGTATCAGAAATCGGTTGGGGATATCATGAAGTCTCCAGAAGTATCCAAAATGTTTATGGACATGACCAAAACACCGGAGTACCGCAAACAGACCATGACAGTCATGCAGGAAGTCATGCAGAATCCATTATTCCGAATGGAAGTGCTGACACTACTTAAAAAAGTGGTTCAGGAAGAGCTGCAACCGAAAGTTGAATCCGGCGGACAGGAACAAGGCGGACAACAAGAGGGGGGCGGCGGCCAAGAGGGCGAAAGTGGCGGCGGCGACAGTGGAGATGGAGGTAGCGGTGGTGACTCCGGAGGTGGCGGAGGATCATAATACCAGTAAGATAGTTGATTTACAGTTAATCCTCATTTGAGGAAAGCGAACATGTTATATGCCATAAAAGCCCGCATCCGATGGATGCAGGCTTTTTGATGTTGTGTTGATTTTTTTCAATATGTTAAAACTTGGTCTCAATTGCCTGCGCTACTTCATCGTATATGGCACCGATACGTGTATCAGCCTTATATACAGATGGCGAGAAATCAGGCTCCGATGGATGATTGTCGGGTGAACCGAGAGGAATCTGTGCGAGCAGCTCTGTATGCAGGCTTTCCGCGAGACGTCCGCCGCCCCCACGACCAAAGACATAGTCTTTCTCCCCACATTTGCCACATTCGTAGTAAGCCATGTTCTCAACCACACCCAGCAGCTCATGCTCGGTCTGAATCGCCATAGCCCCCGCTCTCGCGGCTACAAATGCTGCTGTTGCATGCGGCGTTGTCACAATGATCTCCTTGCTCTGTGGCAGCATTTGATGCACATCCAGGGCTACGTCACCTGTGCCTGGAGGCAAATCAAGCAGCATGTAGTCCAGTTCACCCCAATTTACATCTGTGAAGAACTGACGCAGCATGCGACCCAGCATGGGACCACGCCAGATTACAGGATTATTTTCACGAATGAAAAATCCCATCGACATCACTTTCACACCGAAACGCTCAACCGGCTGAATGATTCCATCCTCTACAACAGGGTATTCTTCAATCCCCATCATATCAGGTACACTGAAACCATAGATGTCCGCATCAATTAATCCAACTTTTTTACCTTGCCGAGCGAGGGCAGCCGCCAGATTCACTGTGACTGTAGATTTACCTACCCCACCTTTGCCGCTGGCTACTGCAATATAGCGAACACCCGATTCAGGGCTTAATAACTCATGACCATCCAGACCTGCTGCATGGCCTTTTACAAGCACTTCCTCGTCATTCTGCTCATTCCCTGGTTGTCCTGCATTCACACTCTCTCGTTCATGTTCTGATGCTGCACGCAGGCGTATATGTACATCCTGAATCCCATGTTGAGACAATAGGTTACGTGCGGCGTCACTAAGAGCAGTTGTATCCTCAGTCTGATTGTCCAATGTAACAATGGTCAGTGCCACATGATTTTCTTTTACCATGACATCACGAATCCATTGAAGCTCGGTCAGACTCACTCCCAATTGTGGTTCCTGTAAAGGTTGCAATAGTTCAAGTATCTGTTCTTTGGATATCATCAGACAGCACCTCAGCTTTATCTATTGGCATGTAATTAGGTATGCTGTGTTAATTATAACATTCTCCTTCTCTTTGTAACTAACTTTTGGGACGTTCCCCCGAGGAATACCTCAATATTCCATTGTAAATGGAAGCGGCTACTTTACGCTGATATGCTTCATCGGCAAGAAGACGTGCCTCATCCGGATGAGATAAGAAACCAACTTCTACGAGCGCAGAAGGAATTTTCAATGCTTGAAGCAGATATACGGTATTTACCGTTTTTGCAATTCGATCTGTATTCTCTAGATTACGTATCATCTCTTGCTGCAACAGATTGGCCAATCCTTCATTGTCCGGGTGGTTGGGTGTATAAAAGACCTGTGCGCCACTCCAGCGGTTCGAAGGGACACTGTTCATGTGAATGCTGATAAACAGATCTGCCTGCTTGTCTTCAATTCGTCTTACTCTCTGCTTGAGATCTTCTGTCTTCCGTTTGGAATATCCTCTGGTATCTGCCTCTGCAAGATCTGTGTCAATCTCTCGTGTCATGACCACCAGTGCTCCAGCTTGCTGCAGATAATCCCGTACATACAAAGCAATCGACAAATTGATATCCTTCTCAATGACCCCCTGCTTGCTCACAGCCCCCCCGTCTGGTCCACCGTGCCCTGCATCAATCGCGATGACTTTGCCTGCCAGTGGCAGCCCCCAATATCCGGACGTCTTGGATGAAGGAAGCTCATACGTCACCACAGCCACCAACATCGCAAGTAGACAGAGGCTTAGCAGCACACGCTTGACAGTACGCAACCGGATCCATACCACAAAATGCTTCCCCATATTTTTACGCATAAAAAAAACACCTCGTCCCTATAAATGACTCTAATCATCTATATGGGACAAGATGGACAAATATACCGTTAGGAGCGGACTTGCTCCGCCATTCCCTTAATCATCACTTCTGCTACCTCAGGATGAGTAAATTCTGGTGGCGGGCACTCTCCATCACGGGCTTTCCATCAAGGAGCTGACCACGCACTTTTGTAACGGATAACGTCATAGAGGCAGAAGAGATGTCATTTTGTCAGCTCCCTAATTTCTCTTCATAGTGGTGGTTCGATAGAGATAAGCTCAAAGCTATAATGTAAGCTCTAAAGAATGTTCCCGCTATTTCGAATACTTTATTTATGAAGTCCGCATTCTGTTTTATCATTGCCGGACCATCGTCCTGCACGCGGATCTTCACCTGGCATAACTTGACGGGTGCAATGTTCACAACCAATGCTCGGATAGTTCTGATCATGGAGAGGGTTGTATACGACGTTATTAGCCCGAATATAATCCCACACATCCTCAGAAGTCCAATGAGCGATCGGGTTAAATTTCATAAGTCCAAACTTCGTATCGTATTCCACCTTCTTCGCATTAGCACGAGTCGGTGCTTGATCTCTGCGAATTCCCGTGATCCATGCATCATACTTCGAAAGAATACGTGTTAGCGGCTCAACCTTGCGAATATTACAGCAAGCATTAGGATCGGATTTCCACAATTCCTCTCCATGTTGGGACGCCTGCTCTTCAGGCGTAATTTTAGGAGAAACACGCACAAAATCCATATTGTATTTCTCTTTCATAAGATCACGAGTCTCATACGTTTCCTTGAAATGAAAATCAGTGTCCAGATAAAAAACATCCGTAGATGGACTGATCTTCTGAAGCATATCTACAAGTACAACATCCTCTGCACCAAAGCTGCATGCAAAAGTGATATTTGGGAATGTCTCAACAGCGTAACGTATAATATCCTCGGGGCTTGCATTTTCCAATTCTTCTGCTTTCACCCGAGCGAGTTCTTCTTTTTCCAACAAGTTCATTCTGAATTTCCCCCATTCTGCTTTTCCCGAAAACTTTAATGCCGACCAATCTAATCTGAATTATGTATAGTATAAATCTTTCAGGGGGGATGTCAATGGCCTGCCGCATGGTAAAATGATTCCTTTGCAGCCCATTTTGGTGTGTGGATTGCCAATCATTTTGTAAACATTTCGATTCTCTCTCAATAAATTTCATTGCAACTAATTTAAGCAGGCTAGAAGTTATTAGGTCCAATTCGTTAAGCAAAATGTGAAATTCTTTGTCCCTTCTGGTTTTTTTGGATTAAACAGGACTAAAGTTCGTATTGATATTACTCGTTACAAAACCAAATACGAGATACAAAGGGACCAACCGTGCAAGAAAAAATTTGAATTCTCTGTGCACACATGTAAGTAACATTTATTGAATTCATAAGAAAAACTGATGATTATGACCTCGCATAACCTGTCTTGTAAGAACTATCCTCAGTCAAATTTAAGATAAGAAATAAGCCGAGTGTTATCACATTAGATCTTAGAACACATACATATGAAAAATTGTCTGGGCATCCTATGGAAATAGGATAACTAATCCATGTCTTATAGACAACAAAAAACCCCTGACCGAGGCCAGAGGCTTGTAAGGCATATTAACGTTTGGAGAACTGAGGAGCGCGACGAGCGGCTTTGAGACCGTATTTTTTACGTTCTTTCATCCGTGGGTCACGAGTCAGGAATCCTGCTTTTTTCAGGGAAGCACGGTATTCTGGATCTGCTTTGAGCAGAGCGCGGGAGATACCATGACGGATTGCTCCAGCTTGACCGGAGATTCCGCCACCATGAGCGATAACCAAAACGTCATAATTGCTAAGCGTTTCTGTCAAAGTCAGTGGTTGTTTTACGATCAGTTTGAGTGTTTCCAAACCGAAGTATTCATTAATATCACGTTTATTGATGACAATGCGTCCTTCACCCGGTACAAGGCGAACACGAGCTACCGAATGTTTACGACGACCTGTCCCATAGTATTGTACTTGTGCCATGAAACTGTCCTCCTTTTAATTAACCGCGAAGTTCGTAAACTTCTGGTTTTTGTGCTGCATGTGGATGCTCAGTGCCTCTGTACGCTTTAAGTCTCAGCTTCATTTTCTCGCCCATGCGAGTTTTAGGAAGCATACCGCGAACAGCCAATTCCAACATACGTTCCGGTTTGTTTTTAACCATGTCTTCTGCAGAAGTTACTTTCAAACCACCTGGGTGCATCGAGTGACGGTAGTATTTCTTGTCTTGCATTTTTTTACCAGTCAATACGATCTTCTCCGCATTGATGATAACTACGAAATCGCCAGTGTCCACATGTGGAGTGAATTGTGGCTTGTGTTTGCCGCGGATCAAAGCAGCTGCTTCGCTCGCCAAACGTCCGAGCGTTTTGCCTTCGGCATCAATGATGTGCCATTGGCGCTCAACTTCGTTAGGCTTCGCCATGTACGTTGTACGCATGAAAAGTTCCTCCTTAAAATGTTCAAAATCTCATTTTCATTTATCTTCGTTCATTAAGTGATAACTTTAGGTGTTGATGGATAGTTGTTGCGATGTGAACCTCTTAATTGGGGCTGTGGGAAAGCCATTAAGAAAACACAACTTTTATATTACATGATAGGAGGTTAAATCGCAAGTGTTAATTAAGCTTTTCACTCACCAAATTTAATCTTTTTTGTATTCAAGATCCCAGAGCATTAAACCGCAGCTTACCGCAGTTGGTCCTGCAGCAGAGCGATTACATGCGGCAATCATATTCGGTACATCAGAGGCTTTCCGTTTGCCCTCTCCGATCTCCAGCAGTGTACCTACAATAATGCGAACCATATGCTGCAAAAAGCCGTTGCCGCTCACATAAATATGAATGACTCCCTGATCGCGCGGATGATCTCTGCACATTGAACGGTCAACCTCTATCCATGCGTCGTATACCGAACGTATATGATTGTCTTTCTGAGACTTGCGAGAAGCAAAGGAGGTGAAATCATACGTACCAATAAAATGACGAAGCCCCTCCTGCATTGCAGTTACGTCCAACCTGGCATGATGATGGTATTGCAGCCTTCTGTCGAATACATCCGGAAATTGATTTGCATTGATCGTATAGCGGTACGTCTTCGTTTTTGCTGCATAACGAGAATGAAACTCAAGCGGTACCTCTATCGCATCAATCACAACAATATCAGAGGGTAATCTAGAATTAAGTGCAATACACCATCGTTCAATCGGGATTTGAGATTCGGTAGCAAAGTTGAAGATCTGCCTGCGAGCATGAACACCCGCGTCAGTTCTACCAGACCCCGTTATCTTTACCGTCTCACCTGTCAATGCACGAATGGCATCTTCAAGATGATCCTGAATGGTATTCCCCCCCGGCTGTACCTGGAAGCCATAATAAGCAGTGCCATCATAAGCAAGCGTCATGCACAAGTTGCGCATCATTACCACACCTTTGTTCCATACTATACATACCCTACCCCGAACAGCAAAAGAAGCCCCTTCCGGAGCTTCTATTACAGCACGAATTCCGAAATGAAGTGAAAAAAAGGGTTAATCCAGAATCAACGACTCTGTCCCCTTTCCTCATCTCATCTGTTTTACGCGCGGTCAACCAGTTCCAAGTAAACCATAGGCGCTGCGTCACCACGACGAGGTCCCAGTTTAAGGATACGAGTGTATCCACCTGGACGCTCAGCGTAACGACCGGACAATTCGCTAAACAGTTTTTGGATTGCATCTTGCTCACCATCGATAGTTTCGCGGCGAACATAAGCTGCCACTTGGCGACGGGCATGAAGATCTCCCTTTTTCGCTTTAGTGATCAGTTTTTCAGCAATAGAGCGAACCTCTTTTGCTTTCGCTTCAGTTGTCTGAATGCGCTCGTACAAGAACAGGTCGGTTACCAGGTCACGGAACAAAGCTTTACGTGCGCTGGAATTACGGCCCAACTTTTGGTATGCCATTGTTTTCCCTCCTTCACTTCAAGCACTCAGCTGTCTATTCTTCTGTACGGAGTCCCAGACCCAATTCTTCGAGCTTCTCTTGAACTTCTTCCAAAGACTTGCGTCCGAGGTTACGGACTTTCATCATGTCTTCTTCGGTTTTCGTAGTCAGCTCTTGCACGGTATTAATACCGGCACGTTTCAGGCAGTTGTAGGAACGAACAGAGAGATCCAGCTCTTCGATCGTCATTTCGAGTACTTTTTCTTTTTTGTCTTCTTCTTTTTCGACCATAATCTCAGCGTCTTTCGCTTCGTCTGTAAGACCCACGAAGAGCATCAAGTGCTCGGTCAAAATTTTAGCGCCGAGGCTTACAGCCTCTTCAGGACGAATACTTCCGTCTGTCCAAACTTCCAACGTGAGCTTGTCATAGTTGGTTACTTGGCCAACACGCGTATTTTCCACAGCGTAGTTAACGCGGCTGATCGGTGTGAAGATGGAATCGACTGGGATGACGCCGATCGGCTGGTCATCGCGTTTATTCCGATCTGCCTGGACGTAGCCGCGACCGCGATTGGCAAAAATACGCATGTGAAGTCTCGAACCTGGTCCGAGCGTAGCAATGTGCAGATCCGGGTTAAGGATTTCCACATCGGAATCCGCACGGATATCTCCAGCCGTGATTGCTCCTTCGCCTTCAGCATCAATCTCGAGCACTTTCTCCTCATCCGAATGAATTTTAAGCGACAAAGCTTTCAGGTTAAGAATAATCTCCGTTACATCTTCCATTACGCCAGGAACTGTAGCAAATTCATGCAGAACGCCATCGATTTGAACCGAAGACACTGCCGCACCCGGCAGTGACGAGAGCAAGATTCGGCGAAGCGAGTTTCCAAGCGTCGTTCCGTATCCGCGCTCCAGCGGTTCTACTACGAATTTCCCATAGGTGCCATCATCGTTGACGTCAACCGTCTCAATTTTCGGCTTTTCGATTTCAATCACTGCAATACCCCTCCTTCAAAACGTCGGTCCTCTATGAAACATTTACCTTCTCTTGCGAAAACATGTAGTAGTATGCCTAAACAACCATTATTAGCAGATTGTGCTGGATTTATACCACACGCAGGGGCAAATCTCATTAGACACGACGACGTTTTGGAGGACGGCATCCGTTGTGTGGGACTGGAGTTACGTCTTTGATCAGGTTAACTTCCAGACCTGCAGCTTGCAAAGAGCGGATCGCTGCTTCACGGCCTGCGCCTGGTCCTTTAACCATAACCTCAACGGCTTTCATCCCATGTTCCATTGCAGCTTTGGCAGCAGTCTCAGCAGCCATTTGTGCAGCAAACGGAGTCGATTTACGGGAACCTCTGAATCCGAGGCCGCCGGAGCTTGCCCACGAAATTGCGTTTCCGTGAGGATCCGTAATGGTAACGATAGTGTTATTGAAAGTGGAACGGATATGTGCCACGCCAGATTCAATATTTTTACGGTCACGACGTTTAGTACGTACGACTTTTTTCGGTTTAGCCATTTTCTCTTATCCCCCCTTATTATTTCTTCTTGTTCGCTACTGTACGACGAGGACCTTTACGAGTACGAGCATTCGTTTTCGTACGTTGTCCACGAACAGGCAGACCACGACGATGACGAACTCCACGGTAACAACCGATCTCCGTCAAACGTTTAATATTCAAAGAGATTTCACGACGCAGGTCACCTTCTACTTTGACCTCTTTGTCGATACTTTCACGCAATTTGCTGACTTCATCTTCCGTCAAATCACGAACACGAGTGTCCGGATTGATGCCTGTAGAGCTCAGAATTTTCTGGGAAGTCGTTTTACCGATTCCGAAAATATAAGTCAAGGCGATCTCAACGCGCTTATCACGTGGCAAATCCACACCAGCTATACGTGCCATTTTACGCTACACCCCCTTCATTAACCTTGTTTTTGTTTGTGTTTCGGATTTTCACAGATAACCATAACATTCCCTTTGCGGCGAATGACTTTGCATTTTTCGCAAATCGGTTTGACCGAAGGTCTTACCTTCATGTGAATTACCTCCTCAAAGTTCTGCTTAGCAAAACTCTCTTCGTAAGCATTGACCTCGTTTTACCATTGTAAAACCGGCTTCGAAGCTTTCGCAAGTTTTGCCGGGCAAAACCCGCTTCAAGCTTCACAGTTCATTGCAACTGTCTACTACTATTTACGGTAAGTTATACGTCCTTTTGTCAGATCATAAGGCGATAACTGAACAACTACTTTGTCACCAGTCAGGATACGGATAAAGTGCATCCGCAGCTTGCCGGAAACGTGAGCGAGAATTTGATGACCGTTCTCAAGCTCAACCTTGAATGTTGCATTCGGCAGCGGTTCAAGAACCGTGCCTTCCACTTCAATGACATCTTCCTTGGCCATTAGTCAGTCTCCTTTCTCTTCAGCTTGAATGTTGGTGGATTCCAGAAACGAATGAACCGCATAGCGGAGCTTTCCGTTTGTCACCCGACCACTCTCGTTTAAACTGTTTACAACCTCGCTGCTGATCATCGGCTGGAGCTCCAGATGAAGAATATTCTTCTTCTTGGGTTGATCAAACTTACGTTTGTCTCCATCCGCTATATACACGAACCTACTGTCCGCTATAGCAACAATTACCGCGGCTTGGTCCGCATTGCGGCCTTTACGGATCTTCACAAGTTGACCGAGCTGCGGATTAGACTGATTATTCATGCCTCATCACCTACGCATTCAGTTTTGTGAAAATTTCCATGCCTTCTGGTGTAACTGCTACGGTGTGTTCAAAGTGGGCACATAACGATCCATCAACAGTAACGACAGTCCAGTTATCTTCCAACGTTTTCACATACCGGCTACCTGCGTTAACCATCGGCTCTATGGCCAGCACCATGCCCGCTTTAAGCCGTGGTCCTCGATCAGGAAGACCATAGTTCGGAATTTGAGGTTCTTCGTGCAGATCCGCTCCTATGCCGTGACCGACATATTCCCGAACTACCGAAAAACCGGCATCCTCAATATATTTCTGAATCGCATGAGATATAGTAAACAAGCGAATGTCCGGTTTAACCAGCGCCAGACCTGCGTATAACGAAGCCTCGGTAACGTCCAGAAGACGACGGGCTTCTTCGGAAATACGGCCGACCGGATAAGTCCAGGCAGAATCTCCATGATACCCCTGGTACTGCGCGCCAATGTCAAACGTAACGATATCGCCCTCGTTCAACTTGCGTTTGCCGGGAAATCCATGCACCAACTCTTCATTTACTGAAGCGCACACACTGGCAGGAAAACCGTTATAACCTTTGAAAGACGGCACAGCTCCTTGACTGCGAATGTATTGATCGGCCATATGGTCAAGTTCTCCAGTCGTAATACCGGGAGCGATATGCTCTGCCAAGAGACGATGCGTTTCCGCAACGATTCTCCCTGCTTCCCTCATCAAGCCCAGTTCCGTTTCGGACTTACCAATGATCATTCAATTAACCTCGCAGTAAGGACACGATCTCTTGAGAGACTTGATCAATATCCTGTTCTCCGTTCATTTGACGAAGAAGACCTTTGTTCTCATAAAACGTGAGGAGTGGTGCTGTTTTGTTGATATATTCGTCAAGACGGGTTCCTACGCTCTCTTCGTTATCATCCGAGCGTTGGTACAACTCGCCGCCGCATTTATCACAAATACCTTCCTGCTTAGGCGGATTGAATACGACATGATAAGTGGCGCCACAGTTTTTGCAAATGCGACGACCCGTCAAACGAGCCAGCAATTTGTCGCGGTCCACTTTCAGGTTGATTACATGATCGAGACCTGAGTTCAGTCGGTCCAGGATGCCATCAAGCGCTTCTGCTTGAGACAAGGTTCTTGGAAAGCCATCCAAGAGGAAACCTTCTCTGCAGTCAGGCTGCTGCAACCGTTCTTCAACGATGCCGATGGTTACATCATCTGGTACAAGCAATCCTTGATCCATATATTCCTTGGCTTTCAGGCCAATGGGAGTTCCCTGTTTAATCGCCAGACGAAATGCATCGCCTGTTGAAATGTGGGGAATACCGAACTCTTTCACGATGACGTCTGCTTGTGTTCCTTTTCCTGCCCCCGGAGGGCCCATGAATAGGATGTTCACGTTATGTCACTCCCTCCAAGACTACCCTACATCAACAAACAGCACAATAGGTGCCGGCAAGTAAATCTTAGCTTGACCGGTACCTATTGCCTATTTATTGATAAAACCTTTGTAGTGGCGTTTGATCAATTGGCTTTCGATTTGCTTCATGGTATCGAGCGCAACACCGATAACGATCAGGAGAGACGTTCCTCCAATTTGCGCCGATTGAGGCAAACCAGAAAGTGCCCCTAAGAATACAGGCAGAACGGAAATGACTGCCAAGAAGATGGCTCCGGCCATTGTCAAACGAGTCATGACACGGGTCAGATATTTCTCGGTTGCTTTACCCGGGCGAATGCCTGGGATGTAACCGCCGTTCTTTTTCATATTATCAGCCATCTGCTGTGGATTCATCTGTACGAAAGTATAGAAGAAAGTGAAACCGAAGATCATCACGACATACAATAACATACCCAGAGGTTTATGAGTAGTCAGATTTTGTCCGATCCACTGTGCCCATAAACGATCAGCCCAGAAGTTGGCGATAATCGTTGGGAACATCAACAGAGATGAAGCAAAGATGACAGGGATAACACCTGCTGCGTTAATCTTCAGCGGGATGTGTGTATTCTGTCCACCGTACATTTTGTTACCTACGACGCGTTTCGCGTACTGTACAGGAATTTTCCGAATCGCCTGCTGAATGTAAATGACACCGATGATAATCAACACAATAACAATTGCGACGATTACACCTTTAAGGATGTTCATGAACAACTGATCAGGTTGAATGAAGTCGGACTCGATTGTCTGTTTGATAATGTTAGGCACCGTTGAAAGGATACCCGCAAAGATCAAAATCGAAATCCCGTTTCCTATGCCCTTCTCGGTGATCTGCTCACCAAGCCACATCAGGAATGAAGTACCGGCCGTAAGTACAATCGCGATCAAGATATAATCAGCAAAAGTGGCGTTAGGCACCATTTCTGTATTGTACAAGCGGTTGAATCCGATCGACGTACCAAACGCTTGAATCAATGCCAGACCGATCGTTAAATAACGAGTCAGCTGAGCTGATTTTTTCTTACCTTGTTCACCTTGCTTAGCCCATTCCGCTAACTTAGGGATAACGTCCATGGAAAGCAACTGTACTATGATAGACGCAGTGATGTAAGGTACGATCCCGAGTGCAAAGATCGAGAACTGGAACAGTGCTCCACCCGAGAACGTATTGAGAAGTCCAAAAACTTCTTTACCCGCAGAATTTGTCGCTTCGAAAACCTCTTTGTTTACTCCAGGTACTGGAACGAAGGATCCGATGCGGTAAATGATCAGTACAAAAAGGGTAAATAATACCCTTTTGCGCAGATCTTCAACCCGCCAGATATTCTTTAGGGTCTTGAACATTAAATCACCTCGGTTGTACCGCCGGCAGCTTCAATTTTCTCCACCGCAGATTGAGAAAACTTGTTAGCTTTAACAGTCAGCTTCACAGTGACTTCACCGTTACCCAGGATCTTGATTCCGGATTTAGCGTTTTTAACTACGCCGTTCGTCATCAAGAATTCTGGAGTTACTTCAGTACCCGCAGCAAAACTGTTCAGGTCTTCAATATTCACAACCGCATATTCCTTGCGAGTTGGGTTTACGAAACCACGTTTTGGCAAGCGACGATACAATGGATTTTGTCCACCTTCGAAGCCCGGACGTACACCACCGCCGGAACGAGCGTTTTGTCCTTTGTGACCGCGACCTGATGTTTTACCCGTACCACTACTTGGACCGCGACCAACACGTTTACGCTCTTTGCGGGATCCAGGAGCTGGGGAAAGCTCATGTAACTTCATCGTTCGTTGCACCTCCTTAAAGATTTATGGGAATATCCCGTATTAAGCTTCTACTTCTTTAACAGCTACCAAGTGACTTACTTTGTTAATCATACCACGAATGGCTGGATTATCGTTTTGAACCACTTTGCTGTTGATTTTGCGCAAGCCCAATGTTTTCACAGTTGTTCTTTGCGTCTCCGGACGTCCGATCAAGCTGCGGACGAGGGTAATTTCCAATTTAGCCATGAGATTCCCTCCTTAACCCAGAAGCTCTTCGACGGATTTTCCGCGCAGTTTAGCCACGTCTTCAGCACGCTTCAAACGGGACAAACCTTCCAAAGTCGCATTGACCATGTTCATGGAATTCGAAGAACCCAGAGATTTTGTCAAAATGTCACCTACACCAGCAAGTTCGAGAACCGCACGTACAGGACCACCAGCGATAACACCAGTACCTTCAGATGCTGGTTTCAACAGAACGCGTCCTGCGCCGAACTTACCTGTTACCAAGTGAGGAATCGATGTTCCTACGAGTGGAACGTGTACAAGGTTTTTCTTAGCATCTTCAATACCTTTGCGAATTGCATCAGGTACTTCGCCCGCTTTACCGATACCAGCTCCAACCCAGCCGTTGCCGTCGCCGACTACAACCAGTGCGCTAAAGCTGAAACGGCGTCCGCCTTTTACTACTTTAGCTACGCGATTAATATTTACAACTCTTTCAGTCAGTTCCAAAGTATTCGGATCTACACGCAAGTCGTTAACCTCCTTTTGAAAAATATCTTAAAACTCAAGTCCTGCTTCACGAGCCGCTTCAGCCAATGCTGCGATACGACCATGGTACAGATATCCGCTACGGTCAAATACGATGTTAGAAACGCCTTTGTCTTTCGCACGTTTTGCAACGAGTTCGCCAACTTTACGAGCTGACTCAACAGAAGCGCCGTTTTTGATGTCGCTGCTCAGTTCTTTGTCTACAGTAGACGCGGAAGCGATCGTTACACCAGCTACGTCATCGATAATTTGAGCGTACATATGTTTACCAGAACGGAATACGTTCAAACGAGGACGTGCTGCCGTTCCTTGGATTTTCTTACGAACACGCAGGTGTCTTTTCAGACGAGCCTTGTTTTTATCTTGTTTCGTAATCATCTCAGGGATTCACTCCTTTCAGGTTACCTCGCTGGCTTCAAACCGGAAGCCACGGGGTATATTAGAAACACACGAAGCAAGCAAGCCGAAAGCCGCGCAAAGGCGGTAAGAGAAATCTTATTTCTTCTTACCGGCTTTACCTTCCTTACGGATGATACGCTCGCCTTCATATTTAATACCTTTACCTTTGTACGGCTCAGGTTCACGAACGGAACGGATTTTAGCAGCGTAAGCACCTACGCGCTCTTTGTCGATCCCGCGAACGATGATTTTTGTATTCGAAGGAACTTCGAATTCAATTCCCGCTTCCGGTGTAATTTCAACCGGGTGAGAGTATCCAACGTTCAGAACGATTTTATCTCCGGATTTGCTTGCACGATATCCGACCCCAACCAACTCCAGAGATTTTGCGAATCCTTCAGTAACGCCGCTCACCATGTTGCTTACAACGCTGCGCGTTGTGCCGTGCAAAGAACGGTGAGTTTTGTTATCGGAAGGACGCACAACTGTAATTTCGTTGTTCTCAACTGTAACCTTCATGTCTTTATGAAGTTCACGAGTCAGAGTTCCTTTTGGTCCTTTTACCGTAATAACGGTGTTGTCCAGTGTGATGTCCACACCACTTGGTACTGTAATTGGTTTGCGACCAATACGAGACATATGTTGCACCTCCTATCTTGTGACGTTATATTACCAAACGTAGCAAACGACTTCTCCGCCGGATTTAGATTGACGAGCTTCTTTGTCCGTCATAACACCTTTGGATGTCGAGATGATCGCGATACCCAGGCCACCAAGTACACGAGGTACTTCGTTGCTTTTCGTGTAAACACGAAGACCAGGTTTACTGATTCTTTTCAGACCAGTGATAACGCGCTCGTTATTTTGACCGTATTTCAGGAAAACACGGATAATCCCTTGTTTGTTATCATCGATAACTTCAGCGTCACGGATGAAACCTTCACGCTTCAGGATATCGGCGATTTGTTTTTTCATTGTCGAAGCAGGCATTTCTACTGTTTCGTGACGAACAGTGTTCGCGTTACGAATACGAGTAAGCATATCTGCAATTGGATCAGACATAGTCATTGTGAGTTAACCTCCTTCCCGTTCAGGACTTTTTACCAGCTTGCTTTTTTCACGCCAGGAATCTGGCCTTTATAAGCTAATTCACGGAAGCAAATTCTGCAAATTTTGTACTTTTGCAGCACCGAATGTGGACGTCCGCAACGCTCACAGCGTGTATAAGCACGTACTTTAAACTTTGGTGTGCGTTGTTGTTTAACTTTCATCGAAGTTTTTGCCACTTTAGCCTGACACCTCCTAAATAATTTCGGAGAAAAGGGAGTCCTTCCAGACACCCGGAAACGTTATGCCAACTTTATTTTACGAAAGGCATTCCCAGTTGCGTGAGCAACTCACGGGACTCTTCGTCTGTTTTCGCCGTTGTTACAATAACAATGTCCATACCGCGGACTTTGTCTACTTTATCATACTCGATCTCTGGGAAGATCAATTGTTCTTTCAGACCCAGTGTGTAGTTACCACGTCCGTCGAACGCTTTGCTCGATACACCGCGGAAGTCGCGGACACGAGGCAATGTAACGTTGAACAATTTATCGAGGAAGTAGTACATACGCTCGCCGCGCAATGTAACTTTCACACCGATAGGCATGTTCTCACGCAGTTTGAAACCTGCGATAGATTTCTTAGCACGAGTGATTACAGGTTTTTGACCCGCGATCAGTTGCAAATCGTTTACTGCGGAATCCAACACTTTAGAGTTTTGGACAGCGTCGCCCACACCCATGTTGATAACGATTTTCTCGATTTTAGGCACTTGCATTACCGTTGTATAGTTAAACTTCTGCATCAAACCAGGAGCGATTTCTTGCAGGTAACGTTCTTTCATTCTTGATGCCATGAATCATAGCCCTCCTTTCTCATTCGGTTCAATTAGTCGATAATTTCTCCGGAACGTTTAGCAACGCGCACTTTCTTTCCGTTATCCAACACTTTGTAACCAACACGGGTTACTTTTCCGCTCTTTGGATCGATGTGCATCACGTTGGAAACGTGAATCGGAGCTTCCTTCTCGATAATGCCGCCTTGCGGATTTTGCTGGTTAGGCTTCTGGTGTTTTTTAATCATGTTAACACCTTCCACAAGGACGCGGTTCTCACGAGGATAAGCAGCGATGACACGGCCTTTTTTACCTTTGTCTTTACCGCTGATCACCATAACCGTATCTTCTTTTTTAACGTGAAGTTTGTTGTTATGGGATTCCAGAACTTTTTTCACTCTTGGCATTTCGTACACCTCCTGTTTCTAAACATCACGAGCTTAATCTATTAGATAACCTCTGGGGCCAAGGAAACGATTTTCATGAAGTCTTTCTCGCGAAGTTCACGAGCAACAGGTCCGAAAATACGTGTTCCACGTGGGCTTCTGTCGTCTTTTACAACAACAGCTGCATTTTCATCAAAACCGATGTAGGAACCGTCTTTACGACGTACAGAACGTTTCGTACGAACGACAACCGCTCTAACTACATCACCTTTTTTGACAACGCCGCCTGGTGTTGCTTGTTTTACAGAACAAACGATCAGATCACCGATTTGTGCTGTACGACGTCCCGTACCGCCGAGTACGCGGATACACATCAGTTCCTTCGCACCGGAGTTGTCGGCTACAGCCAAACGTGTAAATGGTTGAATCATTTAGTATTCCTCCTTCCAGCTATGCTGATAATGCATTAGATGATAACCGCTTTTTCTACGATTTCAGTAAGTCTCCAGCGTTTATCTTTCGAAAGCGGACGAGTCTCCATGATTTTCACCGTGTCACCGATTTTCGCAGTGTTTTCTTCGTCATGCGCTTTGAACTTTTTAGTAACCTTGATGCGTTTATGGTACAATTTATGGTTTTTGTAAGTTTCTACAGCAACAACAATCGTTTTATCCATTTTATCGCTAACAACTTTACCAGTTTGCACTTTACGTGCGTTACGTTCTTCGCTCATTGTTGGCCTCCTTCCTGATTACGGACGGAATGTATATCCGACCTCTAATTAACCGATACCCAGTTCTCTTTCACGGATGATGGTTTTAGCACGAGCTATTTCTTTCCGCACATCACGGATTCGAGTCGGGTTATCCAGCTGACCGGTAGCGAGTTGAAAGCGGAGGTTAAAGAGTTCTTCTTTAAATCCGGCAATCTTTTGCTCGATTTCAGCAGAGGTTAGGTTGCGAAATTCACTAGCTTTCATTTGCTTCACCACCCAATTCTTCACGTTTCACAAACTTCGTTTTGATTGGCAGTTTGTGAGCGGCAAGACGCATCGCTTCGCGTGCGATCTCCTCCGGTACACCAGCAAGTTCAAACATGATCTTACCTGGTTTCACAACTGCAACCCATTTTTCTACGTTACCTTTACCGCTACCCATCCGAACCTCGAGAGGCTTTTGAGTGATTGGTTTGTCAGGGAAAATTTTGATCCAGACTTTACCACCACGTTTGATGTAACGAGTCATCGCAATACGAGCCGCTTCGATTTGACGGTTCGTAATCCAAGCCGGTTCCGTAGCTTGCAGACCGTATTCGCCAAAGTTCAGCGTAGTTCCGCCTTTTGCTTGGCCTTTCATATGTCCACGTTGTTGCTTACGGTGTTTTACACGTTTTGGTACCAACATGATTAGTTGCCTCCTTCCTTAGCAGCTTGTTTCTTAGCCGTAGGAAGAACCTCTCCACGATAGATCCATACTTTTACGCCGATACGGCCGTAAGTTGTATGAGCCTCTGCTGTACCGTAGTCGATGTCGGCACGAAGCGTGTGCAGTGGAACAGTTCCTTCGCTGTAGCCTTCCGAACGTGCGATCTCAGCTCCGCCAAGACGTCCGCCCACTTGAGTTTTAATACCTTTAGCACCAGAGCGCATAGTTCTTTGAATAGCTTGTTTCAGAGCACGACGGAAAGAAACGCGACGTTCCAGTTGTTGTGCAATGCTTTCTGCTACCAGGATTGCGTCCAGGTCTTGGTTCTTAATTTCAGAGATGTTGATGTGTACTTTTTTACCGCCAGCAATTTTCGTAATTTGGTTACGAAGATTCTCAACTTCAGATCCACCTTTACCGATTACCATACCTGGTTTCGCTGTGTGAATCGTTACGTTCACGCGGTTAGCCGCTCTCTCGATTTCAACACGAGACATAGCGGAGTCTTTCAATTTATTTTTCAGGAATTCACGAATTTTCACGTCTTCCATCAAAAGATCACCGAAGTCTTTGCCTGCATACCATTTAGATTCCCAGTCACGGATTACTCCGACACGGAGTCCGACCGGATTTACCTTTTGGCCCACACGTTTTCCCTCCTTCTACTTTTCAGATACCACCAAAGTGATGTGGCTAGTACGTTTGTTAATACGACTTGCACGTCCCATTGCACGAGGGCGGAAACGTTTCATTGTCGGTCCTTGGTTCACGTAAGCTTGCGAAATGACCAAGTTATTAACATCCATAGAATAGTTATGTTCCGCATTCGCAATAGCGGAGTTAAGCAACTTCTCAACGATTGGAGAAGCGGATTTCGGAGTGTGACGGAGAATGGCAACCGCCTCACCAACTTGCTTGCCGCGAATCAAGTCAACAACGAGTTGAACTTTACGAGGAGCAATCCGGATAAACTTAGCATGTGCTTTTGCTTCCATTGTGTAACCTCCTCTCAAACATTAAAGATGTTCATTTATCTTCTTGTTTTCTTGTCATCATCAGTATGGCCTTTGTACGTACGGGTTGGAGCGAACTCACCCAATTTGTGTCCGACCATGTCCTCAGTCACGTATACTGGCACGTGTTTACGTCCGTCATATACGCCGAATGTGTGTCCGATGAATTGTGGGAAAATTGTAGAGCGACGGGACCAGGTTTTGATAACGTTCTTTTTACCGGAAGCGTCCATCTCTTCTACCTTTTTCAGCATGTAGCCATCAATGAATGGCCCTTTTTTCAAACTGCGACCCATGTGGAGATCCTCCCTTCAAACGTAGCGTTTATGCATCCGCAGATGCCTCACGAAGTTATGCACAGTGTGTATTACTTCGTGCGGCGGCGAATGATGTATTTATCAGAAGCTTTATTTTTCTTACGCGTTTTGTAACCAAGAGTAGGTTTACCCCATGGTGACATTGGCGATTTACGTCCGATTGGAGCACGACCTTCACCACCACCGTGTGGGTGATCGTTAGGGTTCATTACTACACCACGAACTTCAGGACGTTGTCCCAACCAACGGCTACGACCGGCTTTACCGATTTTGATGAGCTCGTGGTCTTGGTTACCAACAGAACCGATTGTTGCACGGCAAACTTTCAGAATACGACGAACTTCTCCGGAAGAGAGACGAACGGAAACGTATTTTTCTTCTTTACCAAGCAATTGAGCTTCTGTACCAGCAGCACGAACCAACTGTCCGCCTTTACCTGGTTTCAACTCGATGTTGTGGATAACGGTACCTACTGGAATGTTTTCGAGTGGCAGTGCGTTACCGATTTTGATGTCGGATTCAGGACCGGAGAAGATTTGATCTCCAACTTTCAATCCTTTAGGAGCGATGATGTAACGTTTCTCACCATCAGCATAGTGGATCAGGGCGATGTTCGATGTACGGTTCGGGTCATACTCGATCGTAGCAACGCGGCCCGGTATTCCATCTTTAGTACGTTTGAAGTCAATGATACGGTATTTACGTTTGTGTCCACCACCGTGGTGACGAACTGTAATTTTACCTTGGTTGTTGCGGCCAGCCTTTTTGCTCAGTGGGGCCAACAACGATTTCTCCGGCTGATCTGTGGTGATTTCCTCAAATGTAGATACGGACATGTTCCGTCTTGCCGGGGATGTCGGTTTATACTTTTTGATTGGCACTGGGTTTCCCTCCTTACTTCAACAATTTCAATTATACAGTTTCAAAGAACTCAAGCGTTTTGCTGTCTTGTGTCAGTGTTACAAACGCTTTTTTCCATTCGCTAGTATATCCGGAATAACGTCCGTACCGTTTAGGCTTAGCTGGAACACGAAGAGTGTTCACGTTTTTCACTTTTACGTTGAAAATAGCTTCCACGGCTTTTTTGATCTCGGTTTTGTTTGCACGGATATCGACTTCAAATACATATTTCAAGTCATTCATCATGTCAGCAGTACGTTCCGTAATAATCGGACGTTTAACAATATCACGAGGATCCTTCATTACGCGAGCACCTCCTCTACCTTCTGAACTGCT
Source organism: Paenibacillus sp. P13VS (assembly GCF_015143645.1). Classification (NCBI taxonomy): domain Bacteria; kingdom Bacillati; phylum Bacillota; class Bacilli; order Caryophanales; family Paenibacillaceae; genus Paenibacillus; species Paenibacillus sp. P13VS. The sequence continues at coordinate 39,254 of NZ_WYEV01000020.1, read as the reverse complement.
TCTTTCGTAATGATCAGTTTGTCGTGCGCAAGCACGTCAAGAACATTAATGCCGTCAGCTGCTACGAATTTCACGCCAGGAATATTCCGTGCGGAAAGAGCCACATTATCATCATAGCTAGGAGCTACGATCAAAGCTTTGCGTCCAACTTTCAAGTTGTTCAAGATGGCTGCAAATTCTTTTGTTTTAGGTGTGCTCAGCGAAAGAGCGTCCAAAACGATAATGTCATTGTCGAGCACTTTGGATGAAAGAGCTGATTTGATCGCCAGACGGCGAACTTTCTTAGGCAGTTTGTACGCATAGCTCCGTGGTGTCGGACCAAATACGATACCGCCGCCTTTCCATTGTGGAGAACGAATCGAACCTTGACGAGCGCGACCTGTACCTTTTTGTTTCCAAGGCTTACGTCCACCGCCACGTACTTCAGAACGTCCTTTTACTTTGTGGGTACCTTGACGAAGGGAAGCGCGTTGCATAAGCACTGCATCGTACAGAACGGAAGTGTTCGGCTCTACTCCGAATACTGCATCGTTCAGTTCAACTTCGCCCACTTGGCTACCATCTACATTGTAAACTGATACTTTTGGCATTTTGTGTTCCTCCTTTCTTCAGTGGTTATTTTTTCACCGTTTCTTTAACTTTTACAAGACTGTTTTTCGGTCCAGGAATGGAACCCTTCACGAGCAACACGTTACGCTCAGCGTCTACTTTAACAACTTCAAGACGTTGGATTGTAACTGTCTCATGACCCATGTGTCCTGGCAAGTGTTTGCCTTTAGGAACGCGGTTAGCTTGGATCGAACCCATCGAACCCGGGCCACGGTGATAACGAGAACCGTGAGACATAGGTCCAGTGCTTTGTCCCCAACGTTTGATTACGCCGGCAAAACCTTTACCTTTAGAAATACCCGTTACGTCAACGAATTCGCCTTCTGCGAAAATGTCAGCTTTCAACTCTTGGCCAACTTCATATTCCGCGATGTTGATGCCGCGAAGTTCACGAACGTAGCGCTTAGGGGCAGTATTCGCTTTTTTAGCGTGTCCTGCTTCTGGCTTGTTGGCATTTTTCTCTTTCTTATCGGAGTAACCGATTTGAACTGCTTCGTAGCCATCGTTCTCAAGATCTTTCTTTTGCAAAACAACACAAGGTCCTGCTTCGATAACCGTTACTGGTACTACGTTACCTTCAGCGGTAAACACTTGAGTCATTCCAAGTTTTTTTCCTAAGATACCTTTCATGTTGACACCTCTTTTCCTTTATACATGGTCTTATTGATTTATATTACAGTTTGATTTCGATATCTACACCGGACGGCAGATCCAAGCGCATCAAGGCATCCACAGTTTGTGGAGTCGGGTTAACGATGTCGATCAAACGCTTATGTGTGCGTTGCTCGAACTGTTCCCGAGAATCCTTGTACTTGTGTACCGCACGTAGAATAGTAATGATTTGTTTTTCAGTTGGAAGCGGAATCGGACCGGATACACCAGCACCCGAACGTTTTGCTGTTTCAACAATTTTCTCCGCGGATTGATCAAGAATTCTGTGGTCGTAAGCTTTCAAACGAATACGAATTTTTTGCTTTGCCATTTTAGTCCCTCCTTCTATCGCCCAATTTATTATCGGACATACTCCGTGAAAATTTTCCGACATCCCTCCCATGGCAAAGGGGCCGGGTGTGTCAGTAACCTCTCACATCATCGCAACGTCTCAGAACAACATTCATTATTATATAGAAAAAATGGGCGTATTGCAAGCATATTTAAGAAAAACATTTAAACTAATCTTTTCATATCGAAATGACGTTGTTTAATGTGTTGTTTAATTGTTATGCAAGCTGCCTTAACCGATCTTTCTATACATTTGAATGCTATTCACATTATGACGCAGGTTCCGAATCTCTTATACATAATAAAAGAGTTCTCTATCCGATGTCGGATAAAGAACTCTTCCGAAGCTTCGTTACAGTACAATGTTACTCGTTCCAGTACACTGTTGCATATGCTTACTCAGCGGAAAGCTGAATTATTTTTGGATGGATGCAACCGCACCGGCACCAACTGTACGTCCACCTTCGCGGATCGCGAAGCGTGTACCTTCTTCGATCGCGATTGGAGCGATCAGTTGTACAGTTACTGTGATGTTGTCGCCTGGCATTACCATTTCAGTACCTTCTGGCAGGTTGATGATACCTGTTACGTCAGTTGTACGGAAATAGAATTGTGGACGGTATCCTGTGAAGAAAGGTTTGTGACGTCCACCCTCTTCTTTAGTCAGAACGTATACTTGAGCTGTAAATTCTGTGTGTGGTTTAACAGAACCTGGTTTAGCAAGTACTTGTCCACGCTCGATGCTTTCACGGTCAACACCACGCAGCAATGCGCCGATGTTGTCACCCGCTTGAGCGGAATCCAGCAATTTACGGAACATTTCAACGCCCGTAACTACGGATTTTTTAGTTTCTTCGTGGATACCCACGATTTCGATCTCTTCACCGACTTTAACAGTACCACGCTCTACACGACCTGTAGCAACTGTACCACGACCAGTGATGGAGAATACGTCCTCAACTGGCATCAAGAAAGGTTTGTCAGTGTCGCGCTCTGGAGTTGGGATGTAAGTATCGATTTCTTTGAACATCTCAACGATTTTTTGAGCCCACTCACCATCAGGGTTTTGCAGAGCTTCACGAGCGGATCCACGAGTGATTGGAGTATCGTCACCTGGGAACTCGTATTCGTTGAGCAAGTCGCGAACTTCCATTTCAACCAGTTCCAACAACTCTTCGTCTTCAACCATGTCGCATTTGTTCAAGAATACAACGATGTAAGGTACGCCTACTTGACGGGAGAGCAAGATGTGCTCACGAGTTTGTGGCATTGGGCCGTCAGCTGCGGATACTACCAAGATAGCTCCGTCCATTTGAGCCGCGCCAGTGATCATGTTTTTAACATAGTCGGCGTGACCAGGGCAGTCAACGTGAGCGTAGTGACGAGCGTCAGTTTCGTACTCAACGTGTGCTGTGGAGATTGTGATACCGCGTTCGCGCTCTTCTGGAGCTTTGTCGATTTGATCGAAAGCGATCGCTGCGCCACCGTAAGTTTTGGACAATACAGTAGTGATTGCAGCAGTCAGAGTTGTTTTACCATGGTCGACGTGACCGATAGTACCAATGTTAACGTGTGGTTTATTACGTTCGTATTTAGCCTTTGCCATTTGAACGTGGCCTCCTTAAAATGTTAAATTTTATGTTTTCACTGGACGTTAGCATCTAGAAGATTATATCCCTAAGCACTAGCGTCCAGTGTGAGAAAACTACTCGGTGCCTTTTGTTTTGGCAACGATCTCTTCAGCGATGCTCTTAGGAACTTCTTCATAGTGAGAAAGCTCCATGGAGAATACGCCGCGTCCTTGAGTACCGGAACGAAGAGTTGTAGAGTATCCGAACATTTCGGACAATGGTACTTTAGCACGAATGATTTGAGCTCCACTACGGGAATCCATACCTTCAATGCGGCCACGACGGGAGTTAAGCATACCCATAACGTCACCCATGTACTCTTCCGGAACGGTTACTTCCACTTTCATGATTGGCTCAAGCAGAACTGGACTACATTTGTCTTTTGCTGCTTTCAGCGCCATCGATCCGGCAATTTTAAATGCCATCTCGTTGGAATCGACATCATGGTAAGATCCGTCTACAATTGTAGCCTTAACGTCTACAAGCGGGAAGCCTGCAATAACGCCGTTTTTCATTTGCTCTTCAATCCCTGACAGTGCTGGTTGAATGTATTCTCTCGGAACCGAACCACCGACAATCTTACTTTCGAACTGACTGCCTGTACCTGGCTCGAGTGGTTCGAACTCAACCCATACGTGACCGTATTGACCACGACCACCGGATTGACGAACGAATTTACCTTCAACACGCGCTGGAGCACGGAATGTTTCACGGTAAGCTACTTGTGGTTTACCCACAGTAGTTTCAACCTTGAACTCACGACGCATACGGTCGATGATGATATCAAGGTGAAGCTCACCCATACCTGCCAAGATTGTTTGGCCTGTTTCTTCGTCAGTGTGAGCGCGAAGAGTTGGATCCTCTTCTGTCAACTTGCCGAGAGCAACACCCATTTTATCTTGGTCAGCTTTGGTTTTAGGTTCAACGGCGATTTCGATAACCGGATCAGGGAAGTTCATCGATTCCAAGATAACCGGGTTTTTCTCATCACATAGTGTATCACCTGTACCAGTATCTTTCAAACCTACGGCAGCTGCAATGTCACCGGAGTAAACTTCAGTGATCTCTTGACGGCTGTTCGCGTGCATTTGAAGGATACGACCGATACGCTCACGTTTGTTTTTAGTGGCATTCAATACGTAAGAACCGGATTGAAGAATACCGGAGTACACGCGGAAGAATGTCAATTTACCAACGTAAGGGTCAGTCATGATTTTGAAGGCCAATGCAGAGAATGGCTCTTCATCGGAAGACTTGCGAACTGCTTCTGTTCCGTCTTCAAGGAGACCCTTGATTGCCGGAACGTCAACTGGAGCTGGCAAGTAGTCGATAACAGCATCCAACATCAGTTGAACACCTTTGTTACGATAAGAGGATCCACAGATTACTGGGAAGATCTTAACTTCTACTACACCTTTACGGAGAGCGGATTTGATCTCTTCAACAGTGATCTCTTCGCCTTCCAGGTATTTCATAGTCAATTCTTCGTCGAGTTCTGCAACCCGCTCAATCAATTCGTTGCGGAGTTCTTCAACTTGATCAGCAAATTCCGCAGGAATTTCGGTTTCTTCGATATTTTGACCAAGGTCATCTTTGTACATATGAGCCTTTTGTTCAACGATATCGATGATACCAGTGAAATCATTTTCAGCGCCGATTGGCAGTTGAATCGCAACAGCGTTCGCTTGAAGGCGATCACGCATGTCAGCGACAACGTTCAAAAAGTCAGCACCGATGATATCCATTTTATTTACGTAAGCGATACGAGGTACGCCGTAACGGTCAGCCTGTCTCCATACAGTTTCAGACTGAGGCTCAACGCCTTCTTTCGCACTGAATACACCAACTGCTCCGTCCAATACACGAAGGGAACGTTCAACTTCAACAGTGAAGTCAACGTGTCCCGGGGTATCAATGATATTAACGCGGTGGCCTTTCCAAGCAGCGGTAGTCGCAGCGGAAGTAATCGTAATTCCGCGCTCCTGTTCCTGTTCCATCCAGTCCATTGTCGCAGCGCCTTCGTGAACTTCACCGATTTTGTGCGTACGGCCTGTGTAGAACAAGATCCGCTCAGTTGTCGTGGTTTTACCCGCATCAATATGAGCCATGATCCCGATATTACGTGTATTTTTCAAGGAGAACTCTCTTGCCATGAAATGGGTCTCCCTTCAAAATTGAAGTTTTTATTGTGAACTGAATCCTACCAACGGTAGTGAGCAAACGCTTTGTTCGCTTCAGCCATTTTGTGCGTATCTTCACGTTTCTTAACGGAAGCGCCTGTGTTGTTGGAAGCGTCGATGATCTCAGCCGCCAAACGCTCTTCCATTGTTTTCTCACCGCGGTTGCGGGAGTAGTTCACGAGCCAACGTAAACCCAAAGCAGTACGTCTCTCTGGTTTTACCTCGATTGGTACTTGGTAGTTGGCACCGCCGACACGGCGAGCTTTAACTTCCAGGACTGGCATAATATTCTTGATTGCTGTCTCAAATACTTCCATCGGGTCATTACCCGTGCGTTCTTGGATCAACTTGAACGCATTATACAGAATGCTTTGAGCAACACCGCGTTTTCCGTCGAGCATGATGCGGTTGATCAAACGAGTAACCAACTTGGAGTTGTATACCGGATCTGGCAACACGTCTCTTTTCGTAACTGGACCTTTGCGTGGCATGGATATCCCCCTTTCTTTCTTGCTAAGCTGATCCTGTACTCTGGACATTAAGCCAAAGGATATTCAGGATCGCTTCTTATAATGTGTTAGGCTTTTTTAGCTTTAGGACGTTTAGCACCGTATTTAGAACGAGCTTGCATACGGTTGTTCACGCCTGCAGTATCGAGTGCTCCACGAACGATGTGGTAACGAACCCCTGCAAGGTCCTTAACTTTACCTCCGCGAATCAATACAACACTGTGCTCTTGCAAGTTATGTCCGATACCCGGGATATAAGCAGTTACCTCGAGACGGTTCGTCAAACGAACACGGGCATATTTACGAAGTGCAGAGTTCGGTTTACGTGGAGTCATTGTACCTACACGAGTGCAGACACCACGTTTTTGTGGGGCACTGATGTTAGTAGATTCACGTTTCAAAGCGTTGAACCCTTTTTGCAATGCTGGTGATTTGGACTTTTCAACTTTAGCTTGACGTCCTTTGCGTACCAGTTGGTTAATAGTTGGCATGTGATTGCCACCCCCTTCCTCAATTGTTCATGTTTCTTTATAAACCTCTTATCGCTAAGTCCACAGACCCAGGCGGTTCATAAAAAGACAAATGAAAAGTTTTTGCCTTGGAGAATCCCTAAAAAGTTCTCGGACAAAAACGTTCCTTACCCTATCATTTTGCGACAGCAGCCATTGCTGCTCCCACTCCAATCCCGCAAGCTTTGCCGAGATTTTTCATTGTGTCCACTTTCGTGTACTTCACATTGTGTTGTTCACACAAGGCAATGATTTTGGAAGTGAGCTGCGGATCACTATCTTCGGCCACATAGACCTCAGCAGCCATTCCTGACTGAACCATCCGCATGGTCTGTTTTGTACCTATTTTGACATGAGCATCTTGCAGGCCTTTTTCATTAGACATTGTTCATTCCTCCGAATAGGACATATACAATCAGCTGCTCACGCACCTTTGATATATTAGCATCTAGCGCAAGCAATGTCAATGCTAATCGTAAAACATTTATTCAAAGTTTTCGTACATCAGGAAATGTCCATCTGTATTAAACAGACGTCCATCCCCTGACATACAAAACTTTATATTCACCCTAAACAGGGGGAATCTATTTAATCAACGGAAACAGGCTCAAGTTCTTCAACTGAAGATTGACCATCTTCCGGCTCAGCAAACTTGATGCTGCGGTAACGGTTCATACCTGTACCTGCAGGGATCAATTTACCGATGATTACATTCTCCTTCAGACCGAGCAACTGATCGACTTTACCTTTGATCGCTGCATCTGTCAGTACACGTGTAGTCTCTTGGAACGATGCCGCAGAGAGGAAGGAGTCTGTTTCGAGAGACGCTTTTGTGATACCGAGCAAGATTGGTTTCGCAACCGCTGGCTCTTTATCACTAAGAATCGCTGTTTTGTTAGCTCTTTCGTACTCATGCGTATCTACGAACGATCCTGGCAGCAGCGTTGTATCTCCTGCATCGACGATGCGGATTTTACGCAGCATTTGACGGATCATAACTTCAACGTGTTTATCATTAATTTCTACGCCCTGGTTACGGTATACGCGTTGTACTTCCTGCAGAATGTAGTTCTGTACACCACGTACGCCTTTGATGCGCAGCATTTCTTTTGGATCGATGGAACCATCAGTCAGCTCGTCGCCTGCTTCGATCTCCATACCTTCGCTTACGCGAACACGGGAACCGTAGGTAACGGAGTAAACTTTGGATTCCGCTTCACCTTGAATTTCGATTTCGCGACGGTCTTTTGCTTCGCGAATCTCTTTGACAATACCGTCAATCTCACTGATCGTTGCTTGACCCTTAGGATTACGAGCCTCAAACAACTCCTGGATACGCGGCAAACCTTGCGTGATATCGTCTCCGGCTACACCACCGGTGTGGAACGTACGCATTGTCAGCTGTGTTCCTGGCTCACCAATGGATTGCGCAGCGATAATACCAACTGCTTCACCGATCTCCACGTGTTTACCAGTCGCCAGGTTGCGACCGTAACATTTTTTGCAGACACCATGACGAGCACGGCAGCTGAGTACGGAGCGGATTTGCAATTTGGTAACACCTGCTTTGATGATTGCCTCTGCTTTGTCGGAGTCAATCAATTCATTGCGGTGTGCAATAATTTCTTTTGTTTCTGGATGACGAACAGTTTCGAAGCAGTATCTTCCTTCGATACGGTCATAGAGATCTTCAATAACCTCTTTACCATCCTGGATACGGCTAACCGTAAATCCTTTATCTGTACCACAATCATCTTCACGCACGATCACATCTTGTGCCACGTCTACGAGACGACGAGTCAGGTAACCTGAGTCGGCTGTACGCAAGGCCGTATCGGCCAAACCTTTACGCGCACCGTGTGTCGAGATGAAGTACTCGAGTACCGTCAGACCTTCACGGAAGTTCGATTTGATTGGGAGTTCGATGATACGACCGGACGGGTTGGCCATCAGACCACGCATACCGCCCAATTGGGTGATTTGCGATTTGTTACCCCGTGCTTTGGAGTCAACCATCATCATGATAGAGTTATAACGATCCATCGACTTCATCAGAATCTCGGTAATATCATCTTTCGATTTAGACCAGATATCAATGATGCGGTCATAGCGCTCTTCGTTCGTAATCAGACCACGACGGTACTGGTTCGTAACGATTTGTGCTTTTTCTTCGGACTGCTTAAGGATATCCGTTTTCTCATCTGGAACGATAACGTCCGACACCGCAACCGTAATACCGGCACGAGTGGAGTATGTGAATCCAAGTTGTTTGATTTTATCCAGAATAACGGCTGTTTCCGTTGTATGGTAAATTTCAAAACAACGAGCGATAATTGTACCCAGATATTCCTTACCAACACCACCTGCTTGAGGTGCATTCATGATTGCTTCTCTCAGGTCAGTCCCCTTCTCATACACAAAGAAATGCTCTGCAGTACCTTGATAAAGGTTTGCACGAGTTGCATCGTTAATGTAAGGGAAACTTGCTGGGAAAATTTCATTGAAGATGATTTTACCGACAGTTGTCAGTAACATTGCATCTTGTTGTTTTTCAGTAAAGCTAGTTTTACCCAGGGCTTTAACCGGAATCGCCACGCGTGCATGCAAGCCGGCAGTACCGCGTTGATACGCAGATACAGCCTCGTTCACTGTACGCAGGATCATGCCAGTTCCCTTTTCTTCCTTGTTGTCCATAGTCAGGTAGTAAGAGCCTAGGACCATATCCTGGGAAGGAGTAACAACTGGTTTACCGTCTTTCGGGTTCAAAATGTTACCAGATGCAAGCATCAGGATACGTGCTTCCGCTTGTGCCTCAGCAGACAACGGAACGTGCACGGCCATTTGGTCACCGTCAAAGTCGGCATTGTATGCCGTACATACGAGTGGGTGAAGACGAATGGCTTTACCTTCAACCAGAATTGGTTCGAATGCTTGAATACCGAGACGGTGAAGCGTAGGGGCACGGTTGAGCAGAACCGGGTGCTCCTTAATTACTTCTTCAAGAACATCCCATACTTCAGGACTTACACGCTCAACTTTACGTTTCGCGCTCTTGATATTGTGGGCAAGCCCTTTATTCACAAGTTCTTTCATTACGAAAGGCTTGAACAGTTCAAGTGCCATATCTTTTGGCAGACCACACTGATACATCTTCAGGTAAGGTCCGACAACGATAACGGAACGACCAGAATAGTCAACACGTTTACCGAGCAAGTTTTGACGGAAACGTCCTTGTTTACCTTTCAGCATGTGGCTGAGGGATTTCAATGGACGGTTACCAGGACCCGTTACCGGGCGTCCGCGACGGCCATTGTCGATCAATGCGTCAACAGCTTCCTGCAGCATCCGTTTTTCGTTCTGCACGATAATGTCTGGTGCGCCCAGATCAAGCAAGCGTTTCAGACGGTTGTTCCGGTTAATTACACGGCGGTACAGATCATTCAGGTCAGACGTTGCAAAACGCCCACCATCCAATTGTACCATCGGACGAAGTTCCGGCGGGATAACAGGAAGTACATCCATGATCATCCACTCAGGTTTGTTACCTGAGTTGCGGAAAGCTTCAATAACTTCCAGACGTTTGATTGCACGGTTGCGACGTTGTCCTTGTGCAGTGCGGAGCTCTTCCTTCAGGAATTCAAGCTCTTTGTCTACATCAAGGTCTTGAAGCAGTTTTTTAACCGCTTCTGCACCCATGCCAGCTTGGAATCCATATCCGTATTTTTCACGGTAGCTGCGGTATTCTTTCTCGGACAACAGCTGTTTTTTCTCCAGTGGAGTTTCTCCTGGATCAGTTACTACATAAGATGCAAAATAGATAATCTCCTCGAGAGATCTTGGAGACATATCCAAAGCGAGACCCATGCGGCTCGGAATACCTTTGAAGTACCAGATGTGCGATACCGGAGCAGCGAGCTCAATATGGCCCATCCGTTCACGACGTACTTTGGCACGTGTTACTTCAACACCACAGCGGTCACAGACAACGCCTTTATAACGAACGCGTTTGTATTTACCACAGTGACATTCCCAGTCTTTCGTAGGGCCAAAAATCTTTTCGCAGAACAGCCCTTCTTTTTCCGGTTTCAACGTACGATAGTTGATCGTTTCCGGTTTTTTCACTTCTCCGCGGGACCAAGAACGAATTTTTTCTGGGGAAGCAAGCCCGATCTTCATGTATTCGAAATTGTTGACGTCCAACAAGGAGCAACCCTCCTTAACCAATTCCTGTATTCTAGGTTACGCCTTCTCCGGCCGAAGCCGGAGCAAGACGCGAGCCTGATGAAAAACGCCGGTCATCATGCGCCCGAAGCGGTTACTCCACTCCGACCTCTGAACCCTCAAGGTTGAGGCTGAGCTTATCGCTCGCAGCGTCATCTTCATCGTCCATTTCTTTCATTTCAATCTCTTGTTCATCTTCACTCAAAATCTTAACGTCCATACCCAAGCTTTGCAGCTCTTTGATCAATACTTTGAACGATTCAGGAACACCCGGCTCCGGAACATTCTCACCTTTGACAATGGACTCATATGTTTTCACCCGACCAACAACATCATCGGACTTAACAGTCAAGATTTCTTGCAGAGTATAGGCAGCGCCGTATGCTTCAAGCGCCCAAACCTCCATCTCCCCGAAACGCTGTCCACCGAATTGGGCTTTACCACCCAGCGGCTGTTGCGTAACGAGTGAGTAAGGACCTGTGGAACGGGCATGGATTTTATCATCAACCATGTGCGCCAGCTTGATCATGTGCATGACGCCGACAGTTACTTCACGTTCAAACTCTTCACCCGTACGGCCATCGTACAGAACGGTTTTACCATTACGCTGCATACCTGCTTCTTCCATCGTATCGAAGACGTCATACTCTTTCGCTCCGTCGAATACAGGGGTAGCTACGTGGATACCGAGCTGCATAGCAGCCATACCCAAGTGAACTTCGAGCACTTGACCGATGTTCATCCGGGAAGGTACGCCCAGCGGGTTAAGAACGATTTGAACCGGTGTTCCGTCCGGCAGGAATGGCATATCTTCTTCCGGCAGAATACGAGCCACGACCCCTTTGTTACCGTGACGTCCGGCCATTTTATCACCCTCGGAGATTTTCCGTTTTTGAGCGATATAGACACGAACGAGCTGGTTAACACCTGGAGGCAGTTCATCACCGTTTTCACGGGTAAATACTTTCACGTCTACGACGATCCCGTCCGTACCGTGAGGCACACGCAAGGACGTATCACGAACTTCACGTGCTTTCTCACCGAAGATTGCATGCAGGAGACGTTCCTCTGCAGTCAGTTCAGTTACACCTTTAGGCGTTACTTTACCAACCAGGATATCGCCAGCAGCGATTTCGGCACCAATCCGGATAATACCACGCTCATCGAGGTTACGCAGCGCTTCTTCCCCTACGTTAGGGATGTCACGTGTGATTTCTTCAGGTCCGAGCTTGGTATCACGCGCTTCTGACTCATACTCCTCGATGTGGATGGATGTGTAAACATCTTCCTTCACGAGTTTTTCACTAAGCAGAATCGCATCCTCGTAGTTGTAACCTTCCCAAGTCATGAAGGCAACAACGACGTTGCGTCCCAAAGCCAATTCGCCCATTTCCGTCGAAGGACCGTCAGCGAGGATGTCGCCAGCTTTGACAACAGCACCACGTTTGACAATCGGACGTTGGTTAATGCATGTTCCTTGGTTCGAACGCATAAATTTGTGTAATTTATATTTAACGATATCGCCTTTAACTTCTTGGCCATCTACCTCTTCCACACGACGGAGCCAGATTTCATTCGCAGAAGAACGTTCAATAATCCCGTCATATTTGGAGACAATACATACACCGGAATCTTTTGCAGCTTTGTGTTCCATACCTGTTCCTACGAGCGGAGCTTTAGGAATCAAGAGAGGAACCGCCTGCCGCTGCATGTTGGATCCCATCAGTGCGCGGTTGGAGTCATCGTTTTCAAGGAACGGAATAAGCGCTGTAGCGACAGATACAACTTGTTTAGGAGATACGTCCATGTAGTCAACGCGCTCGCTCGGCATCGTAAGGATGTTATCCGATTGTTTGTTGTAACGTACAATGATCGCTTCTTCTGCAAAAGTTCCATCTTCATTCAGTTTCGCGTTCGCTTGTGCGACAACGTAGTTGTCCTCTTCGTCTGCTGTCAGATAATCGATTTGCTCGGTTACGACACCAGTCTTCGGATCTACCCAGCGATATGGAGCTTCAATGAAACCATATTCGTTCACACGGGCAAATGTAGACAAGGAGTTGATCAAACCAATGTTTGGTCCCTCTGGAGTCTCGATTGGACACATCCGGCCATAGTGGGATGGATGGACGTCACGGACTTCCATGCCTGCACGCTCACGTGTCAAACCGCCCGGTCCGAGTGCGGACAGACGACGTTTATGCGTCAATTCACCCAGAGGGTTCGTTTGATCCATAAACTGTGACAATTGGGAGCTACCGAAGAACTCTTTAATGGATGCAATTACAGGACGTATGTTAATCAATGCCTGTGGCGTGATCACGTTAGCATCCTGAATGGACATTCTCTCACGAACAACACGTTCCATACGGGACAAACCGATACGGAATTGATTCTGCAAGAGTTCACCAACCGAACGCAGACGACGGTTACCCAGGTGATCGATATCATCTGTGCTTCCGATGCCGTGCAGAAGGTTAATGAAGTAACTGATTGAAGAAATGATATCTGCCGGTGTTACGTTCTTCACTGATTTATCAATGTTAGCATTGGCAATCAACTTAACGACTTTACCATCTTCAATCGGCGAGAACACGTCAATCGTTTGCATTGGAATATCATTCGCATCCAGAACCCCGTTAGCTACGTGATACGTACGGAAGCCAACACTCTTCTCCAGATAAGGCATGATTTCATCGAGCAAACGACGGTCTACCATTTGACCTGCTTCGGCGATAATTTCGCCAGTTTCAGTATCAACGAGAGACTCAGCCAAACGTTGATTGAACAAACGGTTTTTGATGTGAAGCTTTTTGTTGATTTTGTAACGACCTACGTTAGCTAGGTCATAGCGTTTTGGATCAAAGAAACGAGCTACGAGCAAGCTTTTCGCGTTATCCAGCGTTGGCGGCTCGCCCGGACGAAGGCGCTCATAAATTTCAATCAGCGCTTTCTCCGTGGAATCCGTATTGTCTTTGTCCAGCGTGTTGCGAATATATTCGTCATTACCGAGCAGATCCAGAATCTCAGCGTCTGTGCCAAAACCAAGAGCACGCAGGAGAACCGTAACTGGAATTTTACGTGTACGGTCGATCCGGACGTATACAACATCCTTCGCGTCCATCTCCAATTCGAGCCAAGCGCCGCGGTTAGGAATAACTGTAGCGGTATACGTTTTTTTGGCGTTCTTATCTACTTTGGTACTGAAGTAAACGCTAGGAGAGCGAACCAACTGGCTGACAATAACCCGTTCCGCACCATTAATAATAAATGTGCCGGTTTCGGTCATCAGCGGGAAATCTCCCATGAATACTTCCTGCTCTTTGACTTCGCCGGTTTCCTTATTAATGAGCCGGACTTTGACCCGAAGCGGTGCTGCATAAGTAACGTCACGCTCTTTCGCGTCGTCTACTGTATACTTCGGTTCACCGAGACTGTAATCGATAAATTCCAAAATCAAGTTGCCTGTAAAATCCTGGATCGGCGAGATATCCTGGAACATTTCGCGCAACCCTTCCTCCAAAAACCAATCGTAAGATTTTTGTTGGATCTCAATCAGGTTCGGAACTTCGAGTATCTCGTTAATTCGTGCATAACTGCGCCGAGTGCGTCGACCATATTGAACAAGATGTCCTGCCAACTTAAACTCACCCCTCAATGTCTACTCACTTTAAAAATTTCGTTGCGAACCTCTGTTTGTAACCTTATAATGGTACACATACAGAGCAAAGCAATGCATCCACAAATAAAGAAAAGCCCTTACTCGAATGTCGTTCGAAAAAAGAGCAACTTTGATCGGCGGATGTCTTCCAAAATCATACTTATCCCCAGTTTGCCCAAAATGTACATATTATACGCCAAACGTAGGCATAATAAGCCCGTTCGGCGTAAAAAAAGATTGACATTTTTAGTTAGCTAAAGCCAAGTAGGGCATCTTAATACTGACATTTTACAATAATACCACGACCTGAATTTCAAGTCAATAGTCCTATTGCAAAAAAAATGCTCCCCTGCTTACTTTACAAATCGGAAACTACCCTTCGGACGAGTCCTCCGTTTTCACCGCTTTGAAAATCCGGTAGCCTTTGTCTTTCGTCACTTCTTCCACTCTTCCAAACAAGGATTCCAGCTTCGCTTTTGCCGAAGGAGCCCCTTGCTTTTTCTGAATGACAATCCACAACGAACCACCTACCTTCAGATGCTGATGCGCCTGCTCAAAAATGGTATGAACGGTTTCCTTCCCTGCTCGGATCGGCGGGTTGGTTAGAACTGCGTCAAAGTCCCTCTGGTTCACTTCAGAAAGTAGATTACTTTGTAATACCGTTACATTCGTGATTCCATTTGCTTTTGCATTTTCTCTGGAAAGCTCAACCGCTCTCTCGTTGATATCGATCATGGTGACATGTCCTTCGGGTACAAGCTTGGCTGCCGTAAGACCAATTGGTCCATACCCGCAACCCACATCCAGAACATGAGCCCCAGCAGTTAATTCTACTGCATCAATCAGTACTCTGCTGCCGTAATCGATTCCGCTCTTGGAAAATACACCTGCATCGGTAACGAATCGCAATTTCCATCCACGAAGCTCCGCTTCCGTTGCCCGTCTGTCATGTGCGACCTGCGGTTTGTCCGAATAATAATGATTGGACATGTCCTCACTCACTTTCCATATACAATTACAGCAACAAACCCCTTGATATAAGTCAAGGGGTTTGTTGTTTTGTTCATTTAGCTTGTAAAAGCCAAATTATTTAACTTCGATTGTAGCGCCTGCTTCTTCCAATTTAGCTTTGATGGATTCAGCTTCTTCTTTGCTAACTTTTTCTTTCAATGCTTTTGGAGCATTGTCAACTACTTCTTTAGCTTCTTTCAGGCCAAGACCTGTGATTTCACGAACTGCTTTGATAACGTTGATTTTGGAAGCGCCAGCGCTTGCCAAGATTACGTCGAACTCGGATTGCTCAGCTTCTGCTGCAGCAGCTCCGCCACCTGCAACAGCTACTGGAGCTGCAGCAGTTACGCCGAATTCTTCTTCGATTGCTTTAACAAGATCGTTCAGTTCCAGTACAGTCATGCCTTTGATTGCTTCCAAGATTTGCTCTTTACTCATGATTGAACCTCCATATATAATTTTATTTTTTTGTCATTCAATGCTGCCTAAACAGCGATCAGATCAAGTAGCTTACGCGCCTTGTTCTTCTTTTTCCGCAACTGCTTTAACCGCAAGCGCGAAGTTGCGCACTGGCGCTTGAAGCACGCTGAGGAGCATGGAGAGGAGACCTTCGCGGGATGGCAGTTCTGCCAAAGCCTTAACTTCTTCTACTCCGATTACACGACCTTCAACAACTGCACCTTTCAATTCCAGTGCGTCGTTCTTTTTAGCGAAGTCGTTCAGAATTTTGGCTGGAGCCACAGCATCTTCGGCGCTGAATGCAATTGCAGTAGGACCTGTAAGAACGCTATCGAGTTCTGTCAGTTCTGCTGCAGCAGTCGCACGGCGAAGCAATGTGTTTTTCAGCACTTGGAATTCGATTCCGGCTTCACGAAGCTGCTTACGCAGCTCAGTTACTTGGGCAACGTTCAGACCGCGATAGTCAACAACAACTGTCGTAGCGCTCTCGCGCAATTTCGCTGTTACTGCATCAACGGACTCTTGTTTTGCTTGAATCACTTTTGCGTTTGCCAAACTGTACACCTCCTGATCAAATTTATCCCATTAAGAAAAGCCTCCGTAGAATCACGAAGGCTTGATATATACTCATCATCGATTTACATCGTTCTAAGTTCTATAATCATACCTCGGTAGGAAATTAAGCCTGATGGCACCTACTGTCTACGGCAAGCATATTCAAATGTCAACGGTCAGTCACTCGGACTCACAACTTTTATATCATATCAAAACAGAACAAGTCTGTCAACAGATATTATCTAAAAGAAGCTGCGTTCACGCGTGCGCCAGGGCCCATCGTGGAAGAAAGAGAAACATTCTTCAGATAAACACCTTTTGCTGCCGCCGGTTTAGCACGGTTCAGAGCGTCCATGAGAGCTTTCAAGTTCTCGTTCAGTTGCTCTGCAGAGAAAGATGCTTTACCGATCGGTGCATGAATTTGACCTGCACGATCCAGACGATATTCGATTTTACCGGCTTTGATTTCTTGAACAGCCTTAGTTACATCGAAAGTTACCGTTCCGGCTTTAGGGTTAGGCATCAGACCTTTACCGCCGAGCAGTCGGCCCAATTTACCTACTTCACTCATCATATCTGGTGTCGCTACGCAGACGTCGAATTCGAACCAGCCTTGTTGGATTTTGTTGATCATGTCTGCATCACCAACATAGTCCGCGCCAGCCGCTTCCGCTTCTTTCGCTTTGTCACCTTTTGCAAATACCAATACGCGTTGTGTTTTACCTGTGCCGTGTGGCAAGACAACTACACCACGTACAGCCTGGTCTTGCTTACGTGGGTCAACGCCCAAGCGTACTGCTGCTTCGATTGTTTCATCGAATTTTGCAGTGGCTGCCTTTTTCACAAGCTCTACAGCTTCTGAAGGCTCGTAAGTTGCTTCGCTGTCGATCAGCTTAGCAGCTTCCAGGTATTTTTTACCGTGTTTAGCCATGTTATATTCCTCCTTTGTGGTTTTAGCGGATATACCTCCCACATCAACCGGCCGCGAATCGGCCGGCTTTACGAAGCCATGTTTCAGATGAAAAATTAGTCTTCGATGGTGATACCCATGCTACGGGCAGTACCTTCGACCATACGCATTGCGGACTCAACGTTCGCTGCATTCAGGTCAGGCATTTTTTGTTCTGCGATTTGACGTACCGCATCACGTTTAACAGTAGCAACTTTTTTCTTGTTCGGTTCGCCGGATCCTTTTTCCACTTTAGCTGCCACTTTCAACAGAACTGCTGCTGGTGGAGTTTTAGTGATGAAAGTAAAGGAACGGTCCTCGAACACTGTGATTTCCACAGGAATAATCAATCCCGCTTGATCGGCTGTACGAGCGTTGAACTCTTTACAGAATGCCATGATGTTGACACCTGCTTGACCCAAAGCTGGACCTACCGGAGGCGCTGGATTCGCTTTACCTGCTGGAATTTGCAGTTTTACCATTTTGATTACCTTTTTTGCCATGATTGACACCTCCTTGCAAAATAGTGGTTAACGAACCTTTCGGTCCTCCCACAAGAAACTTGAAGAGACTATATCTTCTCCACTTGTGTATATTCCAACTCAAGCGGCGTTTCCCGTCCAAACATGTTCACATGCACTTTCAACTTGCTTTTGTCTACCAAAATTTCTTCCACGGAGCCCACAAAATTCGCAAAAGGACCAACTTTAATTCGTACGGATTCCTTAATGTCGAATTCAATTTTCGGCTTCGGCTCAACCATACCCATGTGCTTCAGAATTTGTTCCACTTCTTCAGGCAACAGAGCAGTTGGTTTGGACCCGGAACCTGTCGAACCGACAAATCCCGTAACACCCGGTGTATTGCGAACAACATACCAAGAGTCATCCGTTTGGATCATTTCCACCAAGACATAGCCGGGGTAAACTTTACGCATAACGGTTTTTTTCTTACCGTCCTTGTTTACCACTTCTTCTTCCATAGGAACAAGAACGCGGAATATCTTGTCTTCCATGCCCATGGACTCTACGCGTTTTTCCAAATTGGCTTTGACCTTATTCTCATACCCTGAGTAGGTATGAACGACGTACCATCTTTTTTCCATATCAAGCCACCTGGGACCCTTCTTAAATAATCGCTTCGATCACAGCGGAGATGCCGATATCAACGACCCAAAAAAACAGCGTCATAACCACAACAGTACCAAGAACGATCAATGTGTAGTTGGTCAGCTCTTTACGATTAGGCCAGCGAACTTTTTTAAGTTCAGCCCAGCTTTCTGAGAAAAAGGAAATCAGAGATTTGAAACTACGTTTCACGCCGACTACACCTCCCAAAAACTATCTGGTTTCGCGATGAGAAGTCTGCTCGTTACAAAACTTGCAAAATTTCTTCATCTCCATGCGGTCGGGGTGATTACGCTTGTTTTTTGTCGTAGTGTAATTTCTTTGTTTGCAGTTTGTACAAGCCAAAGTAATAATTACCCGCATGATGTACACCTCCCGAAGACTTCCACTTTAAAGCAGAGTCTCTAAATTGATCCTAAAAAAAGCCGCGAATTTAGGCCTACCTAAAACACTTTATCATAAGGGTATAACCATGTCAATGAAAGAATAGCCTTTCATCACTGGTAAAAGTTCCGTTCAAAAAATGTGTAGTTCGGGCGTCTCTGATTTTTCTCTTCTCCTGCTTGGACCAAGCGATTACTAGTATTATCAATCTTTTGACTTATAAACTTAGAGCAGCAAAAAAAGACTCAAACACCGAGCCTTTTCCGTCAATAGCAACATTGTTCAATTATCTCGAACTTCCAGGTACTTTTCAAGTTTGCGCTTCACGCGCTGCAGTGCATTATCAATGGACTTCACATGTCGGTCCAAATCTACTGCAATCTCTTGATAAGATCTCCCGTCCAGATACAACATCAACACTTTTCGTTCCAAGTCACTTAGAATCTCCGACATCTTATCTTCCAGACCTACAAACTCTTCCTGGTTAATGATAAGCTCTTCCGGATCACTGACCTGGGTTCCACAAATCACATCGAGTAACGTACGATCGGATTCTTCATCATAGATTGGCTTGTCCAACGATACATAGGAATTAAGCGGAATATGTTTCTGACGTGTTGCCGTCTTGATTGCCGTAATAATCTGTCTGGTGATACACAGCTCGGCAAAAGCTTTGAACGAAGCCAGCTTGTCTCCCTTGAAATCCCGAATGGATTTGTAGAGACCAATCATTCCTTCCTGAATGATATCTTCCCGGTCTGCCCCAATCAGAAAATAAGATCTTGCCTTGGCGCGTACAAAGTTGCGATATTTGTTAATCAAAAACTCCAGCGCTTCGCTCTCACCTTCACGGACCGCTTCGACAATGTCTTCGTCACTTTGGTAATCATACTTTGATAACATGATATCTTTGAGGTCGACACTCACAGACAATCCCTCCGGCTGCAACGCAAGGTACACCGTTACTCTACTCTATGAAATATACGAACAGTATATATGATGGCACCTTACACCGTCAACCACGCTATCCCTAAAAAAGAACATGAATAACATAATTGTCAAGACTTTCAAAAATTGAAATATTTGTAAAACAGTTCCCCTATTCACGCCGCCAGCGCTCAAATTGCTTCAACACATCCGGGCTAAGCTTGGCTCCCAGTGTATTACGTGTGGACTTGGCCTGATCCTCCTCCAGACGTTTCTGCAATTCTTTCTCATTCTGCTCCACTTCGATCAGCAGCTCTCTGGCAGATACACGTAATGCTCCCTGTCCAAAAATGACATGCTGTTCTACCATATCGCTTGTGGCTACATAGATTTGGCGTCTCCGCGAGCTTAGTTCCCGTACGAGTCTCTCAATGCATTCGTCAGCCGTCTCTTTTTCCTTGGTAAAATAGATCTGCACCTTGCTCTGTGTGTATGTTTTACCAAGTCCGGGTACGAGATAGGCATCAAAAACAACGATGACCTTGCGACCGGAGAACGCCTGATAGTCGGCAAGACGGAAGAGAAGACGATTCCGCGCCTCCTCGAGCCCACTCTCTGCCAGTCTGGACAGTTCCGGCCAGTCACCAATCATGTTATACCCGTCTACCAGAAGCACATCCCGGGAATCAGCCATACCATCTATCCCTGTGCTTGGCGCGAACGAAGCACTTCGTACATGACAACACCCGCCGCCACGGAAGCATTCAGGGAGTTAATCTGTCCCTGCATCGGCAATTTGACCAGTACATCACACTTCTCACGAATCAGTCGGCCCATACCTTTGTTTTCGTTCCCGATAACCAGGGCTACCGGTCCTGTAAATACACCATTGCCAAACACCGGCTCACGTGCAGTTACATCCGTACCCACAACCCACACGCCCTCTTCCTTGAGACGATCAATCGTCTGAGCCAGGTTGCTAACCCTAGCAACCGGTACATATTCAGCTGCACCTGCAGAAGTTTTGGACACCGTTGCAGTCACTGATGCTGAACGCCGCTTAGGGACAATAACACCGTGAGCCCCCGTGCAGTCAGCTGTCCGCAGAATGGAACCCAGGTTATGCGGATCTTCAATTTCGTCCAGCAAAATCAAAAACGGATGCTCATTCTTCGATTTTGCCGCCTCCAAAATATCCTCTACCTCAGCATAAGCATAAGGGGCCGCTTGCGCCACAACACCCTGATGCTGAATGCCCGGCACGGTTTGATCCAATTTGCGCTTGTCCACATGCTGAATTACGATACCGAGTTTTTTGGCTTCCGCGATAATTGGTTGGGTCAAGTGTTTCTGTGCAGTATCAGCGATCCATATTTTGTTGATGGTGCGTCCTGAACGCAGCGCCTCCGTCACGGAGTGCTTACCAGCAATCCATTCTTCTTCCATATTGCTTCGGTCCTCTCTATTACGTCCTGCATATGCCTCCTACATTGGCTTGTACCACAGGAACGACTAAGTTGTTATTTTTATTTTTTGTTTGGTGGGGGTGACTGCTTCTCTGCATGCTCAATTCCCTGCGTAATCAGTTGGATCATGCGCTCATGCCGACCACTACTGTACAGGTAACCGACAAGGCACTCTAGAGCAGTGGCATGTCTGTATTCCAGTACATCGGCATTCTTGGGAATACTGCCCGACTTGGCATTCCGCCCCTGTCTTATAACATCGCGCTCTTCTTCGGTCAATTGTTCCTCGATCCCTGTAAGGATTCGACTCTGTGCCTTGGCTGATACGAGACCCGTCGCACTGCGATGCAAGTGATTCGGACGCATATTGGCTTTGGACAACAGATACTGCCTTACCGCCACCTCATACACTGCATCACCGATATAGGCGAGTGCAATCGGAGGAATCAATCTTGCAGGCCGGGAAGGCGGGTACGGAAACCACCCTCCCTGTGCCACAGCCTCTGTCTGCTCTTCAGCAGGCCGTTCCCCCTGCTCCGAATGTTCGATAGAATCAGACATATTTTTCAACTGATCCTCGTTCATTTGCGCCGCCATCTCATCCCTTGAGCCGTATCTTCAAGCAGGATGCCCTGCGCTGACAATTCGTCTCTGATTTCATCAGCCCGTGCCCAGTTCTTGGACTTGCGCGCTTCCGTACGTTCTTCAATCAGGCGTTCAATCTCTTCATCCAGGAGTTCCGGTTCTGCTTCCGTATAAATGCGAAGCACCGCATTCAACTCACCAAACAGCTCAAGCAATGCACGAATTTCTGCAGCGTTTACGACTTCCTTTTGCAGCAGCTGGTTTGCTTCCGCAGCCCATTCGAACAATGCTGTAATGGCATCCGGAGTATTGAAATCATCCTGCATTTTCTCGTGATACTGCTGGCGAATCTGCTCCAGTTTAGCAGCGAACTCCGCTGTAATATCCTGATCTACCGTTACTGCCTGCAAACGATGCTTCAGATTGCCAACGGCATTCGCGATACGATCCACACTGTTTTGCGCTTGCTCCATTGTATCTTCGGTAAAGTTCAGTGGATTGCGGTAATGTGTCGACAGCATGAAATAACGAATGGCTTCACGTTTGTACTGGGTTCGAAGGTCTTTTACAAGCACTCCGTTACCGAGTGATTTCGACATTTTTTCGTTATCGATGC
Source organism: Paenibacillus sp. P13VS (assembly GCF_015143645.1). NCBI lineage: Bacteria > Bacillati > Bacillota > Bacilli > Caryophanales > Paenibacillaceae > Paenibacillus > Paenibacillus sp. P13VS. The sequence continues at coordinate 16,853 of NZ_WYEV01000020.1, read as the reverse complement.
GAATAAATCCGTTATGCATCCAATAGTTGGCGAGCGGTTTGCCCGTCAGCACCTCGGATTGTGCACATTCGCACTCATGGTGAGGGAACTGCAGATCCTGTCCACCTCCATGGATATCGAGCGTATCACCCAGGTATTCACGCGCCATAGCAGAGCATTCGATATGCCAGCCCGGACGGCCATTGCCCCAAGGACTGGACCAGTAGATCTCCCCTGGTTTAGCTGCTTTCCAGAGCACGAAATCTTCGGGATGTTCTTTGCGCTCATCTACACCAATCCGGATACCGAACTGTAATTCCTGCAGATTCTGCTTCGACAGCTTGCCGTACTCTTCGAATTTGCCTGTGCGGTAATATACGTCCCCACCATTTTCATAAGCAATGCCCTTTTCAACCAACTCACGGATAAAGTCGATAATAAGCGGCATATTCTCCGTAACTCTCGGATTGCTGCTCGCTTTGGGAATCCCCAATCCCTCAAGATCCTCGTAGTACGCAGCAATAAACTTCTCTGCAACATGAGGAACGTCAGTACCCAGCTGTTCGGCTTTGCGAATCAATTTATCATCAACATCCGTGAAGTTTACAACGTAGTTTACTTCATGTCCTGTCTGTTCCAAGTAGCCGCGAACGGTGTCGAAAAAAATAACCGGACGTGCATTCCCGATATGAATGTAATCATACACTGTCGGTCCGCACACATACATTTTTACCTTCCCCGGTTCTTGGGGAATGAAATTCTCTTTGGTACGACTCATCGTATTGTAAATTTGAAGCGTCATGGTCACTTTCCTTTCATCCATACTTCCCTATTTATTTATTGTATCACGTGAAGTCTCATTCTTACGGCTATCCTGTAGTGTACGCACTTCTTCACGCAATCGTTCGATCTCTTGCTGCATACTGCGCAGAGAGTCAATGACCGGATCGGGCAGCTGCTGATTCAGACGATCCACCCGGCGTCCGTCCTGCTTGACGATTCTCCCCGGTATGCCTACAACCGTACTGTTGGATGGTACTTCTTTTAATACGACCGAGTTGGCTCCAATGTTACATTGATCACCAACGCTGAATGAACCGAGCACTTTGGCTCCCGATGAGATAACCACATTATTGCCAATCGTCGGGTGTCTCTTTCCTTTTTCTTTCCCTGTTCCGCCAAGTGTAACCCCCTGGTAAATAACAACATCATCGCCTATCTCACAGGTTTCACCAATAACTACACCCATTCCATGGTCAATAAACAGCCGATTCCCTATGGTCGCTCCAGGGTGAATCTCGATTCCTGTCATAAAACGGCTGATCTGCGAGATAAACCGGGCAACCGAGAACCATTTCCGTTTATAGAAAAAGTGCGCGATCCGGTGAGCCCATATGGCATGCAGCCCCGAATAGGTAAATACAACCTCGAACCATCCCCGGGCAGCCGGATCGTTTTCAAACACCGCCTGGATATCTGATCTGATCTTCTTGAACATGCTCGTTCCCCTCTTGTTCAGGTCTTCGTCCTCCGGCATACCGGACGGCGCAGCCCTCTTGGTAGTGTACTGCTGACTCGCCCCAAACAAAAAACGCCTCTGCAGCATAATGCTGCAGAGGCGTTAATCGCGGTCCCACTCTGCTCGGCTTAAACTTACGTATCAGAATTAGACAGTCAGCGAATGGCTGCCACCTCTTCCGACAAATAAGAATAAACCCTCAAGCGGTTCGGTAACGGAAACCAACCGTCACAACCTATCCTGACGTTTTCCTCTCCTACACGTACAAGAGGCGGGGCCGGATTCGGCTATGCAGCTCACGGGCGCATTTCGACCGACGGACAGTGGATGGCTCACAGCCACCACAGCCAAAGAAATTCATTCTTCGCTGCGGGACCATCCTCTCTGGAACTGTCCGGTTCGGTTTACTCCTCCCGGTCTTTGCTGTTCTATGATGAATGCTGAAACATGTCATTTAACCTTTGTGTTGCTATTATAGCGAAAAGGTACTGGACTGACAACAACCTTGCAATAACTTCATCCCAGGCGATACCGGCCTCACCCGCGGCAGTACCAGGATCTACAGCGTTCCTGGATTACGCGCCTTTCACCTGTGCATGCAGACGCTCAACAACCGTATCCCGGCCAAGCAGTACAATCGTCTGATTCAGGTCACGTCCATGGGTCTGTCCAGTCAGTGCTACACGAATAGGCATAAAGAGCTGCTTGCCTTTAAATCCGGTTTCCTTCTGTATTTCCTTAATCAATGAAGCCATTTTACTTGGGGTAAACTCTTCACTCGCCTGAACTTTATCGGCAAAGGCCTTCAGAACCGTTGGCACCTGCTCTTCTCCAAGTACGGCGGTCGCTTCTGCATCCAGCTCCAGATGGGAGCGGAAGAATACTTCGGACAGTTCCACAATGTCGGAGGCTGCAGTCATTTGCTCCTGGTACAGATGAACGAGTGTATACGCCCATTCCTTCTGTTCAGGTGACAGCTCAGCCGCGATGCGTCCTGCCTTTTGCAGATGCGGAATTGCCATTTCAGCAATACGATCCGGGTCTGCATGTTTAATATAGTGATTGTTCAAGTGTGCCAGCTTATGAGTATCAAATACAGCCGGGCTCTTGGACAAACGTTTGGTATCAAAGATGGAGATCAACTGTTCCTGCGAGAAGATCTCTTCTTCCCCTTCCGGCGACCAGCCAAGCAGGGAGATGAAGTTGAACATCGCCTCTGGCAAGTAGCCGAGCTGATCATATTGTTCGATAAACTGAATGACGGATTCGTCCCGTTTACTCAGCTTCTTGTGATTTTCATTCACAATCAGGGTCATATGACCGAATTGCGGCGGCTCCCAGCCGAGCGCTTCATAGATCATCAGCTGACGCGGCGTGTTGGAGATGTGATCTTCCCCGCGGAGAACGTGGGATATTTTCATCAGGTGATCATCCACTGCAACAGCATAGTTGTACGTGGGAATGCCGTCTTTTTTCACAATGACGAAGTCCCCGGATTCCTTGCTGTTAAACGAAATGGTGCCTTTAACCATGTCATCGAACGTATATGTGCGCTCTTCCGGTACACGGAAACGAACGCTCGCAACGCGGCCTTCCGCTTCAAAAGCACTGATCTGCTCTGGCGTCAGGTCCCGGTGTTTGCCCGAATAACGCGGCGTTTCTCCACGTGCCGTTTGCTCCTCGCGCTCTTGCTCCAGCTCTTCTTCCGTGCAGAAGCAGCGGTAAGCCAGACCTTTGTCCAGCAGCTCCTGGGTGTATTTGCGGTAAATATCCAAACGTTCCGTCTGACGATAAGGTCCGTATTCCCCGCCTACATCAATGCTCTCATCCCACTCGATTCCGAGCCATTTCAAATATTTAAGCTGGCTTTCCTCGCCACCCGCAATGTTCCGTTTTACGTCAGTATCCTCAATACGAATGATAAATTTCCCGTTATTATGCTTGGCATACAAGTAGTTAAAGAGCGCCGTACGGGCATTCCCGATATGCAGGTGTCCCGTTGGACTCGGCGCGTAGCGCACACGAACTTCTGTGCTCATAAAATATCCCCTCCGTATACTAGTTGGTTGATAATATCACACACGAACAAGGCAAACAACCGATTGGGCCGCAATCCCCTCTCCCCGTCCAGGGAATCCGAGCTGCTCCGTAGTCGTTGCTTTGACATTGACCTGATCAACATCCGCTTCCAGTGCCTTGGCAATAATCTCGGCCATCTGTGGAATGTATGGTGCCATTTTCGGTTTCTGCGCAATAATGGTGGAATCAATGTTGCCCAAACGATATCCGCGCTCTTTCACGAGCTGCCATACATGCTCCAGCAGTTTGAGGCTATCCGCGTCCTTGAACTCCGGATCGGTGTCCGGAAAGTGTTTGCCAATGTCCCCAAGTGCAAGTGCACCCAGAATGGCATCACTGATGGCATGCAGCAGCACATCTGCATCCGAGTGACCAAGCAGTCCTTTTTCATAAGGAATCGTTACCCCGCCAATGATGCACGGACGTCCCTCCACCAATTGGTGTACATCAAATCCCTGTCCTACACGTATCATCGCTTCTTCTCTCCCCCAAGCAAAAACGCGGCATATTCCAAATCTTCCGGCGTCGTTAATTTGATGTTGGTATAACTTCCTTCCACAACCTGGACGGACATCCCCTGGCGCTCAGCCAGCATGGCATCATCCGTCCCCAGAAATCCATCCCTTGCGGCCGACTCGTAAGCAAGCAGCAGTGAAGAAAGACGAAAAGCCTGCGGGGTTTGAATACTCCACAGACTGCTGCGGTCAGGCGTCGCCGTAACGATTCCCTCCGCATTCACTTGTTTAATCGTATCTTTCACGGGAACGGCCAGTACAGCGGCTCCCCCCGACATCGCGGCCTCCATGCAACCTGTAATCTGCTTACGGTCAACAAAAGGACGTACCCCGTCGTGAACGAGGACCCAATCCGTCTGTAAGGCCTTCAGGCCTTCTTGAACAGAATGCTGTCTCTCTTTCCCTCCGGGGATGACACGGACACGCGACTCCAGTCGGTATTCTTTTACCCAATCCAGGCAGCGTTCAACATCTGCGGCTCCGGTTACCAGCACGATCTCGCTGATCTCATCCAGAGCGGCAAACACTTCAAGCGTATGTATGAAAACGGGCTTGTCCTGCAGCAGCAGAAACTGCTTGCTCTCGGTTGTTCCCATTCGGGTTCCCCGACCTGCTGCCACAATGACGACACCCCACCCTTTATCCATGCCGTAATCCCTGCCTTGTCTGTCAGTTTATCGTTCTACGATACTGAATATCTTCAAGCGATATAAATATCGGTGAACGATACACTACCCATCATACCCCTTTATTGGGCTTTTTCCAACAGTTTAGGCTTGGCAAAAATCATTCGTCCCGCGGAGGTCTGCAGCACACTGGTCACCAGCACTTCCATCATCATGCCGATATACTCGCGTCCGCCTTCCACGACAATCATCGTACCGTCATCCAGATAAGCTACACCTTGGCCATGCTCCTTGCCATCCTTGATGATCTGCACCATGATCTCTTCACCAGGCAGCACCACAGGCTTAACCGCATTCGCCAGATCGTTGATGTTCAGTACAGATACACCCTGGAGCTCGCAAACTTTGTTCAGGTTGAAGTCATTGGTAACCACCTTGCCCTGAAGCACTTTGGCGAGTTTGACCAGCTTGCTGTCCACTTCCGATATTTCTTCGAAATCCCCTTCGTAAATGAGCACCTTCACGTCGAGTTCTTTCTGGATTTTATTCAAAATGTCCAGTCCACGCCGTCCTCTGTTTCGCTTCAGCAGATCCGAGGAATCTGCAATATGCTGAAGTTCTTCCAGGACGAATTCCGGAATCACGATTGTACCTTCGATAAACCCGGTCTTGCATATATCTGCGATACGGCCATCAATAATGACACTGGTATCCAAAATCTTGTGTTCTTCCATCCGTCTGTCTTCATCCAGCTCGGGATGACCCCATCGCCCAGACATCCAGAATGCAGCGAGGTCGTCTTTCTTCGCCATGGCTAGCATGTACCCCGAATAACCGCTTACGGCCGTCAGAGCCACCTGAAGCACCTCTCCTGCTGTTCCCAGCCAAGTCAGGCATGGATAGAGCAGCAAGGCCACCAGTAACCCTGCAACAGTACCTGCTGCACCAGCAGCCAGTTCGTTCATCGGTACTTTAGCCAAACCATCAATCCCATTTTGCAGCCTGCTTGCCAGCAAGGTTCCACCAATATTACATACAGCCATAAACAATACAGCGCCCAGTGCCGTTGCTACTCCTGCCCCCAGCAGCCCTGCTGACTGAATCCATTCAGCCATCCACGGGACGGATTTTCCTGCCAGATGATATGCCGTGTAGCCAAACCATGCACCGCACAATCCTGTAAAAGTTAAAATGCCTTTTTTCCACATATGTCCCTGCACCTCCTTTAATTGTCCTTCATCTTCATATCCAGTATGATCCAATTGTTGGATTGCTAATCCCGGTTGCAAGAACTTTTTGGAAATGTTTGCAATCGTCAGTTGAAAGAAGGTAAATTATTGGCATATAATGAATTCAATTCATATCCCGAGGTGAGTAGCAAAATGAGTACGCTAAGTTTACAGGCTTTTCAGGATCAGGTTTCCGAGCTGTTGCTGCGTCATCGCAGTCTGATTGACGTACTGTCCAAAACAGGACAAGCCGGAGCTTCTGTCAACCGTGCCGTGTCCAAGGCCATTACCGAATGCGGCTGCATTGAGCTGCACGCCACCAAGCAGAAATATGCCCCCGAGAGCGGTATTGCTCAAACCAAGGGCCTGCTGGAAACGCATGTGGAAGGTGAATTGTGCGAGAATTGCAAAGAGGTCATCAGCTCCGAACTGGGGCGGAACCTGTTTTATATGTCAGCTCTCTGCAATCTGCTGGATATCAACATGGAAGAAGTCGTGAATCACGAGTCACAGAAATGTTCGACGTTAGGGATGTTCAATTTGTCGTAAATGATTGGCGAAGTTGCCGTACAAGAGTAGGTACCGTATAGATTCGAATCAACAAAAAAAGCACGTACGCTCCTGAAGGAGAATGCGTGCTTTTTCTTATTCATGCAAGGCAAGTATGCCAATCCGTAAACCATTACCGATCGGAAGGACGAGAAGACTTCTCTTCCTTGCGCTTCTTCGCCCTGTTGCGGGAGGCTGCCGTCCGCATATTATGCTTCATTCCATATAGAGCGTACAGCACCAGTGGAATAAAGATCAGCTTCGACAACTGTTCCGGGAAAATGACAGCAACCGCTACAGCGAATACAACTACCCAAGGAGCGATCCAGATCGCTTTTCGCGGCAGACCGACCTTTTTGAAATTCGGATATTTAAGCGAGCTGACCATCAGATAGGATAATAACAATGTAGCTATCATCATGCTCACAGGACCAATATCCTTGTTAAATAACGTCAGCGTTGCAAGCACACCTCCAGCTGCCGGAATGGGCAGGCCGGTAAAGTACCCGGGAATTCCGGGTCTTACATTAAAGCGTGCCAGCCGAATGGCTCCGCAAATGGGGAAGCTTGCCGTAGCGATCCAGGCGAGAACCGGTGATGCATCCTGAAAGGAAACCATAAACATAATGAGTGCCGGGGCTGCACCGAACGAAACCATATCAGACAAAGAGTCGAGCTCCTTGCCAAATTCACTTTGAGCATTGAGTGCACGCGCTACCCGGCCATCCAACCCATCCAGCAGCATCGCAACGATGACCATAATCGCAGCCAGACTATAATTCCCATCAATTGCAAGCAGTATCGCCATCATTCCAAGAAACAGATTACCCAAGGTAAAGAGGTTCGGAATGAATCTGGTTAACATTGTTGTTTCACCTCATCATCTTCAGGGCCGTTATAGGCAAACCTATACTGATAGCTCTGGATTACATTTGTCTGTCGATAAACATTTGCTCCTGCAGACGCTTCAGCCCTTCCTTAATGGTCCGGGCGCGTACCTCACCAATACCGTCGACTTCATCCAGCTCTTCAATCGTTGCCATGATCACATGCGGCAATTGTTCAAATTGGTCAACCAGGTTATGAATAATGACATTGGGAAGACGTGGTATCTTATTCAATACCCGATATCCGCGCGGTGCAACCGAATCTTCCGATGTAGCAGCCGATGAAGGATAGCCGAGCAGACGGACGATGTGATGTGCATCCAGCAATTCATCATCCGACAGGCGTTTGAGGCCCACGATAATTTCGCGAATTTTCTCGTCGCTATCATCTCGTGCATAGTCCTTGTACAGCAACCACGCTTCTTCTTCCGTTGTTCCAACCAATTCCTCCATTTGCATGGAGATCAGTCGTCCTTCATTCCCAAGTTCATGGATGTAGCGCTTGATTTCCGTTTTGATGCGCATCACCATTTCCGTACGCTGAATGACATTTACCACTTCAGGAATCGTGACAAGTTCTTCGAACTCCGAGGCACTTAGATTCGTAAGGGATTGGGTAAGTACAGCTTTGTACTTCTCCAGCGTTTGAATCGCCTGGTTAGCCTTCGTCAGAATAACGCCAATTTCCTTGAGCGAATATCTAAGAGTTCCCTGATATAAGGTAATAATATTCCGGCGCTGCGAGATAGATACGACCAATTTGCCTGTTTGCTTGGCTACACGTTCTGCTGTCCGGTGACGGATCCCTGTCTCAGAGGATGAGATGGAGGAATCCGGAATAAGCTGGGTGTTGGCATACAGAATACGCTTCAGGTCCTCGCTAAGAATGATGGCACCGTCCATCTTGGCGAGTTCATATAGATAGTTGGGGGAGAAATCGCAATTGATCGAGAAACCCCCGTCGACCACTTCCATTACTTCAGGGCTGTATCCTACAACAAGCAGTGCCCCTGTCTTGGCGCGCAGCACGTTCTCCAGACCTTCGCGGAAAGGTGTACCTGGTGCGATCAGCCTCAACAATTCATTCATATTATCCAGTTGGCTTGAATCTTTCATCTTGTTATGCCCCCTAATCTAAAGCAACCGCTAGTGCATCTGCCACGGTATTCACACCGATCAATTGTATCCCGCGAGGATGTTTCCAGCCCTTTAAGCTTTTCTCCGGTAAAATGACTCGTTTGAAGCCCAGCTTCTCGGCTTCCTTCACACGTTGTTCAGCCCGCGAAACGGCCCGAACCTCACCTGTCAAACCAATTTCGCCAAATATTACGTCATCTGGCTTGGTCGGCACATCCCTCAGACTGGATGCTATGCTGACGGCAACCGCCAAATCCACCGCCGGTTCATCGAGCCGAACTCCCCCGGCCACATTCAGGTACGCATCCTGCGTTTGCAAAAACATGCCCATCCGCTTCTCAAGCACGGCAATAATCAGGTTCAGCCTGTGATGATCTATCCCTGTTGCCATACGGCGGGGAGACGGGAAATGTGTTGCAGAGATGAGCGCCTGCAGCTCAACCAGCATCGGTCTAGTGCCTTCCATACTTGCAACTACCGTAGAACCCGCTACACCGAGCGGTCGTTCCGACAAAAAGAGTTCGGAAGGATTGCCCACTTCACGCAAGCCATCTTCGCCCATTTCGAAAATACCAATCTCATTGGTTGAACCGAAACGGTTTTTAACCGCACGTAACAGTCTATACGTATGATGACGTTCCCCTTCAAAGTAAAGAACACAGTCCACCATGTGTTCCAGCATACGTGGACCAGCGATTGCTCCTTCTTTCGTAACATGCCCCACAAGCACGGTTGCAATGCCTCGGCCTTTCGCAATCCGCATAAACCGAGAAGTGCATTCCCTTACCTGTGCTACGCTACCGGGTGCACTGGTGACTTCTGGGAGATATACCGTCTGAATAGAGTCGATGACAAGAAAATGCGGCTGGATCTGCTCCACCGCTTCCTCTACACGTTCCATATTCGTTTCACACAGCACATACAGTTCAGGAGAGAGTGCATCCAGACGGTCAGCCCGCAATTTGGTCTGTTTCACCGATTCCTCACCCGAAACATATAACACGCGCAAGCCCGAATGCGTTAGAGCATGCGAGGTTTGCAGCATCAGCGTTGATTTTCCGATTCCCGGATCTCCGCCTACCAGCACGAGAGAACCCGGAACAATTCCGCCACCCAATACCCGGTTCAGCTCTCCGATTCCAGTCTGCACACGCGGTTCCTGACCGCTATCTATATCTATGATGGGAAGCGGTTTATCTTTACTGTCAAAGAGGGGGGAATTTCTCCCTTGTGTTTTGACAACCGTTTCCGTTTCTTCCACCATGGAATTCCATGACTGACACCCCGGACATTTGCCGTACCATTTGGGGGCTTCATAACCACATTCCGTACATTGAAACTTGGTTTTAACTTTGGCCACTTCAGCACTCCTAGGATTTATTTTATAACAGCATTTTGCATTTTTCGACGAATTTTGCCCTGAATTTCTGACGTGCAGGGTTAATAAAAGTTTACCATTGTTTGAGATTTTTCGTAAAGGATTATCGTAAACTTTACACATGTTCCTTGGACAACAATAAAATAAAAAATCCTCTCCGGCCGAAGCCGGAAAGGATCATAAACCATTTCTCAGGTTTGAAATTTGCTTATTTGGTTTCGATTTCTTCATTGGAAGGAACAGCAGCTTCCTTTTTGGTTACGGACAGGGCACCATTCTCTTCGTCGATCAACAACGAATCGCCTTTGGTTACCGTACCTGTAAGCAATTCTTCAGACAATTTGTCTTCAATATGCTTCTGGATTGCCCGGCGAAGCGGACGAGCACCGTAAGCTGGATCGAAGCCTGCTTTGGCCAGGAAGGCCTTGGCGTTGTCTGTAAGCTCGAAGTCGACTTCATATTCACGCAGACGTTTCCGGAGCTCCTCGCTCATGAGGGAGACAATCTCAGCAATGTGTTTCTCTTCAAGAGAGTGGAATACGATGATCTCATCAATCCGGTTAAGGAACTCTGGACGGAAGCTTTTCTTCAGCTCATCCATGACTTTACCCTTCATGTTATCGTAATCCGCACCTGCATCCACAACAGCGGTGAAGCCGAGTGTAGAGTTACGTTTAATCGCTTCGGCACCCACGTTGGATGTCAGAATGATCAAAGTGTTGCGGAAATCCACGACACGACCTTTTGAGTCTGTCAGACGACCATCCTCAAGCACTTGCAGCAAGATGTTGAATACTTCCGGATGTGCTTTCTCGATTTCGTCGAGCAGGACTACGGAATACGGTTTGCGACGAACTTTCTCTGTCAACTGACCGCCTTCTTCGTAACCCACATATCCTGGAGGCGCTCCAACGAGTCTTGAAGTCGAGTGTTTCTCACCATACTCGGACATGTCGATCCGGATCACTGCATTTTCATCGCCGAACATAGCTTCAGCAAGCGCACGAGCCAGCTCGGTTTTACCTACCCCGGTAGGACCGAGGAAGATGAAGGATCCCATTGGACGTTTTGGATCTTTCAATCCAGCACGAGCACGGCGAACCGCACGGCTGACTGATTTCACGGCTTCATCCTGACCGATAACACGTTCATGCAGAATGGATTCCAGATTCATCAGGCGTTGTGTCTCTTCTTCTTTCAGCTTGTTCACCGGAATTCCTGTCCAGTTGGCTACCACTTGTGCGATATCCTCAGGCGTTACTTCGGAATCGGTGCGACCTTGTTTTTCTTTCCATTGGTTCTTCGTTACATCCAGCTCTTCACGGATTTTTTGTTCCGTATCACGCAGAGCTGCTGCTTTTTCGAACTCCTGGCTTTGGACCGCTGCGTCTTTTTCCTTACGGATATCTTCGAGACGGCTTTCCAGCTGTTTCAGGTTCGGCGGAATAGTGTATGAGTTCAATCTTACTTTGGAACCCGCTTCATCAATCAGGTCAATCGCTTTGTCTGGCAGGAAACGATCTGTGATGTAACGGTCAGACAATTTAACCGCCTGTACAATCGCTTCGTCCGTAATTTTCACACGGTGGTGGGCTTCATAACGATCACGCAGGCCGTGCAAAATTTGAATAGCTTCTTCCGGAGAAGGCTGATCTACAGTAATCGGTTGGAAACGACGCTCAAGCGCTGCATCCTTCTCGATATATTTGCGGTATTCATCCAGGGTTGTTGCCCCGATGCATTGCAATTCTCCACGAGCCAGAGCCGGTTTCAAAATGTTCGAAGCATCAATGGCGCCCTCAGCTCCGCCTGCACCGATCAGGGTGTGCAATTCGTCGATGAACAGGACAATGTTACCTGCCTGACGAATCTCATCCATGATTTTTTTCAAACGATCCTCAAACTCACCACGGTACTTCGTTCCGGCAACAACAGAACCCATATCCAGGGTCATGACACGTTTGTCGCGCAAAGTCTCCGGAATTTCGTTGGCGATGATTTTCTGTGCAAGACCTTCAGCAATCGCTGTTTTACCTACACCAGGTTCACCGATCAATACCGGGTTGTTCTTGGTACGACGGCTCAATACTTGAATGACACGCTCGATTTCTTTACTGCGGCCGATAACCGGATCCAGGTTGTTCTCCTTCGCATAAGCGGTAAGATCACGTGCCAGACTGTCCAGTGTTGGTGTACTTACATTAGCAGGCGTTCCATTATGACTGGATACAGCCTCACTGCTGCCAAGCAGTTGCAGCACTTGTTGACGTGCTTTGTTCAAACTAATACCAAGGTTGTTCAGCACACGTGCTGCAACGCCCTCGCCTTCACGAATCAATCCGAGCAAGATATGCTCTGTACCTACATAGGTGTGGCCCAATTTGCGAGCCTCATCCATGGACAGTTCAATTACTTTTTTCGCACGAGGCGTATATGCAATGTTCGTAGGTTGCTCTTGACCGCGGCCAATCAGCGTTTCTACTTCATCTTGAATTTTTTCCAATCCGAGTCCCAGGCCGATCAGCGCTTTGGCTGCGATGCCTTCGCCTTCACGAATGAGGCCGAGCAAAATGTGCTCTGTACCGATGTTATTATGACCGAGACGGACAGCTTCTTCCTGCGCGAGTGCGAGCACCTTTTGGGCCCGTTCCGTAAATCTTCCAAACATCATATCTCCTGCACCTCCATGGTTTTGGATAAAACGTGGGCCTTGTTCATGATCCCGACGTATAATTCATATCATTCTTGTTTGCAGCCATGCTGCGAATAAAGTCATTTGGCATTTAGTCCAATGCCCGTTTTATATAAAGCCGCAGATGCGGCATGAAACCTTAATATTAAATTTGACGAAAACAATTACTAGGATTGACTGGCTGCATTGATCGTATCACGAATCAACTGAGCCCGGTAGATGTCACGCTCATCTGTGCGCATATCTTCTCCGAATGTTTTCTGCAAAAAGCCTGGTTGTGTCATCACGTTTAACTCATTCATTACCGTAATGGACAATCCATTCAACAGCCCCAGATCTACACCTAAGCGAACATCCGAGAGACGCTGTGCGGCTTCCTTGGAATCCATAATGGCTGCGTGGGACAAAATCCCATATGAACGCATCACTCTATCGGTAATCCGCAGTCTCGAGTCGGAAATTAACCGCTCTCTGGCTGTACGTTCATGCCCAATCATCTGCAGCACTACGCTGTGCAGATTATCGATAACCTCTTGTTCCGTCTGTCCAAGCGTAATTTGATTGGAGATCTGGAAAAGGTTGCCCATCGCTTCGCTGCCTTCGCCATATATCCCACGCACGGTTAACCCCACTTGAGAAACAGCTGTCAGGATGCGTCCAATCTGCTGTGTCATCACCAGCGCAGGCAGATGCATCATTACAGATGCTCTTACCCCTGTACCTACATTGGTAGGACAGCTGGTCAGGTACCCTCTGCGATCATCAAAGGCATAATCCACATGCGCTTCAAAAGCATCATCTATGGCGGAAGCTTTCTCCCAGGCTTCTTTCACCTGGAACCCCGGATAGAGGCATTGGATACGAAGATGGTCTTCTTCGTTAATCATAATACTGATGGATTCATCCTCACTGAGAATAACCGCACCATTTTTTGATTCGTTCACAAGACTGGGGCTAATTAAATGCTTCTCCACCAGCACCCGCTTATCGAGATCATCAATATCCATCAGGTCCAAGGTATGGAAATCTCCAAAGGCATGAACGTCATCATATTGAAGTACTTCGCTCAGCTTATTCAGCACTTCTTCCGATTGCTCATTGGAAGCAAGCATTGGAAATGGGTAATGCTGAAGATTACGTGCGATCCGGACACGGCTGCTAATGACGATTTCGGAATCAGCCGCTTCACTGCGCATCCAGTCGCTGAGCGCCTTCTCTGTAAAGCGCAGATTAGGCATTACGCGTCCCTCCTACTCATGACAAACTCTACTCCTGAGCTATTTCTTTTTCAAGTTCCCTGATCTGGTCACGGATTTGAGCAGCCTCTTCAAATTCCTCCTGGGCGATACTCTCCTGAAGATCGCGTTTCAGGTCGGCAATCTGCCGCTTCACTTTAATGCGACCACCAGCTCGTGCAGGCACTTTGCCCACATGGGTTGTGCTGCCATGAACCCGTTTGAACAACGGATCCAGACGACTGTCAAAATATTTATAACAAGAACTGCAGCCGAATCGGCCGATTTTGCTAAACTGTGAGTAAGTCATGCCGCACTCTTCACAGCGAAGAGTCTGAGCAGGGGGAGCCCCGGCATTTCCATTCTTAGGTTCGAAATCAAGCAAGCCGGACAACAGGTTGTGAATGGAAAATCCATTCGATGTTCCCGGAATCATTTCTCCCTTTTCACGGGCACATGACTCACAAATATGGAATTCCGTCTTTTCTCCATTCACGATTTTAGTGAAATGAAGAGTCGCCGGACGTTTGTCGCATTCTTGGCACAGCATTTAGGATGTACCTCCTTGATCCCGATAGGTTTTCATTTACCGAGCAAAGATATTAACATCGCCTTTAACATTCTGGCACGAATTTGATCCCGGTAAGGAAGTTTGACCAATAAAATTTCTCTTGATACAGCTGCACGCATCAACCCAGCTTCCCTTTTACTCAGGAAACGTGCTTCCTCCAGCTGATAAATCAAGCCTTCGGCAGCTGTCTGTCCAATCTCATCCCCGATGCTATGGTGCAGATGATTATGCAAAGCAGAGTGGGCCGGCAATTCAATCCGCTGTATGCGGACATAACCGCCACCACCACGTTTACTCTCGACCAAATATCCCTTTTCAAGAGTAAAGCGTGTGCTTATTACATAGTTGATCTGGGATGGTACGCATGAGAATTGATCTGCAAGATCATTGCGCTGAATTTCAACCATTCCTTCGGGACTTTCATGCAAAATACTCTTCAGATATTGTTCGATAATATCAGAGATATTACGCATCCACTCATCCTCCACTGTCTGAAACGTTAAGTCAATAAGGACCCACACGCCCCCACAGAGTACACCTTCTCAACCCATTTAACCAATCGGAGAAACGACGAATCTTGATTTCCACTGGCTTATTCGGGAGAGCAAGGACGCACGAAGGTCCTCTTGGTACTGCCTCTTTCCGATGATATCCATCGTTCATGAAATGTGTCTCATCACCGGAATGTAGAAAGAAAGCTACGTAAGTATTTAACCTTCAGTTGACTTTGACTTTCTTTGACTTTATATACATTATAGCATATTTTGTGGTTTTGCCAAGTGGGGTCACTATTCATTTTTTACGATTTTACACGAAATATTCCCCGGACACAAAAAAACCTCTCCAAAAAATCCGGAGAAGTTCATTTGTCTCACTGTAGCACTGTTTTTCTATTGATATGAAAAGGGAAGGCACCCAGTATAAAGTGGCTTCGGATATACTCATGAACACATTTGAAAAATCAGAAGAAATCAAGCAGATAAGTTTCCCGTTCAGGGATCGTATGCTCTAACGCAGTAATGACTTCTGCCGGGCCGTGGATTCGACCCATTTGAGCCATCTCTGCTGGTCGTCTATATCCCATAAGCATCGCGGTAAGAGCTTGAATGTTGACCTTAAGTGTCTGCTCTTCCAAGACAGTTTCGGATGTTTTCCATATGGAGGCTGTACCATTCATTGCTACATTCAACTGCCATACGCCTTCATTCCAAGGAGCATAAGCATCCTCTACCTGAAGATTAATCTGTACCGGTGAGTCCTGGCTCGCAAAAGGGTATTGCGAAATAAACTGCTCCACACTTACAATCCGTGCCATGAAGTAAGGTACGATCTCCTGCTGTATTCGTGGATTATCCAGTTGAAAGGCAAGTGTATCACTCGCAGGTGCCTGCAGGGTCACCTCTTCAATCATTGAATCGTGATTTGCAATAAAGGTCCAGAGCGCTTGTCTGGCTTCTTCATTGAGATAAATGATCTCATCAATGGCAAACTTACGTTCTTTCACTTCATACAGTAGGTATCCTTGGGCTTGTCCTGCCTCATCCAGATAGACTGCCTTCTGGCTGGTTCCATCCGTGAGCACCGAGTTCTCCCACCATGAATCATCACGAACGAGAGTTCCGTTATAGCGTTCCGCATATGAGCTGTAAACTTCTTTTAATATATCAAGACCAGGATCACCACGCCGAATGTTACCTGGTGTAGCTTTTTTCGCCGGCAAATGAGCAACAGGCGCTTTATATTTTTTATATTCAATGTAGGTTTCCCATCCATACTTCCGGTAAAAGGCAAATGAGAATGGATGCAAAAACGAAATGCTTTGTTTATTCCGGTTCATCTCTTCAAGTGCATGCTTTAAAAGCCCAGCAACCCAACCCTTGCGCCGATACTCTGGCCAAGTGGCCACCCCAGCAATCCCACCCATCTCAAAGGCTCTGCCATGAATGTAGGTTTGAAAAGGGATGATATGCAGCTTGGCACCAAGCTCGCCTTCCTCATATACGCCCCAGATATCCTGTGAAGCGAATCGATACCGCTGTCTTTCTTTACGTTCCTCACTTAATACATACTGAAAAGCATACTGGGAGAGGGCAATACTGGATTCAAAATCCTCTGCGGTCAACTTGCGAATGTCCATGTTAATTCTGCACCCCGTTCTCTAGAATAGTAAGTGGCTTCAATCGTATCCTGAAATGTGATGTATGTATCTTCTATGAGTGTGTCAGAGGCGTCGTACAAAGTCAAATAAGAGATGCTGACGCATCTCCGGGGATTCATATTTAGATGTGTAAAGTAAAAGTACAACGAAAAATAAACAAATAAAAACCACCACCGAGATTCTTCGGCAGTGGTTCTTTGCTTGGCAGCGTCCTACTCTCCCAGGACCCTTCGGTCCAAGTACCATCGGCGCTAGAGGGCTTAACGGTCGTGTTCGGGATGGGTACGTGTGGAACCCCT
>NZ_WYEV01000019.1:0-68577 GCF_015143645.1 Paenibacillus sp. P13VS | reverse complement strand
TGGCCGATCACCCTCTCAGGTCGGCTACGCATCGTCGCCTTGGTGAGCCGTTACCTCACCAACTAGCTAATGCGCCGCAGGCCCATCCTCAAGTGACAGATTGCTCCGTCTTTCCAGCTTCCTTCAGGCGAAGAAAGCAAGTATTCGGTATTAGCTACCGTTTCCGGTAGTTGTCCCAAGCTTGAGGGCAGGTTGCCTACGTGTTACTCACCCGTCCGCCGCTAACCATCAGAGAAGCAAGCTTCTCATCAAGTCCGCTCGACTTGCATGTATTAGGCATGCCGCCAGCGTTCGTCCTGAGCCAGGATCAAACTCTCCAATAAAGTATTGAAAAGAGCGATTAGCTCATTTTGAATCTGACGAGATTAAAAATCTCATTTGTTGATCTTGCAAGCAAGATCATTTACTCACTCGTTGTTCAGTTTTCAAAGATCAAACGTTGTTTACATCCGAGTGTTGTTCTCTTCAGCAACTTTTATATCTTATCACATCCGAACCAATTTAGCAAGCACTTTTTTCAAGTTTCTTTCGAAGCTTTTCAGTTAGCTTACCGCACCGTGTTTCTTGTGTTTTCTTGGCCGGAATTAGAATATACCATGTACAGATTTTTTATGCAAGTACTTTTTTGAAAAAGATTGTATATTCTAATCCTGCCCTCATTAACATCAGTTATGTTTAATTATTAGGTTCGCTGATTATATGGTCAATCGCTTCAGGAGACTATATAAAGTGTTAACAGTTAAATGCCAGTTACTTGCTGATATATAACCCCTGAATAACTCTCTTATCATTCTCTATTCGATTTTCTTAGCAGGCACTTTCTTGGGCCATAGGGTATAACTGAAACTGATTATGAAGTCGATGACCAATATAACTCCCCAAACTCTTACGATGTTCACGAAAGCTTCAGTACGGGCAGGATCACCAATCCACCAGATCATAATCAATAAGAAGGAACTCCCTATGATGTAGGCAGCCAGATGTCGAAACCATCCATGCCGTTCCTGATTAGCATGTTCCCTTCCGTATGCTTTCCTGCTCCGTGGATTCTCTCCACCTTTGAACCAGAATAGAAAGTATCGATCTGCCCATGCAATCATCTGATGACCAAAAGCAATACTAACACCTATATATATGGCAGCAATACCATGAACCATACTTGCCGTAGCGCCTCTTTGCAGATCAACAACCGTAGCCACTAATAACAATAAATCTATGATAGGCGTCGCCATAAGTAAGGCCACCCCCAGGCGTTTCATACCTAGCAGGTATCTTACAGATAATCCAGCAGCGACGAAAATCCAAAATGCAATTTCGCATCCTATTATAAAATAGGCAATCATTATAACCCCTCCCTTTATAACACATTTGTGCTAAATACAATTTAGCACGTTTGTACTAATTTAAGCAATAGTGTTATAATTCACATATGCCTAAAATAGTAGATCATGACAAACAGCGACTCCTTGTTGCTGAAGCAGCTTGGCGCATTATACGCAGAGATGGCATGGAGCAAGCATCTGTCCGAAACATTGCTGAAGAAGCGGGTATATCTGCTGGTTCTATGCGTCACTATTTTTCAACTCAATCCGAATTACTCCTATATGCAATGAATTTGGTAACCGAAAGGGTATCGAACCGAATTAAGCAGATGTCGTTCAACGGTTCTCCTATGGAGAATATGAAACATCTACTGCTCGAATTCATGCCTAACACGGACGAAAAAATGGCCGAAATGGAGGTGTGGTTTGCTTTTACTGCCAAGTCCAAAACCGATCCGGCTCTCAAAGCACTCGCAGACAAGGTTTATGATGAAATCAGACAAGCTGTAGCTACTGTAATTATGCACCTTGTTAAGCTTAACCTCTCACGACCTGACCTCAATGAAGAACTGGAGATAGAGCGTCTCTATGCCCTAGTGGACGGACTGTCCATTCACGCCGTACTCAGACCCGATCAGATGACCTCTGAAATTATGGAAAATGCTCTTTCTCTACATCTCGCAGCATTGTGTCGTGCAGAAATGTAAATGAATAAAGTTTGGTACTGTTTCATCACAACTAGACCTAACGAAAGCTTGAACAACAGAAGACATGCCGATAAAACAAAAAAAACCGTCAGACGTTTCGAGTCCACTTCCTGTGATTGCAGGAGGTCGACCGCTGTCTGACGGTTTTTCTCTATCCAATAATAATCCGGCCTTCCGGATGACGGTACAACTTCTTCTCTTTGCGTGGACGAAGTGCATACGCAATGGTTAATGGTCCGATCCGCCCAATAAACATCGTAAAACAGATAATCAGTTTTCCTATATCCGTTAATTCATGAGTCACCCCTACGGACAGTCCCACCGTACCTATTGCGGAAGCTGCTTCGAACATTAATGGCAGGAATGGTGCATCTTCCGTTGTAAGCAGGAGCATGACCACAATCATGAAGATGATTAACGAAACCATAATGATGGTCAATGCCCTCATGAGCAGTTCTTTGGGAACACGGGAACGGAAAAACACTATATCCTTATTGCCGCGAATCATGGCATACACCGCTCCAATCATGATCAGGAACGTCGTTGTCTTGATTCCGCCACCGGTAGAACCCGGGGAAGCTCCAATAAACATAAGCAGTATGAAGAAAAACTGGGTTGCTTGTCTCATCTCCGTTATATCAATCGAGCTTGTTCCAGACGATCTTGTAGACACTGACTGGAAGATAGAAGCATAGATCTTCTCAGGCCAGGTCAGCGAAGCAAGTGTATGTCCATTAGTGAATTCAAAGATAAACACTACAAGGGCTCCAATACCAATCAGCGCACCAGACACGGAGAGCACCAGTTTTGACTGGAGCGATAAACGGCGGCGTTTATGAAACTCAAACAGGTCATTCAGAACCACAAAGCCGAGTCCACCAGATATGACAAGCACAGAGGCAGTCAGGTTAAACAACAGGTCTCCGGTATAATACTGAAAGCTGTTGCCAAACAGGTCAAATCCACCGTTATTAAACAGGGAAACCGAGTGAAATATTCCATAGTAGGCTGCTTGTCCCAGAGGCATTTCGGCTGCCCAGCGCAAAGCCAGGATCACAGCAGCCACACCCTCAATCGTAAAGGAAAAGATCAGTACCTTACGGATAATCCGCACAATACCTTCCATGCTGTCGGCATTAATGGCCTCTTTCAGAAGCAGTCTGTCTTTGAGAGATATCCGTTTACCCAGGACAAGTGCAAACAGCGTTGCAATGGTCATGAAGCCGAGTCCGCCAAGCTGCATGAGTACCATGATGACGATCTGTCCAAGCAGATTAAACGTCGTTCCTACATCCACAACGACAAGTCCGGTCACACATGCTGCTGAAGTCGCCGTAAATAACGCATCAATGAACGCCAGATGCTCACCGCTTCGGTTTGAAATAGGCAGCATCAGCAGAATGGTACCAATAGAGATAATCAGCAGGAAACCGCCAACCAAAATAAGCGGGGGTGACAGAAATTTGGCAATGTGAAGCCTGAATTTCATGAAGGGCACCTCTTTTAACATAATACAATCTGTAATCAGATCAAAACGAACCAAGGAGCCTTGGAAAGCGTCCTATGTAAACCTAAAGAGGAACTTGCCCCAGCATGAAACTGAATGGCAGGTTCCTCTTCTATTATGAACGTGTAATACGTTCCTTATTATTCTTGCGTACGTGGACGCATGTGTGGGAAGAGCAGTACGTCACGAATGGACGGTGAGTTGGTCAACAACATGATCAGACGATCGATCCCGATACCCAATCCGCCTGTTGGCGGCATTCCGTATTCGAGTGCACGAATGAAGTCATCATCCATTTCGTGTGCTTCATCATTCCCGTGTTCTTTCTCCAGCAGTTGTGCTTCAAAGCGTTGACGCTGATCGATCGGATCATTCAACTCGGTGAAGGCATTCGCGTGCTCGCGTCCAACGATAAACAGCTCGAAGCGATCTGTGAAACGCGGATCTGCATCGCTTTTCTTCGCCAGCGGAGAAATCTCAACCGGGTGTCCCATAATAAATGTTGGCTGAATCAACGTTTCTTCAACAAACTGCTCGAAGAATGCATTCAAAATGTGCCCAAAAGTCATATGCGGCTCAACCGGAACCTTATGCTCTTTGGCCAGCTGGTGAGCTTCTTCATCTGTCATTTGCACGGAGAAGTCCACACCAACGACTTCCTTAACTGCATCTACCATCGTTACACGGCGCCATTGCGGAGTGAGGTCTACTTGGTAATCAGCATATTGGATCACCTGTGTTCCAAGCACTTCCTGTGCAATATGAGCAACCAGATTTTCGGTCAATTGCATGATATCTTTGTAGTCGGCATAAGCCTCGTACAGCTCAATCATCGTGAATTCAGGGTTGTGACGAGTCGACATCCCTTCATTCCGATAGACACGGCCGATTTCATACACTTTTTCGAGTCCGCCTACGATCAGACGTTTCAAGTGAAGCTCAATCGCAATACGCATGTACAGCTCCATGTCGAGCGCATTATGATGCGTAATGAACGGACGTGCAGCTGCACCACCAGCGATGCTATGCAGTGTAGGAGTTTCCACTTCAAGATAACCAAGGGAGTCCAAGTAGCGACGCATTGACTGAATGATTTTGGAACGTGTAATAAAGGTCTGCTGTACTTCTGGATTCATGATCAGGTCCACATAGCGCTGACGATAACGCAGCTCTACATCAGTCAGACCATGGTATTTATCCGGAAGCGGGTACAGCGACTTGGACAGCACTTCCAAATCCTTTACTTTAACCGACGTTTCACCGGTTTTGGTCTTGAAGACTACACCGCTAACTCCAACAATATCGCCAAGGTCCAGCAGGCTGAAAGCCGCAAACTTGTCCTCAGCTACCGTATCCTGACGAACATAGATCTGGATTCTGCCGCTCAGGTCCTGAATATGCGCAAAGCTTGCCTTACCCATTCCCCGCTTCGCCATAATCCGTCCGGCAATACTGACTTCGATCTGCTTCTCTTCCAGCTCTTCCTTGGTCAGTGTTTCATACTTCTTCAGAATAGAACCGGCTTCTTCGGTACGTACGTATTTTTGGCCAAAAGGGTCGATTCCCAATTTGCGGAGCTCGTCCAATTTGTCGCGGCGAATTTGCAAAAGCTCGCTAAGTTCGGTTTCCTGATTCAAGACTTCATCCGTCATGATCTATATTCATCTCCTTATTTACATTGCAGACATCCTCAGATGTATTCTTCCTCAAATGTTGAAAAAAGCTTCCCTAAGGAAGCTTTTGTCTCCGTGCCCGACTGCTTCATTACAATACTAACTATTGCTTCTTAATATCTACAATTTTATATTGAATTACGCCAGCTGGTACGCTTACGTCAACAACGGTGCCTTTTTTCTTACCCAAAATGGCTTTTCCAACCGGGCTTTCGTTCGATATTTTGTTCTGAAGCGGATTGGATTCCGCGGTACCTACAATGGTGTACTCTGTAATGTCTCCGAATTCCAGATCTTCTACAGTTACGGTTGCACCAACGCTTACCGCATCGGTATCAATTTCATCGCTGTTGATGATCCGCGCATTCCGAAGCATTTTCTCCAGAGTGATGATACGACCTTCAATAAAGGCCTGTTCATTCTTCGCGTCTTCGTATTCGGAGTTCTCACTGATATCGCCATACCCGATGGCTACTTTGATCCGTTCAGCCACTTCGCGGCGCTTAACCGATTTCAGTGTTTCCAGTTCTTCTTCCAGCTTCTTGAGTCCCTCTTGTGTAAGGATAACTTCCTTATCGCTCATCTCAACCGATTCTCCTGTCATGGGAATAATTTGATTGCACGGGAACGGAACCAATGCTGAATACAGAGCTCCGACCGCATATATCTTCAAAACTATATGAAGTTCTCCAGAGAAACAGAACGTTCCTCCTGATGCACTAACCTTATAACGCACATGGCGAATTTATACTGTGAAATTATAGGGGAACGGTCTCGAAAAGTCAATGTTACGCCCCTTATATTTGTAAACGTTTTACAGGACAGGATCAGGATGCATTTTCGGCTACTGCTGTTTCTGCATCAACGTGCTCTTCATTTTGAATCTGGCCTACAAAGTTCTCCAGAATCTGTACCATCTGATCACGTTTGGTTCCTTCCATAATAACGTCCTTGATGCGTGCAGAGCCTTTCAATCCTTTTAGGTACCAAGCCAGATGTTTACGCATCTCCTTGACAGCTACGGCCTCATTCTT
This sequence comes from Paenibacillus sp. P13VS, assembly GCF_015143645.1. Lineage (NCBI taxonomy): Bacteria > Bacillati > Bacillota > Bacilli > Caryophanales > Paenibacillaceae > Paenibacillus > Paenibacillus sp. P13VS. The sequence goes on along the minus strand of NZ_WYEV01000019.1, from coordinate 62,334 downwards.
CAAAGCAATCAGACGGTCCATATGGAGAATGGCAACGCGGATTTTCTCTTCTGCACCCGGATCAGGAAGCAATTCCCCGGAACTCAGGTATTGAATAGTACGATACAGCATCCATGGATTACCCAGTGCAGCACGACCGATCATGACTCCATCACAGCCCGTTTCGTCCAGCATGCGACGTGCATCTTCCGGTGAAGACACATCTCCGTTCCCGATCACCGGGATGGAGACTGCTTCTTTTACATTTTTGATATGGGACCAGTCAGCTGTACCTGTATAGAGCTGCTCACGTGTACGGCCATGCACACTTACCGCCTGACCTCCAGCGCGTTCTACCGCGAGTGCATTTTCAACGACGAAAATGTGCTCGTTATCCCAGCCGATACGCATCTTGACGGTCACAGGCTTCTCGACTGCGTCCACTACAGCGGATACCATATCATAGATTTTGTTCGGATCAAGCAACCAGCGCGCTCCTGCATCACAGTTCGTTACTTTTGGCACAGGGCATCCCATGTTGATGTCGATAATATCCGCGTTGGTTTCTTTGTCTACAATCTTGGCTGCTTCTACTAGCGCTTCACGGTCTCCACCAAAAATCTGCAGGCTCAGCGGTTTCTCCCGCTCATCTACAAACAGCATCTCACGTGTACGCTTGTTGCCATGCACGATGGCTTTGCCACTTACCATTTCCGCACAGACAAGTCCTGTGCCGAATTCTTTTGCAATCAGGCGAAAAGCCGGATTACAAACGCCAGCCATCGGCGCAAGTACGACCTGATTTTTCATTTCAATGCCACCGATTTTCAGCATTTCTGTGTTTCTCTCCTTCTGAATACCGCAGATTCTTACATGAATCCCGGTCATGTTGTGCTGTATACAATCAACGATTAACGATATATGTCTTCTTAAAACACATTACATCCTCATGAGTGACTATAGTGAATGAGCTCTACTTACCCTGCATTTCTTCAACGCTGATGTTCAGCACGTTCGCAATGCGCTCCAGCTCTTGTTCGGATACCTTGCGGTTCCCCCGTTCAATCGTTCCCAGAATCGCAAGCGATATGCCAGTACCCGCTGCAAGTTCCTGTTGTGTTAAACCTTTCAGCTTCCGAAAGGCCCGGATGCGGCTCGCCAGTTGCACGTTTTCCAAAGCTGTATTCCATCCTTTCCATCCAGTACAGACAACGATGAGTGTACATAGGTATACAAACCTGAAAGCTCGCCTTCAGGTACGATATCTGACAATGGAACAAGCACAAATGCCCGTTCGCCCATCCGCGGATGTGGTAATTGAAGCACTTCGGTATCCCGAATCTGCCCATTCATCCAGAGCAAATCGAGATCTACTGTTCGAGGACCCCAGCGAATATCGCGGACTCGCCCAAGCCGATTCTCGACATCGAGCAATTCGGTCAGGAGCTGCTCGGGAGTAAGACGCGTCTGTACTGCAGCAGCCATATTCAGAAACGAGGGCTGATCCACATAACCTACAGGCTCTGTCTCATATAGCGATGAACAACGAAGGACCTCTATATCAGGGTGTGCATCGAGTAACGTCAGCGCTTCAAGAAGCGTCTGTTCCCGGTCACCCAAATTGGCCCCTAAAGCAATATAAGCCTCTGAATATTCAGAGGTCGAATGTGCAGTCATGATCGGTTCTCACTTTCTTGTGCGGCGAAGCTCTACCGTTACGCCCTCAAAATGAATATCAAACGGCGGATGCGGCTTCGTCACCTTAACTGTCAACGCATTGATAATAGTATAAGTGTCCAGTAACGAAGATGCAATATGTTCGCCCAAAGCTTCAATTAACTGGAATGATTTGTTTTCCACAATATGTTTCACAAGTTCATGAATTTCGGCATAATTAACGGTCTTGGTCAGATCATCTGTACGCCCGGCTTCTCCAAGATCCATATCCAATTCTAGATCTATGTAGTAGCGCTGTCCGAGCTTCCGCTCTTCTGCAAAAACACCATGATATCCGTAATATTCCATCCGATGCAGTACCATTCTATCCATAGGATTCGCCCGCCTTCTATATTATTGAGATTGTGTGTTACTACTGGTTCGTTACCTCGTGCAAAACGCTACGCTGCTAGAGCGGGTCAATCGGACCCGCCAGGTTATTTCCTCCGCAGACCCGGAGAGGCATACAACATAGCATCACACATATCCGCCGTCCGCCGAATCGGCTTCACATCATGAACCCGAACCATCTGGCAGCCTTGGGCGATGCCGAATGCAACCGTTGCTGCCGTCCCTTCTACTGCGTCATTGGCCTGCACTTGAAGGGTGTTCTGAATGAATCGCTTGCGCGAAGTAGCCAGCAGAACCGGATACCCCATCTCATTAAGAAGCCCAAGGGAGGACATCAGAGTCAGATTCTCCGTAATATCCTTCACGAACCCAATACCAGGGTCGAGAATAATCTGATCCGGATGCACGCCGGCGTCCAAGGCAATTTGAATGCTTTCCTGCAAATCTTGAACCACATCATCCAGATAACTTGTGTAATCCCGCTCGGGTCTATTGTGCATCAAAATGATTGGACATCCCAGATCTGCAGCCGTGCGGGCCATATCCGGATCTGCCTTGGCTCCCCATACATCATTAATGATGTGAGCACCGGCTAGGATAGCCTGCCTTGCAACTTCCGCCTTATAGGTATCCACGGATATTGGAATATGCGGAGCCTGAAGCTGCAATGCTTCGATCACAGGTATGATTCGGCTGAGCTCTTCCTCGGCACTGACGGTCTCCGACCCTGGGCGTGTCGATTCGCCTCCGATATCAATCAGATCTGCTCCATCCTCCATCATCTGTATCGCATGGGCAACTGCCAGGTCTACCTGATTGTAGCGTCCTCCATCGGAGAAGGAATCCGGCGTAACGTTAAGGATGCCCATGATCTGTGTCCGTGTACCAAGCTTGAGTTCAGCTGGCCCCGATGAATAGTTCCGTTCGTAAATGACTGGTGTGAGTGTCATGAAGTATACCCCGCTTTCTGACGGTACATACCCAGAAGTGCTGCTGTAACCGGGCCGATATGTCCGTTACTGATTATCGTTTCGTTTCCGTTCTGTCCTCGTAAAGTGGTAACCGGCACAAGCTCTGCTACTGATCCTGTCAGGAATATCTCATCTGCTTCCAGCAGCTCATTCCAGGAGTACAAGCCCTCTGCGCTGACTAATCCCATATCAGCGGCAAGTTCCAGAACTGCTGCCCGAGTAATTCCTGGCAAAATCCCCGTCTCGGTGGATGGTGTATGGAGAACACCCTGCCTTACCCAGAATACATTGCTGACAATACCTTCAGCCACATAACCTTCCCGGGTCAGCTGCAGGCCTTCCGCCCCTTGAGCAGGCTTACCGTATCCATTCAATTCCCGTTTGGCCAGGATGCTGTTCATGTAATGCAGTGATTTGAAGCGTATATTGCCTTCAGGTGTGTTGCGAACCGTCGATAAGCACTGAAGCATTCTGCCCTTCTCGTATAAGGATGGAGAGGGCTCAGGTAATGCTTTTGCAAATACAATATGATTGGGTCGTTCATAATCCCCGGAGGGCAACCCTAGCGCAGCTTCACCTGCTGAAACCGTGTATCGTACGTACGCATCTCGAAGCCCGTTTGCCTGGAGCAGACGATCGATCCAGTCCTTCAGTTCCTCTATTGTCGTAGTAAATGGAATTCCTAGCTCCGCACAACCTGCGGCCATCCGTTCCAGATGGCGTTCCAGCAAGAAGGGGACGCCTTGATAAGTCCGAAAAGTCTCAAACAAGCCCAGTCCGTACAAAAAGCCGTGATCCGTTACCGGAACCACGGCTGCCGCCATATGAACCACATTTCCGTTTATCGCGGCGTACTGCATTCCTATACCTTCACCTTCTGGGACAGAAAGTTACGCAGCATCTGATGCCCATGATCTGTAATAATCGATTCAGGATGGAACTGCACACCCTCAATGGCAAACTCCTTATGGCGCAGTCCCATAATTTCACCTTCTGCCGTCTCGGCTGTGATCTCCAGGCAATCCGGCAAACTGCTGCGCTCTACAATAAGGGAGTGATAGCGGGTTGCCGTAAACGGGGAAGGCAGTCCGGCAAAGACAGACGTTCCTTGATGATGCATTTCCGAGGTTTTGCCATGCATCATGCGATCTGCACGAATAACGTTGCCTCCAAAAGCCTGTCCGATGGCTTGATGTCCCAGACAAACGCCAAAAATCGGAATACTACCCTTGAAATGATCGATGACAGCCAGACTGATGCCTGCTTCATTCGGAGTACAAGGTCCAGGAGAGATCAAAATATGATCAGGTGCGAGTGTCTCAATGCCTGCCAGATCAATCTCATCATTCCGGCGAACCTCCACCGTCTCTCCCAGCTCACCCAAATATTGAACCAGGTTATATGTGAAGGAGTCGTAATTGTCGATAACCAGTATCATATTCTTGTTCCTCCTCTTCTTCCGTCATGTAATGACGGTTGCTTTAATTAGTTTAGTTTGACTGCTTCTGCTTGCTCACTGTAGTTCACGGCCCTCATCATGGCTCTTGCCTTATTCCGACACTCCTTGTATTCCCGATACGGGTCGGAGTCAATAACAATGCCTGCGCCTGCTTGAACATAGCCCACTCCATCCTTGATGGCAAGCGTTCGGATGACGATGTTCAGCTCCATATTCCCACTGTAGTCCATCCACCCGATGGATCCTGTATAGGGACCTCTCCGCACAGGCTCAAGTTCCTCAATAATTTCCATGGTCCGTACTTTGGGAGCACCGGTAATCGTTCCACCAGGGAAGGTGGCTGCAATGACATCGAAAACGGATAAACCATCGGCAAGTCTCCCCTCGACTTGGGAAACCAGATGCATCACATGCGAATACTTCTCGATGGTCATCAGTTCGGGTACATGAACTGACCCATAGGCTGCAATTCGCCCAATATCATTGCGCTCCAGATCAACCAGCATAATATGCTCAGCCCGTTCCTTCTCACTGTTCAGCAGCTCAGCGGCCATGGCTTCATCCTCGGTTGCGTCACGACCTCTTCTCCGGGTGCCCGCAATCGGGCGTGCACTTACCTTGCCGTTATCCACTTTGACAAGGAGCTCCGGTGAACCACTCACCAGTTGAAAGTCCGGACTGCGAAGCATCCCCATATACGGCGATGGGTTCACAAGTCGCAGCCATTCGTATATATGCTCGGCAGTGGATTGGAGTTGCTTCTCCTGCCGCAGCGAAAGGTTCACTTGGAACACATCACCCTGCCGGATATATTCCTGTACGGTGCGTACAGCCTGTTCGAAATCCTGTTGGGGAAATGATGTCTGCCATCCTTCCGTTTCCCTGTGCGCATCTTCCTGCTTCTGCGCCAGCTGCATGTGCCTGCTGCGATGCTCCAATGCTTGCTGCTGTTCCTCTGCCTGAGCATAGCCCACAATATGCAGCCACCGCTGCCGCATGGCTTCAGCTCGCTCTTCAGCTTCTGCATACAAGACTTGAAGGTGTGCCTCATCCGATTCAGCTCGTAGCGGCAGATGGACCATACAATACAGTGCCTCTTGTTCGTGGTCATATGCCCAAAGCTCTTCAAAACGCATCCACCAGTAGTCAGGCAAAGCGGGATTGTCTTCAGCGAGCGTTGGCAGCTTCTCCAGTGATCTGGCTACGTCATAGCTGAGGTAACCTGCACTCCCCCCACCAAAATCAGGAGCCTCACTCACTTTAGGGGCACTGTACGGAGCTGCCCACCTTTTTAACACGTCCAGTGGTTTGCCCGTATCTGTGGACGTCAATCCTTCTTTCAGATCATAGATGACCGCTTCATGTCCCTTGCCTGAAATAACGGATACCGGGTGCAATCCCAGAAATGTATATCTTCCGCCCTTCCCGTTCTCCAGCACCATGGAATAGGGCGAAGCCTGGTGCCAGGCTGCTTCCCATGTTAACGGTAAACCGCCATGAACCGGTCCCTCATCCGACTTGATCATGTACGGCATCATGGTCCATCCTTGTCTGGCCCACTCTGTCCAGTCGGCGTATGTTGTCATCAGGTGTGTCATTGCGGTTAGCCGCCCTCCATCTGTCGCTAGTTCTATTGTCTGATAGTATACTAAAGCGCCGCATCTTTTAAAAGCATTCAGCAAAAAATCCCCCATACCCAGCATGTGGGTACGGAGGATTGATATCATTATGCTTACACTTAAGCTTCGAAGTTGTATAGTGGTGTGCTGAGGTAACGCTCTCCGTTACTTGGCACGATAACCACAACACGTTTACCTGCACCCAGCTGTTTGGCTACTTGCAGACCTGCACGAATCGCTGCACCGGAAGAAATACCGGACAGAATGCCCTCTTCCTTCGCAACTTGACGAGCCGTTTCGAACGCATCATCATTCTCAATGTGAATGATCTCGTCATAGATCTCCTGATCCAGAATCTCAGGAATGAAGTTCGCACCGATTCCTTGAATTTTGTGAGGACCCGGCTTGCCGCCTGCCAAAATTGGAGACGCAGCTGGCTCTACAGCAACAATTTTAATTGAAGGGAAGGCTTCTTTCAATACTTCGCCTGTACCTGTAATTGTTCCGCCAGTACCGATCCCTGCAACAAAGGCATCCAATGTACCACCAACCGATTGAATCGCTTCAACGATCTCCGGACCTGTAGTTTCACGGTGAATTTTTACGTTTGCTTTATTCTTAAATTGCTCAGCCATGAAGTACGATGGGTTTTCCTTAAGCAATTCTTCTGCTTTTTTGACAGCACCGTTCATTCCCTCGGATCCTGGCGTGAGCACCAGCTCAGAACCATAGGCACGAAGCAAGTTACGACGCTCCAAGCTCATCGTTTCAGGCATAACAATGACAGACTTGTAGCCTTTGGCTGCAGCTACCATTGCAAGACCGATTCCTGTGTTACCGCTAGTTGCTTCAATAATGGTATCACCTGGTTTCAGCTTGCCTTCTTTTTCCGCTTCTTCTACGATGCTGATCGCAATACGGTCCTTAACGCTCGAACCTGGATTCTGATACTCAAGTTTCACGAATACTTCAGCACTGCCTTCAGGTACGATACGGTTGAGACGAACAAGCGGAGTACCTCCGATGAGTTCTGTTACGTTATTAACAACTTTAGCCATATGAATGCCCTCCTTAGTGGGATGAATAATACTTAAGTCCTGTTGCTTATATTGCGCGGCCGGAGCAGCCTCTTGATGTTATAGAAGAACTGCGGAAATCCTTTACTCCATCTGGCCCAAATGCATATCCATGGAATGGATCTGAGGTTTCCGAAGGTTTCTTAGGGTTAAACATTGCTTTTAATCCGAGTAAACGAGTAGGTATTTATTATTTTTATCTTATCAACGTTGCACGCCATTGTCAATATGAGTACTCAAAAAAATACTCTGTCCTGGGCCCTAAGCCTGTAGACAGAGTATTTTTATCACAGTGTAGCATTCCAAACAACCCATCCATTAATCAGAAAATCAGGAAGCAGGAATTTCGGCGATAATCACGGCTTCATATTTGTTGCGCAGCCTCTCTTCCACCTGGGGAAGTGGATCAGCCTGGCTCAGAGCCAGCTGCATCCGGATATCTTCACGCACCTCTTCTGCGGATTGAACCTGGGCATCCTGCTTATCGTTTAATTTGATAATGGCATATCCATCTTCGACCTGTACTGGCCCAGCAATATCACCAACATCCAATTGTTCAGCCAGATCCATTACGTCTTCCGGCTGAAACGGATCATTCTGTTCAATCCAGCCAAGCCGCCCTCCAGCGTCACGGGTGAAGCTGTCTGTTGATTCAGCTTTTGCCATATCTTCGAAGTCTGCACCCTGCTCCAAATCATCCAGTAACGAATCGGCTTGCTCTTCATTTTCCACCATAATCATGGACAGATCGTATTTCTCGGGAGAGATGAAGTCCTCGCGATGCTCGTCCCAATAATGCTCAATGTCTGCATCCTTGACCTGAATGCCGCTCGTTGCGATTTTCTCCAACAAAAGTCGATAACCAGCTTCCAGTTCAAGCTCTTGTCTCGTCAGGCCAAGCTGGGACTTCATCTCGTCAAAGTATGCCTGCTCCGAATCATAGCCATCCATCGCAACAGACAGTTCCTTCGCTATTTCCTCCGGGGTGACTGTCAGATCCCGATCAACTGCCTCCGCATAAACCGCTTTGCGGTTCAGCATCTGAAGCAGCATATCGCTCCCATAACGCCGTTTCAGCGCATCGGTCCATTCCTTGTCCGTAATGACCTCTCCGTTGATTGTGGCAATGGCGCTTCCATCCTCCTGACCTGTTTCATGAGATGCATCAGCATCATCCCGATCAGGCCTGATACCCTGAACCACCATTACCGTCCCCATCACCAGCATGCCGAGCGTCAGGACAATTACAGCCGTCCACAGCCCTTTTTCCTGTCTCGTCATTCCGCGTCCCGTCCCCGCTTATATCAGTTCTTGGCTTGCTCTAGAATGGTCTCGAGTTGTTCTTTATTGAAATCATAAGCTTCATTGCAGAACTGGCACACCACTTCTGCTTTGCCTTCTTCTTCGATTAGCTGTTCCATTTCGTGCTGACCCAGACTGATCAATGTTTTTTCGACCCGTTCCCGGGAACATTCACAGCGGAAATGAATGTCCATTCCATCCATAACCTGTACATCCGGCAGTACACGCTTCAGCAATTCTTCCAGTTCAAGCCCTTGCTCAAGCAGCGTTGTTACCGCAGGCAACGTGCTGATCGCATTTTCAATTACGGTGATTTCATCGTCGGTCAGCCCTGGCAGCAGCTGTATAATGAATCCGCCGGATACAATGACCGAATTGTCGGTATCTACAAGTACACCAACGCCTACAGCAGAAGGTGTCTGCTCCGATTTGGCAAAATAGTATGTGAAGTCTTCGCCCAGCTCTCCCGAAACAATTGGTACACTGCCACGATAAGGTTCCTTCAGGCCAAGGTCCTTCGTTACATTCACGAAGCCTTCTGTGCCCACAACTCCTCTAACGTCAAGCTTACCCATACTGTTGCTTGGTAAATGCACATGCGGATTCGACACATAGCCACGAACTTCCCCTTTGGCGTTCGCATCGGCAACAATCTGTCCAATGGGACCGTCTCCCTTGACCTGAATGGTCAGCTTCTCTTCACCTTTAAGCATTGCACCCATGATGGCTGCAGTGGTTACCGTACGCCCCATGGCAGCTGTAGCCGTGGGAAACGTATCATGTCTTCTGCGCAATTCCTCAACCAACTCTGTTGTTTGGACAGCAAAGGCTCTAACCCGTCCTTCCATTGCTGTACCGCGAATCAAGCGGTCCTGTTTGTTGTTTTCCAAGTCATTCAGCCTCCTTTGGCGTATACTATAGTATCTCTGATACACGATAAATAAATTGAATGTGATATTGTTCAACTTATAAATCCGTTCAATTTACAGAAAAAACGGCACAATACGTAAGACTGTAAAATCAGCCCGCTGCATGCCGTCTCTTTCCTTACCTTTCCCGGTTCCGCTCATAAATGATACGCAGCCCTTCCAGCGTAAGCAGCGGATCAACTTCCTCGATGCTGCGTGTTTCCTCTGCAATTAGCGGTGCAAGCCCCCCGGTTGCAATAACTTTGGGCTGTACACCCATCTCTGTACGAATGCGATCAACAATTCCGTCGACCTGTCCAGCATAGCCATATATGATACCAGCCTGCATGGCATGCACCGTATTGCGTCCTATAACCTTCTTGGGCTTCTCCAGTTCGATGCGAGGCAGCTTGGATGCCCGCTCATAGAGCGCTTCAGTGGCAATATGAATGCCCGGTACGATGGCTCCCCCAAGGTAGTTGCCCTTCTCATCAATGCAGTCGAAGGTCGTGGCAGTACCAAAATCAACAACCACAAGTGGACCACAGTATTTCTCAACGGCTGCCACTGCATTCACAATGCGATCTGCGCCTACCTCACGCGGGTTCTCGTACCTTAGGTTTAGGCCTGTTTTGATCCCAGGCCCCACAATCATTGGCTTTTTGCCAACATATTTTTCACACATCGTTTCCATCACATGCACAAGCGGAGGAACCACCGATGAGATGATGACTCCTTCAATGTCGCGTGTTGATATATCCGACATATGAAATAAATTATAAATCAATACGCCGTATTCATCCACTGTGGACTGACGGGATGTACTCAGACGAAAATGGTGGAGCAACGACCGGCCTTGATACACACCGAGTACAATATTACTGTTGCCCACGTCTACAACAAGAATCAAAGAGGTTCACCCCTCTTTCTTTTCGTTTAAATCTAGGCTGATATCAAGGCTCTCGAAAGAATAGGTTAACCTTCCAACCGAAATTACATCCACACCACTCTCGGCAATTCCACGGATGGTATCCAGAGAAACATTGCCTGATGCCTCTACCTTCACATGCGGAGCCTGTTTACGAATAACCGAAACCGCTTCACGCATCTGATCCGGATGCATATTGTCCAGCATAATGATATCCGCACCTGCCTGCAAGGCTTCGTTCACCTGTGTCAGATTCTCAGTCTCCACCTCAATAGTCATCGTATGAGGAATGACATCTCTTGCCCGCTTCACGGCTTCTGTGATGCCGCCTGCCCCTTTAATGTGGTTATCCTTAATCATAACCGCATCGTACAATCCGAATCGGTGATTCGCCCCTCCACCGATCCGTACTGCATATTTCTCAAGCATGCGGTGTCCAGGGGTTGTTTTACGTGTGTCCACCAATCGCGTAGAGAGGCCCTCTAATGCATCAACATATGAACGTGTGCGCGTGGCAATCCCCGACATGCGCTGCAGCAGGTTTAGTGCCAGACGCTCACCTGTAAGCAGACTGTGGGTGCTTCCTTCGACTTCTGCCAGCGTTGTTCCACGAGTAACCTCATCTCCGTCTTGTACCATCGCTCTAAATACGAGCGATGGGTCTACTACCTGAAATACCAGTTCAGCTACCGATATGCCTGCGATGAACCCGTGGTCTTTGGCGTGAATAACTGCCTTGGATTGATGGCCTGCCGGAATCGTCACACTCGTAGTGACATCCCCTGCCCCCACATCCTCGCGAAGCCAGTTTTTGATGGATTCGATGAGTCCTTCATTATATCCGTTCAGTATCATGACATCAATTCCTCCACAATCGCTTGTTCTCTTTGCTGCAAACTATGCTTTTGCCAAGCCTCATCATCACGAAGCGGGAAGTCCTCACGGTAATGTGCTCCCCGACTCTCCTGACGATGTAATGCTCCACTGGTGACCAGCCATGCACAGGTCAAAAGGTTGGCGTATTCCATCTCTTCCTTATGTGTCAGCAAATTATTGAAGATGTCCATTTCACTCTCCAGTTTATCCAGGGCTCCCTGTAAGCCGGCACCGTTACGTCTCAGACCCACCTGACGAACCATCATCTTCTGCAAACGTAAACGCCGTTCCGAAATCGGCTGCTGCTCTTCCCATCCTCTATTCCCGACACTGTGGGGCGAAGGTGTTTCAATTTGTATTGGATTTAGCGGTGGCAGTGTTTGAATGCGTTCAACAATTCTGTGCCCAAATACAATGGCTTCAGACAATGAGTTACTCGCCAGACGATTGGCTCCGTGGACTCCCGTTGAGGAAACTTCACCACAAGCAAACAACCTTCCAATGCTGCTCTCCCCGTTCAAGTCCGTTTTGACGCCGCCCATCATATAGTGTGCTGCCGGTGCAACCGGAATCCAGTCTGTGGTCATATCCAGTCCGTACCGCATACATGTCTCATATATGGTTGGGAATCGGTGCTTGATTAACTCAGCCGATTCATGAGTAATATCCAGATACACGAATGTGCTGTTCGTCGTCTCCATCTCACTAACAATCGCTCGTGCAACAATATCGCGCGGAGCGAGTTCAAGCTGTGGATGATAACGTTCCATAAAACGCTCACCTTTGATATTTCGCAGAAACGCTCCTTCGCCCCGTACCGCTTCAGAAACCAAGAAACGAGGAGCACCCGGATAACATAGGGATGTCGGGTGGAATTGAATGAACTCCATGTCCCGAATGACTGCACCTGCACGATATGCCATGGCAACACCGTCAGCTGTGGCAACCTCCGGGTTGGTTGTATAGCGGTACAATTGCCCCGCCCCACCGGAGCAGAGCACCGTAGCACGTGCTTTTACAAACACCTTGGTACCGTCCGACTTCTGAACCAATGCCCCTACACATTCTCCGTGATCCGTGATCAAGTCGATGACAAAATGCTCATCCCAGACTTCAATACCTGAATGTGCACTTGCCTGAGCTGCAAGAGCCCTCACGATTTCGTATCCAGTCGCATCACCATTTGCATGCAAAATACGGCGGTGACTGTGCGCACCCTCCTGCGTCAATGCCAGCTCGCCGTTCTCCACATCAAACAATGTGCCCAGACGGATTAGTTCCTGCACTCCATCCGGGCCTTCGTTTACCAATGCTTCCACGGCCTCGCGGCGACACAGGCCCGCTCCAGCCACAAGTGTATCCTGCAGATGGTATGCAGGGGAATCATCTTCAGCGATTACCGCAGCGATGCCTCCTTGGGCATAGCGGGTATTGCTCTCTAGTAATGACTTCTTCGTAATCATCAATACCTGATTATGTTTGCTTGCCCTGATGGCTGTATATAATCCGGCAATGCCAGAACCAATAACTAGTACATCCGTCTCCACAATGGGCAGCTGGGACAGATCAAAATCCACTATATATTGCGGTATCATCCTATTCACCTGTCTCGGAGCAAGAGTAGCGCATGCTACTTCACCAGTAACATGCGCTCTAGCGATTCTCTGGCTTTGTCGGCAACGGCCGGTGGTACGTAAATTTCCGGCTTCATCGTTTCCAGGCATTTAACCAGTTTCTTCAGGTTGTTGACCTTCATGTTTGGACACACCAGGAACTTGGTGGCAAAATGAAACTGTTTATCCGGGCTATCCAGTCGCAGCTGGTATCCTGTACCATCTTCCGTCCCTACGATAAATTCCTTGGCAGAAGAATTTTTACAGTATTCAAGAATTGCTGTCGTGCTGCCTACAAAGTCTCCCATCTCCACCACTTCGGGACGACATTCCGGGTGTACGACAAACTCGGCATTTGGATATTTGGCTCTCATCTCGACAACGTCTTTTACAGTCAGCATATCGTGAGTGTTGCAATACCCTTCCCAGATAATCATTTTTTTGTCTGTGTGCTGCTGGACATAATGTCCGAGATTTTTATCCGGCACCCAGATAATCTCATCAGAATCAACAGATTGAATAACCCGGACTGCATTGGCCGATGTACAACAGATGTCGGTCTCCGCCTTGATCTCAGCCGAGGAATTGATATACGTCACTACTTTTGCATTGGGATGCTGCGCTTTCAGTTTACGCAGGCCCTCAACATTGACCATGTCTGCCATGGGGCATCCAGCACGTTCATCCGGAATGATAACCGTCTTGTTCGGGGCCAGAATCTTAGCGCTTTCACCCATGAAATGAACCCCGCAGAATACAATGACATCCGCATCCGTTTGTGCGGCTTTCTGTGCCAACAGGAATGAATCCCCACGAAAATCGGCTACTTCCTGTACTTCGTCACGTTGGTAATAATGAGCAAGAATAATAGCATTACGTTCCTTCTTCAACTCCATCAGCCGCGCTCGCAGCTCCCGGTTCATCTCAGCCTTGCGCTCTAAAGCCAGAGCTTCCACCTGTGATCCTCTCCTTTGACGGACGGCGCCATGCGCCGTTTCCTGTGACTATCTGAGTCGTTATTTTCGCTTGAGAAACGAATCACAAGCGGTTTAACACCTAATGTACACAACGTTCACGACTCTGTCAATAAATGAAAAGGGCACAGAACAACACACTAATCAACTGTTTCCTGCGTAGTTCGCGCTCTAGCTCGCAGTTATCATTATCTCTGCAATTTGAACTAAACGCACAAAAAAAGAGAGCCTCTCGGCTCTCTTTGATCTGTTCTCAGAACAGGTTCTGTTAGACGTTAAGACGTTGGCTTCGTACCACCGTCATCTGGATCATTACTGTTGCCTTTATCCAGATTCGGAGCATCGTTAGGGATATCTCCGGCAGGTGGTTCAGGTGTCTCGTCTTTGCCTTGAATGCGAACACGCACATCACCGATGTTATCGACGATTGGTTCTCCGCCTTCACTTGGCGTACCTTCGTTATCATTATCGCTCTCCGGTTTTGGAGTCAAGGAACCTGTCTCGATCAATTGTTTGATCTGATCCATTTCCAGTGTCTCCACTTCAAGCAACGTTTGAGCGATCAAGTGCATTTCTTTGGAGTGTTTTACGAGCAAGTCCTTACATTTCTCGTAACATTCATTGATAAAGCGCTGCATTTCCTGATCGATCTCATAAGCGATGGAATCTGAGTAATTCTGTTCATGGCCGATATCCCGTCCAAGGAATACCTGTCCTTGTGAACTTCCGAATTGCATAGGTCCCAATTTCTCACTCATACCGTACTCCATAACCATGCTGCGAACAATACCTGTCGCTTGCTGGAAGTCACTGTATGCGCCAGTACCAATTTCACCAATGAACAATTCTTCTGCCACACGACCCCCGAGGAGTCCTGTAACTTTGTCCAAGAGCTCTTGCTTGGTAACCAGCATACGGTCTTCTTTTGGCAACATGATTACATATCCACCCGCACGACCGCGCGGAATGATGGTCACTTTATGTACCATATCGGCATGTTCCAGGAAGTATCCTACAATGGTATGGCCTGCTTCGTGATAAGCAACGATTCGTTTCTCGCGATCACTGATGACACGGCTTTTCTTCTCCGTACCTACGATGACACGGTCGATCGCCTCGTCTACCTCACGCATGGAAATATCTCTTCTGTTACGGCGTGCCGCAAGCAATGCCGCTTCATTCAGGAGATTCTCAAGATCCGCACCAGAGAAGCCTGTTGTACGCTTCGCAATAATGTCCAGTTTCACATCTTTTGTGAGTGGTTTGTTGCGGGAGTGTACTTTCAGTACCGCTTCACGACCTTTTACATCAGGGCGGTCAACCGTAATTTGACGGTCAAAACGTCCCGGACGTAGCAAGGCAGGGTCCAGAATGTCTGCACGGTTCGTTGCAGCCACGATGATAATACCCTCGTTGGCTCCGAATCCGTCCATTTCAACGAGCAACTGGTTGAGCGTTTGTTCACGTTCATCGTGACCACCGCCAAGGCCAGCACCACGCTGACGACCTACAGCATCAATCTCGTCAATAAAGATGATACATGGGGCGTTTTTCTTTGCATTTTCGAACAAGTCACGTACACGGGATGCACCGACACCGACAAACATTTCAACGAAGTCAGAACCCGAGATACTGAAGAACGGCACACCCGCTTCACCGGCAACGGCACGAGCAAGCAACGTTTTACCAGTACCCGGAGGCCCCACGAGCAATACGCCCTTAGGAATCCGTGCACCTACAGCTGCGAATTTGCGAGGATCTTTGAGGAAGTCAACGACCTCAACAAGCTCCTGCTTCTCTTCGTCCGCACCTGCGACGTCTTCAAATGTAACCCGCTTCTTCTCTTCGTTATAGAGACGGGCACGGCTTTTACCAAAGTTCATTACTTTACCGCCGCCGCCTTGCGCCTGATTAAACAGGAAGAAGAACAGCAGGAACATAATGATCAAAGGAATAAAGGATGTCAGAAGTGTCAGCCAGATGCTGTCACCTCTCATTGGCTCCTGATTTAACTTGAAATTATTAGCTTCACTTGCCGCTACAAGCTCACTAATCGCTTCATCCGTAGGAGGAATGTACGTTGAGAAATTTTCTGATTTGGCTTCGCTAGGCTTCTCTCTATATTGACCGGTCACAAGAAAAGACTGACCGTCGAATTGAACCGTCAATTCCGAGATGTTGTTCGCCTTAACCGCCGTGCGCAACTGATCATATCTAGGATTATCTGTGGCTTCGCCGCCATTGCTGACGAACTGCACTATGCCCACCACGACTAAAAAAAGAATCAAATAAAAACCAGAATTCCGGATGAACCGATTCATCCCCTACCTCCTCTCGAGACACTTTAATTATTTTAACATAGCCCGACATGGCTTCTCAACAGAAGGCACGAGCAGAACTGGGCTTGGAACTAGCAAGCTTATTAACTGCTGTATACTTCCGGTTTCAAAATCCCGATGTAAGGGAGATTTCGGTACTTCTCGGCATAATCCAAACCATAACCGACGATGAATGCGTCAGGAATGTCAAAGCCGGTGTAATGAGCTTCAAGCTCTACCTTACGGCCTGAAGGTTTGTCAAAAAGCGTAACCACGCGCACCGATTCGGCACCGCGATTTTGAAGCAGTTCAATCAAATAGCTGAGTGTAAGTCCACTATCGATAATATCCTCGACAATGAGAACCTCACGGCCTTCAACCGAGACGTCGAGATCCTTGATGATCTTAACAACGCCTGACGATTTGGTGGATGCACCATAACTTGATACTGCCATGAAATCCATCTCAACAGGTACCGTTATGTTTTTAACCAAATCAGCCATAAATATAAACGCACCCTTGAGCACACAAATGACCAAAGGATTGCGACCTGCATATTCGGCACTTAGTGTTGCGCCTAATTCCTTGACTTTACTTTGAATTTCTTCTTCACTGATCAATACTTCCTGAATGTCGTTCTGCAACTGTGCGAACCTCCTAAGTTATACTATGAAAGCCTTACCTGAACCATAACCACTACCCCTGAATCGCTGAATTGCCTACAGTCATGTACAGGATGGCGGAAGTATCCTCCTTCACCGGTGCAATATTCGACCGGCGAACACCCGGCAACCAAACAATGTTGCCTGCTCCGTCACAAACCACGGGAATACGCGGACGGACAGAGGGGGGAATTTTATCATCGATGAAAATATTTTTCACCTTTTTGCTTCCGTTTAATCCCATGACTTTCATGGTATCTCCAGGTAACCGTGAACGCACAACCAGCGGCATGAGCAGTTGATCCGCATCAAATGCGGCCTGATCTGCCGTTTCCGGTACAAGATAGTCCTCGGGACTCATAGGAACGATCCGAAGATATCGGTCAATCTCCCTGAGTGAAAGCTCATAAGTTCCGTTCCATTGCACGAGACGATACTCGAAAGATTGATCCTGTACGTCTGTCCGTAAGCCAAAGGAAACCAGATCATACTCCCGGGTACAAGCGAGTGTCTGTCCTATATCTAGGCTCCAGGTCTTCGCATAAGGCTCTATCACCTTGCGGCGAATGGTTTCGATACGGGTAAAGTCGACAAAATCACTGTCCAAAGGCAGATAATTCAATATTAGTTTAATCAACCTTCGTTGTAAAGCGACATGTAACTTCAAAAAGGAAGGCACCTCAAAGGTTTGCCTTCCGCCGTTCACCTGCACTAGACACCTGTATGCGTCATATGCACCTTGCTCCATGAAATCGTCTTCATCACCCACAATTTCGGCAAGCCGATTCAAAGACGGCGTGAGCTGTCCATTATATTGCCCCAAATAAGGAAGCACATCCAAGCGAATGGCATTGCGCCGATATTTACGCTGGGAATTGCTTGCATCATTAAAGTACAGAAATCCCTGAGTATTACAAGCTTCTACAAGGTCTGTCTTGTTTATACGAAGACATGGGCGAATAAGTTCCACATTTTTTTCGCGGCGTTTAAACTTCATTCCGGACAGTCCCGTTAACCCGCTGCCACGTAATAAATGAAGCATAACGGTCTCGGCCTGATCATCCGCATGATGTGCCAGAGCGATGCTTGCTGCACCATATTTGTCAGCTACCTCATGCAGAAATGCATATCGTCTATCGCGTGCTGCTTCCTGTGATCCCTTTCCTGTAAGCTTCATATAGGAAGGAATATCGGCCTTCACCCATTCAAACGGAATGTTCAGCTGTGCTGCCATTCTCCCGACCATTTCGGCCTCTTCATCGGATTCTGCCCGGAACCCGTGATGCACATGAGCACAGACCAGTTCCAGCGGAACATGTCTTGTACTGATCTCATGCATAATATGCAAAAAAGCCACCGAGTCCGGTCCGCCCGATACTGCGACGATGATCCGATCCCCGGGAACCCATAACTGATGCTCTTCCGCTGCCTCCAGCACATGATTCACCAGCTCGTTCCAGCGTAAAGCCTCCATACCTGTTCCTCATTCCTTGCGTTATGTATATGCACCTGTAAAAATCAAAAACGCAGTGCATAGATGAGTACCCCAATAAGTAATATAACGGATACAGCGAATGCATTTTTAAGCCAGCGTGGTGTAGAGTTTGATGAACGCCGGCGAAGAGGTGTAGGCCGGGTCATCATGTCTTTCCAGGCCTTGGCTGCATGTCCGGCATCCCGGAACTGTCCCCGAAGAGCCTGAATCGTCCAGTTACGAAACGGTCGCAGCCTTTCGCTGCGTTCCACCAGAGCCGTGAGCTGATTGACACTCCGCAATTGTGGCAATCCTTCGGCAGCCAGCGACTTGAGTGCTTCCCCCTCCAATACGTGAATCAGTAACAGAGCAAAAGCAAAGACATCGTAGGTGCCATCTGCTGTGCGGCTTCCGCCATTCCAGAAGCCCCTGTCATACCATTCGGTAAACTGTTTTACGCTTCGTCCAATTGACGTTACTCCACCATAATCAATGAGCTCCACTTGACCATAATCGGATACCAGTACGTTCTGGGGCTTAAGATCACCAAACACCCATCCCGCCTGATGTAATTGTGCCAGCTTCTGCAAGAGTCTAAGCCCAACCAGCAGTGTCCAGTCCGTCCCTTGACGCCTGATGAAGTGGTGAAGAGCTTCACCCCGAACATAACGCATCACATAAAAGGGAATGTCCCGTCCCTGAATGGCATAATCGTCCACATCCTTGAGATAGGAAGGAATACCACTCTGCTTCAGGGCCTCATGATTACGCTGTAGCTGAAACGATTTGAGCACATTGATCTCTGATTGCAGATCGAACGGATCAAATCCCATCTTAAGTGCATAGTGCTTGCCATTCTCACCCCGCTGGACGAGAAAAACGATGCCGTTGGCGCCTTTGCCCAGCAGCTTGCGAATCGTATAACGGCTGCGATTCCATTTTCCCGTAATTACTGTTCCTGGCGGGAAAGAGGCATCAGACAACGTTGTCACCGAGCATCCCTTCTCTTTCAATGCGATAGTTCCCTTCTATTTCCTGCTGTCCCTCCAGTGTACCATAACGGTAAAAATCAATCACCTTCTGAATCGCAGGACCTGTCGGGGTCGCACCCTTCATCTGCAGACGTCCAAACAGCGAACGGACACTGCCCAGATCCGATGTCCAGTTGATATCCATCACAGCCTCTTCTCCACTATGGCGACCCGGGAAATGAAAGACCGAGAGTTTGCTCTGCCCCACACGTGACTGCAAGCTCAACATCAAATCCCGGATTCCTTCTTCAACCGCAGCGAGCTTCGGCTTCATGCTTGCACTTACATCGATTAACAGGATGACCTGCAGAGGGGCTGTTTCAGCCAGGTTATCTATCACTTCTACCACCTGAGCACGCTGTGCAGGTTCAAGGTCGGTTACGGTTTTGGACACCTTCTCTCCCAAAATTTGTGTTAACTCTCTATTAACCGCCTGCTGAATGGTCTGAACCACCGTTTTCCTTGTCATCATCTGCATTGTATGGGCAAGCTGCCTTGTGCCGACAATCTGGCTGATCCCCCCTCCGGCTTTTGCAATATCCTCAATCTCCCGGCTGCCCAGTTCACCAATGGTTCCATAATCGATCACACCAACCACATTGACCGTGATCCCCTCTTCACGAGCTTCTGCTGCTGCCAGTACCGGACTTGTACCTACATTAGAACAACCGTCGGTGATCAACAAGATCTGCTTCATCCGAAATCCCTCCGTTTTTCGTTACTCTCCAATTCTATGACTAGCATTGCCAGAATGAAGAGACTTCAAACAGAGAACGATGCAATTAACTTACTGTACGTGGACGCTCCATCCGGTTAATTCCCGGAACTCGCAATGTGGCCCACTCCGGACGGTAGTGCTCTACTTTGCCTACAACGACAGTCATATCATCCAAAATCTCATGCTGTTGATATCGAATTACGCTCTCAAGCAGGCAGTCCGCTACCTCCTGCGGATCGTCACTATCAATCTCCTGAATGAGACGTTTCATCCATAGCTCCTTGTTGACGGCGTACCCTGGGGCATCATAAATTCCATCCGTCATCATAATCAATATATCGCCCGGTTGAAGCTGTACAGTGACCAGATCCACTTCGATATCTTTAATAATGCCAATGGGTAGATTGCTGGCCGATACCTGAATAACCTCCTGTCCGCGTTTAATAAAGCTCGGAGTTGAGCCGATTTTCATAAATGTGGTCTCTGCCGTATATTCATCGATTAGAGCCATGTCCACTGTGGCATACATCTCTTCAGGAGAGCGCAGCATTAACACAGAATTCACGGACTTGATCGCCAGCTTCTCATCCATGCCCGATTGAAGCAGCTGTTCCAGAATATTTAACGCGGCACTGCTCTCCATGCGCGCACGTTCCCCGTTGCCCATACCATCACTGAGTGCCACCGCAAAGGTACCATTCCCCAGTTCAACCGTGCTGAAACTGTCCCCGGATAACAAATCTCCCCCTTTTGCAGCCGCAGCTACCCCTGTAGTCACTTCATAGGTTTTGGCTGATCCAAAGGTAACGGTGGCCAGACCCTGACGGGGATCCGTCATCGTCTCATGAAGAACAGCAATATGCTCGTCCAGAACATCCGAGATCAGCGGCGCAATCATCTTCCGGCATTCATCAAATCCCCTCGTATAGGCATGAACAATCTCGATTTCCACATTGCCTGCTTCCAGATTGATAATCTCAATCGAATGAATGGACAGGCCCAGCGACTCCAGCGCATCCCGGATCTGTTCCTCCTGCTGTACCATCTCCTCACTTTCCCGTTGGATTTCTCTGGCCAGGTCCTCCATCACCTGGGATACTCCGGATAATTGCTCGGCAACCAGCTGCCGGCTGTCCACAATCTGACGTTTCCACTGCATATTATGCTGGTAGAGCCCATATTGGGCACGCATAACCTCAAGCACCTCCTCCGGTTTGGCACATACCCTGTTCCACTCCACAGGAATTTGTTTGCCCGACATCTCCGGATTGGCCTCAATGGAACTCATCACATCTGTCATGTATTTATAGGTTTGAATAAACTTTGCATCCCAGCACTGTCCACGTTTGAAGCACCCTGCGCACGTTCCCTCTGCTACCGCATTCATGAAATGCTCCATGCCGCCTTCGTTCTGTACTGGTTCCCCCGTACCGGACATCTGATCGAAGCTGCGGGAAAGCTGGCGGAATACCTGCGAGAAGCGGGTCACCCGTTCTGCCGTGATATCCCGAATTCGCTTCGCATATTCATGCTGCGATTTGGTATGATCCTGTGTACCTGGCACATATTTGGATATAGCCGCCATCATGCTTTTAGGTGTAAGCATGAACAGAACAATGGCTGCACACGTCTCCCATAAGGAATTCATCACGTCACCTGGACCGCCCAGATAAATGGATAGAATGGATGAGCCCAGCAGCATCCCTAGTGCAACGCCTGCACGTTTGCCCTCTCTAAGCATACCCGCCAGCATCCCGGCAAAAGCGAGCAAACTCATTTGGTATACGGCTGACATGTCAGCCAGACTCAAAATCAGCCCCGTAATGACCCCGACGGATGCCCCAAGGGGGGCTCCGCCCACCAGCGCGAAGATCAATATTAAATAACGAGAGAGCATATGCTCCACGGAAAGGGACTGAATAGTCCAGCCCACCGCGCCTGTCATAACGGAGGCCAGTAATATGATGAGGCAGAGGATCTCCTCGCTCTTTAGGTTGAATTTCTTTTTGCGGTACGTAAAAATCGGTATGGCTTGTATAAAAACCAGGGTAAGCACGAAGCTGAGTACAGAGTCCATCGTGAGCATTAACATGGCGTACCAGCTGAAAGACGGCCCAATGACGACTGCGAACAACTTGACCATAAAAGTAGTCGTAAACACCATGGTTGGTGCATAAGATAATTCAGCACGGTCATAAGACTCCAGCCCTCTGAACAAGAGATAGAAGATCGCCATCTCAGACGCAACGATAAGTGGAACCGGAAACGGAGCAAACAGGCTCCCCGCCAACAAAGCGGCCCCAACGGGAATAATGTAATCCCTTCGCATGAAGGCAATCACCGCGAAGTACGCAATGGCAAAGGGCGATAGTTCATTCAGGATCATGGCCTTCCCCAATAAGAATCCCATAAATGTAAGGAGCAGCACCCATTTACGTGCAGCAACGAACTGGACAGCCTTGCGGGAGGTAATCCACTGTTTGAGACGTACGGACAGCTCCTCCCGAGCTTCTGTACTCTCTTTACCAGCTTTCATTCCCGGAAATTGAATGACATTCCACTTTTCCATCATCCCAAAGGCACCCCATTCGATTATTTGTTTTCGTGTTTCATTCTCGATGGTTCTGATTATAGATAGATTAGAAGACGTAGTTTGTCACAATAGGTGGACAGGGTTCAAAAAGTTTACGACAAAAGAAACAGGCATGGCGCGGAGGAGCGAAACCCCCGGCCTTATTGTCATTCCATCCTTCACAGCTTAATCCACCAAGGACGGGGTTGTCTGATTTTGAACGGCATTTGTTCTGCCTTCAACCTGAATTGAACGGGATACCTGCGGAATGGCATGGAAACATGTCGGTAAAAAGTGGTAGACGACAAATGTTCTTATTTCCTATGGTCCTTGTGCGAAAAAAGTGCATCTGTGGAGTATTACTTTACAAGAAAAGCCAGGAATCCAGTGGAACGCGCATAGGCGACGGTAAACCCCAAAAAATATACGCACCCAACAGACTAAAAGAAAAAAAGGACAAAACGCAAAAAAGCCGTCGACCCTTACGGGTTAACGGCTTTTCTTATATTTTAAATCAGGTTGATACAGATTACACGCGCTTGGCTCCACGACCTCCGCGTTTGCCCTCTGTGTTCTTCTTGAGCGAAGAGATCCGCTCTTCACTATCTTTCAGGAAGCGTGACATTTTATCCTCAAATGAAGGTTTGCCTGCTGCGGGCTTGAAAGAACGGCCTCCACGGTCGCGGTTAAATCCACCGCCGCCGCCACGGCCTTGGCCGCCACTTGGGCCTCCACCGCTGAATCGTTCGCGATCTCCTCCACTGCGTTCCGGTCTTGGAGCTCTTGGGGGTCTGGATTGTGTTTGTTGCTCCACCGGTTTGTCAACAGCTTGCTTAATGGAAAGTCCGATTTTGCCATCCTTGTCAACGTTGATGACCTTCACTGTAACGACGTCATTAAGTTTCAGGTGGTCGTTGACATCCTTGACATAATTGTCGGCGATTTCCGAGATGTGAACGAGACCCGTGACACCTCCTGACAGATCCACAAATGCTCCAAAATGCGTGATGCCTGTCACCTTGCCCTCTAACTTGGTGCCCACTTCAATTGCCATAGAATAAAATGATCCTCCCTTAAAAATATACAACCCGATTTTTTAGATGCCAAAATCAATGCTGTGCTAAATGTAATTATACCTTATGCCGCAAACCAAGGTCAACAGAGCTCTACCCCGCAGGGAAGCCTATTTTTTACAGTATAACGACTTCAGATATATGGATAATAATTCTTGCTCAGTCATGAGCGTAATTCCATCAGTTCCCTGACTCTTCAACCTGGATTGGCGTTTCTTCAGGCAAGTAATAGCCTTTTTTCCGCGCCAGCTGTCCTATGTATTCAGGGTCCTTCAACCGACTGACTTCATACTTCAACTGATCCAGCTTCTTCTGCGTCTCTTCCTTTGAAGCCTGCTGTGCGGCCAAGTTCGAACTCTTGTCCGAAATCTGTGCATTCTGTACAAGGAACGTATATCCTGCCCAAATAACAAATACAACGACGAATGTCATCCAGAGCATGAGGCGTCTTTTTGCGCCGGCAGATTTCCCTTGGCCTGTCGGGGCTGCAGATCTCCCCACAGGTGTTTTACCCATTTTTGGACCTCCTTAAAACCAGCGTTTCCAAATCGCTGCAATACTTGAACCCGCACGGATTATCCAACGGGGCGTTACCCAATGTTTCAGGAGCGGCCTAAACATCCAGCGGAACAACTTGCCGAAAGGTACCAAACATTGCAGTACCAGCTTGCCCAGGAATATCAGTATCGCGAGCACAAAACCCAATATCACGCGAACTAGCTTGTATAGTCCCTTCGCTGGCATAACGAACAGGATGTTAAGGACATGTCCACACCAATGAATAAGTGTTCTTGCGAGTTTAATTAACATTACCACAAAACGCTGGGTTGTAACACTTAAAAGCCAAAAATAGAAGCAAACCCCTATAATTAGCCCCAAAAAGACATAAAACCGCAGCTGTCCGTGGTTTCCGGCGTACAGCATCCGGAATACGAACAGCGCGGAAGCAACCCAGTACAACAGGTCAAGCGTGTGCATGCTCCATCTCGGGAAGCGCAGCTGACCGGACAGTACCCGGTAACTGTCGTAGGCCATACCCATTACGATTCCCGACAACAGCATCCATGTTAATGTGATCCACTGCGTGTCCAGACTCATCGGAACAGCTTGCCGAACAGGCCTTTACTATTCTTGTTCTGGGAACCGGGGTCCAGATATTGCAGAGAACTGACGGTGCCTTCAATGGATAGCAGACCTTCCTCCAGGCTCAAGTTTTTGATATGTAAATTGTGCCCCCGGATGGTCAGATGCCCAAGCTCAGTCTGCAGCAAAAACTCCTCACTGTCGAAGCTCTCTACATTGGAGACACCTGTCAGATCCAGCAGTTTGCGATTTTGCATGCTCAAATGATGCTGTTTCGGTTTACCGTGCTCAACCATGGCATGTACCCCTCCTTCTTACACCTAGCTTATGGAGGCAAAGGCGGGAATAGAACCAGGGATCATGAAGGAATTGCTTCTGCCTACCCAAACAAAAAAGCACCCTTCCGAACTAGGAAAGGTGCTTCTATCTCACTTACTTTCATTCATAAAAGAGCATATCGGGCAGATGATTACCAGTTCAGCCCGTTATCCTTGGCGATCGGCTCTTCCTTAACCAAGGTATAGAGGCTGCTCGCCTCGTCCTTCTTGGTACTCTCAGCAAGACGTTCCACCTTCACGGTGACCAGCTTCTGACCGAACTGAACCGTCAGCTCATCGCCCACTTTAACAGCAGCGCTTGGCTTCGCTTCACGTCCGTTAATCAGAACACGTCCCTGTTCGGAGACGTCCTTGGCCACAGTGCGGCGTTTGATCAGCCGGGAAACCTTCAGGAATTTATCAAGACGCATTATTTTACGGCTTCTTTAAGTTTGTTGCCTGCTTTGAATGCAGGAACAGTGGACTCAGGAATAACGATTTCATTCCCTGTTTGTGGGTTACGTCCGGTACGACCGGAACGTTTGCGGGTTTCAAAAGTGCCAAAGCCGATCAGTTGTACTTTGTCTCCGCTTGCGAGTGCATCTGTAATTTCTCCCAAGAAGCCGTTCAATACGGACTCAACGTCTTTTTTAGTCAAACCGCTTTTGGTGGAAATGTTGTTAATCAGATCTGTTTTGTTCATTTTTAAAAGCCTCCCAAATTAAAAAGAAAGTATCTGCGAATCCTGGCAATCTGCTTGATTGCCGCGGCTTTCGCGCAAGGTTACTACACATGTATTCTGGCTTGGATTCTGAATTCCTGCCTCGGCCTTCGACTTTTTTTGGCTTATGTTGAACCTGCCCCTATAGAAAGTCTAAGTCCAATACCCGGAATGTTGTCCGATCAATCAGGAATAACCCTAATCCAAATATGAACACATGTTCGTATAGCATATCATACCATTGAAAAACATGGAACAAGGATATTTGAACAGTTTACTTGGTCTACCCAGTTACAGTCCAGCCTTCTTCGCCGCTTGCCAGAATTGCTCCATCTCTTCGACGTTGCTGTCTGCAGGTGTCCGTCCAAGTTCACGAAGCCGCTCCTCAATATATCGGAACCGCTGAGTGAACTTGCGATTGGTGGCAGCAAGGGCCTCCTCCGGATCCGTATCAATAAAGCGAGCTACATTAGCCGTAGCAAACAGCAAATCGCCAAGTTCCAGCTTCCGCTCTTCAGCCGATTGATTGCTACGCACTGCTTCTTTCAGTTCTGCCAGTTCTTCTTCAATCTTGGCAAATACGCCATTCACATCATCCCAGTCAAAACCAACCTTGGCAGCTTTCTTCTGGAGCTTGTATCCTTTCATCAAGGCAGGCAGATCGCGGGGAATACCATCCAGCACCGAAACGGTCTGTTGATCGATCCCTTTGCGTTTCTTCTCCTCTGCCTTCATCTGTTCCCAGTTCTGCAGTGCTTCATTCGCATTCTCGGCCTGATGCTCGCCAAATACATGAGGATGACGGAAAATGAGCTTGTCATTAAGCCCTTCAATGACATCATACACATTGAAGGTGCCCACTTCCTCTTCCATCTGGGAATGCAGCAGAATCTGCAGCAATAAGTCCCCAAGCTCTTCTTTCATGTGGTCAGGATCATCTTCATCGATCGTTTCAATGACCTCATACGTCTCTTCAATCAGGTTCTTGCGAATCGACTGATGGGTCTGCTCCTGATCCCATGGGCATCCGCCCGGGCTGCGAAGAATATTAACAATTTCATGCAGCCTTGCAAAAGAGCGACGTCGCAGGGCATCATCCGTGTTTTTCGGCACGTAAATGAGGGAGAGGTTTCCGTAACCTTCAATCCGGTCCAGCTCATGAAGCGGTACCTTGTGGATGATCTCCTGATCCTGTACACCGAGGGCGTGTCCAACAAATACCGGATAGTCATCTGGATATACATCCATCAGGCATAGCTTCACATCAGACGCAGTGAATACATCATAAACCTGCCCGATCAAGGTATGCAGCTGGGGCTGCACTAGCTCCGTGCTCAGGCTGCTCGCATCGAGAAGTTGGAAGCCTTCAATGGGATCAAATCCGAGACGGATAAAGGCTTCATCCAGAAAGCTCTCACCCCCCATGACACGAAGTGAGATGCCCATTTGCGGACAGCGTTCCTTCAGCAGCCGTACACTCGCCTCTGCCACCATCGGATGGCCTGGCACAGCGTAGACAATCTCGGTTCCCGGCTCTCCCTGACGGGCAGCCTCAATGAGGCGATTCGCAATCTCGTCATAGACCTCTGGGAACGATGCCTTCGCCTCATAGATTGCATCAAACGATGTCATCTCCAGCCCTTCCTGCTTCAGATCATTCAACACAGGATGATCCAATGTGCGGACATACAGCGTGGCTGCTTGTTTCATTTTCTTGATAATACCTACTGTCAGCTGATCTGCATCTCCTGATCCGAGACCAACGACGGTCAAAGCTGCTGCGCTCATTTTCAAGCCTCCATCCGAACCATTCTGCAGAATGCCTCCCATTGTTACATTGACAGGAGGAACATACGCAGGACAGCGCTCTATAATTACACGTATTATAACAGAATCCGTGGATATCCAATAATTTCACAAGCAAAAGGTGAGATAGGGCTACCGCAGGACGTGCAGCCTGCGAAGCCATTTGGCCAGGCGCGGTCCAAGCTTCGGGATCGCGGCCAGATCTGTGGCGGTCAGCAGTCCGGTACGGGCTGACGCCAGCAAAAACACGGCTGCGCCTGCGGCGATGCCAAGCAGGCTTATGCCTACCGCGGCCAGCCTGCGATCGGCCGCGATGCCTATGCCGCCGAGCACTGCTCCGGCAGCCCAGGCCATGCCTGCCGCCGCCACGCTCAAGGCGGCGATCACCAGCGCCGGCTTCACCAGGACGGCGCCAGGGGCAGGGCGCATCGCGGTACGCCGCGCCAGCAGGGCCACATTCAGGCCAGCCGCCAGCATATAGGCGACTGCGCCTGCCAGGGCCGCGCCGCTGATGCCCAGCGCGGGCACAAGCATGACGTTCAGCAGCGCCTTGACGCCTGCGGCGGCCAGCATGCTGAACGCGGGGGCGCGCACGGCGCCGAGGCCCTGCAGCAGCGCCGCCGCAATGATGCTGACGGTACTGCCTGCTGCCGTCAGCGCCATATACCGCAGAGCTTCGGTGCCTGCGGCATCACCGTACAGCATGCGGTTGATCGGTTCTGCCAGCACCGCCAGACCGGCGGATGCAGCCAGACCGATTAACCAGAACCAGCGCAGCGCGATGCTTGCCTGCTGCCTGACGGCTTCCGGCCCGCCCTTCAGGCGAGCTTCGGCCATCGCCGGAATGAACAGCACGGATAGCGACGTAGCAAGCATTGTCACGAGCTGTACAAGCGGCAAGCCCCGATTGTAAATACCGAACGACACCATGGATTCGACCTCATCCAGCCCTTCAGTTCTTAGAAGCCGGGGCACCGTGAAGGTATCCACCAGGTTCATCAGAGATACAGCGAGTGAACCCAGACAGACGGGAATGGCATATACCAGTAAGGTTCGTATCCATTGACCATTGGTGGGAGGCTTCTTCGCTTGAAGCCCTTCTCCTGTCCATTGCTCCGGTTGTCCCTCCCTGATTCCCGATCTCTGCAAGCCATCCAGTTCTTCTTGGGATAAACTCGTTTTCCTGCTCTTTCGCCGCCTACCGTACACATAAGCGAGCATGGTGAGTAATCCCGCGATTCCACCGGCAACAGAACCCAGCATGGCTCCTGCCGCAATGGTCTCCAGCGATGCATCCCGCTTCATCAGCCATAGCAGCAGCACAATCATTACCGTCACACGAATCGTCTGCTCTACGACCTGTGACACAGCGGTTGGCACCATCTGCTGTAAACCCTGAAAATATCCACGAAGTCCAGTCATTAGCGGGACAAATAGCAGTGCAAACGCAGCAGCCCGAATCGAAGGAATGACATGTCCATTACCAATCAGATGACCTATAAGTGGTGCACCGATGTACATCAGTATGGCCAGGATTAATCCGATGCTTCCAAGAAGTATCGAAGACAGACGGATAATCCGTTTGCCCTCCTCGGGCCTTCCCAGCGCATGTTGTTCGGCAACAAATTTGGATACGGCAACAGGCAGTCCGGCGGCAGCAATCGTAATGATAAGCATATAGAACGGATATACCGTGTTATAAATGCCAAAAACACCATCGCCCCCTAGATTCTGTAACGGAATCTTTTGAAAAGCACCGATGATTTTAGAAATAATGGCAGCAAGGCCAAGCACAAATGCACCCTGCAGCAATCTTGAGCGAGTAGTAGACGGCTGTTTCATAAGTCCCTCCTGCAGTTATCCAAGCGATTATATCCAGTAAGCATACTTTGCTATTATACCTGCCTGAAGCCGCACAGACTAACCTTCTGTTGAAGTTCCCTTTGAAGTCCCCTCCATCTGCTCTTCATTCAGCCTGAGAATTATGCCTTTTTAAATGCAAAAAACTCCTGTCTGCCGGAAAGGCACCAGGAGTTGATCTGCTGTTTATTGTTCCATCTGTTTGCCAAGGAAGCCAGCAGCCGTCTCAGCCATTTTAACTTCCATCTGGGACATTTTCACGGATTCATCCTTGTTGTACAGAATGACGGTTCCAATAGGGTCCCCACCCGAAATGATGGGTGCAATGACAAAAGAGGATAATGTTTCATCATGATCCTTGCTGATTTCATAGGAGCCACTACCTGTCTCAACAATGGTCTTGCGATTTTCCATGCAGCTCTCTACCAGCTGGCCTACCTGCTTGTCCAGATACTCCTTCTTGGAGCCGCCCGCTACCGTAATAATGGTGTCGCGGTCAGAGATCATCGTTACGTGACCTGTACTCTCATACAACGATTCAGCATATTCTTTGGCGAAATCGCCCAGTTCGCCGATTGGCGAATATTTTTTTAGAATGACTTCTCCATCACGATCCACAAAAATCTCAAGCGGATCTCCTTCACGAATTCGTAACGTACGACGGATTTCTTTTGGAATGACCACACGGCCGAGGTCATCAATACGGCGGACAATACCAGTAGCTTTCATTTCACATGTTGCCCCACTTTCTCGAGAAGATTTTTCAACTACTGTTCCTTAATGGGTAGAGGAAAGTCCCAGAACGTTTAGTGTGATATCTTGACCATAGTATTCATCTGTTCCCATTTCCTTATACATACTTTGAAGAATATAGTTGTGTTCTCTTCGCAGAAGGTGACCATGTACCCATTATGCTGCTGTCTGTACAAAAAGAAGCAAGGGGCAGGCCATAAGTCCTCCCCTTGCTTCTCTAAGCTTGTCCAGAAAGTAAGTGTGCTGCGGCTCGTTTCTTACTTGCTGCTTGTATCACCGCTATCGCCTGTTGTTGCATCGGACTCTGTTTTAGTACCTTGATCTGTCTTAGCGTCAGTACCTGTGGACTCGTCCGTTTTGGTTTCTGTAGATTTGTCACCTTCGGTTCCAGTTCCAGTACCCGTTGTGCCTTCAGTGCCTTCAGTGCCTTCCGTAGTACCTTCTTCAGCCTTGTCTGTCTTCGGCAGGTTTACTTCTTTCACGATCTTATCCAGTTCATTCGTCATGAACGTATCGATCTCTGCTGCTGCCAATTGGCTTTTGAGTGTTTCTTTTTGCTCATCTGTCAATTTGCTGTAGTCTGCTTCGGTACGGGATTCTACTTTCATCACGTGGTAGCCGTATTCCGTTTCAACCGGATCACTGATTTTGTTAATTGGCAATGTTTTGGCAGCTTCTTTGAACGCTTCTACCCAGTTGGATACAGGGGTATTTTCGTACAATCCGCCATTATCTGCAGAGCCTGGATCTTCGGAGTATTCTTTTGCCACTTTTGCAAAGTCTTCGCCGGCATCCAGTTTAGTCTTAACTTCTTTTGCAATTTTCAAGGCATCTTCTTTTTTACGCTCTTTTTGCGTATCTGGGTCCGTGAAGTTAATCAGGACGTGACGAACCGAAGCGGTTGTGAACTGATCCTTGTTTGTTTCAAATTCTTTTTTGATTGCATCTTCCGTAACGCCAGTCTCTTTATCCTTGATTACGGTCATGATGCGAGTCATGTAATCCTTGATGTTCTGATCTGTCAGGTTCTGAGCCTTCAACATTTCAGTCCATTGATCAGCTTGAACAGAAGCCTTCATTTTGTCGAACTGCTCGGTAGCCACTTTGGCACCTTCTGTTTTGGCTTCTTCACTCGCCTTGCCACTCAAATATTCATAAGCAACTTCCTGGCGCACCAGGTAGTCCTTGAAATCGTCCATCTCCATCATTTGTGCATATTCCGGATAGAGGAATTTCATGACCCGCTGCTCCATATCGAATTCATTGGCTGTAATTGTACCGCCATCGTAGGTCGCTACAACAGCGCTTGTATCATTAGTTTCTGGTGCAGCAGCTTCATCCTTCTTGCCGCATGCAGCAAGCAGTGATAAGGACAGTACTGCAACCATACTCACGGAGAGTACTTTCCCTACTTTTTTATACTTTGGTAACATCCTTTGGTTCCCCCTTTGATTTAAAAGCACTCTTCATGGACTCCAGAAATTTCTCTACCAGCTCCATCAGTTGCTTGTCCCCAAGCCCTTTGCCTTTGACATGAATAAGCATATGGGGTCCTTGTTCAAATTGTACACGTCTTTCGAACTGATTTCCAATGTGGGCAATTTTCGAGAGCTCAAACGCATGCTCACGGCCTTCGTAGAATTTCACGGTAAGGTCGTCACCACGCTGTGTAATGGACTCAATTCCGTACATTTTACCATATACTTTTAATCTGGCTACAGCCATAAGATTAATGACAGCTTCCGGAAGGTCGCCGAAGCGGTCAACCAACTCGTCTTCCAGCTCCATGGCATCGTCGAAAGAGGTAATAACCGCCACTTTTTTGTAAATCTCAATCTTCTGTATACTGTCATAGATATAATCACCCGGCAAGTAGGCATCGATGCTGAGATCGAGCGTGGTGTTCCATTGATCGGAAGGTACCGGCTCCTCTCCGAGCATGGTGACTTTGCGTTTATTAATTTCCTCGGCCAACATCTGAGAATACAGGTCGAATCCGACTGAGGCAATGAAGCCGTGCTGCTCTGCACCCAGCAGGTTCCCTGCTCCGCGGATCGATAGATCTCGCATCGCAATTTTGAATCCCGACCCCAGCTCGGTAAACTCCTTAATAGACTGCAGACGTTTCTCTGCAACCTCGGTCAGCACTTTATCCCGTTGGTACGTAAAGTACGCATAGGCAATTCGATTGGACCGTCCAACGCGCCCACGCAGCTGGTACAGCTGGGAAAGGCCCATTTTGTCTGCATCATGAACAATCAGGGTATTTACATTCGGGATATCTACCCCTGTCTCAATGATGCTTGTGCTTACGAGCACATCATATTCGCCATCCAGGAAGTCCAGGATTGTTTTCTCCAGCTCTGTCTCCGACATCTGTCCATGGCCCACGCCCACTTTGGCTCCAGGAACCAGGTCAGCAATTTCGGCAGCCATCTCCTGAATTCCTTGAACACGGTTATACAGATAATAAACCTGACCTCCACGTGCCAG
Source organism: Paenibacillus sp. P13VS (assembly GCF_015143645.1). Classification (NCBI taxonomy): domain Bacteria; kingdom Bacillati; phylum Bacillota; class Bacilli; order Caryophanales; family Paenibacillaceae; genus Paenibacillus; species Paenibacillus sp. P13VS. The sequence continues at coordinate 29,681 of NZ_WYEV01000019.1, read as the reverse complement.
TTCCCGCTCAATGGCTTCCCGAACAAGCGCCTGGCTATGTTCCACGACATAGGTCTGCACCGGGAAACGATTCTCTGGTGGTGTTTCAATAACCGAAAGATCACGGACTCCCAGCATGGACATGTGGAGGGTACGCGGAATTGGTGTAGCCGTCAGTGTGAGCACGTCCACATTTGTTTTCAGCTTCTTCAGTTTCTCCTTATGAGTTACACCGAAGCGCTGCTCTTCATCAACGATAAGCAGTCCAAGATCCTTGAATACCAGATCCTGTGATAACAACCGGTGCGTCCCGATAACAATGTCGACTGTTCCACTTTTAATGCCTTTGGCGGTCTCATTTTGTTCCTTACGGGAACGGAACCGGCTTAGGACGTGAATATTGAATGGATACCCCGAGAAACGTTCACGGAATGTCTCATAATGCTGCTGTGCCAAGATCGTGGTCGGAACGAGTACCGCAACCTGTTTGCCTTCAATAGCCGCTTTGAATGCAGCACGAATGGCAACCTCGGTTTTTCCGTATCCGACGTCTCCACATAGCAGACGGTCCATGGGACGATTTTGTTCCATGTCCTTTTTAATTTCTTCAATCGCACGGACCTGATCACGAGTCTCATCATAAGGGAACATGGCCTCAAATTCCTGCTGCTCGGCAGAGTCCTTCTCGAAGCCGAAACCTTTTGAGGTCTGACGCTCCGCATAGAGCTTGATCAGATCGTCAGCGATATCCTGTACAGATGATCGAACTTTATTTTTAACCCGTGTCCACTCGTTACCACCCAGCTTGTAGATCTTGGGCTCTTTCTCTTCTGACCCGACATATTTCTGGATCAGATCGATCTGTTCGATCGGTACCGACAGTTTATCCCCACCAGCATAGAGAATATGCATATAGTCCTTATGAATACCGCCAACCTCAAGCGTACCAATGCCTAGATATTTACCAATTCCGTGGTTCTGATGGACAACGTAGTCGCCCACCTTCAGCTCACTATACGATTTAATCCGTTCTGCATTATCCACATTACGGCTTTGTTTGCGTGCCTTGCGCTGCTTTTGGGAGAACATCTCACCTTCAGTTACGACAGCTAAATGAATGGAAGGCAGTTCGAATCCGGTCTGCAGGTTACCGATAAGCATCTCCGGTTCCGGTATATCGTAGTCCATGAGGACGCGCCGCATCCGATCGAGTCTTTCTTCCCCGCTCGCCAGCATAAGCACATGCACTCCGGCTTTCTGCCAGCGCTCCATCTCGGCCTTAAGTACATTCATCTGTCCGTGGAAATCCTGCATCCCCCGACTGATAAAATTCAAAATATTTTGAGGCTGTGTATGTGGAACCTGACGCAAGAAGATCGACATAAACAGCGTCTGGAATGGACGTTCATATAACAGCTCATCCCCATCTGCCGACAAATGAAGGTCAGGCAGCGTTTTTCCATTTTGCATCAAATGCAGGTTCCACTCCGATTCATCCCGGTCGAGCTGTTTGGACGTTTCAGCCAGTCGTGCAGGTTCGTCCAGAACAAGCAGCGTGTCCTCTGGCATGTAATCGTAGATGGTTTTATGCTCCGGATAGAGCGGCGATATATATTTATACATTTCAGAGAAATACACATGCTCTCGCAGCAGCTCAATCTCGCGGTGAATTTCTTCACGGAGACGCAGCTTGGCCTGACGGTCAGTCATTTTCTCCAGCTGTTTTTCCAGTAAAACGACAGCTTCATCCGCAGCCTTCTCCATGCGTTCACGGTCTGCGATCAATTCCTTGCACGGGAGCACCGTAACTTCATCGATACGTTCAATGGAGCGTTGATCCGCTGGGTCGAATGTTCGTATGGAGTCAATTTCATCGTCAAACAATTCCACCCGGTAAGCAATGGACGAAGTCACTGGATAAAAGTCGATAATTCCTCCGCGCACGCTCATCTCGCCGCGAGATTCAACCCGTTCCACACGTTCATATCCAAGCTTCACCATCTCCAGAAGGAACGAGTCCAGATCGAGTGTATTCCCTTGTTTAATGGTAATCTGAGCATTGGCCATCACTTCCGGAAGAGGTACATAACGCCGCACGCCGGAAAATGGAATAACAACAACGCCCCTAAAACCTTGGGCGCAACGAACTAACACATCAATACGCTGACCCAGTGTTTCCGGACTGGAAACAGCGGCCTCAGCGGCAACAAGTTCATTCGCAGGATAGAGCAGCACCTGATCTGGTGAAAGCGCTTCCTGCAAATCTTCTGCGATTTTTTGTGCGGAAAACATATTGTGTGTAACGACGAGCAGTGGTCGGTTCATCTCTTGGTGCAGAGCTGCCAGCATGATCTGGCGCGCTGATCCGGACAATCCTGAGACCAGCTGCTCTTTCATACCGGACGTAATACCGGCAGTAATGGATCCAAAATCGGGATCTTTGGAAAAAGCCTGTATAAGTGCTTGTAACAAAAGGGGCACCTCTCTTATAACTTACTTGATTAGTTCACGCCTAAGCGCAGTATTATCATATTGAATTGGATACAAATTCCTTTTTGTCCTGTTTCATCATATCGGATTACTCGCTTCATTACCACATCAGGTTAACATAATAACCTAAATTCCCTCATGAGCATTTTCATTCCCAAATTGAAAAGAAGCCTCAGCAGGCTGCCAAGGCTATAAGGGTGGAGCGGTATTCCGCAGCCCCCATCATCTGTTATCCATCTTCGCTGCGAACCAGACTTATTATTGAAGCGGGCTCGCCAGCAGGCTGAGCTCAGGATTGAGTTCAAGCGCTTCTTTGCAATAATCGCATGTAATCCGAACGGTAATATCCCCACCGGAATTATACGCTATTATATCCCTCCGCTCGTCGGGGGTCAAGAAATGAAAGCCTAACTGAGCTTCTGATATTCGGGCAGAATCGATTCGTCCAATAAAGGTACGGCAGTGCCTGCACACATAATTCACTGACATGTTTATGCCTCCTGAACATGGTTTATACGTCCAGTATGCCCATTATGACTGAATTGAACCCGGTTTTGATCATTTTTCCCAGCATGTCTTCCAACAAGTATTAGCCGTTAAACTTGGCCATAGTCTGCTCGAATGTATGATTCAGGCTGTGCTCCAAAGCATCACAGGTTTGCTCAATGGTATGTTCGAGCGCTTCCTTCTCTTTCTTCATAAATGTAGACAGTACATAATCAACAATGGCGTGTCCAGGCTCCGGGCGTGAAATACCCATCCGTACACGGTTGAATTGCTGTGTGCCAGTATGCTGAATAATGGACTTGATTCCATTATGGCCGCCAGCACTACCTTGATAACGCAGTCTGACTTTGCCAATCTCCGTGTCCATGTCATCATAAACGACAATCAGATCTTCCAGACTGACTTTGTAAAAGTCCATATATGCCCGTACCGATTCACCGGACAGATTCATGAATGTCATGGGTTTGATCAACACGGTTTTCACACCGCCAATATTTCCTTCTCCAATTAACGCTTTGCATTTGCTCTGAGTGATGGAAATCCCATGACGACTGGCCAGTTGATCCAGTGCCATAAAACCAATATTATGTCGTGTTTTGGCATAGTTTGAGCCCGGATTACCCAGGCCTACAATCCACTTCATCGTATTCCCTCCTTCGGATCACATGAGGTGAGGCATAGACTTCGAATGTTATATTTCATATAATATCAAGAAAGTGAACTGCCTATTTACTGTAATTTTCACGATTATTATCTTATTAACCCAGGAAGGTGAGCGGGTTTTGCGCGACGATAACGGACAGCTGACTCAACATAGTGATTTTATCTATCATCTCGAATACCATGTACCCGTACAGGTATATGATCGCGACACCCATATTGAGATCGGATTGATTACACGTTTCGATAATCAATTTGTCGAAATTGCCGACACTCTTTTTCATCGGCGGCGTTTTCGCTTCATTTCACGGCCAGGATATTAATCATCCAGCCTCTTCAAGCATCGTTATAATGGCACGCCGACAGGGGTTACATTTTCCGTTCGACCGGAAAACGTAACCCCTCTACTACTTTGTGCAGACATCCTTATTCAATTTCAAACAGCTTGCTGATTGACAATTCCTCATGAACCCGGATAATGGCTTCCCCGAGCAAAGGTGCTACAGACAACACTTTAAGTTTGCTTGTCGGATTGGCATGCGTGATTGGAATCGTATCCGTTACGATAACTTCTTTCAGTGGTGCATTCTCCAAACGCTCCATCGCTGGTCCGGACAATACCGGGTGAGTACAGCATGCGTATACTTCCTTCACGCCGCCTTCCATCAGTGCGTTTGCACCCAGTACAATGGTTCCTGCCGTATCGATGATGTCATCGATCAGGATTGCTGTTTTACCTTCAATGTTACCGATAATGTTCATAACTTCACTTACATTCGGCTCCGGACGACGTTTATCAATGATCGCCAGAGGTGCATTCAGGAAATCAGCCAATTTCCGTGCACGTACTACACCGCCGTGGTCAGGAGAGACAACGACCGGATTTTCGATCTGTTTGGAGCGGAAATATTGAGCCAGAATCGGCACACCAAGCAGATGATCCACTGGAATATCAAAAAAGCCCTGGATCTGCATGGCATGCAAGTCCATCGCAATTACGCGTGTAGCTCCTGCTTTTTCGATCAGATTGGCTACCAGTTTCGCTGTAATTGGATCACGCGAACGTGCCTTACGATCCTGTCGTGCATAACCGTAATACGGAATTACAACGTTGATTGTCTTGGCTGATGCCCGTTTCAGTGCATCAATCATGACGAGCATCTCCATCAGGTTGTCGTTAACCGGCAAGCAAGTGGACTGCACAATGTATACGTGACAGCCCCGAACGCTCTCGGAGAGCTTCACTTGAATCTCACCATCACTGAAGCTGGTTGTGTGAGATTCACCCATAGGAATTCCGATATAATCAGCAATTTGATGGGCAAGCTTGGGGTTAGAATTGCAAGTAAATATTTTTAATTTCGAATCAAAATAAGTCATAAAATAAAAACCCTCCGTGCTGGTTCATTGGAATCTATAAGCGTCTGCGACATGTCGGCACCTCCCGAAGATCGGGAGGCAATCAGAATATCAATACCCCTTATTCGGGTTTGGCATTTTGTTTCTTGGCTTTGGCACGTCCGCGAATTTTCTCCGCGTAACCAGGTTTGTTCTCCTGGCGAGGACGAGCAATAGCCAGATCATTCTCCGGAACGGAATGTGTAACGGTTGAGCCGGCAACCACATAAGCGCCTTTTCCTACCGTGATCGGTGCAATCAGATTGACATTGCTGCCCACGAACGCATCATCTTCGATTGTCGTTACAGCTTTATTATATCCATCATAATTAACCGTTATTGCCCCGCATCCAACATTTACGTTCTTCCCAACTTTAGCATCCCCAATATAGCTGAGATGTGATACTTTGGATCCTTCATCAATTGTAGCATTTTTCACTTCGACAAAGTCACCAATTTTTACTTTCCGGCCCAGCTTGGTGCCAGGACGCAGGTAAGCAAATGGTCCTACCGTTGTCTCTTCGCCTACTTCGGCCTGGGACAACACGGAATGTTTAATCGTTACACCGTTCTGAATAACACTGTCTTCAATATCGGCCTGAGGACCAATATGGCAAGCTTCACCAATGGAAGTTGTCCCTTTCAGAATGGTTCCCGGGTACAATACCGTGTCTGATCCAATCGTAACATCCGCTCCGATATATGTCGATGACGGATCAATGATCGTAACACCGTTCAACATATGTTTTACTGCCAAACGTTCACGCATATATGCTTCTGCTTGGGACAGAGCGAGCCTGTCATTAACTCCGATGGATTCCGCGATATCATCTGACATATAAGCTTCAACCACTTCACCATCATTACGGAAAATCCCAACAACATCTGTCAGGTAGTACTCTCCTTGGGCGTTCTGGTTGGTCACTTTCTCCAGTGCAGCAAACAATTTCGCATTATCGAAACAGTAAGTCCCTGTGTTAATTTCTTTCACAGCATCTTCCTGCTCGTTGCAGTCTTTCTGTTCCACAATGCGTTGTACAGAACCGTCTTCTCCGCGAATGACGCGGCCGTAGCCTTTTGGATTATCCAATTGAGCCGTTAGCACGGTTGCAGCAGCTCCGCGACTCTCATGAAGCTTCATCAGACCTTCCAGCGTTTCACTGGTTACCAGTGGTGTATCTCCACAGACGACTATAGTAGAGCCTTGCTCACTTCCAAGCAAAGACTTCACTTGCTTCACCGCGTGACCCGTACCCAATTGTTCAGCCTGAAGTGCATACTCTGCTTTGGAACCCAAAAATGACTGCACCGCTTCGGCACCATGACCGACCACGACCACACTGCGCTCAACGCCTGCGCGTAGAGCTGCATCCAGCACATGAGCTACCATAGGTTTACCGCATACGGGATGCAGTACTTTGTACAATTTAGATTTCATTCGTTTGCCTTGCCCTGCAGCAAGTACAATTGCCATTCGTTTCAAATTTCACGACCTCCTGTTCTGAAAACCCCATCTGGAAGACCTACCTTAATGGATCATCCCTGATAAGTATCGTTCAGCCGGCCTGAAGCCGGTCTTGTTCATCGCCTACTGTCTCTGTTATCACACGTAACAACGCGGACACGAGCAAATCGTGACCTATATGTATACGCCGTGTACCTGTGAGCCTTAACCGAATCCCAATGACTCTTAAGATGCCGCCCTGTCACCAAGCGCACGCTGCGCTAATGTTTCCTTCAACATTTTCCAGCAATAACGCTGTTAAATGTTCCTGTTTGAATAAACTCAATACTGAATATATCTTATTCCGGTCAAAAAGAAAAGAGAGCCATAAGACATGGCTCTCTTTTCCTTCGAACCCCAATAATGTTCTCAGGCACCTTCTTCAATGACTTCTTCCTCAGTTGCAGCGCGGTCATACTCAGTCAAAACAGCAGCCTGAATCTTCTCACGAGTACCGGAAGAGATCGGGTGGGCGATATCACGGAATTCTCCGTCAGGAGTCCGCTTGCTCGGCATAGCAACAAACATTCCGTTGTTCCCATCAATGACGCGAATGTCATGAACGACGAATTCGTTATCGATGGTAATGGATGCGATAGCCTTCATTCTCCCTTCCGAGTTAACGCGGCGGAGTCTGACATCCGTAATTTGCATGTGTGTGTTCACCACCTTTTTCCATCAGAACTTGGTGTATAATTCCACACAGCCTATACGAACTCCTTCTTTTTATAACCACAAAAATGTCCTAATTTCAGGAATTTTTTTTATTTAATACACAATTCGACAACGTTAGTGCCAGGTCGATGGAAAAGAACCTTTCCCGACATGTTATTCGTCATCTTTCTACAGGTCAAAATAGTTACCAGGCTTCACCGAAATGTGTCTGCTTTTTGCATCCACGGCTGTCAGCTGCGCAAGAGATACGTAATCGGTCAGCAAACGCTCTTCCGAATCAACTGAACCAGATTCTACCAACACCCCTACACCTGCTACCGTTGCATTAAACTCGGCGAGCAAATCAATCATGCCCTGTACCGTTCCACCGGCTTTCATGAAATCATCCACGATCAGAACCCTCGAATGCTCACGCATCGCCCTGCGGGATAGGGACATGGTATGGAGACTTTTATGGGACCCCGATACATAATTGATACTTACGGCCGATCCTTCCGTAGCCTGATGGTCCCTGCGCACGAGCACTACAGGCAGGTTAAGCTGGGCTCCAGTCGCATACGCCAGAGGAATGCCCTTCGTTTCTACCGTCATGACTACATCGATATCCATGTTGCCAAAAGCAGTCGCAAATATTTTACCTGCTTCATTCATTAATGCAGGCTGTCCAAGCAGGTCAGACATATAGAGATACCCACCGGGCAAGATACGGTCAGGCTGCTCCAACTGATTGCTTAGTCGTTCGGCAAAAGCCAGAGCATGTTCTCTGGACACCTTCGGAATCCATTTAACTCCCCCAGCAGCCCCTGCCAGTGTTTGCAGTTCTCCCGACCCGCCTTCTTCGAACACTTCCTTGATAATCGCCAAATCCTCACTGATTGACGACTTCGCGGCACCATAACGTTCGGCAAAAGTGGTTAACGGAATAACCGTATGCGGTCTTGACAATAAATACTGCGTCATTTCAACCAGCCTAGCGCTTCGTTTTAATTTCTTCACAGAGATCCATCCTCACGATCACGGAAAACATCCAAATCCGAATAATTATTTAAAAATATACCACCTTTATACGTGTTTGTACATTATAAAAGCGAATTCTAAGTCAACATGCGTACTGCATACACTTCTTTGCAGAAGCCGCGCAGCCCATTATAGATCCGTGCAACCTTCGCTTCCTTGGAGACCAACCCAAATACGGTTGGGCCACTACCCGACATGAGTACCCCATCTGCACCCAGCTTTATCATGGCATCCTTCAAATGCTGGACTTCCGGATACAGCTTAAGCGTGACATCCTCAAGCACATTCCCCATCTGTCCGCATACCTCTGCAAAGGAATGATTACGAATGGCCTGCTCCATCTTGGCCGCACTCGGATGGCGAACAATCTTATCGCTGCGGAATCTTCCGTACACATCGGCTGTCGACACATTGATTGGAGGTTTCGCCAAGATGACCCAGCATTGCGGTGGGTTAGGTATTGGCTTCAGTTTTTCTCCACGGCCTGTAGCGAGCGCTGTACCTCCTGTAATACAAAAAGGTACATCCGAACCAAGCTCTGCTCCAAGCTCCTGGAGCTCATGATCTGGGATATTCAGACGCCAGAGGCGGTTCAAGCCGCGCAGCGTAGCTGCAGCATCACTGCTGCCGCCTGCCAGACCGGCAGCCACCGGAATTTTTTTGTCCAGATGAATGTGCACTCCAGTACGCACGTCGTAGCGTTCTTTGATCAATCTGGCCGCCTGGAATGCCAGATTCTTCTCATCAAGCGGAATATACCCCGCCTGACTGGAGATAAATATCGTATCGCGAGGCAGTTCTGACATTTCCAGCCGGTCTGCCAAATCGACCATGGTCATGATCATCTCGACTTCATGGAACCCGTCGCTTCGTTTATGTAAAACGTCCAGCATCAAATTAATTTTAGCAGGCGCTTTTTCGTAAATTTTCAAGGCGTTCACCCGTCCTCACCTTTTCCCTAAGACAACTTAACATATTATATCAAAATGGGGCTGTCAAGTCATTTTTATTCCGAATTCATGGGGAAAAAGCGAGGTCAACCTCGTGGAAGGCCCCGCTCTCCAAACCGTCTAGATCGAATTACGATTTGCGTGCTGCCTCTTCAGCAAGCTGAATGGCACGCTTCACCATATTGCCTGCATCCTTGGCTTTGATGCCACCCCAGCCTTCCTGCTGTACGGTATCATAAAATCCCAGGTCTTTTGCCAGCTCATACTTGAGCTCTTCTGACATCACACTTCTTCTTCTGCGGCTCATGAAACCATCCTCCTTGAAGTAGCAGTTTTGATTAGTCCATTTACACCAGGATTCTTCCTGAAAGCTTCAGAGCCACCCTTTTCGATGAACTGTTCAGCAATATCAGTATGGGCCTGTTCAAATAGTATGCCGTTTCTGGTTAAACCTCATTCCTGCAGATGCCTGTCTGGACGGTAATTCTAAACAAATAAAAAAGCAGTTCGCCCCAAGGGGCAAACTGCCTGTAAAACGATGCTTACGTCTCCATATAGGAGTTAGGCGTCTGGTCGCCTGGGTTAAATACCATGACTTCCACCGACTCCGTAAGTATATCTGCATAACTGTAAGAGACTCGCTTGAACGTTTCTTGCTCTTCATCAAGCTTGACGATAAAAACAGAAGGGTACGTTTCTTCCAATACACCCGTACGCTCGATAGTCTTACGGCGGCCACCATTAGCCCGCAACATAATTTTTTGACCTATATGAGCATCGAGATTGCGTTTGATATCCAACAGCGTATTTTTAGCCATTGTCGACGACCACCTCTTTTCTTGTCCATTATACCTGAATTTACAGTCAATGTCAAATCAAAACTAAATATTATATCAGCATGGAAAAGTTGCTGTCAATGAATTTTTTTGCAAATGAAAAAAGCCCCAAATTGGGACTTTAATTGACCTATATCAGATGACTGATGGGTTAACTTTAAGTGTAGATAAATCGTTCAAACCAGGGAGGCCAACGCGGTAACTGCCGCGTGTTTCGACACCACCTACACCCTGGCTGCCGCTAATCGTGTTATGCAGAATATCATTCATATTTACCGTTTCCCTAACGGATGTAAAGGCTGCCTTGGCGGCCACATATACAGGGTCAAGGGCATGGATCAGAATTCGGCCTGGTGAGCTGGCAAAGTTCGCACCTGCCCGCAGAAGTGCCTCAAAATGGGACTGACATGCTCCTGCAACGATCGTTAGTGCATCCAAATGGCGCTCATATTGTCTTGCAACCTGGATCGCTGCCACAAAATTTTGCGAATTCTTGTAACTTCCGAGACTGTATAAGTCGTAAGGCTGACGGGTCTTCAGAACTCCGTCATGGCCCGTAATGACTACAATGTCAGGCTGAACTTTGGGAAGAAGACGATACAGGGCATCAGCCATGGCTGACTCATGGACATATTGACCCTCTGCCGGGACACGAAGCTGCTCATAGAGAGCCATACTTTTCTTCAGGTAATTTGGATCCCCATCCAAGTGGAGCACCTTGCCTGGCATTTCAAAATAAGCCGGCTCCCGCTGTGCAGCCCAGTCCAGCGTCAGGCCTTCACGGTTGCGCTCCGCCTGTTCAATCCGGTTCTGCTGCAGCCTGGAGAGTGTCTGATGCGCTTTTACATGTGCCTGCCTGGTCTTGGCACTCTGCGGTTCATAAGGAACCTGTATCAAATCGTCCACCGGGGAGTCGGCAAGCAGCCGGAATTCGGTCCCTTTAATGACCGCGCTATCCAACTGGAGGCCTTCCACCCGAAAAGTCACATCTCCACCGTATGACTTACGAACGACCAAGTCTCCGATATTCATCAACATAATCACCTCTACCCCATCGTATGGGCAAAGACCCGGTTTGGTTCATCCGAATTTATTTACAGGCCGGCACGAATTCCTGCATCCCACATTACCGTGCTTAGCGCCGCATATTCCTGCAGACTAAGTGTCTCACCCCGTCTGGACGGCTGAATGCCAGCCTGCTCCAGTAACTGATCCGCCTGCTCTCGATTCTCCTTGGTGAAGAAGCGAGCTTTCAGATTGTTCGAGATGGTTTTTCTGCGCTGGGCAAACGAGGCTTGTACCACTTCGAAAAAGTGCGCTTCACTCGGCACTTCGACAGGGGGCTGCTCACGAACCTTGAGCTTGATGACAGCTGATTCCACATTGGGCTGCGGAATAAATACGGTTGGCGGCACAATGCAAACCAATTCAGGCACACTGTAATATTGGACAGCAATGCTCAAGCTTCCGTAGTCCTTCGAGCCGGGTGCAGCTGCCATACGTTCTGCTACTTCCTTCTGGATCATAACAACAATGCTGTCTACCGGCAGTTTCTCTTCCAGCAGTTTCATCATAATAGGAGTCGTCACATAATACGGCAGATTGGCTACAACACTTACCTTGCCCACACTAGCAAAGTCTGTGCGGAAAAGCTCTGCCAAGTCCAGCTTCAGCACATCGCCGTGCTGTATCCGAACGTTGGGATAAGGCTCCATTACTTCTCCAAGGATCGGTAACAAACGCTGATCGATTTCCACCGCGGTTACAGGGCCGGCTGCTCGGGCCAGTCTCTCCGTAAGTGCTCCAATCCCCGGGCCGATTTCGAGTGCGCCCTTGGACTCGTCCAGATCTGCTGCATTTACAATTTTGTTCAATATATTTTGATCAATCAGAAAGTTCTGACCTAGACTTTTTTTAAAGGAGAAACCGTGTCTCTGAATTATCTCTTTCGTTCGCTTGGGTGTTGCAATTTCCAAAGTCTCATCCATGCCATTCATACGCTCACAATCCTTCACGTTCAATTTGCGATAATGCTGCAGAAAACTCTTCCCGGCTAATTTGGAATACACCCAGCCGCTTGTGGAACTGCTTTCCGTTGCAGTAACCTATGCCGAGCAGATTCCCCATCTCCATACGCCTTGCAGCTGCCTGCGGGTGCACAATCAGTCCTGCTGCAATCAAGTCATCCCAATCGATCTGGCTCGGTACACCCTCGTACGAGGTATGCACACGCTCCAGCGCATGGCGGATTGCCTCAGGTGAGGCATTCTCGACCCCGATATCCCCTTTGCGGGTTGCGTCCGCTTCCGGAATAAAAGCATGTTTGCAGCCTGGAACCTTGTTTGCAATGATTTTGCGAATGCGCTCACCGGCATGATCCGGGTCGGTAAGAACAATTACACCGCGTCTTTCCTGTGCCAGTGCAATTCGCTTCAGGATTCGCTGGTTAATGGCTGATCCGCCGGTCTCTATGGTGTCTGCCTCAACAGCCCGCCGGATGGCGACGGTATCGTCGCGTCCTTCTACCACAATGACTTCTTTTATCATGTTCCATTTCTTCCTTTCTAACGCAAAAAGAAGAGGAATATCCTCTTCTCTGCCAAACGGCGGCGAGCCTATTCAGACTCCACCGCCGCATATTCCGCATGATTCATTCATGCAACTATTTTATAGCATTCCCATTTCAAAGTAAAACGATTTTAGTTCGCTTCCGGCTTAACCGGACCGATCACATATACCGTCTTGCCTTTCTTACGTCCGAAATTCAGGGCATGCTTTACACTGTCATAATACACATCGATTTTGTTGCCTTTAATGGCGCCGCCAGTATCTTCCGCACGACGGAAGCCGAGGCCCTCAATATACACCCACCAGCCGATCGGAATCACTTTTGGATCGACCGCAATGGTCCGTCCTTCAGTTACCCGGGTACCGGAAGCTGTTTTTGTACCAATGCCAGGCTCCTCAGAAGAGTACGCGGTCATCGATACATTTTTAAGTACTTTGGAATATTTAAAAGAAGTGCCTGAGACGGTAATCACTTTGCTGCCTGATGCAGCGGTTTTCTTCGAGTTCGTTGTCGTTTCTTTCTTTGCTGTGGAGGTTTGGGCCGATACCGTCTGAATCTCCGGCTTCTTCACAACAGGTTTTGCTTTGGTTCCGACAGCAATAACTTTATCGACACGGTTGGTCGATACCGATTTGCCCACCATCTTTTTGGAGACTAACTCTCCATCCTGGAACACCTTTTCGATATGCTGTACAAGTGTACCTTCTTTGCCGTTTACGATGACGCGATTGTCACCTTTGTACAAGCTAGGGTCAGCCGTTTTGATTACTTTGTACGCAATCGGCTGTTCCACTTCCACTGTACGCTTTGTTACACGCACTACGCGAATTTTCATATCTGCCTTGATTGGTGTTGCGAGCGCAGGATAAACCTTATCCTCACTTGCAACTTCAATTCCAGATTTCTGAATTGCATCTTCTACCGATGAATCGGTTGTATACAGAGTCTTGGTGTCTCCGTCTGCCGTAATGTTGACTGGAACGGCCCGCTCAATAACGATGCGGTCTCCATCTGCGATTGCCCCGTTCAAAGGCATGGATACCTCATCATGGGGGCTGACTGTGATTGATTGCTCCTCCAGCATTTCTTGAAGCATTCCTGTACGAGTCTCTACCGCTTGAGCTTTGCCATCAATAACCAGCGAAATTTGTTTCCCGGCTTGACCGTAAACGACTAACAAGATCATGATTGTAAGCGCGATTGAGAAAATAGCGATCAGTGCCATTTGACGCATGTTCTCATGCTTCCACCGCAACGCGTAAGACTTACTGGATGATCGTGACTCATGGGTCTCTTCTGGTTGGAATGTGCCCACTTCTCCGTCCTCCTTCATAGCCTCGCCGTCTAAAGTTAATGCATGATGTCTTTGACGCGACTATACCAAATTTTCTACAGAACTGATCGATATCTCAATGACCGGTTCTGCACCATGAACCACTCTTCGCAACATGATGTCACCACCTGAATTCTTACCGTATGATGACCTTATTTCTTTTATTCAAAAACAAAAAAGCCAAAGAAAGAGTGTAAGAGGAACTCTTTCGTGGCTTCCGAATGATTTTGAATATCGGAAATTCATGCACGAGGTTGCCTCTCTTTTTCCGCTTGCGAGGTTAGCTGTCGGGTTCGGGCGAAAGAGAGCCGCCCTATCTCCGGTCACCCGCTCATGGCGGATGCCCTTGAATTCACCCCGAGACCCAAAGAAGAAATCAAATAGTGCTTCGCAAGTGCATCCGCTGCTTTTGGGTCAGCGAACGATGCGCATCAGCTACTTACACTGATGTTTAAGCCCTATTGGTTCCCCCGCTCTCCGTTAACGGAGACTCAGCGAGATCGGTTCATGAAAAGTATTGTTGTGTCATCGGAAAGTGTCCCTTTGTTCATCCCCCGAACATCTGTCCAATTTTCCTCACAACAATTCACTGAAAAGATGATATCCTGTTTCGATGCATGTTGTAAAGCGTTGTTCAAGTACGTTTTTCTAAATATTTGGTTAAAATATTGTAATATTCTTCATTTATTTGGATCAAAAAGCAAATTCGCTCCGTCTACCTCTCTTTTTCACCGCATTTGCTTCGTTTTTTAACGAATCCCAAATCGTTCCATGGCATTTTTGGTCGTTATTGCAGCAATTTCCTCTACCGAAATGCCTTTAATTTCCGCAGCTGCTTCTGCAACCAGACGTACATGCGCTGTTTCGTTTCGTTTTCCACGATAAGGATGTGGTGTAAGATATGGGGAGTCGGTTTCAATGAAAAATCGGTCCATTGGCACCTTCGCCAGTACCTCTTTTGGCTGCTTGGCGTTTTTGAACGTAATTGGTCCACCGAAGGATAGATGGAACCCTAGATCCAGACAGAGTTTTGCCGTTTCCCAGCTTCCTGAGAAAGAGTGCATCACACCCCCGACTTCTCCTGCTTTCTCTTCACGCAAAATTCTGACAATATCTTCATGAGCATCGCGATTATGAATGACAATAGGCATATTGAGTTCACGAGCCAGTCCGATCTGTTGTCTTAAAACACGATGCTGCACATCCTTCGGTGAAGTGTCCCAATAATAATCCAGGCCAATTTCGCCTATGGCAACGACTTTTTCATGTTTGCACAGAGACGCAATCCACTCGAGATCGCCCTCCTGCATCGTAATGGCATCCTGAGGATGCCAGCCTACAGCAGCATATATAAAATCATACGTTTCGGCAAGCTTCATCGTGGATGGAATGGTCTCCCGGTTAAAACCAACATTGATCATACGGCCAACCCCGGCGTCAACAGCACGTTGAATCATCTCCTCGCGGTCCTCGTCGAATTGCGGTGCATCCAGGTGTGTATGTGTGTCGAATAACATCATTTGTATTTCTCCCTTCCTGTCGAATAACTGTTTTCGATCCCAATCAAAATTCTATAAAATGCGCTCATTTTATCATCATCATTGATTTTTTAGAGTACAACATGTGGAATTAACAAATTTAATTTCTACTATATATAGGAGCCCTTATGATCTCAATTTGTTCAAAAAAAAGTGTACATTACAAAATTATGTCGATCTACATATACTCTCCATTAAAGCAGATTACTGTATCATGATAATATCTCGAAATAGAAACTCTTTCTGCCATAGCTAATTTGTAATAATTTTGCTCCTCACAGCTCACTTCATGATCATGAGAAGTATGGGCGAATATGAGATGGCAGCTCGTGAATGATGGCGTCCACCTTGTTTTGCGGATAGTACAGATGATGCTTACCCCGATGTATTCCGCTGATTGAACGGACGATGTCCGAAACCTCGGATAATTCATGCAGCTTGTCCTGTCTATCCAGCAGCAGAATCTGTTTGTCTGTTGATTCATCCGGACGAAAAACATCATACGGAAGATCCGTCGGAAAATCAATTTCCAGATCATATTCGGGATGAAGACCCGCTTTGGCAAAGGCAGCCCGAATTTCTTCAATCGTTTCCACATCGATCTGTTCAACCTCTACATACTTATACAACCTGCGATCCATAAAACGTTCGCATAACTCGCTTAGAACAGAATCGTTCTCTTTACGCCACTGCATGAATGTGGTCTGGATTAAAGCCTCATCCAATTGCAGATATTCATCAACAGAGAGCACTCCTGCAAACAGCTGCGGCAATGGCTCCAGCATGAAACGGAATGGGAACCCCTGCTTTACCAGCTCTTTTGCACGCTTAAATATTTGTCTCAGAATAATTTCGGAGCTTCGAGTCACCGGATGGAAGTAAATTTGCCAGTACATCTGGTAACGTGACATCAAGTAGTCTTCCACGGCATGCATACCGGATTCCTTGACTACAATTCTCCCGTGATAAGGACGAAGCATTCGCAGGATGCGGTCAAGGTCGATGGTTCCGTAGTTTACACCTGTAAAGTAAGCATCCCGAAGCAAATAGTCCATCCGGTCTGCATCAAGCGGGCTAGTGACCAAATTCACGACGATTGGCTTTTCATAAGTTTTCTGAATTACAGATGCCACCTTCTCCGGGAAATCGGGAGCATACCGTCTCAGGATCGCCCCCACCTCGGTATCGCCAAGAATAATTCGGCAGGTCCAATCCTCATGATTCATGTCGAAGGCTTCTTCAATGGAGTGAGAGAATGGCCCGTGACCCAAGTCATGCAATAATGCAGCGCAGAGAGCAACGGCTTTTTCTTCCTTAGGCCAATCGGAGTAGTGACTTCTTTCAAATTGAGAGATAATCTTCCGTGTAATTTCATAAACGCCCAATGAGTGTGAAAACCGGCTGTGTTCAGCACCGTGAAAAGTCAGATAGGATGTTCCCAATTGACGGATCCGTCGCAAGCGCTGAAACTCTGGGGTATTGATTAACTGCCATATTATCGGATCTTGCACATGAATATAATTATGTACCGGATCTTTAAACACTTTCTCTTCGGTTAAACGCTGTTCCATGTCGCTTCGCTCCCTTGTTTTTGAGTTGTGTTTGTCGCTTTCAGCCTTAATTAGCCCGATTATTCGACACATAATGACGAATTTTGTCGAATAAGGTACTTTTAATGTTTTCCAAATCGACAAACCTGACATTGAGGTTTAAATATGAAAAATCGCCCTTAACCCCTTGCCAACCGTAATCTTATCAAAAACAGCCTTAATTTTAAGCTAATTTTAAGGTTGACTGTTTTGGGAATCGTTGGTATGATGAGTATCATAAAACATAAAATAATGTCGAATAATGACAAAGATAAGTAGCTGAGAGGAGCACTGATTATAATGATGAAATCAACAGGTATTGTTAGAAAAGTAGACGAACTGGGACGGGTAGTTATTCCAATCGAATTGCGCCGTACACTGGGTATCGGTGAAAAAGATGCTCTGGAAATCTATGTTGACGGTGAGCGCATCATGTTGAAAAAATACGAGCCAGCTTGTATCTTCTGTGGTAACGCTGAGAACGTTACATACTTCAAAGGTAAAATCGTTTGTAACGAATGTATTTCCGAAATTCCTGCACCTGTGACAAAATAAGAAATTTCAGGTATAATGGACTTATTGAATTGTTAATTCTAACCTTTTTATATTCCTTACTTGCCTTCCCGGTGTGAACCCCACCGTTGGAAGGTCTTTTTTTTATTACCCCATTTGGGACAAACCCTGATGCAGCTCATCTATAACTTGGAAAGCGGTGAAAAATCCAAAAAAAATTTTTACACCGCCTTGGACTTTTAATATTTCGCTAAGGTTTCCAATAAGAAACTTTTCAGGTTATGTTCCCCTATTTAACCGTATGTTTGGATCATGCAGAGGATTAGATCAGCGCGTTATATACATCACGTTTCGTTAACCCTCGGTCTGCTGCTGTTTTTTTCATCGCATCTTTGCGGTGAAGTCCTTCGCCTTCATAGTGGCTGACGTGGTCCTCCAGGGACAATGGCTGCCACCAGGCTTCACGCTCTGCTTTACGCTCCTGTTCCTTAATGCCTTCTACAAGCAAACAGTACTCTCCAAGCGGCGGATGCTCCTCCAGCCAGTCTATGCACTCGCGAACCGTGCCACGTGCAAATTCCTCATGTCGCTTCGTCAGCTCACGAGCCAGCACAACCGAACGATCCCCCAGAATTTCTTCCAGATTGACCAACGTTTTGCGAATACGATGCGGAGACTCATAAAACAACAAGGTACCGTTAGATTCGTCAAAACCCTCCAGCACTTTTCGCATATCCTTTTTCTCGCGCGGCAAAAAGCCGCCGAACGTAAAGCGTTCCGTCGGTAGTCCGGATACAATTAGAGCAGACAATGCTGCATTGGCACCCGGAATCGGAATAACATGAATTCCTGCCTCAATGGCTAGTTGTACCAGATCAGAACCCGGGTCTGAAATGGCTGGCAAACCAGCATCGCTGACCAGTGCCAAATTTTTTCCTTCTATTATATAGCGTATCAGTTCAGGGCCACTTGCCGCCTTATTATGTTCATGATAACTAAACAACATGGAAGGGGTGATCTCAAAATGAGTGAGCAGCTTTCGGGTTTGCCTTGTATCTTCTGCCGCAATAATATCACAACTCTGCAGTGTCTTAATTGCTCGAAATGTCATATCATCCAGATTCCCAATCGGTGTTCCAACCAAATATAATTTACCCTGACCATCATGGGTTTCCGTATAACTTTTTTGAATGTGCAGTGTCATTTACACTCCTCCTTCCGTAGTACCCGTTGGTTGTTGTGATCCGTAATAAATATCCATAATTTCATCGCAGTAGGTTCCTTCTTCATTGTAGACAATGAGGGGCGGAAGCATGCGCACTTCGGGTTTGCCATCCTTCAGCGCTTCGATTAACACCATATTGGCTTCGAGGTGAGCGCGTGGATGAACCATTCGGATCCGCTTCGGCTCAAGCCTGTACTCCCTCATCAGAGAGATAATCTCCCCGAGCCGTTGAGGGCGGTGAACCATGGATACCTTTCCTCCATTACGCACGAGACGATTACATGCCTGAATTACTTCCTCCAATGTACATCCCAACTCATGACGTGCCATGGCTTGGTGTGTATTCATTTTAAGGTCACTTCCATTCAGCGGCATATATGGCGGATTCACAGTAATCGCGTCATAGACAGCATGTCCTGTCTGTTTCACCAGTTCCCGCAGGTCGCCTTCATGAATTGTGATCGATTGGTCCAGAGCATTCAGCTTCACGCTTCTCCGTGCCATATCAGCCAGCCTTGGCTGAATCTCGATTCCTTCCAGGGTAGCCTGCGTACGCGTTGTCAGCAGAATGGGAACAACCCCATTTCCTGTACATAAATCGAGTACACGGCCTCGTTTAGGAACAGAAGCAAATCGTGCTAGCAATACGGCATCCATGGAAAAACTGAATACTTCATCACTTTGAATGATTTTCAAATCATGAGAGAGCAGATCATCAATCCGTTCTGATTCATGCAAAATTACTTCTTTAGCTTCATTGGCTGTCATATGATACGTTCATCCTCCGGTACTCTATATCGCATTTTAGCATTAGTTTAGGTCTATAACCTTGAAAAAAAACCGTAGGGGATCTTCCCTACGGTCACTTCATTTATTCAAAAAAGACAGGCAGAACAGACAATCGCCTTCCGTCCGCAAATGTCCGTAATAGACATTGCAGATATGGAATCCTTCGTGATACAGCCGGGCCAGATTATCATATCCTTCACCTACCACATCTTCACCTGTAGCTGGACCTGCCGGTCTAGCAGCTGGGGCCAGAGCAGATGAAACAGGCAGATCTACCGGAGCCTCACGCTTGAGCAGTTTGCGTAGCTGCTCATTCTCAATCGTAAGCCGCTGATTATCTTCAAGCAGCTCTTTGACAATCATTTTTAACTCTCCTAAATCACTGTGCAACTGACCCAATTGGGTTTCCATTTCATGAATGTGCGTAAACAGATTTTTCTTTTCCAAGTTTCCACCCCGAAGCAACCTTTATGGTTTACTTGATAACGACGTCATCCAGCGGAAGTTCTTTGACTTTACTGATGTCGAACAGTTGAACATGGACTGTGCGATTACCGGCATTGATGCCGACAACTTTCCCTTCACCCATAGAGGTGACGACCAACTTGCCTACAGCCGGCAGTTCTTCTCTCACACTTTCATAGTTATCATGCTCAAATTTCAGACAGCACATGAGTCTTCCGCACAACCCTGAAATTTTCGTCGGATTCAGTGACAGGCTCTGATCTTTGGCCATCTTGATGGATACCGGCTCAAAGTCTCCCAGCCAGGAAGAACAGCATAATACACGGCCGCAAGGTCCGATTCCTCCAAGCATCTTGGCCTCATCCCGTACACCAATCTGCCGCAGCTCGATCCGTGTCCTGAAAATGCTTGCCAGATCCTTAACCAGCTCCCGGAAATCCACTCTTCCTTCAGCTGTAAAATAAAAAATGATCTTGTTGCGATCAAACGTAAATTCCACATCGACCAGCTTCATCTTGAGGCCATGGTCTTTGATTTTATTTAAACAAGTACCGAATGCTTCTTTGGCTGCCCGCTTGTTCTCATCCACCACACGGGCATCTGTATCTCCCGCAACCCGAATGACCTTTTTGAGTGGCAGCACCACATCGGACTCGCTTACTTCCTTCTTGCCAACAACTACCTTACCGTACTCTACCCCCCGCGCTGTCTCCACAATAACGCAGTTTTCTTTCTCAATGGGAAGGTCCAGGGGATCGAAGTAATAAATTTTGCCCGCTTTTTTGAAACGGACACCCACTACACTATACAAAAAATTAACCCCCTTGTAAGCCAATCCCACTTCGTCTGAAGCCCTGTCTTCTTAGGGAACCCTCCGAAGTAATAACCGTTTGCATATGAATGGAACAAAAACTGTCCTCTCCCCAGCCTTATGCCAAACCGATCAAAAATTGCTCCAGACAAAGCTGGCCATTGACGTTGAAACGCAATTTTTTTCTGCATGCTGCGGCCAAATCCATATAGGACACCCACTGCTCCGTGCTGCGGGTATTAGCCAACTGAGACAGCATGTCCAACTGATCTATAAAAACGATATGTTCATGCCTACCGTGCTGGACATACAGCATATCCCTAAACCATAAATGGAATAGACTAAGCATAATATCCAGATGTTCTGAGAGTCCGGTTTTAAAAAGCTTCTGCTGTGCAGAGATTAATGATGTGCTGCCTCTACCCAGGGACTCCTTCCCTAATTGTAACATTACGTTTCTAATTTCTGCAAACCAATTCTGCTGGAGAATTTCTCTACATGATTCGAGTCCTGACGCCAAATGAACCGCTGAACGTGCAAGATTGGCCGGATGCCCCTCCGCAATCAAAGCTTGCAGCATTTCTTCAGGATTCAGTGCACTGAAAGGAACAAGCTGTGAGCGTGAACGGATGGTCGGAAGCATGGCTTGACCATTGTCCGTAATCAGAATTCCTACCGCAGGCACCTGTGGCTCTTCCAGGAACTTCAGCAGACTATTCGCTGCCTGTACGGTCATTTTTTCTGCCTGTTCTATAATATAAACTTTGGGATGGCCAGCCTCTGAACGGTATGAGAAAATACGCTGCAGATCCCGAATCTGATCAATTTTAATATTGTTTCCATCTGGTGCAAGCATCGTTAAATCCGGATGATTACCATGCTCGACCTTACGGCACTCCAGACATTGTCCGCAGGCATCATCTTCAAGCTCTGTACAGAATATGGCTTTGGCAAACGTGACCGCTGTCTTCAGCTGCCCGCTGCCCGCTGGCCCGCTAAACAAATACGCATGGCTGATTGCCTGGCGTCTCAAGCTGCTCTGCAACATCTGCTTGGCTGCCTGCTGACCCATAATTTGTTGAAAGGACATACTTCCTCCTCAGAAGCTTAAATTAATAAGCATTCCCCGAATTTCTCCTACTTGTTGTAATAACGTGATTTTACCTTCTTCTGTTTCGAGCAGTTCATCAGCCATGGATAACAGCGCAGAGTCGATTTCATCAATTAACTTGTATCTTTTGCCTCTGCCCCGTCGATCCCATCCTCTGGTCTCTTTCATGGATACACCCCGGCGAACCGTTTCTTCCAGAAATCTTTTGACAAGCTGCTTGTATGCTTTCAGTTCACGAATCGTCATGGAACGAGCCAAGCGATCGCCCTGCATCTGAATTTCACTTAGTCGGCGGTTAAGCTCGGCTTGTGAGGCTCGTTCGCCCTGGTGGTTCATCATGTCAGAGAAGCTTTTGGATTGAACCGGTTTGGAACTGGAGTCAGTAGAATTGATTCCGCTCTGCATCGGTCTAAATCCAGGATTGATTTTCATCGATATGCCCGCTTTCTATTATAGTAGACCATCGACCATCAGCACAGTGCGCGCTGCGCCTGTGCGTGGAAGATACCCTTGTATGAGTCTCTATATATAATGGTAGATAAAACTTGCCACCATTAACCTGCTTGGTAATCAACTTCCGCCCGAAAGAAAGCATTCCCTTCATAAGATGGCCTAATTTCGGACGGAAAGCGCCGATTCCTGCTATCAGGAAGGACGCATATAAGTCGCCTAAGAACACTAGCAATCATTTTGCATCATAGACACAAAACGCATGATTAGAAGTGTTCAAAACGATCCACTGGCAGAACAAACACAGTAGCTCCGCCCACTTGGACTTCAACAGGCAGCGGCAGGTAAGAGTCGGTTGTTCCGCTCATCGGTGTGACCGGAGTCACGAGCTGTTCACGAACCTTACAGCTGCTGCGAATGACATTCATTACGGACTCGACTTGACCATCATCGACACCGATCATAAACGTCGTGTTGCCTGCCTTCAAAAATCCACCGGTACTGGCCAATTTCGTTGCCCGAAAATTAGCTTTGACCAATGCGCTGGATAATCGGTTGCTGTCTTTATCCTGTATAATCGCAACAATCAGTTTCATCCTGCATAACCTCCTTCAGAATAAGCACCTTAGAAATGCCCTGTCTATATATTAGACAATTACTCGCCAAAATCCTTCAAAATCCCTGTCTCCAGCGACAAAATCAATGCTGCTGCGACTTCATCAGGCTGTCTGGAAGCATCAATAACCTGGATTCGTTCCGGGAATTGTTCCTTTAAAAGGAAGTACCCTTCCCTAACCTTACGATGGAATTCCAGACTCTCTAGATCGAGACGGTTTACCTCACGTCCATCATGGGCATCGATCCGGGCAAGACCTGCTTCAGGCTCGATGTCCAGATATAGTGTAACATCCGGCATGAGCTCACCTATTGCGAACCGGTTAATGGCCCAGACATTCTCTATTCCGAGCCCGCGTGCATAACCTTGATATGCCAGACTGCTGTCGACAAAGCGGTCGCAGATGACCGTCTTGCCTTCCTTGAGCGCCGGTTCCACTTTCTCGGCTAAATGCTGGCTGCGTGCAGCTGCATAGAGCAGTGCTTCGGTACGCGCATCCATTGCCGTATGGAGAGGGTCAAGGATAATAGCACGTATTTTCTCCGCGATCTCGATCCCGCCAGGTTCCCGAGTAACTACGTAAGGTATACCCTGTTCCTCGAAGTAAGAACCCAATCTGCTGATCATCGTCGTTTTACCGGACCCTTCTCCCCCCTCCAACGTAATGAATTTACCTCTGCCCTGCATATGCTTCCCTGCTTTCTATGTCGATAATGGCATCTTACTCTGCTGTGAATGTTATATGGCTCTGATCTTTCTACTTCAGATTATGAAATGACACGCCCAGAGGTGTATGTTCATGATCATGGTATCGTCGCTTGGGCCATATTGTACAAGCTTCTTACTATAATACTATACATGATCAAGCGATAGCGGTCAGCTATTCCGCCAATATTTTCAATAGAGATAACCGGTCAACCATAGATAATGGATACCCATAAGGGAAGGAACAATGATCCGGCTATCGCACTGACAATCATGGAGACGGAGCTTAATGCTACAGCATTCTCGCCATATTCAAAAGATCTGGCCATACCAAGTGCATGAGAAGCTGAACCGAGTCCAATGCCATAGGCACTATTATCCTTTATTCGAATCCATTTCATCATCAGCGGCCCAAGTAAAATCCCCGAAAAACCGGCAATCATTACAAATAAGGACGTAAATGAAGCATTGCCTCCTGCCTGATCTGCCAACTGGATGGCAACAGGTGTAGTGACTGACTTTGGCAGTAAGGCGATCACGATATCTTTGGGGTAACCAAGCAGCAGAGCTACCGATGCTCCGGTAAACATCCCTACGATGCTTCCTCCAAGCGTACCACCCAGAATGGGAATGACGTTCCGTTTCAGCACATCCATGTGTTTGGATAAAGGGAAGGCTAAGGAAACGACCGCAGGCCCCAGAAGATCCTGTATCCATTTGCCACCCAGCATATAGGTATCTAGATTAATTCCTGTAATAAGCAGAATGACTACAATGACTGCCGTTGTTGTGAGTACTGGCATGAGAATAGGCCACTTTATCCGCTTATATAAACGAGTCGCCGGGATATACAAGGCCACAGTCAGAGCAATCATAGCTATTCCGATGATGAATGTTGACATGGGATCGCCTCCTTCTTGTCTCGATGCGATCTTATCCACGTCATGAGCCACTCACCAATTTTGGCAGATAGCAAGCAAGTGATTAGGGTACTGAGGATCAATCCCAACACAAGCAGGATTGTACTTGCAGTAAAAAAATCAAAGTGATTAATGATGCCTACCGTAGGTGGGATAAACAATAACTGCAGATTGGACTGGAGCCAGGATGAACCTTCATTTCCCCAGCTGATTCTGATCCAACCCATTTGAATGACCATGAACAATAGCAGCATGCCCACAATGCTGCCTGTTAAAGGTAGATGTAATATAGACTGTATCCAGGTTCCTATCCAATAAAAGCCATACATTAACATGACTTGCAGGACTATTCCTGTATATTTCTTTATCGGAATATCCAAAATAATTCCCTTCTTTCTTATGTTCAGACCGCACATGATGTCTTAGATGTTACGAATAATAGAATGATTGAGTGATGAGTTAATGAAAGAAAGAGTTAGTGAATAAAGTTAGTGAGTACGTAATGAGTAGTAAGTATCATCCCCACACTTTTTGGTTTAACTTCACTTCTGCCCTTCCTTTATGATCTTCAATGATCGAAGAGTACCATCCGCTGCGCCATGAAACCTCGCACCTTCGTCCCTCAGAAGCTGTATACGTTTTACTGCAGCAGGACTTATTCGTTCCCCGGCATATAGAATTGGGATTCCAGGAGGATAAGGAATAATCATCTCAGCGGATCGATAGCCTGCACAGTGTTCCAGTTTAACTTCTGCTGTATCTTTTTCTGATATAGATTGCAAGGAAAACGAAATAGGCTCTGAGACGGTCTCCACGGACGTATCTTGTAAATTGTTCCACGTGGAAATATAGTGAACTGCCTTCTTCGCAGCTTGCGCTGATGACTCATTCAAGCCTTGCCTAAGCTCATTCTCATTAGCCTGACTAATGTGCTCTAACGCATGCAGCAGGTGCTCAGCGTCACTTAACGTTGAGCCAAGGCTGAAGAGCAGGACGACGTACCGTTCGTCGCTCATCTCGGGCACGCAGCCGTATGCTTCCAGCTGCTGCTGCAGCCCATAACCGCTCAGTACCCCCGCCCCGTCATATATGACGGCTTTGAACGGGTCCTGAGCGGTATAGCCCGCGGCAGATGGCATCGCCGCCGCGGGAGGTGTTGTCGGCCGCCCCGATGCATCGGCGGCCATGTTACCGCCAGCAGCCGGCTCTGCCTCGGCTGGCGGCTCTTGCTGCAGCGCCTGCACAGGCTGCAGCAGCTGAAAGCGCGGCAGCTCTGCAAGGCCGCGCTTGAAGGCATCCACGGCGGCAAGCCCCGCCGTGAAGGTGTCTGCGCCCTGCACATGCAGCAGCCGGCGCGCAAGATCTAGCGAAGCCATCACCGGGTATGATGGGCTTGAGCTCTGCACCATGGCCAGGCGCAGCCTCAGCAGGGACCGATTCAACAACGGTCCCTGAATGTGCAGCATGGCTCCCATGGTGAAGGCAGACAGCATCTTATGGGTCGACTGCACCACCCCGTCCGCTCCGCATGACAAGGCTGAAGCAGGCAAATCTGGATGCAGTCCATAATGCGCGCCATGCGCTTCGTCCACGAGCAGTGGCATGCCAGCAGCGTGACATATGTCGGCTATGGGCATCAGATCAGCGCCCATGCCGTAATAATTCGGCAAAGTAACAAGTACTCCCTTGGCCTCAGGATATGCCTGGACAGCAGCCTCAACCGTCTTTACCGACGGCATAACGGCAAGTCCGCTGGATGGATCAACATGAGGCTCTAGAAACACAGCTCTGGCGCCAGCAAGCATCAGCCCATGAATGACTGATTTATGTACATTACGTTGTACTAGTACGATGCTGTTTGGCTCATCACACACTGTAAGCAGCATAGCCAAATTACCAGCCGTACTTCCTCCCACAAGGAAGAAGCTCTCCTCCGCACCAAAACAATCAGCAGCCAGCTGTTGAGCTCCTAGTATCACTCCTTCTGGATGATGCAGATCATCCGTACCGGTTATTTCCGTTACATCTATCTGCATCATGCCCAAAAAGGCCTCCGTTGGCATAACGTCAGCACTTCCGTGCTGCTTCCTATTTTCTGGATTCATCCAACTTCGATAAGCTTGTCCATTCTTATGCCCAGGCACATGAAAAGAACGATTCCCCGACTCCTTGTAATGAAGCAGAGCCTCGTACAAAGGAGCATGATATGGTTTGTATTTCATAGAATTACCTTCCTATATAATCATTAAATTTGGATTCACGTTTGCTCTTTAACTTCCTATTATAATAAGGGCTCTTTTGCGAACTGTCCCTCTCTCAATTAGGTATTCAGTGAAAAGCACAAGATTACTCTTATTCTGCTCCTCATTTTTATTATATCAGTCTTTTTTCCGAATCCACGGCTCTTCCTGATCCTCTGTTTTACAATCCCCCATATAAAACAGAAAAAGGCCCTATGGGCCCCTGAATACACCTACATCAATGAATGTTTCGGCTTATGGTCATTATGCGTTTTTTTGCACCCAAATCTGTTTCATTTGGTGTATAAAATAATTGTATTTGGCATCCTGTGCATCAGTATGAACCATCTCTGCTTCGCAAGCATCGCATATAAATTCAGATACAATAAAAATGCCTTCTCTTTTTTTCTGTTCGCAGATAATACATGTGTGTTCGGTATGTTCTTCCATCAACCATCCCACCTTGTTTTACGTTTACTATCAGTATTGCACAGTTTCTATTATTTTAAACCTTTTCATAGTGCTTTCTTTCTGTAAAATATATATATTCGCCCACCCCCCATTGGGTGTCTGTACCGATTCAAAAGTTCAACAAATCGCATACCGCTCGTACTTTTCTGCACGGATGCTTCCCGTATGGTTATATCCTCCCTCTTATGACTAAAAACTAATATTCTATAATCTTAAAAAAACTTTGATTTTCAGCCGATATATAATACATCAGAACCTGACAGCCAGGATGTTCGTGGATATACTTGTATGAGGTCTCCTGCTCCTAAACTTGTACATCATCCCTATAGCGCTTCCAAGGTTCCTATACGCATATGGATCATTTGCATGACAACAACGTAAAAGCATACGTCCACACCCGAAACGTGATCCCAGAAGGAGGATTTGTAATCGTATGACCGCTGAACCGGAGAATAAAGCTACATTTTATCAATACCGGCTTCTGAAAAAAAAGGCTATTGCCCGCAGTGTCATCTACAGCTATCTGAGCTTGCCTATCATTATGCTCTTCTTTAATTTACTGGCATTCTCCTGGACCGGCCTCTTCTTTTTTCTGCTGGCAGGGCCGATCACCCTATGGATTCATTACGTCATTGCCAGAACCGTATTGCTTCTGGTTCGTGCCTCTTATGCCAAACGCTGGCGCTGGAACTTCCACATGCCTTGGCTAGGTTATATTCCGGATCAGCACTTTAGCTACCGTATGTTTGTCAGAGTACATTTGAACATGAGCTGGATTGGACTATGTATCATTACGGTTTGCTTGATCTGGTCTCCGCTGTCCTTCA
This sequence comes from Paenibacillus sp. P13VS, assembly GCF_015143645.1. Taxonomy (NCBI): domain Bacteria; kingdom Bacillati; phylum Bacillota; class Bacilli; order Caryophanales; family Paenibacillaceae; genus Paenibacillus; species Paenibacillus sp. P13VS. Next base: position 1,493 of record NZ_WYEV01000019.1, on the reverse strand, counting down.
CGCTATCACTGATTTTCTGGCATCTGTGGTTGCTCTTCCCTCGTCTGTACGTGGTTATGATTCTCTCACGTGAACGCAAAGACGGATTAATTAAACTAAATGAAGAGGACGTTTCGTACTATCTGCAATAACGCCTTTACCTCTTTTATGAAACAGCAATATGCACGAGTGCAATACATAAAACATGCTCCAACTTGACTTAGGAAATGAACTATGATCTTCGTAAGCCATCGAGCATTCTCCTACTCTTTAACAACGAACAAGGTTATCCACAGTGGATAACCTTTGTTCGTTCTGGGTTGCCTTCCTTTTATCCACAGCATGGGTACAAGCTATCAAGGTTATCCCCACATATTTTATTCCCGTTTCCATCCTCTATCTATTGATCAGACATTGTAGCCGTTTAAACGGTACCCCATTAAGCAGTATACCTACTTCTCTTCGCCGCAAACCTATTCTCAGTTCATGTCTTTACGCATTATCTAGTGTCTTGCTCTCCCATAACTGAGATCCGTACAAGCTCATAAATGCTGCTTTAACCCCCTCCCTCTAATATAGGAGTACCAAATTCCATGGAGCCCCTGGTAGTACATGCAGAATCTAGGCAGCTCATGAAACTCAACTCATCTTATCTTAGGCCAGGTTCTAGAAAGGACTCCATTAGACTTCTACAGCAACGCACAGTATCTTCTCATCAATGAAATAAAAAAAGCCCCCGTAGGCTTACGGGAACTTGTATCGTCTGAACATTACAATGTTACAAAACAAACCGTACTCTTACTCTTCATCATCAGCAAGGGATTTCACCGTTGTTGTCGCAGTATCATTCCGAGGTACCATTAGCGTAAAGAATCCATCATGTACAGCTAGATGCACAATATGCCCCTCTTTAGCAAACACACGAAGAGAGTTTGAGGTATTTGATGTACTCTTGGCTTGTGTCTCCGTCCAGCCCCAGCTTTTAATCTCGTCTAGATATACTTCAGGCAAGCTGGTACTTTCACTAATACCAGACAATGTATATCGAACATAGTCCATCTCCGAATTGTTTCCGGATTGGTCCGATTTATTCGCTACTTTCGGTACAGGGAAACTCTTCTCGTTGACTGCGCCTTCATATGAAGTCCAGGAAGGTCCAGCATCACCGCATCCTGTAAGCACACCCAACAAACCAATCATAAGAAATGAATAAAGCCCAAGTCTCCGCCAACTTAACACACACACCCTCCTTTTCACAGCTGCACATTTCACAGCTCTGTGGTCAGGTACTTTTAGCATATTTAACATAGTCCTATTATACTGATTTCCTACTTATATTCTGTAACAATACTGTTACCTTCTGTTGACGCTTGCATTCGCTTAATACAGCTTTAAAAACAAATAAAAACCACCACCGAGTATCTTCGGCAGTGGTTCTTTGCTTGGCAGCGTCCTACTCTCCCAGGACCCTTCGGTCCAAGTACCATCGGCGCTAGAGGGCTTAACGGTCGTGT
>NZ_WYEV01000018.1:0-74727 GCF_015143645.1 Paenibacillus sp. P13VS | reverse complement strand
ACAACCAAAACCGATTTCAGAAAAAACTAAACGACCGTTCCCCGGTAGAATACCGGGAAACGGCCGCAGCTTAAATCTTGTCTTTTTTTGTACTGTCTACTTGACAGGGTTATGACCAAAATGGCGGCTATTACAGTGCATGTATATTATGAACGAACAGTTTTCAACGCACCGCTCCAGGACAAAACTTGGTCCAACATTCCGTTGAGATTGGTCAAGTGCAGATCAGCCGGTTTGAAGGTTCCGTTATCAAAGTCGGTGAATAAAGACAGCGCTGGGTGAACACGAACATCCGCAACCGACAGTTCTCCGAGAATACCGCGCAGGTGTTCTGCCGCACGTGCACCGCCTACCGAACCATAGCTGACAATTCCTGCAGCTTTATCGTTCCAGGCTTCACGAGCGTAATCCAGTGCATTTTTCAGTGATGCAGAGATGCTGTGATTATATTCCTGAACGATAAATACGAATCCATCGAGGCTCGCCAGCTTGGTGTTCCAGGCTGTAGCCTGTTCGGTTGCATCAGCTTCACCCAATAGTGGCAGCTTATAATCGGCAATATCCACGATTTCATAGTTCGCATCACCGCGTGAATCTGCGATCTTTTTCACCCATTCTCCAACTTGCGGACTCAACCGGCCTTCACGTGTACTCCCAAGAATAATCCCAATATTTAATTTCGACATTTTTGTTTCCTCCTCTTGTGTGTTGTTGTTACTTTTACCGAATAATTTATCCATAAATCCCATATCTACACCATCCTGCATCCGTTTATTGTTTGGCTTGTTATTGATGATAAGTTATATAATTAAAATAGTCAAGTAACTTACATAAAGTTTGCAAATGTTTTTTTATCCCTACTTATCATATCAATGTTGATTCCTATTTATTCTGCAATTCTGCCCTCTATATGAAACCTATAGGAATTGATCATATTTCAGTGTAATGGTAAAGTGATATCAATACTGATTATCCAGTTTTTTCATTTATTAAAGGAAGTGTACACATTGTCTAATCTATCCCACGGCAGTACGATGAGCCCACATTTATACACGGACTGTTCGCAATGTTTCGGGCTCTGCTGCGTTGCCTTGCCTTATGGCAAGTCATCCGACTTTGCTTTTGACAAAGCCAGCGGTACCCCTTGCTCCAACCTGCGCTCAGACAATCGCTGCGGCATCCATACACAGCTACGGCAAAAGGGCTTCAAGGGCTGTACCGTCTATGACTGCTTTGGTGCAGGCCAGAAGCTGTCCCAAGTAACCTATGCGGGCAGAGATTGGCGGGATCATCCGGAATCCGCTGCCGAGATGTTTGACTGCCTGCCTGTCATGAGACAGCTGCATGAACTGCTCAGTTATATGAACGAAATGCTCTTGCGGCCAGAAACCGCCTCTCTTCACGATGCTATTCGCAGCGTATACCAAGAGACGGAACGCCTAACTGATCTGGAGCCTTCCGCGATTCTGCGTCTGGATATTCCCTCTCAGCGGGCGGTCGTGAACGAGCTTCTGCTGCAGGGGAGTGAACTGGTACGTGCGCATGCGCCATCCAGCAGCCATGAACAAGGGAAGTCCAAACGCAAGAAATTGAAAGGAAGAGACTTCCTGGGAGCCAATCTAAGAGGAGCTGACCTCCGGGGCACAAGCTTCCGGGGCGCCTTAATGATTGCTTGTGACCTGCGCAATGCCGACTTAAGACATGCTGATCTGATCGGTGCCGACTTGCGTGATGCGGATCTGGGCGGAGCCGATCTGACCGGGAGCATTTTTCTGACACAATCCCAGCTGAATGCAGCCAAAGGCAATTCCCGTACCAGACTGCCAGCTCATCTCAACTTGCCTGAGCACTGGTTGTAACGACGTAACGATACCCTGCTGCGTCATAGTGGCTAAAACAGAAACAGCCCGTCCCTCATGATGAAGGACGGGCTGTTTCTATTTATTGAGATGAATAAATCATTTTATTTTGAACATTACAGAAGATCGCGACGAAGTTCCTCAGCGGATTTCGGAGAGAGGTGACCCAGTGGAATATCAAATACGGTTTTGGCACCTTTATGTCCTTCCAAGCTCAAACGCTGTGCAGCCCGTGCATAAGCGACCAGTACACTAGCAGTGAATTCAGGGTTGCTATCGAGCTTCAGACCAAACTCCACAATTTGCTTTTGGCCTGTACCGGTAACCCCACTACGAATAACAAATCCACCGTGCGGCATACCTTCATGTTCCGATTTAAGCTGCTCTTCCGTAATGAACGTGACCGTTGTATCGTAATCTGCAAAATAGTTCGGCATGGATACAATGGTTTCACGAATTTCATCCTGGTTAGCACCTTCTTCAGCCACAACATAACATTGACGCAGGTGTTTCTCGCGTGTGGACAATTCAGGTGTCTCTCCTGCACGAATTCGGTTGATCACTTCTTCAACAGGTACAGTGTACTGAACACCAGCTTTAACCCCCGGAACACGGCGGATTGCATCAGAGTGACCTTGGCTGACCCCTTTGCCCCAGAACGTATACTCCTTACCTTCTGGCAGGATGGATTGAGCCAGCAGACGGTTCATGGAGAACAAGCCTGGGTCCCAGCCGGTAGAGATCACGCTTACGTGACCGCCTTGTTCTGCCGCAGCATGAACTTCTGCATAGAATTCAGGAATTTTGGCATGTGTATCGAAGCTGTCCACGGTGTTGAACAACTTGGCAATGGCAGGTGTCTGCTCTGGAAGATCCGTTGCCGAACCGCCGCACAGAATCATGACATCGATTTTACCTATGTACTGCTCAGCAGCAGAGATATGTTCAAAACGTACTTCTGTACCTTCTGCAACCATCTGCTCCGGGTTACGCCGTGTAAATACGGCAACAAGTTCCAAGTCCGGGTTTTGCGCAATAGCCTTCTCTACACCTTTACCCAGATTTCCGTAACCTACGATACCAACTTTAATCATGTTCGATCCTCTCCTGTCCTCTTCTATAGTTGTCTACTACTCTAGTATAAACATAACATATAACATACCATGTAACTTGTTAGGTTTCCAGTCGAAATCAAAAATACTTTACACGAATGCAGCATCAGGCTGCTTTCATGCAAAGTATTAGCCATTCATTGCTATTATGGACCTAGAAAAATAATCGAAACACATGAATGATGTAATCCGACTGTTCGGAAAAATGTGCTACAGATGCTGCATCTGCTCTGGCTGTGAAGCACAAGAAAGATAGGGTTAGAATCAAGAGAGAGAGTACACTGCTTGCCAGGAGCAAGGATGCGAATTTGGTGACGACCCTTAATTTTCTCATCCATTCTGCCTCCTGTTCGCTGTTTGTTTCGGAAATGATATGTTTCATTGGTGACCTGTGGATTCAGCCATGTCCAAAATGGCCCCCGAAACGGCATCCGGTTGACTATTATGGATATAATGCTTGGCGTGAGGAACAATCTGGTGTCTCCCCTGTACGGACCATGAGGCAAACTTGGCCTGATCTGACTGCCATGCCTGGCTTCCCTCACTTGGTTGATCGGATCCGGCCGTAAGAATGGTTAGAGGAAAGGGGAATTGCTGTTTGTTCTCCAGCACATGGGCTGCATTCATCTTGGAACGACGAAGCTCATCCATCACGTTCTCGTTGTATGCATGCTTCAGTGTCGAACTGGTAGCCGCCTTTTTCATCGGTTCCGCCACCAGGTCCGGATCAATAACCAGCGTTGCCATCATCCGATCCGAATGCAGCAATGTTCGTGCAATGCCTGTTTTCACCAGAAACCTGGCTGAATCGAAATACCAGTCTGGCGTCTCCACCTCCACCGTGCTGTAGTATTCAGGACTGCCCCCATCGATCATAACGATACCTGCCACTTCATCCGGATACATTTGTGCATATCGAATAGTCTCTAGGGATCCCAGGGAGTGACCCACCATGATGTACGGTGGTCGCTGACCGGATTTGCGCAGCAGTTGATGAACTTCATCTACAACGGTATCGATGTCACGCGGCTGCTCTGTATAGTCGCTGTATCCATATCCGAATCGGTCATACACGGCAATTTTCACATGGGATTTCAGCTTGTCATAGAGCGGACTGAAATCCACGTAGGGATTCGGTGTTCCCCAGCCTGATGCAAGAACAACGGTCACCGATCCCTTTCCCGCCGAGTAGAGGTGCATATTACGTGCACTTACCTCATACAGCCTGCCAGGCGGGGTATATGACTTCATATCCTGAGCTGACTGATAAGCTTCGTAAACCGTACCTGTAAGCAGCAGCAGACCTGTCGTCAGCATCAGGCCTCCTAATACTTTCACCACTCTCCGTAAACCCTTGTTCATCGCTTCTCTACCCCTTACACCCTAATCTCTTCTTCGTCTATGCCTTGCATAACGCTCTTATATGTATTCTCTAATCCTACCCAAGATCCGTTGTAACCGGAACAATCCGGGGTCCAGTTCTTCCCCCAACCAAAGTCCAGTTCATAACTTACCCTGCGGGCTGAGAAGGAACTGTCCAGCAGTATACTTAGCGGGGATAGACAGCCAATTCACACCAAAAAACCGCAAATTTCCAATAAATGATCGGAAACCTGCGGTTCTCACCTTATTCTAATATTCAGCTTACTCTGTGCCTGCTATAGTTGCAGCGTCAGTCCGACTGGACAATGGTCACTGCCCATCACATGACAATCGATGTTTGCATCTTCAACCCGTGGTGCCAGTTGATTGGACACGAGAAAATAATCAATACGCCAGCCCACATTCCGCTCCCGTACTTTCGGCATATAAGACCACCAGCTATATACGTCCGTGCGATCTGGATACAGATGCCGGAAACTGTCAACATATCCCGCCGCCAGCAGTTCGGTCATTTTCCCCCGCTCTTCCAGCGTAAATCCGGAGTTGCCCATATTGGGCTTCGGATTCTTCAGGTCAATCTCCTGATGAGCCACATTCAGGTCACCACAGACAATGACCGGCTTGGTCTGCTCCAGCTGCAGAATATATTTCAGGAAACGATCCTCCCACTCTAGTCGATAGGGAAGACGGGTCAGATCACGTTTCGCATTGGGAGTATACACATTCACCAGGTAAAAGCGGTCAAACTCCAGCGTAATCATCCGGCCTTCCGGTTCACTGTCTTCCTCCATCCCGTAGCGGACGGATAACGGCTTGATCCGGGTAAATACAGCGGTACCGGAATAACCCTTTTTGATGGCATAGTTCCAGTATTGGTACACATCTTCCCCGAGGTCCATCTCAATCTGCCCTGCCTGAAGTTTGGTCTCCTGCACACAGAAAATATCGGCCTGGCTTTCCTTATAATAATCCATGAATCCTTTGGTAACACATGCCCTTAATCCATTCACATTCCAGGACACCAGCTTCATATCCTCATCTCCTCACATCTCCCCAATATAGCATGGGAGAATTCATAAGGACAAGGCTATCTGCCTGGAAATGGGACGAGAGCTGATCAGAGCCAGTTCAGGCTAGGTAAACAGCCACTCAAGCGCTTCGGGAAAATGTTTGGCAAAGAACAGCATATCATGTGTTCCGCCCTCTTCCTCCACGTAGTTCAACCGATCAGCCGGGTATCCCTTTGCCAAAATCGCCCTGACCGCGGCACGCGTATAGTCCAGCATATGGGCCTGTATATTTTGTTTGTAGATCCCCTCCAGGCTGCCCACATACATATACAGCTTCAGCTCACTTCGATCAGACCAGGATTGCCCGGTCATGTAATCCAAAAAGCCTTCGTACCACATCGATGCAGACAACGCCCCGACTTTGCCAAATACGTGCGGGAATTCGGCGGCTGCATACAGGGAAATTAAGCCCCCAAGTGAACAACCCATGATTCCCGTATTTGCTCGATCTGACAATGTGCGATAGTTCGAATCCACGTGCGGTTTCAACTGCTTGATGATCGTATGCAGATAAGCTCTGCCATGTCCGCCAAAAGACGAAAACGAAGCCGTAAGGGCAGGCAATGGCCAAGGCGTATAATCATCGTTCCGATTATGGGGCTCAATGCCAACCAAAATCACTTCAGGCAGCCTTCCCGTTCGGTAATAATGATCCAAAAGATTGCTGCAGGCCTTGGCTACTGCTCCCCCATCCTGAATATAAACGACAGGATAATGACCTCCATCAGCGTAGGAGGGTGGGAGAAGAAGATGAAGCGTCCAGCCGCCTACTGTCTCATGTATCCATTTACTCATGCTAGGATTCCTCTCCTCCAATGCGAATCCGGCCAATCACATCCGGTTTTTGAGCAGCAAAAATATAAAATACGGTACTCCGATAATGGAGATCACAATGCCTACAGGCAGCTCTGCCGGGGCAAATACGGTTTTGCCAATCAGATCACCCACGACGACCATGGCCATACCCACCAGCCCGGATACCGGAATGACCCGCTTATAATGAAGACCTACCAGTCTTCTGGCTATGTGAGGAGCGATGAGTCCAACAAATCCAATACTTCCGGATACAGCAACACAGGCGCTGACCAGTCCAACACTGCCGAGCAGCAGCAGTTTTCTCTCCCGGTGCACATCCACGCCGAGCCCCTGACTGCTGGCCTCCTGCAGCTGCATCACGTCAAGTACACGTGATTTCAGCCAAAGCAGTGGAATAAGCAGCACTAGCCAGGGTATCATGGCCGCAATAAAGCGCCAGTTGGCATTATAGATACTGCCCGTCAACCAGACGGTGGCCATCTCAAAGTCCCCAGGGTTCATCTTCAGGGAAAGATAGAGAGTAATCGCACTGAAGCCCGAACCGATCGCAATACCGACCAGTATCAACCGCTGCGAATCCAGCTGCCCCTGCTCCTGGGCAAACCACAGAATAAGAGTGACCGCCACTAAGCCTCCGATCAGCCCAAACAGCGGCATGGCCATAATGGACAACCAGCCGGTCCCCGATATGGAACCCTGGAACAGCAGCATAAACAGCACCATGGCCGTTCCCGCTCCTGCGTTGATTCCAAGCATGCCTGGATCAGCCAGCGGATTGCGGGCAATCCCCTGAATAACCGCCCCTGCAATGCCAAGTCCCAGCCCAAGCAGCAGAGCAATGACGATCCGCGGCAGCCTGAAATCAAAAATAACCAGATCATGTTCATGCACGGGGTCCAGCCTCAATAAGGTTTTGACTACCTCCATGACCGAGATATCGAACGTACCGTTCGTCAGACTGATGTACACAGCTGTTGCGATAATAGCCGCACATACGAATATAACGGTCCATAGTCTTCCCCGCTTCCGTTCAGGCATGTTTTCCCCCTCCTTTGGTCTTGATCAGATAGAGGAAAAATGGCACGCCAAACAATGCAGTGACAACCCCAATTGGTGTTTCAAATGGTGAATTAATGAAGCGGCTCAGAATGTCGCACCACGCAAGGAATATGCCGCCCAGAATGGCGGAACAAGGAACAACCCAGCGATAATCCACACCGAAGAAAAAACGTGTGATGTGCGGTATCAACAAACCGACAAATGCGATCTTCCCCGCCAGTGCCACGGATATGCCCGTTAAAATAACAACGCTCAAAATGGATAACGCCTTGACCCATGCGGTCCGTTGTCCCAGGCTTGTTGCAACGTCATCTCCCATGGACAGAATGGTAACGGACTTCGAAAGGATCAGCGCCAATGCCAAGCCCACCACGGCAAAGGGAATAATCAGCTTGATCATGGTTGGATCCATCTGATGCAGTCTGGCGTTATACCAGAAGCTGATGGTCTGGGAGACCTGATAGTAGGTTGCTACTGCCTGCGACACACCACCCAGAAACGTACCAATAATCGTGCCCAGGATAGCAAGCCGCACCGGGGACATTCCGCCGGGCAGCAGCCAGGCAATGAAAAATACGAGCCCTGCTCCCAGAGCAGATCCCGCCAGGGAATAAAAAACAAGCCCAAGGGAAGACGTATTCGGCATAAATACCATGCATAACGTGATTACAACGACGGACCCGTCGGATACCCCCATAATGGAAGGGGATGCAAGATAGTTTCTTGTCATCCCCTGCATCAGAGCCCCGGATACGGCCAAAAAAGCGCCGATCAGCAGCGCACCGATCACGCGTGGAAGCCGTGAAGACATAATGATCTGATGATCGATGCTGTTCGTGTCAAATTCCAAGATACTTGCAAAGACCGTGGAAACATCAATATTTTTGGCTCCATACAGAATGGATGCCAAAATGGTGGCTGCAATAATCAGGGGTGCTGCTGCGAACAGCACCGCCGGATTCAATCTTCTTTTTTGCATGGATCATACACGCCTTGCTCTAATTATTTGGTTAGCTCTTCCACAGCGGCCTCCAGGAAATGAATTCGGCTCCACGCCGGGCCTCCTTCGGCAAGCGGATCAATTACGTTGACATACGCTTGATTATTTTGCAGGGCTGCCGTTTTCTGCAGAATCGGATTATTCTTCAGATCTTCAAGCGCATTCGGCGTGTCTGCATTCTCTGTAGCTTCGAATTGAATAAAGACCACATCCGGATTCATCTCGGCAAATTTCTCCACAGAGATCGCTTCCTGTGCTTTGGCTGCCTGAATCTCGGCAGGGATCTGGAATCCAAGGTCATTGTACAGAATCGGGTTCACAAAGACCGACTCGGGATATACATACATCTGTCCATTACGGATTCGAACCGCCACGACCTTTTTGTTCTGCAGGGTGTCACCGAGCTCTGCCTGAGCCGTTGTGAGGGCTGCTCTGTATTGTTCAATCTCCTGTTTGGCCAGCTCCTGCTTGCCTGTCAACTCAGCGAGCAGATTCAGATTCGCCTCCCAGTTCGTGGAAATATGAGATACCTGAATGAACGGGGCAATCTTGCCGAGCTGCTCAGCCACTTCAGGTTTGAATTTGGTGGTACCCAGAATAATATCCGGTTTCAGTGACAATATAGTTTCAAAGTTTGGCTCGATCTTCTGCCCAATGGACTCTGCTTGATCAGTAATCGAGGTATACATCTCCGGGAACTCCCCGCCAAAGGTAATTGCACCTACAGGGTGTACATCCAGTACCAGTGCATCCTCCATCGCTTCCATCGAACCGGTAATTACGATTCGTTGAACATCTGCCGGAACCGTGTATTCCTGATCGAGATATTGAATGGTTCGTGTTCCTTCTGCTGCTTGGCTCGTGTCCGTTTCACTACTCGCTCCTGCACTTTCAGCTTGCGCTGAATTTTCCGTTCCTCCTGCTGTATCTTCCTGATTACCGCATGCCGCCAGAACAGTCAGCATACAGATCAATGCCAGCAGCAACCCCAGTTTTTTCTTCATCTCTGGTGATCCCCCTTCAATAGTTCCATTCTCTAATTGAGAATAATAATCATTATTGAATGATAAACAAGAATGACAAACAGGACCATGGACTCTGTCCTGAATCCCTATGGATTATTTACCGAAGCAGATTCATCATGTCATCCACCATTCGTTCATTGGATACAGGGGAATTTTCAAGCCAAGGGTCAGCCGTAATGATATACAGACGATTGTTCTGCACCGACTTAATGTTTTGCCATAGAGATGTTTTCTGCACATCCTCCCATACGGATAATGTTTCACTCTCCTGACACACCATCAGGAAAATGCAATCCGCCTTCATGGCGCTTAATTGCTCCAGACTAATGGGTTCGTTGTATACCGCGCCCTGAAGACTCGAATAGGCGGGTCTAACGCCCAAATCACCATAGAAAACCTCTGCCATGGAAGGTGAGCTGTACCGGGTGAACTGCTGTTTCAGCAGGCGTACAACTACAGCAGTATCAGTACCAAGTTCCTGCTGCACCAGCACCTTAGCCTGCTGGACCTTGAGGTCATAGCTTGCCAGCCAGGCTTCGGCATCCTGTTCTCCACCGATCTGTCCAGCCAGCGTCTGCAGCTGCAAACGCCAAGGATGCTCCGAAGCTGCAATATACTGCACAGGTGCAATCTCTTCTAGCCGTTTCCGCTCTTCAGGCCGCAAATGGTCATAACTGATAATCAGGTCAGGTTGATGCTCCTGCAGAGCCTGGATTTTGGATTCCCATTCCACATCCAGACGATAGGCACTGAGGTGCACCGGAATGTCCTTACCGTACATCCGATAGTAATAGGCTGTCCATTTGGGGTGCAGCGGGGCAGCATACGGAGTCATGTTCAGCGCCAGCAAATGTCCCGTGACCCCAATATGATAGGCTGCAATTTTACGGCGGCGGCTGTTCATATATACCGAAGGGGATACGCCTACGATTTTTTTGAATTTGCGGCTAAAATAAAACTCATCCTGATACCCAACCTGATGGGCGATGTCCCGCAGACGCAGATCCGTGCTGGCCATGAATTGCTTCGCCCGGTTGATCCGGAGTCCTGATATGTAGTCAGTGGTGCTCATTCCATATCTTCGTTTGAACAAATCCACGTAATATTTCGGGCTGAGTCCGGCCATACCTGCGAGAAGCTCCACCGTCAGATTCTCATTGGAATGCTCATCAATGTATTCTTTGGTACGCTGAATCAACATTTGAGAGTCTTCCTTCAGTGATGTGTGAGCCTCAGTAACGTGAACCAGGATCTGCTGGAATTCCAAGTAAGCATGGAAACGATCCATGGCTTTACCGCTGTGCCACAGGTTATTCATTTCTTCACAATGGAAAGCCAGCTGCAGTGTGGGAGCCACTGCCAGTTCCCTACCGGATCGAAACAAAGGTGTCTCCTTAATGAGACGCAGCGAACTTGTGTCATCTGTAACTTCCTCATACAGATCGAAGCGGACCAGCGTTACTTCAGCCCCCTCTTCTCCAAAAGATGCCAAGCCAAACGTTGATTCAGGCACACATGAATATACGCCTTGTGCCCTTATGTTCACGGAACGGTGATCCAGAGTTAACAGAGCTTCACCTCCTGTAACCATGACCAATATGTAAGAGGATGTATGCTGTTGGGGCAGCACCCATCCTGTTGTGGATTTGATTTTCTCGATATCTCGCAATTTCAAGGTCAGACGATCAAGCGGATGTTCGGAACCCATCAGGCGCTCCTTGTGAAAGTTTTGGGAAATCATCTATTTTCCTGCCTCCATTTGATAACCATTCTCATTTACTCGTTCTAGTATATCAAATTTTCGCAGGATGTCGCACGACCTTCTCAGGATCGACACATTAGAAAAAGAAATGATCCACTATCCTCTGGAGGCAAATCGGATTGCCCTGCTCATCAATATCGGCAGTACCGAAATATGACCTTCATCTTCAAAACATGTAAACTTGGCACTCAAGCCCTCAATTCCCGTCTGACCCAGCCAATGTGCGAGCTCCCTAGAACGGCCTACTACGCCGCTGGGGTGGCTTCCTTCCTGCTCCCCTGCTGCGATTAAAACATGCATCTCCGTCCCACAGTGTTCAGCGCGCGAGACCCATGATGCTCTCTGCTGTTCAACCCAGGCTGAATTCCAGTGAATCGACGGACTGCCTGCGATGTAATGGCGAAACGTTCCGGGATTGGCCAGCAGCATCTGCAGGACCAATAACCCGCCGAGGGAGTGACCTACAATCGATTGCCTGCTGCGATCGATTGAGTACTTCTCCTCCACCTCAGGCTTCAACTGTTCTTCAATAAAATGCATGAACGCTTCTGCCCCTCCATGTTCAGGCCAGCTTGCGCCATCCGGTCTTCGAGGCAAATCCGCTTCAGGAACTTGCATCATGAAATCGTAATATCTCTCTGCTGGAAAGGGCTGTTCAGCCTCGTAACCGATCCCGACAATCATCGCCGGGACCACTCCCGTTTTATCTGAACGCACGGATTGAACACGCATAGCCTCCACCATGGTTCCGAACACGGCATTGGCATCAAGCAGATAGATCACGGGATATCCGTTAGGCGGCGGAGCGCTGTCCGGAACAAAAGCGTTAATCACATACTCACGCCCACTCCGTTCAGCGCGCAACTTATAGACAGATGTTCCTGGCAAGATCCTCCCCTGACTAGTGCCATCTTGATTTATGACCAGTTTCATTGACGATTCCTCCTTGTTGTTAATGCAGTAACTTTTGATTATATCCAAGGCCCTTCCATCCTTCCATGGACGATCTCCCCGTCTGATATGGATAATGCACTGTTCATGCAGGGTTTCCAAAAAACGAAAAAAGACCGGATCATCGTCCGGTCTTCGTTCGGCCGCGGAGATGCGCGGCTTTTATCCTATTTAGATTGTTTCCAGTCCATTTGGCTATACTTCGCTTTTCAACTTGGAGAACACCGCAAGATCGATGTACCTTCCCTTTTCAAACTCATGCTGCCGCAGCAGACCTTCCTGTTGAAAACCAAGCTTGTGAAGCAGCCTGATCGAGGCCTCATTCTTCGGCTCCACTTTCGCTTCAATCTTGTTCAGCTGCATGTTCGTGAAGCCAAAATGCATTACGACATGTGCTACCTCAGTCATAACGCCCTTCCCCCAATACTCGGGATGCAAATCGTATCCAATCTCTGCACGGTTATGTACTTCTTCTCTATTGAGGAACCCGCAGGTACCCACCACTTTACCGGATTCCACATCTTCAATCATCCAGCGCAAACCGGACTGTTCCCTGAAAATCTTCGTATACCAGCCTATCTCATCCATCGCATCGTTCACACTCTCAAAAGGTGTAAATGGCATGAATTCCACAACCGTCTCATTGGAATACAACGCCAAAAGATCCGAGGCATCCTGTTCATCTGCAGCTCGCAGGTTGAAACGGTCGGTCTGAAGCACAGGGAACTCGTCAAACATAAACGGGGTATTCATGGATCTTCTCCTTTCAGCCAAACTGTTATCAAATTCTATTCATCTCTGATTTTTCCTATCCATTGTACCAAAATCATGATAAAAAGACCCCTATATTGCACAGCAGATGATATTAACAAATCACCGTACTGTTCAACAAGGAGTCCTGCTGCACACGTTAACCGTGCCTATTCACACTTGATGGTTATTCGATTACAACCCACGGGTATCGGGACGGCTCATCAAACAGAAGTCGTATTCGATCAGGTGCACAGCCTTCCTCGTCAAATACGAGCAGTTCATTCTCGTCCTGAAGCCAGGAAACAGGAACTTTGTAATCTTCCTGTGGACCAATCTGCCAATATCGGCCCAGATGATATCCATTCAGATGGAGTGTTCCCTTGCTCATTCCGGTAAGCCGAACCATCAAGTTCACTCGGTAATGTTCCGGTACGCTAGGTCGGGAGAACTTCCAACGGTACCACACCGGCTGGCCATATGAACGATCAATCAGCGGACTGGCCATACGATTGCCACTATACTGAGCGACACCCTTGGTTTCCATCGGATCTGCCGATTCATCGAAGGTAACCAGCGTTCCCCACTGCTTGGGAAACAGCGCTTCGTTACCAGCCATGCGCCAGTCTGTTAGCTTATCTTCATTTCGATACAGAATAAGTTCTAATCGATTCAGAGGGCTGCTGCTGTAAGGCATTTCGAGTGTGTTGTTTTCACCTGGTTTCAAATAGAGTGACAGATCGACCGTATGGAAGGAAAACCAGTCCTGATATCCTTCGAGCGGTACATCGATGCCATTAATCCGCAGTCCTTTGCTTACAGCTCCAACCAGAATGGCACGGTCCATGCCATCCAGCGTGATACTCCGGCTGATCAGCGGATGTTCCTCCAGATGATTCACTTCATCCAGATGAACAATTCCACTTGCCGCCTGCCAGTCCCGCCGGATATCCTGTACGGCGCCGCCGAGATAAACAGGGCCTGCCAATCCTTTGCTCTCTCCCAGATGTGGGGAGAAATTGAGCCTTCCCATGTGCTGGATCAGGATCTGGAGCCTGTTCGTTCCTTTCACAGTCTTCACCGGGATAGCTGCCGCACCAACCTGTCTTACCAGCGCCTGTTCCACGCCACCGACATATACTCTGGCCGTATCCTGAAGATCCGGCAGAATGAGATTGCTCGTACTGCCATCCTCACTGTGGAAGTCACATTCATAGAGCAGATATCCGTAATCCTGCCCGTACTCCGCGAAGTGTTCCGGCTGACCGCTTGGTGATTGCGCCGCTGCTTCCAGCTTGATACGCGCTACATCCGGGGATTCAGACAACCTTGGAGCCATCGGCAGCATTGGCAGCTGCTGATCGTGAGTGCCCTTGGTCGCATGGTAATCCTCCGTATCCTCCGTATCCTCCGTACGGCTGGACTCCACTACGGCATCCGGTTGCATGAACTCGCGTCCAGTCAGCATCTGTTCACCAGAGGGCCAGCCACCGAGCAGCATCATGGACCGGTCCGGATCGGAGATCATGCCCTTGACCTGCCCGGATGGCAGAATGTCAACATCATCCACCCCGATCACATAACGCAGTTGTTCCTGATCCGTGCCTTCGATTCTCCAGGTTCTGTCCATCGCTTCACTGTCCAGTACAATGATGCGGAGCGGGACACCGCCAGCCTCCAGACGAATCGTCCCGGGTTCACGGAAATGGAACAAATCCAGGCGCCGGACATCACTTTCCGGATCGTGACCCAGGAGTAGCTGCATGCTGCTGCTTATCACTCGCAGGGACGGAGCCTCCAGTTCCACAACCGACCGCTGTCCCGTATCTCCCACAATGAACAACGTTCGTTCACCATTCACCATTTCGTTGCCTGCAATCCACACACCACCCGTCAGGAAAACATCATCCGCAATCCGAATCCGGTCAAAAACCGGAACGATCTGCCCAGGGTCCAAAGCAACAGGAAGGGTCCGTCCTTCTTCCAGCGTAATGGGCAGCGTCTGCCGTTCATCCAGGTGACTCTCCAGAAACCAGACCTTCTGGTCGCCAGAACGCCGGGCTCGTATGGAGGTCCCCTTTGGATGACGCGGGCTAATCTCCGCTTCCGGAACCTCTTCGGATTCCATGAAGAACGTTCCGAACGCATTCACGAAATAGGACCACTTCTTCGTTACCGCGTATTTCGGCGTCACACGCCCGTATTCATTCAGCGGTGCATCGTAGTCATACGAAGTGACCATGAATATGTCGCTGCTGCCCACGGTTCTTCCGCCATATCCGCCAAAGTTGGTCCCGCCATAGAACATGTAATGGCTGATCCCGGTGTACCCGGCACGGAGAACCTCCATCAGCCGCTTTTCCAGTAAGGGCGCCGTTTTCTGAATGGCAGAGGGTCCGCCCCAATTCTCGAACCATCCAGTCCAGAACTCGGTAACCATCTTCGGCGTATCCGGCTGTTTCTCACACAGCTTCGCATAATGCCCGTCAGCACCTGACCAGAAATTGGCCCCTTCGATGGTCCCCTCTGCACCCCCTACACAGGTAATGAGCGGAACTTCGATACCCCGCCGCAGCAATCCATCCCGAAGGCGGTTCATATGGTCACTTGCTGCGGCGTCATCCATCAGATACCCGTATTCGTTCTCCACCTGAACAAGAATGACGCTGCCTCCAGTGGAGACCTGACGCTCACGGATGATCGGTATAATCCGGTCGAAGTACAGGTCCACATAGTGCAGATAGGTTTCGTTGTTTTCACGGAATTTCACGTGTGGCTTCGTTTCCAGCCAATAAGGAAATCCGCCAAAATCCCATTCTGCACAGATGAACGGGCCTGGACGTGCAATGACCCACATACCCAGTTCGGCACACAGATCCAGGAAAGCCCCACAGTCACGATCTCCTTCGAAATTCCATTGTCCTTCCTCGGGTTCATGTACGTTCCAGGCAAAGTACGTATCGATACAGTTCATGCCGGCCAGTTTGGCCTTAACCAATACTTCTCGCCACTCTTCCCTTGGCATCCGGAAGTAATGAATCGTTGCACTGTTCAGAAATACGCGCTGTCCATTCCACATGAAGCTATGCCGGTCATAATTCCATTCCGAAGCAACACGGTTGTCAGCCCCAGGTTCTGTATTCTTCTCCTGCTCATGAAGCAAAAGGGATCGTTTCTCTGTCAAAGCGTTCCCCTCCTTCTTAAATGTTTGAGTTCATATGTCATTCATCTATTCCTAATCAAGCGAATGGATCTGCGTCTGCTTCATCTACTCGCCCGCATTCAACGTTACACCTTCCAGAACCACGGTGGTCACGGAATTGTCCGCCACGGGCACTTCCACTCCATTGGCATACACCGGAATATCCTCAAGCTGTTCCATATTCCGGTCCGGTGAGGTCTGGTACACCTGTGCCGTGGATGAATTCCCAATATCAAAAGCCTGCAAATCAAACGCCTTTTTCCCGGCAGACAGTTCATTGCGGATAACCAGCACCAGTCTCTGACGCTCTGCGTCATAGGCAGCCAGCGTACGTCCATCATCGGTCGGTATAATCTGCGTACCCGGACGAATGTACTTGGTGAACTGGGCCATGCCGTAATACTGCTTGGTCATCTCATACAGCTCATCCCCGTTAAAATGGGCATGGATGAAGCCCCAGTTATTATTCGCACCTTCATCTTCAACCGCCTGCCAGTAGACCCAGGCAGAAGGCTGCATGATTTTCAGATCAAACATGATCCGCTCCGCAAGTTCCTGTACCGATGTCATATCTTCGTGATGATGAGGTTCACTGCCTCCCGTGCCATACTCGGACATCCACAATTTTTTTCCATGCCGCTCGGCCAGCGTGCGCAGTTCCTCCATTTTGCTTCCATTATAAGAATGGGTGTTGATCTGCGCGATCACATCCAGCGTTTCCTGATCATAGATACTGAAGTTGTGCACGGTTTCATCAATACTGTTGTCGTCCGCAGCACTGATGACCGTACCATCCAATCCCTTGCTCTTCAGCGATGCAGCCACCTTCTTGATAATCTCGGCCTGCTTGTCGTTGCTGAAGTGACTGCCTTCCTGCATGTTGCCTTTTTTCCACCAGTCCGAGGAAGGTTCATTCAGGGGATCAAGCGTCCGGAACGTAATGCCCCACTCATCCCGGTAATGCTTCACCACTTCGGTCAAATAATCGGCAAAGGCGTCATACTGATCCTCACGCAGATTATTGCCGCCGTCTATCGCACCCGTTACCGATCCGCTGATGGTCATCCAATACGGGGGTGAGTTGGAGAATGCCTCAGCGATGTTAACTCCGCGTTCCAGGGAGCCCTGCAATACCGACCGCTGCCCCGCATCCGCCTCCCAGTCCCACACGCCAGGTTCAGGCTGGAAGCCGGGAACATCACCGCCGGGGCGGAGCGCCTTCATGTCCGGGTTTTCTTCTCCGCCGATATTGTAACGGACGATGTTCAGTCCCAGCCCTTTGTCTGCATCAAAGACCAGATCCATAACTTCATCGACTTTCGCCTGATCCTTCCATCCCCCCAGATCGTTGGCCCACCACGCAAGCGACGTACCCCATCCTTCAAAATGGTCATAGGACTGTTCAAGCTGCAGCCGGACCGGCTCACCCTCAAATGCGAGCATCTTGGATTTTTCATTGGCAAATTGATTCACGATGATTCCTCCTCCCGCCAGAAGCACAATCAGGGCCACACCGATCAGGGTATAGCTCCTTTTCCGGCTGCTGCGTTGTTTGTTATCCGCCATGGTTCACCCAATCCTCTCTCCATGCACGAACATGACATCCACTTGTTTTCACGACAGGTTCAATCATGGTACATACCTCCCGTTACTTGATTCCGCTGCTGCCTCCGCTGATGTTGGCTTCATAGACATAACGCTGTCCGAACAGATAGACCAGTACCATTGGAATGGTCAGGAACAAGGAAGCAATCATGACTAGGTTCCAAGGAGGCATCTGCCCGCCGCCAACGGTTGTCAGGAGCTGAACGCCAAGCGCGAGCGGCATTTTCTCCGGATCGTTGATATAGATGAGCGGCCCCATGAAGTTCCCCCAGTTATAGGAAAACGAGAAAATGGCGATGGCCGCCAGAATGGGGTAGGTCAGCGGCATGATAATCTTCCAGTAGATACCCGGGTGTCCCATACCATCGATCATCGCGGCTTCATCCAGTGACTTCGGAATACTCATCACGAACTGCCGGATCAGGAATACGTTGAACGCCCCTGCGAAGAAGCTCGGTACGATGAGCGGATAAAATGTATTGATCCAGTCCAGATGACGGAAGATGATGAACTGGGGCACCATGGTGACCTCACCCGGAATCATCATTGTGCTCAGCAGGACGATGAATAGAAACCGACTGCCTTTGGCCTTGATGCGGGCGAAGCCATAAGAAACGATGGAAGCCGACAGGACAGAGCCCACGATGGTGAATACGGTAATAATGATTGAATTTTTCAAATAGGTGCCCAGGTTGTTGTTGGTGAATATCGTGTAGAAGTTCGACCATTGAAACTCCAGCGGCACAAAGGTAAAAGCTGACTTCACCGTGGTTGCGTCACTCGCCAGTGCAATTGAGATCATGTACAGGAAGGGCGAAGCAAGCAGCACCCCGACCAGAATCAGAAATATGTAGGATATCGTTTTCTCCGCAGTGGATGGATTACTCATTCGCTTTTCCCTCCTCGTAGTGCACCCATAGTGCCGATGAACGGAACACAACCAGGGTAAGTGCCATGATGATAATGAACAGCACCCAGGCTATGGCTGAGGCGTAGCCCATTTTGTAGAACTGGAATGCATTCTGGAACAGGTAGGGAACGACCATCTGGCTCGCATTGTCAGGTCCGCCCGCTGTAACAATGAATACCTGTGCGAACGTCTGCAGCGCTCCGATCATCCCGGTAACCAGATTGAAGAAGATGACGGGCGTGAGCATTGGAAAGGTAATATGGAAAAAGGACTGTGTGCTCTTCGCTCCGTCAATGGCAGCAGCCTCGTACAGCTCCTGGGGAATGCCTTTCATACCCGCCAGCAGCAGTACCACGCCACCCCCGACGCCCCAGAGGGACATGAGAATCAATGCAGGTTTGACCCAGTTCGGATCGAGCAGCCAGGCAGGACCCGGAATGCCGAAGATGGACAGAGCCTTGTTAATCAACCCTTCGGTCGGCGCCAGCAAATGAATGAAGAGCAGCGAGCTTGCTACGACCGGTACGACTGACGGCAGATAGAACAAAATGCGAAAAAAGGTAATACCCTTGATTTTTTTGTTCAGATAATAGGCGATCCAGAGAGATATCGACATGCCGAGCGGAATGGATATCAAGGCATAGAAGAACGTATTGCCTACGGACTTCCAGAACAGCGGATCATCGGTGAGCAGTGTTTTGTAGTTGTCGATACCGATAAATTCCGGGGTCTGGAACAGATCCCAGTTCGTGAAGCTCATATAGATGGAAAACAGGATCGGACCCAGGGTAAGCCCCAGGAAACCGATCAGCCAAGGCGAGATGAAGAGATAAAACCATTTCCCGTCTTTTTTTCTCACGTTAAGCCCTCCCCATGACGTAGAGAGCAGATGGAGATACACACAAGTTCATGTGCTGCGCTCCATCTGTCCCCCTGTCCATGCTATTTGTAGAGTCGTTCCAGCCCACTCTGAATTTCGGTTACCGTATCATCCAGTGAAGCCTTGTTGTTGAAGTAGACGCCAAGCTTGTCATTGATCAGTTTCATCATTTCGTTCCATTGCGGGTTGAATGGTTCTGCATAAATGGTGGAATCGCT
This sequence comes from Paenibacillus sp. P13VS, assembly GCF_015143645.1. Taxonomy (NCBI): domain Bacteria; kingdom Bacillati; phylum Bacillota; class Bacilli; order Caryophanales; family Paenibacillaceae; genus Paenibacillus; species Paenibacillus sp. P13VS. The sequence continues at coordinate 55,125 of NZ_WYEV01000018.1, read as the reverse complement.
GAACGCAGCCATGTTGATCTTCTTGCCGCCATATTCGGCATTCAGGAATTCATCGCTGGACAGTCCCGCCTTCGTAGCTGGTGCATCCTGCCCTGCCTTGATCATCGGCATCTGTGCCTCAGGCGTCGTCAATGCTTCAATAATCTTGAATGCTTCCTCCTTGTGCTTCGATGCATTCGTGATGGTGAAGCCGTTGAAGAACGCGTTCGTCTCCCCCCATACCGGAGAGATATCCCAGTTGATGCCTTCCACCTTGGCCAGTGAACCGATGTTCCAGAAACCGGTTGTTTCCATTGCGATTTTACCCTGAGCGAACAGCGGGTCCGCACCGATATTCCCCATGTCGGCAATCTCCGTCGGCGTCGGTCCAGCACCGTGCGTGAAGATCAGGTCGTTCATGAATTGCAGTGCGTTACGCACCGGTTCCGTGTTGAAGGTTGGCTTGCCGCTCTCGTCGAACAGCGATCCCCCGTTCTGGTAGATCAGCTGCATCCACTGCGGCCACCAGCTTCCCGGGTAGTACCCCCATTGAACCGTCTTGCCGTTCTCCTGCACCGTCAGCTTCTTGGCTGCTTCGAGCAGGTCTTCCTGGGTCCAGTCCTTGGTTGGGTATTCCACCCCAGCCTTGTCGAACAGATCCTTGTTATAAAAGAGTACCATCGCGCCTGCGCGGTCCGGCATGCCGAACTGCTTGCCATCGTATTTCATGAGGTTCGCGATGTCATCGGAGTAACGCTCTGACATGTTGACATTGTTTGCCTGGATCATCTCATCCAGCGGAATGATCTGATTTTTGGAGGCGTACGCCTGATAGTTCTCGGCAATCATCATGATGTCGGGCGCAGTTCCCCCGGCGATCATGGTCTGTACCTTCTGGTCATAATCCCCGGCAACCACGTTGAGCTTCACGTTGATATCGGGATATGTCTGTTTCACAATGTCGAGTCTCTCCTGGTAAATCTTCTTCTCATCCTCCGAGCCCCAGATGGTCATGCTCAGATCAACCTTGCCTCCGGCCCCGCCGGCTGAATCGCCGCCGTCCCCACTGCTGCAAGCTGTCAGAACTACAACCATAACCAACATCAATAACGAAATGACCTTTAAACTTCTTCTCATACGGTACGCCCCCTCGAAATAATGAATGGATGACCACACTGAAACCCGTTTCATGAAATGGGTTTCATAAAGCCTGAAATTAAAACCCGTTCCACTTTATGAAAGGGGTTTCATTCACGGACTCATTATATTTCACCTTTCGAGGGAATGTCAACGCTTTCTTTTCCAGATGTCCGTCCCTTTATCGCTTGGCAGGACCAGTGCTCTGACGGATAATCAGCTCCGGCTGCAGCACGGTTTGCTTCTTCGCTTGTCCCTGATTAATCAGCTCGTGCAGCTTATCCACCGCCAGCTTGCCAAGCTGATACGTATTCTGTGACACGGTCGTCAGTTCCGGAATAACCGCACTGGCCAGTGGCGTATCATCGAATCCCACGATGGAAATATCCTGCGGAATCGACAGACCATGTTCAATCGTTGCCTTGATCGCACCAATGGCGGTGTAATCATTCACACAGATGACTCCTGTCGGTGGATTGTCCTGCTCCAACAGCTTGGACATCTCCCGTTTGCCGTCATCGATGGAGAAACTGCCGAGCAGCTGGCGTTCTTTCGGAATTTCGAGTCCATGCTCCCGCAGTTTTTTCTGCACGGCCTTGACCTTGACCATCGTTGTGGACAGTTCTCTCAATCCGCCTACAAAAGCGATGTCCCGATGTCCCAGTTCCAGCAAATGTTCCGCAGCGAGTACAGCGCCTGCCCCTTCATCCGTGTAAACCCGGTGGAAACCTCCTTTGGGTATATTGCCATTGACCAATACAATCGGCATACGTTTGCCCATGTCGATCAATTCCTGAGCCATGTCGTCCGGACAATGCTGCATGTTGATTCTTCCCCCGAGGAAAATAATGCCGTCCACCCGCTTTTCCCGCAAAATGGACAGATACTCGGACTCCCGGTTGTAATCCCCCGCCGTATTGCACAGAAAGAACGTGTATCCCAAGCCGCGTGCCTCATTCTCGGCGCCCCAGAATACTTCCGGGAAGAACGGATTGGTAATGTCGGGAAGGATGATGGCAATCGTGCCCGTCTCTTTCTTGATCAGGCTTCGTGCCTGCGCATTGGGCTGGAACTGGTGCTTCTCGATAATCGACATGATCTTCTCCCTCGTGCTTGCCCGCACGGGTGCCGTATCGTTGAGCACCCGGGAGACGGTCGCAACAGATACGTTTGCTTCTTTCGCGATGTCATAAATGGTGATCGGTGTCATAAGTGGAACCTTCCTTTGTCTCTAATTTTCCTGCTTATCATACCAGATAAGGATGGGTGATGTAATGGGTTTCACTCTGATGCATCAACCTCGTGTCAAAATAAACAGCTTGCTGTCGGCATTCACGACCTGCGTGCCGTTGTTCAGCTGTACAAGGGACGTATCCCAGTGGGTATGTCCGCAAAAGACAACCGTCTCCGGCCCGGCCTCCAGGGCCTGCCGGATCAGCGGTTCGCCCTTGAGCCCAAGCTCAGGAATGCCCGGGCTCTGATGCAGCAGTAAGCAATCCGGCTGCAGCTTCAGCAGCTTGTTCACGGATTGCAGGTAGTGCTTCTCCGGCAGCCGGTTCGGCTTGTCCGGCCTGCCGATAATGCCGCCCAGGCCAGCGATGCGCAGCAGCTGTGACTGGGCGGCAGCATGCGGCGCAGGGCCACCCGCTGGCGGGCCTGCGTCAATGACGGCTGGGACATCCATGTAGTGGATGCCCTCGCCGCTGTGCAGCCGATGAGCGCCTGCTTCATCGGTGAGATCATGGTTGCCGTCCACCCCGCCAACCCAGCCGAAGGCTTCCCGGAAGGCAAGCCAGACGGGAACCGGATTGCCGCTTGCTCCCCTTTTGCCGCGCCGGGCATACAGGTCTCCGCACAATAACACTCCCACACGATCCGGATCAACCTCCGGCCATTCCACTTCCAGCAGCAGCCGCACATGGGCGGGCAGCATTACACCGAGCAATACATCCATGTCGGATTCAGCCGCTGCATCGGCAGTCATCGTGTGCGTTTCCATCCGGGGCACAGGCACAATGCCCTGCAGATCCGAAGCCACAATAAGTGCATCTATACCCTCTGGCAACCCGGAAACCGTACCATGATATATGGGCAGCTGTGCCTCTGCAACCTCTCCCCCGGGGATGGCAATCAGGTAATCATACGGTTCGATCGGCTGGTCGTTCAGGTTCAAGATTTTCATGCAAATTCGCCTCCTTCGCTGACAAAACATGGAGCAAATTAGTCTTCATTTTTCCATGATTTTGACATGGATACTCCTTCTATTTTACCTTACTCGCCCATATATTAGATTGTAAGCGAATTCATATGGTGATTAGAGGAGTGTGAACTTACGTTATGATCATTCAGGTCAGCCCGCTGGCAGAATCCAGACTTAACGCGATGCTGGGAGATCGGCCAGGCTATTTAAAGCTGTTTTATGACACCGATGGATGCGGATGCGATGGCACTGCGGTCCTCCTGATCGTTAACGAACCGGATAGTGATGACATTCCGATTGAATCCGGTGCGCTCCCTTTTCTCATCAACAAACAGCAGCAGATATACTTCGAGTCCAACTTGCGTCTGCAATCGGAGAACAGCTTCCCTTCGTACCGGCTGACCAGTGATTCCATGATCTACGGCAGCCATGTCAAGGTCCATGATCTTCGGGATACGGCCAACTCTTCACCCGAGCCGCTCAGTTGGTTTGTCCGCTGATTTATTTTACTACGCTTAAACACATATGCAAAAGCCGGCACTCCCGTTGGAGCGACCGGCTTTTGTTATGGAAGGTATGGAATATCTTTGCTTTTATCCAATTTCTCCTTATCGTAATACCTTCCTCTTCTAAGCTGCCTCTTGACCAAATTGGGTTTGAAGTCTACATTATCATGTAAGCTAATTAAGCCTAATCAATCCGCGAGAGGAGGAGCTCTTATCACACCATTCTATGACGTCATTATCGTTGGAGCAGGCTCCATGGGGATGAGTGCAGGTTATTATCTGGCACGAAGCGGGTTAAAAACCCTGATGATTGATGCTTTTGATCCCCCACATACCGAAGGGAGCCATCATGGAGAGTCGCGATTGATTCGTCATGTTTACAGCGGGGGACCTGATTACATCGCGATGGCGCTTCTTGCCCAGAATCTATGGCAGGAGCTGGAGGATATAACGGGTAATAATCTATTTGTTCGTTCAGGAGTCATCAACCTGGTTGATCCAGAATTTCATACGTTTCGCGACCGGTTGACTCATGCAGATGATGCCGGAGTCCGGTATGAGATGCTGCGTGCCAATGAAGTGATGAAGCGCTGGTCAGGGATTAACATACCTGAACATTATGAAGGCATGTACGAACCGGATGCTGGTTATCTGTTCAGTGAACGCTGCATTCAGACGTATCGTCAAGCTGCAGAACAAGCGGGTGCTACTCTGCTGACACATACCCCTGTGGAACACGTCGAGTGCGGGCCTCAGTCCGTATCCGTAAAAACTGCTGGAGGAGATACGTATCACGCAAGTAAGCTCATACTCAGCACAGGTGCCTGGTTTCAGACATTGAAACCGTTTGTGGATCTCCCGATTCGAGCCGTTCGAAAAACGGTAGGATGGTTCGATGCACCAGAGGCATTGTTCGGCGAAGAACATTTCCCTGGTTTCACGATAGCCGAACGGGAAGGGATCTATTACGGATTCCCCAGCATCGGCGGGGCCGGAGTGAAGATTGGCCGTCATGATACAGGACCTACATGGACGCCAGGAGAATCACAGACACCGTTCGGAACGGATGAAACGGACGAGAGTGAACTGCGGAGACTGCTTGAGCTTCGAATGCCACAGGCGGCAGGCCAATTGAAGCGCGGCAGTGTATGCAAATACGAAATGACGCCTGACGAGGACTTTATTATTGATCGTCACCCGCTGCATGAGCATGTTTGGCTGGCTGGCGGATTCTCGGGTCATGGCTTCAAATTCGCGAGCGCAATTGGCCAGATCCTGTCCGATTTGGTCCAGACAGGTCATACGAATCAGGACATCGGAAGGTTTGCCCTGTCCCGTTTTGCCAAGACCGGCGTCTCATCATCCCTATAAATTCAAAAGACGTGCAGGGACATCATCAATCTCTATCGATTGGCGTCCTTGCACGTCTTCTTTATGAACACTTTTAATATTAAAAATGATTCTTGTGATCATGCTTAAAGCGGACTCAAGAACATCATCCTTGTCACGCTTAATCGTTCTCGGAAGCAATGCCCTGTACCTGGTCCATGATCTCATGCATATTCTGCGTGACAAACGTAAAGGTATCCCTCGTTTGACCAACACTGCTCTCATGCTGCTCCGCAATGGTTTCGATGGCTTGTACGCTGCGATTGTTCTGCTCGACATGTTCAATCGTCTGCATATCTGTGAATTATTCAGTGATATAGAACATTTGCATTGATGTTTTCATATTCGTGCAGTACCTCTGACGCTCTTTCTCCGCGTTCTTTCTAGGACAAAGGAGTGAGCAACCGATTAACAAATATAGACTTTGGTTTAATACAAATTATGACATCACTTACGTATAATCAAAGAACTACATATTTATTAGGGAGAGAACTGAAATTGAATACAAAAATGCCCACAATGTTAAACGTTATACGCTCACTGCTCTGGGTACAGATGATCTATATGGGAATTGCCACAGGCTTTATAATCTACGATATGCTGCGCCACAGTGCAGATTACGCGGCGTTTCCGCTATCCGATCAGGTTGCTTACTTCACGAGTGCGGGAACCCGCATTCTCCTAATCCTGGGACCTCCTATTCTGACCATGATATTCATTGCAAAAAGAAGATATAAACTGACCATGACCTTCATGATTCTTACCTTTCTGTTCTCTGCCGGATTGCTTCAGAATTTTCTAGTCGTTCTGCATTTGTTCATGCTCCTTGTACTCCTGCTCCACAAACCGAGCAAGATGTATCTCAAGCAGGAGGCTCCTGTGCGGCAGTATTCCAAGCGGGATTTGCAAGTATAGATTTAGTTGTAGAATGGAGTCTGTGAATAGAATGAAACCTAAGTTCCCCGTGATGCTGAATGTAGTGCGCATCTTGTTGAGTATCAAAGTTGTATATCTCTTCGTTGCTTTCAGTGTATTCCTCTATATTTTCAGTCAAAATCCAGAGATTGTTACGGGTCATCAAGTTAACGGAAATGATTTGGTTAGTCTCACCAATGAGATTACTGGCAGAATCATATTTTTTATCGGCCCTAGCTTGCTTGCTGTCATTTCCATTACGAAACGAAAGTTTAGATCCACTGTTACTTTCCTGGGCATCGCTGCTTTTCTTGGCGTATTGAATGAGGGACTACTAACCGCACTCGTTCAACTTTTTGCCTTGTTGGTCGTGTTATTACATCGACCGAGTAAAACTTTTTTAAAACGACAGGATTCAGATGTTACAGCCACTAAGTATGTTGCCAAGAAGAGCCTGACCTAATCGTCTGGCTCTTTTTTGTGTGAAGCAGTAGATTGTTTTAATAGAAATTGCATTAAAAAAGCTCCTGCCATATATGTGGCAAGAGCTTTCCTGTGATCGTTGGCTAACAGTGACCGCAAACGTCGTATACAGAATATTTACCGTCTTATAAATATTATCCTTGAACCTTTCTTCTTAACCCAGCTGTGCAATTCGCTGCTCTATGCGTGGAAATAAACGGAATGCATTCTCATAGAACACCTTGTCATGATGCTGCTCCGGCACAAGCCTGCGGATGAATTCGGCATACAGATCGATCGGTGCAAGCGGCCAGTCGGTTCCGAAGAGCATTTTCTCGTAGTGATCGGAATATACCAGCGCCCGGCGGAAATGGTCCATGAACAGCGGTTCATTCATGAATCGTTCAAAATGGGGACGATCCCCCACCACAAGTCCGGACAAATCGGCATATACGTTAGGATTCTTCGCCACCACTTCGGCGGCATCCATCACCCAGGGATCACCCAAATGACAGATCATGAAGTTCACCCCGCGCTGTTGGTAAGCTAGCTCATCCACGGTCAGCGGATGGGCATACTTCAGCAATCCATTCATGGAGTAGGTATCCCCCGTATGAATCACGACGGGTATGTTGTACTTGGCTGCCAGCTCATAGATCGGAGTATAGATCTTGTCATGGACATAGTAATGATAGTACCCCGCGTACAGCTTGATACCCGCTACCTCGGGAACCTGTAGCCTTGCTTCAATGCGGTCCAATTCTTCCTGCGCGTGTTCACCGCCAAGCCGGTTCGGATTGACGCCAACACATTCCATCAGAAAGGGCGGAACCTTTTCTTCCAGATCAAGTCCCATCGGGTTGGGTGAACTGGAGTCCGGAAAGGCTCCTTTGGTCTGCTCGGTTACTCCCATGCCAATACCGAGAATGACATCGTTCTTGTCAAACTCCGCCTTAAGACCCGCGGCAGAGTAATCGACTCGGGAGAGATCGATCGCCGTTCGATGAAAGCTATCAATATCAGACAGATGAATGTGAATATCAATGATCGGCATGAGTGTTCTCCTTTTCAACAGTTGTGTTCCTAAAGGATAGCTTCAACAGGCTGCGGACATCTTCCTTATTCAGAGGAATCTGCCCTAAGACCAGATAGGTTGGTTTCATCCAGGCCGTCTCCCCATTGGATACCGGCAGATGTTGATGCACATTGTGGCTGAGTACCTGGTTATTCACATATACCGACGGATTATGGTTGGGATAAGCATCTACGGCATGAAGCATGTTTTTACGAGTAACCGCACCTATTCGCAAGATTCCTTTCAATTGAAGACCTGCATCCACCTTCCCCAAGGAGAACCGTCCTTGCTCGGGATGTTCCAGCCAGCCTTCGGCAAAGATGGGTGACGGCCTGAAGAAATGATCTTCGGTAAGCGAGTAATTCACCTGCGTCAACCCGGTTTCGTTCGTCACCGAATGCAGAGAACAAAGAACCGGCACCCCAGGCAGCATGAGGTAACGCTGTTGTACCGTGATCCCCCGATTCGCTTCCTGTTTCTCGATCCGGGTTGTCATGCAGATTCCTGTCCAGACGTTTCCGTGATCATCCTTCTGCTCCGTCCACGCTGTACTTCGGTGCTCCTGCTGACGACTGAAACCATTCATGCCGGGAATTCCCACACCAAGCCCGCCGTACCACGGATTCCACCAGGAACGCGGTGCTGCTTCCGGATACGAACTGTCCAGCCATTCCTCTCCCTGATACATCAATGAATGCACGACACTTCCAAACCCGGGTGCTGCTGCAATCGAGAGAACTCCATTGCTCACCGTATACACCGGACCTGCCTGCCCTTCTTCAATCACACAGTCAACAGCGGATTGCGTCTTCGGGAACCAGAGAGCGGTCCGTTCCTGAATCCGATCCTCCCCGCGATATACGGCCCGAATCTTCCAGCCATGTTCACTGTTTTCCTTGGCCACGGTTTCCTCAGGGGAGAACTCCAACTGTACAGAGTGAAGGTCCTGTTCCCGGTTTAATTCCATATCTGCAACTTTAAACTCCGATGCACCACCGTGCTGCGCATACAGCTCCAGATTTCCGGCTAACGGTATCATTTTTCGCTCCATCCATTCGGCCTGCAGCTTGCCTCCCTCAAATGGATTGCCACCGCCCAGAGCCAGTTCGAGATGGTCATCCAGCACAGGTACAATCAGATCGCGCTCTTTACGTGCAAAAGAACGGAAATCCTGCCACTTAACGAACGTGTTCAACGCAAATACAGTCTTCTTGGTCTGTACAACGGCCCCTGCCGGCATCCGGCCAAGGTCATGCTCCAGCCCCAGTGTATATTCCGGACGAAGCAGCTTCAGTGAAGGGTCCCAATAGATACCACACGCCCCGTATGCTTCCTTGCAGAAAAGCCAGTTCTCCGTGATTTGGGCACTATCCCAATGGCCCGGATCGCTGGAATACATATCACCCATGTCCACGTACCGACCTTGATACGGCAAAATTAGCCGGCTCCCGAAGAACCCGAAGTTGGTCATCAAACTCATATTTTCTTCCAGCTCTGTACTGCGCGTATTGATGATTTCGTGGTTAAATTCCGCAATGCCGCTGGCAAACAACTTGACCACAGATTTAACCTGTAACCCCGGAAAGTCCTCCGAATCATAGAGAGCTTCAAGAACCTGACTGTCCCCTTCGGGATAGATGTTGACTTCTTTGGCTTGTTTCTTGGAAAACTCCTCGGCAAATGGCTTGCCCAGCTTCGGATAGGTCCACCAGAATGTGTGCCGAGAGCCCGGATATTCGATCCACATCGTATTATCCTGTCTGCTCATATGAAGGGAGAACGCGCCATTCACAGCAACCCATTGATCCCCGTGCTCTCCGCCAAAGCGCCCTTGAGTTCCCTTCATCAGGACGGAGAGTTTACTTGTGAAAACGACTGGCTGGTGACCTGCCGGAACAGCTGTCACCTCCACCTTCCTCGAATAAAGTCCATACGAGCGCAGGATAAAGGATACGGGTATCGAAGCTTTACCCTTCGCAGGCACAGTGAGGCGTACCGAAGGTTCTGTCCATTCCAGGAATTCATCCTCGGGCAGGTCAAAAGCAAACTCAGCCTCGGCATCATAATTGTTCTCCACGTTCAGAACCAGCTCTGCCGGGACACCCGTGTACAGTTCCTTCGCGGGCAGCACAAGGTTCAGCTTGGCTGGAAACTTCGGTGCAACGCCTATACGGAACTCCGCTTTCCTGCCGCCAATCAGCCATGTGCTGGCGACAACAGGGTGGGTCTTCATCAGGTTCTGTTCCTCTGTGACCGGGTCCAGATGGAACTCGCCTTCCACTATGATCGTCTCCCCCGGAGCCACTTGTCTTGCGGTATCCAGAGCAAAGCGAATATTTTTGTTGTCCTGCCCCTTGATTTCAAACGTCTGCTCAGATGCTGAGCAGTTCTTGATTCGGTAGCGAACCTTGTATGTGGATCCAAACACCAGATCATGGTCATCGATCTCTGTAGTGATTACGTAATCTGGCGTGTCGAGTGCGGTCAAGCCACGACCGGACTTCTCGAACTCGGCGCGCAAGGAGATATCTCCCTTTTTCCAAGTGTAATCGAAGAAATCAAAGCCTCGCTCCCGCCGGCCATCCGGCTCAATGACAAGTTCACGCGTACTATCGGTATACCAATCCAACACCTCGAAGTAGGGAGCGAGCGCTTCGGTCTGCAAGACGGTCGGGATGAAGTTCATCAGGTGCACATTGTCCTCTTTTTTCTCCCAGAAGAAACCGCACTTCTTGTACATCGGCACGGCCTTGGTGTTGCCTGCCCACGTGAACAGATCGAGGCGTGGCCACCCCGCTTCCACGGTTTTGCGAACGGCGTTCAGGATCAGATTGCGTCCGACCTTATGGCCATGATAATCGGGGCGCACGTTCAATAACGGCACATACAGCGCACCTTCATCGAAACGGTAGTGGGCAAAGCTGCAAAAGCCAACCACTTCATGCTCATGAACTGCGAGAAACACATGCAGATTGGACGAACTCTCCATCTCCCGACGCACGGTATCTTCTGTTCTCTGGTTCGTCCCTCCTCCCCAGCTTTCATTGCTGCGGTTCCACATGTCTGCCAGTGCGGCAGCGTAGGAGTGATCGTATTCGATAATGCGGATCTGTTCTAGATTTGAGGTGACTGCCATGTCTCTATCCCCTTTGGTTTATGTATAGGGTGGTCTTGGGTACTCGTTCGTGATGACCCGACCTTGTCCGATAGCCACAGAGATGATAGAGTACGTGTTTGCAGAAGCTATCGATAGTATGATCATACTATAAATGGGAAACATTTTCAGAGGATTAAAATGTTTCTTTTCACTAGGAGTGTATACTAGATGCACTTAATCACCGGATAAATTCCATATCGAAACAATATAATTCGTTGCTTTATTAAAACTAGGTAAACCAAGAACAAAAGAGTCCAAAAATTCCTTTCGAAATAATAACCAAAAAATCCACGTTATTGAGATGGACGTGGATTTAAGTATGGGATCTCGTTTGGGAACTTAAAAACCAAAAAAATGCATTTATCCGTCCGTAAAATGAAAAATTTATCCGTCTACGGCTAGCTAAAATAATAGCATCATATATCTCAGAATCAATTAATAAAAGAACCCCCGTTTAACTCGAACGAGGATTCCTATGCCATCTCACATAATTAAATTAAATAGAATGATTACTAAATCAGTTCCTGCTTCCGTTTCAGATATACAAACAACACCACGCCCGACGCCGCACAGATCACAGCGCACAAACCGATAAACCCATAACCCGCCTGCAGCCCGCGGAGCAGGCCCAACGGAGTAGCTGCACCATACGCGTTCTTCACGCCTTCAATAACCCAGCCAATCGCATAGTTACCAATGACGCTGCCAACCCCCATCAGCGTAACCGCAAACGTAATGGCGGTATCACTTCCGTTAGGATACCTTTTCGCAATAAATGCCATCACGGTTGGATAGATCATCGCGATACCTGCACCGGACACAGCAAACAGGAACGCCAGCCCCTCACCGCCCGCGATGGCCGCGAACGTACAGATAGCGGAGAAAGCCGAGAAAACAATCAATGAAAGTACAAAACCAATCCGGTCCGTAAGCGGACCGAGCAGCAGCCGCCCGAGCGAGAAGCTGAGGAAAAATGCAGACAGCATCCCCGAAGCCTTCACGGTGTCCCAGGTATACGCCTTTTCCAGGAAGTTTACAAGCCAGCCGCCTACGGCCAGTTCGGATACCACGCCAAAAGAAAGAATCAGCACCATCATCCAGATGGCCGGATCACGTGTCAGCATTTTAAGGGAAACCCGGTCTTCATGCGGAAGATCATCTCCCGGAAACGAACTAAGCATTGCCGCAATAATAGGCAGTAGGCAGAGGGACAACATCGCCAGATACATGCCGCGCCAGTCCAGTTCATGCCCAAACACCGTCAGTGACATGACACCCGTTGCCAGCAGCGGAGCTACGGTTGAACTCAGACCATAGAAGAAATGGGACAGGTTCATCATTGTGCCTGTATTTTTCACAAAGATCCGAGCACCCAGAATCGCCAGCGCAATCTCCAGCATGCCATTACCGATGTACATGAAGAAATAAGATGAAGCAAAGAGCGGATATGTATGGGATAAATAAATGAACACACCCGAGAGAATCATGGAGGCAAAGGAGATGATGCTAACTGCCTTGATGCCCCATTTGCGGACAAGAATGGCCGTAAACGAACAAGCGATCAGATACCCCAATGCGTTCAGGGATAACAACGTTCCGAGCTGCTTCTCGTCCAGATTGAAGTCGAATTGAATGCGTGGAATCGCCGGGCCTTTAATATTTTCCGATATGCCAAACACAATAAAACCAATAAAGATGGTCGCCAGCTGCATGGCGTACATCTTATTAAACTTCTTTTTACTTGCTTGCTGCTCCAAAATGAGTACCTCCTGTTGTATAAGACAAATAACGATTCGTCACATATGATCTACCACTTTTTCTCAATTAACTGGATGCGGTAGGTTAAGCTCTCCAACGTGACAGCCACCAGGCCGGTAACATATTCACGTCGTGTGTCATTCTGAATCATGACTTGTGGCATGTGCTCCTGCGGAATGGTTTGCAGGCAACCCTGGATTAGATCGTGCTTCATGCCAGCGTCCATCGTGTCCCCTGTGATGACGATTGCTGCGGGGTTAATAATGACAATGATGGATACCAGCGTTTTGACCACAAGCTGATGCAGTCCCTCCGGAGTTTGCAGCATCCGAAGCTGTTCTTCGGATGACACCCCAAAAGGCAGGTAAGATACCTCGCCGCTAAAATGCGTGTTCCCTTTCAACGGGTGACCATCAATGATGAAACCTGCCCCGGGATAATGATTTTTCGGAAAAGTGACCACCGCAAAGTTCTTCTCTTCCTCAAAATGCTGCTCGTTGTACAGTCCGTACACCGTCAGATTCATGTCGTTATCAATAGTGACTTCAACGTCTTCGAATCGCTCCTTGAGCTTCGGCCCCAGCGGCTGACCTGCCAGACCTGGCACATCGCATATGCCTATCATTCCGTTGTGGGCCACCCCCGGTATACCAATCCCGATCGCCTGCACATTGTTGTACTTTTCAATCAAAGCTGCAATCAGATCCTCTACCGTAGCCATGGTAATCTCATCGAAAATAAGCGTCTGCTCATCCTGTATCTCGCCATTCAGATTAGCCTGAAGATGCGTGATCGAGTGAACACCGCCCTCTGTTCGAATAAACACGCATAGTACGCTGGCAAAGTCTGCATTGAATTGGTATCTGCTCGCAGGTCTCCCCCCGCTAGATTCATCCGGGCCCAGATCAATAATTTCTCCAGTCTGCAGCAGCTCGTTCAGAATCGTGCCGCAGGTCGCCACACTGAGTTTTGTCAGGTTCGCAATGGAAGACTTCGTTCCCACGCCCGTTGATCTAAGCGTGTTCTTCACCAGCTCCACATTAATTCGCTTCACCTGTTGTGTATTGTGTGATGTAGGCTGCATTTTGAGTTTTACGCCTCCTTTCCAGTAGATTGACGCCATTTACTGAATGTTTTTAAAAGTGTTTTAATAATTGAAGTTTAGGGGCACACATAGGGAAAGTCAATGCTTAATTGAAAGCAGGAACAGTGCTGGTGAAAACATAAAGGGACAGTTCAAGATCACTGTAAATGATCCTAGGCTGTCCCTTATTAACGTTTTATTTTTTGTAGACTGGCTCATTCGGTTCGCTAAGATGCTCTTCTCCAGTTGTGGTTTGAATAACTTTCTCTTCAGTTCTTATTCCAGTGTATAGAGTGAGTTGGAAGCGTATTAAAAAATTAACCTTTCTATGTTGCTATTTCGAATCACCACTCCTTATTAAAGAGAGGGTAAAATAAACCAAAAATATCTAATATACGTAATACCGAAAAGATATAAGACATCTTAACTTATTAATTCGTTATGAAATAATATCTTGTCATAATAATCTGTAAAACTCATAACTTAATTATTTACTAGCTCTCTCTTAACATTGAATTGTAGAGTGTTTTTACCGTACTTTTGAAATTTATATCTAATATATCGAGATATATGATCTTCATGAGTAGAAAGTATTATTTGTTTGTCAGGGAACTCATTCCTTAATAATTCCGTTAACGAAGCCATATTCAATTCATCCATTGTTTGCACAGGATCATCAATAAGAATTAAGCCAAGTCCTTTATTACCGTAAATTTTATTCAGTGCTAGAGTAAAAGAAATTACAAGTGAAGATACTTGACCAGAACTAAAATAATTAATTGCGTCATGTTCACTCATGTCATCTGACACAAATTTAATATTTTTTGCCTCACCTGATTCAGCCTCTTTTATGAAGACTCCTAAACCTTTTTGATAATATTGAATAATTTTCCCACTATAAATATAAAAAGGGATTTCTATATCTTTCATTATGCGATTCCAATGTTGCTTTATTCCTTTATCGTATTCATCAATGATATCAGATAGATTATTATTTTTATCTTCTAAGGCAGAACTTTTTCTCTCTAAAGAAGAAATATTAATTTCTATTTTTTTCAATTCATTAGTATTCCCTGTAAAATATATGTGTTCAATATAATTTATTTTTTCCTGAACTTGTTCTTGAGTTACCAGTCTTACTCTCTCAGGAGATTCTGAGAAATTTTCTTTGTAAATGCTAAGGAATTCATTAAATTTACTACCACCTGCATCATATATTTCATCAATGTGAATTCTTTCAAATGATATCATTTGAATTACATGATCGGTACGTGTAACCAAATCTTCAGGTATCTCGCGCTCTTTTTGGAAATATTTATTTACATCAATTCTTTTACTTTGACACCATTCAACAAATTTAGTAATTCTATTTTTAATTTTATTCGCATTCGATATCTCTTCAAAGAACTTGTTATCGATTCTATGAGTAGGATTCTGTAAGTAATCATTTACGTAGTCAATTATTTTTTGAAAGAAATTCTCATAAAGTTGCTTAGTTGTTTCTTCAACTCGCTTTGTAGAAACATCATAAAATTTAGAGAAATCTGCTTTTTTATCCTCAATAGCCCTTATTAGAATGTCCTGTTCTTCCCAATTTTGCCCACATAAAGGACAGATGCTATCTATTATGTGTGTGTGGCTTTGAGTTAACTTTACAAATTTCTCTATAAGTTGATTACGTGAGTCATTTAATTCTTTAATTAAAGTAGATAAATTTCCGGCAATTTTCTGATCAGTAGTTATCTGAATGATTAGAGTATTTATTTCACCAAAATAATTGTCTATTGGGAAGTTAACCTCTTTTAAAATATCAAAATTTAATAAGGACGGATTCTTTAGAAATGTTTCTGGTGAGAGCTTTAACAGAAGTTCATTCAGTTTTTCTTCAGTTTGCTTAATAGCCTTAATTTCTTCAAACTCATTGATGTGTAATCCCGTCAAAATAGCTGACCTAATTATAGAGTTATTATCACTAGAAACGGCAAAATCAATTTGCGAATTGTGTTTGGCGTTTAGGAAATCTTGAAACATAGTTATAAACTCATACATTAACCGTAACTCTTTCAAGATTATATCGCGGGATTCTCTCGTGTTAATTATTGGTAATTCAATATCCCACGGTTTAGGGATTTCAAGATGAGGTAATAGCGGATGAAACGCTGTATATCTCACACTGTCTTTGTCGAAAGTTTGTAACTCATTTATCAAATAATTATATCTGTTTCTCGCTTCTGTTAAACTCTTGGAAACTTTAGTTGAAACTTGTCTTAACTTTGATTTCAATTTAATCAAGCTTCGCTTCGTATCTTCTTCTTGTTTCGTGTCAAACAGTTGCCCTACCTCTTCCATCCTCTCCTTTGATTTTCTTTTTAAAAAATGAGTATTTTCTTCTTGCTGAATATAATAGAACAGATTATAGAATCGAGGTAAATCAGTTGTATTAAAAAGTTCTGATATTCTGTCTTGATTAATTTCTTCGTACTCCTCTTCGGGAGAGTCAAAAGATGATAGTAGAAATGTTTCAAACTTAAAAAAGTCCTCAGTACGAAATCTATGTAGTTTATTGTTAGCTTTCAATCGTTTAAGTAATGTAAATTGTTTTTCATTTGAACCAAATTCTATTTTAATGATGCAATCACGTTTTGTATTTTTCCTGAGCAAATCGACTCCAAATGTTGACCTTCCGTCATCAGATCGAATACGCTGAATTGTTCCTGTAAGCATTAATTCTATTGCATCAAAAAGGGTTGTTTTACCAAAACCATTGGGTCCATCTAGCATGATAAGATTGTAATCCTGTAAATCGATTTCAAGATTGAAATTGTCAATTAGTTTAAAATTTTGAATTGATATTTTCTTGAGAAACAAATCATTCATTATTAACTTCCCCCAACCATTCATTTAACAATTCATTTTCTTCTTCATCATTACAATTTTCAAGTTTTTGAATTAGATTTAGAGCGCTGTTTCTGACAGAATACAGTTCTAACTGTTTCAAACGATTGTCGATCCTCATTGATAAATTATCCAATTCCTCTTCTTCTCCTCGATACTGTAAGAACGGCAGTTTAATAAAAAGTCGTGTTGTTAAATGAAAAGCAGTTGATTCCACTGGGTGCTTTTTGAAATCATAGAACTTCTCTTTATCATTAAGTAAACTATACAAACCTTTAGTAATTCCTTTTGCTCTATGATGCTCATTAAACTCCTGCAGTTCTGCGTCCGCATATGGTAAAACTAATTTTCTAAAATGATAAGGATCTTCTTCCACTTCAAATATACTCCTGTTAAGCTTCTCATTATAAGTAAAAGCAGCTCTTTTTAAACAGATAATCAGAGTGGAATTTTTATCCATTCTTCTGTCATAACCAGTAGGTAGTCGCTTTAGCTCCACAAAGTATTGATTCATTAATTCATTCAGATTTTCAAAATTCACATCTTCATTTTCAAATAATACTAGGAAAAATCCTAACTTTGATGAATCTAAGTTAACAGCCATAAATCCGGACTTTTCTTCTAAAAATTCTGGTTCAACTACATTGAATTTATGTTCAATGAATAAATCCTTCAAAAAATGTATCATTACTCAAGCTCCTTTCTTGCTTGAGGGAAGTTAATCATTCTTATCCGTTTTATTTTCATAAATTTATCATCCTCTGATTCGTTATCACTCTCGAGTTCTTCATTTGAGATATGAGTATATTTATATGCTGCTTCTTCTAAAGATTGCATTGGTATATGTGAGGAAATCATTACATCTATCTCATGCAAATCTTCAATATCTGAGTTCATCATTATATCTTTAGCTATTCGGCTAACTTGTTTTTCATCTAGCAACTCATCATCGATTAATGATGTAGGCCTTTCATGCAACGTAGTAGGCAAATATACTAAATTTAGGCCGTTCTCATCTTTTCTCAAAAAAACCGACTGATCATTATGGAGCGGCTCTCTAAAAACATAGAGTGCTTTAAGTAAAGGGTCCCGTATTCCTTGAAATGGAATAAGACCATGAAAGGTTCTAAGATTTATTTCGCTCGCTTGAACATGAGGTGTCCATTTTTTACATAACTTTAAAAATGCATTATCATCTACTGATCTTACATCATCATAAAATGTCTTAACTCTTTGAAAAGCAATAGAGCTAGCTTCATTTTGATTATCATATAAAAATTGTTCACAAACAGAACAGTATAACTCTCGTAAGACATATGTATAATATTGTTTACTAGATTCCTCAAAATTACAATTTAGAGCTTCATAAATGTCACTAAATGGAATTCTTCTATTGTCCTTGGTAACTTTACCTTCTTGCAAAAATTTATGCCTTTCAGAAACATGGTTATCAAGTATAGAAAGCAAAAAATAATAAAGACGATTATAATGTTCTTCGCTTCTAGATATCCCCCTCTCCTTATAATATCTGGATAATTGAAAAATAATTCGATTTTTAATTTCTGTAAGATTACAATGATTTAAATCTTGATCATATGTAAACAAATCAAATTTTTCAAAAACTGATTCATAAAGATCATTGTCTATAACATATTGATAATACTCATTTGGATTCAATTGATTTTCAGAACCAGTTGCTGTAGGGGCAGTGAGGTTTTTGTATCTTTCTCTTAGAGTTGTTTTATCAGGAAGTTTCTCAGTAGTATGCAAATAAGCTTTGTCGATATGAGATTTTATTGCAAGTTTACCTAAAAGAGTCCATACAGCATCTTTATATTCGCTTGGGGCAGTAGAATTAAAAGTTTTAACTTGATGTATTGATACTTCCTTATCATTATAAATTACTGTAAAATCCTCTAAGTGCTCTAATTCCAATTCGAATTTTTTTACATTTTCATTTACTAAACTTTTGTCATTTATTATTTTTAGCACAGTGTAAATAGCCGTTTTACCTTGATAAGAGTAACCATTCCAACTATTTGTTGCATCATGATTTAGAGACTTCATAGTTTATCATCCTTATGACATATTCTTCAGTACAAACGTCACTTTATAATTAATTTTAAAGACTATTCGACAGAATAACAGATAAATCCTTCTAGTCCACATATTTATACAATTATATTGCATTCAAAAATGTATCATAACTCCCATTGACAAACCCACAAAATAAGAATAACCTAATAACGAATCACTCATTCATTATTAAGGAGTCGTTCTCAATGGTGCAATCCAAGAAAGACGAAGTCAGGAAAGAAATTGAATATGCGGCGCTCAAGGTGTTCTACGAGAAAGGCTTTGTGGATGCCAAAATGAGCGACATTGCGAATGAAATCAATATTTCGGTAGGCAATATCTATACGTATTTCAAAAACAAAAAGGATCTGTTCTACGCGGTCGTTCCGCCCGATCTGGTGGATTACCTGAAAAAAGTGCTGGTCGATACCATTCACTTCGATAACCAGAACCTGTTCGAGGAGGAAACTGACAGCGAAAGGAAATCCGCACTGCTACAGGAACAGGTTGACGTATTGCGCAAATACCGGAACCAGATCATCATTATTTTCGAAAAGAACAAAGGAACGATCTACACCAACGCCAAGAACGAGCTCGTCGAGACCATGATCGAAACCAAGAAAGCCTATCTCAAAAAGCAGTACAAGCATTATGAGATTGGAATGGAAGAACACCTGATCTTGCTCGATATCCTCGCACACAATGTGATCGACATGAACCTGGATTTGTTAAAACGGGACATGAGCGAGGACAGCCGCAAGCAGATTTTTGAAGCATTATATGTATACCGGTTATACGGCATTAAGAGTTTGAGCGAATAAGCTATATGCCTAGCTGGCACAGCGTGCAGACCAGGTCAATAACAACAAACGTACTTGGTCCGCACGCCAAAAAAATGCCTAATCCAACCCTCTAATTTTTTTGGCTCAAAAATGAATTAATAATTCAATTTTAAATTCGAAACTCATTTCTAGGAGGAACCCCCAATGACGAAAACAGCTTATGCATTAAAGAACTGCCATCTGATTCATGGAGACCTTAATCGCGATCTGGAGAAAAATATGACCGTCCTGGTCAATGAGCAAGGGCTGATTCAGGGGATTGGAAAATCAAGTGAACTGGCCATTCCGAGCCACTATGAGGTCATCGACCTATCGGAAAAATATGTGATGCCTGGCTTGATCAACGCTCACGTCCATCTCTTTGCGGATGGTAAGCCCTTCAGCCTGTCGGTCAGCGAAGGCATGCTGCAATTCGCCTATGATCGAATCCTGAACACGAAATTCGGCAAGAACGTTCTGAAAAAAAGAATGAAACGCAATGCGCTGACCGCACTGCACGCGGGCGTAACCACGATGCGCAGTGTCGGCGAATTCTTCTATACCGATGTAAAATTGCGGGATGAGATTAATAACGGTGAATTCGTTGGCCCTAATCTGCTTGTCTCTGGATTTTTCCTAAGTGTAACGGGAGGTCATGGTGCTCCTTTCCTGGCTCTGGTCGGGGATTCCCCTTGGGAAGCTCGCAGGAATGTACGCATCAATGTGAAGAACGGCGTGGATCTCATCAAAATCTGCGTAACTGGCGGCGTTACGGATGCCAAAATGGTCGGCGAAGCAGGCCGTTTGCAGATGACGGTAGAGGAAGTTGCCGCGATCTGCGAGGAAGCCCACAAAATCGGGTTGCGGGTGGCAGCTCACGTGGAAAGCACGGAGGGTGTCAGAGTCGCATTAAAGGGCGGCGTCGATACCATTGAGCACGGCTCCGAGATGGATGACGAGATTATCAGCCTGTTCAAAAACAATCCAAATGCCCTGAATGGCTATACTGCGCTCATTCCTACCTTTCTGGCTGCTTATCCCTCTGCTCTGCTCGATACCAGCGTAACGAAGGTGAGTGCAACCGTGAAAGAAAACGCCAGACTCGTGTATACATCCATGTTAAAAGGTGCGCAGCAGGCCATCGACAACGGCATTACCATCGGTCTTGGCACCGATGCCGCCATGTCGTATGTGACTCACTATGACATGTGGAGAGAGATGGACTACTATATCAAACAGACTAACCTTAGCAACAGACACCTGATCGATATGGTGACCCGAACCAACGCGAAGATTCTGGGCATTGAAGACGTTACAGGTACGGTCGATATTGGAAAACAGGCAGATCTGATCGTGCTGGACCAAAGCCCGTTGGAAAATATTGAAGCACTATCCGATGTACGCATGGTCATGGTCAAAGGAAATCTAATTCAATCACCATCTGTGACGAGAATACAGCAAGTAGACGATGTTCTAAACTCGGTTTGGTGAATTCAGGAGTGAAATCATGTTAGGAATATTAGTCAATTGCTTTTCCATTGTATTCGGAAGTACTCTTGGAGCGATCACCAAAAAATTTGTCAATGACGGATATAAAGCCATTCTGTATCAAGTCATTGGGATCAGTGCTATCATCATCGGCCTTAGCACAACCATCAACAGCATCTCTACAAGTCAGTATCAGGTGATGTTTGTTATCTTTCTTACGATAGGCGGGATTATCGGTCAACTTATTAATTTCGATCAGATCTTGTCCAGGATCATGACCCGCTTCTCATCCAATGGACTGAATGAAGGGTTGACGGTTGCGATCTCCTTATTATGCTTAGGGTCGATACCGATTCTCGGTCCGCTGCAAAGTGCACTGCAGGGTGATAACACCTTTTTGCAGATCAATACCATTTTCTCAGGCATTACGGCATTAATCCTGGCTTCCTCCTTCGGCTTTGGCATCATGTTTTCAGCAATTATTTTATTTGTCATTGAAGCACTGGTCTTCTTCTCGGCTGATTTCATATCCGTATACATGACGACCAACATCATTAACGAAATCACACTGATTGGCGGTATTCTGGCACTCTGTACCGGATTGAACGTCCTGAAGATTACGGAGATCAAAGTTTTGAATCTGCTGCCAGCCTTATTTATTCCCATATTGGTGCTATAAAGTAAGAAGGAAAACAAGTGTTGATCGATCTGAAGTAAACAATTACACTTGTAAAATTTGGTAGACAGAAACATCTAAGAGACTTATCCTATTGGATAAGTCTTTTACTGTATATAGGAGGAGATCAGAATAAAACTACTAAAGTTTTTTCTATTGTATATGGCTTGTTTAATTGTGACTTACATAATCATTGCCATAGGTACTATTGGTCTGTATTTGGGTTCTGCACTGGTACTTACCCTTCTTGTTTATATTTTGATTTTACTTTTAAAAATACAGAAAAAATGAGAAGTATCACGAAAGTGATACTCCTCATTTTTAATTCCGTTTCTTTACAGGTACATTGCGAGTAGCAATTTGTAAATCATAGCTGTTGCTTCCGCACGGGTCGTCATATTCTCCGCGCGAACCGTATTGTCCGTATACCCATTAATAATATTGACTTGCACAGCTGCATCCATGGCTTCCTGTGCCCAAGCTGGCGTTTGTGCTGCATCGGTGAAGCTTGGTTTGGCAATCTCACCGTTCGTTCCTGCCCGCACATCACTCAACTTCAGTGCTTTTGCCATCATCACTGCCATCTCGGCACGGGTAATGGTGCGATCAGGCTTGAATGTATTATCTCCATAGCCTGTCACAATACCGGCTTGCACGGCAGCTGCAATCTCAGACTTCGCCCATGCAGGTAGAGCTTCCTCATCAGCAAAAGAAGTCGTGGACGCTACCGTTTGAAGAGCCAATGCTTTGCTAAGCAATGTGACAAACTCAGCTCTTGTGATCTCCTTAGACGGTTGGAATGTTCCATCTGCATACCCTTGGATGACATTCATGCCCATCAGTCGATCCGCATAATCAGATGCCCAGTGTCCATTAAGATCCGTCAGGTTCACGGGTGTATAACTGGACACTACAAAGGTACCCAGGTGATTCACCTTCGCCGTGATGATTCCAGCAGCATTCGTTTCCCCGCCAACAAATACCCAGCTCTGACGAGCTTCGTTAAAATAATAGATTGCTGGCTTCGTTCCACTTAGCAAACCTGCCGGATCATAATTCAGGCTCAACTCAGCCGAATGGTTCAACGTCCGTCCGCCCGTGCGGCTAATCTGTACCGCTTGACCCAGCACGTTCAGCGAAGCTGCATACTGCAGTTTGTCCTGTGCAATCACGGACAGCTGCAAGGTATCTTTTTCCCCAACGGCTCCAGCCGGAGCGTTGAATTCTACCACGTTTTTAATCCCCGTCTGTACTGGCTGATTCGCTTCCACTTCAACCTTCACTTCAGTGGATGAATCTGGTTCTGTTTCCGGAGTGGATGGTGTTGTAGGAACGGTTGGGGTTGTCGGTACGCTTGGCGTGCTTCCTCCGGTATTGCCACCGGAACTGCCTCCATTACCCCCGCCTGATCCACCGCCATTGTTCGAACCGGCTTGTACCGTAATGGTACGTGTGACTTCTGCTGCTGCATTGCCAGCGATATCTTTTACGTTATAACGAATCGTATAGATTCCGGCTGCTTGCGTGTTCACGGTGCCATCCATCTGTACGGAACCGCTGATACCCACATTGTCGGATGCCAATGCTCCAGGCTCAGTGTAGGTATCCCCCACGTTCAATGTCATCTGACTGCTGCCTTGCAGCGTAATGACCGGAATTTCACGGTCAATTTTGATCATCACAGGTAAAGTATACTCACTGTTCAGATCGTCTGTAGCTCGGAACAACAGGCTGTGTTCTCCAGGCTCGGCAATCTCCAGAGGTGTATTCGAGGTATAAGGATCATACGTTTGACCTCCATCACGGGACAGCTCAATGGTCGCCGAAGTCGCCGGTGCATAAACCGCGCTGGTTACACTTACGTATACAGACTGTTTCGTCCATGTATCCGTATGATACGGCTGGCCGTCTGTGGTCGTCATATTGCTTTTCAAAATCAGAACCTGATTATTCGTGCCCTCTACGATGACAGTAAAAACTTTCGTTTGAGTTTCGCTGCCGCGTTGTACCGTTGCCGTCAGTTCCAATCGTTCATTGTTATCCGGTTGTGTCAGCAGCTTGCCTTGATTATCAATCAATGCCGGATTGGAACTGGACCAAGTGATCGTTGCTCCATGCTTCCCTTCAACAGGAAGAGTGAGGTCGGAAGTGACCGCGTTCAGGTCCCCCAGATCAATCGCTTGGAGCGTATCATTTACCGCCTGCACATCACTATAAGGTGCCGCATTCACGAAGATCGGATTGGAGTAGAACCACAGATCCCTATAGTTGCTATCATTGATTTGGTTGAAACGTGTTTCTGCATCCGCAGTTGTGTTCTTCGGATCCAGCTGTGGTTCGCCATTCACCGTCTCGCCTGGAACGTTCATATCCAGATTCGTGCCGCGCAGGCGGAAATACTGGTCTTGTTCCGTCGCTTTGATCTTATATGTGATGACATTGTAGCCTTCGGCATCTGTCGTCCAATCGTCCGATGTGAAGGTAGCCAGCACGCGGGTGGTATCGTTGGTATCCTTGTTATATGCGGCTGTACCCTTCTCGGCCTTGCCTGTCACAACTCCTGCAATCAGGTCAACGTGATCCACCACAGGTACCTGTTCAGCGGATGTACCGCTGTTGATTGGTGTTTCATAATTGTTGCTGGTCGTCGGACTCTTGAAACGGATCTTCAGCTCTACCTCATCGCCTTGAGTCACGTTCAGATCCTCACCCATTTCAGCCTGAGCGCCTGCTCCGGATGCGGTGAAATCCAGGGCGTTAATCAGATCACCAAATACGGAAAAGGATTTTCCTGAACGAAGGCCTTCCAGCACGGCCTGCATTCCGCTGCCCTCAATCCACGCGTATGTCTTGGCATATTCCCCAGGGAAATAACCACTGGAATTCGTGCCAATCGTCTTGAAATGGTAATCCGAGTTACCATAGTTCCAGAAGTGGCGACCTTCTCCAAGCAGTGCGTCCCACAGTCCGCCCACTATGGCTACCATGTAGTCTACACCGCCATATGTACGGTATTTGTACCCATCGTCTGCCGTTGGATTAGACACGTTGTAGGTTGTGTTATACCCGCCGCGATCCGGTTCCATCTGGTTACCCAGCATGCCTTCGATACCGAATACCACTTGTGGTGCCAGATCGTTGAAATCGCGGAAGTCCGCAATTGTATATTTATTTTTGCCACGAGAAGGATGGTTGATCATCGCATAGCTCGTTGTTGGATAGTTGGTTTTTAGCCATTCAATGGCAGTAAGCGCATCCTGATGTGTCGTATAGGCACGTCCACCTTCCTGTTCCCAGGCCACTACATCCGCCGGATCAAACAGACTCGCATCGCGATTGGTAAAACGATATTCGAATTCTTTGGCAGCTTCCAGCGCTTCGGTCGAATTCGGCTCATCGGTGAGAATGCCCACACCAACGTGTTCATGCGTTGGCATGTCCCATTCGAAGCCGGAGAAGATCGTTTTGCCTGCATATTTGCCCTGCTCCTGTAGTGCCTTGATCTGTGGAACCTGATATTCATTCATCCCCACGGACATCGGAATGGACCCACCCGGAATTTCATTTCCGTTGTGATCCCGCTTGGATAACCGCAAATGATCCGTCAGCGCGATCCAGTCCAGCCCATATTGCGTCAAACCCGCGTCCAGGACGTTCTCCAGCGAATTCTGCGCATCATCTGATTCAAATGTATGTACGTGCAAATCCCCCGTTTGCCATGAGCCTGCAGCCGTGCTGCTGACTGGTGTATTATCTCCCGCGGCTGCATAGGTAATTGCCGCAGGAAACGCTCCCATGACCATCCCTGTAGCCAGGGGTATCAGCGTAAGCATCGCTAGCATTTTCTTTCCTTTTTTGTTGAACAACCTGATCCCTCCACCCGTTCTGTGTTGTTGTGACGGGAGTAAATATATGAGACTTTGAGGGCAGGGTCAACGTGTTGAAAGCGCCTATTAAAAATTTTACATAGAGCTGCATTCGTTTACGTTCTATTAAAGCTTTCTTTTGCTATATGCATATCATGCTTTCCTCTCTAAATCTCTCATTTCATGAGTCGGAATTGATAAAATCAGGCCCATCCTGCCCTTTGCAAAGTTCGAAATTTGTTCACCATTCAGGAAACTTTCACCACTCTTGTGGATGACAGGAAGAGGTCTGTGAGGATTCCATGATAGAGGCGGCCAAGCTGAAGAATTATGTAAAAATCGTACTGTGAACAGGATTCTAAACATTGTAATACTTACGATCCATTTCAGAGATATTTAAGCGCTCTACATCCCACGGCTACTCGGTTAATGTTCTCTTTTGACTTGAATTTTACATCTTGGATTACGTAAAAAGATTGTGAGTGGGATGTTAATTCCAAAGGCAAATCTACTACATATGACGAGGCTAATTATGCTGGAGCGCTCGTCAGTCCAACGGATATCACCAACATTCCTCGTTACAGGGAAGTCATGCGTCCTGTAGATTCGAGTACTTTATTCAAACATGGTCTAGGATACCTTGCCGACAAATAAAACTCTGTTTTTTTCCTCAGTAGATCATAAGGTGATGTCCAGCGGAAATGTGGATATCACCTTTTTGATTTTTTACAATGGCTATGGTTATATCAACACAACTTGCGCTACATACCCTACACTACTCCTCCAAGCCATTAAACTGCCGAAGCATGGTGGTGAAACGTCCCAGCTCTTCATCATCCCATCTGGATATACGCTCATAAAAGGCAGACTCCTTCTCCTTCAGTGCATTCACTATCGACTGCTCGCCAAGCTCCGTCAGAGACAAGAGAATGCCGCGCCGATCATCAGGGTCCTGCGCCTTGCTCACATATCCTGACGTTTCGAGCTGCTTAATCAGGCGGCTTACCGAGCTGCGGTCCATCGCAGTCGCTTCTGCCAAAGCTGCAGCGCTTGTAGGACCATAAGAGTACAGCCACCGTACGAGGTGAAAAGCAGCAGGCTGCAGTGTCGCATCAAAACGCTCGGCAGACCGAACATTAAGTGCATGCGAAGCACTAATCAGGGCATGGATCTGCTCACCAAGCGCCAGTTCCAGGGCTTCTCTGTCTTTGGTTTTGATTGCATGTTCACTCATTTTGTTGTTCCCTCCTTAATTCGTTAAAGCAGGCATCAGAAAATATAGTTGACAAATATCAATTAATATTCAATTAATATATATAGTTGATTTATGTCAATTATATCTATCGACTATGTTCGTGTCAAAAGGAGACTTCACTATGAAAACAACACAGCCTATTATCGTAATCACCGGAGCAACCAGCGGATTGGGGCAGCTTGCTGCCATCGAGCTTGCCAAACGTGGTGCACATCTTGTACTCACAGCCCGAAGCGAAGAGCGCGCCGAGGCTACCCGAAACAAAATCAGGGCAATCGTGCCCTCTGCCAATATGTACTTTTTCTTCGGAGACTTATCCTTGCTAAGTGATGTAAAACGTCTCGGGCTTGAAATGGCCGCAGCGTTTCCACGAATCGATGTACTTTTAAATAATGCCGGACTCCATGCGTTTGAGCAGAGAGTGACTTCTGAAGGATTTGCCGAGATGATTGCCGTGAACTATTTGGCACCTTGGCTGCTAACGCATACGTTGCGTAATTCCCTGATTCAGTCGGGTCATGCCCGTGTTGTGAACGTTGCATCTGAAGCCTCTCGGAATCATGGCCAGCTGGTGCTGCCGGATGACTTGATGGATACCACTCCCTTTACTGCACGTGGCTCCTCTCCGATCTATGGCAAAACCAAACTGCTGAATATTATGTTTACTGGCGAACTAGCCAGACAATGGGATGGGACCGGGGTTTGTGTGAATGCCTTGAATCCAGGTTTCAATGTCACTGGTCTTGGACGGGAGCTGTGGTTCGCGAGTGTACTTGAGCGCATCTTAACGTTTCTGCACATCGGCGACCCGCGCCGGGGGGCGGACATCATGACTCGTCTGGCTGTGGAACCCAAGTTTGGGGACGTTTCTGGAGGTTATTTTAACGTGGGCAGCGGAGCGGCTATTACACCTGTAGCTCCAGGCGGAGATACCGGAATGCAACACAAATTGTGGACGGTGACGCATCAATTGATGAAGGAACGCGGCTTGCTTGATTAATATTGGTTCAGTGCTGGAGGAGAGGGGATAGAGGGGCCTCGATCGCCCCTTATCTTTTCACTCCCTTGTTATTGTACTATCCATTTTTGGAATTCACTATAATTTATTTGGCTGTAACACGATCCCAGGGAAGTGTTTAATCATGTCGTGGATAAAACCATCATTTCCGTAAATGGCAACTACAATGTACTCTTTCTGGGTTGGCATTGGAATAATAATGGCTTGTTTCCCCTTAAAATAGTAGCGATCCTTTCGCTCATCCCCATTATCATCTACATAGACAATGTTAACGAAATCCATATCATGACTCATCGCTTTATCGTGGATCACAATACATAAATATCGATCTACCTTTTCTACGGATATGCCCTCTTCGTCTTCTTCCCATACATACTCGTTAGGTTGCATTACAAGCTTATTATCCGCTGTTTTGGTAAGTATAGATGCTTTGGCATGCTCTCCTTTTACATCAACCAACAGTGCAGAGTAATCACTCACTATTTTTGTATCAGCGTATTGCAGATGATGAGTTTTGAGATAGCCTTGAACATCCTCAATGGTAAGAGGGTCGCCACTCGAACCATTGGTGAGCATTAGCATAGATAACATCAATTCAAACAAAAACTTCATTTTATGTACTCCTTCTATTGTGGGTATTCATATATATCACTTTAATTTCTAATTTCTTCATGAACTGAATAGTAAAATAAAAAGGGACTGGCGAATCCATCGATGCAATACTGTGAACCCGCCAGCTTCTAGCATTACTCCCTAATCTTCATTGCTCTATCCATTTATAACTCCGCAAACACCTTGTCAAAGCCTGCTTTCGACTTGGCAAACAGCTCGCTTGAATCAAGTGTTGATGCAGGTGCCAGAACTTCCTGGGCTATAGGGCCCGTGTAACCAATGGCTTTCAGATTTTTCAGGAAAGCCGTCAGATCAATGACTCCCTCGCCTGGATACAGGCGCTCATTATCAAGCAATTTTTCAATCGGCAGATCAGAGGCATCATTAATATGAACGTGAACAATCTGTTCCTTTTTCAATTGCAGCACCTCTTCCATACGCAAACCAAGCGTATGCCAATGATAGGAATCCACCAGCAAGCCTACATTGGGAGCATGAATGGTCTCGATCCAGTCCAAGGTGTCCTCCACACTCCAAATAAACGGATTCTTCCACTGGGTCCGCAAATGATGGGGGCCGACAAACTCCAGCCCTAGCCGGATACCGTAAGCACCCAGGATATCTGCGCAGAGCTTCAGCCGTCTGGTAGCTGCCGCCATGAAGGATGCTGCAGGCTGATCGGTCGAGGGCAGAACATAAGTGCAGCAAGTGAAGCAATTCAGCGAAGCAGAGGCTTCAGCCATTTCAACCAGAGATTTGAGCCCTGCACGAAACTGCTCTTCCGAGCCTCTCCAGTCCACGGTTAAATCCGATGAACCGATGATCACCTGATTATGTTCCAATAGCTGTGCAGCTTGTTCCTTCTCGTACTGTTGAACCAATGAGAGCGGATTCAAATCTACGGATTGGAAGCCATATTTGGCTGCACTCGTAATATATTGTTCGTCAGACTCGATCTTCCCCAAACCTGCTTTCGTTAATCCTCTAATCATCCCAATCTCCTCCTGTGACTTGTCTAATAGGCAACGACTGCTGCACCCTCTCAAGCTCCAATTCAGGGTATAAATTCATAATAACAGCCACGCCCAAAAAAGAAACCAGTATGTTCCATTTCTTTTATGGCACAAACCCTCAAACCCTACGCAACCCTTTCCCGAAATCAGCGTAATAGAAAAAAGTGGAAAGGTAGGTGATACGATGACGAAATGGCTTAAGAAAATCCAGTCCCCCACCATTATTTTCTTTTCATGCCTTTTGGTACTGTCTGTGATCGTTGGCTTCCTATCCAAGCCTTATTTCACGGAACATATATTCTATGCAGACACTAACAAGTATTTATTGGATCGCCAAGAAGAAAACCAGTTGATATATAAGAGTAGAACGGCTGATTCCATTCAGGTGTTAGTGGAGCAGCAGAAGCGCACCGTATTCATCGACGATCAGAAATATATCATTACAGAACTCAGTTCGAAACCTCATGCAAAATATAGCGTGTTATACCCCAAAGGAGACACGTATGAGGTTCAGGACCATGGTGGTATATTAAGAAGTTTTGATGAAGAAGGAAATATCATAACTTCCATCGCTTTTTACGTTAACAACCAGAGAATACTTAGCGAGGACGAAGAGCAATTTTCACCGGATACAATCGTGACTGCTGCTTACCCGATATACCATCACACGCAAGGTGAGCCTGTCTACCTTTTTCTCGCACTCGCCGGACTGATATTTGGATGGTGCAGCTTCTACTACAGGAGGTTTCAGGATATCCTCTTCCTCATCTCCCTTCGCTGGATTTGGGTGAACGACCCCGAACCTAGCGACTTTTACTACTTGATGACCAGTATTGGCGGCATTGTTGTCATGGTGGGATCCGTATGGATTTCCTTCAAAGCATTCTGAACCAAGCGGATTTGCATACAAAAAAAGCGGTGATGACGTTGAAGATACATCATTACCGCTCTTTTTTTACCTCCTATTAACGGGACTTGGCTCAAGTTAGTCCAACCTGAATATCCATCGTCAAATTACTCCATTTAGTTCACACGTTCCAGCGTGTACCGATTACGCGGAATTGTAAGCCCCAGGTTCTCCCGAAGTGTCTCATGCTCATATTCCGTTCGGAACAGTCCTCGTTCCTGCAGAACAGGGACAACCAGATCCACGAAATCCGCCAGTCCATTCGGCACAACGGTACGGATATTGAAACCGTCTGCGGCTTCACCTTCAAACCACTCCTGGATCTGGTCGGCGATCTGGTCGGGTGTTCCAATGAAAGAGGTTCGCGGCGTAGATGCTCTTAGCGCGACTTGGCGGAGAGTCAGCCCCTCTTCTCGTGCCCGCTGCTTGATCTTGTCTGTTGTA
This sequence comes from Paenibacillus sp. P13VS, assembly GCF_015143645.1. Taxonomy (NCBI): domain Bacteria; kingdom Bacillati; phylum Bacillota; class Bacilli; order Caryophanales; family Paenibacillaceae; genus Paenibacillus; species Paenibacillus sp. P13VS. The sequence goes on along the minus strand of NZ_WYEV01000018.1, from coordinate 24,392 downwards.
CTGCGGAAACTATTGCTGCCCAAATCACCAATCTCAGGGAAAGGCTCATCCAGCGGATACTGGGAAAAGTCATAATGGTCAAAATAACGTCCCAAATAATTCAGCGCGTGGTCAATACTGACCAGTCCGGCAATTTCCTGATACTTTTGCTCGGCCTCTTCCGCTGTTCTGCCCACAATTGGACCGATACCCGGGAAGATCAGAATGTCTTCAGCCTGGCGTCCATATGCTACCGCTCTTGCCTTAACATCCCGGTAAAACTCTCTTGCTTCCTCAAACGTCTCATGTCCCGTATATACAGCATCTGCTGATTTCGCTGCCAGATCTTTGCCGGATTCGGATGAACCTGCCTGAAAAATGACTGGATAACCCTGTTTTGAACGTGCCACATTAAGCGGTCCCTGTACGGAGAAATGGTTCCCTTTGTGATTCAGCGTATGCAGCTTGGAAGGGTCGAAGAAGACACCATTCTCCTTGTCCCCGACAAATGCGTCATCCTCCCAGGAATCCCACAGTCCTTTGACCACATTCAGGTGCTCTTCAGCAATTTCATAGCGAAGCGCATGGTTTGGATGTTCGCCTTTGCCAAAGTTCAGTGCCGATCCTTCCAGTGGGGAAGTGACTACGTTCCAGCCCGACCGTCCTCCGCTAATTTGATCCAGTGAAGCAAATTGCCTCGCTACCGTAAACGGTTCGCTGTAGGAAGTCGATAATGTCGCAACCAGCCCAATATTGGAAGTGGCTCCTGCCAGCACAGACAACAAGGTCAAGGGCTCGAAGCGATTCAGAAAATGAGGATTGGATTTTTCGTTAATAAAGAGACCGTCAGCAATAAATAGGAGATCGAACCTGCCTTCCTCCGCTTTACGCGCCTGTTTTTTGTAAAAATCAAGGTTAACACTGGCATTAATCGGAATGTCAGGGTGTCGCCAGAAGGAAATACTGTTCCCGACTCCGTTCAGATTGGCCCCCAATTTCAGTTGTCGTTTCGTCATATTCAAGTCCTCCCTATGTTTTCGTGGGTAATCCGGTCACTCTTGTTCACTGGTTTCATATCACTTGCTTTTACCACCCAGGCAGCCCCGAGAAGTACGATCCCTGTAAGCAGAAAAATGAAAGGAATCCCGGTCCATCCACCAAGCAAGCCGCCGATCAAAGGACCAAGCACAATACCGAATTGGCTCGCCGTCTGGCTGAGACTAACGGCCCTGCCCCGGAAATCCTGCTCCGCATATTTGATAATTAATGCATTGAGAGCCGGGTAGACCGCAGCGAAGAACAGACCATAGATAAATCGCAAACTTCCAAAATACACGAGATTATACGCAGTTAGCTGAAGAAGACTGCCAATACCGCCGCCGATCAGCCCGATAAACAAGGTTTTCTCATACCCGATCCTGCCACCAATCTTTCCCCATCTGGGTCCCATAATGACTGTCGCTACCCCGATGGCTGAGAATACGATGCCTGCACTGAGTGTCGCATGGCTTACATCTCCACCGATCTGAACGACATACAGCGTAAGCACCGGTTCAATGATGAGCACGGACGTGGAGACGAGTAAAATGAGTCCATAGATCCGCATTAAACCGGGAGTGGATGCGGCTCTCTTCAGATCTCCCAGAATGCTGGTAGAAGCCACTTTATGGCTTCTGCGCGACTCTTTTACGCCAAGAACCAGCAGAGCCGAGAACAATGTAATGATCCCGGATGCAATAAAGCATCCACGCAGCCCAATCCATTGACTGAGCACACCTCCAGCAAGAGGCCCAAGAATTCCGCCTGCTGCAGTGGATGTGGAGATGACACCCAGCGCATAACCGACATGTTTCTCCGGCGTATTCGTGCCGACTAATGTGATGGAGGCCGGATTGAATCCTGCCATGAGTCCCTGAAAGACCCGAACAGCGATGAAGGTGTAAGGATCCTGAACCAAATAGTTGGCAGAATGGGCAATCGCCAGCCCAACACCTGAACGGATCAGCATCAGCTTGCTGCCGTATTTGTCAGCTAGTAATCCCCAGAAGGGCGCACATAATCCGCTGATCAGAAAGCTGATCGAGATCGAGACACCGGACCAGGCCTCCAGCCCGTTCTTAATTCCGAGATCATTTTGCAGAAACAGAGGAAAGAACGGCACGGACAAGGTGTACGACATATGATTGAAAAAAAGCCCCAACCACAGAATATACAGATTACGCTTCCAATCCGGCATATCGGCATTCTCCATAGTATATAATTCCTATAAAATAAGTAGGTTATTATCCATAGTAGGATAAAGATGCAGGAAAGTATAATAGAAATGTTCAATAGACCCATTCAAGAATTAAATGAATGGGCCTGTCGTTGTGCCATATGACACTCAATCTTCTGTTAGCTGGACGGACATAAACACATCTACCTCATCTTCACGATCTACAACAAACCCGAAACGTTCATATAAATGCTTCGCCCGGCTCCCCTGCAGCACATTCAATGTGACACGTTTACCTCTGACTTCGTCCTTTTCCAGTAGCTTTTGCAATACTTCGGTTCCAATTCTCCTGCCCTGAACATCCGGATGAATATAAAAGTGCTCCAGCAGAGCCCCCTCCGCCGTAGGCTTCAGTGACACACAACCTACAGACGAACCCTCCAGCTGAATAATCCAGGTATAGATCGGATCGAATGTGTTCCGGAAACGTTCCCGAACCTTCACCTCGTCGTACCTTCCCAATCTGGTCAGATCATCATACAGAACCAGAGCACGCAAATCAGCAAGCCGCTCCACATCTTCCTGCACAGCTTGATGCATCGTTAGTTGGTTCATTGTTACGACCTCCATATCATTACTCAAAGTACCTATTTCTTCGCATATGTACTACTTCTTGCTGACTCTACATCAATTCATTATCCATTTTCTTGGCACGTATAATCTCGCGGATAATCTTCGAACGATTCCAAACGACAAATTTGAAGACGTGTCCAACCTCCATCGTAATTGTAATGCCATTAGGAATGATTCCCCAGGTCTTTCGTTTCTCAATCCTGGTCATGCCCCAGATCTCAAGTTGAAGCCATTCGGTCTGAATATTCAGACCATGTGGGATAAAGACCAATCGTTCATTGGTAAGGAACAGCTTTCCCCCAACACCTTCAAATCCCCTTAACCAGTTCGCATTGATGCGTTCAAAAATGACATATTCCGTTGAACCCAACTCTTCCATTGCTGTCAGTCTCCTTTGATCAGCCGATCTTGATTATTCTACCAGTTTGAATCTCTCTTATTATAGGTCGTTTCTGCCCGTTTAGGAATATTTTCGCACCTGATTATGATCAGAAAAAAGCATGGTCCACCGGATATTATCCGACATGGACAATGCTTTTTTCATTAGTTACTATGAAAAGGAGAAGCCTCTCTTCCCTACATCTCTTGCAGGATGCCTTTGACAAGCCCGGTAAAGGTCGTCTTCACTTGTGCAGCCACTTCGATGACTTCATCATGACTAAGCGGCTGATCCAGAATGCCGCAGGCCATGTTGGTCAGACAGGAGATGCCCAGCACCTTCATGCCGCCATGGATGGCTACGATCGCTTCAGGAACCGTAGACATACCTACAGCATCCGCACCCATTGTCCGAATCATGCGAATCTCGGCTGGTGTCTCATACGCAGGGCCACTCCACCACGCATACACCCCTTGCTGCAGGCTGACCTTCTGCTCTTCTGCAACCTTAAGCGCAATACTGCGCAACTCGCGGCTGTATACCTGGGATACGTCAGGGAAACGCACACCCAGCTCGGCATTATTGGGTCCCATCAATGGATTGTTGCCTACCAGGTTAATGTGATCCGTAATGAGCATCAGCTGACCTGGCTGGAAGCTTGTGTTGATCGCACCGCAGGCATTCGTAATGATCAATTGCTCGACACCCAGCGCCTTCATGATGCGAACCGGAAACGTCACTTCATCCAGCGTGAAACCTTCATAATAATGAAGACGCCCTTTCATGGCTACGACCGTTTGGCCCATTAGTTCACCAATGACCATCTCGTTAGCGTGACCAACAGCTTCCGATTGTGCAAAATACGGAATATCCGTATAGGGAATAACAGTAGCATTCTCGATCTCGTCCGCAAGTGCTCCAAGGCCGGAACCGAGGATCATGCCTACGGCAGGCTTGGTGTTGATTCGGTTTAATATGTAATCTCTAGCTTCTTGAATATGTTCGGATTGATGCATGAATGGTTTCCTCCTGATAATCTGTATTGGGGGTTAGCATAACTATATATCAAGTGTAATGAACAATGGACATGATGTAAATGGAAGTCAGCAGCCATTACATCTCGACAGCCTCACGCTGTATACGTTAAGGATTAACACCCGTCTGTAACACTTGGAAATATATTCGCAAAAGCTTATCAAAATCAGGAGTCTCTTCCTGAATCTGCTCTATATACTTCCACAAGATCAATTCTTCCGTTTCGATGTTAATGACCTCGTATTCCATTTGTCCGGACTCCCATACGGTTACTTGGCCCATGGCACACTCTGATTCATGAACAACCCCGGTCGAGGGATCTGGAATATATTGTTCATTCACACGTCCATGGTTCACCGGTTCGGTAGTAATATGAAGTGTTCGCAGCGGGCCTGCCTTCAGTTCGGCCCATTGTACGAATTTCTTTTGAAGCAACGTGATATGCACCTCCCTAACGACTCGCACGTCCAAGTTTCTCATGATTTCCTTTCTAATCATTATACTTCACCTATGCACACAAAAAACGACCCTCAGCCAGAGAGTCGGTTGCCATGGTATTTAATTCAGTGAATGTGTGGTTCTGCCTTTTATGTGTTCGATCAAGATGAGCGGTATGTCTGCCGCAGATAACAGGCCAGCTGCAGATGAAGCAGGTGCTCCTGGTTACTCAAGGACATGCCCAGAATCTCTTCAATTTTGCGAATCCGCTGATACAGTGTATTGATATGAATATGAAGCGTGGCTGCCGTCTGAGCAGCAGATCCTCCGGAAGCCATATATGTCATTAGCGTTTCCTCCAATCCGCCGGTCTGCCCTTTGGCAGGTCGCAGGGGCTCAAAGATCTCTGCCATAAACGTATTCAGATCCTCCGCAGATTGCCGGATGAACAAACGGTTGACACCAATATCCGTATAGCGAATGGTTCCCCGTTCTCCCCTTGTCTTCTGATACGCCAGTGCCTTATCGCCCTCCTGGAATCCCGTATTAATCGCATCCACGCCTGATCGGATTGAACTTAAACCTCCGAATAATTTCACCTGATTTCGACTCTCCCAGTCCTTCACCAGGGAGCTGAACTGCTGCTCCAGCTTACCAGGTTTAACCCCATCAGTCACGATCAGCAGCAAGGTAATTCGCCTCTCATCCCCAAACGCAACAGGCAGCGTTCCGCTTGGCATTTTCTCTCTCAGATAAGCAATGAGCTGAACGGATAAAGGACTATAGGTGGATGGGTTCAGCCTATCCGCAAACTCCAAAAGACCCACTATGATGGATGTTGAAGGACCGATCCCGATCTCCCCTGACTTCTGCCAGTAATCCTCCGAGTCCTGACTAAGTCTCAGTTCATTGAAGAATTGCTGTGTTTTCTTGAAGTAAAATTCAGCCAGAGACTGCTTGCGCATCAGTTCAAGAGCCAGAATGGAGCTTCCCTGCTCCAGCGCAATTAACTGCAATGGTTCCAGCGGAGTATTCATCTGCATAATCAGATAACCGAGACATTGATTAGCCGAAGCAATCGGGTACAAATATTGAAATACCTGGCTATCGTCGCCCTTGATACATGTCAGATAATCAGGATGATGTAAGGATTCGTACAGATTGCGCAGCTTCTCCATATCCCAATCATTCAGGACACTGCTCCGTTTGGGAATCCATTCATTATCAATAAAATCGATAAATACGATGGGCACGCCAATGATACGTGTCAATTCGTTAACGATGGATACCGCACCTTTATTTTGGAGGGACAGCCGCATTAAGGATGAGTGAATCTCGTCTCGTTTGATGAGTGTTTCGTTCCGTTTGCTTAGATCCTCATAGAGCTGGGCATTCGTGATGGCAATGGAAACCTGGTCGGCAAAGCTCTGCAGGAGTCGTACATCCGATTCCGTAAATATGGGGACCCTTCCTTTTTGATAAACGATTAACACGCAATCCGGCTCTCCTCCCACCTTGATCGGCACCGAAATGATGGACCCGATATTCTGAAAGTCGTATGCCGAATTCAAATGAGACTTGTTGTCAGGAGTCATGTTTCCAAAATCATCTTCCACTGTGGAGAAACTGTTGTAAAGCTTGGGAGTGCCTCGCTTGAACGTACTGCCAATGATGCCTTCACCCGGCTTCAGCTTCATTTTCAGCATGCCCTCGCCCATTTCGCCAGCTCTTGCCTTAACCTTCAGTGCATCAATTGCAGGATCGTATCTCCATAACACTCCGATACATTCATAAGGTATAACCGATAGAGCACTCACCAAAATCCGGCTCAACAGCTCATTCAGATCTAACAGCTGAGTCACATCACGGATACTGTTCATGATTTCGTTCAAGGCACGTTCATGCTTGATTGCCACAGCCTCCGTATAATACGGGTAGAGTAATGAGGATAGCGTAACTAAATCTTCCGCAGAACAGTGCCAGTTCTTAAAAACACGAATTGCCACGCATATATTATTGCTATATGGCAGAAAAACTAACACCATTTCATCTAATTCTTGCTCTACTTTGGGGTGTTGAAGAGGGAGACTTTCATCAAAACAAGGTGGTATACTTTCCTTTTTGCCAATGGCTTCATTCAGCACCCAATCTTCCCAATTACTGCTGATCCAAACCTCATAATCGCATTTCCCCAACCGTTCTCTCAGGATTTCATGTAAGATTCCATTCAACAGAGCCACCCCCAAGTCAATGTAGGTTTTCACATAAAACTACAATTTATTATACATATATATACATTGTGTTGGTACCCCCTCATCCTGTAACTTTATATCAACACAGAAATCAAGTTAACAATCGATGAGAAAGAAGGTAACACAATGTCCAAAATCATGCAAAGCAAACACTTCAAGTACATTGTTCTCGCTCTCTTGTTTCTCGGCTGGTGCCTAGGCAACCTCGACCGCTTCGTCATCAACTATGCCATTGTAGGAATAACTGAGGATCTGGGTCTGGGCGCTTCCGCGCAAGGAATCATTCTCAGCAGCTTTTTCCTCGGGTATGCCATTATGCAAATCCCGGGCGGAGCACTCGCCGACCGTTTTGGCTACCGTAAGGTCATTCTTGTTTCCTTGTTCTCCTGGTCCATATTCACCATTCTGACCGGGTCTGCCTGGTCATTACTCTCTCTTATCTTCGTTCGTTTCCTGTTTGGTATTGGTGAAGGCAGCTTCTTCCCTTCCGGTTCCAAAGCTATCGCCACCAACTTCCCGGTCAATCAGCGAAGTGGAGCCATGTCGATCATGCTGGCATCCGCTGCAATTATGGGGGTTGTCACTCCTATTTTGACTGGACATGCCCTTGTGACCATTGGCTGGCGCAACCTGTTTTACATCATCGGTGCGGCGGGCATCCTCATCACGGCGCTCATGTTCTTTTTATTAAAAGAACCTGCGAAATCGGCGCTTACTTCCACTGCTTCAGGCCAGCAACCGAAAACATCACTTAAAGACGTTCTGAAAACGCCTATGATCTGGAACTTGTTCATCAGCTACTTCAGCATCTATGCCGTCAACTGGGGACTCCAATCCTGGATGCCAACGTACATGGTCAATGTCCGGGGACTGGATATGACGGAAATGGGACTGCTTGCAGCCATCCCGGCCGTCGTCAGCATTTTCACCATGCTCCTCAGTGGCTATGTGCTTGACCGTATCCCGGCTGGCAAAGATCGGATTATCGCTTCCGTATTCGGTGTACTGGTTGCCTTCTTCCTGTACCTCATGGGCTCCTCGGGAAGCATTGCCACATTTATTACGTACATGACAATCGTAACGGCCATGGCTGGATTTATTTCCACGCTGATCATTTCAAAATCACTAAAAACCATGCCCGAATCTGTAGTCGCAACGGCCAATGGATTCATCAACACAGGTGCACAGCTCGCCGGTTTCCTGACACCGATGCTGATCGGATTTCTGGTAGAGGCTTCAGGAGGATCTTATGCAACGGCCTTCATCATGTTGATCGCCTTCGCTCTCATTTGCTCCCTTTCGTTATTCTTCTCGCGTCGTTCGAAACAAGACAGTGGTTCTGAAGTGCAGGCAACAGCCGTTTAATGACGCAGCAGCTTAGTATCCTTTTTTCAATAAAAATCATGCCGTAACAAACAAGCCATTTCGTACTCATCATAAAACACATGTAAAGAGGTGTATTCCATGACAACAACGATTGATCTAACCCAATATATATCCGATGCCATTGAAGGAAAACGCGAGGTATTCACCCAAGCCAGTGACCGAATCTGGGAATTTGCAGAGACAAGGTTCGATGAATTTCAATCCGCAGAGCTGCTGATCGAATTGCTTGAATCCGAAGGCTTCACGATCGAGAAAGGTGTTGCCGGACTGGAGACCGGATTCATCGCCTCCTATGGTTCGGGGCTGCCGGTCATTGCCTTACTGGGCGAATATGACGCACTGGCTGATCTCAGCCAGGAAGCAGGCATCAGCACATACCAGCCCGTTCAGCCGCGTGGTAACGGTCATGGATGCGGACATAACCTGCTTGGCATAGGCGCTGTGGCTGCGGCAGTCGCAGTCAAAGACTACCTTCAAGAGCATCCGGAAACCCAAGGAACGGTGCGTTTCTATGGGTGCCCGGCGGAGGAAAGCGGATATGGTAAAACGTATCTTGCTCGCGAGGGCTACTTCAAAGACGTAGATGCTGCACTCTCTTGGCACCCTCACTCCATGAATGCCGTTATGCATGGAAGCTCCAATGCAGTCATTCACGGCACGTTTACTTTTAAAGGCATTAGTGCTCATGCTGCTGCCGCTCCCCACCTGGGTCGAAGCGCTCTCGATGCCGTTGAGCTGATGAATATCGGTTCCAATTATATGCGGGAGCACATGATTGATCAGGCCCGGATTCACTACGCTATTACCAACTCGGGCGGTTTGGCACCCAATGTCGTGCAGGCGGAAGCCGAGGTCACTTATCTCGTCCGAGCACCGAAGAGCGCTCAGGTACGGAGTCTGTTTGATCGTCTGGTGAAGGTCGCTGAAGGGGCCGCCTTGATGACGGAAACCACGATGGATTTTAAATATGAAGGCGCATGCGCCAACCTGATTCCGAACAGCACGCTTGAGAAAGTGATGCATCAGCATCTTGTGGCTTTCGGCGCACCTGAATATGCAGAGGACGAATACGATTATGCCAAAGCCATCTATGAGACGCTGCCGCTCCAAAATCAGCAGGAAGCTGGCGCGTTAGTTGGTCCTGAACTCGCCCCTCTTCTGGCCGAGCGACCGCTGCCGAACTTTATTGCTCCGTATTCAGACGAGAAGGAGACCTTCATGGGTGGATCAACCGATGTTGCCGATGTCAGCTGGAATGTGCCGACCGCGCAGTGTATTACAACCACGATGGCCTTTGGCACACCGCTTCATGCTTGGCAAACCGTTGCCCAAGGCAAGAGCAGTTTTGCTCACAAGGGCATGCTGCTCGCCGCCAAAGCGATGGCAGCTACGGCCATTGAATCCATTCTGCATCCAGAGATCGTCAAGGAAGCACAGCAGGAGTTGCTGGACAGACTCGGCGGGGAAGTGTACGACTGCCTTGTTCCCGCAGATGTACAGCCTCCCAAACGGGGAGAATGAGACAGTGAGGTTCAAAGACGTATTTTCCATTATCGGTCCAGCCATGGTTGGACCGTCAAGTTCCCACACTGCAGGAGCAGCAAGGATAGGACGCACGGCTCGCCAACTGTTCGGCGAATGCCCTTCCCATGCGGAAATCATCATGTTTGGCTCTTTTGCCGCAACATATAAAGGACATGGTACCGACACCGCCATCGTTGGCGGGCTGCTGGATATGGACACGGATGATCCCGGACTGCCCGAGGCTTTTGCCCATGCAGACATGGCAGGCATGCAAACTGTCATCCGTCCGGGAACAGGTCTGTATCCGCATCCGAACACGACAGAGATTGTACTGACCAACGCAGCGGGAACTCGGACATTAAACATGATCGGTACGTCAATCGGCGGAGGGAATATCGAGATTGTCCGGATTAACGGCTACAACTTGAAGCTGACGGCTCTCTATCCTACACTCATCATTCGTCATAGCGATGAACCCGGTGTCATTGCTGTCGTCACTCGCCTGCTTGTAGATAATCACATCAATATTGGACACATGTCTGTGGATCGTAAGAACCGGCGGGGTGAAGCCATGATGGTGCTTGAATGTGATGGCCGGATTGACCACGCCGTGGTGCGGCAGATTGAAGTGATTCCGGAAGTCCAGGAAGTCACGCTGCTCCACCTTTAATTTGAATATTGGAACTATTTACCGCTTAATCGATAAAGGAGCCTACGCCAATGAACTTTCGAACGCTAAAACAACTTGCCGAACTGGCGGAGACCCGCAATCTTTCCCTCGGCCAGCTCATGCTGGAAGAGCAATGTCATGAATCAGGCGAAGACACGGGTACCGTGTTCGGCCAGATGCAAGAGTATTATGAGATTATGAAAAGTGCGGTGCATCAAGGTCTTCACACCGATACCACTTCCAAAAGCGGCTTAACGGGAGGAGACGCCCGTAAATTGATGGCTTTTCGTGCAGATGGACAGTCCATGCTCGGTGACCATGCCAGTCTGTCGATGAGTTACGCACTTGCAGTATCCGAGGTCAATGCCTCGATGGGTCGAATTATTGCTACACCGACGGCGGGTTCCTGCGGTATTATTCCCGGGGTATTTATCAGCAGTCAGGAGCGATTCGGCTGGACCGATGAACAGATGGTCTACGGCCTGTTCGCCTCCGGGGCAATCGGTTACGTCATTGCCAACAATTCGTTCATCTCTGGTGCGGAAGGCGGATGTCAAGCGGAAGTGGGGTCAGCCATCGGGATGGCAGCTGGAGCGCTGGTGGATATCCGGGGCGGGTCTCCTTCCCAGGCCATCCACGCCGTTGGGCTTGCGCTGAAGAATACCCTTGGTCTGATCTGTGATCCGGTAGCGGGGCTTGTCGAGATTCCATGCATCGTACGGAACGGGTTTGGTGCCATTACTGCTCTCGGAGCCGCCGATATGGCGCTGGCCGGAGTCCGCAGTGTTATCCCTTCCGATGAGGTGGTACAGGTCATGCTTGAGGTTGGATCGGCCATGCCTGAATCATTACGCGAAACAGCAGGCGGCGGCCTCGCCCAGACCCCGACAGGGCGCAAGATCACACGGGATTTGCAGCATAAATAAAGATCAGGCATGTCATTTACACTCAGAGAGACGGTCAGAACGCCTCTCAAGGTAAATGCATGCCTGTTTTTTTGTTTGACGTGATGATGTATTTCAACCATTGAACCGCTCGTACATTCTTCAGATAAGTTCAGTTAAACTAAAGGGGGCTACAGCTATAGCTTGTCCACCTGCAGCAGCGTAACCTGTTTTACGGTACACGCAGGACTGATTTGCTCTTCGGATAGCACGTTCAGCTTGATCAGGCTTTTCAGCTTATGACTATCTACCTTGGACAGCAGTCGCCAAATGTCCGGATCAGGCAGTGCGGCATACAGCTTCTGATCATCATATTCCTTGCGGTGCTGAAGCACCGTTTTCACCGTATAACTGCCAAACTGTGTCTCATATACCCCTTGTTCCGCACAATATGCGACAATCTCATCTCGAAGTACAGATAATTGCTGCTCAATCTCTTTTTGCTGCTGCTTCAGTTGAAAATAGGTTTGCACCTTCTGTTCCATGACCTATCACGCTCCTCTATACCATAGGTATGCAGGAAACGATCGTTTAGGACAGGCTATTCTGACATTCTATCAACTTCCTTTGGCATCTTATCTCCATTGCAACAGACTCTCATTCAAATATGGATTATGGATGGCAATTCTATGAACTCGCTGCATTACGTTTGGTCCCATGGGTACATCGGTGACGCGGCTTAACAGAATCCAGCGCAGACAAGCGATTGCTTCAAAAACCTCTTCATCCTCCAGCGAATAACTTGCTGTACGCCTAAATTCAGCACAATACGTCTCTCCATAACGCTCTCCATTGTAGATCGTAATCAGAAAAACAGACCATGCAACATCGTACCTCGGGTCGCCCAATTGTCCGTTCGTCCAGTCGATAATGGTATAGTCGTCTTCCATCTCAAGAATGTTACCCAGATTATAATCCCCATGGATTAAGCAGTCCTGCCTAAGCTGGACGCGCTGAAGAAGATACGACAGATGAGTGCTGATGTCTTCGTAAAGCTCTATGGAAGGAAAGAAATAACCAACAAAATCATAGCTGGATATGTACGCTACAACTTCTCCTGTATCTGCTTCGTTTAACGGAAAACGATGGACCTCCATTAAATGTTGAGCCAAATGTGCCAGCCTGGAAGATGTTAATTCGGTCACAGGTACGCCATCATAGCTCGTTAACAGCACCTGATTATGCTCCTTATCCCTGCCCCAGCCATAAGGTGTGGAGACACGAATCCCATTATGGAGTAGTTTGGATAACAGCTTATATTGGTTGCCTACATTTGGTTTGGAATCCTTGTTCCATATCTTCAGAACATACGGCTGATCATCAAATACGATTTGCATCACATCCGCTTCCAGTCCAGGTGACAAAGGAATAACATCGTATCCCCCTTTCATCATAAGCCTTAGACTTTCATCCAGCTGAATCCAGTTTATACGACTAAGTTCGATGGCCATCACTTCCTCCTCTTCAGCACATGGCCTTATCTCCAGTAAAATAGATCGTTCTCACCATTTTTTAGCTGGTCATGGGTCTACCCAATCCGGGGTCAGTCAGGGATAATCAGGCCTTTACCAATCACATTGGCGGATACCGGTTCCTTGCCCAATTCTCTGGCCCATACCGACAATTGTCCCATATGGTGAATTTCATGAGCGATGACGTGGCGCATCACTTCTCCCCATGAATCTATTACAACTTTGCCATTCGGTAGATGATCAATATGAGCTTTCTTTTCCATGCTCGTGTCCCACGCCAAAACAAATGCCTCTACATCAGGACGCAGCTTACGATCAAATTGTCGTACCGCTTCAAGGCTCTTGTGTAGTTCAAAATCTTCCGCTCCATCCGGCTTACCTTGCAGAATCTGAAGCCAGCTCCATTCTACATCAATGATATGGAAAAACGTCTTCAAGATGCTCCCTACCCCGCCTGTACGAGTCCGCAGCAATTCTTCAAGCGGTAGATCCTCACACCATGCATACCACTGTTCACGCACCATCCAGTTATAACGAAAAAATGTTTCCATTTGCATTCCTCCTTTTCCGGTTGTGTTTCTAGAGTGTTTTGATCAATTCCGTATTGGCAAATGTGGTATCCGAATGCTCAAGATCCCCGTATATCCCGCTAATCTGATTGAATCCGGATTTGATCCAGAATCGTAATGCTGGCCAGTTTTTGAGCGCCACGTTGATTCTGATTTCCCTGTATCCGAGTGAGGAAAGATGGTGACTCAGTGCTTGAATCATTTCCTGTCCATATCCTTGCTTCTGAATATCACTCTGGATATATAAAAATTCAAGATAAATGGAATCCTCAGATGGGTAACCATGGTACATACTCAGTAGACCGATTTTTTGATTCTCTTCGACTGTACGGATCGATTGAATCCGGTAATTCTCCAACTTTCCTCCCGGTGGAAGATTACCTTCTGTAACACATTTCTTCACATAATCCGGTTCATACTCCCGTCCATCCCATTGTTGTAAGTAACGGCTTGTGTTACAAATAGACTGGATTTCGGGGATCTCGTATTCTTCCACATCCGAAATAATGAGTCGTTCTGACTTCCATTCCTCTGGAAGCTGTTTCATATTCATCACTCCAATGTATTGCTAGGCTCTTCTCCAAATACCTGGATCGGTCCAGTCCATCGTTCCTCATTCAGGATCATCTCCCTATACATTCCTTCCGTATAGCTATCAATAACACGATTCCAAAATTGATTGGCAGGCTTGTTGGCGAGCGTTTGCCGAATCTCCCACGCACCCGGGAATTGATCAAAGACGTGGAACGCTGCTCGTTTTCCATATCCTTTGTTTCTATACTTGCGCACAATAAAAAAATCACTAATGATATTTGTCCTGGGTGCCTCACTAACATGCACGAACTCTCTCGGAACATCCAGCATTAATAAGGCGAAGCCTGCTATCTCCTCATTCACTTTGATCATTAGGGGTCGTCTGTAGGTGTCCGTCCATTGATGATCAATATACTTGTATAGATATAGCCCGTGAATAGTCAACTCATGTCCATCGAACTCACTTGAATCATATCGATATAGTTGCATCAGGTTATGTAATACATGTTTATCTTCATAATCTATCGTATTAATTTCTACCATTTCTCTTCTCCACTCTCCCTTCCTGTTAAGCAATTTTCTTGATGATTATCACTTTCACCTTCTATCATAACCCACCATATGGATAAAACTAAGAACCCATGATTTCAGTTCTTTACTTTTCTGAACGGGTCAATCTCTTTTTTATATAGTGGAAGACATGAATTGCTGCATAAATAAGTAGGACATTAAACAAATAGGAGAGCACTTGAATGTTGACACCTGAAAGAAACCAAATTGTATCAGGGGGACTGTGATGGTGATATTCTGTGTAAAATCGAAAGGGGAAACCGTACTCCGTTCTCGGTGGGCCTTCCGTGTATGCAGTTCCAGGAATAAGCATGACAGCTAACATGGAAAGCCAAGCGGAAAGGTTGAGTATTCTATAATTAATGTTCAATCTATCTCCCCCCACTCATCTAGGACTGGCTCAAACTCTTTCTAAACGTAACGCGCGAATACCCTGCTTGAAAATAATCCTTCTCAAACTTCGATACCGAGTAACCAATCGATTTATAGAATACTAATGTGTCTTCATTATCTGGATGGCCGAGGGTGTGCAGCATAACTTCTGTTACTCCTTTTTCTTGAATCGCTTCACATACATGGTCCAAAAGAGTTTTCCCGATTCCCTTTCTCAGATGCCTGGGCGATACAACAACACCTACGATTTCATACGATTTTTCATCATTGTTATACATAAACCCGGCATGTCCTACAATCTGGCTCATCTCAACTGCGACCCAGTATTTCGAATTACTGGAATGATTGAAATAGCTCTCCCAACGTTCTGGATAAAGGTTAATGATAAAAGCGGGAAACTGCAGCGCATATTCTTCCATTAATCGCTTAACCAATTCCGGATCCTGTGGTTCCAACCGTCGGTAAGATATCACACACATCACCCCTTTATAAAATGGAATAATCCCTAATACCATGTTGACTACAGCTGCTTTTTACGAGCCTTGAAAAGAGCCTCCAAACCAAGATCGACCAGTACAAAGATCATCGCTGCAAATACACCAAACAAAGTTAGAGGGAACGTTTCTTTAAGATTAAAAATATTCTCTCTAGCTCCGATAACCAGATAAAATATGCACATGCCGACGAACCCAGCGCACGCGTAACTCAGTAATTTTACAATTAGGTAGAGTACATGATTAGTAATTCTAATCTTGTTCACCAAGAAGTCTACTACGATCGACAAAGGTAAGCCTATCAAAAAGATCAACGGAGCTGCATATATAGGGTACACTGCAATATAAAAACCAAAATCATAGGTTTCACTCATGGATAACAAGCTTGCAGCTAAACTAAACAAGATTACGGTTAAAAGTGAAGTTAACAGCTTTCTACCCAGGTTCATTTCACCACTCCAATATGGGTATCCACAATTAATCCAAGGTACTTATACGTCCGAATCCGCTGGTTTCCAGCCTACTTCCTGAGACCACAGATGGGCTTTCTGCAAGATTTCCCAAACTATAGGCCCTTTGCCCTCCACATACTTCGAACGTTGTTCCT
The DNA here is from genome assembly GCF_015143645.1 of Paenibacillus sp. P13VS. Taxonomy (NCBI): domain Bacteria; kingdom Bacillati; phylum Bacillota; class Bacilli; order Caryophanales; family Paenibacillaceae; genus Paenibacillus; species Paenibacillus sp. P13VS. Next base: position 8,298 of record NZ_WYEV01000018.1, on the reverse strand, counting down.
TGTATAAACGCATGAGCCTGTGCTTTTCCTCCGCATACTTCAGGCAATCCAGTGGATGTTCTCGTAAATAATCCCTAAACAACAATGTCATCTGCTCCGAAAAACTCCCTGCTTGCCTAACGTGTACATGCGTTCTTCTATTCCCTGGTGCTTCGCGGAAATATCTTTTACTCTGATCCGGATTATCATCCCTAAATACAAAGCCGACCCTTTCAATATCCAACCGGAAATCCGGTAAGTTATCAAGATGCAACACCGAAATTTGTATGTCAATAATGGGTTTGGCGTCTAAACCAGTGATAGAAGTTGATCCGACGTGGTCGATGCGAAGAGCTTTTTCTCCTAATGCCTCCCTCAATCTGGATCCCGTCTCTAGAAACAACGACCTCCATGCCGGGTCATGCGTTGCAATTCTCCATTGCTCTTCCATACAGAAGCTCAACCTCGTTTCGATATGTATTGGCTATATCATAAATAACAATTCCTATCGCCCTTTTGTTGTTCTTTATCGAGTATTTCTTGTTCCTTCGTTTAACTTTAATCTGTATATCATTTCACCTTCTTGGTTATCCATCTCTTGATGGATGAATCCTGTCTTCTCGTAAAGTTTTTTGGCACGGGCATTACTTTTTTCAATAGTTAACGAAACCACCTGACATTGAGGATGGGTTTGCTGAACGAATTCTAATATGGTATAAAGTGCTTCTTTCCCCAATCCTTTGCCTTGAGAAGCCTGATCGATTTGAAAACCGCCTATCCAATAATTATCCCTACTATCAGGTGTGTAGCTTAAATAGAAGAAACCAACTGCTTTTTCTCCCTGACGCAGGATAAATGGGTCGAAAGCTTCATCCCACGGTTTAATATAGGCATATGCTAATGACTCCATGACAGTTGGCACCCATTTGACTTGAGATACATGTAATGAGATTGAAAGTGCTTCTTCCCAATTACTTTTATCGATGGCTTCAATAGAAATTGGTATCATATTATTATTCCTCCTTGCCTTGTTCATAGCAGCATATTGTAGGTCATTCCATGAAATCTAACTACGGATTCGGATAGGTCTCTTGTAAGAACTTAACCGACTGGTTTATTAGAGCTTTCAAAATATCCACATGAATGTCTTCGACTTTATTAATATACACGCATGCTTTTCCTGTCGTGTGTTTCCCCAGGTCCTTTAATAGTGATTCTCGTTCTGTATCTCCGGTTGCAAAATATAAACTAATTTTCGCTTTTCGGGGTGAGAATCCCACCAGCGGGGCATCGCCTTCATGTCCTGAAGCATATTTATAATGATACGCACCAAATCCAATAATGCTCGGTCCCCACATTTTGGCTTCATAACCTGTCGTTTCAGCAAAAATATCCAGCAACGTATAAGCATCCTCACGTTTCTTTGGATGATCCACGCTCTCAATAAACTCAATAACACTATTGTCTGTCTCTTTTGTTTTTTGCTTGTACATCATGATTCACTCCTTTTCAACCTGATTGACAGACCGGATTTGTCCAGCTTCTCGCAGCTGATGATTCAGTTCATCCAATGATTTTTGCAGTGATTCCATTCTCCTTAACCCTGCGTATTGATTACTAATTATGCCTGCAAAACCAATAACCACGACTATAATGAGATAAAGCATGGAATCCCTCCATAGTGAATTATCTTAATATACTGTTAATGAGTGCAGCAGATAATTAATTCGTTAAGTCTTTTACTTTCATTGAAAAACTCTCCCAGTCACCACTATATCCAACATTCGTCCCCCAACCTGCTGACCTTAGATCTTCTCCTAATTGGATTAGTTCGTTAATCCCGTCATTGTCCAACTTGGTATTTGGGAATCCTGTAAAAGTGGGAAAGTTAGCAAAATATTTATACAATGTCCACAAGTCATTTTCTTGTGAATTCGTAATCATTCCAGTATTCTTACCTGTAACCATTAGTTGGTGGATGCCTTCTGTAACATCCTCAATTTTCTCAAGAACCGTATTTTCGTCGTTCCACTTATTATTCATTTGATAAGTAATTGTACTCTCCAATTGTACTAAATCGCCCTGAAGTCCAAAGGATAAACCCGAATAGATTTCTCTCAGGTGACTTTCCTTCCAAAATACATACATGATCAAGACGCAATTGATTACTATGGAAACAACAATAATGATATTTTTGGTCTTCATTGATTCCCCTCTCTATTAAAAAAACGTCGCCACCTTAAGCGTCAAGAGTTCTCTTTCTGATCATTCTGATTTGACCCCTGTGATTGATCTCATCCTCAAAAACATGAAACCACATAAAATAATAATTGGCCGGTTTGTTATACCAAAAATCCTCTTCCTTGCTTAACCAGTCGTCATCTATGCTCTGAAAGAACTGAAGTGTTCTCCTTCTTACCTGGTCCATTTTCGTAAAATAAAAGGTGATATCATTGCCTTTGATCTTTTCCTGTCCTTCCTTACCTAATTGAAGGGCCGGGCCCCATTCCAATAATTCCTCTTCGTTCAGCTGCCGATTCTCAAACGTCGCCACCTGATAAGCATATTCGACCCCCGCAAAGTGCAGCAGCAATGCTCCAATCGAGTTGCTCTCGGTATCCAGCAAAAAATCAAGGTGATCGATGGATAGATCTTTGACTTCTTCAATCGTTGTATATCTGGCATAGTTCATCATTGAAATTAGGCGACTAATCTGTGGAGAATAACCCGGTATGTCACTTATCAGATAAATATTATCCATGTTCATGATTTAATTCCCTCCACCTTAGGTATGTACTCTTGTACTACTTTACTACTTGGCTCATAATAAAGTTCACAGCATCCCCGATTCCTGAATCAATACCCAAAGAAACCAAGAATGATTTTTACCTTCTTCACCTTTTTATTCACAAATTTAATTCCCTCTTTTGTATCGATGATCATTACCTTTTTTCCGATCCATACTCTAACGTACACTGACTTAAGAGTGAAGGGTCTAGTAAATCCCTTGACCTCGCTTTCTGTACCGTCTTCGTGTTCGAATTCCGTTCGGATAAACCACCGGTTTCCATATCCGATCTCTCTAAACTTTTTCACAGCATGCTCCTTTTCAAAGCCTCTTCTTCTTAGAATTCAATATAAAAGGGCTGCATGTCAGGTCTTAAACAATACTCGATTCGCTGTCTGAAATTCTTCCACGTAACTAGCCGTAAGGCTTCTTCCACCGAGAAATACTTGGTCTCCAGACTTTCGTTGGATACGGTCAGTTGACCTCCAATTGGCTTTGCCAGAAATAACGTATTCACAATGGATTCCTCCACATTTTGAAATACGCCTTTCATTTCATTCTCCAGGAATGATCATCTGCTGTACTTCTTGTACTCCAGGAATAAACCCGAGGTTATAATATACGGATTCTGCATCGTTTCCTTCCATGACATACAACCGAAGGATTGGATATTTTCCTTTCAGGATTGTCAAAGCTCTCTGCAGCATATATGTAGCAATACCTCTCCCTCTATGCGATGGGATAACACCAATACTATAGACTGCTGCCTCCGTGTCCTGTAAACAAAGCCGGCAATTGGCGACAAGCTTCCCCGTATTTTTGTCATACACAAGTGTAGAAGCTTCCGTAAGGGTCTCATTGGTTAGAGCGGGATCTTCATCAGGTATGAACTGTTCCAGCGAAGACTTATTTCTTCTTACCGCCTCAAAACCTCCTACAAAGCTTGCGAAGTCGCATTGAGCTATTTCATTTTCATTTGTAAATCGCTTGGTGCCTGTTGCATCTTCGGTAATTTGAGGACTCTTGATGATCAGATCGTCGTCCCAAGTCACGTTGAATCGTTCAGTGGGACGCTGCATCCAGCGGCATCTGAACTCCACTGGCCAAAATCCGGCTTTGGCAAATAAATGAACCTGGTCCGGAAGAATTTCAAAAGCTTTAATGGCTTGGGTTCGATCAGACCAGCTAGCTAACAAGAATCTTTTTCAGAAGCTTCAGTACCTCAAATGATTAATTGAACGGTGGAATGAAAAATAAATGATATATATTATTGGGTGCCATCCGTACCCCACCCATTTTCGATTCTCCCTGGTAGATCCAATACGCATTATTTCGGTTAGCACTGAAACGTTCTTCTCTAAAAAAACCAACAAGCGCATATTGTAATACACCGAGCAATATATTCCCCACTCTTCCGGGTCAGCCTTACGAATAGAATATTCGCTGGATAAATCATACGTTTCTATGTTTTCAGACCATTCAGCTACCTGCACTCGTCATTCCCCCTTGAATATCTTCATAGAGAGCACTTTATTATTACTATTCACTATAATTAATTTTCGCTTATGGTGTTCAAGTAGCTCATAAATCTTATTCATATTTTCACTATCGAATTTGTAATTCCATTTCAGCATGTCGACTAAACCTTTAAATGTTTGTTTGTAGTTTGCTTTTTCTAATCCAATTCTTTGCTTAATGAATCTCAGCACAATTCTTATGGCTCTTTCCATTGGTTTCGGGGTCAAAAAGATGATAATATCTGCCTCTTCAAAACTCCTCATTACCCATTTGTAATATATCCCCTCAATAATCCACGCATCCTCACTTATAATATCTTCAAGCAGTCTATCCCGTATTTCAGGTGGGTTCTTTCCAGCAAATTCAACGGAGCTGCTCCACATCACCTTATCCAATTCAAAATATGGGATGTTTAGTTGGCTGGACAGAGTTCTCGCTAAATATGTTTTCCCACTACCTGTAGAACCAATAATATGAATTCTCTTGTATGTCATTTGAAATTATCTCGTCCTTGTCATCTATGAATCTGTTTTTCTGTCCATCTAACTTATAAATTCTTGTATTCTTCTACCGTCATACACTCGATCTGAGAAGTTTCCTTGTGTGTACTCGTGTATAAACTTATTCCAAAAGTGCTGTGCGGGCACATTGCTTTCAAGCTGGTGTACTTCCCAGTGCCCCTTATGCATATCAAATAGTTGTTTAGCTACTGCCCTGCCTATGCCTGTCTTTCTGTATTTCTTCATAATAAAAAACTCCGCAATGGAGCAATACTTTCGCTCTTCTGATTCTATGCACCTGACTAACACAAACCCGATATAGTTATGCTCTTGTTTGATGACATATGGAAATCGATGATCCACTTCGATCCAATAGTCTTCCAAATAAGGATAGGCCTTAAATAGACCATTATCTTCCACATCACAATGGATAAATTCAGAGAAATCATAACTATAGAATTGCATGAGATTTTGTATGATACCCTTATGTTCCTTGGATGCTTGAATTAATTCATAATTCATATCGTGGTTACCACCTCACCTTTACTTAGCTATGTGTAGCGTCTTCTTAAAGGCTTCGATCTGTTTTTTATGATGTTTATCATGCGATATGAATGCCCTTACATACTTCTTGATACTGAATTTCTTCTTGTCTCCATCCTTATATTCTCGCGTATATTCTTCTTCGTTCAATCCAGTAATATCATGGATAATGTTCATTCGCTTTTCTATAAATTGTTCAACAATGGTCTTCTTCGATCTGGTCTTTGAGTATTCGATCGCATTTGCATTAAATTCATCAAAGTTCAGATGCTTAACAGTCAATGGTTCGTCATGTTTGATTTTATAGATAGCTTCCTCATAGAAATATTGATCCCACAGCATCATATGCGCGATAACGTCTTTCAAAGTCCATTTGCCTTCAGCTATTGGCATATTCCAAACCTGCTCAGATAGACTGTCAAACTCTCTCACATACGAAGTAAACGACTTGAATTCCTCAATCATTTCACCCGTAGTTTTAGCCATGATTATATCGCTCCTATAAATGATTTTGTTCACCTTACTTTAAGATCAAATTCCTCGGTTTGGCTGTTCCATTTGCTGGATTCCGTAATGGTTTAATGGCAAACCTCGTCTGCCTTGGAGTCTTCCCTCCTTATTCAGATCCGTCTGCCCATGCCTAAGAACGTAGATCATGTCACCAAACCTCCTTTGTCGCCATTGAATCAAAACATATCTTCACGTTTCTACCATTCCAAATGTATTCTGAATAGCTCTCTCATAGTTTTCCCACATAAAATAAAATGGACCTACGTTTAGTGGTTGGTTCTTGTGCTCCAGCATAAAGTCCTTCCAAATAACTACATCATCATCCCGATCCACTTTCACAGAGATATAACCGCACTCTTCGTCCCCGCACAAAGGGCATACTAAAATGGGATATCTATAAAACAGATACTCATGGGGTTCCTTTAACAAAAAGTATTGAATCATTTGTCTTTGATTTTCTTCAGTTCCCCATCCCAGTGCTGGTACCAGATCGTGCCTCTTAAGCATCTGATATAGAGACTTTCCATCGATAATGAGATCTGCGAATGTTGTGTTTTTATTCCCATCCTGAGATGGATCTAATTCATCATACCGACTGGAAGGTTGAGTTTCTAAAACATTTATTGTAGTCATTACTAGATTCTCCTTGTTGTTTATCCTGCTGATAACTTATAAATAAAATAACGCTTTCCCATTCGTAATAGTTATTACATTTCTAAAAAATCTACAGCCTTTTCTTCAGAAAATACTGAACTATGCCCTCTGGATATTCATCGATGACTCCAAACACTTCATAGCCCATTTTCTGATAGAACTCTGGAGCCTGATAGGAAAAGGTGCTGGTGTGAGCAAGTTTGCATCCCATACTTGAGGCTATACTTTCCGCTTGCAAGAGGAGAGACTTCCCACTCCCGTGATTTCTATATTCCTCGTCGATCCAAAAGTTATCAATATATAACGTCTCGCAGTATGTAGCACAGAAGATTCCACCTACAGCTCTGCCTTCCTTATCCCTCAGAAATAGATGGATGCTTTTGCCCGGAATATTTAATAACCCTTTCGTTTCTCTTACATTGTAGTTATATAAACGATCACATATGGCTTTGTAGTCTTCCTCATGCTCTTCATATACAATCTGCAATTCAGCATTTTGCTTTGAGCTATTCATCGCTCTATAACCTCATTCCATTCGATTAGATTTGTTTGTTCAATTGGTTCGTTCATCTATAGGTATTTCTTAAATGCTTTGCTTGACTCTCCATCAAACCCTAGTTTTTCATAAAAATGATGTGCCTCGCTTCTGGATGCTCCACTGGTTAGAAACATTTTCATACAATTTCTCTGTATACATATATTTTCGATATGCTTCATCAGTGCTGAACCGTATCCCTTGCTCTGGACATGCTCTGTAACAATGACTCGTTCGACTACTCCAAACGGTCTATTCTCCACCAGGGCATCCAGACAAATATGTAAGTGTGCTGTACCAATGACCTTTTGATCGATTTCGCACACGAGCAAGAAACTGTTGGGATTATTCTGGATCTCCTCAATCCGTTCTCCCAACACTTTTGTATTCAAGTTGTTTGGCAATAATTCTTGGTACAAACGTTCAATAGCCTGCGCATCTCTTGGTTCTGCTTCCCTGATCATCACGCTCACGCTCCTTATGTTCTAAAAATAATTAATTCAGGTGATAACTCAATATAATGTCTCCATTGTCTTCAACTTCGCCTGTGTCCAGGAATCCAGAAGCTTTATATAGCGTGTTCGCCACAACGTTATGCGGTACATGAGACACTCTGATCTGTTGGCAATCCACTCTGCTTTTTAGTTTGTTGATCACTTCTCTTATCGCTTGTTTGGCATAGCCTCTTCCTTGGTATCTCTCATCAATCATAAATCGCAAAATCCAGTAATACCCGTCACTATAGATTTCATTGTCAAATAGAATGAAACCCACCATCTGATCCTCTGCATAGATTCCGTAAGGCTTGGAAGTGGTCTCCTTGATTGCATGAATGAGCGAATCCGAATTCGTAGCGACCAGGTTCATTTGCTCATCCCGGGGTTTAAGGTTAATGCATTCCAATTCGTTTTCTTTCATTATCAACCTTAGCGTGACGTTCTCTACTGACATGAGAGCCTCCCCTTCATCATTTATCATCGTTTTACCATAATCCATATGTATCCTTGAACGATCCTGTCCTGCAATTTATCCGACACATATACATCTGGAAAACTAAATCCATCATAACCCAAATCATGGTATATGCGAATAAATTATTCCTCTCTCTCCTAAAGGTCTATCTTCTTTAACATCACAAAAAAAACCACGGTTTGGTATTATCCCCTTTTAGTAGACATGAGAAAAAAGACATCTGTTAAGATGAACTTAATCATGTAAACGAAGGGGATTTTTTCATGGCTAAAAAAGGTCAAACATTCCGGCGGTACTCT
>NZ_WYEV01000017.1:0-88025 GCF_015143645.1 Paenibacillus sp. P13VS | reverse complement strand
AATACTACAACACGAAACGAATGAAAGCAAAATTTAAAATGAGCCCGGTAGAATACCGAACTCATTTTAATCAAGCTGCCTAATGAAATAACCGTGTCTAACTTTTAGGGGTCACTTCATTATTCGGCTCGTGTTTTTTGTTTTTTTCCTGATTTGATGCGAGTTCATTCCCAGTATAAAATAGGGGAACGGGGTTTATTTTATCAAAAGGATTAAATTGTAATTAATACAAATTAGTTGAAATTATTATGTTGACCCTTTCTTTTGGATTACATATAATTACTTTTGCAAACCGTTAATCCTGTATATGGCTTTAATTTGGGAGGGTGGTGTTCGTTTGGAGCCGACAACCACGATTCGCGATCATTTAGAGAATTATCTGAAGCGCGAGCAGATGTCCATCAGTTCTTTTTCGGAAGCATCGGGTATTAATTCGGGTACGCTGAGCAATATTTTGAACAAAAACCGCCCGATTGCGATGCAGCAGTTGGACCGAATCACTTCAGCCATGAAGCTTGAAGAAGGCCACTTCTATGAATTGTATATAGATGAGTGTTTTGTTCATGCTACCCCCGATTGGCGAAGACTGGGCCCCTTCCTTCACCGTTGTGCGGAGTTAGACAAGCTAAATTGTATTGAAGAGGTTATCCAATTGATGATGGATAATCTATCGTATATTCCCCTTTTATTTGATCTGGCTGAGGAATTTTACCACGAGGGTAGATTTAAACCAGCCATCCTCTTATATGAAACGATCGCTGAGAGTGAGAAAATGCAGCATTCCGAGCGTCTAGCTCTATGTCAGTATCGGCTCTTCAAATTGGGTCTGACCAATGACCAGCAGAGAAACCTGATCATCGCAGCCAAGTTCGAGTATTATGTCGATCGCTTGGATGAACGATATCAGTTGGACGCTCTTAATGAACTGATCAATGCTTTTGGAGCACTACACCGATGGAGCAAAGTGCAGGAGCTGTCCGAGAAGCTAAAGGTGAAGGCAACCATTCATTATGAATTGAATGGCAGAAGAAAACAGGAAGAAACCAAAAAGCCTATTGTTTTCTATGTCCTTTATTCCGATTTGGCTGCTGGAAGTGCATGTTATCATCTCAAGGATTACGATAGTGCTTTAAAATATGTCTCATTATATGCAGATAACAGCTGGGTTAAAGACCCCGATCAGGATGAGATTGTGGTTATTCATCAGTTCCAGGAATGGGCTGTAGCAAATCGTTATATCTATCAATTGATGGCGGGGCAGTTCGAGATACTGCCTTCCTATTTAGAATATATATCTACCAAGGAAAATGAAATTTTTCCTGCGCTTTGCGATATAGTCACCGCCGCTAATCGTTATGGTGAAAATATCGATTATGTTCTTGAACAGTATCAATCCTATTTTACGTATCAGGAACAGAGTAATCGAATTGGAAAGGTTAGCAAGCAGGTTACAGATGATCGTTATTTACGTCTTTTAGCTGATCTTGGAGCGTATTATCTAAAGAAAGATGAATATCATAAAGGTTTGGGATTTGTGCTTGATAGCTTAAGATTTTCTATTGAAATTAGCAGCGGCAGGGGTATGCTAAGGGGTATCGGATTGTTTGAACAGTATAGGGATTATGCGACTGATACAGCCAAGCAGCAGTACAAAATGATTATTAGTGAGGTGCAGAAACTCAATGAAGAGAAAGTTGGCTTTGCTGATAGCTACATGTAGCATTGTGGTAAGCATACTAACTCCTGCAAGTGAGCCTGACTTAAGTACGGATGCTCCAAACCCCGCAATTATGAGAACCGCTGATCATGGTTTCGGCTCTTAATCCCATTAGGAAATTGGAACGCTTCTGAATTTTCATTCAGAGGCGTTTTTTTTGTTTGCCTTTGCCATGACAAAGGAGGGGTGGCTCCATCTTAAACGGATGGACTAAATTGATCCTGTAAATTCAAAAAAATGAAATACGGGATAGTCGGCTATTTACTTTTGAATATCTGTGTACTATAGTTAGTTACATGAGTAACTAACCAATTAACCTAAATAACGAAAGTTGGATTGGCATGAAATCGACTTTGGATGAATCACAGCCCATATTTCATCAGATTGCCATGATGATTATGGATGATATTGTGGAAGGCAGATTAGAAAGTGAAGAGCAGGTTCCATCGACGAATGAGCTCTCACGGTTCTACAATATCAATCCGGCGACAGCGCGCAAAGGGCTGCAGGAGCTTGTGGACAGAGGAATCATTTATAAACAGCGAGGTGTTGGGATGTTTGTCGCCAAAGGAGCAAGAGATGCACTGCTGGTTGAGCGAAAGCAGCATTTTTACGAAGAATACATTATGCCACTGCTCGAGGAAGCCAGACGGATTCATATGAATGAAGACATGATTATTGATCTGATTAAAGGCAAGAGAGACAAGGAGAGTGAGTCATGATTCGTGTAGATCAGGTAAGCTACGGTTACCATCAGACACCTGTTTTGGACCATGTCACATTGCATGAAAGTGAGCCGGTCATTAGTGCGATCTGGGGGAGAAACGGAGCCGGGAAGACAACACTTATGAGTTTGCTTGCTGGGCATAACCGTCCGGATCAGGGCAGCATTCAAGTTATGGGGGAGGACCCCTACAATAATCTGGCTGCTCAGAAGCATCTCTGCTACGTTCAGGAGAATCACCCGCTGGGCAGGAATTGGACAATAAATGACCTGGTAAGATTCGGTCAGTATTTTCATCCGGAGTGGAATCAGGAATTGGCGGAGTCGTTAATTGATCGGTTTGAATTACCATCCAAAAGGAAGATCGTCAAATTTTCCAAAGGGATGAAAACAGCTGCCCAGATGGTTCTTGGCCTCGCAAGCCAAGCGAGTGTTACCATTCTGGATGAGCCGACTAACGGGCTGGATGCAGAGAAACGCAAATTTTTCTATAATGCCTTGCTTGAAAGTTATGAAGAGCATCCCCGTCTGATTTTGATTTCTACCCATCATATTGAAGAGATTCAGCCGTTATGTGAGTCAATCATCGTGCTCCATCAAGGCGGCGTCCTGTGTCATGAACAGATGGAAGAGATGCGCGAAAATGGAGTTCTGCTAACAGGGTTAATTCGTGACATAGATCAGGTTACCCAAGGAGAAACCATCATGGAGTCTGTACAGCTCGGATCAACAAAAAAGGTGATGATTGATGCCTCTTACTCCAAGGAGTGGAGGGATAAAGCGCAGGCGCATGGGCTTTCCATTGAAAAAGCGACCCTGCAGGACTATTTGGTTAACCTGACGCGGAAACAGGAGGTGCTTAAGGGATGAATGCAGTTAAAGGTACAAATCGACTGATTCTGGATGATATGCGTTGGTATCTGATGCTCTTCTCACTCATTACACTTATGCTTACGGCAGTATATCTGGCAGTGGGCTTCATATTTGATGTTGCTTTTACCACTCAGCTGTTCGGACCCATGTATGGGGGGATCTGTGCATTTGCCGTGGCAGGTCTAATTACGCTGTACCCCGTTGCAATTGGACTGGGGAGCACCCGGATTCAGTTTCTGAAATCCTTCTACCTCATCTCTGCATGGATGGTGGTTGGTACCATTACCATTCTGAATGTGATCTATCTCATCATGCATCTGCTTCATGAAGCGGGATGGCTAGGTGTAACCTTTTATCAGTTGGGTAGGCTGCACTCAAGTCATTATCAATTCTTGTCCTATCTCTGGATTGACTTGATGGTTGGATTTCTTGTCCTCGGGTTATCTATCTTTTTGACGGTTTGCTGGATACGGCTGGGGATGCGCAATTTCCTGATCCTGTTCTTCGGCTTGGGCCTGATTCTTACACTGGCTTTCGTTTTGTCTGACCTGAGTGTTCTCGTAAAATGGTTCACGAGTATCAACATCCTGGTGTTTGCCACGGTCTTGGGGGCTTTGAGCTGTGGGTTGATTCTATGCACCTATCCCATGATGAAGAATGCGCCGCTTACAATGAAGGGCAGAAAAGAGTAGTGGTTACCGGTATACGTTAGAAGGCTGTGTGGAACTATGGAATCAAAGCGTAAACAAACAAACACGAGTGCATGACTGCCTCGTGTTTTTCTGTTTAAATACCACTCCTGTACCTGAATCTTCTTAGCTTGTTTCAAGTAAAATGCTTCGTCCGAGTTCCTTCAAGTGTTCCATGGCACTCTGATAAGGATAAGGTCCATAGCTTACCCGGGCTACCCCGAGCCTCGCGAGCTGCGCTGGTGTTGGCTCATTAGATGTAACCATCACGTTTACTGGAATCGGGGAGCGTTCACATAATTCCTGAATGAGTTGTGGGTTCTGCAGGCCTGGAACGAATAGGCCGCTGGCTCCTGCCTCAGCATAAGCGCGGGATCGTACCAAGGCTTCTTCCAAGTGGGATGAGGTATGCTGCGCTGGGGCCGTTTGCAGAAATATATCCGTACGAGCGTTAATGAATAGGGGAATGTCCATCTGTTCAGCCGCTTCCCGAGCGGCTCTCAAGCGCAGGACGAATTCCTCAATGGCATAGAGACCTGTTCCACCAGGAAGTTGGTCTTCAATGTTAATGCCGACAGCACCATGTTCAATGACCCGGAGGACATTTTCCTTCACTTCTGACGCATACCTGCCATGCCCTCCCTCAATATCGATGGTAACAGGCAGTTTAGTGCTGGATGTGATGCGAGCCAGATTGGAAAGTACCCATTCAAACGGCATCATCTCTCCATCCTGCTCACCATGAGCTGCAGCAACAGACCAGCTTCCAGTGGCTATGGCTGCGGCTCCAATTGATTCAATGGATTTTGTACTTCCGGCATCCCACACATTGATTAGCACGAGTGGATTACCTTTGATGTGCAGCTGGTGAAATAGCTGTGCTTGTTCTTTCAGGGTATGCATAGGATGACTCTCCTCCGTTATATCGTTATTAATGGATTACTTTTTCACTGACGATGTCTCAACGAATTTGTTCATAAGCAGTCTTCTCATGGGTTAACAGCCAGTTCTTGCGAGTAAGGCCACCGCCGTACCCACCCAGATCGCCACTTGCATTAATGACCCTGTGGCATGGGATTACAATGGCCAGTTGATTCGCCCCATTGGCCTGTGCGACTGCACGGCATGCGGATGGTTTACCCAGTGCAACAGCGATGTCCTGATATGACCTTGTCTCGCCTGGCGGAATCGCCATAAGCTGCTCCCAGACGCTCTTTTGAAATGGTGTTCCTAAACAGAACAACGGGGTGTCGAATGCCCTTAAAGTCCCGTCAAAATACGCTGTCAGTTCCCTCTCTATGGAGCGAATGGGTTCAGTTACACCCGGTACGATGGCCGACTTGGTTCGTTTCCGAAGACGCTCCACTTCCCGCTCCAGACCTTTGCGATCCACAAATTCAAGCAGATACAGGGCTGTATCATCTGCCACGGCCATCATGGGTCCAAGACGTGTATCGATCCAGGAGGCCTTTAGCACTCGCCCGTCATCCACATGAGTAGGAGCGGCACCCATAATTCGGGAGAAAGCATCCCGGAAGCCGCTGCTGGATTCGTAACCTGTCGATAGCTGGGCATCGATAATGGTGCGGCCTGAGCGGATATTCTTCAAAGCCAGTCCCATGCGACGTGCGCGAGCATACTCCACAAAGGTCATGCCGAACCGCTTTTTGAACTGGCGGCGTGCCGTGGACTCATCGATGGACAGATCCTTGAAATCCTGACCTTTCCAGCGCTTTTCCGGATTGTTCTCCACGGCCTCGACCAGTATTCGGACTACATCGGATACCTGGTTGGGATGGGATAATGGACGGCAACGCTGACAGGGGCGAAATGAAGCGAGCAGTGCCTGCTGTGCAGTCTCGTAAAACTCACAGTTTTCATATTTGGGTTTCCGTGCAGGGCAGGTAGGGCGGCAGAATACCCCCGTCGTTTTGACACCAACATAGAATAAACCTTCGTATTCCGAATCTTTGGCAACCAGCGCCTGATAATATTGTTCTTTCAGTTCAGTAGAGATCATTACACGCACGTCCTTACGATTTTTGTTCCAGCCAGCAAGATGCTGTTTTTACGGAAGTTACATCTGTCTTTGTTATTATAAAAAAACGATGCGCAGGGCATCGCCGAAAATCAGGCATGAATATTTTTATTTTGGTGCAATGTCTTTCTTTCCTCCAGTCCAGTTTACCAAAAAGATCCCCAGGAATATAAATAACCCGCCAATATAAACGTAGCTCCGGATGACCTCCCCAAGAAGCAGCCAGCCAGATAGTATGCCGAAGAACGGAGCTAGAAAAAGAAAGGCGCTTGTTTTGCCAGGATCGCCTTTGCTCAGCAGGTAGTACCATGCAGCAAACTGAACAATGGAGCCAAGCAGTGCCAGGTATAGAACAGCACGAATGGAAATGGCGTTAAGCTCCAGATGTGGTGTCTCCAGCGTTAAACTGAGCAGTAATAGGAGCAGGCCGCCGAATAACATCTGATAAGCGGTCAGTACCCAGGTGCTGAAGCGGGTCCCCCATTTTTTTACGAGTAAAGTAGCAATGGCCCACGACACGGCGGAGCTTATGCCCAGCCACGTTCCTTCTGATAACTGCAAGTGAAATCCCAACGTAACAAACACTCCTGCAATACCAATAACGACACCTATCCACTGATAAAACCGGTATTTCAGATGGAGAAACAGACCTCCCAATATAACGACCAACAACGGATTGGTAAACGTAAGAATGGAGGTCTCTCCAGAAGGAATGGTACGCATACTAAGAAAGATGCAGGCCATAACCCCGGTCGTCTGGAACATACCAATAACGAATAATCGGGTCCAGTCCGGTAAGGTGGAAGGAAGATTTTTGTTCCATACCCATAGTGCCATGAGTCCCCCAGCCAGTGTAAAGCGGATACCTACGAGAAGAAGTGGAGAGATATAAGCGAGCCCGATTTTGCCAACAGCAAAAGAAGAACCCATAAGCGAAGTAGCAATAATGACAAGTATGATGTAAACCAAGCGATTCAATATGTTCCCCCCTAAATTCGGTAATGCTTCCGTCTAACCAAGGTAACACGTCAATAGTTCAGAACTCATCGAAGTGTGGCTGTAATGATCAAATTCAGTGGGTTTACATATTATGGAGCTTCATGAGGGACGATATGGTGTAGTGATTAATAAGGCATGTGTCGTTTACATGGATTTAGACCAAGATGGAAGGAGTTCCAATGATGAAAAAAAACATGAATACATTTGCTCTTTGGGCATCGGTGCTTTGCATTCTGCTGCTGATCAGCGCATGTGGCGCGAAAAATAACAATGAATCGGTTCAGGAACACGCTTATCCGCAATCCAAGCAGCCTATCGAGGAAGCGGGAAAAGGCTCCATTCCGAACTCGGATGCCAAACAGGGTAAAGAGGACCCGGCAAATACGGCGGATGGCGATGAAGGGAAGCTGTCTGCTCAATCCGATTCATCAGCCAATGACGAACAGATCGCCATTCAAATTGACCAATCGGACAAGCCGACAGAGGATAACAAAAGCTTTGACTTTTCCGTGAGCCAGGTGCCAGAGGGCTACACCCTCTCTGAGCTGCGGTGGACATCCAACCAGATTACCATCATTAACTCGCCTGCAGAGGCCATTCAGCATGGTGGTGACGGTAAAGAAGGCTTCTATATTAGCGGGAACGGACAGTTCTCCGGCTTTAAGTACTCGGATGAAATGAAGGGTGAACGGGGCAAAATCACACTTGTCTACAAGAATGAAGCGGGTAATGAGATCCTGGCCGAGCAGGAAGTTCAGTTGAAGAAATAACGTATAAGCAGCCGATATTGAACTGCACCCTAATTGTTGGATAACATCTAACAATTGGAGGTGCAGTTTTTCGTGTGCCATTATATCCAAAAATGTATCTTGCGTTAAGCGCTGTCTGATCTACATGAAGTCGAAGAAATAACGTACGACATGAAACATGACCGGAGACGTATAGGTCAGGCTGTCGACTCGGCTTAGATAGCTTTTTTTGAGGGCATCAAATTTGTTGTCGTCACCGATTAACAGGTCGCGCTTGAGTACAGACACCGTCAGACTGCCGAAGAAGCCGGCAAGGCTAATCAATACACCGATAAAGATTCCGAATTGCCAATCGAACGGAGTCAGATAAGGGTGAATGAAATAGGAGGCTACCGTTGTGATCACGAATGCACAGGCGAATCCTTCCCATGTCAAAAATGGATTGGCTGTGGGTACCACTTTACGTTTGCCCAGATAGAGAGAGACCAGATAGTGGACCACATCGTTAAGCTGTGTTAACACAACCAGGAAGAGGACCAGCTTCGACCCATACTCCGGTGTTGCGAACGGAAAGTAGGCCAGATGGCTGAGTCCGAATACCATCAGCATCAATCCCCACTGCGTAGAACTTACACTTCGCAGGAACCCGACCGTTCCCTTATTAATCAATCGGGGAAGCGGCAGCACGAGGAAGACATACAGTGGAATAAAGACGATAAACATCCCATACCATCCAATATAGATCCAATAGAACTGCACCGGTATAGCGAGATAAGCCCATAGGAACAGCCGGCGGTCAGCCTTTCGGGTGCTGCGAATCATGGAGAAATACTCTTTGAGCGCGAAGAACGCGAGTACCATCAACGAGATAAGGGAAACAATCGGATTGAAGAGCGTAGCGAGACAGAAAATGACGAGCATGCCCCACCAGGTCTTGATTTTGTTGCCAATGCCCGAATAATCCTTATCCGGCTGAAGCTTGGCAATGATTTTATACACGATATGTATGACGAGTAATGCTGCAAAAATGAGCGTTAATGTGAAGAGCGAGCTGCTCACGAACCAATCACCTGCTTATTCCAGAAGTAAGATCCCATAATTGGGTACCTATGTTATTATGAAGGAATAGTGCCAACTTGATAAGGGGAAATTTCGTTATGACAGCCGACCGTTCAATCTACATCCTGCTTACGAATACAGGGACACTGTTTACCAAGGTTATTCAGAGTTACACCAGAGCACCATACAATCATGCCTCGATCTCTTTCAACCGGGAATTATCCGAGCTGTACAGCTTCGGCCGCAAGCACCCGAACAATCCGCTGAATGGCGGTTTTGTGAAGGAGGATATTCAGACGGGTACATATAGCAAATATCCAAATACAACTTGTGTTATTTATGAGCTTCAGGTTACGGACCGCGAGGTGGAAAAGATGAAACGTGTGCTGCAGATCTTCATCCGCAGCCGTCAGAAGTACATGTATAATCTGCTGGGGGTCATCGGCATTACCCTGAAGGAGCCCGTGGAATTCAGCAACTCCTATTTTTGCTCCCAGTTCGTGGCGGAAATCCTTCAACGTTCGGGAATTAAGCTGTGGAATAAGCTCCCTGCACTGGTGACCCCCGATGATTTTCGTCAAAGCGACCGCCTGAAGCTGGTGTACGAAGGAAGGTTAAGCGACTATAAGCCAGTGACCTAAACACGTAGAACAGCCTGCTGCCTCAGATCATTGGGCAGCAGGCTGTTCTTATATATCATAGGGATGATCTCGCTGACTGATCAAAGTCTACTTCTTCAATAAACTCAATGACCTCGCCATTAGGGGTATGAACCAAAGCATTTCGGACCTTCAGCGGGGGCTCGCCTAGAGAGATCCAATCCGGTTCAACGTAAGATTTGGCACCATGAGTCAGTGCAAGCTGGTATATGGCATCTACATTGTCTACATAAAAGGCCAAATGCAGCAGTGCTCCATGTCTGACTTCCTCGGGGGAGGCTGCTGGTTCACCTTCAGCAGGGATAACGGCACCGGGATCAAACAGTTCGATACAGGTTCGCTGATCCGGGGATATCAGCATGCTCGCCTCAGCAATAGAGAACGATGGCAAGCTCCAGGAGTGACCGACCTTGAAACCAAGTACCTGGGTATAGAACGAAAGGGTTTCTTCATAATTACGTGCCTGAATGGCAATATGAGCAATACCTTTTATACTCATTCTGTAGGACTCCTTTTATTTGTTGTTTATTAAAGTATAAGGATATTGCCGAAGTGAATACATGCCATATCGAAGGATATAATGAAGAATATGTTAGAGATTATAAGTTATTTTGTAGAAAAAAACTTAATTAACAAGCCTATATCGGAGGTCTGGCTTATGACTTATATTCCAGATGAGATTGATCAGCGGATCATGCGTCTGCTTCAGCATCATGCACGTATGCCTATAGCGCAGATTGGTAAGGAGATTAACATGTCCCAGCCCTCTGTTAAGGAGAGAATCATCAAGTTGGAGGAAAAGGGTATCATATCGGGATATTCGACCATCTATGACTTGGCTAAGTTAAATCGGGGAACCACCACCTTTATTCTGTTCAAAACCGAACGCTGCGAAGAACTGGTGCATTTCTGTGAACAGGCCCCAGAGGTTACGGATCTACACCGCATCAGCGGTGAATACAATTATCTGATCAAAGTAAGAACGACATCCATCGAAGAGCTCGCATCGTTCCAGGATGCACTTGTGAAGCTGGGCACATCCAAATCCCATATCAGTATGAAAACGATTATGGAAAATCGTGTACTCCTCTAAATGCAGTTAGGTGAAATCATTGAACAAAGCAGGGCAATATGTCTGTCCTGTTTTTTCATTGTGCATATGCACAATGAATTTCGTCCTTTCATCAATATTTATTTAATGCGCCAGCCTCTATAATGAAAGCGTGTTCAACAAGAGCAAGGGGGCAATCACAATGGAGGCTTTAACTATTAGTTGGATTGGCGCACTGGCAGGACTTGCTATTGCCATCATATTGATCTTAAGGAAGCTGAACCCGGTCTATTCGTTATTTCTGGGAGCAATTGTAGGCGCTTTAATTGGTGGGGCAAACCTGGAAGAGACCGTAAACATATTGGTGAATGGCACGCAAAGCGTCATGGGCACCGTGCTCCGCGTCCTTGCGGCAGGGGTTCTGGCAGGTGTCATGATGGAGTCTGGAGCGGCAGAGACCATAGCTCAGGCGATTGTGAGAAAATTTGGTGGAAGCAAAGCAATTCTGGCATTGGCACTGGCCACGATGATTATTACAGCCGTTGGGGTATTCATCCCCGTTGCCGTACTTATAGTGGCACCAATCGCACTGTCTGTGGGTAACAAAATGGGCATTTCCAAACTGGCCCTAATTCTTGCGCTATCTGGCGGTGGTAAAGCGGGGAACATTATCTCTCCGAATCCCAATACGATTGCAGCGGCACGTGGATTCGATCTGGATCTCAGCAATGTCATGCTGGCAGGTGTGATTCCGGCCATCTGCGGATTAATTGTGACCGTTATCGTCGCTTCGATGCTCAAAAATAAAGGCGTAATGGTTACTGGTCAGGAAGCGGAGCAGGGTGAAGTGGATACCTCACAGTACCCGCCGCTGAAAAAAGCAATTGTTGCACCTCTGGTAGCCATCATTTTGTTAATGATTAACCCGATTGGTTCAATAACAGGGGTAGAAGTACTATCCACGTTCAAAGTGGATGCGATGTATATTCTGCCGCTTGCCGGCATCATCGGCATGCTGGCGATGGGACAAGGTAGAAACATTGTGAAGTATACAACTTCCGGATTAAATAAAATGACAGCAACCGTGCTTATTCTGATCGGCGCAGGTGGGATAGCGGGTCTGATCTCTGCATCCGACCTGTCAGGTCAGGTGGTTAGTTTAATTGAAGCATCCGGCATCTCAGGCACCTTCCTGGCGTCGATTGCGGGTATTCTGATGGCAGCAGCTACTGCCTCTACATCAACCGGTGTCATTCTGGCAACGGGCTCGTTCGGTGACGCAATTCTGAACATGGGGACGGCTCCGCTCGCAGCAGCGGTTATGGTGCACACCGGGGCAACCGTCATTGATTCTCTACCTCAGGGGAATTACTTCCACGTTTCGGCAGACAGCATGAAAATGACGATCCGGCAGCGGATGGGAGTCATTCCTTATGAAGCTATTGTGGGTGGGACGATGGCGATTGTAGCCACATTACTATACGGATTTATCCTCTAATAATAAGGATGGGGTGAGAAGAATGGGAGAGAAGACATTTGTACTGGCACCGGATTCATTCAAGGAGAGCATGACGGCGAAGGAAGTCTGTATTGCGATGGAAAAAGGATTGCGTAAAATCTACCCGGACGCCAGTTACATCCATGTGCCCATGGCAGACGGCGGAGAGGGGACCGTGCAATCATTGGTGGATGCTTCGAATGGTGCTATTCACCTGAAAGAGGTGAGCGGACCGCTTGGTCAACCGGTCATGGCGCAGTATGGCATTCTGGGCGACGGCACCACGGCAGCCATTGAGATGGCATCAGCCAGCGGCATTCATCTGGTAACCCCGGACAGCCGGGACCCGCTCCGCACGACCACTTATGGAACAGGAGAACTGATTCGGGCATGTCTGGATCTTGGCATTCGCAAAATCATTATCGGGATTGGTGGCAGTGCCACCAACGATGGCGGTACAGGTATGGCGGAGGCGCTTGGGGCGAAGTTTCTGAATGCCCAAGGGCAGCCACTTGCTCGTGGCGGTGGGGATCTGAACAAGTTGGCCCATATCGATGTGTCGGGTCTGGACCCGCGTTTGCAGGAAGTGGAGCTCATTGTAGCCTGTGATGTGACCAATCCGTTATGCGGAGAGCATGGTGCTTCAAGGGTATTTGGACCGCAGAAGGGGGCTACACCTGAAATGGTACAGCTGCTGGATGCCAATCTCTCTCATTATGCGGAGGTGGTGAAACAGCAGCTGGGCAAGGATATTCGGGATGTTCCAGGTGCCGGAGCAGCAGGTGGACTGGGTGCAGGACTGCTGATATTTACCCAGGCTGTTCTGCGTAAAGGTATTGAGATTGTCATTGAATACACAGGTTTGCAGGGCAAGCTGGATCATGCAGATGTGGTGTTTACAGGTGAGGGCGGAATCGATTTTCAAACGAAATTTGGCAAGACTCCTTACGGTGTTGCACAGGCTGCCAAGAAAGCCGGCAAACCAGTCATCGCCATCGCAGGGTACGTTGGTGAAGGGATTGATACGCTATACACGGAAGGTATTGATGCTGTATTCGGTATTGTACCGGGCGCAGCCGATCTGGGTAAGCTGCTTCGTGAAGGGCCGGAGAATGTGGAGCGTACCATGGAGAACATTGCAAGAGTGCTGAAGTTGGGTTTATGATCTTGATGATCAATAGCGATGAAGTGATAAATAAGAGTATAACGGAGACGGGTTGCGGATCTGCCAGCGTGCAGATGCTGCATGCCCGTCTCTCTTTGTTATGATGGCTGGTGTCACTGATGGAGTGAGAGCAGGCCATGTGTAAGCTCGATCAGTTCGAGCCAGTTGTGTGGGTCTCTGCCCGTAATGCTCTCTATGCGTTTGAGGCGATACTGCAGCGTATTGCGATGAATGTTCAGATCGGTTGCCGTCATGGTCATGCTGCCGTTATGGTGGATGAAGCTGCGCAAGGTTTCCAGCAGATCTGCGTGATCTTCCAGCCTGCTAATGATGTTGGCTTGAGACGTCAGTCGAGCCTTGCTGAAGCTTACCAGAAAGTGCACATCATCATA
Organism: Paenibacillus sp. P13VS; assembly: GCF_015143645.1. Classification (NCBI taxonomy): domain Bacteria; kingdom Bacillati; phylum Bacillota; class Bacilli; order Caryophanales; family Paenibacillaceae; genus Paenibacillus; species Paenibacillus sp. P13VS. Next base: position 74,412 of record NZ_WYEV01000017.1, on the reverse strand, counting down.
ATAGAGGAGAGGAGCAGCCGGCTGAAGTGCCATCAGAATATTCATGACGGATCTTGCCTGCTCATAACAAACGGCAACGTTGGGTTCTTTTCGGCTGACTGAAATAAAGCAGTGAGGCTGTTCTTGACGCAATCGCTTAAGGAGTGAATCAAGATCGGTTTCGCTTTGAATCATGATAATCTGTGCGTCACCTTCGTCTTCCATGGAGAACGAGGGGAATTGCAGCAATACTTTGCCTATACTTTCATTGAATTCAGGAGTACTTCCACTGGCTTTGATGTAGAGGAGGACGGTTGGCAGCTGCAGATCCAGGTTGTACTGCAATGCTTCCTTCCTGATCTTCAAGGAATAGGAGCCGTAATGATTCAAAAGGCGTTCCAGAAAGGCCTTCTTGCGCGATGTTTCGTGAGCCAGACTCTCCAATTGGTTGCGTTGTTCAATGAGGAGCGCCACCGTTGTCCGTACAATGTTACAGAACGGGCGAACCTCATCCGGATGGCCAGAGATTCCGATGACACCCACATGCTGGTTGTTGATCGTAATCGGTTCATTGGTACCCATTTTCTCTAATTTCCCGTCCTGCCAGACCTCAGTTCGGGTTCCGGTTGTCAGTGCCCGAACAGCACCCTGATGAACGGTTCCAACCCGCTCCTTCTGACCGCTTCCAATAATAATACCCTGTTCATTCATGATGTTGATGTTATACGGGATGTCCTGCATCATGTTGTCGACGATTTCCTGTGCCTGTCTCTCGGTGAGCTGCAGCAACGCTATTTCCCCCTTTCTACTTATTTTACTTAATATAGGTCAATCGTTAATGGAATGTTGGCATATCGATCTGCATTGTTCATATGAACGAAATTATAAATGATTGATAGGGCTTACACAAATGACATATTCACCTCGATTGCGCGAGTGATGATATGATCCTGTCCCGTTCCCGCTCTGATTCGTTAAGGTTCCTTGGACTACGTTCACTGCATGATGATTTGATAGGCTCGATAGAGAGGAAGTAGGCCTTCGAGATTATATGTAAATAAAAAATGATGAATAATGACGAAAAATGTAGAGATTCAGCCTGATTTTTACCTTCATACAGGATCTTTTTCCATATTTTAGATTTATTGTTCAGAATCCGTTCAGAGTTGTGCAATACAATAGACCTAAATTGCGGACCATTTGAATGGAATAGAAGGGGAGGATATAGGTTTATGTTTTACAGGAAGCTAGTAAGTTGTTTATTAGTTGCAGTTCTGTTTTTGCAGGTTGTTAGTGTAGGAGGGGTAGCGAATGCAGCATCTACACCACTGGAGCAATTAAATGAAATTAGAAAATCTGTTCAGGATATTGAACAAACTATTTCACAAGTTCAAAGTCTCATAGAGAACAGCAGCTTAATTGATATTATCGATAAAACAACGCTCTATGACGGGCTGGATGGAGAACAGAAGAAAGAACTGGCAAGAGGAATGACTCTTTTGCTTCCACTTGGAACAGATTATGAAAGTCAGGGTCAAGTGGATTACATGTTTTATCTCTTAAGCGACATAGTAGTGCTGCCCAGAGTTACGAATTCAAGTGCTGTAGAGGGTCTTCTGAATGAGCTATATAACTATTATAGTCAGGCTGGAAATTTCCTACCTTCTGAACAAGCACAACCAATGGGTGAGGCGAGTGCTGCCTACAGCATGCTTAGAGGTGCTGATAAGGAAATATTCACAAATATTGTGATGTTTGGACCTGCTTTAGGTCAACACCAAACACCCATTAATTATAAGGGTCAGATTCAATTACTGAACGTGCTGATGTCGGATTATCTTCCAATTAACAGACCCATCACTGGATCAGACATGGATGCTGCACTGAATAGTCTTTATGCACACTATCAAATGACTACAATGTTCGGCATGAGTCCAAATGCTACGGTACAGCCTTTTCCAATCAACATGGAGAAGATGTCTACCATCCAGAATAATGAGCAGAGACGGGCGGAACTGGCAGATTGGATGATTTATAAGAGAACCGGTGTTGAAGGCTACAATACCACAGCAGAAGTACAAGCCGCCTTCGACGCATTCTTCGCAGTGGCTGCACCAGCAGTGACAGCGGATGATGAAGCAAATGCAATTGTAGGTGCGGACGGTACAATGGAATACAGCACGAATGCTGGCGTGGATTGGTTTGTATACAGTTCTGCTAATCAACCTCAATTTGAAGGTGCCCAAACGGTATGGGTACGTGTGAAAGCAACTGAAAGTACTCCAGTAGGTCCTTACGTGACATTGACCTTCACCGAGAATAGAGGAGCAGATCCACTTGAGGCACTGAACTTGGCAAAAAGTAATGGAGATTTAGCCGGTGTACTTTCTGCAGTTCAAGATCCTCAAGTTGGAGTAATTCTTCCTCAGGATTTTGACAACTGGACCAAGGATGAGAAAGAATCCATGGCTGAGTTTTTAACATTTATGAACGGCAGCAAAGGATATGTGAGTAAAGATCAAGTGCAATATGTGATTGACCTGGTTGTTTACCCTCGGGGAATTCTTCAGACACGTGATTTGCCGAGCGTGGAGCAGAGGATTACAACGTATTTTGACATGCTGAGAGGCCTGCCTGAAGTATTCAGTGGGAATATGGATTCCAGCATCCCGGAATACTATAGCATTGGGAAAAAGTATAACAAGCTGTCGGCAGTAGATAAGCAGATTTTGGCGTATAATATTAAATTTGATATTTTACGTAGTTCGCTACCCGTATATCAGTATAGTGAGCGGTTATCTGCTAGTCTATCGACGTATGGACCGATTAACAGTTTGACAACCCAAAACCAAATGTACAGTGCATTGGTGCGTCTTCGTTTATTACAGAAGGAGTCGGCAGAGTTTAATCAGAATTCGAGCACATCAGAATATTTGGAGAACTTCTCGCTTAACCTAAATAAAGTAGACGATATTACCTATTCAAAATACAAAGAACTCGCCCAGTGGATGATTGATAATCGTCCAGTACAGGGTTACGAAAGCTACCAAGCTATTCAACAAACGTTCAATGCTTTCTTTGGCCCATTATCACCGATGGAACAATTAAACGATGCAGTGGATGCAGAAAATGTAGGTGAGGTTCTAACTATTATCCGCAACAGCCCTGAGCTTGTAATACTCCCTGCGGGATTCAATGATCTTACTCTTGAAGAGCAGTTAGCTGTAGCTCAAGCTTTGATTGATTTGCTTCCGGATAAATATGATTATGAAAATGAAGGACAGGTAAGATATACCGTTGGGCTGGCATATGAAGCTGTGCTTGCTTATAAGGCAACGAGTCAGGCCGAGATGCAAAGTCATTTGGATAATTTCTATATGAAGCTTTCTCAAGTCGATGAATATATCTCGATTGAAGACTTCGAAGATTATGAAGAATTCCGTGAGCTTAGCAAAAAGTACGTAGAGGGGTCTGTTGTAGATCAGAAATTGATCGCTTATATGGCTCGCCTCATCTTCAAAGAAGAAGGTCTTTCAGTAGATAAGGCTCTTCTCGGCATGGTTATGATCTTGACCATTTCTCCATCTCTTAATGTAAACACAACAGACGAGATGAGCCAGACCTTGTTTACACTTCTGATGATTCAACAAGAGGTGGAAGAGTACAACAAACAATCGGATCATGAAAAGCTGGATGACTTCCCATTGAATTTCTCGAAATTAGCAGATGCATCGAGTGATGAGTCTAAGATCGAAAAACTCGCACAATGGATGCTGGACAAAAAACCAGCTAACGGTTATGGAAGCTATACCGAGGTTCAATCGGCATTTGACGAGTTTTTTGAACCCAAGACCCCGGTGGTCACTCCGCCAAGCAGTGGCGGAAGCGGTGGTGGATCTTCATCTACACCTGTAACATCAACGCCTGCAACCAACAAAGAGACACTTACGGTGGATGTGAATGGTACCAACGGGACCAACTTGGTGAAAACAACAATTACACGTACAACAGAAACAAATGGTAAGGTGAAGGACCTCGTAACAATGTCTGAAGCGACTGCCAAAGAATCTGTAGAAAAAGCAAAACAGCTTGGCATGGATACAGCACGCATCATCATTCCGGATGCCAAAGATTCCGTATCCGAGACTCGCGTAGAACTGCCAAAAGCAGCAGTAAAACAGCTGAATGATGGCGGACTTAAGCTGGAGATCTCGACAGAGAATGCAATCATTTCAATTCCTACGGTTTCGACCGCTGGTTTCAACCAAGACTTGTACTTCCGCATTGTGCCAATGAAGCAGGAATCCGAGCGCAAGCAAGTGGAAGAACGCGCGAAGCAAGAGCAATTGATTCAGCAAATTACGCCGGATGCAAATGTCAAAGTACTGGCTCGTCCAGTCGAAATCGAAACGAATATGCAGAGTCGTGAAGTAACACTGACATTGCCACTCCGTGATAGTCTGCCGACAGATGCAGCAGCACGTCAGAAGGCTTTGGACAACCTGGCCATCTACATTGAACACAGTGACGGTACCAAAGAATTGCTGCAAGGAAAGCTCGTTCAACTGAACGATGGCAGTGAAGGCATCGAATTTACAGTAAGCAAATTCAGTACGTTCACACTGGTTGTGGTCGATGGACTGAAAGCGGCAGAAACAACTAATAAACCGTATATCAAAGGTTTTGGTGACAAGTTCCGTCCAGATGCATTCGTGACTCGTGCTCAAATGGCAGCGATGCTGGCGCGTAACCTGACGGATGAATCTAAATCTATTAATTCCGGTAATTTTGCCGACGTAGCAGCAACTCACTGGGCAAACAGCGAAATTGCACAAGCTCAATCCGCAGGGATCATGAATGGTATGAGCGCAACTCAATTTGTACCAGAAGGTTCGATTACACGCGCGCAGATGGCGACGATTGCTTACCGCTGGATGCAGCAGCAATCGGGCAGTGCAACTGCAGCAACGGAAGCTAGATCATCCTTTACGGATGTGTCCACAGATTCCTGGGCTGCAGAAGCGATCGCATATGTACAATCTGCTGGCCTGATGACTGGATACACCGATGGTACGTTCAAACCGGATAGCCAATTAACCCGGGCTGAAGCAGTAAAAGTATTAAATGTGTTGTTCAAGCGTACCCCAGCAACGGGTACAGGTTCACAATCGTTCTCGGACGTACCTGCGTCTCACTGGGCATATGCAGATATTCAAGCTGCAGCACAGCAATAATTTATCGGTAAAATAGTTGATAAATAAATAAGGCTACCCGAAAGGGTGGCCTTATTTGTATTTAAAAGAACAGATTGCAGTTTATTTTAGATGCGAATTTTACATATCTACCTGCAACAAACTGTCGAGACGTTTATTCCACGGTGTCTGTCCTTTTTCACGTATCACGCAATGGTTTCAAATCTCTGCAATCACTGAGAATACTGCTCCGTATGCAGAAGTTTCTGCATAACCGGTGAAGCCTCATCCGTTCCTGAGGAATGGTTATTGTTGTACTGTTATCATGGGCTGATCCTCAAAATATTCCTTCACTGAGTGCATAAAAGTTCCACGTGAAACGTCTCAACCCCGGCCTTTTTTGGGTAAACTTGTAAATTGGTCTTGCGGGGCTCTATACTCAATAGTATGTATAACATTTAATAGGAGAGAGGATGTATATGCCGCATGAGAGAGCTTCAAGTTAACACACGGTACGGTACAGTTGAGGGAGAACATCTGCATGGAACGAGTGTATGGAAAGGCATCCCTTATGCCAAACCACCAGTGGGCGAATTGCGATTTCAAGCTCCGATTCCGCCTGAATCCTGGGATGGAGTCAGGGAAGCGAAGCAGTTCGGACCTGAAAATATACAGCCAAGACATCATCAAGCAGAAGGGATATTCGGAGAGTCTCCTGCCGAGTCGGAGGACAGTCTCTATCTGAACATCTGGGCACCGGAAAAAGAAAGCCAGCATCCTCTCCCGGTTATGGTATGGATTCATGGAGGTTCATTCACTTCGGGGGCGGGAAGTCAGCCCTTGTATGATGGAACCCATCTGGTCCTGCGTGGCGATGTCATCGTTGTGACGATAAACTATCGTCTCGGCCCACTTGGATTCATGCATATGGCTCCACTTGGGGAAGGGTTTGCAACCAACGTGGGCCTGCTGGATCAGGTCGCTGCCCTGCAGTGGGTACAGGATAACATTGGAGCCTTTGGCGGTGATTCTGGCAATGTTACGGTATTCGGTGAATCGGCCGGCAGTATGAGTATTGCTGCATTGATGGCCATGCCGGCGGCCAAGGGCTTGTTCCACCGTGCCATTATGCAAAGCGGAGCATCGCAGTTCATGCCTGCAGAGCAGGCTGCTGAGATCCGGAACGGTGTATTGAAGGTTCTGGGTGTAACGCAGGATGATCTGCATAAGCTGAAAGATATCCCGGCGGAGCAGATCCTGGCTGCTGGCGAAACGGTCAAAAAACACAGCGGTGCTGCCATGGCTTTGTTGTTCCAGCCTGTACTGGATGGAGTGACGCTCCCGCAGTCTCCACTTGAGGCTGTACGTGCGGGAACTGCCCAAGGCATCCCTGTATTGATTGGAACTACCCTGCATGAAGGTGCGCTGTTCATTCAGCCGCATGTCCCTTATTCGGAAGAGATCGATATGGTACAGGCCGTCGACTTCATGACGCCCGATCTGGAGAACCGGGCAGCGATTGCGGAAAGTTATCCCAAAACGGCAGACGGACAGGCTCAGGTGATGACCGATCTGTTCTTCTGGCGCTCGGCGCTTCAATACGCGACTGCTCAACAGAAATATGCACCGGTGTGGATGTACCGGTTCGATTGGGTCATGCCGGAGCATCCATTGCTGAGAAAGTCGATCCACAGCATCGATATCTTCTTTGCTTTCAATACATTGCATGCGCTGAAGTCCATGAACGCTGAACCGGATGCAGCAGCTGCAGAACTGGCAGGCAAAGTACAGGATGCCTGGATTTCCTTTGCCAAGAGTGGCCGTCCGGAAACGGCTGGTGTGAACTGGCCTCCTTATGAGGAGAATCGCGCGACGTTGATCTTTAATCATGAAATTGAACTTGCGCATGACCCAGAGTCATCCAAGCGGGAACTGCTTGGCGTGTAAACGAGCGAATTAAAGTGTCATCATACACAGTTCAAAGGCGTCTTCCGTCATGCTTGATGGAGGACGCCTCTTCTTGTGTCCATTCATTACATTGCTGCTGACCAAATTATAAGATGTACTGCCGAATTCATTTACGAGAAGCCCTGATATTGGATACATGATCACAATAGAATGAACGGCTGCCTCTAGAGAAGAGTACCAGTATGACGTGAATGAAGAGTGCTCCGAACAGGAGCATATAGAGACCGATCATACCAATCGAAATCCATACTTTATAGGGTTCAAGCACCGAGTCATTATTGACAAAGGCATACTCGTTGACGAGCCGGATCATGGTAAACATGAGCCAAGGCACATAAAGCGCGAGCCAGCGTTTAAACAGCAGCGGCATGGATGGTTTCCCTGTCTGCCTGCGAACATACCGGAAGCGCATCAGTGCGGAGCCAGGTGTGTTGCCGTCCCGGACACTCGGAATAAGAAACAATACAATGAGCATCGCGATGGTTGTATTAGCTGCGCTGTTGATCACATGGGTACTGGATAGACTGAAGATCGAGAGCAGATTCGATAGAAATACCACCACCACACCGTCGATGAGGAGTGCAAGCAGCTGAGGGATCGGGAACACTTGGTTTTGCTCCACAATTTGCTCACTTTTCGCCTGAATGCTGGCACGTGACGGGAATAGGGCAAGCAGGATCGGGGCTGCGAAGAATCCAAGTACCGCTCCTGACGTATTCGACAGCAGGTCATCGACATCAAACAGTCGATAAGGGCAGTCGTAATAACCGTAGAATCCGGTGATTTGTGTAATTTCAAAAAACAAGGAAAGTCCAAATCCGCCAAGCAAGGCATATTTCCAGCAGGATCTCTTTTGGAAAAAGTACCGGATATACACGCCCAGCGGCATGAGCAGCAGAACGTTAAACACAATTTGCAGAAAGGCCCTGCCCTGAATCATCCCCTTATAGGTGGACGGCTGAGACCATACAATCGGTGTTTCTTTCATAATATCTTTGACAAAAGTGAAGGGAACGAGATTGTAATATACCGTATCGGCAGCCTGCTGGGCACACGTATTGCGGGTCGATGGAAACGGCAGGATGACGAGACAATACGCAGCGAGAATATAAAAGATGAACGAAAAACTGACGGCAAAGCGTGACCAGCTGAAAAAGCCGTCTTTGCGATAGCCATAAATGAGCCACGGAACAAGTAAAAACATGGCGATGACCACGAAGATAAAGAAAGCTGTTTGTACAGGGAAAACATAAGAAGACATGGACATAGACATGACAAGAAACTCCTTTTGAAAAATATATTTCATGGACGGGCTAAAAGCCGGAATCATTCAATCATTCATCGGGAATCTCTCCCGGATAGGTATATCGTATAGGATCCGTTTTAAAGTAAGGAGAGGTGAACCTTAAATTTCGTTTAAATTCCATTAACCGAACGCAGAATGGGGGATAACCTGGATTTAACGTGATCCTTTCGCTGGAAGGAACATGAGGAATCCCGTATACTTGCGAGAAGCCCAAAAAAGGAATGGAGAGTTTAAACAATATGTCCAATTTACCTAACTGCCCCAAATGCAATTCCGAATACACATACGAGGACGGTAATCTGCTGGTATGCCCGGAATGTGCACATGAGTGGACGTTGGAATCCGAAACCGAGCGTGCAGAAGAAACCAAAGTAGTACGTGACTCGAACGGGAATGTTCTGAATGATGGAGACACCGTGACAGTCATTAAGGATCTGAAGGTGAAAGGCAGCTCGCTGGTTGTCAAACAGGGAACCAAAGTCAAAAATATCCGTTTAATTGACGGTGACCATGATATCGACTGCAAAATCGATAGTTTGGGTGCGATGAAGCTGAAGTCTGAATTTGTGAAAAAGATCTAGAAGGTTACATAGTCAAGGGTACTTAACAGACTGAACAAGGCGTATTCGTTAGAAATGTGAAGCATGTCTTTCAGGAATGAATCAATCTTGATGAATTGACAGGAAATATATGGATGGTATATACTGTCTGAAATTTAACAGGCAAACGCAATGATCAGGAGTACTAAGGAATAAGGCTGGCTCAGAGAACTGCCGTATGGTGCAAGGCAGTCCAACCTATCCCCAACTCGCCTGTAAGCGGCAGGATTGAGCAGCAGTCATTCAGACGGACTGAGATCAGATCCTGACGGCTAACCCCCGTCATCAGGTTCCTGAGTTTCTGTGGCCCAGCAGATACAGAGAGATCTGTCATTGGCATGGTTCATGGATGAAGAAGAGTGGTACCGCGAAGGTCATACCTGTCGCCTCTTAGTTGAGGTGGCAGGTTTTTTGCATTTTTTTGACCCTAAATGAAAAGAGGCAGGTGTCGGGTAAATGACAAGAGAACGCATTATTGACTACTATTCCGGGTTTGACGAGTGGGGAAGATTGGAGCGGGAGCCGCTGGAGTTCATCATCAACATGCATTACATCAGGGCACATCTTCCTGCAGCTGGCCTCGTTCTGGATAACGGCGCAGGGCCAGGGAAATACGCGATGGAGCTTGCGAGGGATGGATACCGAGTAACCTTGTCAGACTTGACACCTGCTTCCGTGGATATCGCTAGACAGAAGGCTAAGGAGTATAATCTGACGAAGCAGTTCGAGGGATTCCACGTACTGGATGCAACCCGTCTTGAGGGGCTGGCTGACGATACATACGATGCATCGCTGATGCTGGGGCCGTTGTATCATCTCCAGACTGAACAGGAGCGGGTAACGGCTGTAAGGGAGCTGCACCGGGTAACGAAGCAAGGCGGCATGGTGTACATCGCGATGCAGAGCCGAATGAGAATGAGCATTAACTCGCTGCAGTCTCCCCTGCACTGGAAACCGAATGATCATATGGGTGCCATTCGTGCTTTTGTGGAAAAGGGGACATTCGACCATCAGGATCAGGGCCGATTCACAGGGGCGTACTATTTTAACATTCAGGATATTCAACCATTCATGGAGCAGCACGGATTCCAAACGGTGAATTTGATTGGATCATCCAGCCTCGGGGCCATGCTCACAGCAGAACAGCAGCAGTATTGGAAAGAGCGCGGGGAGTATGAAGAGTTAATCCAATTCATGATTGAGAAGGCAGCAGATCCTACAGTTCTGGGGATTTCCTCTCACCTGCTGTACATCGGGACCAAGAAATAATCATGAAAGTCACAGAAATAGAGAATAATATGTCAAAATCAGGCCCTCTGGAGAAAGAGGGCTCTTGTGTTTTTCTTCAAAATAGTTCAATATTAAGATACATAACAAAAGGTGATCTACTTACAATAGGTTAGATGAACGACGGATCGCTTCATAAACAGGGAGGAACAGAACATGGAAATCGGAATTAGTACCTTTGTAGAGACCAATCCAGATGTAAAAACCGGAGAACTCATAAGTCACGCACAGCGTATTCGTGATGTTGTAGAAGAGATTGTCCTGGCTGACGAGGTCGGCCTGGATGTATACGGCGTAGGGGAGCATCATCGTGCTGACTATGCAGCATCATCCCCGGCAGTGATTTTGGCAGCAGCAGCTTCACAGACCAAGCGTATCCGCCTGACCAGTGCCGTAACTGTACTGTCATCGGATGATCCGGTACGGGTATTTCAGGATTTTGCAACGCTGGATGGCATCTCGAATGGTCGTGCGGAGATTATGGCGGGCCGGGGTTCGTTTATCGAATCCTTCCCTCTATTCGGCTATGATCTGAACGACTACGACGAGTTATTCGATGAGAAACTGGATCTGCTGCTTAAGCTTCGTGATTCGGAAAAGGTAACCTGGGAAGGCAAGCACCGTCCTTCCTTCAACAACCTGGGCATCTACCCACGTCCGGTGCAGGAGAAGCTGCCCGTATGGATCGGTAGTGGTGGTAATCAGGAATCGGTTGTCCGCGCAGGTCTGCTCGGTCTGCCGCTGGTACTCGCGATTATCGGTGGTCGTCCGGTTCAATTTGCTCCACTGGTTGAGTTGTACAAAAAAGCTGCAGCCCATGCAGGGCATGATGCTTCCAAACTGACGGTGGCATCACACTCTCACGGTTTTATCGCGGATACGATGGATGAGGCTGTTGAGAAATTCTTCCCGCCTGCTCAGGCTGTCATGAACATGCTGGGCCGTGAACGTGGCTGGGGACACTACAGCCGTGCAACGTTTGATGCTGCACGCAGCATTGAAGGCGCATTGTACGTTGGTGACGTAGAGACGGTGGCTCAGAAGATTATTTACCTGCGCAAGGAAGTTGGCATCACTCGTTTCATGCTGCACACCCCTCTCGGCACGATGCCTCACAATGAGGTGATGAGAGCCATTGAATTGCTTGGTAAAGAGGTTGCTCCAATCGTTCGCAATGAAATTGCACGTTGGGAAGCGGAGAATGGTGAAGCGCGTTAATTCTGCCCGTTCGTCCGATCAGAGAAAAGAGAACATTACTTATTTTAACGTAACAAAAGGAGTAGAGGCTCAGCATACCAGGCTGGGCTTCCACTCCTTTTTTGTTTTGGGCTGGTTTACAATTTCATGATGCCAACCAGAATGCTGGTTCCAGCTGCACCAAGGGCAATCAGCTGAATTTTCAGGCCTAATCTATCAAAGCTGAATACTTTTGGAAGCAGCCAGTATAAGCTGATCATGGTCCAGAACGTGTACAAGGCTGCTGCAGTAAGCAGCTGTCTCCCGGAGATTACCCTGATTGCGGAACCCAGCAGACCCGGAAAGGTTGCATCACCAATCATTTTCAGATTCCAGTAGGAGAGAAAAAAATAAACAAGCACAACGCCCATCGTCCCCACGATCATCAGCGTATCCTTACTCAGCAGTAAACGGCTAAGAGTCCGTGACCTGTTCTTCATTTCCCCGAAACCGACGAGGAAAAAAACGAAGCCTACCACCAGTCCTACACCTGCTCCTGTCGTGCACAGTGTATGTAGAACGATACCGAGGACCCCAATTACCCATACCATGTCATCACCTTCTTCACAGCCTTGCGAATTTCCCACTCGCAGAGCATACCATGCTGTCCATTCTACGCCTGAATGTATGGCTCATCAATGAAGGGTCTTCCCTGTTATCTGGTTCCCGCTTTTGAACAGCGTATAGTGAATGACCTCACCGCTCCAGAAATGGAAGGCCAGGTCAATCTGTCCATTATGCAGTTCACTCAGCCATTCCGGCTGCAGAATCAGTTGATTAGTTTCATAAGAAGGTGCAAATGTAGTCAGGAATTCTTTGTAAGGAGTCCAGTTCTGCGGAGCAGTAAACTCTCCAGAGGAATAGACGGCCTCCATGGTGGCGAGCTGATCCCCATGAAAGAGCGTTGGGATGGAGAAAGCCTCTGTAGTACCGGATGCATTCTCCAGCTCAGGCTTGGTCGATACGACGAGCTTCCATGTCCAGTCTGCGCCTTGATTGAACTTTGCCGTGATGATGGCCTGTTTGCCGAGCTGGTAGCCCTTGCTAACCATACGGGATAATGCATCTGCTTGGATAAGCAGCGTACTCCCGCTGAATGAATAGTCTGCGTTTTGTTTCAAAAGCTGATCACCCGCATAGAGCGATACGAGTTTGGTTCCATTTAACTTGACTGTCAGCTCCGTATCCTGAATGGGGTAGCGTTGTCTCAGGTACAGTAGGTCACGATCTCCAACAGCAGAACGGCCTGTCCAGCCTGCCTGAATCATCTGGAACAGAGCCGGATCGGACCACATATACGTCTCCCGGTTTAGTTGCTGGCCATTGTCCCACAATATGGATGCGATCTTTTTGTCCTTCAGCTCATGCCCAATGAATTCGAAATATTTTAGCTTCTCGCCCTGTTCAATAACATCCGTATGTTTATCGAATCCCAGCAGTCCGTACTCGCCAAGAACGACCGGAATTCCCTGCGTGACTAGAGTCCTGTATATATTGTTAAACGTGCTGGCCGCATCATTCTTGGTATCGGTATCAAACGTGGTGTGACCAGCGATATTAACGCTAAATGGCCAGTAACCGTAGTAATGCACGGTGGCAATCAGGTTCTTGTCCTTCAGTTCAGTGATGGTATACCTCAAACTGTTCAGCCTTGCCTGTGTCGGTGAACCCTCAAGTGTAGGCAGCAGTAGTGGGCGCTCTTCGTTATTGCCGCCTGTGCTGCGAATCAGCTTCACAAACGTCGTGTTTAATTCATGCAAAAGGGTAAGCTGCCTTGGCTCATCGATATTGCTTCCTGCTCCCATATCACCCGCCTGAGTGATTCCACGATTGAAGCGCGGTTCATTGACACTTTCAAACATCAGCCGCAGTGGAGCATCCTTGAATTGATTCGCAATTTGGGTCCACACGGCTGTGTAACGAGCGAGTACCTGGTCATGATCGGTTTCCAGCTGACTGATCCAGAGATAAGAATCATGATGAAGATCCAACACGACGTACAGATTCGCATCCAGTGCCCATTGGATCACTTCCTGGACCCGTGCCATGTAAGCAGGATCTATCCGGTAATCCGGGGCGGCACCCATATGCTGGTCCCAAGTAACGGGGATTCGTATGCTTTTGAATCCTTGAGCGGCAATGTTCCCGATTAATTCCGGAGTAACGCGTGGATTGCCCCAGTAGGTTTCATCCGGACCTACCGTATCCAATGAGTTGCCGAGGTTCCATCCGGGCTGCATCTGATCCACAACCGTTTGCAGTGGACTAAAGGCGGTCATTTCACGCTGCCTCACAAGCTCGGATTGGGCTGCAGACGCAGGTAATGGCAGCAGGATGAACAGATACATCGCGATGCATGTCAGTGTGATCGAGTTAGGGCGACTAGGTAATTTCATGAAGGCTCCTTTAGCTTAAGTGATCTCATTATGTTTTCGTCCTGTAGATCGACGTAAAGCATTATATCAAAAGGAGTATCGGGATGAGCGATGTATTTTTTATCCAAGTGTCTATTCGTTCTCGGATTCGTACTTTTCCCGGTGCTGCTTCTTCATTTCAATATAATCCGAGTCAGTCTTGGCAATCTCCCACTGTGCCTTGAAGATAGCTGCAGCTTCCGCTTTCACTTTGTCATTCTGATAGGGAAGGATCGAACCGTCCTCTTTCGAATATTTGCGTCCACCTTTATGGTTCGTATAACGCCGGGCCCGTGTATATCCCATCTGCAGAAACTTGCGCGCCATATCCATGCCAACGAAATCATCCTTTTTCTTATATTCCAAAAACAGCTCGTAGATCTTCTCCGATGATTCGGTCGCGATCTCGGGTGTCTTAAAACGCCAATAGGGCAGAATCTCGCTCTTGTAGGGTTCCACCATCAGCACGCCCTGCTCTCCCCGTCCGACGGTATATAGTTCGGGATGTTTGCGCAAATCGAGCTCTTCGTAATTCAGAGTGTAATCGAATTTTTTCATCAGTGTGGTCCCTCCTTGAGATAACATGTATGGTATAGTCGTGCTTGAGCATGGAATTTTTGTAATCGTAATATGACTCCTACCTCTTTTTACCCCGATTCTTTTGGAACATACACGGTTAATGGGGGACAGAGAAGTAAAACCATAGGAGGGATCATGATATGGGAATGTCCGGAAGATATCTTGTGGTGACCGACGAGTTGATTGAATCGATCAAGTCAGGCGAGATCAGTGTGCATGATTGTTCCGTCGATCTGGATATTGATAAAACGTGGCAGATGCTTCAGTTCACCTTAACCGGTAACCTGGCGGAAGGAGAGCCGCCTCTCGGATATGTGGTGCCGATGTCAGGGGAACAATATTTGGGGAATTATTCGGACATGGATCTGTTTTTGCTCTCGAACGAACAGGTGCTGGAAGCCTATATGGCTCTGGAGCAGCTGGACCCCGATGAACTGAAGGCACGTTTTGACCTGGACCAAATGATTACGGAAGGCGTCTATCCGGTCATGGAAGGCTGGGATGCAGATGAGACGTTCACAGAGATCGTTCAAACAATGAACGACGTTCAGGCTCTATATCAGGCAACAGCCGCCGCCGGCAATGGAATTGTCTTTTATATTTTCTGAAACGGTTCCTAACGGTGACGCCCTTCATGTTTAAGCTGCTTCGGTTCGGGTTATTGATAAAAATAAGGCGATTGCCTTGATGATTATCACGAAAATCCGGTAGAAGAGAGGGATTGCGGTATGACACAGGACCAGAATGAGGAGAACAAAGCCATTCAAGACGACGAGCCGGATCAATTTGAAACCCCTGTAACGACAGAGGACAATGAACCGACTGAAGAGGTTGACGAGGAAACCAAAGAGTAATGTACGAGGTCGTCTAAAATAAATACTTATCCAAAGGTCGGACACATTTCCGGCCTTTTTTGGCGTTTTTACGTTCCACCGGTTTACAACATTTACCTGATGGCCTCATAATAGGAATGAACCACATTTTTCCTAAGGAGGAGATCGTATCAAGAATCGAAGGTTAGCCAAGTGGATCGCCGTACCACTCGTTTTGATGATGGTGGCGCTTACGGGATGTCAGGCTGTTGGTGGGGTGGATATTAGTAAAGCCATGGTCAACAGTACAAACGTAAAATCCGGTGAATCGAGACAATCCATGCACATTAACATAGAGCCGGCCAAAGAATTCGCTACCGAGAAAGACAACGAAATGATTGAACTTATTAATTCCGTATCGCTGGACATCGAAAATGCCAAAGTGAAGGATGCCCAAACGGCATCGATCCAAGGCGCTGTAAGTTTCCAAGGAACCAAACTGCCTTTCCGCCTTTCCATGGACGAAACCCAAATGGTAATCGACCTGGACGGGGCGCAGAAGCCGCTGTACATATCACTTGAGGCTCTGGAAGGCGCGCAAGCACTTCCGATGATGGACACCAAGGCTCTGGAAAAGCAGATTGAGGAGCTCTCTCCCAAATTTCTTTCTTTTGTCCTGAAGCATCTGTCCAATCCGAAAAATATCTCCGTCACGCCTGTCCAGGAATCGGTTAACGGTGAGTCCCTCAGCCTCTCCAAGCTCCATATGGAGATCACGGGAGAAGAGCTTCTTGCCATGGTGAAACCGTTCCTGACAAGTGTTGCCCAGGATGAGCAAGGACTCAAGGATCTGATCGGCGATCTATATGAGGTGTTCTATCCTATGCTGACAGCAATTAATCAGGTGGAAGAAGTGGACACAGGAGCCATGACCTCCTTAATGCCAGAATCGAAAGAGTCAGCTGTTGCCACCATGTACCCGATGATCAAGGCAGGGCTCGACGAGCTTCTGGTTAACTATGATCAAGGGTTGAACGAATTGTTGAATGAAATGCCCGAGCTGAAGACGGTATTTGGCACAGATACAACATTTAAGCTCGATTTCTATCTCGACAGTGCGCTGAACATCCGCAAGCAAAATGCTGAGTTGAAAGTGGCACTGCCTGCCTCTGAGGATCTGCCTTTGCAATCCGTTACTCTATACGCAGACAGCGAACAGTGGAATATCGGTGGAGCGGTAACCGTGGATGCGGTTGACACAACTGGTGGCGTAATCGATCTGATGAAGGAAAATATTACTCCTGGACAGATGCTGCGCAACTTTGATTCCAATTCTGTTGTGTATCAGCTGCTGAAAGACGAAGCCGGCATCACTCGGAAGAGCATTATGCTGTATCCGGAAGATGAGACCTACGGTGCCATTACGGTGAAAAATACAACATTCGTTCCTCTGCGTTACCTGTCCGAGGAATTGGATGCCGAGGTGAAATGGACCAAGGGATCGGATACCATCGTTGTTATTGACGACATCACAGGCAATGAGATTGTGCTGACTGTGGGTTCCAAGAACGCAACGGTTGCGGGCAAGGAAGTAACCATGGTTGAATCCGCCTATGTGGGCAAAAACGGTAAGACATACGTTCCACTGCGCTTCATGGCAGAGTCTCTTGGAGCAACCGTGGATAAGGAAAAAGAAACAGGCTGGATCTTTATCGATCGGCCATAAGTTAAAACATTTGTACGACATTTCCGGGTGAAGCGCCGATGATCAATGGTGCTGTTATCCGATTAATGATGCACAGTCAGCCAAATATTAAGTGTTATCTCCGTCATTAGAAAGCGCCTGTTCCCAGCAAGTTGTTGGGTACAGGCGCTTTTATTAATATGATCGAATATTAGGCATGCTGAAGAGCCTGCGGCTTTTTGCTGAATCCAGTACTTCCGGCGGTAAAGCCCATTTGCCGATAGAACTCATGAGCTGCTTCACGGTCGGGACGGTTACCGCTGTTCAAGGAGAGCGAGTCTATGCCTTGGCTGGCGGCCCATTGCTCTGCTGCCAGAATCAGCTGACGGCCTATGCCGGTGCCTCGGAACTGATCATGCACGATGAGTGCCATGATGCGGCAGTGCTGACCGTTTTTCTCATAGAGGTAATAGGTCTGCATGCCAATCAATCCAACCACACGTCCACGGACCTGGGCGACGAGCGTATTAAAATTGGCATCAGCTGCAATGTGGGCATAACGCTCCTGCATTTCAGCGTACGTCGTAGGATAGCCCAGTTGGTCCATGAGAATGACCATATCCTGCAGATCTTCCGTTGAACTGCTGCGTATTGTTATATCCTGGCTCATGATAGCTGTGCCTCCTTGTTTCGTTCCTTCAGTGAAAGTTCAATGATGGTATCCAGCAGCTCCGCAAAGGAGATGCCTGCAGCGGCTGCACTTTTGGGCAGCAGACTGTTACGGGTTAGACCTGGAAGCGTGTTGACTTCAAGCACATAAGGCATGCCATCACGGATGATCATATCCACGCGGGCATAGACGCTGCATTTCAGCACACGATAACAGGCCAGTGCGGCATCTTCCACGCGCTGGTGAATGTCGGCAGGAAGCTGAATCACCTGTTCTTCAGCACCACCGTCATTATATTTGGAACTATAGTCGAAGAACTCTGCACTTGAACGAATGGAGATGATCGGGAGCATCCTGCCATCTACAATGGCACAGGTAATTTCATCCCCTGCGATATATTGTTCAATCATGATCGTGTCATCCCATTTAAGTGCTGCTTCAACCGCAGCTTGTAGAGATGAAGGCTCTTGAACAACCTGGGTGCCAATGCTGGAGCCGCCTGAGTTCGGCTTCACAACGACGGGATACGTCAACTGCTGAACCGCTGTAGATGACAGTTCTTCCAGATGGTTCACCTGCACCCACGCTCCAGTAGGTATGCCCGCATGGTGCATGAGCTGTTTGGACATGTCCTTATCCATACATACGCTGCTGGACAAGACACCGCAACCGGTGTATGGGATGCCCAGCGACTCCAGGGTACCTTGAACTGTACCGTCTTCGCCGTATTTGCCATGCAGTGCGAGTAAGGCCATATCAATACCCGCCGACTTGTCGATCAGATCCCGTTTGCTGCTTAGCTCAATGGGAATGACCTCATATTTATTTCTATCCAAATGGGCAATCATCTCCTGTCCGGTGAGCAGGGAAATATCCCGCTCGGAAGATGTTCCGCCCATAATCACGCCAACCTTCATGTGTAATCCTCCCATGTTGTTATTCAACCGTTTTAGCTCATCTGAGCCGCAGTTTCACCAATGATACGGATACCTTTGCGAATATTCTCATCGCTGATCCTGGAGAAGCCCAGGCGCATCGTATTTAACCCCTGACCTGGCTCCAGATAAAAGGTATCGCCGGGCGTGAAGGTCACACCCTTCACCTTGCAGGCAGCCAGCAATTCCCGGGTCCGGTATCCCGGAGGGAATTGTACAAATAAATGCAAACCGCCCTCGCCGGAGATCTGGCACATCGGCAGATGCTTGCGCAAGCAGCGCACGACCAGTTCGTATTTTCGCTTATATTCAGTGCGGGCCCGCTTCAGATACTTCTCAAAATTGCCGTTGCTCAAGTATTGGTAGAGCAGGGATTGGTCCAGTGTTGAGGTGTGAATGCTGCGTGCCCGTTTCATGCTTTCCAAATAATCAATCAGCGCTGCATCTGCAATGACCCAGCCTACCCGCAGTCCGGGAAAGAGTACCTTGGAGAAGCTGCCCAGATAGACGAGTCCATTACCCTTGCCCGCACTAGCGATGAGAGGAGAGACATGGGAACCGGAATAACGCAGTTCCTCATTGAACCCATCCTCGATAATGGGCACTTCGTATTGATTCATTAACCGGATAATCTCTGCCCGTTTGGCAGGAGAAGTCACCGTTCCGGTTGGATTGTGATATGAAGGTACCAAATAGGCCAGATCATACGAACTTGTGATGAGTTCATGCTCCAACTGCTGCAGATTGAGTCCGTCCGGCTCCATGTCCACGCCTGTGAGGCTGAACTCATGAAGCTTCAGATTTTTGATGGCCGTATGATGGGTAGGGTTCTCGCATAGAGCTCTGCCGCTTTGTCTGCGCAAGGCACCAAGCACCAGATCGAAGCCTTCCGTGAATCCGTTGGTAATTAGAATGCCCTTGCCGGTCAGGTCAACACCCTTGTTCTCCATGTACCGGAGCAGATAGTTCATCAAAGGACGGTAGCCTTGTGCATATCCGTAGTTCAGCAGCACTTCGCCTTCGAGAGACATGCGATCAAGGAAGGCCCGTTTCACATTATGCAGATCGAACAGCTTTTCATCCGGGGCAATACTGGTAAACGAGATCTCGCCACGTTCTGCACCGGAACCATGTTTCATCAGATCATATTGTTCCGCCTGAATTGCATAGTCGCTTACGCGGCTCTTCCAATCCAGCTGCCAGCCATTGGTTGGCTCAGGTGCTTCAATCAGGGGACTGACATAGTTGCCTTTGCCTTTCACCGCATAGATCAGACCTTCTTCTTCAAGCTCGGCATAAGCGAGCAGGACGGTGCTGCGGCTAACCTTCATCAGTGTACTGAGTTCACGGGTGGAAGGCAGCTTTTGCTTCGCTTGCAAACCGCCTTTGAGCATCAATCGCTTCATATAATCTTTGACTTGTATATATACAGGGCGGTCCTCCGTCAGTTGCAGATCGGAATACATCCCATCACTCCCTCTGTTTGCTATCTTGCCATATTATAAACCCCACCGAAAGAACCACGATACCTCTGTTTCCATTACGAGGTGGTTGGAACACGGAACCGATAGCTTCCGATCCGTCCAGCCGTCTTTGGTCACGGTAAATTATTTCCAATGCCTCTATTTTTCATGTTTTTTCTATAGTAACCTATATTTTAGCATGACCAAAAATGCTTTAATTCCAATATGACGACACCGGAGGAAATCCCGCATGGCAAGAACGCTTTTCCCGAGACTTCGCGGCAACAGCCGAGGCTGTCTCGCTTTTGAACCGTTTTTCCTGATTCCGTACAGCATGATGGCAACTTACGCTACGCTGTACATGTATGAGCTGGGCGTTACCGAGACCAATATTGGCTGGATTACGACGCTCGGGCTGATCGTGCAGGTGCTGTCATCATTCATGAGCGGGTATTTGACCGACCGAATGGGACGCAAACGCGCCATCCTCACCTTCGACGTGCTTAGTTGGAGCGTGGCGATGCTCATCTTTGCCTTTTCCCAAAATGTCTGGTTTTTCGTTATCGCGACATTCATCAACGGGCTTCAGCGAGTTCCACATATCGCCTTTTACTGTCTGATCGTCGAGGATACGCCAAAAAAGGACCGGACTTACGTTTTCACTCTGCTTCAGATCATCGGCGTTGTCGGTGGTTTGTTCGCTCCGCTTGGCGGTCTGTTGGTCGATCATTACGGGCTGGTGGACGGCACTCGGATCATGTATGTGCTGTGTTCGGTGCTCATGACCTTCCAATTCATCGGGCGGCATCTGACCACAAAGGAAACGGAAATGGGCTATCGGAAAATGAAAGAGACGAAGGAACTCGGTCTCAAAAAGAGTTTGATCGACTACAGCGGCGCGATCCGAGATCTGTTTGCCAGCCGCAGCCTAATGCTGATCTTCGTCGTTTATATCCTGTTCAACTTTCAAATGACGCTAAAAACGACCTATCTATCGCTGTATCTGGCCGATTATCTGAAAGTGGACAGCGGACTAATCTCACTCGTTCCTGCCGTTTCCTCTATTATTATGCTGCTCGCGCTGTGGTTCATCATGCCGAAGATTCCAGCTGAAGGAGAGACGAGCTCGATGATGGCTGGTTTTGTGCTGTCGTTGCTTTCGAACGTGATGCTGGTGCTGTGGCCGACGTCGAATCTGGTCTGGATAGGTTTGAGTACCGTGCTTGCCGCCGTCGGATTGATGATCAGCTCGCCGTACCTCGAAGCAGCCGTCCAGAACGCGATCGACGACGAAAAAAGAGCGAAGGTATTCTCGATGCTTTCCGTCGTGATCCTGCTGCTTACTTCCCCGGCCGGTATCGTGGGAGGCTGGGCGTACGCGCTCGATCCACGGATTCCGATCTGGATCATTACGGCTTCTTTTGCTGCTGCGTTTGTGTTTTTAATGATTTATTTGAGTCGGGGGAGGGAGAAAGCCCATGTGTAAGGGAATCTGGGGCTCTCCGCTATCGTCTCGTATATATGGATCTTTCTGGGATGGTTTAAGAGGTGCCGCTTGGTCGGCGTCTCTTTTTTTCTTTTAAATATACTGCGAACTCAAGAAGCTATGAGGCATGGATTGAGTATACGGAGGTTGTTATAAATGGTTTAAGGAGGACAACGTAAAAAAGCCCTGGCTTCGTGCCGGGCTGTGGGTGTAGCTTGATCCAATTCTATATAGATCTGCTGTTATGAAGTTATGACTTACTAAGATTGCATGGCATGACCATTCTTCTCTTTGCTAGGATCGATAGCTATCGGTTCTTCTGCGTGGATCTAGTTGGTCGTTGCTGACTGGAATTGCAGGCGTTCTAATTCAAATCCACTTCGTACTTCTACTTCTTTTTCTACATTACAATCTACAATGAATCTCTTTCTACATTTGCTTGCTGCAAGGGTCGTATTGATGATGAATCATAAAAGCTACAGACTTGCAATACGTGCTAACTGTCCTCTTGTTGTGGTGCGCACATTACAGAATACAGTATGAAAAAGATCATGATTCAAAGGGTACAATAGACGGAAGTAGATATAAAGACATATGTCTTAGTGCCCAATTTCTTCCTCATACCCCTATAGTACCACTTTGAATCAGGGAAGTTAACCTTTTTTTTGAAATAATTGTCGTAATAGTTGAAAATAGCGTGAATTGTGCATCTTATAGGATGAAATGGTTTCCTGTAATAATGTATGATAGGATGTAAGCCTATAGATAATGAGGAAGTGAACCCAATGATTCAGATTACCGTACCAACGCCGGATGTAACCATTACGAAGCAGGAAAACCCGCAGCTTAGCCACATCTATGGTTTCACCGATTTTCACCTGATCACGCGTGAAAAGGGTGGAATCTTCATGTTCTACAATGCCGATGGAGAGCTGTTATTTGTCGGGAAAGCAAGAAAATTGAGACCGCGGATCAAGAAGCATTTTGAGGATACCGTATCTCCAATGAAGAACCACCGGGAAGAAGTGGCGACCATTGAGGTTTGTCTGGTGGAGGATGCCGTAGACCGTGAAATTTATGAGACCTATATCATTAATACGATGCGTGCGAAATACAATGTAGACAAAGTGTTCTACAACTAAGTCTTCTGCCTAGTAACTACAGCAACAACTAGCATTTAATTGTCTGTATCAATTTAAAAAAAGGTATTACAGCCTGGGACATATGTCCTACAGGGTTGTAACGATGGATAAGGATGTGATCGACCGATTGCATCCAAGTCTGTGCTTGAACATCAAAACATATGAATAGCAGATCATTGGAAATGTAGAACATGAAGAACACGAAGAAAACGAAGAACATAAAGATTGGCTTCAAAGTTTGACCCAATACATAGAAGAGGTGATTGTTTTGATCGGACGCAGTGGTAACCCCACACTCAAGGACAGTACATTTGAAAATGCTGGTGGATATGGAGATGACCGATATCAGCATTACATGACGATTAACGGCACAGTGAACAAAGCATTCATTACGCTGGTCATCCTGCTCGGCAGTGCATTTGCGACATGGATGATGTTCTTTAACGGTCAGGAAGTGCTTCCTCTCGCCATCGGAGGTGCCATCGTCGGATTTATTCTGGCGTTGATTATCTCGTTCAAACCTGTGGCAGCACCCTATCTGGTTCCCATCTATGCAATCGCGGAAGGTATGTTCCTTGGCGCACTCTCCGCAACCTACGAGTCATTGTACAATGGAATCACTTTGCAGGCTGCTTTGCTGACGATGGCCGTGTTCATCGCCCTGCTGGTCGCGTACAAATCGAGACTGATCAAAGCTACGGAGAACTTCAAGCTGGGAGTGGTAGCAGCAACCGGCGGCATTATGATCATGTACCTGCTCAGTTTCGTGCTGGGATTGTTCGGAATTACCGTTCCCTATCTGCATGACAATAGTCTGATCGGAATTGGGATTTCTGTCGTAATCGTTATTGTGGCGGCCCTGAATCTGGTGCTTGATTTTGACTTTATTGAGAACGGCGCTGAACAAGGTGCTCCAAAATATATGGAGTGGTACGGCGCATTTGGGCTTATGGTTACCCTGGTATGGCTGTATATTGAGATTTTACGTCTGCTCAGCAAGCTGCGGAGCCGGGACTAGGAACGAATAAGTACAATTGAGATAACGGTTCAAATCCAAGAGCTAACGCGTGCATCGTCACGACGTTGGCTTTTTTTATGCAAGTGGATGATGATGATCATTCGAACTAAAACGGGTGCACATATTTCCATATATGGATTGACTGAGAGGAAAAGATTGTGATACTTTAATTGATAATGATTATCATTGTCGATAAATGATAATCAGTCAACTGACCTCAACGTACGCTGTACGCTTCATATTAAGATGATCAAACAGATCGAGAGGAGTGGCCTCATGTTACTGGAGAATGATTTGCACCGTGCTGTGCTAGCCCCCGTTATGAGTCGCAGCCCCAAGACGGACCTTGCTGAAGTAAAAGCCTATATGGACGAGCATTACAATGAAGCATTGTCTATTGCCGATCTTGCTCAGAGAGCAAATATCAGTCCGAAGTATTTTGTTGATCTATTCAAAAAAACCTACGGTCTCAGCGCAATGGAGTATCTGACAGATCTCCGCATTAACCGGGCCAAGCGTTATCTGAAGGAATCCGGATATAAACTGCGTGATATTGCGCTCAGAGTCGGATACAGCGATGAATATTATTTCAGCCGCAAATTCAAAAAGGAAGTCGGCGTGTCTCCTTCCGATTATGCCAAGAACGCCAGAAAACGCATTGCCACCTGCTCCTCCAGCGTCATCGGACAACTGCTGGCCCTCAATGTCATGCCCATTGCAGCGCCCATCGATCCGAAATGGACAGCGTATTATTATAACGCGCACCGCACAGAAATCCAGTCCCATCTTCAACTAACCGATCCTTATACCAGCTGGAGATTCGAAGCGAACGTGGAGAGGCTTGTGCACATACGGCCGGACGCCATCATTGGTACCGATCAACTCAGTGAAGAGGACCAAGCTGGACTTGCCGAGATTGCGCCTTGCTGTTTTGTACCCAAGCATCAGACCGATTGGCGTGCACAGCTGCGTATGATTGCTGCGTTCCTGGAACGGGAGGAACAAGCAGAACAGTGGATTGAACTATATAACAAGCGGGTAGAGAAAGCACGGGAATCGGTGCAGAAGGAAGTGGGATGCGAGAAGGTGGCTGTAATCCGTGTATATGGACAGCGCCTCTATCTCTATAGTAATCCGGGGATTGAGGAGGTACTCTATGGTGCATTGCAGCTGGAGACCTTTCCCGATGCCAGCACCAATACACCGCTAACGCTGGAACAATTAAATGTATTGAATCCGGACCGGATCTTGATCATGGTATGCCCGGAGGCCGTTTCGCGGGCTTACTGGCTCAGTCTGCAGCACTCACCAGTATGGAGACAGCTGAACGCTGTGCGTCAGTATCAGACACATCTGATCACTGGCGATCCCTGGTTCGATTACTCCGCAGTAGGCGTTATGCGCATGCTGGATGAGGCACTGCTCATTTTCACGGGATATTGTCCAAATATATATCTGGATAACGTCCATGGTGATTCACGAGCGACATGACATATAATCCATCTATCTAAATGAGAATGTTTATCAAGGGGGATATATCATGCATCAGCAGGAAAAAGAGAACGGGCAGCGTTTCGCTCCAAGTAGGTGGAATAATCATCGGCTGTCAGCCTTGATTGTGCTCGTATTACTGGTGGGATTACTGGCGGCCTGTGGCTCCACATCGGAACATGAAGGAGCAGCGCAGCAGGAGCAGAAGACAGCCGAGGCCTCCACGACAGCCTCATCAGAAACGGCGGTACAGGAAGAGGAGACTGCAGAAACCGCAGCTGGCGAACGAACTGTAAAAGACGAAATGGGACATGATGTAGTGGTTCCTGCCAAAGTGGAGCGTGTATTTGCACCTTATCTCGAGGATTCCCTGCTTACACTCGGCGTCAAGCCTGTTGCTCAATGGGCCAGCGGCACCCAAGGGCATGTTTACTTACAGGATCAGCTAAGTGACGTACCTACACTCGATTTCTCAAGTGGGCTGCCTTCGCCTGAAGCGTTGATGGCTTACAACCCTGATTTTATTATCCTGCACACGGCGAATTATGCCGAGAACGGTGTCTATGAGAGTTACTCGAAGATTGCACCAACCTATGTATTTAACAATGCATCCGGCGATGTGGAGAAGTCACTGGAGGTCATTGGCGATCTGCTTGGCAAAACGGCTGAGGCTGAACAGGCTATCGAGACATATCACGCCAAGGTAGACGCGGCGAAGACAGAGATCGCCAAGGTAGCGGAAGGCAAGAAAGCAGCCATTATCCGCTTTGCTCCCCGCGGAATCAGCATGATGGGCGGAAACTACTTCAGCGGCTATGTCGTATATGAACAGTTGGGACTCGGCAAGCCTGCGCTCGTCGAGACGGAGAACAGTGCTATTGTCTCCACCGAAGTGCTGCCCGAGATTGACGCAGATTATATTTTCACCGTGGAACAGGGACCAGGAAGCATGAAAGAAATGACGGATACCAAAGTATGGCAGAGTATGCCTGCCGTTAAAGCGGGAAATGTCTATGCAGTTGAGCCAGCACCATGGCTGGGCGGCGGATTGATTGCCTATGGTCATGTCATTGACGATACACTGAAGGCATTGACCCAATAATAGCGATGAATCAGCTCCTCCTCGGAGTGTCCCGAACCGGATTTTATTTCGGTGTTCGAGGTGTCACGGGGAGGAGCTGTTGTTTTTTTTGCCAAGGCATAAACCTATCAAGAAAAATATGTAAATATGGAGATAATCAAAATGAATTCTGGATATCGTCCATGGGACAGCCGAAATCACTCTTTTATAATTGGTAATGAGAATCAATCTCATATAAAACGATATGATCTACCTACACATAGCAATGTAAGTTGAACAACGAGGAGGATCCATCCGTAATGACGTTTCAGCCCAATCAATCAGTCTCAGGTACCCTTGAGCAGATGGCACGCAGTGCTGTTCCCATTCCCCGTTCAGAACAGTGGACGATGAAATCGAGAGCGGGGAATCATGCCTATCAGATCATGGTATATCAGCCTGCAGAGGCCGCCCCGCCGTCTGGATATCCTGTGATCTACCTGCTCGATGCTAACTCTGTGTTCGGCACGATGGTGGAAGCGGCCCGCATACAAGGACGAAGACCAGAGAAGACCGGAGCACTGCCGGCCATCATCGTTGGAATCGGGTACCCGACTGCCGCAGCGTTCTCGCCTCATCGGTATTACGATTATACTCCGCAGGCCACGACGGAATATACCCACAAGTCGGATGGGACAATTCTGCCTGAGCAGGGGGGAGCGGATGCTTTTCTGCAATTCATTGAAGAGGAACTGAAGCCTGACATGGAGCAGCAGTTCAACATAGATCGGAACAGACAGGCCATTTTTGGCCATTCACTTGGCGGGTTGTTCGTTCTGCACACCCTTTTTACCAAGCCGGACGCTTTCCGTTACTACATTGCTGGAAGCCCTTCGCTTCATTGGAACCAGAAGGTGATGCTGGCCGAGGAACAGGCGTTCATCGCAGGTCTGGAGCAGCATCCAGTCAACGTTAAGGTCTGGATTGGCATGGGCGAACAGGAGAAGAACCATCCTGCCCGCAACAATGACAAGGCATCGGCTTTAACGGAACGCCTATCTGCATTGAAACAGCCGGGCCTCGATATCCAATATACCGAGTTCGAGGAAGAGAATCATGTCTCGGTGCTGCCGTTTCTGATCAGTCGTACGATACGTTTGGCCTGCAGTCCTGAAGCCTAGGGGCGGAGGAATAGATATTTGTTTGATTAAGGTGTGGAATAGGCCGCTTTTTTTGGATTGGCTGAGATGACATGGATGATCCAATCGAGTTCAACAATCAATCAACGTTCAACAGGCAGTGAGTCAGGGGAGGTACACAGCGTGAGCTATACAGGAATTCATGGAAAAGTAGCTCTGGTCACCGGTGCAGCACAGGGAATCGGCGAAGCGGTTGCCAGAGCTCTGGCTGAACACGGTGCAGTTGTAGCGGCAGTAGATATTCGGGAAGAGCAGCTGGAACAGCTGGCTGTGGATCTTAATCATCAAGGCCATCAGGCGGCTGCTTATCCTGCTGACATTGCGAATCGCCAATCGGTGGACGATACCGTACAGCGAATCGAGGCAACACTTGGACCGATTGGCATTTTGATCAATGCAGCTGGTGTGCTGCATACAGGTACAGTGGCATCCTTGAGTGACGAGGAATGGACAAGAACATTCGATGTTAATACCCACGGTGTATTTTATATGTCACGTGCGGTTGTACGAAATATGGCGAAGCACCAATCGGGAACGGTGGTTACTGTCGGTTCGAACGCTTCGGGCGTACCCCGGATGCACATGTCGGCTTATGCAGCCTCCAAGGCAGCGTCCACCATGTTTACCAAATGTCTTGCGCTTGAATATGCGGAGCAGCATATCCGCTGCAATATTGTATCTCCAGGGTCGACGGACACCCCCATGCAGCGGGCATTATGGCAGGATGATCATGGCGGGCAGGCCGTCATTGCAGGATCGCAGCAGGCGTACCGTCTCGGCATTCCTCTGAACAGGCTGGCTTTGCCTTCCGATATCGCGGATGCCGTACTCTTTTTGGCGTCAGACCAGGCGAGACATATTACCATGCATGATTTGTGTGTGGATGGAGGCGCCACACTCGGCGTCTGAATCAAGATAAGGAGATGATGAATATGTCAAAAGCGGGTGCAATCGCAGCCACCTCCGCCTTACACCTTCTGGAACAATATCGAGAGGGGACATCCTTTTTCTGGTCTTCACCGCAGCATACCATGCTCGCTCAGGGCGAACGATCGAGGTTTCCTGTCGCCGCTGTTCAGCAGCAGGTGGTATCTGATTCAACAGAAAACATGGGTCATGCCCATGATAACCACGTGGAAGGAGTATATTTTGTTATCGAACAGGTTCGCAAAATGATTCAGGAAGCGCAGCAAACGGGCCTACGGAAACCAATTGTGGTGGGAGCGATACCTTTTGATCCGAGTCAGTCCTCTGCCGAGCTGTTCATCCCGGAAACGGTGCAATGGGTAGAACCTCCAAGCCATGCTGCAAACGGATCATACGAGAGGCGCCCGGCGGCGGCTGGCTGTGAGATTGAGGAAGTGCCTGGGGCCGAGACGTATCAACGAAGTGTCGATCATGTGCTGAAGCAGATGGAGCAGGGAGAACTCGACAAAGTGGTGTTATCCCGTACACTGCGTGTGGTCTCACGTAATCTTGTGGATACACATCAGCTTTTGCGTAATTTGTTCAGGGATAATGCACACGGGTATACGTTTGCGGTTCCCATGAGGAATGTTTCTGAAACAAAAAGTACGATAACAACGACTTTTCGCAATGATAACGAAGTGAATTACCAAGAAACACGTACGTTTATTGGCGCAAGTCCGGAGTTGTTGGTGACTCGAAAAGGCACCATTATACGGGCGAATCCGCTGGCTGGCTCCGCACCCCGTAGTGATGAGCCTGCTGAGGATCGCCGCCGCGCAGATGCGCTGCTCACTTCAGCCAAAGATCGGCATGAGCATGCTGTCGTCATTGATGCTGTTGCTGCTGCACTCCGACCTCTTTGCAAAGAACTGATCATTCCGGCAGAGCCCTCCTTGATCCAGACAAGCACGATGTGGCATTTGTCTACCGAGATTCATGGAGAATTGCTGAATAGAGATATTTCGTCACTGGAGGTGGCATTTGCTCTCCATCCGACCCCGGCTATCTGCGGAATGCCTGTATTAACGGCCAGAGAGGCCATTGGGTCACAGGAACCGTTTGATCGCGGACTGTTCACCGGCATGGTTGGCTGGTGCGACAGCGAGGGCGACGGGGAATGGGCTGTGACCATCCGCTGTGCGGAAGTGGAGGGCAATGAACTTCGATTATTCGCTGGTGCAGGCATTGTAGCGGGCTCCACACCGGAAGCGGAACTGGCAGAGACCTCCGCCAAATTCAGAACAATGCTGCTTGCCATGGGTCTGGATTCGACCGTAACCCATTTGAAGGAGGAATAAAAAAGATGCTGCCAGGATATCAGGCTTGGCCTGAAGAGTTTGCAGAGCTTTATCGTCAGCAAGGTTGCTGGGAGGGCATTACATTTGGGGAAATGCTCCGGCAGCGTGCGGCTGTATATGGCAATCGTACTGCCATTATTAGCGGTGGAGAGCAATTCACCTATGCAGAGCTGGACACACGAGTTGACCGATTGGCGGCAGGGTTGTATGCCAAGGGAATACGGCAATATGACCGCGTTATTGTGCAGCTGCCGAACATACCGGCTTTTGTTGAAGTGATCTTTGCCCTGTTCCGTCTGGGAGCACTGCCGGTGTTTGCCCTTCCTTTGCATCGTAAAAGTGAAATCGAGTACTTCGCCCGCTTCTCTGAGGCTGTTGCTTATCTGATCCCGGATCAGGATGGAGGTTTTGATTATCGCAAACTTGCAGCAGAAGTTCAGGCAGAGGTGCCGAGCCTTAGACATATCATCGTGGCAGGAGAAGCGGGTGCTTTTACTAATCTGGAGGATCTATATATTGATCCCGTTCAGCTCCAGGATATTCAACCAGTCTCTTCGGATGTAGCCTTTCTTCAGTTGTCTGGTGGAAGCACCGGACTGTCCAAGATGATTCCACGCACCCATGATGACTATATCTACAGTCTGCGGAGAAGCGTTGAGGTCTGCGGCCTCAGTCCGGAAAGTGTATATCTGGCTGTTCTGCCTGTGGCACATAATTACCCTCTAAGTTCACCAGGAATACTAGGCACGCTCTATGCAGGAGGTACGGTTGTGCTGTCACGGGGGGCAAGCCCCGATGAAGCTTTCCCGCTCATCAAGGAGCATCAGGTGACGATCACGGCACTGGTGCCTCCGCTCGCTCTGATCTGGCTGAACGCGGCCGCTGCGAGAGGAACCAAGCTGACATCCCTGCAGGTTCTCCAGGTTGGTGGAGCCAAATTCAGTGCCGAGGTGGCTGGACGCGTCAGACCTGTCCTGGGCTGCACACTGCAGCAAGTTTTTGGTATGGCCGAGGGGCTGGTGAACTACACCCGTTTGGATGATCCCGAGCACATCCTGATTAACACACAGGGTAAACCGATGTCCCCCTACGACGAGGTAAGAATTGTGGATGACGAGGATATTGAAGTGGAGTTGGGGCAATCCGGGCATCTCCTGACGCGTGGCCCCTATACCATTCGTGGTTATTACAAGGCCGAAGAGCACAACGCAAGATCCTTCACCACAGATGGGTTCTATCGTACTGGAGATATTGCGAGCTTGACACCCGAGGGTTACCTCATTGTGGAGGGACGGGCGAAGGATCAGATCAACCGTGGCGGAGATAAGGTGGCTGCCGAGGAAGTGGAGAACCATCTGCTGGCTCATCCGGGGGTTCATGATGCAGCCCTGGTGTCCATGCCGGATGAATATTTAGGCGAGCGCTCCTGTGCGTTTATCGTGCCCAGCGGCGAGACTCCGGCTGCTGCCGAAATCAAGTCCTATCTGCGCAGTCGCGGCCTGGCGAGCTATAAAATCCCGGATCGGGTTGAGTTTGTCCAATCTTTTCCCAAGACGGGTGTCGGTAAGGTTAGCAAAAAGGCACTGCGCGAGATGCTGATGTTGAAGCAGCCCATATAACGATCTTGATGCAGGGCTACGTTAAAAAGGTTTGAAATAAATAATGCTGAAAAGAGGGATATGGATGGCACTTCCAGTGATTAAGTCATATGCAATGCCTGCAGAGTCGGAGCTTCCGGTCAATAAGGTAGCGTGGACGCCGGATGCGAAGCGTGCAGTACTACTCATTCACGATATGCAGCAATATTTCGTGGATGCTTTTACGGCTGGGGCATCACCTGTGGTGGAGCTGATTGATCATATTGGACAACTTCGTGCAAAGTGTCATGAACTGGGCATACCTGTGGTGTATTCCGCCCAGCCGGGTGGACAGACACCGGAGCAGCGTGGACTTCAGCTGGACTTCTGGGGAGCGGGCATTAATGGGGGACCTACGCAAAAGCAAATCATTGAACCACTGACACCTGCTCCTCAGGATACGTATATGACCAAATGGCGATACAGCGCCTTCCAGAAGACGGAACTGCTTGAATTGATGCAGGAGCAGGGGCGGGATCAGCTGATCGTATGTGGCATCTATGCTCATATTGGTTGTCTGATGACCTCCTGTGAGGCATTTATGAAGGATATTCAGGCCTTCCTGGTTGCCGACGCGGTAGCTGATTTTTCAGCCGAGAAGCACCGTATGGCACTTACCTATGCGTCGGAGCGCTGCGCAGTGACGCTAACCACCGGGCAATTGCTTGAATCGCTTGATGCCTCTGCTAAAGGAAGCGATTCGATCGGGGCAAGCTTCCCGGAGGCAAGATCACACACTGCTGAAGCGATGGATTCTGCTGAGACGAGTATTGGCAGCAGTGCTCAGGCGAGACTGGACGCGCTGCGAGTACAGGTGGCCGAACTGCTGCAGGAGCAACCGTCCCGGATCGGGGAGCATGATGACCTCATTGAGATCTGGGGGCTCGATTCTATTCGTATTATGAGCCTGGCGGAGCGTTTTCGGGTGGAAGGAACAGAGGTAACCTTTGTCGATCTGGCCGAGCAGCCAACGCTAGCCTCGTGGGCGGTGCTGTTGAATGCACAGCCTCACAGGGTCATGCCGAACGGAGATTACTTTTGAACGGGGCGGTGAACTTGTCGCAGCGTCGGAATGGAACGTGGCCCATGTCGGCTGCGCAGTCCGGGATCTGGTATGCTCATCAATTGAATCCGGACAACCCCATGTACAATACAGGCGAATATGTGGTCATTCACGGGAATGTTGATGTACAACAGTTTGAACAGAGTGTTCGTCAAACCGTCGAGGAGGCCGAAACCTTAAACATGGTTTATGGTGAAAATGAACACGGCCCCTACCAGACCCTCAGCCAGAAGGGTGACCATTGGACGTTTCATGTACTGGATGTTCGCGGCGAACAGGATCCCCATGCGGCTGCTATGGCCTGGATGCACCGGGATCTCGCCAGCCCCGTCAATCTTGCAGCTGGACCGGTATTTACAGAAGCCCTGTTCCAAGTGAGTGAAGGGAGCTACTACTGGTACCAGCGTGTGCATCATATTGCGATTGACGGATACGGCGTATCGCTAATTACCCGTAGGGTAGCAAGTCTGTATACTGCCAGGGTTAAGGGTGGATCGGGTGAGAGTGTCATGGAAGCACGAGCATTTGGACCGCTTTCCTCTGTCATTCAGGAGGATGAGGCTTATCATGAGTCTGCTGCAAGGGAGCAGGATCGCACGTTTTGGCTGGAGCGTTATGCGGATGAACCGGACGTCGTAAGTTTGGGCGAAAAGGCTTCGCGCACAGCGGATCATTTCCTGCGACAGAGGTTTGAACTTGCACCGTCTGATCGGGATCGCCTTCAAGATGCGGCGGACCGGTACGGGGTGACCTGGCCTGATCTGGTTATTGCAGCAGCAGCCATTTATGTGCACCGGATCACCGGTACGCGAGATGTGATACTGGCTCTGCCTGTCATGTGCAGGCTGGGATCGGCAGCCTTGCGTGTACCAGGCATGGTTATGAACGTGCTCCCGCTGCGTTTGAAAGTGGAGTCTAATATGCGCATATCTGCCCTGGCCGAGCAGATTGTGGGGGAGATCCGGGCTGTTCGCAAGCATCAACGTTATCGGCACCAGGATCTGCGGCGTGATCTGAAGCTGTTGGGAGAGAATCGCCGACTATTCGGGCCGATGATCAATGTCATGCCATTCCATCATGAGCTGAATTTCGCAGGTCAGCTCGGGATGATCCATAACTTGTCTACAGGTCCGGTCGATGACCTGTCCATTCATGTCGTGGACCAAGGGCACGGTCATGGACTTCGGATTGATTTTGATGCCAATCCTTCCGTCTACAGCGAATCGGATTTGCTGAGTCATCGGCTCCGTTATATGCAGCTGCTGAATGCAATGATGCAGGAAGGAATCGAAGAGCAGTACGTAGGTCAAATGGAAGTGCTGTTACCTGAAGAACGTGACCAGGTCCTGAACGGGTGGAATCAGACACAGCACAGGGCTGCTGAAGGGAACTCGGCGGCCATGTTTGAACAGCAGGTTCGGCGCACCCCATCTGCGATGGCGGCAACGTTCGAAGCTGAATCGCTGACCTATGCCGAGCTTAACGAGCGTTCAAACCGTCTTGCCCACGAGCTGATCCAACACTATAAGGTAGGACCAGAACAGATTGTAGCCATTGCTATGCCGCGATCTCTGGAGGTCGTGGTTGCCATCCTGGCTGTTCATAAGACGGGAGCAGCTTACCTTCCGCTGGACCCGGATTACCCTGAAGAGAGGCTAACCTACATGCTAGAGGATGCCAGACCGGCATGTCTAATTACGGTGAAGCACAATCTGCCCCATTTGCAGCACATGTCCGATGTCCCCATGTTAGCCTTGGATGAACCGAAGGTTGCGGCGAGAATAGCCCGTCAGTCCGGGAGCAATCCCGAACCAGAGGATCTCACAAAAGCTGCCTCGCAGCTGAACCCCTCTTATATCATCTATACCTCCGGATCAACAGGTAAACCGAAGGGGGTTGCCGTTACCCATCTCGGCCTTTCCAATCTGCTGGAAGATATGAAGCTAAGACTGAAGGTCGGTCGGCAGGATCGCTGGTTATCGGTCACGACAATTGCTTTTGACATTTCTGTTCTTGAGGTGTTTCTGCCGCTTACGACCGGAGCAAGGCTGGATATAGCTCGCAAAGAAACCATTCTTGATCCGGTGACTCTGGCTGCACAGATGAGACGGCAGGGGACAACGATTATGCAAGCCACACCAACGTTGTGGCAGTCTCTGGTGACCAGCAAGCCTGGAACATTTGACGGTCTGACGGTCATTACAGGCGGTGAAGCCCTCTCTGAGGAACTGAAGCTTTCCTTGCAGGCGATGGGATGTCACGTTCATAACCAGTATGGACCGACGGAGACCACGATTTATTCAACGGCTGCTGCCATGGTGGCTGAATCAACGGGTAAGCCCTCTATTGGCGGACCGGTTCGAAACACGCAGCTTTACGTGCTGGATGGGAGTCTGAATCCAGTCCCTCCGGGTGTTGTCGGAGAATTATATATTGCGGGAGATGGGCTGGCAAGAGGCTATCTGGGAAGACCTGACCTGACCGCCGAGCGGTTTGTTGCGAATCCCTTCGGACAAGCAGGCAGCCGCATGTATCGTACAGGAGACTTGGCGAAGTGGCTGCCTGACGGGTCTATTGACTATTTGGGCCGGGCAGACCACCAGATCAAAATCAGAGGATTCCGTATCGAATTGGGTGAGATTGAATCCGTCATTTCCAGATATCCGGGCGTAGCCCAGGTTACGGTTATGGCACGCGAGGACCAACCTGGGAATCCGCGTCTGGCCGCATATGTGGTTGCAGCCACTGAATACTCTTCAGGTCTGGATCTGTCGCTGCTTCGGGCACATGTGGCGGATGAACTGCCGGATTACATGGTGCCAGCTGCCTTCATGAACCTTGACGAAATGCCGCTGACTCCCAATAAAAAAATCGATCGCAAGCAGCTGCCTGTCCCTTCAATATTGTCCCATGCCAGCGGACGTGAGGCCAGGACCCCTCAGGAGGAGATGCTGTGCAGTTTATTCGCTGAGATTCTGGGTGTCGCTCGTGTAGGGATCGATGATGATTTCTTCGAACTTGGTGGTCATTCCCTGCTTGCAGGCCGTATCACAGCCCGGATTCGGGATGTGTTTGGAACAGAGCTGAACATTGGCAGCGTATTCGAGTCACCAACGGCAGCTGGCCTCGCCAAGAGATTGGATCAGGTGGGTTCAGTTCGACCAGTAATAGAGCCTGCTGCACGTCAAGGTGAGATTCCTCTCTCCTTTGCTCAGCGGCGGCTCTGGTTCCTGTATTGTCTGGAAGGGCCGAGTCCTACGTACAATATTCCGCTTGTGGTGCGGTTAACCGGCAAACTTGATATACCTGCGCTTCAAGCCGCCGTTCAAGACATTGTTGATCGCCATGAGTCGTTGAGAACGTTATATCCGCCAGAGCTTGGTTCTGCAAACCAGACCATTCTGGATGCTGAAGAGTTTCGTGTGAACTTACATGTAAGATACGCTACAGAGGATGAGCTGGCGGAACTTCTGACCGAATCTTCCCGGTACAGCTTCGAGCTCTCAAGCGAGCCGGGCATCCGTACGGAGCTGTTTACATCTGGTCCAGATGAGCATGTTCTGTTGGTACTGATTCATCATATAGCTGGAGATGGTTGGTCCCTGTCGCCTTTGATGCGGGACTTGTCCCAAGCATATAGGGCACGTGTTCAGGGGGCGCCGCCTTCCTGGGAACCACTGCGCGTTCAATATGCTGATTACGCGGTGTGGCAGGATCGACTGCTTGGAGACGAAGGGCAGCCGAACAGCCTGATTGCAAGGCAGCTTGAGTTCTGGAGCCGTCAACTGGAAGGCTTGCCGGAACAAGTAACGTTTCCAGCCGATTATCCACGTCCGGTAGTCTCGAGCTACCGGGGCGGAACGATTCCTTTTACCATTAGTCCGAAACTGCAAGAACAGCTCTTGGCTGTGGCCCGGGAGAACAAGGTCAGTCTCTTCATGGTTATGCATGCGGTATTGTCGGTACTGCTTACACGCATGGGAGCAGGTACGGATATTGCGATTGGGACCCCGATTGCCGGCAGGATCGACGATGCACTGGACGAAGTGGTGGGCATGTTCATCAATACCCTTGTGCTGCGTACAGACACTTCCGGAGATCCGACATTCCGTGAACTGCTGGCACGTGTGCGAGAAGTGGATCTGGCTGCTTACGAACATCAGGATCTGCCTTTTGAGCGTTTGGTTGAAGTGCTGAATCCGTCCAGGTCCCGCTCCAAGCATCCACTCTTTCAGGTGATGCTGGTCCTGCAAAATACGCCAGACGTTCAGCTGGATCTGCCAGGTGTGGTATCCCAAACGAGTATGCAGGGCGTGGGTTCATCCAAATTCGACCTGACTGTGGAGCTCACGGAACAGCGTGAACACAATGGTTTACCAGCGGGAGTTGAAGGTGTACTGGAGTACAGTACGGATCTTTTCCGGGAATCAACGGCAGCAGAGCTTGTGGTCCGATTGATCCAGGTGCTGGAGGATGCGGTCCAACATACGGATGAACACATTAGCTGCTTTAACGTGGTAACTCCCACGGAACGTGCCCTCCTGGAGCAGCAGTGTTATGCCGCAGGGGATGACGCTTCTTTACCTGGAATGACCATTGTTGAACGCTTTGAAATTCAGGCAGCGGCTACCCCGGATGCACCGGCCTTGAGCTTAGGAGACACGGTCATTAACTATCAAGAGCTCAATGCAAGTGCCAACAGGCTCGCAAGATTATTGATTGCAGAAGGTGTAGGCCCAGAGCAGATGGTTGCTCTTGCACTGCCACGTTCCACTGAGATGGTGGTCGGTATTTTGGCTGTGTTAAAAGCAGGGGCTGCCTATCTTCCGCTTGATCCGAATTATCCTTCGGATCGATTGACGCATATGCTGACAGACGCAGCTCCGGGCGTGATGATTACCAACGAGGAAGTAGCGTTCCTGCTGCCTCAGATCGAATCCGTACAACGGTTAAACCTGGACGATCCTCAAACCATTCAGCAGCTGTCTGCTCAGGATGAACGAAATCCCGCAGATGGTGAACGCAATGGACGCGTATCTCATCTCAGTCCGGCTTATATGATCTATACCTCGGGTTCCACAGGCAAACCAAAGGGAGTGGTTATTCCCCATGCCAATGTGATCCGGTTATTTGAGGCTACACAGCACTGGTTCCAATTTAATGCGAGTGATGTATGGACGTTATTCCATTCTTACGCCTTTGACTTCTCGGTCTGGGAGATCTGGGGACCGCTGCTGCATGGGGGCCGGCTGGTCGTTGTGCCGCATGAGATTAGTCGCTCGCCAGGTGCCTTCCTGCAGCTGCTTGCCGAGCAAGAGGTAACGGTGTTAAATCAGACGCCGTCAGCATTCTACCAGCTGATGCAGGCAGATCGGGAGCATCCCGAGTGGGGACAGAAGCTTGGACTCCGCTACGTGATCTTTGGAGGAGAGGCACTGGAGCTCGGACGATTAGAGGGTTGGTATGAGCGCCATCCAGATGATGCACCCAAACTGATTAATATGTATGGCATTACGGAGACCACCGTTCATGTCAGCTATCAGGAACTGCATGCAGGCAGTGCCGCAGAAGGAGCAAGCAGCTGGATCGGCTGTGCCATTCCGGATCTGCGTGTATACGTGCTTGATGATCATCTCCAGCCAGTGCCTGCAGGTGTGACAGGTGAGATGTATGTGGCTGGAGCAGGCCTCGCCCGCGGGTATTGGGGCAGACCGGATCTTACGGCAGAGCGTTTCGTCGCAGATCCATACGGTCCAGCAGGAACACGCATGTACCGGACGGGAGATTTGGCGAAAAGACTTCATGATGGGTCGCTTGATTACTTGGGCCGGGCGGATCAGCAGGTGAAAATACGCGGTTTCCGCATCGAGCTTGGCGAGATCGAAGCGGTGCTGGCCAGACATTCAGAGGTTGCACAGGCTGCGGTCATCGTGCGTGAAGACCAGCCGGGAGATAAACGCCTCGTGGCGTATATTGTGCCAAACTCGAAGATGGGACCCGGACCAGAATCGGCTATGCTTCGTCGTCATGCATCAGCGAGTCTGCCTGATTACATGGTTCCATCAGCGGTGGTCACCATGGAGGCTATCCCGCTTACGGCCAACGGCAAGCTGGACCGCAAAGCTTTGCCTGTACCGGAAATGCAGCTGACTTCCGGTGGCCGGGCACCGCGTAATCCGCAAGAGCAGATTTTGTGTGATCTGTTTGCCGAAGTGCTGGGATTGCGAAGTGTCAGCATCGATGATGGGTTCTTTGACCTGGGTGGACATTCCCTGCTCGCTGTTCGTTTGATGAGCCGAATCCGGGAGGCCATGGGCAAGGAACCGGGGATTGGCATTTTGTTTGAAACGGCAACGGTGGCCGGACTGGCCGAACGGCTTGAAATGGATTCGGATACAGGAACAGGTTCGCTGCAAGTGCTGCTGCCTCTCCGGACTCACGGAGCCCACCTTCCGCTGTTCTGTGTTCATCCTGCCGGAGGATTAAGCTGGTGTTATGCCGGATTGATGAAGCATCTGGGTATGGAATACCCGATCTATGGATTACAGGCTCGCGGCATTGCCCAGTACGAGGATCTTCCAGCTACGCTGGAGGACATGACCGCAGATTATATCCGTCATATTCGCTCAGTACAGCCTGAGGGACCTTACCGATTGCTGGGCTGGTCTCTTGGAGGCAATGTAGCTCAGGCCATGGCCGTACAGCTTCAGTCGGAAGGGGAAGAGGTAGAGTTTCTTGCCATGCTGGACGCTTATCCGAGTCATTATCTTCCGATTCGCGGGGAACCGGATGAGGAAGAAGCCCTGACTGCCTTGCTTGCCCTTGGTGGATATGATCCGGACAGTATTGGGGAAGGTCCGCTGGATATGGCTGCAGCCATGCGTATTCTGCGCAGTGAAGGAAGTGCGCTGGCCACTCTGGATGAGGAGACGATCATGAAGCTGCGGAAAACGTATGAAAATTCTGTCCAGATTCTGGAGGCGTACACGCCTTCCCGGTTCGAAGGGGATCTGATTTTCTTCCGTTCTACCGTCATTCCGGACTGGTTTGATCCCATTGAACCAGAGATGTGGAATGCCTATATTGGAGGCCAAATGGAAAGGCATGATATTGCCTGCCGTCACAAGGATCTCTGCCAGCCTGGACCACTGGCTGAAATATGCCGGACGCTGATGGCCAAGCTGGAGATACTGAACCAGCGCCAAGTTCATCTTAAATAGGAGGATAAGCTGATGAGCAACCCTTTTGAACAGGAAGACAGCAATTATCTGGTATTAATGAATGAGGAAGGGCAGTATTCGCTCTGGCCCGCAACCATTCCAATCCCTGCAGGCTGGACCCAGATGCTGGGCAAGGCAAAACGCCGGGTGTGTCTTGATTACATTGCGGAGCAGTGGACGGACCTGAAGCCACTAAGCCTCTGTGATGAAACGGGGATGTCAGGTGTGGTCCAAGAGGCTGGCGGATGAGACTCCGGCTGCATCCCAAGGCCATTATCAGTATAAATAAATATCAAAAATCTCTGGCTAATTTGCCAGGGTTTTTGGTGTTTCTACATATCTACTATTAACTATCTTCACAGTAGTGATGAATACAACTCCTCAATCGTAATCACATCAGGCTTGGTTGGCAGCTCCATTGCCGTGGAACATGTGGCTGCCAGCATATGTCCCTCATCCAGACGCTGGCTGAAGAATTGATACGTGGGTGCTTCGGGACAATACCAGAGTTCGTCCATGCCACGCAGCATGGAAAAGGAGTCTAGCGGCATGGATAACCCCATACCGATGGCCTTGATATAACTTTCTTTCAGCGTCCACAGCCGATAAAAGGTTTCCAGCTGCTGTTCTGCGGGCTCGGCTGCCAGCATCCGGCTCTCCAACGGAGAGAAGAAACGTTCGGCAATCGCCATGTCGATGGGGGATACTTTCTCTACATCCACACCGAGTGGAGCGTGACCTCCTGAAATGACTGCGACCCAATCACCGGAATGGGATACATTGAAGGGCAGGTCAGGGTGGCTGATAAGTGAAGGCTTACCGTATGTATTGCGGATAAAGACAAGCTCGCCCGGTCTCGCACCAGTCCACTTGCCCAATGTCACACGAGCCAGCGCCTCCCCAAGCACTGAACGATAGGCATCGGCCTGATGGACAAAACGTGCCGCTTGCTGCCGCCGCTCAGCCGAGACGAGCGCGAGGAGCGAATGCCAAACTTCATTGGGGATTTCTGCAGGAATGCGCAGAACTTGAATGTTTATCATCATTTATCACCTGAGGAGATATTCGGCATGTTCAGCAGAATCCCCTTTATATTCCTTAGTCCTTCGTTGAGTCTTCGCTCCTGTTTTACAGCTGTTGCGTTCTCTTCCACTCCTCATGCCCGGCTCGAATGCGTTCCCACATCTCCACGCGC
This sequence comes from Paenibacillus sp. P13VS, assembly GCF_015143645.1. NCBI lineage: Bacteria > Bacillati > Bacillota > Bacilli > Caryophanales > Paenibacillaceae > Paenibacillus > Paenibacillus sp. P13VS. Next base: position 33,510 of record NZ_WYEV01000017.1, on the reverse strand, counting down.
TCCGGCTCACTGTAGCGTACCAACGGTTCATGAAAGACTCCATCCAGCAGCTCTCTCCAATCGGTATAGCTCTGTATTTCGGTTTTATGAATGCCTTCAGCAGTATGGGTTCGCAGCATGCATCCACGCAGCTCGTTGCTGGCCGCGGCATCCCTCTGGCGAAGCAGGAAAACCTGATGCCATGGCGATTCGGCCGATTGACTGTAGAAATGATGTTTGGGGATAAACTCATCCAGGGTAAGGAGCACCTCCGGTGCATAGTCTACACCCTCACTGGGCCCATGAGGTTCATATTCAAGTCGCCATCCCTCAGTAGCAACGCTGGATGAGGTTAAGTTGTAGGTGAAAGGGGCCTCTCCATAAACCTCATAACGAAGTGGCAAAGGCTCGAAGGGCATGCCACCCAGGCCAACATCGACGAGCCAGCGTTCGGTCTCAGGACCAGCTTCAGGTAGGAGGACGGACAGCCCAAGATGGAACGAATTCACACGCGGCTGCTCGCCATGGGGCTGCACTCCCGCACGATGCCAATGTACTTCATAGCCGAGAGAACGGAGCAGGACACTGAATGCACCATTGAGATGGAAGCAGTACCCGCTGCGTCCTTGCAGGACAAGTCGGACTGAATTAGCAAGGTCGATTGCTTCCGGGCGCCCCGTAAAGATATCTATCGTTTGCCATGAAAGGTATTGTACATGTGCACGATGAAGTTCTGACAAAAATTCCAATGATGACGGTTTAATATCATCAATGTGGATTCGTTTCAGATAGGACTTCAGTTCTGAATCTGTCATTGTGTTCAAGCGGAATCACCTCAAGTCGGTTAGTCGGCCATTCTTAAAGGAAGCGAAAAGGCCATGATTTTATTGTAGAAGTGACAAGTGAAAATGGATACTCACATTTCCTCAGATTGTACCGGTACAATTCAGACCGCATCTATATAATGGAGGATGAAATTCTTTTTTCGGGGGTATGTTAACCGTTTGGAGTGGATATAGGTTAGAATATAGATAGAAAGCAGGATTAGGAGATGGAAAAATGGCTAATGATGAAGTAATTTTGACACAGGAAGGCTTGGAAAAGCTGGAGGACGAACTGAGGGAATTGAAGACGGTGAAGCGTAAAGAGTTGGCTGAGCGTCTGAAGCTTGCGATCAGTTACGGTGACCTGAAGGAAAATAGTGAGTATCATTCAGCCAAAGATGATCAGGCATTTATGGAAACCCGCATTTTGATTCTGGAGAAGATGCTGACCAAGGCCAGAGTGATTAGTTCGGATAATATCGACTCCAACAAGGTGAGCATTGGCTCAATCGTGCTGCTGAATGATATTGAATTTGCAGAAAAGATTGAATATCAACTGGTTGGCCCAGCTGAGGCCGATGTGGCAAATAACAAAATTTCCTACGAAAGCCCGCTCGGCAAGGAGATTATGGGCAAAGAAGTAGGCAGCGTCATTCATGTCAATGCACCGATGGGTGTCATCAAATATGAGTTGCTTGAGATCAGATCGAACTAACTGCAGATCCAATGAGGATTACGTTGCTGCCACGGGGGTGGCGAGCGTAATCCTTTTTTGTAACCAAAAACAGTGTTTTGGAAGGTTATCGGAAGTCTTTATTAGGTTTAATATAATGCAAGGGGTTGGACTGTCTGAATTTATCCCATACTGAAATGTAGTGAATATTTAATAAAAATTAACCTTTCTCTCGAATGTAAATAAATAACATTTCGATTAATTTCGATTTTCGAATGACCTGACACGAGGAGTGTTATATAATTACGGGAAAACTTTAAAGTGATGGAGTAGATACGATGAATTTTAGTAAGTCAAACCTGGAGCAAGACAATACTGGCAAAGGTGAGCGCTTCTCACGCGCCGGGTTTATCCTAGCCGCCATCGGTAGTTCCGTTGGTCTGGGTAACATGTGGAAATTCCCTTATATTACGGGGGAAAATGGAGGAGCTGCGTTTTTCCTGCTCTTCATCGTCTGTCTATTGCTGATTGGTCTGCCCGTTCTGCTTGCAGAGCTTGCCATCGGACGCAGTGGCAGAGGCAGCGCCGCTACGGCATTTATCAAGGCTGGTGGACATAAGGGCTGGCTTGCTGCAGGATTACTGCAAGTACTGACACCGTTTATCATCCTTTCCTTCTACGTTATTATTGCAGGCTGGACGCTGCAGTACGCTGTGACCTCTTTTAGCGGTACATTGTTTGATAATCCGGATTATGCCGGGCAGTTTGGTTCCTTTGTAGGCGGATACCTGCCGATTATGTGGCAGCTGATTTCCGTTTTGATTACAGGCTGGATTGTAGCCAAAGGGATTTCCAACGGAATTGAGAAATTCAACAAGGTGCTAATTCCAGCGATGCTGGTTCTGCTCATTATCCTGATGATTCGGGCAGTGACTCTGCCTGGAGCGGGTGCGGGAGTTTCCTTTTTCCTGAATCCCGATTTCTCGCAGCTTACAACTGAATCAGCACTGGTTGCGCTTGGACATGCCTTTTTCTCCCTGTCGCTCGGGATGGGTATCCTGGTGACTTACGGTTCCTATGTAGATAAAAATCAATCGCTGGGTGCGGCAACTGTCGCTGTCGGTGCGGGTGACCTGATCTATGCATTTATTGCCGGTCTGATCATCTTCCCAACGACATTTTCGTTTGGTATTGCACCGGACCAAGGACCTTCGCTTATTTTCATAGCTCTTCCAGCAGCGTTCTCGGCTATGCCGCTAGGATTCCTGTTTGGTGGATTATTCTTCATCCTGCTGGCAATCGCAGCACTGACATCGGCCGTATCCTTGCTTGAGGTTCCGGTGAAATACTTCATGGAACGCTTGTCCTGGAGCAGAAGCCGTGCTGTATGGGTGATCTCGCTGGCTGTTTTCATCGTTGGCCTGCCTTCTGTATTGTCTCTAGGCTTGCTGCCTGAATGGACGATTGGTTCGAAGAGTGTGTTCGACTGGATGGACTTTGTAGCGTCCAACATTCTGCTGCCTATCGGCGGATTGCTTGTAACGATCTTTGCGGGTTACTTCTGGAAAAAGGCTGCAGAGGCTTCAGGCCTGAATGCAGGCTGGTTCCGGATCTGGTTGTTCATGCTGCGTTATGTGGCACCCATTCTCGTCATTCTCGTGCTGCTGCACACATCCGGTATCATACACTTCTAACCATGAAGACCGGGTAAGAGGAAACGATGTGCATTGTGCAGATTTGCCATAGCTAAAACCTCTTGGAAGAAATGCAAAAGCCCTTGTGTTCCCTCGATAATTTTGGGACAATACAGAGTAGAGGTTTTTTGGTAGGACCGATAAGCCATATGCTTTTTGCGAAAAGAGGACTATACAATGAACAAATCATCCATTTATGGATTAACATTAGAGCAACTTCGTTCCTGGCTGCCGGAGCATGGGCAGAAGAAATCCCGTGCTTCCCGGATCTGGGAATGGTTATATCAAGAGCGAGCACATGATTTTTCCGAGATGAACGATGTGCGTCAGGAATGTCTGGATGTTCTCTCTGAACACTTCACGATGAACTCGATGAGTGAACACGTGAAGCAGGAGTCGGCAGACGGTACGGTGAAGTTTCTGCTGCGGATGCAGGACGGCAACCTGATTGAGACGGTATTGATGCGTCAAAAATACGGTCTTACCGTCTGTGTAACGACACAAGTGGGCTGTAATATTGGCTGCAGCTTCTGTGCAAGCGGATTGATTAAGAAAAGCCGTGACCTGTCCGCAGGAGAAATTGTGGAACAGATCATGCATGTACAGCGGCACCTGGATGCAGCGGGTCAAGGCGAGCGAGTAACCAACGTTGTCGTGATGGGGATTGGTGAACCGTTTGATAATTTCGAGAACATGAGTAATTTCATTGAAGTGATCAAGGATCGTAAGGGCCTGGCCCTTGCTGCCAAGCGTATCACCGTATCCACAAGTGGACTGCCTGACAAGATTAAGGAATTTGCAGACAGCAGTCTGCAGGTTAATCTGGCGATCTCCTTGCATGCACCGAATAACGAACTGCGTACACACATCATGAAGATCAACCGGGCCTTCCCGATTGAACAGCTGATGGATGCAGTGGATTATTATTTGGCTACCACGAACAAACGCATCATGTTTGAATATATTTTGCTTCGGGATGTTAACGATCAACGGGAGCATGCAGCCGAGCTGGCTGAACTGTTGTCCAGCCGTAAGAGCATGGTCAGCGTCAATCTCATTCCATACAATCCGGTTGATGAGCATAGTCAATATCAGCGGAGTACGGAAGAATCGATTCTGGGCTTCTATGACACACTTAAGAAAAATAACATCAACTCCACGGTACGTATGGAGCACGGTACCGACATCGATGCTGCCTGCGGTCAACTGCGCAGTAAACAGATGAAAAATAATGCCGCTGAATCAAAGCCAGACCGTCTGGCTATGGGGTAATCGTCCCCTTGAGATGATTGGTGCGGCATCGTTATAGTGCACGTAGGCAAAACGCCTCCGTATCTCACTGAAAAAGTGAGTACAGAGGCGTTTTTTAATATCTATTTGAGCTGTTTGGTCATTAACAGATGGGGAATGCCATCTTCCATAAACACATCGGAGGCAGCGGCATAGCCAAGACGTTCATAGAACCCGGAAGCTTGAACCTGCGCATGCAGTTTGGCCTTCTCCAGCCCTTGATCCAGAGCCATTTGCTCCAGTTTATCGATCAGCACCCGGCCGAGGCCATGTTTGCGGTAATCCATCATCACACAGATCCGTTCCAGCTTGGCGACATTCTCCACAATACGCAATCTGGAGGAAGCGGCAGGTACGCCGTCCACGTAGAGGAGAATATGACGGGCTTCAGTGCCGAGCGCATCGTAGGCGTCGAATTCCTCTTCTGCAGAAACTCCTTGCTCTTCTACAAAGATCGCGGTACGAATGGCGAAGCAGGCATCGAGCAGTTCCTGATTATCAACTTCTACAATAGTGGTATTCATGAATGTTTCTCCTTTGGCCGATAGTAATGTCATTCTGGCATGGTAAACTGATACAAAAGCAAAATGGGATCCTCAAAAGAAGCAAAATATCATCGTTCACTTTTAAGATGAGTTAATTTTAGTTATATCACTAATTATGTTGCGAATGCAACAAAATGATAAGAGGGTGTGCGTACAATGACTGAGAAAAAAGAAGTGCTGCGCGAGATCGGCATGATCGCACGTTGTTTGGATTCCATCAGCAATGTTGAATTTCAACATTTGAACCTCTCTCGTGGACAGTATTTGTATCTGTATCGCATATGCGAGAACCCTGGCATCATTCCTAACCAGCTGGCCGAGATGATTAAAGTGGACCGTACCACGGCAGCCAGAGCGATCAGCAAGTTGGAAGCAGACGGGTTTATCGTCAAGAAGTCAGCATTGGGTAATAAAAAGAACAAGCAATTATATCCAACAGAGGCCGGACTGGATGCCTGGGCTTTTATTCAAAAAGAGGGAGTGCACTCCGACCAGGTTACGCTGGAAGGACTGACAGAGGAAGAGATTGAGCTGGCGGTCAGCCTTCTACGGCGGATGCGCCATAATATCGAAGTTGATTGGAAGTTTGTCAAAAAAGGCGGCCGCCGGGCCTACATGAACGAGTCCGAATGAGCAGAGCCCCTATCCTTGATCCTTACATCCCAGACCATAGCCGAGCTTATTTCAAGGAAAAGAACCAACATTCCACTGGATTAATCGCACAGGAGGCAATCATGAAGAGCATCAAGCGTAGAAGACTGACGTGGCTGGTGGCACTATCCGTTATTGCAGTCAGTATTATAGCCTGGTCGTTTCTGTACATGAAGGAGAGGTTTGTGATGAACGCGGTGTCCCCGACGGTGGCATTTGTCCAGAACCATATGACCAATCCGAATGGCACGCTGGCTTCCTATTTGCAGGATGCTGCTTCAGAGCAGGCGGACATTGTTGCCGGCAGGGAGGCGTTGTCAGAGTCACTTGGTTTGTGGATGCAATATGCGGTGGCCAAGAACGATCAGTCTTTGTTTGAACAGAGCTATGAACTGCTGACGACTTATTTTCTGATGCCTCAGAAGTATATTGCCTGGAAACTGGACAAGGAAGGCAAGGCCCACGTAACGACGAATGCACTTGGTGATGATTTTCGAATTATAGACGCATTATTGAAGGCTGCGGATCAATGGGAACAGGGCAGAGATGCGAAGTTGACCACGGCTGCCGAGATTTCCCGTACCTTGAGCCAATCCGTACAGAATGAAGGATACTTTGTCGATTTTCATGACTTTGCAGGAGGGTATTCCCCGGATACGTTGAGCTTGGTATATGTGGACTTGCCGGCTCTCGAGCAGTTGGAAAAACACGAGATGCTGCAGCCTGGGACCTACGCCAAGTATGAGAATTTGCTTCAAAACATGCCCGATGACGGAGTGTTCTATCCCAAAACATTCAACGTTGTGAGCCAGCAGTTTACATATGATGACAAGGTGAATATGATCGATCAGCTCATCGTAGCGAACCACTTAGTCCAGACCAGCCGGAAACCGGACAAGCTGATTTCTTTTTTAAAAAAGGAATTCAAAACCCGCCATCAGCTGCCCGGACAGTATGTCCGTAATAATCGTGCACCTGCGGTAACCTATGAATCGCCTTCCGTATATGGACTCGCCATCTTGCTTGCCGTGCGCACCGGTGATCCAAAATGGGCCAAACTGCTGTATAACCATATGATCACAATGCGTGGTCAGGATGGGGCTTATCCGGGAGGATATGTGTTTGATGGGAACACCCATATGTTTGATAATCTGTTCCCTTTGCTTGGAGAGACAGAATTACAGAAGTTTCTTAAAAAGTAATGGATTTGTAATCTTATTTGGGTATAGATATGGTAGGATACCATTGTCTAATGATGTCATAAATTGGCGGATTACTAGAAGACATAACTTAAACCATCGGAGAGAAGGAAACTATGAGAAACAAAGCACCTATCCAACGTATCGCATGGGGATATGCCAGTCTGATTGGATTAGCTGTTATTCAGCAGCTCGTCATCTATCTCAAAATCTACATGAATCAGAGTTTTACCACGCTTGTTGTCATATTCAGCATTGTGTCGCTTGGCGCGCTGGTCCTTGGTTTTGTGATACCTGTCGGAGTGTCTGTTGTTGCCGGGTTTGTATACCTGGTTTCTTATTTTGTATGGCTTGTGACCTACGCGAACGTGGATGTACTGACGTTCTCATGGTGGCTGCTGATTCCGGCCAATGTGGCGGTGGCTGCCTTCATTAAAGCCAGTCTGGTTCGAAGCGCACGTGTGATGGAGCGGCTGCAGGAACTGCAGGATCGCAATCCCGAGCTGGATCTGGACACCACCCTCGGCAATAAGGAGGCCCTTGCAGATACGGTTATCAAGCAGAGTAACCTGGCAAGAAGATACTCGGAGCAGTATGGGTTCAGCATGGCTATGTTCAAGATTGAATTTCTGCCGCTGGTCCTTGAATCACTCGGATCCGTTCGGTATGCACAGTTCCTGCTTGAGCTGTCGAACACCATTCAGAAGCAAATTCGGTTCGAAGATTATAAGTTTTTTGTAGACCGGGGACGGTTCGTCATTCTCTGTCCGATGACCAATGTGGAATATTTGCCTGTGCTCACAGCACGGATCAAAAAGGCCATGATGGATCTGCAATTTATCGATAAAAAGGGAAACGAGCTGCAGACGGTTATTCGCTCCGGGGCACTTGTTTTCCAGAAGGAACAGTTCAGTAAGTACGAGGATATCGATGCTGTTATAGCTGCGCTTGAACGGAACACAGAGACAGATCTCATTGGAGAGTACATCTAGATGCAGAGGGAGGCATAGTCCGGTGAATTATTTAACATGGTTTGTTCCGCTCTGTATTATCGTCAGCAGCTTCTTCACGATTACCATACTTATCTTAACCGTCGCCACACTGCGTTTTCGAGGGAAAATCAACAGGAAATATGATCGGAGGAAGTTGAATGGCTGATTTCCTGCTGCTGATGTCCATTCTTAGTATCTGGATATCGGTCACTGAATCTATTGTCATTATGGCCGGGGCTATTCGATTCATCAATAAACAAGAGAAAAAGGGAATTCAAATCCCGGAGAACATGGATGACTATCCAACGGTAACGGTTATGGTGCCTGCACATAATGAAGGTGTAGTTATCGTTTCCACGGTGGAGCATATTCTGCGTCTGAACTATCCCAAACATAAAGTTCAGGTCATCGTCATCGCAGATAATTGCACGGATGATACAGCTGAACGGCTTAAGGAGCTCAAGGCAAAGAGTAGCTATGCAGACCGGGATTTCACGATTCTGGAGCGGAAAGGCACTGGAGGGAAATCCGGTGCACTGAATGATGGTCTCGAACTTGCCTGGGGCGAATGGATCTGCATTTATGATGCAGATGCGGCACCTGAACGAAATGCATTAATGTTTCTGACACAGAAAGCGCTGGAGAACCCTGAGAAGCACGGTGCTGTATTTGGACGTAATAAGGCTCGTAACCGGGGTCAGAATTTTCTCTCCCGCTGCATTAATCTGGAGCTTGTAACCGTTCAGCGGGTTCACCACACCGGGCTATGGGAGTTATTCAAGCTCGGGACGATTCCAGGCACCAACTATATCATTAAGGCCAATCTGATTCGTGAAATTGGTGGATGGGATCCCGACGCCATTACAGAAGATACGGCAGTTTCGTTTGATATCCTTACCCGTGGTCAGCTTATTGCACTAGCGCCGCAAGCGGAAGCCTATCAACAGGAGCCGGAGCAGCTGAAAGTGTATATGAAACAGCGCCAGCGCTGGTCCAAGGGAAACTATCAGGTCGTTATTGATAATATTAAGCATCTGTTCGACCGTACAAGCTGGAGAATTAAACTCCATGTCTTGTACTATGCTGCGAGTTATTTCTGGTTTATGATCGCCATTATTGTTTCGGATATTATCTTTGTTTCTAACCTTGTATACCAAGTTATCGCACTGTTTAATCCCAACGTTATTTCTCCATTTCAATTCTCCGGAGACGTATACGTATATCTAGTTATCGCTTGGGCACTTATGTATTACATCTATGTACTGCAAATTAATCTGGCGCTTTCCGCCGATATTGGACAGAGCAATACCCAAAACTTCATTGTGGCTTGCCTTTCCTACTTCACATATGCCCAGCTGTTTCTGGTTATCTCTGTTAAGGCATTTGTCTCTCTCATTGGGGACAAGCTGTTCCGCAGAGAAACCAAATGGTATAAAACGCAGCGATTCGGCTGAGTTCATTGATGGTAAAACAAAGGCTGTTTCTGACCTGTTCAGAGGCAGTCTTTTTTTATGGAAGAGCACGTGCACAATAGGTATTATCTTTCGAACAATGGAAACGGAAGGCTGCGCAGACAACGAATTCCGCTGTTTTTGTTCCACTCGGCAAGCAAATAACACACAGCATGCTGTGGATAGATGGAATAACCTGAAGCAGCCAAAAAACCTATCCACATGTGGATAAGTTTTTTGGCTTTTTAAGTACTCAGGCTGTGTGCAGAGGAGCTGTTTATTTAACGGCTGCTCTCACATAGACACGATCTCCATGTCGGTCCACATCTACAGGGGCTTCAAAAAAGATGCTCAACACTTCGGTGTTCATCACCTCAGAGGTTAGCCCGCTGCTCACAACCTCACCTCGCCGAAGCAGGAGACTATGACTGAACACGGGCAGAATCTCTTCGGTATGGTGGGTCACGTAGATCAGGGAAGGAGAGTCTGGTCTCTGCGATAATTCGCTGATACTCTCCAGCAACCGCTCACGGGAGAACAGATCAAGCCCATTGCAGGGCTCGTCCAAAATAAGAATGCGCGGATTCGCCATGAGGGCTCTGGCAATAAGAAGCTTCTGCTTCTCGCCCTGGGAGCAGGTTCGATATTCGCGATCCCACAAGTGCTGACAGCCAAGAGTGGTCATCAGTTCCCGGGCTTGATCCAGATCCTCATCGGATAGCTTGTCATATAGACCAATCGTGGCATGCTTGCCGCTAATGACGACATATTGAGTCCGATCCGTCCCATGTAATTTCTCCTGGAGGGAAGAACTGACCCAACCAATGGTTTTGCGCAGTTCACGCAGGTCGACCTCTCCATACGGATGTCCAAGCACCGAAATCGAGCCTTCGGTAGGCCAGAGGTAACCGGTGATCATGTTAAGCAGCGTGGTCTTGCCGGAGCCATTCAGGCCGAGCAGCGCCCAGTGTTCTCCATCATTAACCCGCCAGCTGACATCGTTCAGCAGGGTGATCGGTCCCCTTTTCCAAGTCACGTGTTGTACATCAATAATCATGTCGTATTCCTTCCTTCTGTTTTCCGCTTGTATATCCTATTTGTATTGTAGTCACAGATATTTTGATATTGTCAAGCCACGTGGACTCTGCTAAGATGGGACAAATTTGTTGTAAACGCATTCAATACGAAGTGTACGGACGCTAAAAATAAGGAGGCCGTTGGTCATGAAAGAGTCGATATCCAAGGATAAGAACGCCCGCACATATACGGTTTCACTCGATGGGAGCGGCGATTTTCCCACCATCCAGGCTGCAATCGACGCCATACCGGAACCTTGTACCGAGACATTCATTATTCGTATTAAGCAAGGTGTGTATGTTGAGAAGCTGCACATGGAGAAACCATGGATTCATCTCATCGGTGAGGGAGCAGAGCAGACCATTGTTACATATGACGACTATGCCCTCAAGTCGTTCCCTAACGGGGAGCCCTATCATACATTTCATTCGTATTCAGCCTTCATTGGTGCGGATGACTTCACTGCAGAGGGGCTTTCCTTCGTAAACTCAGCGGGTCCCGGCAAGGATGTTGGGCAGGCTCTTGCCGTATATGTGGATGGGGACCGGGCCGCTTTTCGCAAATGTCGGTTTATCGGACATCAGGATACGATTTTCACCGGGCCGCTTCCGGAACAGCCATTAGATCGGAGCTTCTTCGGTGGTCCCCGAGAAGGGGCAGAAAGGCGGAAGCTGCGCCAATATTATGAAGACTGTTATATCGAGGGCGATATCGATTTTATTTTTGGTTCGGCTACAGCTGTATTTAAGGGTTGTGAGATTTTTGCGAAGAAACGCGCGTTTGATGACCCTACTGCCTCTGCAGAGGCAGTTCATGGCTGGATCACTGCAGCTTCTACACCGGAAGATGTCCGGTACGGCTATGTGTTCATTGACTGTTCCCTGACCAGCGATGCACCCCCGCAATCCGTATACCTCGGCAGGCCGTGGAGAAATCACGCCAAAGTATGCTTCCTGCATTGCTGGATGGGTGCTCATGTGAAGCAGGAGGGCTGGCACAACTGGAACAAACCTGATGCAGAGGCCAGCGTGGTGTTCGCCGAATATAACAGCAGGGGCCCGGGAGCAGGGAGCGGGGCAGGACGCGTGCCGTGGGCAACCATTTTGAATGAGCAGCAGGCCGGGGAATATTCATTATCTCGCGTGTTATCCGGAGAGGATGAATGGCAGCCCTTTGGCTGAAGCTTAACAATTCCTAGTTCCTCAGGGGCAACGTTATACTGCCTGCTGCGGGAGCTTTATACAAGGCTGTCTTTCAAGTCCGTTAGGGGCTTGGCAGACAGTCTTTTTTTTGCGTCATATTCAATTTTCGCCCTCCAAAAGAATAATTTATCCCTTATCTCATTTGCAGTTTACTGATTAAATACAGATGAGGATCTGTAAATTTCCTGTAAAATTTGGATGTCATTAATCTTAAACGTAAATGGACGGCAGATCCGATGTCGAAGAGAGAGGGGGAGTTGCAAACGTAAATATGGATCACGAATTAAATTCCTATCGCCGCAGATCACATGCCAGTGCACAGAGAAGCTTTTGCAAGGTGAAAACAAGCTGAGTACAGGAGGGATTTTGCTTGAATCAAGCTGTTCGAGTCCGCCCGGTTATCATAGTCGCTTTGGCATTTCTTCTGATCATTTCGTGGTTTGCACCAAGAGCAGACGCCGCTGCCCAGTGGCAGGCCGGCACCGCATACAAGAAAGGAGACCTCGTAACATATCAAAACAAAAATTATGAATGCATTCAGTCCCATACGGCTTTGAACGGCTGGGAGCCTCCTCTGGTTCCTGCACTATGGACCTATGTTGGAGATGGTCCCGGGGAGGGAGGAGAGACACCTGTTCCGGATACAACCCCACCCTCCATTCCTGCAGGCTTAACCTCATCCTCGATCACGGCAACCTCAGTTCAGCTTACCTGGAATGCATCCACGGATAGTGTGGGGGTTACCGGATACGACGTTTACCAAAATGGGGCTCTCGTGAAGAGCACCTCAGCTGTAACAACGACAATAAGTGGGCTAACTAGCGGCACAGCTTATGTTTTTACAGTAAAAGCAAAAGATGCTGCAGGCAATGTGTCTGCTGCAAGCAATCCACTTAGTGTAACGACTTCCACGGGAACTCCGAATCCGGGGCCAATCGGTAACAAATGGCTGATCGGCTACTGGCACAACTTCGATAATGGCTCTACCAATATCAGACTTCGCAACGTGTCCACAGCTTACGACATCATTAATGTTTCCTTTGCCGAGCCGGTTTCGCACGGCAGCGGCACGCTCGCTTTTACTCCATATAACGCAACGACAGCCGAGTTCAAATCGGATATTGCATATCTTCAGAGTCAGGGAAAAAAAGTACTGCTGTCCATGGGAGGAGCCAATGGAACGATTGAGCTTACCGATGCAAGCAAGAGGCAGCAGTTCGAGGAGTCACTGAAATCCATTATTTCAACATACGGTTTCAATGGTCTGGATATCGACCTGGAAGGAAGCTCCCTCTCCCTGAATGCAGGGGATACCGATTTCCGTAATCCGACGACACCCAAGATCGTTAATCTCATCCAGGGTGTCAAGGCGGTCAAGTCACACTTTGGCAGTGAGTTCATACTTACAGCAGCACCGGAGACGGCCTATGTCCAAGGTGGTTATCTGTCCTATGGCGGTCCCTGGGGAGCATATCTGCCGGTGATTCATGCCTTGCGTAACGACCTGACGCTGCTCCATGTGCAGCACTACAACAGTGGCTCCATGGTCGGGCTGGACGGACGCTCCTACGCTCAGGGCACAGCAGATTTCCATGTAGCCATGGCCGAGATGCTGCTTCAGGGCTTTCAAGTAGGTGGAAGCTCGGGTTCATTCTTCAGTCCGTTGCGTCCGGATCAGATTGCGATCGGTGTACCGGCATCCCAGCAGGCAGCCGGTGGGGGCTATACATCACCTGCAGAACTGCAGAAGGCACTGAATTATTTGATCAAGGGTGTATCCTACGGCGGTTCTTATACCTTGCGCCAACCCACGGGGTATCCGGGCCTTAAGGGCATTATGACCTGGTCCATTAACTGGGATGCATATACGAACCTTCAATTTTCAAACGCACATCGTTCGTATCTGAACGGGCTCAGCACGCAAACGACGAAGGAGGTTGTGTACTAATGTCATATAAAGCCAAACACATGGGTTTCAAAAAAGTCGGTAAGGTTCTCCTCGGTGTGGTCCTGCTCTTATCAGTCATCATCCCTTCATTTACACTTCAATCTCGAACGGCCGAAGCAGCAGATGCCTATAAAATTGTCGGTTACTATCCTGCCTGGGCGGCATACGGACGAAACTACAATGTGACGGATATTGATCCCACCAAGGTGACGCATATCAACTATGCCTTTGCTGATATTTGCTGGAACGGCATTCATGGAAATCCAGACCCTTCGGGCCCCAATCCGGTGACTTGGAGCTGCCAGAATGAGAAGAGCCAGACAATTAACGTACCGAATGGAACGATTGTTCTGGGAGACCCCTGGATCGACACAGGTAAACAATTTGCAGGGGACACATGGGATCAGCCCTATGCAGGGAATATCAATCAGCTCAACAAGCTGAAGCAGGTCAATCCGAATCTGAAAACAATCATCTCCATTGGAGGATGGACGTGGTCCAACCGTTTCTCCGATGTAGCCGCAACATCAGCTACCCGTGAGGTCTTTGCCAACTCTGCAGTCGATTTCCTGCGGAAATACAACTTTGACGGGGTGGATCTTGACTGGGAATACCCGGTATCAGGCGGGCTGGATGGTAACAGCAAGCGTCCAGAAGATAAGCAAAATTATACCCTTCTCCTAAGCAAAATCCGCGAGAAGCTGGATGCGGCAGAAGCCGTTGACGGCAAAGAGTACCTGCTTACGATTGCAAGCGGAGCATCTCCAACCTATGCTGCCAATACGGAGCTTGCGAACATCGCTTCCATCGTTGACTGGATTAACATCATGACCTACGATTTTAACGGAGCCTGGCAGAAAATCAGTGCACACAATGCACCGCTGAATGCGGATCCTGCCGCTGCAAGTGCAGGGGTACCAGATAGCAATACTTTTAATGTGGCTGCCGGAGCACAAGGACATCTGAATGCAGGAGTACCGGCTGCCAAGCTGGTGCTGGGTGTTCCATTTTACGGTCGAGGCTGGGATGGATGTGCACAGGCGAATAACGGCCAGTATCAAACGTGTTCGGGTGGTTCTTCTATAGGAACTTGGGAGGCAGGCTCCTTTGACTTTTACGATCTGGAAGCGAACTACATTAATAAGAATGGATACACACGCTATTGGAACGACACAGCCAAAGTGCCGTTTCTCTATAACGCCTCCAACAAGCGCTTCATCAGCTATGACGATGCGGAGTCCATTGGACACAAAACCGCATATATCAAGAGCAAAGGGCTTGGCGGAGCGATGTTCTGGGAGCTCAGTGGGGACCGCAACAAGACACTCCAAAACAAGTTGAAATCGGATCTGTCAACCGGGGGTACAGTGCCTCCTGCGGATACGACGGCACCGAGTGTACCGGGTAACGCCCGTTCGACAGGAGTAACTACAAGCTCCGTAACATTGGCCTGGAATGCTTCGACGGATAACGTTGGCGTTACCGGTTATAACGTCTACAATGGCACTAGCCTAGTGACTTCCGTTACTGGAACAACCGCAACAATTAGCGGGCTTGCACCAGGTACTTCCTATACCTTTACGGTAAAAGCAAAGGATGCCGCAGGCAATCTATCCGCAGCTAGTAATAGCGTTACAGTAAGCACTACGGTTCAGCCGGGGGGAGATACCCAAGCACCAACCGTGCCGACCAACCTCACATCAACTGCCAAAACCTCATCTACGATCACCCTTAGCTGGGCAGCCTCCACGGACAACGTTGGTGTAACCGGATATGAGGTATACAACGGAACTGCTTTGGTAACAACCGTTAGTGGAACAACTGCAACTGTTACGGGTCTAACGGCAGACACCTCTTATACGTTTACAGTAAAAGCGAAGGATGCGGCAGGCAACCTGTCTGCTGCGAGCAGTGCCTTGACGGTGAAAACCGAAGTGGGTACGACGAATCCCGGCGTCTCCGCTTGGCAGGCAAATACGGCTTATGTCGTAGGGCAGCTGGTTACGTATAATGGAAAAACGTATAAATGCCTGCAATCCCATACCTCCTTACCGGGGTGGGAGCCTTCCAATGTGGCTGCATTGTGGCAGCTTCAACCGTAACATACCTGTAAAGGAGGATGCTCCTGAGGAACTCAGGAGTGTCCTCTATGTGATAAGGCTTTTCCTTGAGAAGGATTGCAAACCAAAACACACAAAAGCCCCCACCCCCCGCATATGCGAGGGAATGGAGGCTTTTTGCTTCATTCAAATCAGAAATCAAAGTTGTCCGGGTCTGGTCCAACACGAACATCTTCGTTGAGGGCGCTGATTCGATCCATCTCATCGTTGGACAATTCAAAGTCGAAGATGGAAGAGTTCTCAATGATCCGATTTTCCTTAGTGGACTTCGGAATGGTGATGACACCGTTTTGCAGATCCCAGCGCAGGATGACTTGTGCCACGGATTTGCCTTTGGCAGAAGCAATCTCGGTAAGCACCGGGTTGTCCAGCAGTTGACCTTGCATCAGCGGGGACCAGGCTTCAAGCTGAATACCATGTTTCTCACAGAAGGCTTTCAGTTCAACCTGAGTAAGGCGAGGATGGTACTCGACTTGGTTAACCATCGGTTTCACTTTGGCATCCTGCATCAGGTCTTCAAGGTGATGGATCTGGAAGTTGCTTACTCCAATCGCTTTGATACGTCCTGCAGCATAGAGCTCTTCCATCGCTTTCCATGCACCTTTGTATTTGCCCGCTTTTGGCCAGTGAATCAGGTACAGATCCAGATATTCCAGACCGAGCTTGTTCAAAGTTGTATCGAAGGCTGCAAGAGTTTCTTCATATCCAAGGTCTGCAGTCCAGGCTTTGGAAGTGACAAACAGTTCTTCGCGCTTCAGGTTGTTTTCTTTCAACGCTTCGGCAATCGCCTGTCCAACACCGGATTCGTTACCGTATATAGCGGCAGTATCAATGCTGCGGTATCCATGCTGAATTGCTTTTTTGACCGCTTCGATCAATTCTGCGCCTTCTTCTACCTTAAATACGCCTAGTCCAAACCAAGGCATTTGAACGCCGTTATGCAAAGCTACTGTGGATTGTAAGTGTTGTGCTGTCATGTGATGACCTCCTAAGTGTGTTCGTAATTCACAGAAAGTAACTCTCAAAATTGTTCAATCTGATCCCCCAAAATTAAATGAGAGTAGATTAAATAGGGTCCAACATACTATAATACTATACCATGCAAAACCGGTTCCTTTAAATAAGGGCTTCATGAGTTGCCGAGCGTGATCAGTCTGAGAATTCTATTTTTTTGGTGCAGTCTGTTCTTATATCAAATGCTTATGCAACTGATGATCTGCGTTCAAGTACTCTGGCCCATCCTGTAAGAAGAACGGCGGCAAGAACCATTATTGCACCAACCCAAGTCGTATGCACGAGCCCAATGGAGTCGGTAATGACCCCGCCCAGGTATGCGCCTATGGCAATACCCGCATTAAAGGCAGCGATGTTGAAGGCAGAAGCCACATCCTTAGCCTGTGGCGCATAGCGTTCTGCGAGCGTGACGACATACATCTGAAGTCCGGGTACATTCATGAAGGCAAGGAGACCCATGCCGAGAATGGTGAGCAGTGCTGCCAGCTTGAACGGTACGGTAAAGTACAGTATGCCCAGAATGATCGTCTGAACGATAAACATATAAAATAATGCCTTCAGCGGATCACGGTTGGCGGCTTTGCCCCCAATGATATTGCCAATTGCAATGGCGATTCCGTATAACAACAGAATGGCTGCCACGGTTTTCTCGGAATATCCGCTGATATCATGCAGAAGCGGAGACAGGTACGTGAAAACGACGAATGTACCTCCATAACCGACCGCTGTAATCGCAAACGCCAGCAGCAGCCTCCCTCCCGTTACAAGCTTCAATTGGTCACGGAATGCTGTGCGTGTTCCGCGCTGCAGCGTGGAAGGAACAAGTACCATATTACCAATTAGGGCAATGATACCGACAATAACAATGAGAATAAAAGCAGCACGCCAGCCTAAATGTTGACCGATCAGCGTACCCAGAGGCACCCCGGTCACGGTAGCGATGGTCAGGCCCGAGAACATAATCGCAATGGCACTGGCCCGGCGGTTTGCTGGCACGAGGTCAGCCGCAATAGTGGAACCGATGGACATAAACACCCCATGTGACAGGGCTGAAATAATCCGGGCTATAAGCAGCATGGTGATGCCACTGGATAGCGCGGCCATCGTATTGCCTGCAATGAAAACAACCATGATGGCCATCAACAGTGTCTTGCGTGACACGGTTGAAGTTAATGAGGTCAGGATGGGCGCCCCGAAGGTTACACCGAGCGCATATAAAGTAACGGTCAGTCCCGCTGTAGTTACGGAAATGCCCAGGTCACCCGCAATGAGTGGCAGCAGTCCAACACTGATAAACTCAGTGGTGCCGATGGCAAACGCACTAATGGCCAGTGCGAGCAGGGCCCAGGTGCTGCGTTTTGAATCTTGTACCATGTTTCTTGTTCAACTCCCCGAATGTAGATTTACGTACCGGCAAATGCTATTATGAATTATTCGATACAAAATGAATAGTACGTACTTTTTAGTACCATACGTACTTTTTGGTGCCTATATAGATAAGCTTGGCAAGTTCATCAGATGATTAGGGAGGAAGCATATAATGAACAGAAAAAAATACAATATCTCGGTCGAGGCTACGCTTGAAGTGATCGGCGGCAAGTGGAAGTGTGTTATTCTCTGTCATCTCACGCATGGCAAAAAACGTACCAGTGATCTTAAGCGTATTATGCCCGCCATTACCCAAAAGATGTTAACCCAGCAGCTTCGGGAGCTGGAGGACGACGGCATCGTGAACCGGATCGTCTATAATCAGGTCCCGCCCAAGGTAGAGTATGAGCTCAGTGAATATGGCTGGAGTCTGGAGCCGATTCTGAATGCTCTATGCAATTGGGGAGAGCAGCACATCGTGAAGGAGTACGGAGACAAATCAGCGATGCTCGAGGACAATGGATTGAACCATTTTGATTCGGATGAGAACAAGGAGCTGATCAAGCAATGAATTACGAAATTTTGCATGAAGGTGCTTTTGCCATGCTCAAGGTTCGTTTGCAGCGCGGAGAGCGATTCAAGGCTGAGAGCGGCGCCATGGTATCCATGACACCGACGGTTCAGCTAAAGGGGTCTGCGGAGGGTGGCATGTTTGCCGGAATTGGAAGAATGATCAGCGGGGAGAAGTTTTTCTTTCAAGAGTTAACCGCTGCCGGAGGGCCTGCAGAGATTTTGCTGTCACCTTCCACCATGGGCGGTGTGGAGGCTGTTGAACTGGATGGCTCTTATTCCCTTTATGTGCAGAAGGATGGCTTTTTGGCGGGGACCGAAGGCATCCAGGTTAATAGTAAAATGCAAAACCTGAAGAAGGGCCTCTTCTCGGGAGAGGGTTTCTTCATTATTGAGATCAGCGGAAGAGGCACGGTATTCCTGTCTTCTTATGGTGCAATTCATGCGATTCACCTGGCCGCGGGAGAAGAAGTCATTGTGGATAACGCGCACTTGGTTGCCTGGCCTCAATATATGGAGTATCATATCGAAAAAGCATCGCAGGGCTGGTTATCCAGTGTAACCAGTGGTGAAGGACTGGTATGCCGATTCAGAGGCGAGGGCACAGTCCTGATCCAGAGCCGCAATCCGCAGGGATTCGGACAATGGGTGAAGCAGTTCATCCCTTCCCGCTGACAACAAGTCAGCTATCCGATTATCTCTACAATACACGGCATACAACAAGTCCCAAGGCATCAGTGATGGAGGAATAAATGAGATGAGTTCACAGTATAAAAACGCACATGAAAGTCCAGGACACCTGCTGTGGCAGGTTACAACGATGTGGCAGAAGGAAGTGCGCAGGGTGCTTGATCCCTTGGGATTAACCCCGCCGCAATTTGTACTTCTGCATGGCTGCTTATGGCTGAATGAGAGAGATACGGAAGGGAAAGGCGTAACGCAGGTTCAGCTTGCGAATTTTGCCAACGTGGATGTGAATGTGACCTCTCAGGTTCTTCGAGCGCTTGAAAAGCGGGGGTTAATCCTTCGCAGTCGCCATCAGACCGACACCCGTGCGAACATTATTACTACATCGCCGGAAGGCACGGAACTGGCCAATCGGGGAATTCAGTTGGTTGAAGAGGCTGACAGACAATTCTTTGACCTGGTAAGCGATCATAAGGAAGAGTATATGGACATTATGCGGGAGCTTATCAAAAATAAATCGGAATAATCGCTGTATGGTAACCCACATTTATTGAACTCATAGATGATATACCTATCGAAGCAACGTAAGATAAGCTGGCGCCTGGCCTTCTATATACAAACATTGAAAACCTCCCCGACCATGAGCCGGGGAGGTTTTTTTAATAGCTTCTATTCGAGCCGGTACGAGGCGAACGGCTCACCATGACGGAACGAGTCACTGAGTTGATCCAGCTCTGTGATCATGTCTGGCGTAAGCTCCAGGCTTAAACTAGCCAGGTTATGCTCCAGCTGCTCGGTACGTGTGGCGCCGACGATGACTGTCGAAACGGCTGGACGAGCCAGCAGCCAGGCGAGCGACAGAACACTTGGAGAGCAGCCGTATTCTGCTGCTTTCTCGCTTACCTGCTCTCCTAATCTGACATTGTGCTCGAGCAGGAACCGGTTGAAGGATGGATCCGTATCCGCTCGGGAGCCCGAAGGAATGCCTGCTTGTCCATTATATTTGCCAGTCAGAATGCCGCCCGCAAGTGGGAAATAGGGGATGATTCCGACGCCTTGGTCCAGACACATGGGGACAAGTTCCAGCTCTGGCGTGCGGTCTGCCAGGGAGTAGCTGGTTTGAGTGGAAATATAGCGTACATGACCTTTCATTTCACTGATGCCAAGAGCTTTCATGAGTTCCCAGGCCGCATAGTTGGAGGCCCCGATATAGCGAACTTTACCGGAGGACACCATATCGTCCAGCGTTCGCAAGGTTTCCTCCAGCGGAGTGTGCGGATCAAACGTGTGGATCTGATACAGATCCACATAGTCCGTCTGCAGACGCCGGAGGCTCTGTTCCAGTTCTTGCTGCAAATGATAGCGGGAGGAACCCCGCCCATGCGGACCATCATGCCGGGGAAGTCCGGCCTTGGTTGCAAGCACAGTGTTTTCCCTACGACCCTGCAGGGCCTCTCCAATAATCCGTTCCGATTCGGTTCCGGCGTAGATGTTGGCGGTATCGATAAAGTTGATTCCCTGATCCAGTGCTGCATGAATAATGCGGGTTGAAGCCGCGTCATCTGCACGTTTACCAAAAGCATTCGTACCGAGACCAAGTGCCGATACACGCAAGCCGCTGCTGCCCAAACGTCGATATTCCATTCATCATCGCTCCTTCTGTGTCAGTTCTTGTATAGCAGATTATAACGTAATCTATTGAAAACGTGTTATTAATATAGTTAAATGATTCTAAGAACCCGTTATTAAAGGAGATATGATGGAAAACAGTGCTGCACATTTAACCCGCCGGAAGCCGAAGAAACCGAAAAAGAGATGGAAGAAACCTCTAATCATTACCCTAAGCGTGCTGATCGTGCTGGGAGGACTCGGATATGTCTACCAAAAACAACTTGTACTGCTGGCATTTAACCTATTTGCCTCAGGTACGGTGAAGGAAGCGCTGGATGATTCCTTCAAACCGGTTGGAGATCAGAATGCAGAAGTCCCTGTGGTACAACACACTGACCCATTCTCGCTACTGCTGCTGGGGATTGATCAACGGGATAATGAACCAAGCCGTTCGGATACGATCATCTATTCCGTCGTGCGTCCGGAAGACAATAAAGTGCTGCTGCTGTCCATTCCGCGAGACTCCTATACCGAGATTGTCGGGCGGGATGTGAAATCGAAGATTAATTCAGCTTATGCCCATGGCGAAGCCAAGATGGCTATGGATACGGTGGAGAATCTGCTGGGGAACAAGGTGGACTTCTATGCTGCGATTAATTTTAACGGACTCAAGGATATTGTCGATGCGGTTGGCGGCGTTGAACTGCCGATTAAGAAAAATATTGAGAACAAGCTCAAGAGTCATGAGAAGCTGTTTGTGGAAGCAAATAAACCCATCTATAGCGGCGAAGAAGCGCTCGGCTATGTCAGATACCGGGAGGACTCCGATTTTAACCGGACGATGCGCCACCGGATTTTCCTGAGCGCGTTCATGAATCGTGCATTGGAGGTCAAAAATCTGACCAAGATCCCGGACGTCATCAAGATTGCCGGATCGAATTTTACAACCAACATGAGCTCGGATTTCATCGTAAACTTTGCCGAGTCCTTATATATGAAAGACAGCGCGCCAACAATCAGCAACTATATGCTGAAGGGTGAAGGCGCAACCCGCAGTGGAACTTGGTATTATGATCTATCGGAGGATGATCTGCAGCATGTACGGACCATGCTCAGCAACTGGCTTGACCCGGATGCGACCGACATCATTGAACCTGAATCCGCAGATGGGGAAGAGAAGGATGCAGCATAAAACGTTTATTATGTAGAATTATTTTAAATGGTGTAACCCCGAGAAGCGAGCTTGCTTCCCGGGGTTTTTGCTGTGCATTTATTGCACCAATCTCAATCTATAGGATCATTTAACGGCATATGTATAGTAAAATACAGGGAAACACATCAACATCAACCAATGGAGGAGCCTTATGAAGGACTTCAAAGACCGACTTCGCCAGGTTCAGCAGCAGCAAAGGCAGCTGGTGAAAGAATACAACACGCTGCTTCAGGACTATGAGTCGGATGACCTGATTGTGCAGAATGAACAGCTTCGTGAGCAGGTGGATGCACACGAGCTGAAGCTGCGTCAGATCGAGGCACGTGCGCGCAAGATGGAGGAGGAGAATGCCCGGCTGAGGATGGCGTTGTCCGAACAGATGCTGGATGAGAAGCTGAATCTTATTCGCGTATCCCAGGAGAAAATGGAGACATATTTCCGCGGGAAAACAGGTGTACATAATGACCGGTTGGAAGCTCACGAACATCGTACCAAAATAAACATGAACGCTCTATTTAACAAGGCTTCAGAGGAGCTTCAGGAAGATGCGATGGAGTTCAAGGAGAGGATTGCTTATCTTGCTGCAGAGGTGAAGGAACGCATCGAACGGCATAGACAAACGCTGCAGGAACGGGAAGAAGCGGTTCGGCAGCAGATGCACCTTGGCTATGAGCATATGGCGGAGGAAGGATTGAGTGAAGAAACCATTCAGCGCCGGATTCGTCAGAACCGGATGGAGATGAAGATCGGGCTAAGCTGGATCAACAAGGTCGCCATCCTGCTTATTATTCTTGGCGTTGGTGCAGCGTTCCAGTATTCGTATTCCACGTGGTTCAATGATGAAATGAAGGGCGGTGCGTTCTTCCTGCTCGGCATGCTGATGCTCGCCGGGGGAGAGTGGCTGTTTCGGCGGAAACGCCAGACGTTTGCGATGGGCTTGCTGGGAGGCGGAATTTCGGTGCTTTTCGGTTCCATTTTCTACAGTTATTTTCTGCTCCATATTATCGGTCTATATACGGGTCTTGGACTTTCTGTCCTTGTATCGGCGGTGTCCGTCCTGTTATCGCTAAGATATCAGTCGAGGACGATCTGCTCACTTGGTCTGGTAGGCGGTTATCTGCCTCTGTTCTCGTATATGGCCTATTTCGGTCTCAGCGGGAACGCCGTATATGTTGCCATGGTCTATTTGCTGCTTCTTAACGGCATTATTGTACTTATTTCCTTCGGCAAACGTTGGCCGATCGTGCATTATATCAGTTTTCTGTTTAATACACCGTGCATGTTAATCCTCTTGTGGCTATCGCCGAACAACTTGGTGGGCATGGTGTATTCGGTTGCTACGTTTGCATTATATCTGGGAATTACACTCGCGTATCCATTCAAACATCGGGTTAAGCTGACTTGGTGGGATTTCGCCCTGCTGGCCATGAATACGAGCATCAGCTGTCTGATGCTGTATGTACTCTTTGACGCAGAAGGCTGGGAGGATGCGCAGGGATTGCTGGCGCTTATTTTCTCGCTGGTGTATGTCGGACTCGCCGGGTGGGTACAGCGCAATATGGTTCAGGAGAAACAAACCATACTGCTGTTCTATATCACATCCTTGACCTTTGCCATTCTGATGATTCCGTTCCAGTTTGGGGCGAAGTGGCTGTCCATGGGATGGTTAATCGAGGGGATTTTGCTTGTTATCCTAGGTCACTTGAAACAGTTCAGGTCAGTAGAACGTGCGGGATGGGGCGTTGTGCTCCTGTGTGTGTTCACCTTCGTATATTATGATGTGCTGGTGTTGTACATGGTGGGGGAGCAATCCTATTTTATGCTGAAATACTCCTGCATTACGCTGGGTGCGCTTTTGATTACATCGTATTATGCCATGGTTGGCAGCGGGAAAGGGATATGGTCCAAACCCACAATTCATCATAGTGTGCTGGAGCTTGGCGCACTGAATCTATTCAAGTACGTTACCCTCGGCAACCTGTGGATATATGTTCTGTACGAGTCAAATGAACTCTATACCCGAGCGGTTGATGGGACCTTCCTGCTCTACTTGTTCTACAAATGGCTGATGTTTGCTGCATTAACCATCGCACTGGCGTATGGCTTAAGCCGAGCTAAGTTATTTCATGACCAGATGGTGAAGTACTACACAACCTTTCTGCATGCAGCAGGCTGCTGTATTGCACTTGCAGTGACGTTGTCCATGCCGGCACTCGATCCGGGAGCGGAGCAGCATACTGCTGCGGAGATTGTGGGGCTGCTGGTTCTGATTATCTTTAATATTGCCGTGTTTTTCGCTGGAAGAGATTTGCTGATTGCGGGCATACGCGGACAGTTCAAGAGCGTGGAGTGGTACCCGGTCATTGCGGGAATCTACCTGCTGGGTGTCATCACGGTCTTCCTGACGGTGCAGTTCCAATGGGGAGACATCGGTCTGATGTTCAGCTTGATGTATCTGCTGCTTGCGATTCTCTATATTGCGTACGGATTTCGTAGAAGGTACGTCATGATTCGTCGTCTCGGGCTCGGTCTGACCTTGTTCTCCACGGGGAAAATGGTGTTCTACGATGTAGGTTTGCTGACAACGGGCAGCAAAATCATCGCCTACTTCAGCTTTGGTGTGTTATTGCTGGGCATTTCGTATCTGTATCAGAAGGTATCCAGTCGGATGGAGGAAGCTCAAGCCAAGAAGACCCCACAGGTGGAAGAATCGGATCGGCCTGAGTAAGTACTTTTTTAAATATGAACAATCGTCAGATCGCATTTCCAATGGTATATTTCTAAGCAAAGCAAACAGGCCTCTTCCCGCTGTGATGTCAGCGTGTAAGGGGCTTTTTCATGTGGACTTATGCAATTATGTGGGCAGGGAGTTAAGTTCTACCCAAACGGTGAGTTATGACATTGGTGAAACGTTTATGACATGGATCGCGTTATAATAGAGTAAGCTCACGGCTGTGTGTTCAGTTGCAGCCATGATGTTTCAGAGGCTGGCGTGCCGTTCAATAATTCGCTGCTTTCGTCTGTCATGCGTGACAGGACAGTTAGTGTAATGGACAGGGTAAAAGCGAGCAGTACGTATATGAAAATCTTCTTTTTGTTCATGATGATAACCCTCTCTTGTTGATTAGGCTGGATGAAAGACCGATATGAGAAAAAAAGCACAACGTCTGGTATAGTAGAGAAACGAATACATCATTGCCTGTATACACTATATAAATATCCAGGGATGCAAACAATGGAACAAATCTGATGAAGTTATCATTATTCATGAAACGTATAGAGCTAGAGTTAAAATTGAAGGTGGGAGATGAACATGCGGGAGACGGCAAAAATCGTCATTCGTACACCTGGGCAGGAGAGCGATGGCTCATTTGCTTACGTAAGCCAGGGACGTTCCATCACGGTGGGACGTTATACGGGCGGCGGTGAATCGGACTTGTCCGTGTATAATCAATTGATATCGAAGCGGCACTGCCGCATACATTATGATGCACAGCGTCAGCTGTGGGTGGAGGATCTGGATAGCAAAAATGGTACCGAATTGAACGGGCAGCGGCTTGTTCCCTATGAGAAATACCCGTTTGCCGAAGGAGACATTCTGACCATGGTCAACGGTTTGATCCAGCTTCGGACGGAGGGTGATCTCGAAGAAACACGCGAATACCGCATATCCGATCTGCTGGGTGAGGGAGTCCGGGTACATGATCACCTGCAGACGGTACAGATTGGCGAGGTGGAAATTCCGCTGTCGAAGAAGGAGTTCCAGCTGTTCAAGCTGCTGTACAGTCAACTGGATCATTTTGTGACGAGAGAGCAGATCGTTGGCCAGGTATGGCCTGAACGAAGCATGCTGGAGAGCGATTCGGTAGGAATCGATGAGATCAACTCGCTGATCTATCGGACCAATCGCAAGTTGGGTGACCATTTTACGATTAAGTCCGTTTACAAAAAGGGTGTATACATGAAATCACATGTGCCTGGCGTTATGGGCGGCATGATGTAACCAGTTTGTATGAATAAAGGGATGAGGCCATGTTGATTATTCAATTCATTCCATGGCTGATTGCCGTGGTGACGCTAATCGCCGTAATATCGATTGTGCTGGTCAGCTGGAAAAATGAAATCTCGCCCATGCCCACATCCAGAATGGTCCGGCAGGTAGTCATTCAGGAGGTTCATCGCATTCCGGGTTACGGGGATATCATTGAGGCAGGTTCCGGCTGGGGGACGCTTGGAGTGGACATCGTCCGTCATTGTCCGGGCAAGCGTGTTACGGGCATTGAGAATTCGGTCATTCCCTTCTGGTTCTCTCAAGTCATGTCCAGCATGATGATTGGATTCAGGAAAGCCAAGGGCGAGCGGAATTCACTGAGGGGACGGCTGCGGTTCATACGCGGCGATATCTACAAGAGCTCCTATGAACATGCAGACGGTGTGGTCTGTTACCTGTTTCCGGGTGCCATGACCCGGCTCGTGGACAAGTTTAGCCGGGAGCTTCCACCGGGGGCGCGGGTTATCAGTGTCTGTTTCGCACTTCCGGGCAAAGTTCCTCTCCGAACAATCACGTGCAAGGATGCTTTGCGTACAAAGGTTTATGTATACACATTTTGAAGAGAACGAAAGAAGGCGCCGAACTCACTTCTACAGTGAATTCGGCGCCTTCTATTGTTATCCTGAACAGGCGATTTATTTTACAGCGCTCCGTTCTGTGCGTCATTACTTATTTTGCTGAGTTTGTGGAGTCTGTCGCGTTGGTACTTGTGCTTGTGCTATCTGTCGTTGTACCGGATTCTGTTCTGTTTCGTCCGCCTCCGAATCCACCTTGGCCGCGTCCTCCACCAGGACCACCCATTCCGGTATTGGCAGTAGTTACACCCGATTCATTCACCCAAGTAACGTTGCTTGTGGATTGAAATGCAACCACTTTGGTGCCGCCACTGTACGTACCATCTGTGTACAGGCCATCTGTGGCTGTACCCGTCGATGTTCCGCCAGAGTAGATCTCATAAGAGCCGTCTTCTTTCAGATCTGGAGAGCTGATGACAACGGATTGATAATCTTTTGCCGGAGCAAAGGTCAGGATGTTGTTGCCATCGCTGTCTTGTACGTGAACCAGGGTTCCTGCTTTTTGCGTTTCAGGGAATGTCATTACGATGGTGTTTTGAGTTGAACTCTCTGATGTACCTTGAGCCATACCGGAGCTGCCAGCTGCGATCAGGTAACCACCACTCAATTCAAATGTGCCATCATAGTCGAGCGGGCCGTTGCCATCATTGGTTGGACCATTCACAATTACAGTTCCGCCAGTCATGTAGATGGAACCATTGGAGTCAAGTCCGTCACCGTCTGCATTGACGGTAAGGGATCCGCCGTTAATGTGAAGCTCACTGTTTCCAGCAGATTCACCCGGCATACCGCCTGGAGCACCACCTTGTGGGCGAGTATTGGTATTGGCGTCCGTACTTTGATCTGCTTGAACCGTATCTGCAGTTGTTGATGTTGTTCCAGTCGTCTCGGTTACAGAGATATTGGAAGCGGCAGTTGTGTCAGCTGCTTGAGTGCTGTCTTCTCCTGTCGCTGCCTCAGCATCCGCAGTTGCTGCAGTGATGTCACCCGAAGCATTGACACCATCATCTGAAGAAGTTACGTCCACATCACCATCATTCAGTGTAATGGATGCTCCTTCAAGCCCTTCATAGCTCTTCGCAATGACAATTGTTCCACCGTTAATGGTCAGCACCAGATCGGCATGAATGCCGTCATCACCGGATTCGAGTGAGATCTTGCCGTCATTAATCGTTACGTTGCTGTTGCTGTGCAGGGAATCATCCATGGAATCAATGGTGTACGTACCGCCGTTAACGGTAAGATCTGTCCCTGCCTTAAGTGCCTTGGCACTGGTTGATTCTGTTTCTGTTGTAGTTGTGGCCGCAGCATCTGCATCCGAGGCAGTAGTCGAAGCCTTATCCGCAGAACTTGCCGGTGCTGTACCTGCTGCATTCGTTCCATCCGCTGCCGGCATATCAGCAGGCGGTTCACCATCTGGTGGAGTACCCATGTCTGTTGGAGGTGTTCCGCCACCCCAGCCACCGCCACCGCCGCCAAATGGACCTTCTTCTGCTTTGGCTGGTGCATTGGCGCTGCCGCCGCCAGTTACGATGTTAAAGGTTCCGCCATCGGCAACGAGCGCAGTCTCAGCCTGAATACCATCGTTACCACTTTGGATATCGAATGTACCACCGGCAATGGCTACGAAGCCTTTTTCGGCATCGGTATCATTGGTCGATTTCATACCGTCGCCTTCAGCATCAACGGTAATGGTACCTTCCTGGACAGCAAGCATATCCTTACCTTTGATGCCGTCGTCGGCTGCCTTGACGTTAATGGTACCACTTACAATGATGAGATCATCCTTACTTGTGATCCCTTCATTGTAGTTACCTGTTACGTTGAGTTTACCTGCGCCGTTAAACGTCAGATCTGCCTTACTGAAGATCGCTGCATCGGGCTCATCCGTTGCATCATCAGCATATACGTAGGTTGTACCATCCGAAACGGTATTTTCCGTTCCTTCCTGCAGGGTAATCACAGCTTTGCCAGCTTCCTTAATGTAGATGGCCGCACTGTCGTTATCGTGAATAGTTGCCCCATTCAGCACGAGGTGAACGGTTCCTTTATCGGTTACATTAACGACAATCTGCCCGTCTGTCAGTTCCCCGCTAAGCACATACGTACCTGCCTCGGAGATGGTTACCGAGCCGTTCGCCGCTTTGGCTCCGGAGCCGGTAACGGTTGCTGTTTTCCCGCTCAGTTTAATGGTTGTAGAATCGGCTTCACTCCAGCTTACATTGGTATCGTCTGCATCCAGGGAGACCAGGTCCGCATATTTGACGGAGGTCTGCTCACTAACGGAAACGGTTTTGGTTGTGCCTGTTGTTGACGTTGCGGCGTTGGCGGTTGAGCTGGTTGCTGCTGGAGCACTGCATGCCGCAAGCATTGCGGTAATCATCGCTACGGACCATAACTTGCTGCCTGTAATCCATTTTTTATTCATAATATATCGTTCCTCTCGATTATAAAATGTCTCGAATTAATATTCCGGCGTAGGTGCCATGTTGAGGGAAATATCCAGGTTCCCGTTACGTGTACGAACAGCATCTAGGAATTCCTTCTGATTGACGTGCTGGCCAAGGTGAACCAGATAGACCAGTTCGTACAAGCTGCCAAGTTCGGTTGTTCTCACTTTGTTTAACTGGTACTCGACATTGAATTTTTTGAATACTTCATCAAAGGCTTCTTCATAGCTCAGGTTTTCAGGAATGGTGACTTTAAGCAATTTTTGTTGACTCTTCTTGGCTCCGAATTTGAAATGGCTCAGAACAAACATCAGTACACACAAGATGACGGTGAACAATACTGCGTATCCAAATGCGCCAACGCCGCAGGCAAGACCGGAAGCCATAGTGAACAGGACGTAGGAGATATCCTTTGGATCACCAGGTGCGCTTCGGAAACGGATGATCGAGAAGGCACCGGCCAAGCTGAAGGCGCGAGCTACGTTGCTGCCGATCAGCAGGATGATGATCGCAACGATAACAGGCAGGACAACCATGGTTAATGTGAAGCTTTGCGAGTATGTGTTTGCATTGGTTTTCATGTATGTGAGACTGATAATTGCACCCATAAGGATGGCTAGGCCAATCGTGATCACGGCGCTGCTGAATGTCAGGTTTGTGTCGGTTAGAGCAGAACTGAAAATGGAATCAAGCATATACTACACTCTCTCTTTCTATGATCGTTTGGTTTGGTTTCGTGGCAGGATCGAAATCGGTACCTGGAACGAGGATCCGTTCCCCCTGGTAGTTCAGGTTCGTCGTTCGGACGAGGCGTCTGAATTCGTTGCCGTATTTGGAGAAGCCTACACGGTACAAGCCATGTTCAGACAATAGCTGGGACAGCCAGAACGGAACGGTTTTTTCCGCCTTGACCTCCATCAGCCAGCGACCGTCCTCCACCAGTGGTTCACCGTAGTCTCCCTGCTCCAGCTTCAGATCGTATCTGCGGCTGCGGATATTGGTGTCAAAGGTAATGCGGAGATCGCGGCTGTTCTTATCGAACAATGCTTTGCGTTCATAGGCCAGATACACTTTTGGCTCCAGGTTGTATAAGCGAAGGAAGTATTCGATCTCATCGACAACCTGCTTGTTCATGTAGTCTGCCAGCTCCGGTGCATGTCCCGTACGGACGAATTCGTAAGCCTCATCCAGCATCAGGGCGGTTCTTCTTTTGTTTACCAGGCCAAACACTTTCTTTTTGATCTCCAGATACACTTTGGCATTTTCTTCAGGAACCCCATAAGCCCGCAATCTCAGCTTCTCCTTATATTTGGGCTTGGAGAGACTTGCGCGGATCAGGGAATCCTGCGGAGTATCGAAGTACAGGTTGCTGATGGAGTAGAACTCGTGTTTCTTGTTGTACGCGTCCAGTTCCATGTACTTCAGCAAATCACGGTAGAAACGTTCATATTGCTCATCGGTCAGAAGATACTTGCTCTCATATCGGTTGAATACTTCAATCGCCATTTAAGATTCATTCCTTTCATCCATGGATTGTATGTTTTGTTTCATCGTGTATCGCTTCCATGTCTGTATCTTAGAGCGCCAACCTTGAATGAATCTTAAATGATTTTACGTTCCGTTGATCTTTTTTTACCTTCCTATAATAGTTCTCGTAAAATAAATGAATTAAGATTGATTCAAGGTTCCGCAGGTAGAATGATTGATATAATAAAAGAAAGTGGCGACGAACAATTCAAGGCAGAGGAATGAATAGATCATGAGAATATTAATTGCGGAAGATGAGGTTCATTTGGCTGAGGCCGTATCCCAGATATTGAAGAAAAACAATTACTCCGTGGACATGGTCCATGACGGCAGATCAGGACTCGATTATGCGTTAAGCGGTATATACGATCTGCTGCTGCTCGATATCATGATGCCGGAGATGGATGGGATCAGCGTGCTGAGGAAGCTGCGCAGTGAGGGAAACCACACGCCTGTGATCCTGCTGACAGCCAAGGGTGAGCTATCGGACAAAGTAACCGGACTCGATTGTGGGGCGGACGACTATATTGCGAAGCCGTTTGCGACAGAGGAATTGCTGGCCCGGATTCGGGCAGCCCTTAGAAGAAAAGGCGAGGTTGTACCCGAGGACGGGTTGAAGTTTGGCGATATTGAACTGAATACAACGCAGCTGAAGCTGGCCGTGCAGGGCAAGGAGATGAAGCTTAATCTGAAAGAGAACGAGCTGCTGGAGCTGCTAATCACACGCAAACAGGCCATCACGTCCAAGGAGCAGATCATCGAGAAGCTGTGGGGGTTCGATTCTGAAGTGGAGTATAACAATGTGGAGGTATACATCTCGTTTTTGCGCAAGAAGTTGACCTTCCTGAACTCCAAGGTCCGCATCAATACCATCCGGGGTGTAGGTTATGTACTTGAGGTGACGGCCTAATGTTCAAGAGACTTCGAAACCGGTTTTTGGTCGTCAATCTGGTATCGATCTCCATCATGATGCTGGTTGCTTTTGCGACGATCTATATCATTACGTACCAGAATGTGCAGCGGGAAACCAATATGGAGCTCTTCAAGGTATCCGATTTCTATCACAATCCATATAATTCGTCCAAGATGCCGCGTGGGGATGACGCAATCGCAGGTAATCCGCCAACGGACATGCCGCAGAACGGACCCGTCGGAGATCCCAATTCGCCGCCAGGTCGTTCGGTCTCGTTCATGGTGAAGACAGATAATGAGTGGAATATTACGGATTCACAATCCAGATTCAGCATGGAGGAATCATTTTACGCGGAGGCACTGGAGAAGGTGGATAAGGCTGATCATTCAGAGCGTAAGACCGGACAATTTGCGCTAAATGGAACGAACTGGGCGTATCTCATTGATCCGAGCAGCGATGGACATATGATTGCGTTCATTGATGTAACTGCCCAGCAGGGCATTCTTACGAATCTGATCTATACCTTCACCATCGTAGGCCTGTTCATGTTAGTCGTTATTTACTTCCTGAGCCGTTATTTTGCCAATCGTTCCATTGCTCCGGTCAAGGAAGCGTTCGATAAACAGAAACAGTTCATCGCGGACGCCTCTCATGAGCTGAAGACACCTCTTGCCATCATTAATACCAACACCGACGTGCTGCTTGCCAATCGGGACGATACAATCGATAACCAGTCCAAATGGCTGCATTATATCAAGTCGGAGACAGAGCGTATGTCCCGGTTAACGAGTGATCTGTTATATCTGACCGAGATCGATGATTCACGTTCCACGATGATCCACTCCAAGTTTGATATGAGCGATGCGGTAGAGACCATTATTTTGACGATGGAAGCTGTTATTTTTGAGAAAAATATATCTCTCGACTACAGCATTGAGCCGGAGCTCATGGTCCATGGCAATAGTGAACAGATCAAGCAGGTCATTCTGATTCTGCTGGATAACGCCGTGAAATATTCCAAAGCCAAAGGCGCAGTCAATGTTTCTCTGAAGAAGCATAATCATGAGGTGGTACTAGCCGTCTCCAATACAGGGGAAGGTATTGCACCAGAGCATTTGGATCGTATCTTCGATCGGTTCTATCGTACGGATGCATCCAGAGCACGCAAGCATGGTGGACATGGTCTCGGTCTGGCGATTGCCAAATCCATCGTGGACCAGCACAAAGGTCAGATCTATGCTCGTAGTGTAGTAGGAGAGGGAGCTACGTTCTATGTTCGTCTAACTTAGATCTGAATAAGGCATGTCTGTTATGGGTTAACCTATGCTACAATGGCAACAGTATGTATGAACCAAGGAGCTGAACTGAACGTGACGGAAGCGAATTCGATTAATGAGCAGGAAATGATGCAATATATTGCGGACAAAACCAAAGCGAGCCAGGCGAATATTTCGCTTGTGCTGAAGCATGAGCAAGCCTACATCAACAAAGCGCATGAAAATGCCAAGGGTGAAGTGGACATCGACGGCGATGATCTGGCTGACTACATCCTGAGCCGCAAAGATGTGAAGCTCGATGAATTGACAGTAGAAGGCATTCTGGATGCCGAAATGGACTATCTCATGGAAAAAGGCCACGCTGGATACGTGGACTAAGATCATTGGATCAATGCAGGTACTAGCCACATCGTAATCAATGGACGCCAAAAAAGACCCCAACCTCCACTGGTCAAGACCCCATTTTGTAGACATTGAAAAAAGACCCTAGGCGGCAAACTGACGTCGGTACTCTACCGGCGTCAGTTTTTTTAGTTTCCGTTGTGGCCGCCTTCTGTTATAAAAACGGATGTATTTTTCGATTTTGCTTTGTGCTTCGGTAAGCGTTCG
>NZ_WYEV01000016.1:0-107796 GCF_015143645.1 Paenibacillus sp. P13VS | reverse complement strand
GAGTACCGCCGGAATGTTTGACCTTTTTTAGCCATGAAAAAATCCCCTTCGTTTACATGATTAAGTTCATCTTAACAGATGTCTTTTTTCTCATGTCTACTAAAAGGGGATAATACCATATTCGCGGCTTTTTTTTGTTTTCTGAACTTAAAAAAGTTGCGTATACGATGAAAATTATGAATAATGTTTAGATGTGCGGAAGGGGGGCATTTTTTGAAAAAGAAGAAGAATAGAATTCCGTTTACACTTCTCGTAATATTTGTTCCTGCGATAATCCTGACGGTACAGATCTGGAATGATTATCGAGGCGGGGTTATGAGAGTCCAGGATCAATACTCCAATCTGACAGGCATGTATTATCTTGATGGCGGGAACAAAATTGCAGCTTTAACGGATGAAAGGGACGGCATGTATTTGAGGCTCCACATGTATGAGGCTAACACGGGGAACCTGATCAAAGAACAAATGATCCTTGCCAATTATGAAGGTCCATTAGCAGCAGCTACATATCAGAATAACGGTGTGATCATCCCAACAGTAGACAGCAGTCAGAGCTTACAGCTGACTCACGTACGGGATACGGGAGAAGTGACAGAATTAGCCCGAAGTACATTGCAGCTCGATACTCCTTGGGCAGATGTACACGCCTGGCGTGGCAGGCTCATTGTGAATGGAGAAACATCAGGTTCAACGACATACCTTGCAGAGGTCAGGGACGCAGAAGTAAAAATAGTGATTCTTAATAGTCCAGATGTACTTCCGTCGGATCCTGAAAATATCTCTGACTTAGACGGGAGCTTCAAAAACGAGCTGCCTGTTCCTCTATTTGAAATCGTACTTGAACATGGCGAAAGGGCCCATGTAAGTGGAATTCTTCAACAAAATGGCCTTCCGGCTGTGAAGATTCAATCCGAGGATGTAGGCATTTCCCTCGCACAGGAACAGGCTTCCAATACGTTTTCCAAATTATTCGGCGTCGATAACACTCGATTGGTTCGGGCTGAGGATTTCGATCCCAAACAAGTCCGTTTCTATAATGCCAAAACGAATGAGTGGGGTTCTGTCGTTAATACTCCCAAACCGGTATACCAAGCCCGTGTATTCTTATTGAATGACCAGGAGGTTTTCATTGTTGGATCTTCCATGGAGGATGAGAAACAAGGTGAAGTTCGCGGTTATATCTACAATGAAAAGAAAAAGTCTTTTGTGGATGCAGGAGCAATGGTTGGGCAATTATCATTTGAGGATCTGGAGAACACGGACGTTCAATTTTACAAAGCTCTCGAAGATGATACGCTCTATTACTCCGGCGGCGAACAGGCTGCAGGGGCCATGAACGTGCAGACAGGACTAGTCCATATGCAAACGAAGGATCAGATGCTCGAATGGATCAAAATAGCGAATGAAGGACAGTTATCCTTCCGTGGATTCCTGGGTCATATTGGTGAAGGGGGGGTTCTTGTCCTCAACTGGGCAGTTTGGCTCGCGATTCCGCTGTTAGTCATCATTGTGCCACAATTCGTCCTGCCGTTGTTGTTTAGAAGGCGTACACGGCAGATTAACGAGGGTGAACTGTTGAATGGTACGATCATGGAGATGGCAGAGACAGGTACCTACGTCAACAATCAGCCGCTCGTTCGCTTCAAAATTCGTTTCGAGGTGGATGGTGAACGGAAGGAGGTTGAACTCAAAAAGGTGATCTCTCTCCTGAATGCTAATCGTATCGGCGATCAGGTAGTTATCAGCTATAATCGGGAAAAGGACAAGGCCATGTTGATATCCGATGAGGATTTACAGGGCCAGATGCCATCAACCATACATCATGCTGTTCTTGAACGTATTGATCATTATGGATTCCTGAATCGCGGCAAGGTCCTCCTGCTCCATTTTATAGCGGATGAACAAGAATACGAGGTGCCGGTTGTGCAGCCTCCGGGCTTCAGCTACCGTGTAGGGACCGAGGCAACGTTGATTCAGGCTGGAGGCCAGGTTCGCCTTCAAAGTTATGGTGTGGGTACTTCGGAACTTGCCGATCAATTGGCGCTGGAGGCAGAAGTTGTCCGAATGGAGAAGAAGGAGACGGAGTTCCTGGATCGGGAGCTGTTGGTTATGGATTTAATCATAACAAGCGGTGAGGACAGTATCCGCAAAACAAACAGCCTGTTCGTACCATTGGATACTGTTGTTCAGAACGGAACGCGGATTCCCATGCATATGAAACGTGAAGATTATGAGCGTGAACTTCGGTTAGCCAAAGGCAAACAGGGTGCGGCCACGATTCGAACCGTCATGTATGAAGGGATAACAGCCGGCGAGCGCCCCTTGGCGCGGATTACGGTGGATCGAGGAGGACAGATCTATGAAATTCGTCAGTCGATCGATCCTATATTCGGTGTAGAGATTGGCGACGAGCTCTGGATCAGTTATGATGAACAGACACGTGAAGCTCTTATCCTACATTATTCATCAAATGGATAGCATCACACAGCTAACGTATATATTTAGAATTTCATAAAACACATTGAAAAAGCCGCAGATCTGCGGCTTTTGTTGTCTATGGAAGGACGTTTAATGATAAGGTTTAACCTACTGCGTTACTGCTCACCATGTATTGATCCATCTTCGCTTTTAATTGCTCAGATGCCGGCATCAGCGGCAGGCGCAGTTGATCGGAAGTAATGATTCCTTGATTGACAAGCAGCCATTTGATCATGGCAGGAGCGGGCTCTGCAAAGAGATGATCAATAAAAGGAGCGACTCGAGTGAACAGCTCACGCGAGCCCTCTTTGTCCCCATTTTTATAGCGATCGTACACCTCAATGAATTGCTCCGTGTTAATATTGGCAGATGCCAGCATGCCGCCAGCAGCACCTTCACTTAACATATCATAAAAGAATGCATCATCCCCGCACAGGATGGGTTTGGATCCGCTGCGTACCAGCTCCGACATTAATTCCACGCCGTTGGTGCTGTCCTTAAGGCCAATAACCCCGTCTAAGTTCATTATTCTTTTCATCGTATCCACGGAGACACGGACACCCGTGCGTGCAGGGATTTCATATACAATAATGGGTACTCCCACTTCGGCAGTCACGCGAAAATGCTCATAAATGCCTTCCTCTGTTGGTCTGTTGTAGTAGGGAGTGACGACAAGAACAGCGTCCGCTCCGAGTTCACCAGCCATTTGTGTGCGCTTGACCGTTGATGCTGTATCGTTGGTTCCGGTTCCAACGACGATAGGTATTGTTTTATTTATGCTTTGCAAGGTTTCCTTCGTGACTTGAACAAGCTGTTCTACTTCATCCCATGAAACCGTAGGTGATTCTCCAGTAGTGCCGTTAATAACTAAACCGTGAATTCCGCTATTCGCCATATGTGTGATGTAGTTCCGAAAGGAAGGGATATCGAGCTGATTATCCTTCGTAAAAGGGGTGATTACCGGTACATAAATACCTTGAATCTGTTGTTCGGTTAGCATAATATGGCCTCCATTTATGTTGAAATGACATTAAATTCACTTTACCATGGGAATTGGCATCATAGTTAACTATAATAGATGATGGGTGTTATCGATTATTTTGATAAGGAAGGTATGAGGAACATGGATTTGAATTATTTTCAAACCTTTCGTGAAGTGGCCGTGCGGCAAAGTTTCACCAAGGCGGCAGAAGAGCTTGGCTATGCACAGTCGAGTGTAACGACACAGATTCAAAAGCTGGAAAAAATCTATCAGGTCAAATTATTCGAACGTTACAATAACAATAAAATCCGACTTACTTCAGCCGGGGAAGAATTGTTCAAGCTCTCCGGACAACTCCTGGAGATATATGAACATTCGCAGGAAAAGCTGACCAAACAGGGCGGAGGCTCACTTACCATCGCAACGATGGATTCGCTGGCTTCCTATTTTCTTCCTGCTCCGATTCAGACGACGCGCAAGCAGTATCCTGAATTGGGTATTCGGCTGCAGACCGATCGTGAAGACATGATTTTGCAGAAAGTAAAAGAGGGAGAAGCCGATGTGGGACTGATTCTCGCGAATGCTTCACTCGAATCTGGCTTGCAGTGGATCACCATCCGGGAAGAGCCGCTCGTCCTCATCGTTAACACAGATCATCCCCTTGCGAAGAAACAGAAAATCGAACTGAGCGATCTGGCTGACGAAGAATGGATTATGCCCGAGGATACCTGCAACTACAGACAGCTGCTGGAGAGAGTGCTCAGGGCTAACGGTATTCCTTACAAAGTAGGTCTGGAGCTCGGAAGTCCTGAGGCGATTAAACGAAGCATTATGGCAGGATCGGGTATCTCGCTTTTGCCTCAAATGATCGCCCTCGATGAGATCCGGCGGGAGGAACTCACCGTTTTGCCACTGGAGCATGGCGAATTCAGACTCGAAATCCAATTAGTCATTCACACCCGAAAATGGGTATCTCATGCATTGCGCCAATTTGTCACAAACCTCGGAGCCAAGGAGACTGAATGGTAACCCATTCGGTCTTTTTGGTGATGGAAGATTTCGAAAACGTTTAGCAAAACCGGAAGTGATGAAATGTTCTATTCCATTTTATCTTGAAGCTTAAATATCAAATTTTTGTTCTATTAAAAGCATGATTTTGTATATGACTTACAGCGGAAAACTCATGTTACCATGGTGATGGCGCTAACAAGCACCCAGCAAACTGTAAGCGCTTTAATTATTCCCGGCCGGGGATTCTTTCTCTACGAATTCATGTTACACCAATCATGAAGGAGGCGAATGATCTTGGGAAAAAGCAGGTTCTGGAAGATAGGCGCCGCTGCCGCATTGCTCATATCGATACTGCCAACGAGCTCTGGTATGGCAGCAGCAGCACTCACGGAGGTTCCTTATGCCATGGATTCAAGCAATCAGGCGGGATGGTGGACGCCGCTGGAGACATATGGCACGGGAAATGAGTATGCGTACTTGGCATATAACGGCCCGGGAGGCACAGAGAGCACACATACTGTAAATATCGCAAGACGGGACGGATCTGGAACGTGGTCCAACATTCCGGTGATGAATGGCAGCAGCATAGCCCAGTATAGTGATGACATTGGGCACAACCAACCTTCCATAGCACGAGACGGCAGCGGCCGATTTCATGTCTTTGCATCCATGCACAACGATAGCTGGCGTTATTTCAGGTCAGACACCGTTGGAGGCGCTCCGCAGAATCATTCTTCCGATATGCCTTCCTTCTCCACTTTCAAGGGGACATACCCCGTTCTGACAACAGCACCAAATGGTGATGTCTATCTTCTGATCCGATCAAGCGATGACACGACTGGATATCGTCCAGGAATTTTGTATCGCTGGAACAATGCTCAGTCCAGCTGGAGCCAAGTGGCGGTCGTCGGTGCGAACGCGGGTCGTTCATTCTATCCCAATGATCTGGTTTTCGATGCGCAAGGCGACTTGCACATCCTGTTTGAATGGTCAACTTTTGTTTCGAGCGCACTACGTCATGATTTATCTTACGTGAAGTACAGACCTTCAACAGGTACTTTCTATAAAGCAGATGGCAGCGTCATAACTTCACCCGTATCGCTAAGTAATGTGGATATTGTGCAGCCGTTTGCTCCAACCGAGGCCTACGTCAAGGATGGAGGCGATCCAGGCGGACCGGGAATCCAGAGCGCCAAGCTGGCTGTAGATTCAGCAGGCAATCCGAAGATTGTCTATCGGTACCGTGAGGAAGGAAGCACGAACTTCTCCGTGAAATATGCTTCTTATGATGCAGGTGGATGGACGCAGCAGACTGTATATAATGCCACGGCAACTAGAGCGGGAATTGATATTACGTGGACGGGGTCAGAAGTCCGGGTCTATTATACGAAATATAGCGGCACCGACCGTGCATATATGGCTGTTCCGGACGGCAATGGCGGATGGACCCAAACGTCGATTGCTCCAGGCAAGCCGATTGAGAGACTCAGTGTTGAGCGCAATGCCAATGGTGTCGATATTCTGTACCTGGTGGATATCACCAATCGTAAGCTGTATTACGGCAGAAACTAAACTGCTTAACTACTTCTGATAAGTACCTCTGGAGAGTCAACCGCACAGGCCGTGCGGAATCACTCCAGAGGTGTTTTTTTGATTATATTCAAATATCGGAGCGAAAGCCTTTTAGTATGGCATACTAAAATGGGCATCTCTTGCTAATCGAATGCGAAACAGTATACGCTATACTGGAAGCAGTGATAGAGGAAAGGGATGCAAGCATGAAGAAAGTCATCGTAGTAGGGTCAGGAATACTGGGGGCTTCGACAGCCTATCAGTTAGCAAAAAGGGGTGCGGAAGTCATCCTTGTGGATCGTGGTGATATCGGACAAGCTACGGATGCTGCCGCAGGCATCATCTGCCCGTGGTTGTCGCAAAGGCGTAATCAGGATTGGTATCAGCTTGCCAAGGCCGGCGCACGCTTTTACCCCGAACTCATTGAAGAACTGCAGAGCGAGGGAGAAACCGAAACCGGGTATGCCCGAGTGGGGGCACTGAGTATTCATTCAGATATCGAAAAGATCGGCAAAATGGAGGAGCGTGCCCATCTTCGAAGAGCAGATGCACCGGAAGTCGGGGACATTACAAGGCTTAACGAAGAGGAAACACATGCACGTTTTCCTTTGCTCGGTCCAGGTTATCATTCCGTATATATTAGCGGCGCAGCGCGTATAGATGGCCGTGCCCTGCGAGATGCCTTAATTCGATCCGCGCAGCGGAATGGAGCCGTCCTCGTTCATGGGAATGCTGCACTTCTGTTCGATTCTGATCGGGTAACCGGAGTGTCGGTTGATACAGAGCAATTTCTGGCGGATGAAGTGATTGTATGTGCCGGTGCATGGGCCAATTCGATCATGAAGCCCCTGGGTATTCACTTTAAGGTTCATTACCAAAAAGCACAAATTATGCACTTGCAGGTATCCGATCAGGAAGAGACAGAAAGTTGGCCTGTGGTTATGCCACCATCTGATCAATATCTTTTGGCTTTTGGCGAGCACAAAATCGTGATCGGCGCCACACATGAAAATGAAATTGAAGGATACGATACCAGAATCACGCCGGGCGGTATTCAGGAAATCTTGAATAAAGGACTGGAACTCGCACCAGGCTTGTCGAACAGCACGTTTCAGGAGGTAAGAGTTGGATTCCGGCCGTTTACGCCAGGCTTTCTTCCGGTAATGGGGCCTGTTCCCGGATGGAAGGGATTGATCACAGCCAATGGACTTGGTGCTTCAGGCTTAACGATGGGCCCCTTTATCGGCAGTCAGTTAGCGAAGCTGGCTCTGAATCAGGAGCTGGATATCGACATCCAGCCGTATGATCTTGCCAAAGCGATGGACGAATCTTAAGAAGAATTGTTGAGGTGAACCATGACCTATTCACAGCGATTAACCCAAGCAAGCTCTTCCGATGTATCCTATCTGGAGTATCAGATCGGGGCAGCGGAGGACGAATTGAAACAAGCCGAAAGGCAGCAGAGTATATACGAGTCTGAACTGAATCGGCTCAGGACGTCTCTTGAGGATGAGTCAAGTTCCATTTCATCAAGGGACACTGAGAGGGAGCTAAAACTGCAGAAACAAATAGCCGATGTGAAGAGTCGTATGGAAGCGATTCGTACACAGCTGGTTCAATTGCAGGATGATATGGAGAAGTTGGCAGATTAAGAGGCCTTACCTTATGAATAAATGAATCCTTTTTAATGGAAGGCAAGGCTAGCGATTATTCAGGTAAAAAGCGGCAGACAGGACATGAAGTTCGTCCTGATCTGCCGCTTTTTAGT
This sequence comes from Paenibacillus sp. P13VS, assembly GCF_015143645.1. Taxonomy (NCBI): domain Bacteria; kingdom Bacillati; phylum Bacillota; class Bacilli; order Caryophanales; family Paenibacillaceae; genus Paenibacillus; species Paenibacillus sp. P13VS. Next base: position 99,985 of record NZ_WYEV01000016.1, on the reverse strand, counting down.
TTATATTGTTCCCGATTTAGTTCGAATTCATGGAAACTTTCTGTCTAACAGGCATTTTGACTTCTTCTTCGGTTGCCTGCTTCGTACGTTTGATGAAGAAGGAAAGAGCGAGCCCTACGACTGCTATGCCGATAATAACGACGTAAGCATCGTTGATTCCCTGAATCATGGACTCCATCGCCAATTGTTCCCGGGACAAGCCGTTCGCAGCGCCACTTGCAATCATATCCTGTACATGTGTCGTTGTACGACTGGTCATGACACTCACGAGCAATGAAGTACCAACCGCGCCAGCGACTTGTCTGACCGTATTGGAAATTGCTGTACCATGAGGACCGAGTCTCGGCGGCAGCTGATTCAGACCTGCTGTTTGAATTGGCATCATGAGCAGAGCCATACCAATCCGGCGTCCAGTAGACATCAGAACCAAGTAAGTGTAGCTGGTCGAATCGGTCAGATCGATAAAGCCAATCGTGGTAACGATTGTAATGACCATACCGATAATGGCAAGCCATTTTGCCCCGAATCGGTCGAACAAACGTCCAGTAACCGGCATCAGGAATCCCATGACAAGAGCACCTGGAAGCAGCAATAATCCGGATTCGAGTGCGGTATAACCACGTGCATTTTGAAGATACAGAGGTAGCAGCATCATGTCTGCATACATAATCATCGTAATTGCGATATTAATGATCGTGGTCAAGGAGAACATATTATACTTGAACGCACGAAGGTCGAGCAGCGGGGTTGCAGAAACGAGCTGACGCCAAGTGAACAAGGCGAGAGCCACAATCCCTGCGGCAAGACAGATGAGCACTTCCGCACTGGACCATCCGAGACTTCCTGCGCGGCTGAATCCATACAGCAGGGCACCAAAACCAATGGTCGATAAGGTCACACTAACTGTATCGAACTTCGTATCAATGCGTTCCGATACATTTTTCAGATATACAAATGCACAACCGATAACAATCACCGTCAATGGGATCATGCCGTAAAACATCGTTTGCCATGAATAGTTCTCGAGTACGTATCCAGCGAGGGTAGGGCCGATTGCCGGTGCAAAAATGACTGCGAAGCCGACCATTCCCATGGCAGCTCCTCGTTTCTCAGGGGAGAACAAAGTGAGAATGACATGCATCAGCAGCGGCATGATAATACCTGCTCCAGCAGCCTGCACCATACGACCTGTAAGCAGTGTACCGAAGTTGCTCGCTAATGCCGATATGATCGTACCGATCAGGAAAATGAACATGGAAGCCTGAAAGAGCTGCCTTGTGGAAAAGCGCTGCATAAAATACGCAGTAATTGGAATAAGTACGCCATTTACCAGCATGTAGCCAGTGGTTAACCATTGCGCCGTTGTAGCGGAGATATTGAAATCTCCCATCAGCTCAGGCGTGGCAACACTCATTAGGGTTTGATTCAATGTGGCCAGAAATGCACCCAGAATCATGACAAACAGTATGGGACCTTTTTTGATGTTTTTCTCTTCGTCTAATCTAGCTTGACGCAAGTCCATTCCATCCTTTCAATCTACACGTGACTAAATTTACAACGTGTTGTATAGTTTACATTGTATTTATTGAATTATATACATATTCCCGCAGATTACAATTTACACATCTGGACATAATTGTTGCTTATTTTACAGAACCGTTAATTATGTAGCTTAATGCGAAAATAAACGACTCATTATTTAAAATTGTAATTTTCTGAAACTGAAGGAGTGATACGTTATGAAAAACGATAACAAGTCAGCTACCGATCCTCGAATACTTCGGACAAGACAGCTTATTCGGGATGCCTTCGTAGATCTGCTGCAGGAAGTGGATATCGAGAAGTTAACGGTGAACCGCATTGCCGAACGTGCAACCATTAACCGGGTAACCTTTTATCTTCATTATCGTGATATCACGGATATGATGGAGAAAATGGCGGACGAGATGAACGAGCATATTGAACGGATTGTTGATCAGTACCACCGATTTGACAATCATGAGACAGAGGACGCCTGGCCAGTTCTGGTGAAAGTGCTTGAGCATTTTGCCGATCATCCCAAATTCTATCGTGTCGTGCTCGCCTCCAAACGAACCCCAATTTTTACAGAACGGTTGTTGAAATTACTCACTAGACTTGTTACAGAGAAGATAGAGAAGCTGGAGATGGAAAGTGCTTTTGCGCAGGCAGGCATCCATAAGGAAATTGCCATTTGGTACACCTCTTCGGCACTGATCGGAACCATTGTGGCCTGGCTTCGCAATGACATGCCATATGCACCACATTTTCTGGCCAAACAATTTTCGTTAATTCGCTCGTATGCGTACAAAGGATTCATGTAAATAACAAAAGAATGGATGTGGGACAATTGAACATCATCATATTTGGAGCGACCGGAAGAACAGGCAAGGAGCTGCTGCAGCGTGCACTTATTGAAGGGCATACCGTAACCGCATTTGTCCGAAACCCTTCCAAACTGGGTATTCCTCATCCAAATTTAAAGATCGTGCAGGGAGAAGTAACCCGATATACGGATGTCGATCATGTCCTGAAAAACGAAAAATTTGACGCAGTCTTTTCGGTTCTTGGGGCGAAGAGCATGTTCAAAAGAGATCTCGTTCTTATCGACGCGCTGAAAAATATCATCCAGGCGATGGAAAACAACGAAGCTGGCAAACTGATTCATGTGTCGTTTATTGGTACTCACAGGGAGGCTGGTAAGCTCGGTTTCTTATACAAATATGTCATCCCGAACGTCATGACCAATCTGCTTCGCGATCACCTGGACAAGGATAAGCTCGTAACCAGCAGCAAGCTGAATTGGATACTGGTTCAACCTCCCGTGCTCACGATGGATCGTTATAATGGACAGTATGTTCACGAAGCGGAGATTCACCCGGACAAGTCTCGGAAACTCAAGCTGTCGCGTGCCAATCTGGCTGATTTTATGCTTCAACATGTGAACGATAGTACGTATGATCGTAAAGCTGTCTTGGTTACAGAGTAGGTTTTCCGGAAACCATTTCATGACCGCCCATCGGCGGTTTTTTTCAAATGACCAAAGACTAGAAAGTGAGGAGGGGACGTTTTTTGCTGATGGATTCTATCCAACATAAACATCTGATTGAGATCATGAAGTCACTTCCCCTGAAACAGAGGTACTCCAAAGCGGATCTGTTAATCAATGATCTGAAATTGGGAGAAGCAGGGAACGTTGAGATGTACTATTCTCCACATAATGAATACATCAATTTCTCCGCCAAAGTCATGCTTGTTGGCATTACACCCGGTTGGCAGCAGATGGAGATTGCTTTTCGCACAGCCGTTCAAGCTTTGAAGCGTCATGCCACCTACGAAACAGCCTGTCAGGAAGCAAAGTTTGCCGCCAGAATGGCTGGAGTCATGCGAACAAACGTAATCCAAATGCTTCAGGAGATAGGACTGCACCAATTTTTTAATGTACCACATGTGAGTAAGCTTTTTGATCCGGAGTGCACGCTTCTGCACACCACTTCACTGATCCGGTATCCAATCTTAGTGAAGTAGCAAAATTATACAGGACATCAGCCTGCCATTACCCAGAATAACTTTTTATATGAAGCTGTGCTTGGGTCTTTTCTGCCTGAGTGGAGTCAACTGGACGAACCCTTAGTTATTCCGCTCGGGAAGTCCGTTGAAGCTGTGCTTCGTCAACTGCTTGAGGAGAAACGAATACGTGAGAAAAGGATATTGTGGGGCTTCCCTCATCCGTCCGGGGCCAACGGTTCCCGGCTCAAACAGTTTCAACAGAACAAGGCAGACATGCAGCATAGATTGAGAAATCTCCATACAACTGCTCCTGCGTGTAAAAAACAATGAGAGTCTCAAGCGGCAGTCTGGATTAACATCACACAGAGGGTCAACCAAGTAAATTAATAGTATAATAGTTGAGACTACTTAGAATGCAGTGGAGGAAAAGGAGAAGCACATGCCGACAATACTTGTTGCTGACGATGATGCGAACATTCGCGAACTTGTCTGTTTATTTCTGAAGAATGACGGTTTTACAACGGTAGAAGCTGCAGATGGCAAGCAAGCCCTGCGCTTTATGCCTCGACACCTGTCGATCTGGTTGTGCTTGATATTATGATGCCAATTATGGATGGCTGGACATTATGCAAGGAACTTCGCAGGGCAAGTCCTGACCTTCCCTTGCTGATGTTGACTGCACGAGGTGAAACATGGGAGAAGGTAAAGGGTTTTGAACTGGGAACAGATGATTATTTGACCAAGCCGTTTGATCCGCTGGAATTGACGGTTCGGGTTAGAGCACTGCTGAAGCGTTACCGGATCGGTTCAACACAAATGATTCAGCTGGGCAAGCTCATTTTGGATAAGCAAACCTATAAAATTACGAATGGCACGGAATCTCTTAAACTGCCTCTGAAGGAATTCGAGCTTCTATACAAACTTGCGGGGACACCTGGACAGGTATATACGCGTGAACAACTGATCGATCAAATTTGGGGAATTGATTATGCCGGAGATGATCGAACGATTGATGTACATATTAAACGTTTGCGGGAAAGATTTGTGGCTTCATCTGAATTTCGAATTGAAACGGTGCGGGGGCTTGGATACAGGCTTGAGGTTTGTGGATGATCAGATCTCTGTATATCCGTGTGGTCCTGACTTTTCTTGTGTCCGTTATCGCGGGTATCATTTTAGCATTTATCATTACTTTTCTGGTGTTCCGCGAGAATCTGAATGAAAATTTGCTGGACAAATTATTAAGCTTTGGACAGGATATTGTGCGAATCTATGAAACGATGCCTGAGCGTGAAGCAGACTGGTTTGTAGCTGAGATGAAGCAGCTGGATACCTATCATATTCGCATCTATGATGAGAATAATGAGTTCCGCTCCTTCGGTAAGCTAGGTGAACAGTCCCCAGCTCCTGTATCAGCAGAGCAAATCAAAAACGTACGGAATGGAGACATTGTTCGGGCCAATGCAACCAAAGAGTATACAGGTTATTTGGGAATGCCTTTAAGAACGGAGTCGGGAACAAAAGCGTTATTTGTTCAGCCTCTTGTCTCTCCTTATACTTCTTTTAATGTAAAATGGATATCCACGTTCCTGATCTATTCTTTGGTTATCGGCAGTCTACTAATTTTGGCAGCTTCCATATTTGTAGTCAAACCAATCAACAAGCTCACCAAGGCAACCAAGCGTCTCGCTTCAGGTGATTTTAATGTCAGGGTGAATATTAAGCAAACGGGAGAGCTTGGAGCTTTGGCTAGAAGCTTTGAAGAAATGACACATGATCTGCAGCACCTGGAACAAATGCGCAGAGAATTCGTCGCTAATGTTTCACATGAGGTTCAGTCGCCGCTTACTTCCATCTCCGGGTATGCCCAAGCGCTCAAGCAGGTCAATCTTGCGGAGCAAGAACGAGACCGTTATCTGGATATTATTAGTGCTGAAGCAAAGCGAATGTCCAAAATGAGTGACAGCTTGCTGAAACTGAGCTTGCTGGAATCCGATTCGCAATCATTGCGATTCACGGAGCGCAATCTCGATGAACAGATCAGGCGCGTAATTGTGGCACTGCAGCCACAATGGACTGTCCGAAACATTAATTTCGAGCTGGATCTGCAGGCGATTAAAGTTACAGCAGATCATGATCAGCTGGATCAGGTTTGGATGAATATTCTCGGGAATGGCATCAAATTTTCCGAAGATCATGGTGCTATGGCTGTCAGTATGAGACAAGTTCACTCTGATGTGATCATACGCGTATCCGATAACGGAATTGGCATTGAACCAGAGGATCACCAGAGTATTTTCGAGCGCTTTTTCAAGGCGGATCGTTCCCATGGCAGCAAATACGAGGGTAGCGGGATGGGACTCGCTATCGTTAAACAGATTGTTTCACTTCATAAGGGAGACATTCAGGTAGAGAGTAAGCCGGGTGAGGGAACAACATTTGTTGTGACCTTGCCGATCCATCCTGCCGAAAAACATAGATAAAGATTGCAGTGTCTTCTGTGGTCTGGCCACTATTTGCTGAGGATTACATACAAGAGCATTGTATGTGTCCTCAGCATTTTTTTATAGAAAAGGGGAAACTCGCATAACTGGAAAAAACAGGTTGACAGGATAAAGTTCTGCGTATACAATCGTATACATATTAACTCGTATACAAATGTATACGATATGGAGGTGTTCTTGAAATGAGAGAACAATACGCTAGTGAGTCTGCAGAACGTCAAAATATGCGTTCAGGACGTGGACGCGGAGAAGAAGAGCAGCGTGGTGAACGGTCCAGAAGGGGCAGAGGACATGGTGAACATCACGGTAAGCGGGGGAACGGAGCGCAAACGTTCCGGCGTGGTCGCATTCTGGTTTTTCTGGAGCAAATGCAAAATCGAAGAACGACTTTGGCCAGACAGCTGGGTCAAGCGGAATATGAGCATATTCGTCCGATGATTAGCGGTGAATTAAAAGCGATCGATCAGGTTATCGATGAATATATTCATCTCTTCGAGCTTCAAGATGAACATGAGAGCCCTAATAAGGATTTGGAGAGTGAATAAGAATGATTCGTCGTTTCTTTTCGTATTATCGGCCTTACAAGAAACTGTTTGTCATTGATTTTGGATGTGCAGTTATCGCAGGCCTGTTGGAACTGGCATTTCCACTTGCCGTGAGCAAATTTATTAATGAATTATTGCCAGGTCAGGACTGGCCGCTCATTATCCTGGCTTGTATTGTATTGTTGTCCATTTATGCACTTAATACAGCCTTGAATTATGTTGTTACATATTGGGGTCACATGCTCGGTATTAACATTGAGACCAACATGCGTGAGAAAATGTTCGCTCACTTGCAGAAGTTGTCCTTCCGTTTCTTTGATAATCGAAAAACCGGTCATCTGATTGGTCATTTAACGAATGATCTGAATGACATCGGAGAGGTAGCTCACCATGGACCGGAGGATGTCTTCATCGCCGTTATGACATTGATTGGTTCATTCTGGCTCATGGCGAATATTAATCTGGAGCTGGCCTTGATTACATTTATTATTATACCGATCATGGCCTGGGTCATTATCGTGTTTGGTGGACGCATGACCAAAACGTATCGTCGCCTCTTTGGCAACGTGGGTAATTTCAATTCCCGGATCGAAGATAATGTAGGCGGAATTCGTGTCGTTCAATCCTTTGCGAATGAAGAGCATGAGAAAAAACTATTTTCCGTCGACAATGAAAACTTTCGTCAAACCAAACTGCTTGCTTATAAAACGATGGCCAAGAGCATCTCGGTCAGCTATATGATGATGAGACTGGTCACTGTATTTGTGATGATCAGCGGTGCGTGGTTCTTTATTGACGGCAAAATCGATATGGGAGACTTCATGGCATTCCTGCTGCTCTCCAACATTTTCTTCCGTCCGATTGAGAAAATCAACGCAGTCATCGAGAGCTATCCGAAGGGGATTGCCGGCTTCAAGCGCTATCTTGAAATTATTGATACGGAGCCTGAAATCGCGGATGCCAAAAACGCTGTTGAGCTGAAACATGTTCGGGGCGATATCCGTTTCGAGAATGTATCGTTCGGTTATGAATCCAGCCGCCGTATACTGAACAACATCAGTCTGTCTATTAAACCGGGAGAAACCGTTGCTTTCGTTGGACCTTCCGGTGCAGGAAAAACAACCATCTGCAGTCTGCTCCCAAGGTTCTACGAAGTGGAAGAGGGAAGAATCACAGTAGATGGCGTTGATATTCGGGATGTCCAGCTGCAATCCCTTCGCAAACACATTGGTATCGTTCAGCAGGATGTATTCCTGTTCTCGGGAACCATCAAGGAGAATATCGCCTATGGGGATCTTACGGCAACAGATGAGCAAATCTGGGATGCTGCCCGCCGGGCGTCGCTGGAGGAATTGCTTCTCACCTTGCCGGACGGCATCGATACGATCATCGGTGAACGTGGGGTTAAGCTATCAGGAGGGCAGAAGCAGCGTTTGTCCATTGCTCGCATGTTCCTGAAAAATCCACCGATTCTGATCCTTGATGAAGCTACATCAGCTCTGGATACGGAAACGGAAGCTTTAATTCAAAAATCTCTTGCAGAACTGTCTGTGGGCAGAACTACGCTGGTCATTGCACACCGCCTGACAACCATCAAGAATGCAGACCGCATCATGGTTGTGAACGCGGATGGCATTGCCGAGCAGGGGAATCATGATGAACTGGTTGCAGCTGGTGGGATCTACAGCCGACTTCATCAGGTACAGTACAGTCATTCATAGAAAAAGGTTTTGGAAGCTGAACCGCGCAAATAAGCGCGGTTTTTTGCTGCTTCATTTGCCCTCAAATGATTGCATCGTATTATTTTTCGGCAGGCACGATCATTATGTTGACAACGTCCACTAATCAACTTATTATAATGTTGACAATGTCCACTAAAAGGGAGGGTTTCGCATCGACTCTCAGCATATACATTCTGATATTCTGGCTGACATGCGGCGTTTTAACCGCTTTTATACCAATATTCTTGGCGTATTGGATAAGCACATCCTTGGTACGGGGTATTCGTTTGCCGAGGTAAGGGTCATCATTGAAATTGGTATTCGTGGAGAAAGTATTGCCAACAATCTGGTGGATACACTGACCATTGATCGCAGTTATATGAGCCGAATTGTGAACAAGCTGACTAAGGAAGGTCTGCTCACCAAGGTGAATTCGGAAGCTGACAGCCGTGTCAGCCTCATTCGGCTGACGGATAAAGGCCAGGAACTTTACGCTGAATTAAACGATCGGTCTGACCAGCAAATATTGAAGTTAATGCAGAATCTGGATGAGGAAGAGATCCAAGAGGTCTATGCTTCCATGATGAACATACAAGAGAAGTTGACAAAGAAAGCAGGAGAGACAACACGATGATACGATTCGAATGTGATTATAACGAAGGTGCGCATGTACGCATTCTGCAAAGACTGATCGAGACCAATATGGAACAAACGAACGGTTATGGCACAGATCCTCACTGTGATCGGGCGAGAGCTCTGATTCGTCAAGCGTGTGACAGTGAGCAGGCTGATGTGCATTTTCTGGTCGGAGGCACTCAAACCAACACAACGGTCATTGCATCCATCCTTCGTCCCTATCAAGGTGTCATTGCGGTGACTTCGGGCCACATCGCTGTTCACGAAACGGGGGCAATTGAAGCAACTGGTCATAAAGTACTTACCGTTCCCAGCGAAGACGGGAAGATCACAGCTGAACAAGTAAAAGCAGTCTATGAAGCGCATAGGAGTGAGTCTTCTCCAGAGCACTGTGTACAGCCAGGAATGGTTTACATATCCCAGCCAACAGAGAACGGGACGATGTACAGTAAGGCCGAATTACAGTCATTATTTGAGACAAGTAAAAAATGCGGACTTCCTTTATTTGTGGATGGGGCAAGGCTCGGCTACGCGCTTGCGTCTCCGGAATGTGACATGACCCTTGCTGATCTCGCGCGTCTATGTGATGTGTTTTATATCGGAGGAACCAAGATCGGTGCTCTGATGGGGGAAGCTGTAGTCATCCTGAATGATGCATTGAAGCCTGATTTCCGTTACATGATCAAGCAGAAGGGCGGTCTGCTCGCAAAAGGCAGATTGCTGGGCATTCAGTTCGAAACGTTGTTCGAAGACGGATTGTATCTGGAAATTTCACGACATGCCATTGATATGGCCATGCGAATTCACGATTCGCTCGAAGAACAGCATATCCGGTTCCTGTATGAATCACCAACCAATCAACAGTTTCCAATTTTGCCTGATGTTTTGCTTGAGAAATTACGCAGCCAATATACGTTCACCTTCTGGGAGAAGGTAGACGCCACACATAGTGCAGTCCGTTTTTGCACCAGTTGGGCGACGCAGCAGGATAATGTGGATGCTCTGGCCCGTGATATCGCTCGATTAATGCACGAATCAGGTGAAATCCTTGAATTGGCTGAAGCAATGGTTTAAACAGTGAAAATGTAGGATGAATCGTTGCGATATACTGAAAAAGGACGACATATGGTCGTCCTTTTTTTGATGGGAAATAACGTGAATGTGAATTGGAAGCAAAGTCGTGACCCGATTGACAGGTTGTCTTAAACAGAGTTACCATGGACACATGAAAATAGATAGCCCGAAAATTCAGGAACAATCGATGACCGTAGAAACCATTCATGTATTGGAATCCAAAACAGAATACCGGAATCAACTCATTGAACAGATCTCACTCGATAACCAGGAAGCACTTAAAGTATCCTTTGAGAATGTCATTTTCAGAAATGTGATAATCTCTGATTCCACGCTGGAGCAATTTGAATTTACGGATGTTGTTTTTGAAAATTGTGATTTTTCCAACGTCAATTTCTCAGGTGCTATCATGCACCGGGCCGCATGGACCAACTGCAAATTTGTCGGCACGGATTTTTCCACCAGCAGAATGCAAAACGTTCAATTTGCCCAGTGTGTGGGGGACTACTCCAATTTTAGATTTGCCCACCTTAAACAAGTCGCTTTTGCCGAATGCTCATTAGTTAGTGCTGACTTTGCCTATCTAGCCTTGCAAAAAATGCTGCTGGACCAATGTAATATTGATCAGTCTTTCATGACAGGTACAAAATTAAAGGGGTTGGATCTTAGCAATTGCCAATTTGACTCGCTGGTATTGAACATGGAAGATCTGAATGGCTGCGTTATATCACCTTATCAAGCGGCGACCTTCGTCGGATTAATGGGGATTGTGATCAAGTCATAAAAGACTTGCCCCAATGGGAGAAGTGTGTATAATAGGTTACATAAAATCATACGACATGCTTTCTAGGGTTCCGCGAGTGAGATCGGCCTGGTCCGAGAGAAAGCTCATAACCTGTTGGTTATGCCACGGAGGGATAAAAGCCTGGGAGATAAACTGCTTGAATGCAGTTTGTTTCCCGGGCTTTTTTATTTTGTCTCTAAGACAAAACCTAAACGTTGTTGTATGAAATTGGATACCAAAAGGAGTAGGTCAAGATGAACAAAACCTGGTTGTCTGTTGTGATTGCAGCCCTTTTTGAAGTGGGCTGGGTGATTGGCTTAAAGCATGCGAGTGGTCTGTTGGAATGGGGAGCAACGGTGATCGCCATTGGTGTTAGCTTTTCCTTAATGATTGCGGCTTCCCGTACACTCGATGTCGGAACGGTATACGCCGTATTTGTTGGATTGGGAACGGCTGGCACGGTACTGGCAGAGATTCTGCTATTCGGAGCTGCTGTCCAGGCTGGAAAAATGATACTCATTGGTGTGTTATTGCTCGGAGTAATCGGACTGAAAATGGTAAGCAAGCAGAAAACGAAGGAGGCGCATCATTCATGAACTGGGTATTTCTTATTATGGCAGGCCTATTCGAGATGCTGGGTGTATTGATGATTAATAAATGGAACAAAGAACGTAATGTTCTATCTATCCTGCTTTTAGTTGCAGGTTTTGGATTAAGCTTCTGGCTTCTGTCTCTGGCTATGAAAACACTGCCCATGGGGACGGCATATGCCGTGTGGACAGGAATAGGTGCTTCCGGAGGAGCGATTCTTGGCATGATTTTCTATGGAGAATCCCGAAACGCACTTCGAATATTGTTTATTGCCATGGTGCTTGGATCTGCGGTTGGGTTGAAGCTGGTGAGCTGACATTGGGATTAAAAGATAATATACAGATCGTCTTTTTAATGGTATCCTTATTCGTTACGTGTGATAACAAGACACATCTAATAGATATGGACGTCATGAAGGAGACTCAATGAACTTTAAAGACTTGAATATTATACCCCCAATCTTAGAAGGATTGAACAAAGCGAACTATACGAACCCTACACCAATTCAGGAACAAGCGATCCCAGCCGTATTGGCAGGCAGAGACTTGCTTGGGTGCGCGCAAACAGGAACAGGGAAGACGGCAGCATTTTCGGTGCCGATCATTCAATTATTAAGCGAAAAGTCAGGTGGTCCCAGACAAGGACGCCGTATTCGCTCCTTGATTTTAAGTCCAACCCGAGAGCTGGCTATCCAGATTGCGGATAACGTTAAGATTTATAGCCGATACACGGATATTCGCTGCGCCGCGATCGTTGGTGGTGTTTCACAGAAGGCGCAGGAGCGAGCGCTGAGCCAGGGTGCAGATATTATTATCGCCACGCCAGGCAGATTGATGGATCTGGTTAACCAAAAACGGATAGATTTGAAATCCATTGAGATTTTGGTATTAGATGAAGCTGACCGGATGCTGGATATGGGCTTTATTCATGATGTGAAGCGAATCATCTCCAAGATGCCGAGCAAGAAACAAACCCTTTTCTTCTCAGCTACGATGCCTCCGGAAATTACAAAAATGGTCAAAACGTTACTCGTAGATCCTGTGAAAGTTGAAATTACACCGGTGTCTTCTACGGTAGACCGAATTGAACAGTCTGTGTATTTATTGGAGAATGGCAAGAAACAACATATGTTGAATCATATTTTGCAGGATAAATCCATTGTTTCGGCACTGGTGTTCACCCGCACGAAGCGCGGCGCTGACCGTGTTACACGTGAGTTGACCAAAGTAAATGTGACTGCTCAAGCCATTCATGGTGACAAGTCTCAGAATGATCGACAAAAAGCGCTGAACAATTTCAAAAGCGGAGTCACACGAGTGCTGGTAGCGACAGATATTGCGGCAAGAGGAATTGACGTGGAAGAGCTCTCGCATGTCATCAACTTTAACCTGCCTAATATTCCAGAGACCTATGTACATCGAATCGGCCGCACAGGCAGAGCAGGGCATAGCGGTATGGCCATCTCTTTTTGCGATAAGGAAGAAATGCCGTTCCTCAAGGATATTGAGAAGGTAATCAAGAAGAGCATTCCCGAAGTCAAAGATCATCCTTATCCGATGACGAGTGCTTCTGTGTTTATAAAAAACAGTAAGGGATCGAAGGCTGCAGCCGACAATTCCGTAAGCAATAAACCGGCCAAGAATAAGAAGAATCCCGCGCGCAAACCCAAGTCTGAATGGTTTACCAAGCCGGGGAAAGCACAAAACAGCAACTTCAAACCCAATAAATCCAAAAGCAGTAAAGTCAATAAAAAAACGATCTAATCAAACGGGCAGAATTACTTAAGTGAACTGTCCCCGAATCGTTCGGCAAGTCAAACACCTCAAAACGCCTTCCGTATTGTATCAAATGGAGGACCGTTTTGAGGTGTTTATTCGTTGTGTGGGCTCTAAGAGGGGATCACACTGTAGAAGTGAAGTTGAAAGCAGGCATTCGATAAAAATCATTTAATACAAAATATAAGGTTTAATACAGCAAATTTGACTCTTTGGTAACATACAAGTAAAATTATTGAAATACAATCTTAGAATGAGGTGGATTACGCAATGCTTGAGCTTAGTTTTGAAGACCCGGACAAGCTGGTAACGGTTACCCATGCTTTATCTACACGTTCCCGGGTAGATATCCTCCGCCTCCTTAATTCCAAAAACCTCAATATTGTGGAGATTGCTGAAGCTCTTAAACTTCCGGTATCCACTGTAGCCAACAATATCAAGATTTTGGAGGCTGCAAGATTAATTAATACAGAGCTGCTGCCGGCTTCTCGCGGCGCGATGAAGGTATGCAGTCGTAATTATGATGATATACACATTGCACTGAATTTGGAGAAGGCGGGTCCCAGAGGAGGTGTTCAAGTCTATGAGGTAGACATGCCCATAGGTCATTATAGCGATTGCGAGGTATCCCCAACCTGTGGCATGGCCAATGCGGATGGAATGATTATACGTGAGGATGAACCTGCGAGTTTCTTTCACCCAAAGCATATTGGAGCTCAGATCATGTGGTTTCGAAAAGGATATGTTGAATATTTGATGCCACTGGAACTACCGCCCGGAGCAAGGATTGAATCGCTTGAAGTATCTATGGAAATGTGTTCTGAGGCGCCTAACTACGATCACAACTGGCCTTCCGATATTTCGGTATGGATTAATGGCGTGGAGATTGGCATGTGGACATGTCCTGGGGATTTTGGTGACAGAAGGGGAAATCTTAATCCCGCCTGGTGGCATGAGTGGTCAACCCAATATGGTTTGCTAAAGACCTGGCGAGTAGACAAGGAGAAGACTTCGCTTGATATGGAGAAGGTTTCCCCTGTTACATTAAATCAACTGAACCTCCTGGATAGTCACAAATTGCGCTTGCGGGTGGGCATCAAACCGGATGCTGTTCACCAAGGTGGGATGAACCTGTTTGGCAGAGAATTTGGAGATCACGATCAGAACATCAAAATGACCATCAATTACGTAATGAATCCTGATGTGGATTGAAGAGAAAGCTTTAGTTGCGGATAAATTGTAACTAAGGCTTTTTTTGATTCAATAATTACAATAAATATAATTGAAAGCGTTGACATAAAGGGGTTTGGTGGCTATAATCCCACTATAGATACAATAATAATGTAATAAATCAAGTATGTCGTTTGTATCTATAATATTAGAATAAAGGGGATGCTCGCATGAAAAGAAGAGTGGGCTTGTTGGCACTAACATTACTTCTCTCTGTGTCTATGATTTTAAGTGCATGCAGTGGAAACAGTGGTGGTGCCGACGATGATGCCGCAAGTGATGGGAAAGTGAGCTTGTCCTTCTGGACATTGTTCGATGGTGGCGATGGGGCAAACATGCAAGCATTAGTTGATGAATTCAACAAAACCCATCCGGACATCGAAGTGAAAAATACCAAGCTTGCCTGGGGCGAGTATTATACCAAACTTGTCACCGCGGTTGGTAACGGCAACGGACCGGACATCGGCATATCCCATTCCTCTAGGCTGCCCGATCTGATTGATCAGGGGGTAGTCACTGAACTCGATACACCCGCTGCAGATGCAGGCGTAGATTGGAATTCCTACAATCAAAATCTTTTGAGTGCGGTTACAGTAGACGATCAGCATTATGCAGTACCCATTGATACACATGCTTTTATCATGTTTTACAATAAAAAGCTGCTAAAAGAAGCTGGTCTGCTTGGCGAAGACGGAAAACCCGTGTTGGAACAATCAGCTGATGGTTTTGTAAGTTTCCTTAAAACATTAAAAGAAAAGTTGCCAGCAAAGGTTACACCATTTGCATTATCCAATAACAATGATGATCCTTTCCGTCTATGGTGGTCATTGTATTCGCAATTGGGTGGAAATGATGTCATATCGGACGATCTGAAATCTGCGGCGATTGATAAAGAAAAGGGGATCCAAGCAGCCGACTATATCCAGAAGTTGTATACCGAAGGCTACATCAAGAAAAATGATCCGGACTTTTATAAAAATTTCCAAAGCGGAACAGCCGCAATGACCATGACGGGTGTCTGGACGACAGGGACATGGGAATCCACCAAAGATTTTGAGTTTGGTGCGATGCCGATACCTAAATTTTACGACCAGGAAGCAACATGGGGAGACTCTCACACGATTATTCTGCCTTTGACTCAGGATGAAGACGAAGCAAAACGGAAAGCAGCGATGATTTTCGCCGATTGGGTTGCAGATAATGGCCAGGTATGGGCCAAAGCCGGTCATATTCCTTCCAAACCATCCGTTCTGGAAAAACAGGAATTTAAGGATATGCCTTACCGAAGCGATTATTCTGAAGTAGCAAGTGTCGTTAAGTTTAGCAAAAAATCAACCAAAACTGCCCAAATCCGTGAAGAAGTCGCCTTTAAATTTTTGAATGAAGTATGGGTCAATAAAATGACTCCGGCTGATGCCATGAACAACATGGAGGCAGGCATTCAGAAAATACTGAGTGAGTAGAAGGAAGACGGGTCACGCAAGCTTGCGCATGTGTAAGCATTAACGCTGGCTTGCGTGTCAATCAAAGGGGAGACGGGTATGAAGTTCAAAAAAATGAGGACGGAGATGCAGGCACTTGTCTTTCTGCTTCCTTTCCTAATTGTGTATGTATTGTTTACCATCTGGCCGATGATTAAAGGCATTGAAATGACCTTTTACAAATGGACACTCATTAAGAAAATGGACTTTGTTGGCCTGGATAACTTCCGCAAGGTACTTCAGGACAGGGAAGTCTGGGAAGCGATATGGCACTCGACCTTCTTTGTTTTTCTAAGTACTCCGACCATGATTATACTTGCCATTGTGCTGGCTCTGATTGCGAATCGAAAATCGGCTCTGCAAAAGTTTTATCGGATTATCTTTTTTATCCCAAGTGTACTCTCGGTGGCAGTCGCAGCTTATCTGGGGTTGTTCGTATTCCAGCCTTATACCGGGTTTGTCAATTCTGTACTGCATCTCATTGGCCTGTTACCCCAAAATTCCGAAATTTTCTGGCTGACCGAAACAAACCTGGCCTGGATCGTCATTACCGTTGTAACGTTGTGGTGGACGGTAGGTTTTAACTTTATTCTGTATTTGTCGGCGCTTCAGGAAATACCGGATGAGATCTATGAAGCTGCACGATTGGATGGAGCGAGTGACTCGCAAATATTTTGGAGAATTACTCTTCCATATCTATCTCCACTCACCAAAACCATAACCATGCTGCAAATTATCGCTTCATACAAGGTCTTCATGCAGATCTATGTTATCACAGGCGGTGGCCCGCTGGATCAGACACGTCCGATTATCCAGTTAATCTATCAAACCGGATTTAGAAATAACAACCTCGGTTATGCCGCGACGATGTCCTATATTTTATTCTTCATACTCCTGGTGTTATCCGTGCTGCAATACTGGATGAACAACCGGAAGGGAGTGGATAGATGATGAAGTGGCTGTTTCGTATAAGTTCTGCATTGATGGCTGTACTGTTTGCGGCTCCGTTGGTTTGGATGCTTGTTGTATCGATCAAGGAAGAAGGCATGAAGATCATTACAGTCCTGGATTGGTTTATGCCTCCGTATTCACTGGCTGTGTATGAAGAGATTCTAACGACGACCAAATTGTCTCAATGGATTGCCAACAGTTTGTTCGTGGCCGTCATTGTAACGGTGCTTACTGTCATTTTTGCAGCAATGGCGGGGTTTGCGCTATCCAAGGTCCCATTTCGCTATCGTACCATTGTTTTCTTTTTCATCCTTGGAGGGCTGTTAATTCCGGGGGAAGCTACCATTATTCCACTCTATCAGGTGGCAAAAGATCTTCATTTGCTGAATTCGTACAGCGGACTCATCATTCCGGCTCTTGCCTCGCCCGTAGCTGTCATTGTACTCAAAAGTTTCTTTGACGGTGTTCCCAATGATCTGCTCGAAAGTGTACAGATTGATGGGGGTGGCTTCTGGAGAATTTTCACCAGCATCATGTTACCTCTCACTCGTCCAGCAATGGCTTCCATGGCCATTCTGACGTTTATCGGTTCCTGGAACAACTTCCTGTGGCCGTTCCTTTCGATCACCGACGATAATCTATTTACACTGCCAATGGGTATTCCTACGTTGATGGGTCAATATTCTGAGGATTATGTCAAACCAATGGTTATTAATGCAGTGGCTTCAGTACCTATCATTATTTTGTTTATCATTTTCGAGAAGCAGATTGTCAAGGGAATCAGCATGTCCGGAATTAAGGGGTAATGTGAGCAAGTCTGAATTTCATAAAACAATAAAACGGCTATGTCAGGCCAGCGAGCCCAATGTAGCTCAAGGAGAATGGAGAAACGATATGACAACCCAATTTTACAATAAGGATTATCCAAGACCACAGTTTGTACGTAAAGACTGGCTGAATTTGAATGGCGAATGGGATTTTAGTTTTGATGACCATCAGGTGGGTGAGAGTGAACATTGGTATGATCAAGCTGAATTTCCGGAAGGACTCAAAATTAAAGTTCCCTTTACCTATGAAACTCAGGCAAGCGGAATCGGAATCGAGACATTTCATCCACTGGTTTGGTATCGCAAACTGGTAACCATTCCTCAAGAGGTTAAGGGCAAGAGAACTATTCTTCATTTCCAAGGGGTGGATTATCGCGCCAAATGCTGGGTGAATGGAAGGGTTGCGGGTGAGCATGAGGGGGGATATGCAGCATTTTTCTTCGACATTACACCTTATCTTACTTACGGTTCGGAGAACAATATTGTTCTTGAAGTAGCGGACAGTCAGAGTGCAATGCAGCCGCGGGGGAAACAGCGCTGGGTCGATGAAAATTTTGAATGCTTTTATGTGCAAAGCACCGGAATTTGGAAGAGTGTCTGGCTGGAGCATGTGAGTGAAGCAAGGGTCGAAACGGTCAAGATGACGCCCGATATCGACCGTCATATGATTCGTTTGGACTTTCAATTGAATGGGATTGAAGGCAGGAACAACTTGCGTCTGGAAACAAGGATTGAGCTGAAGGGTCAGCATGTGCAAACCATCAGCCTGTCTCCGGATAGACCTTGGATGACGGTAGAGGCCAGTGTCAAACATGAGGCGGGCGGCCCGTGGAAACAGTCGTTGTGGTCTCCGGATTCACCAAACCTGTACGATATTGAGTTTGTTTTGTACGAAAATGAGAAGGAAATCGATCGGGTGCATTCCTATTTCGGCATGCGAAAAATATCGATTGAAAATGGGCAGGTTCTGCTGAATAATGCTCCGCTCTATCAACGACTTATTCTGGATCAGGGTTATTGGCCTGAAAGCCATTTGACTCCTCCATCGGTGGAAGCGCTGATCGAAGATATTGATAAAATTGCCGAGATGGGATATAACGGCATTCGCAAACATATGAAACTGGAAGATCCCCGCTTTTTATATTGGTGTGATGTAAAAGGGATGCTGGTCTGGTCGGAAATGGCGGCGACCTTTGAGTTCAATGATGAGGCGGTTAGCCGTTTCACCAAGGAGTGGCTCGAGATTGTACCACAACAATATAATCATCCAAGCGTGATCACCTGGGTTCCGTTTAATGAATCATGGGGAATACCGACAATCGCTCATGAGGTGGCACAGCAGCAGTTTACGCAATCCATCTATCATCTGACCAAAGCCATTGATCCTTATCGTCCGGTCATTACCAATGACGGATGGGAGCATACGGTATCGGATATTTTGACCATCCATGATTATGTGGAGTCAGGAGATGTCTTTTTGGAACGTTATCAGGATAAGGACATGATTGTAACCAACAAGGTCTCCTCTAATCGATGGAAGTTTGCTTTTGCGGAAGGTTACGAGTATAAAGGACAGCCCATTATCATCAGTGAATTCGGGGGCATTGCCTTTCAATCGGATAAAGGCTGGGGCTATGGCAATCAGGTGGACTCCGTTGAAGCCTTTGTTGAACGTTTTCGTTCCATTACGGGAGCGATCAAGGCCATTCCTTATATCTCGGGCTACTGTTATACACAGGTCACGGATGTGCAGCAGGAGATTAATGGTCTGTTAACTGAAGACCGTCAGCCGAAAGTGCCGCTGGAAGTCATCCGCAAAATCAATCTCGCATAAAGGCTCAAGTATACATTACCGTTTCATGGGGATCAGGAGTGTAGATCACAATGTTACGTGAAGATTGCCCAAGGCCGCAATTTGTGCGACAGAACTGGATGAGTTTGAATGGGGAATGGGAATTTGAATTTACAAGCTGCTGAAGTTGGATTATTCAGTCTGGAACCAGGAGATAGGTATGGGGCGATGAGCAGGCTTTATGTGCACTAAGCTGTTGCATAAAAATGGTGAAGAAGAACCGACTCCGTACGGATTCGGTTCTTCTTCTGAAACCAAAAGTAGACCATTATAATTTGGATGCCACTCCCCAACATTTTGAATATTCCTTTTGCAAGGAAGCTTAATTATCAATCAATGCGCTTAATTCGGCCTGAAATACTTTTTGATGATTTTGATTATAGGTTGTGAGCAGTACGGTAACAATGCCATTGCCTCTTCGTCTGGGGAGCAGTTCAATCACTTCCGCAACTACGCTCAGCTCATCATCGGGAAATACAGGCTTGATAAACTGAATGTGATTCATCCCCGTACCTGCGACAACATTCTCTCCATATACGCCTACTTCAATCCACAGCTTGAAGGAGATGTTCATCGTCTGCATGCCGGAAGCAATCAGGCTGCCGAAACGTCCTTTTTTAGCCTTTTCCTCATCCAAATGCATGTACTGAGGATCATAGATCTTCGCAAACTCCATAATATCGCTCTTGGACAGTTTAATCGATTTGGTTTCGTAGCGCTGACCTACGACATATTCACTAAATTTCAATGCGGGCACCTCGTTCTTTTCGAATGTTTATTTAGATATCATTCATCATGTCGCCTATAGCAAATTTTTGGGGAGACTCTGTGTCAAAATGATGTTCAATTGAACATTTTGCCCAATATTAATGTGCCATAGTAACTTCAATTTGGTCAAATGTACCATAATGCATGGATAACCTTTACGCACTGAACACTTCTTCTATAATTAAAGAAAAAAAGAGCAGCAGGGGGAACAACCATGTTAACGATTGTTATGTTTGCATTGGCAATGGCAAAAGCACAAACCGTTAACATTTTCCTTTTTCTATAAATAAGGGATTGCCGAGGAGACATGCTTAGCCGTCCTATAGGGCGGCTCTTTTCATGTGTGAAATTAATTTTCCTGATCTGTTCGAAAGGAATCCTGCTCTTCATGCATAATATGATTACTAGGGCTTGGAAATTGGAAAATATGGAAAGGGTGATCTGATGGGAGTGCCAACGTTTCTTGAAACAGGTCATATGACAGAAGGGTTTCCGATCCGGGTAATTCACACGGGTGAACAGTTTAATTTTGCTGCACATTGGCATGAAGAGGTTGAATTGGTCGTTGTGAATGGAGAACGCGCGAGAATTGGAGTGAACAACGAGGTCTATGAGCTTGTACAAGGAGACGTTCTGCTGATTAAGCCGGGGGATGTGCACTGTTTTTTGCCAGGTACCGGGAATTTAACCATTATCCTGTTTCGGCTGGAGTGGGTGACGGGAAATGTGGCAGCAGATCCTGAGTCCCATGACCTTCGCGAACTTTTTCATAAAACCACAATGATTCCGTCACTTATCTGTAATGAGAAGAATCTGGACCGATATATCAAGGCCATTTCCGAAGAGGAGAAAAGGCAGCAGCCGGGATACCGCTGGTTAATGGTAGCGAGACTGTACGATCTCATCGTCCACCTGCTTCGGACCAAGGAACCAACTACAGAGCCATGCGCTTCCAAAGAGACCTGTAACGGAGCCAAAAGATTCGAATTCCTTGAATCGGTCTGCGAATATCTGGAGGAACATTACGCGGAACCCGTTAAGCTGGATCATGTGGCTGAGCATATTAAATTCAGCAAATTTCATGTGTGCAAGCTGTTTAAGGAGACTAAGGGAGTCACGTTGATGGAGTACCTGAACCACTTTCGTATTATCAAATCCGAATGGGCATTATTGTTCAGTCAGACCTCCATTTTGGATATCGCCATCGGACATGGATTTAACAATGTGAATTCCTATAACCGACTGTTCAAAAAATATAATGGCTGTACACCTTCTGAATTCAGGAAGAAGCATCAGACCCATATCACAAAATATGAAGGATGATTCACAATATTTGAGGAGAAAGCCCTCTTCAAAATCACTATACTCGAATAAAATGTAAGCGTTTCCTTTTATCGAAGGAGGGGGCCCATGAAGACATTTAAGTTGAAGTATCTCTCCATCATTGCACTTGTAAGTGCAGTGATGATCGTATCCGGTTGTCAGTCCAAGGGAGAGCAGGCATCGAAGCAGGAAGAAATTACGGTGTGGAGCTTTACGGATGAAGCCGGTTATGCCATTGAGAAGTTCGAAGAAAAGTATCCTGACATCAAGGTGAATTTCGTCAATATCCCCGGAAACTTTTACATTACCAAATTAAAATCCGCCCTGCAGACCACGTCGAAAGCACCTGATGTATTTATGATTGAAAATGCAAACATCCGAGAACTGATTGATGTACCTTATCTGGAGAATCTGTCTTCATCCCCGTATAACGCGAATGAGCTGATTCCAGAACAATATCCATTTGTACAGGCGAATGAAAAGGACAGTGAAGGCCATATTCGCGCCATTGGGTATCAGGGGACACCTGGAGGCATCTATTATCGCAGGGACCTGGCCAAGGAATATTTGGGAACGGACGACCCCGTGAAAGTGGGCGAGCAGATCGGTACATGGGAAGATATATTTGAGATTGGAGAGAGAGTGCAGCAGGAGAGCGGAAATAAAGTACATGCACTGGCAAACTGGAATGCCATATCCAACTCCTATGATGGAATCCCCTGGGTAAAGGATGGCAAGCTTGTCATTGATCCAACGTATATGGAGGTTCTGGACCTGGTGCGGGAAGCTCGTCAGCGCAAGGTGCTTGCGGAATATGAAGAAGGAAGTGCGGGGCATGCCGCTTCAATGCAAAAGGGGGAAGTGATGTTCTACCCTGGTGCAACCTGGGCTTTGCAATATACCTTCAAGGCGAATGCGCCGGACACCGAAGGATTGTGGGGGCTAGCACCTGGCCCGTCTTCATTTAGCGCAGGAGGCACGTATATCGCGATGTACAGTCAGAGTGAAAAAAAGGATGCAGCTTGGAAGTTTATCGAGTTTTATAACTTTGACCATGATTTCCTGTCTGAGCTGGCGAAGGAACAGGATTATTTTACAAGCAACATGGTCGTGAATGACCAGCTGGCACCATCCGTAACTTCAGCTTATTTGGGAGGGCAGAAGCATTTCGAGTTTTTCTCCGAGGCAGCCAAACAGGTTCCGGTGTATGAGCGAACCAAGTATGACTCTATTATTAATAATGACATTTATAAAAATGTCCTTCAGTTGTATCTCAATAATGATATCCAGACCAAAGAAGAAGCGGTGAAGCGAATCAAACGCGATGTGAAATTGAGATTTCCTGAGCTGGAAGTGGATTAGCCGAGGAGAACGAAACCTTTTAATCATCCGATGACTGGAGGAACACATCATGTTTGCCAAATCGATCCGCAAAGACCACTATGGCTATTATTTTATCGCTCCCTTCTTTATCATTTTCGCTATTTTTGGACTCTATCCTATTCTGTATTCCCTATATATCAGTTTTACCAACTTTGATGGCATTACGACCCCTGAATTCGTTGGGATCGGGAACTATATTGCTGTTCTGCAAGATCCGCTGTTCTATAAGACGCTGTTCAACACCTTATTTATCTGGGGAGTATCTGTCGTCCCGCAGCTTACCGTCTCTCTTGTTCTTGCTTTTATCCTGAACGACAAGCTGCTTAAGGGAAGAGATTTCTTCAGAGCCGTATATTTTTTCCCGAATATCGTTACAGCAGCATCACTTGGATTGCTAGTCAGCCTGATCTTCGATTGGCAGTCTGGCGGTCTGAATCACTTCCTGGTGCAGATTGGACTAATTGATGATCCGATTAACTGGAAAAATGATCCGTGGTTTATGAGACTCATTGTGTCAGCTATTCTGTTCTTTCAATATTTCGGATATTCAATGGTCATTTACCTTGCAGGGCTTCAGGGAATAGACCCGGCTCTACAGGAAGCGGCCCAGATGGATGGAGCGAAGAAGAAGCACATTTTTATTCATATTATCGTCCCAATGCTGCGACCGATCATTCTGTTTCAGATGATTACCTCCATTATTGGAGGCATTCAGATTTTCGACCAGCCGTTCACGCTCACCAATGGAAATGGTGGACCGGACCGTGCTGCCATGACCAGTATTATGTATCTCTATAATGTGGCATTCCAGAGCACACGCTTCGGTTACGGCGCAGCTATCGCCTTCTGTCTGTTCGTTATCATCATTCTCTTATCCGTTGTATCCTTCATCATGACCAGTCGGAAGAGTCGTTCATAGGGAGGGGGAAGTGCTATGCAAACCGCAAAATCGATGGAGCAACCGAATGCAGCCATCCAGCAATATGCCAGCACGAAGCAGCTTACGATCGGTAAAGTAATCATCTACTTGTTCCTGACTGGTCTGGCTGTAATCTGTATCATTCCGTTTTATCTGATGATTATCTATGCCACGCATAATAATGCGACCATTGCATCCACCTTTACTTTCCTTCCCGGACCATTCGTAGCGGATAATTATTTTAACATGGCCTCCAAAATCAACATTTGGCGCGGATTTGCCAACAGTCTTTTTATTGCCGGCACTTCGACTGTGCTATCGCTGTATATCGGTTCATTAACCGCATATGGATTTGCCAAGTTCAAGTTTAAGGGACGTACCTGGCTGTTCATGTTTTTGCTGGCCACGATGATGGTGCCCGGGCAGCTGGCTCTGATCGGGATGTACCGGCTCTTCAGTACACTGGGGCTTTTGGACAGCTATGCGGCCATTATTTTACCTGCGGCAGCGAATGCTTTTAACGTATTTTTTATTAAACAATTTATGGAGAGCAGTATCCCCGACGAAATCATTGAATCGGCACGTGTGGACAGTGCAGGAGAGTTTAGGACATTCAATCAGATTGTGCTACCCATTCTGGGGCCTGCCATTTCGGCACTTGGCATATTTACGTTCATCGGCTCCTGGAACAATTTCCTCACACCGCTTGTTCTGTTCTTCTCATTGGATAAATACCCGCTTCCGGTCCTCGTTGCTCTGGTTCAGGGCTATTATGGTATGGATTATGGGTTGTTATATCTGGGAGTTGCGATTTCCATCCTGCCGATCATCATCGTCTTTGCGATCTTCTCCAGGCAGATTATTGGCAGCGTGGCGCTGGGAGCTGTGAAGGGATAGGTACCTTATATAGAAAGATTAACCTCTGGGCCAAGTGCCCTTTTTTTGTGCTTATATTTAAAAATGAAAAAAGGAAGACAGCAAGCATTGTGCTCACTCACTTGAAATGAGTTATAATGAGTAAGGCCAAAGCAACGCTTTACCAAGTCGCCATATGGCGGCTTTTTCCAGTCCTGCACCATCATTTTAAATAATTAATGATTAATTCGAATTAATTGCGACAAAATGGAGCTATTCAGAGTAAAATAACCTATACGATGCAATCAAGACAAGGTGGTAGAAAATCATGAATTCATATCAGTTATTAAGCAAAACCCTGTTTGACAACTTTCACGAAGACCGCATTCGATATTCCGAACCGATCCGAAATTATACGTACACGCGACTCGGCGGGGAAGCAGATATTCTCATATTCCCCGAGACCATAGATGAAGTAGCCAAAATTGTGAAGCTGGCGGTTCAGCATGATATCCCGCTGACTATATTGGGATACGGCTCCAACATGATTGTCAGAGATGGCGGCATCCGGGGGATTACCATGTCGCTGCAGAATCTGAATCAGGTCCTTGTGAATGGTCATACGATGACAGCACAGAGCGGTGCAGCCATTATTGATGTATCCCGGCAGGCGTTAGATGCAAGTCTTACCGGACTCGAGTTTGCCTGCGGCATTCCGGGCTCGGTAGGTGGTGCGCTCTATATGAATGCAGGAGCATACGGAGGACAGATGTCCGATGTGGTCGAGTCTGCCATTGTCGTAACAGAGGCAGGCGAAATTATCACGATGCAGAGCGAGGAGCTGCTGCTCGGTTATCGCAAGAGTGTATTTATGGGCAAAAGGGATATCATCATCGAGGTGAAGTTCCAGCTGCAGCCGGGAGATCCGGTAGAGATCAAGGCGAAGATGGATGAACTTACTTATGCCAGAGAGTCCAAGCAACCACTGGAATATGCCTCCTGCGGAAGTGTCTTTAAACGTCCGGAAGGCCACTTTGCGGGCAAATTGATTCAGGATTGCGGACTTCAGGGGACTCGTATCGGCGGTGCCGAAGTATCTCGCAAACATTCGGGCTTCATCGTGAATGTGGATAATGCTACAGCGCAGGATTACATCGATATGATTGCGCTCATTCAGGAGAAGGTGCGCAGCCAGTTCAATGTGAATTTGGAAACGGAAGTCGTCATCATTGGCGATGAATTGAATAAATAATTGGACGCAAGTCCATACTTTTTCGATAAGTCGCCTTCGGGCGGCTTCTTTTTTTACACTTTCCCGAAGAAGAGCAGCTGAATGGAGAATGTGGGTCAGCATAAACCATATACATAAATATAAAGGAAACGACAGATTACAACGACGCTCTTAAGGGTAAATGTTGTTAATTAAAGGATATCTCTCATCCACCATAGGAGGTTTAAAATGAATCAACCCTTGTATAACCATACGGATATCGCCATCCTGGGCATGGGAACTGCGCTGCCTGTTCATGAAGTTGCCCAGTCCGATATTGCTGAACTCATTGCCTCATCGCTTGAGGATCAACAGGATTTGGCCCGGTTTGCCAAAAGAGTGTTCAGGTCCTGCGGCGTAGAAACACGCTATACGGTTGAACCCAGTTATCTGGGGGCACTTGAGGACTGTCGTTACATTCCTTCGGGGGACCATTCTCAGATTCCGTCCACGCAGGAACGAATGGATACATATAAACGGGAGGCTCTCCCGCTTGGGATGGAGGCTGCCCAGAGGGCATTGAAGGATGCGGGCATGTCTCCTGAACAGATTACACATATCATAACGGTCAGCTGCACGGGACAATATCTGCCTGGTCTGGATGTCATGCTTATTCGCGATTTGGGATTATCTCCCCGCGTAAACCGGTTACCGCTCATTTTTCAGGGCTGTGCAGCGGGATTAAAAGCCATACAGATGGCTCGGGATGTCGTCCAGGGAACGCCTGATGCCCAAGTGCTGGTCGTGTGCGTTGAACTCTGTACCCTGCATTTTCAACCGGTTAAGGAGAGAGGGGCGCTGTTTGCAGCCTCATTCTTCGGGGACGGGGCTTCTGCCTGTGTCGTTGGAGCACCGGCATCCGAGCAGCGGCATTATCTCGCGCTTGGAACCGGATATTCCGTTCTGCTTCCTGATTCAACCGAGGATATGACATGGGAGGTAGGCAATCAAGGTTACGATCTGTACTTATCACCTCGCATCCCCAAACTGCTGGGTACGCACTTGGAGAACGAGCTCTATCAATTGCTCGGAAGCGACAGTTTACCCGAACTATGGGCCATTCATCCAGGCGGCCGGGGGATCGTTGACTCTGTCCAGGAAGTCATGAATTTAAGAGCAGAACAGACGATGTACAGCAGGGAAATTCTTAGAACCGTAGGTAACCTATCATCCAATACCATTTTATTTGTACTTCATGCCATGCGGGAGGATATGAAAGCCCGTAATCAATCTGTAACGGAGGGTGTGGCGATGGCTTTTGGACCTGGGCTGATCGCGGAGCTCATGAAATTTACGTACGTTCCGTCCTATACGCCTGCGCTGAAGGAGAAGGATCATGTCCTTCTTTAGAAACTTGTCGATCCGGGCGAAGGAAGATGAATTGATGGATGATTTCTCCATGGGCGGGGAAGAATTGCGTGAAGCACTGCAGCACTTACGTCGTCTCAATAAAATATTTGCCGCTCCTGGTCCTACTCTTGATGGTGTGGAGAAATTATGGATATCTGTCGGTAGACCTCTTAAGCTGAGCATTATGGATGTAGGAGCAGGCTCAGGAGACGTGAATCAGAAGCTGCTTCAGTGGGCGAAGCAGAAGGGGATTGACCTCACGATTACATTGGTCGATCTGACCGAGGAAGCTTGCGAAGAGGCAAGACTGCTCTTTCAAAATGAACCAAGGGTCAAAGTACAGCGTGCCGATGTCATGAAACTGTCGGATGCATCGGCAGATATCGTTACAGGATCGCAGTTTGTACATCATTTTGACGGACAGCTGCTGCTGGATATCGTTTCACATATGCTGCGTGTCTCCAGATATGGTGTTGTGATTAACGATATCCACCGCCACCCGGTATCTTATACTGCGGTCTGGCTGACAACCCGGATGATCTCGCGTAATCGTTATATCCGGCATGACGGTCCGCTGTCTGTTGCCAAGGGCTTCACGGCAAAGGATTGGCAGGAGTTAAAACAGCAATTGAACCATGACACCATGACCTATGAATGGAAGCCGCTGTTTCGCTACTCTGTCGTGATCCCGAATCATCAGGCAGGTTAATGAAGGTGGCATGTATCGTCACGGCTGCTCAAAATTCAATGTAAAGGCAGGTGATACTAGGTGTCCGAATCAATAGATGTCATAGTTATCGGTGCTGGAATCGCTGGCAGTTCGTGCGCCCTGCAGCTGGCCAGACAGGGTCATCGTACGCTTCTGTTGGATCGACAGTCATTTCCCAGGCACAAAACCTGCGGCGAATTCATGTCACCAGAGACCAAAGAAATGCTGGAGTATCTAAATATTCAGCTTCAGGAAGTGAAGCCCAGCACAATGGATCATGCACAGATCATTATGCCTCAGGGCGGTCAGATTGAAGCCCCCTTGCCCGGATCCGCTTATGGCATAAGTCGACATGAACTGGATCGCCTTCTCCACAAGCAAGCTCAAGCAGCGGGGGCGGAGATAATAACAAAGGCAACCATCGTTGGTATTCAGCTGCTTGAAGATGAATGTTACGAGGTGCAGGTCAAACAAGGGAATGAACAATTAAGCTATAGAACGAAGGCTGTCATCGGAGCGTATGGAACCAAAAAGCCGCGTGGAATGACGTCTCCGCCTGAAACTCGGGATGATACTGTATACGTTGGGATAAAGTCTCATTACAGTGGACTTGATATGCCTGCTAGAGTTGAACTTTATTTCTGTGAGGGAGGATACGTCGGCATTTCACCGATCGAGAATGGCTATGCGAATGTTGCAGCCTTGTTAACGCTGGATACGGTGCAGGGAAGCGGCAAGTCTGTAACCGATATCCTGCAGGCGGCCTCCGAAACGAATGGAAGGCTCGCAGCAAGACTGGCAGCTGGAAAGCCTGTTCAGGGAACTCAGGTTTCCATCGCTCCACTTCACTTGTCGAACGTGCCTGAGCCTTGGTCGCAGTTCCCGCATATTGGAGATGCGATGCTGATGATTCCTCCCCTGTGCGGTGACGGCATGTCCATTGCGCTGCGTTCTTCCATCCTGTGTGCAGAGTGGACCCACCGTTACTTGCAAAAGGACATCGGATTTGCGGAGTGGAAGGAAGGATACGCAAAAGACGCGAGCGATGAATTTACAGAGCTGCTTCGGCGTGCACGGAGAATCCAGAAGCTGGCTTTTGCCAGAACCAATAAATATTACCCCGCGCTAGCTCGCTTATTTCCTGGTTTGGCAACATATCTGGTCAAGGCTACAAGGTTATCAGAGATGAATGCTGCTCGCGGGTAATGTGGGGAAAAAATGCATATTGATGGATCTGAAAGAGGCGGCGTATGTCGACCTCTTTTTTATTGTTTTTGACGAATTTGAAGCAGACCATTTTGAAAACAGAGAAGTACTCGTATAATAGAAAAGAATGTAGAAGTAGTATTGAGCGTCAGATTTGAAGCAGGGAGGCATTATATTAAGATGAACTATTCATTTTCTAACCGGATTGCTGCGCTGCAGCCATCCATTATTCGAGAGATCCTGAAGGCATCCTCGGGTCAGAACGTCATTCCATTCTCTGCGGGTAATCCCGCTCCGGAGACGTTTCCCATTGAAGCCATTCGGACATTCACACAGTCCATTCTGGAGCAGGATCCAGTTACGGCTCTGCAATACGGGATAACTGAAGGTTACGCCCCGCTGCGCGATACATTGACCCATCACCTGAAGACGAACTATAACACAGGCACAGCATCGGACGAGCTATTTATTGTCTCGGGTGCACAGCAAGGCATTGAGCTTGCCTGCAAAGTATTCTGCAACGAGGGAGACACAATCATCTGTGAAAGCCCAAGCTTCATAGGGTCGTTAAACTCCTTCCGGGCTTCAGGTGCAAGGCTGGTTGGCGTTCCAATGGAAAGCGACGGTATGGATATCGGCAAGCTGGAACTGGCACTGCAGACGGAGCAGAATGTGAAATTGATCTACCTGATTACGAGTTTCCAAAATCCGACGGGAGTAACGACAAGTCTGGAGAAACGCAAAGCCATTTATGCTCTCGCCAAACAGTATGGTGTGATGATTCTGGAAGATAATCCATACGGTGAGCTTAGATTCAGTGGAGAAGATGTACCTACGATCAAATCCATGGACGAAGAGGGACTAGTGATCTATGTGGGCTCCTTCTCCAAAATCCTGTCTGCCGGCTTGCGTGTTGGCTATGTGCTGGCACCGAACGAAGTCGTGCAGAAGATGGTGGTTGCCAAACAGGGAGAAGACGTACATACGGCGATGCTTCCTCAGATCTTGGCATACAAGTTCATGGCAGAATACCAGTATGCAGAACATATCAGCAGTATTCGTGAAATATATCGCAGAAAATCTGCCTTAATGATGGACAAACTCAAGGAACACATGGGGAATTCCATTACGTTTACCCAACCGGATGGTGGTCTTTTCCTCTGGTGTGATCTGCCGGCTCATATTCCGATGCTGGGTTATGCCAAGGCAGCTGCAGCCAGCGGCGTAGCCGTTGTTCCAGGCACGGCATTCCTCGTTGATGAGAGTGAACCTTGCAATGCGATCCGATTGAATTTCTCCACACCTTCCGATGAACAGATTGTGAAGGGGATTGAAATTCTGGGGCAGGTATTAAAGCAGTATTCTTAATAACGTCTGATCTGGGTAGCTCCCTGTACAGCTGAAGTGGCATCTAGCCTTTCAACTGTGAGGGGGCTTTTCTTCATTCAAAAAACCCTACCGGATTTGCAGCGGTAGGGTTTTTGAATGTAAATCGATTAATGATCAATCTGATACGAGGAAGCCGTCAAAATTTTCGGGTCCGACTCGAACCGTTCCGAGCAAGTTCGTACTGATAAACGCTGAATACGTCAGTTGTGGTGTAATGGGCGGGTTGAAGTCATTCGCTGAAAAAGTAATGATTTCAGGTGCGAGTATACCGCTCAATCCATAGGTGCTATTTGCCGAATAGATGATAGGATCTGTCGCCAGCGTACCTCTCACAATGGTAATTCTCACTACGAAAAGTGCCAGAGGTAACTGAACTGTAATCGTCCCTTTGAGTTGAACTCTGGGATTAGCCCCTGTACCCGCAGTAATAAGACCAATCTGGGCAAATAACGTAGGCGTATTGATTACCGGTATGGGTACAGAGATGGAGTTGGTCGACGTTGCATTGATCGAGACTCTTGCGTCCAGTAACTGAGTCATTCTGCATACCTCCTATCCGATAAGATAGAATAGTATATTCATAGAAGACAAGTTTGCGTGGACAAACTCCTGTAGGGCAGGAGATCCTTCATCATGCCCTACACATCAAAATGAATGTTCATTTACTCTTTGATCACTGACGAATTCACCGCATCTACCATTTGATTGTTGAATTCACGGAATAAGCCAAGGCGCCAGAATGCTGCTCCTTTGAGATCATATCTCTTGGCCAAGCCAAGCTTGTCATCAACGGAGGTTCCCGTTTCGCTGTTTAAGTTAATCCCAAGCAGCAGCTTTTCTTTTGGAACACCTGCGTTAAGTGCAAGCTGGATCGCCTGGTCAACGAGACTGTTGGGTTCAGGGACCTGTGCCTTGGTACCGGCAGGGTTATATTGATAAGCCATAATAATAAGATCGTCTGCCAAGGAAGCGAGCGTTTTGTAATCATAGCCTTTATATGCACTGTTCAGAGGCGGTACAGCCAGTGATATCGAAATGTCACGAGGCAGAGAAGCTTTTAACTGTTTGACATAATCGTTAAGCAGCTTCTGCTGCTGCTTGGCATCCAGTTTGAAACCCAGACCTTCAAAATCAAGAACAACGCCACCAAATCCATTCTCAGTCACAGCCTCGTTAATGCCCTGAATCGACTTGTCGCGCAGACTGCTGTCACTCAAAACTTTGGTTAGCTCGCCTTGACCATCCAGTGCGTATACCATAAGGTACGGTTTGATATTCTGATCTGCAGCATCCGCTACGATGGTCTGAGGGGTCACTTCGCCTGCTGCCTCAGGAAGATAATATTCATCCCCTTGAAGCGTGAATTGGCCATTCCGGTCGATTCGACTCCAGCCAAATGCTATAGAGTTCATGGATGGGACCAGATCTATTTCATGAAATGCCCGCACGGCATAAAAGGCTCTCAAATGCATTTCACGCTGTGGGGATGCGAGAGAAACTGTACGTGTCGCCTGATCCCATTTCACACCCACGCCGAATTGGCTGCTGAACGAACTCAGTGGAATGAGTACGCGTCCTTCTCGTTGAACCGGGGCTGCGGCCAGCTTCAGGTTGGTGCCGTTAACGGTTGCGGTGGTGCTTCCCACTTGAAGGAGGACCTCTGTGGCCTGACCTTTTACACTGCCTACGGCTTTGACGGTTTGTGTTTTGCTATTCCACGTAATCTGGATCCCCAATGCTTCACCTACGGTACGGAAGGGGACATAAGTAACGCCTTTATCAACTCGCGGGGCAGCATCAAATTGGAGTGCTACATTATCCAACTTGACTGATATGGCAGGTGCGGCATGCACATCCCCGATGTTTACCGTCGTTCCAAGCAAGGACAAACCAATCAAGGTGGCAGCAATGGTTTTGCCTATGTGTTTACGGGCCATGTTTTTATATTCCTCCACATTCATAAAATAGTAGAAAATAGGACGTATGCACAGTAATCTAGCATAGTGTAGTATAGCAAAATTTTCATAGAGTTCCAATTACAAGATAGACTAATTCGGCTTTATTGATAATCATTTTCAATTGGGCTACAATAGTGGAAAGAGTATACCAAAATGCGGTTAGGCCGGTAGGTTTCCCGTGTAACTGCAATCAGGAGGAATATTGATGTTGATACAAACGCGCAGTATGGTTATCGAAAAGGGGCACAGTGACAAGGTACTGGAACGTTTCAACGGCCCAACCCCAGTGGTGGACATGCCTGGTCTGATTGATTTTAGCGTCATGGTCAACAAGAAGAGCAAGGAACATGAAGAAGTTATGGTTATGATTCGTTGGGAATCGGAGGAAGCGTGGAAAAACTGGGAGAAAAGCGATGCACACATCCAGGGCCACCGCAACAAAAGAGGGCAGGAAAAACCTGCATATCTGATCAGCACAACTGTAAATATGTATGAAGTCCAGACTGTAAAAACAGGCAAAGGCACGGTTCAACAATAGAGTCCATATGAAGATCATCAGGACCTCCCAAGGGAGGTTCTTTTCCATTCCAATCAGCAATGAATAGCTCGCACGCCTATATAGAAAAATGAACATCCCTGTCGGCTGCCGAGCACCTTTCTTGCCGAACCGATGCGTAAATTGTTATTATGAATGATAATATAGTCTTGAATTAATCAATCTGGAGGCATATCAATGAATCAGCGTTTCCGTATCACCCGAACCATGCAGGAACAAAATGGGGAACCAACTATTACTCTGGAAGAGTGCAAGGCATACTTTGCAACCCAGCCTGACTTTACGTATTCACAGGTTTACACTGTGCAGGGAACCGAAAGCACCATGTCCATTGATGGAGATTTCTTTATGTGGAAACA
The DNA here is from genome assembly GCF_015143645.1 of Paenibacillus sp. P13VS. Taxonomy (NCBI): domain Bacteria; kingdom Bacillati; phylum Bacillota; class Bacilli; order Caryophanales; family Paenibacillaceae; genus Paenibacillus; species Paenibacillus sp. P13VS. Next base: position 66,441 of record NZ_WYEV01000016.1, on the reverse strand, counting down.
GGATAACATGGACATTCCTTTCCGGCTATATTCTGGGGATTTGTACGTGGCCATTTCCAGTGAAGCTGTGGTTCCTAAGATGATTGAAGTCGCGACTGCTCTGCAAGCAGATATCGTGGAAGGATAGTTGATTTCAAGCCTGGTCCTTAAGTGGATCAGGCTTTTTTTATGACAATACAATGATTCGATTCGTAGCCCCTAAATGTTGGATCATTATCAATAATATATGTAATGTAGCTGCTGTAACGACAAGAATGTGTTGCAAAATGTAATAATTTAGCTCAAAACGTAAATTTAATCTCCAATTATTTCATTTATCTTGTTATGATTTAGAGGAAAGACCTGGTAACATACATCATAAGACAAGAGGTGAAAGGGATTTATGAAGCATCGTAGTAAGCTCAGCTGGATTGTCATCATGGTATTGGTGTTCTCTACTCTTTTTGGTGGAATTGCGGCTGCCGAGACGTACACCGTTAAAAAAGGAGATACGTTGTGGACCATCGCCAAAACAAATGGGACAACCGTAGCAGAGATGCAAAAGCTCAATCGATTGAAAAACGTGAATGTCCTTCAAGTGGGCCAAAAGTTAAAGCTTCCTGAGAAGCCATCCACAGGTAGTGAGGTTCCTCAAAAAGAAGAGGAAGCTGAATCCACTACAATCACCATTCTGGGCACCTCTGACGTGCACGGGAATCTGTGGGGCTATACTTATGAAGATAGTGCGGAAACAACGAATAACGGGCTCGCACGGATATCTACATATGTCAATGAAGTGAAGAAGACCTCCCCTAACGTGCTGTTGATTGACAACGGGGACACATATCAAGGCAATATTTTAACAGATGATATTTATCGTAAAAACACGGATGTCATTCATCCTGTTTCCAAAGCCATGAATGCCATGAAGTACGATGCCATGGTTTTTGGTAATCATGAATTCAACTTTGGACTCGATCATGTGGATCGAATTATGAAAGAACTGAACTTCCCCGTACTTGGAGCCAACATCAAGACAGAAGATGGCGGGACGCTAGGCGAGCCGTACACGATTATCAATGTGGATGGCATTAAAGTAGGGATTATCGGTGTAACGACACCAAATGTACCCCGTTGGGATGGCGATAAGGTAGACGGCCTTACGTTTGAGCATATGGGTGAAACGGTGAAGAAGTATGCACAATACCTCAAAAATGAGAAAAAAGTGGATGTACTTATCGCGAGCGCTCATGCAGGCATGTTTGCTGAGTTCGACGAAGACGGAGCTTCAGACTCCGCTGAACGAATTGTAAATATGGTGCCTGAACTTGATGCCATGCTGGTTGGGCACATGCACATCGTGGTTAACGAAAAAATCGGACAAACCGTCATCGGTGGCCCTCGCAACCTTGGTCGTGACATTGTTCGTTTTGATATTGAAGTGAAAAAAGAACAAGGTAAAAATAAAGTGACGGACCGTCAGGTTCAAGTGGTAGACATGGCTTCCTACACCCCTGATCCAGCGATTCGTGACCTGGTGAAGGAAGAGCACGAAGCTACGATCCAATTCATTACAGGTGGTGGTTCTGCTGGAGCGGAAGGCTCGTCTGGTGGTATCTTCGGTCAGGCAACCGAGGACTTCCAGCCTGTGAATGAAATTAATGGGATTCCTGAAGGCAAGCTTCAAGATACAGCCGTGGTTGATCTGATCAACAAGGTTCAGATGGAAGTGAGCGGAGCGGATGTTTCGGCCGCTGCACTCTTCAAAGACACCTCCAATCTGAAAAAAGGCAATATCACATATGCGAATATTTTCGATATTTACAAATTCGATAATGTGCTCTATACCGTTAAGGTTACGGGTAAAGAACTGAAGGCGTATATGGAATGGTCTGCTTCACACTACAATCAGTGGAAAGAGGGAGACGTTTCGATCAGCTTTGATCCTGAGGTTCCAGGTTATTTGTATGACATGTTTGCTGGCGTAGACTACAAAATCGACCTGTCCAAGCCTGCAGGGCAGCGTATCATCGATGTAATGTATCAAGGCAAGCCTCTGGCTGATACACAAGAACTGAAGCTTGCTGTAAACAACTATCGATACAGCAGTGCACTGAAAGCTTACAAATTGGTAGAAGCAAACCGCGATTGGGAATCACCACGCAGCATTCGGGATTACCTGGTGGAATATATTCAAGAGCATCAGGAGATTTCTCCGGAAGTGGACAATAACTGGGAGATCGTTGGAATCGACCTCGAAAGCCCTTATCGGGATGAGATCATTCAACTGGTGAATGAAGGCAAGATCGATGTTCCTTATGACCAATCGCTTAATGTGAACGAGCTGATCAAGCAAGGAATTATTAAGAAATAATTTATATTGCAAGAACAAGAAGTCGCCATCATGGCGGCTTTTTTGCATTGAAGGCAAAGGGGTTAGGTCAGTTTATGAGGGGGGTGTGGTTTTGGTTGTTCTTCTATTTGGCATGACCATGAGATTAGACATCTGGTAGATGAAGGAGTATTCTTGTTTATACTTATGATCAATCGAAGGAGACCGAAAGATGAAGCCGCATTCCATTGAACGTATTAAGATTCCAGCCGGATTCTGGGCAGGCTTGGAGCAAATGGGGATCGACACCCGTGTCGTAGCCCGCAGAGCACAACTGCCACTCACCAAGCTTACGAATACAATCGTCAATACTGACGAATATTTTGCAATCTGGCAGGCTTATTCCGACCTCATGGGTGACACGGCTGAAGGAATCATCAAACTGGCAACCGCTTATGAAACAGCCCACTATCCACCAAGTGTACTAGCCACTTACCATGCCCGTGACTACCGTGATGCGCTATATCGGATGGCTCGGTACAAACGAATGTGTCCTCCCGAAAGCTTGCACATTACCGAGGAGGAGGATCGCTGTATTATTGAACTGGAGTGGATGAATGGTGGACCATTCGGACCTCCCGTCCTGGTTGGAATTACGCTGGCCTTTCTTCTGGAGCTGGGACGTCGTGGTACAGGGCAGTCTTTGAATGCAATGCAGGTCGAATTCTCACAGCCTATGGGAGACGTAAAGGCTCTGGAAGCTTACTTCGGCTGCCATATCCGGATGGGTGCACCAAGGAATCGATTGATTTTGCGTCAAAAAGATCTGGATCTGCCCTTCATCTCCTATAACGAAGAGCTGCTTGAGATGCTGACGCCCATACTGGATCGCTCGCTGGACGAACAGAAACAGGCTCAATCCATGACAGAAGCGGTCGTATGGATTCTTAAACGGAGCCTAACAGGTGGACGTCCCGATATCCAAATCGTAGCGCAGGAGTTAGGCGTAAGTAATCGGACACTACAGCGCAGACTCACCGATGAGAACACCAGCTTCAAGCAGCTGCTGACCCAAGCCAGACATGAGCAGGCTCGAGTATACCTAGCTGATCCGTCACTTGATATCAAAGAAGTGGCCTTTCTTGTAGGGTATGAAGACCAGAATTCATTTTATCGGGCATTCCGGCTATGGGAGGGGGAAACGCCTACGAATTGGCGCTCAAAGCAAGAAAGCTGCCGTAACAGGGTGTTACGAATTGATGGATAATCTATTAGAACCAAAAACCACTGAATGAGGATTCAGTGGTTTTTTAGTGTTAATGAAATGAATGATAGATTAGTCCCTATTCTTCATAAGGCAGGATGGCATAGATTTTCCAGCTGTTATCATTCATTTTTTTGAGTTTATACAATCCGTCCATGGAAACCGTTTCTTCCTGTTGTTCTTTACCCGAATGGATCGTTACTTTCATCTTGCCGCCTTCTGCTTCTAATACAGCCAAACGGTTAGAGGTTTCGATGACAGTAAAATTCGGTTGGGAGAGCATCTCAATATCCATTGTGGTTCCCTCATCTACTACAGAAGTGATATCCTCCAGAGACGTAAAATTGGATGAAAGCTGATATCCGGTGTAATAGGTTGCATAGGTTACGGACAGCTGATCATAGTTATGATCCGTCATGGCTTGAATTTCCGAGTCCGTAGCAGTGGAAGCCAGTGCCGTCAGTTCAGATGCCTCCGGCAGCTCGGTTTGCTCCAATTGTAAAGCTCGTTCAAGCATAACTACAGCTTGAGCACGTGTAGCTTTTGCGAAAGGCTGAAACGTAGTTGTTGTCATTCCTGAAACAATACCAGCCTGGCTCGCTTTGGTAATGGCGGAAGCTGCATAATAGTTTGGAACGTCCTTGAAGGTTATGGATTCACCTTTAAACTCGACTGTATCGGAGAACGCACGTACGACCATTACCGCGATATCACCGCGTGTGATCGGGAGGTCAGGTCCGAATTCAGTGCTGCTTACACCCCCAACGACGCCAAGTGAACTGGCAATCCGAATGGACTCCGCATACCATTTGCCTGCTTTTACATCACTGAAGGATTTTCCCTGAGCTGTACTATGTAGTCCTGTAGCCTGAACAAGAATAGCTACGAATTCTGCACGAGTGATGGGATGATTGGGCTTAAGAGCGACCTCGCCATTGCCCAGGCTGTAACCGTTAAGAAGGTCAGCGTTAACGAAGTTGTCAAGCGTATCGTATGCCCAGTGGCCATCAATATCTGTCGGGAAATACAAATCCAGCGATTTGTACGAATCGGCAGCCTGGGCTTTGCTCCACGAAATAGGGAATACCACAAGGATCATGGCGAAGAAGCAAAGAGTGATGCGGTTAATCGTTTGTCTCATCTAGGAAGTTCCTCCTGTAAATTGAAATTTGCCGTCATTCAGCATAACAGAGAAGGGGGTGGATGGCTAAAGGAAATCTTTACTAACGATTTAATCTATTAAATTTGAGACTAAAGATCCATTTATATTCCATATATTAACTTATATTATATATAGTGTAAATTATATTTTAGGAGAGTGAATGATGTGAAAAAGAGTAAATTGTTTTTTGCCATGGTCATGAGCATACTTATAGCCATTTCGTTACCTGGTATCGGTCAGAGCTCTAAGACATTCGCTGCGACAGAACGGACACCTGTTGTCTTTGTTCATGGATTAACAGGCTCCGATAGCAATTTCACTTATATTGAAAGTTATCTGCGTGGTCAAGGCTGGTCCAGAGATGAGCTGTTTGCGATTGATCTGCCCAGCAAGCAGGGAAATCAGCTGTTGAATTCTGCAGCTATCAGTCAATTCGTAGACAATGTACTTAGGGAAACAGGTCATAGCAAAGTCAACATTGTGGCTCATAGTATGGGCGGGGCTAATAGTTTATATTACATATTAAACCGTGGGGGTTCTACCAAAGTAGACAAGCTGGTCACCTTGGGAGGCGCCAATCGTTTGACAACATCTTCAGCGCCAGAGGGAGTTGAGGTTACTTCCATCTACTCTACCAGTGACACGATTGTATCTCCTGCACTTTCCCGTTTGAGCGGCGCGAATAACATACAGGTTTCGCTGGTTTCCCATATTGGTCTGCTCTTCAATTCACGGGTTAATGCCTTAATTAAGACAGCATTGAATGAATAGAGAGACAGCGGCAGCTGAATGAAACATGAGTGATCCAGGAGGTCACTCGTGTTTTTTTGTAATTTGCTAACTGATGAATTTATAATAGTTGTATTGTGCATTGCTGCGTCCATACATAGAATATTGGCTACCCAAATAGACACATCGAAGGAGCTTACACGAATGACGATGACCGAGAAAGAAAAAGCACAACAAGGACTCTTATATGATAATAACAACGACCCACAATTGGTAAACGAACGCCTTGAAGCAAAAGAGCTGTGCTACGACTACAACCAGCTTCGTCCGCGCATGATATCCGAAAGAGAAGCCATTATGAAAAAACTTTTGGCGAAAACAGGAGAGAAGTTTTGGATAGAACAGCCCTTTTATTGTGATCAAGGATACAACATTGAGATTGGAGAAAACTTCTATTGTAATCATAATACGGTGATGCTGGATGCAGCGAAGATTACCTTTGGCGCCAATGTGTTCATTGCACCGAATTGCGGATTTTACACTGCTGGCCATCCCCTGGATGTTGAACAGCGCAATCAAGGGTTGGAGATTGCCCTCCCGATTACCGTAGGGGACAATGTGTGGATTGGCGGAGGCGTATCTGTGCTGCCAGGTGTAACGATTGCAGATAATACGGTGATCGGCGCGGGAAGCGTAGTGACGAAGGATATACCGGCAGGAGTCATTGCTGCAGGCAACCCATGCAGAGTCATTCGAGCGATTACGGAAGCGGATAAGAATAAATATCCTAGAGGGTAAATGGGTCATAACCCAAGAGAATAGAAGAGAGAACGGGAGCCAGTTTACTGGAACCCGTTTTTAGTTTCATTGATTTGGCGTTGACGGATGCATTCCCTTTAGAAGAATGAACGAAATGATCACATGTCTTGAGCTTCAGAGCAAAGTATTTCTTGCAGAAAAGCGTTATGGTTATGTTTGCAGGAGATGACAGAAGGTAGGAAGAAGAATGGATGTACAACGAACTGAAAAACTAATTCATGCTCCAAAAGGAATGGAACAGGCACCAGACAAAGAGGGAAGCTTGAAATGGAATGGGCTGACAGTCATCCAGTTTTGCTTGCATACGCAGGGAACCAGAGGAAGCTTTTTCCTGAAAAATCATCTGCTGCTGTTCGTTAAATCAGGTGTATATACGGTTAAATACAAGAACGAAAAGCATACGGTACGGAGCAATGAAATGATATTCTTGCACAAAGCGATCAAAGTAGACTACGAAAAGTCGGGTGAGCCTGGTACTGAATATTTGCTGGATTATATGATGTTTTATCTGAACGGGGATATACTTCATAAGTTCGCAGATTTTGCAGATTGGAAGGCCATTCTTTTCACAAGTGAGGTCGCCCAGGTATCTGTCATTACAGTTACCGCCCCAATGAGAGCATATATTAACTCCCTAAAATCATATTTTCACCAATCTGATTCGATCAGCGACGGATTGGTCGGCGTCAAGTTCATGGAGCTGCTGTTTCATCTTGCTGAAGCAAACACAAACTTGCTGCAACAGCTGCTGTATCCCCATCCTACTGAACGGAGTCAGATTGAACAAGTCGTAGAAGAGAATGTGACCAATCCCGTTTCCATCGAAGATCTGGCCTATTTGTCTGGCAAAAGCCTGTCGACGTTCAAGCGGGAATTTCGGGCATTGTATAACACTTCTCCGTTAAAATGGATACGTAATCGCAGACTGGATCTGGCCAGTCAGCTCCTGCTCGAGTCGACACAATCGGTAACGGATATCTGTTACGCCTGCGGCTTCGAAAATACGACTCATTTTTCCAAGGTGTTTAAAATGCGCTTTGATCTTTCGCCAACGGAATATAGACGACAGAACTTAAGAAAAGAATAACGAGGAGGATGAGAAAATGGAGTATGTGAAGCTGGGGAAGACAGGGTTGGATGTCTCTAGAATTTGCCTGGGATGCATGGGATTTGGGGATGCCAGCCGATGGATTCATCAATGGGTACTGAACGAGGAGAATAGCCGGCCTGTCATTAAGAAGGCTCTGGAGCTTGGTATTAACTTTTTTGATACAGCGAATGTCTATTCTCTGGGAGCAAGTGAAGAGATCCTTGGGCGGGCCTTGAAAGATTATGCCAAACGAGACGAGGTTGTTATTGCCACCAAGGTGCATGGACGAATGCATGAAGGACCGAACGGCGCCGGATTGTCCCGCAAAGCGATCATGAGCGAAATTGATAAGAGTCTGATGCGGCTTGGAACTGACTATGTAGATCTGTATCAAATTCATCGCTGGGACTACCATACCCCAATCGAAGAAACCATGGAGGCATTACACGATGTAGTCAAAGCCGGAAAAGTAAGATATCTTGGTGCTTCTGCGATGTACGCCTGGCAGTTCCAAAAGGCCTTGTTTGTCGCTGAGCGCAATGGCTGGACCAAATTCGTTTCCATGCAAAATCATCTGAACTTACTGTACCGTGAAGAGGAACGAGAGATGCTTCCCCTATGCAAGGAGGAAGGGATCGGAGTCATTCCCTACAGCCCGCTTGCTTCAGGTAGACTGACACGTGACTGGTCGGAATCAACGCATCGCTCGGAGACGGATCAGGTGCAGAAATCCAAATACGACTCTACTGCCGATACGGATCGCTTCATTGTAGAGCGGGTTGCAGAGATCGCAAGTAAGCACAGTGTTCCGCGGGTTCACATTGCTCTGGCATGGCTTCTGCAGAAGCAGCCCGTAACAGCTCCCATTATCGGTGCGACGAAGATATCACATCTGGAGGATGCCCTTGCAGCCATGGACCTGAAGCTGACAGCAGAAGAAGTCGCGTGGTTGGAAGAAACTTATGTGCCACATCCGGTTGTGGGTTTAATTCCAATTCAATAATTAATGTGAATATATGAGCGGATGAAGGGCTTGCCCTATCGTTCGCTTTTTTTGTTTTTCTGCCTTCAACATGAAAAAGGACCAATTGGGAAAGGATACCTTAAGCGGTCCAAAATATTACAGAAGAGGAATGAAGAAATGAGTAAAGCATCAGAGACCTCAACGGAGGATAAGAAACTAAAATGGTGGCAGCTCAGCTTGCTTGGTGTAGCAGGCACGATTGGTACAGGCTACTTTCTGGGCTCCAGCCTCGCGATTTCGATCGGTGGCCCGGCAGTATTACTGGCTTACATTTTGGCTGCCCTCGGTACATATGTAGTTTTTGATGCCTTGGCTAGAATGACATCGGATCACCCAGAGCAGGGATCTTTTCGTTCCTATGCCAAGAAGGCATTCGGAAGCTGGGCTGGCTTTGCCAGTGGGTGGGTGTATTGGTTTTCCGAGCTGCTAATTATGGGAAGTCAGTTGACGGCCTTGTCCATTTTTTCGCGTTTTTGGTTCCCGAATGTTCCTCTCTGGATATTTGCAGCCGGATTTGGAATTGTAGGGCTATGCATCGTGTTCTTCGGAAATAAAGGGTTTGACCGGGTTGAAAATGTACTTGCCATTATTAAGATCGCAGCCATTCTTATGTTTCTGGTACTTGCTATCGCGCTTCTCGCAGGGTGGATTGGGGGAACGAAGTACGAGCATAACGTACCGCTGAGCATGACTGAAATTTTCCCGAAAGGTGGGATCGGTCTGTGGTCTGCATTCCTATTTGCTTTTTATGCCTATGGGGGAATTGAGGTACTCGGAATTATGTCCTACCGGCTTCAAAAGCCGGAAGAGGCTCCCAAGGCAGGCAAAGTGATGCTGATCTCGCTTTCAACGGTTTACGTTGTGTCGATCGGACTTGCTTTGACCATGGTTCCGCTTGGTGCCTTTAATCCCAAAGAGAGTCCCTTTGTACTGGCACTGAGCAGTGATCATTTGGCATTTGTTCCGCATTTGTTCAATGGAGTGTTGATTGTAGCAGGTTTCTCTACCATGACGGCGTCACTTTATGCGGTGACCTCCATGATGCTGACATTGGCACAGGAAGGAGACGCTCCGCGGTTGTTCTCGCGAAAATGGAAGAAGAAGTATCCATTATCCGCACTCTCACTGATCGGATGCGGCCTTATCGCAACCATCGTCATGTCTTTGCTGCTTCCTGGCAAGGTCTATGAATATGTAACAACTGCGGCTGGATTGATGCTCATGTACAATTGGTTGTTCATTTTGTTATCTTCTGGCCGCCTTCTGAAAGCAGGGAGGTTCAGCGTTGTCAAACGATGGATTGGGCTGGTACTGATTGGCCTCGCTGTAACAGGTACGCTTTTCCATCCCCTGAGTCGACCCGGCTTCTTTATCAGTCTGCTGCTTGTCTTAGTTATTGGAATTAGCGATATGATTGTGCAAAGGGTTCGGAAGAAGCAAAAGGAAGAGCCCACCAGCACAGCTCAGGAAGAAGAGCCGCATAACCCCCTGGAAAGTCCCAGCTTCCACATTACCGGGATGAGACTTCGCAAAAGCAAGCTTAAATGAAAAAAAGGAATTTAACGGCTTTCGCACCCTTGTCCAACTGAGCAGCATTGATGGGACCGATTGGGGCTGATAACGAAATCCCCAGTAAGATTTATCCTAGTACCATGAACGTTGTCCTCTCCTTTCATGTACTTTATCAGCTTATTCCAAGGAATACTTAAATAGGACAACATCTAGATTTTGGCATAATCTTTACGGAAATGATCCATATTAAACGGAAATAAAGGAGGTGAGATTATGCTACTCCGTTGGATGAAAAGAGTATTTCAATCACAACCGCTACCTCAGAAGAACGAGAAATCCTTTCAAAATCAAACAAAGCCATTTGCAAAACTGGATCCATCACTTTCAAATACACTTAGCTCCATTAGAGAAGCTTTTAAGAATAGTCCGGATTTTGTGGTTCGTGAATTTGCTGAATCTGCAGCCTATGATATCCCATTAGCGGTTTGCTATATTGAAGGTTTAACTGACCCAGTCCTGCTTGTAGAGCTAATGGAACATGTCGTCCATTTTGTTAATACTGCCCCATCTAATGAGGAATTACGAGCGGACGATGTCGTGAGAAGGATTTTACCTACGGGTCATATTGAAAATCTGGATTCACCAGATCTGATTTACCGCGCAATTTTAACCGGGCATGTGGTTGTACTGGTTGATGGTGAGCGTTATGCCATAGCAGTTCCCATTCCCGGAGGAGCAAGAAGGTCAGTGGAAGAGCCGACTTCTCAGACTGTAGTTAGGGGACCTAAGGAAGGTTTCACCGAAGAAATCAATACCAATATGACTTTAATTCGGCGAAAAATACGGACTCCTGATTTGAAATTTCAAATGCATCATATCGGAGACTATACACAAACATCGGTTGCTGTGGCTTATATTCAGGGCATAGCCAAGCCGGAAGTGGTAGCAGAAGTGACGAAGCGTTTAAGCGCCATTCATACGGACAGTATACTCGAGAGTGGTTACATAGAGGAGTTCATTCAGGACGCTCCGATCACCCCTTTTCCAACGCTGATCAATACCGAGCGGCCCGATACAGTAGCCGGCAGTTTGCTCGATGGACAAGTAGCGATACTTGTTGACGGGACACCATTTGCTCTTATTGGCCCCGTGACTTTTTTTAACTTTTTTCAAACGACAGAAGATTACTACCAGCGTTATGATATTTCTACTTTTTTGAGAGCCATTCGATTAATGTCTTTTTTGGTCTCTTTGCTGCTCCCATCTACTTTCATTGCATTAACCACATTCCAACAAGAGATGATTCCTACTACCTTATTAATTACACTTGCCGCACAGCGGGAGGGTGTGCCTTTTCCTGCGTTACTTGAAGCGTTACTTATGGAAATTACGTTTGAGGTCATTCGTGAGGCAGGCGTTCGGATGCCGCGAGCGATTGGGCCAGCGATATCCATTGTAGGTGCATTGGTTATTGGCCAAGCGGCAGTAGAAGCGGGATTGGTTTCCGGAGCGATGGTTATCGTGGTATCGTTCACGGCCATCTCCAACTTTGTTATTCCTTACTTCAGCATGGCAACAGCAGTACGTTTGATGCGTTTTCCATTCATGCTGCTGGCTGGTACCCTTGGATTGTTCGGTATATTGGTAGGTGCAGTGCCATTGTTGGTTCATTTGATATCGCTCAAGTCATTGGGTGCGGATTATATGATGCCTTTCAGCCCGTTTTACAAGTCAAACATGAAGGATCTGATCTTGCGGGTACCTTGGTGGGCGATGAAGACGAGACCGAATGAAAAAGCAGGGCCCAACAAAACAAGGCAATCGGCAAATCAATATCCCTCAGGCTCCAACAGTGTTGTAGAACATATTCAAGAACCTGAACCTGATAGATAAGAGGGAGGCAGTTTTGTGATCCGGTGTTTCTACATCCTTATACTCCTCGTTTCAGTGATCTCTATTGCCGGGTGTGGTAATCGTACGGAGCTGAATGAACTGGGCATTACGACTGCAACAGGATATGACAGAAAGAACGGTAACTGGTTGATTACCTATCAGATCATTGTTCCTCCTGCAAGCAGTACAAACGGATCTTCTGGTGGATCCCAATCCGCGGTGACTACCTTTTCATCTCAAGGGAAAACGATTAGGGAAGCGGTAGCCCAAAGCAGTCTGGAGAATCCCAAAAAGTTATACTTTTCACATACCAATGTCATATTAATTGGCCAAGAAGCCGCACAATATGGACTGTCAGAGATCTTGGATGACTACTATCGCAATATCGATGCCAGGGAATCGGTTAAGGTGATCATCGCAGATGGGCAGGCGAAAGATTACTTAAAGAAACTGGTACCACCAGAAAAACAACCTGGCCGGGCACTATCTCAGATTATAGAACGTAACCATGAGCTTGGATCCTATTATCCGGTCATGAATCTGCATGAAATTGCTTTGAAAATAACTTCCGACAGTGGTTCAGCGGGCATTCCCATCCTCACAGTAAAAGGGCAAGACACTAAACAACTGGAGTCCATCGATATTTTTAGGCAGACATCAACGCGAGGCAAGCTAAGACTTCAAGGATTAAGTGTATTTTATAAAGATAAGCAAATCGGTGTATTGAATCAAAGAGAGAGTATGGGCATTTCGTGGCTAACTGACCGAGTGAATAGAACTAATTTGAGTTATGTCAATACACATGGTGAAATCAATTCTTTTTTGATTCAAAAAGCAAGTGTCAAGGTTGAGCCCGTGAAGTCGGGTCATCATTACAGCATTCAGGTGAATGCCAAAGTCAAAGCTGAACTGAATGAGAGCACAACACTTGCAGATATAACAAGCCCACATATTATTGACGAATTGCAGCTGCAAGCTGAGCGAATCATTACCTCGCAGATGATGGAGGGGTGGAAAGCAAGTCAGCGGCTCCATGCCGACATGTTAAGCATTGCTAACAAAATTCATCAAAGACATCCAAAGGACTGGAAAACATTAAAAGAAAAGTGGCCGCAGGAGTTGGCACAGATGGAGATTAACGTAAACGTCGACGTAAGCCTAAGACGAACCGGGCTGCTGCAGGATTCATTCAGTCGGTTGCTTCATAAGGAAAGTGGAGAAAGTGAAGGGGAACATTAACGCCAAGGAGATGTGTAAATATGAATTCAGCCGGATCCGTTCGTGTATCCGAATTGGCCGCTGGTCTTTCCCTGTTCGAAGTTGGAAGTACAACCTTGTTTCTAATGGGCGGAGAAGCGAAGCAGGATGCATGGTTAGCGATGCTAATTGGAGCATTTGCTGGCCTATTGCTGCTAATTATCCATCTTACCATTCATCACCAGGAACCCGACCTGGATTTGTTCCTTTTGTTGAAACGCTACATGGGCAAGATACTGGGAACAGTAGTAAGCTTATCATTTATCGGTTATTTCGCTTATGAAGCTTCCCGGAATCTGCGGGATCTGAGTGAGGTTACCACGTTGACGTTGTTAAATAAAACACCCATGTGGTTGATCAGTATAATCAGTCTGCTGGTTGTAGCCAACACCGTGCGGTACGGATATCGTGTGCTGTTCCTCATTTGCATGATTTTGTTCCCTGTAATAGTTTTCGGTTACGTGTTAATCAGTATTCTTATTCCTGCCACTGGTCTTTTTCATACTGAATTGAGTTTGCCTGTATTGGAAAACGGGTGGGGAAACATATTCAAGGCTGCTATTCCAGAAATTATATCCTTTCCATTCGGACAAGTTGTTTTGTTTTTGGTCTTTTATCCTTATGGCCGTAAAGGAAAGAATCTGAACAAAGTCGTGATCATAGCATATATCGCTACCGCGGTCAGTTTAACATTTATCAATCAACTCATTATTTTCGTTATGGGACCCGACATCGCAATGTTTAGTACGCTCCCTCTGCTGCAAACCGTTCAATTAATTGACATGACAGAGGTGCTTGAACGGATGGACGCCCTGTTCACGCTGCTCCTGTTCTTGGGATTAGGGATTAAGATCGCTTTTTTTTTCCAAGGTGCTGTAATAGGGCTTGAAAGAATCACTGGAGCTAGTTACCGGAGATGGGTACTGCCTGCAGGGATTGTGTTGTATGGACTGTCATTCTTGTCTCCGAATTTTACAGAGCATCTTGAAGTTGGGCGAGGCATTGCGTTGATCTATTCTTCACCGTTATTTCAAATTGTTTTTCCGCTCATATTATTAATTGTTATTCTTATCAAGAAAAGAATGAAGATTAATAAGTGATGCTTTAAGACAATCATGAAGTTGGAATGAATATTAAATACATATTGGAATATAGGAAAATGTGGAATAGTGAACTACAAAACGACTCAGTAGACACTGAGTCGTTTAACTTTAACATTTTATTTGGAGTCCGCTAATTTCAAAGCCGTATCCGATTTTTCCAAATCATGCTCAACTTGTTCTTCGATATTGTAAGGATGATACATTTCATTTTTGATCATATAGTCGGCGATTTTTTGATGCGTATCAATTGCAGTGTCCAGTTGGGCCTTCAGCACTTTTCGAACTCGTGGTGTTGCCGTTTCGGTAAGAGCAATCGCATAAGTGCGTACAGCTGACTTGGCTGACAGAAGCATATCGGTGGCAATCGCAAGATCATCCATTGGCTTGATGGCCTTTACCAGCATTTCTTTGGTCATTGTCGTAGACATAATAAGAATCCTCCTTATTTCAATAGGGATTTCAACTCTTCAATCGCTTGGGATGAATTGTTCAGATCGTCTTCAATCAAGGATTTTAGTTTCTCGTCTTGGACCAGTTCCAGTATGGTAACCGCTTTAGTAGCACATGATGTTTTGAGCGTTAGCAGTTCATGAATTTCAAGTTTCTCGTGTACTGCAAGTTCTTTCGTCGCCATCGTGAAACACCTCCAGATATCGTTGTCTATTGATTAGTACCCAAAATAATAGAGTAGAAACGTAAAAGAAATGATATATATAATGAATACTTCAATGGGTTAACGATTATTTATCGCTCGCTTTTCCATCGAGGTCATGATGTAGTTCTGTGGCAGGAATGACAGGCTCGTAGACTTGCCCTTTTGGAACAGGATTGGAAACGTACACGAAATCCCCGGTACCATCTGGAGCACTTCCTTTCGCCCACAAACCTTCACTGGATTCTGTACCTTCGGAAAGATTCCAGAACTCATAGGCTTCAGGTTGAGATTCCTGCTCGGCCTCTGGTGGGAAGGAAGCAGGAACAACGACGCCGTTCTTTTCCTCCAATTCCTGAATGGCAGCCATCCATTGATACTGATGGTAACGGTCACGTGCCAACATTTTGCGGAACGTCGCCCGAACGCCTTCATCGGTAGTCATGTGATAGAGTCGTGCAACCTGGAGACGGCCCTGACTTTCGGCATGCAGGTTAGAACGCATATCTGCAAGAAGGTTGCCGCTTGCCACAATATATGAACCATTCCAAGGTACGCCAGTAGAGTTCGTAGGTAAACCGCCGAGTCCGCTCACCAGTAGATGTTGAGGATTGATTCCTCCCATAATGGCAGCAGTAACAGGATCCTCAGCTGCTTTTTGCTGTTCAGCAGGTGTGGCGCCATCCAGCAGCTGGCTGATCAAAGCGCAGAGCATCTCAACGTGGCCGATTTCCTCGGTGCCGATATCCATAAGCATATCTTTATATTTTTCTTCGCCACGACAATTGAATCCTTGAAAGAGGTACTGCATCATTACGGTCATTTCGCCGAATTGTCCACCCAATACTTCCTGGACCTGACGGGCAAATACGGGATCCGGGCGATCTACTTTTACTTCGAATTGTAATTCCTTTTGGTGTCTGAACATGTGAATCCCTCCAATGGTATGGTTGATTAATTCTAAATCTATATAACCTGTCCAATTAATTCTAAACAAAAGGGAAACACAAAAAAGACAAAGAGGGAGCAGAATGACGGCTCCTTCTTTGTCTTGAACGGGCATTGAATGTTCCTTAAATTAGGCGCTGCGTATGCTTACTCCGAATCTGGTCTTTTGATTTGAAGAGGAGGAGGAACAAGCCAGCCTTTTTCTTTGACCAATTGCAAAATGCGCACGCCTAGTGCCGTCTTGGTTACGTGATATTTGGCGAATAATGCACCGATATCTTCCCGGATGGATTGTCCCATGACCTGGCTCGCAGCAACCAGACCCAACGAGGTGTCTGCTGCGATTTTGGCTGCGATTTCAGGATCAGTAAACCTTGCGCCAGCGGGGATATCCTCCAATTTGACAGGAGGTCTTTCGGGCAGCATTGGGGCCGGAGCAATGCCATTCTCGGTCAACAAAGCATCGCACTCTTTAATTTCCAGTTTGGCCTGATCCAGCAGGTCATCAAGGATTTTTTTCAGATCCTTATCTCCTGCATGGTTCATGTACGCCTGGTAACAGGAAATGGAGCCTTTTGCCACCATGGAGCATTGCCACACGCTGAAGATTTCTCCGTAGTGCATGGGTTCGTCTTTGGGATTGCCACTCAATATACCCATTTTATCGTATCCCTCCAAATATTCAGTCGTTTTACCGGGTTAGGTTCTCCTTAATCAAAGAATTATATTCTTGCTCCGAATCCAATCATTGGGTGAGCTTGATATCACATAAATCCAGGAAGAAGGCAGAAACTAAGGCTGTAATTCACTTGAATGGAGGACAACCATGTTTTTTTATAGAGAAGATCTGATTAATATGATTGTTCCGGATAAACCGGATCCGGCAGCAGCCAAAGTGTTACAGGAAACATTGGGCGGACAATTTGGAGAAATGCGTACGATGATGCAGTTTTTCTTCCAGAGCAGCAACTTCCGCGGAAAAGCAACACAATACAGAGACCTGCTTCGTGGTGTATTTCTGGAGGAATTAAGCCACATCGAATTGGTACAGCAAACGATAAATCAATTATTGACCGGAGCAGGAGCGGAGGGGGCAGGCGATGCCGGCCTGGACGGAGCTCCACTCGACGAAGCCATCAAACATGCGAATCCGCATCATTATATTATGGGGGCACAGAGTTCTCTGCCTGTAGATGCAGCAGGTAACCCATGGCTTGGGAATTACGTCTACGATCATGGCAATCTGGTCAGCAATTTGCTTGACAACGTTGTATTGGAATCGACGGGAGTATTACAAAAAACAAGAATCTATGAAATGAGTACAAACAAAGCGTTTCGTGAAACGTTGGGTTTCCTGATCGTTCGTGATAATTCACATCAAAATGCATTCGCGAAGGCCCTCGAAACGTTGGGTGTAAATTGGGGAAAAGTGTTTCCAGTGCCGAACTACGATATCAACAAATACCCGGAATGCCAAAAATACGTTGACCTTGGCTTCCATAATGCCCAGTTTAACTTCCGGTTGGATAATACCCGGATTGCTGAAATATATAGCGGCCAATCACCTAGTCGTAATGGCGGCGAACTGAAAGTTACTGACCCTCCGCAGGGATTCCCACTCCCATATATGCCGGAACTTCCTAATGAGCATAGCCCTGGCCTGCATGACTTGAATGCCTGAGTACTTACTTACATGAAATAATAACTGCAAAAAAAAGAACCCATATCATTGGGTTCCTTTTTTTTATACATATGTTTATTGACGATGCTGGTTTGGATACTGTCCGAACGTTTGCCCAGTAATACTGACATTTGGGTTGTTATAAGGTTGTTCTAAGTATGAAACATGTTGAGAAGTCGTGCTCACGAGCTGTTGAGCGAGATTGGCGATTTGTTGTAATTGCTGAATAGCGGTTTGGTGTCCTTGAAGTGCGGTTTGAATCATATGAGCCGCTTGCTGCTCGCGTTGAGCCAATTGTTCAAGCTGCTGAGCATTGCTTTGCTCCTGTCTCAGCAGTTGTTGATACTGCATGGAAGCTTGCTGTGTTTGCTGCGTAAGCTGCTGAGCCAGATGGGAAATTTGTTGGGACTGTGAAAATTGATTCAAGTGAGTAGCCTCCTACATGTCATTTGGATTACTTGGAGTAGTATGCAAATCAGATTGGTGAAATATTCACTATTTACTAAGAAAAAGGGAGCTTAAAAGGTTACCTTAAGATGATCCAAGTTGAAAAAATTACAGACAAAATATAATTTGTTAATTGCTCCCATATTAATCCTCTTGTATACTAGATTCGTTCCAAATGTTTACTTTTTACGCAATAAAGATTAAGTAGATTTAATAGCTTACACTTTCATGAAGGAGGATTTCCATGCCGAACAAACAGACTAAATCACGAACAGAAAAACGTAAATCTCATCCCTACGTTCGCACGCTTACAGGGTTAACCGCAGCCATCATCGCTGTTAGCGGAGGGTTCAGCGCGATGCCTTCCCAGGCACTCGCGGAGAAAGCGGATATCTCCATCTACAATTGGAATTCATATTCCAATTTAACTGTACCTGAACGTAAACCTTCCTGGACAGTGAAGGTAGACTCTTATACAGATCAGAATGAAAGCTATCAAGGACAACAGGCTGTTGCAGAAGACGGTAAAGTATTTGCCTTTTCTAATCGCAAGCTGGTCGCCTTGGATGCAGCAACGGGCAAACAGCTCTGGACATATGGTAAAGATCTGACCCCTAGCATCGTTTATGACAATGGCGTTCTGTATGGTCTAACCTCCAGCCATAAGCCATATGCGGTAAATGCCAAGACTGGAAAGGCTGTATGGCAATCGGGCACATCCACATGGGTGGATACGCGTGAGCGGACCGAAGCATTAATTCCTACTGCAGATACACTATACGTCATCAAAGGAAGCACCACATATGCTTTTGATCGGAAGACAGGCAAGCTGCGGTGGAAGGCTGATGAAGCATTAGCCGAAGGCAATGGTACAGCGTATCTGCAGGAATCCGATGGAGTGGTGCTGCGAACCTTCTTTGTGCAGGGTGCACTGACTTCTGTGCAATTAAACGCTTATGACAAGAAAACCGGGAAAAAGCTATGGAGTGAGTTTGGACAGGGAGAGGCACTTCAAATTAAAAATGGATTGGTATATTCCGTCGATTATTACACTCCGCTGCTTCAAGATTATGAATCTGACCCGGACCGGAAGGTACAGGTGAATGCCTTTAATCTCAAGACAGGAACACGTAAAGGAAGTATGGACTTCACTTGGAAAATGTCCGGCGACCCGCCGTATGAGCACGGCCAAGGGAGTGCATTGGCTGATAATGGGAAGATATATATTGAACAGGCAGGCAAGATTGCTGAATATGATCTGAATACGTATAAGAATGGTGATGCTCCAACGAGGACGTTTCAGCCTCCTGGCGGGGTGAGTGGAGAACTGGTAGCGGTTGTTCAGGATCGTCTAATCTACAGGGACTCTGTTACAGATAGCGAATTAAAGGGTGTTAAGCTGGTAAACGGCAGTGCGGTTCAATGGAATGGCGATGCTCCAGTGTCGCAGGTTAGCATATATGGCAAAGGAATCTATCGTGCGCAGCGTAACGGTACACTGCTTGGAATCAATATGCTGACAAGCCAGCCTGTATTCCGTGTGAAAACCGGGGCTGATTTGCATGAAGCAACGCTGAAGACCGGCAGCATGATTATTATACAGGCCGAAGGCAAACTGATTGGCGTCAAGCTGCCAGCATCGCTGAAATAGTGGGCGATTGAAGAGTGGTGCCATGAGGGAAAATAAATGGAACTTAGAGGGACGGACATTTCCGTCCTTTTTTGCTGTGCGCGTAATCGTCTTATAAGCTGGGCAAATATGGATTGACGAATGAGTGCATAGTGTATATATTATATATACACACTATGCACTTAATAAACACCAACGAGGTGAATGACCATTAAAATTCTGATATCCAACGCTTCGAGCGATCCCATCTATATGCAGATATTAACCCAGATCAGGCAGAGTATTTTGAGCGGAGAGTTGGTTGCCGGGGATAGTCTTCCCTCCATCAGGCAGCTCGCCAAGGATCTGCAAGTCAGCGTGATTACGACCAAACGTGTCTATGAAGAGCTGGAAAAAGAGAAGTTAATTGACTCCGTCGTAGGCAAGGGCTGTTTCGTCTCAGGAGCCAATCAGGACTTTATTCGGGAGCAGCGGATGAAACGGCTGGAAGAGAAAATGCTGGAGATTATTCGGGAAAGTAAGGAATTAAGTATGACGGAGCAAGATGTAATTCAACTTTTCACTATGTTGTCTGAGGAGGAAACTTCATCATGAATGCCATTGAACTGCGTAACTTAAGCAAGGTGTATCCCTTATTTAAGGTGGATAATATATCTCTGGATGTAAAACAGGGGTATATTACTGGGCTCATTGGACCGAATGGGGCGGGGAAAAGCACCCTGATCAAAATGATCATTGGCTTGATCCACCCAGACTCGGGTACGATCAGGACATTGGGACATGAGATGCCCGCTCAGGAAGTAAATATTAAGCAGCGTATTGGTGTCGTATCGGATGAATGCTTTTATTATGAACATCTGACGATCCGTGAAATGAAAAAAATGATTGCACCCTTTTATAAGAAGTGGGATGAGCAGCAATTCAATGGATACCTGGAGCAATTCGAATTGTCGCCGAAGAAGAAGATCGCTGATTTGTCCAAGGGGATGAAAATCAAGTTCTCTCTGGCCATCGCTATGTCACACGATGCTGATCTTCTCATTATGGATGAGCCGACATCCGGTCTTGATCCTGTATTTAGAAGAGAGCTTCTGGATCTGCTCTCGGATCTGATACAGGATGAGACAAGATCCATTATCTTCTCAACGCATATCACGACGGATCTGGAGCGTATAGCGGACTATATTGCATTTGTTAATCAGGGCAAACTTGTGTTTAACGAAACGAAAGATGATGTACTGGAGAGATATACGATCGTAAAAGGAGATAGGGAGCTGTTAGATGGGGATACCCGAAATCAATTTATCGGAATTCGCGAGACAGCCGTTGGTTTTGAGGCACTGGCAGACAATAGGGAAGAGGCTGCAAGGTTATTCGGAAGCTTTGCCCTTTTGCAAAGACCTACCTTGGAGGATCTGATCTACTTTACGGCAAAAGGGGGACGCAAACATGCTTAACCTGCTTCGCAAAGATTTCATAGCGCTAAGAAGTTCACTGTGGACGATTGGATTATATCTCGTTGTGTTTAGCCTGGCATTCATACCCAACCATGAAATGTCGATGTATTTTGTCGGGATCTACACGGCATTTGGTTCCGTGATTCTGGCAACCATGATTGATATCAAAAACCATAATCATAATTTCCTGGTTACCCTGCCGGTCAGCCGCAAAAATATCGTGCAAGCCAAGTATGTATCTGCGATCCTGTATACCTTATTTGGTGTGCTCGCCTCGTTCGGAATTCACTGGCTGGTTCACTTGAATTTCCCTCAGCTGAATAAGCCAAGCTATACCTTCATGGACATTATGGTTTCCATAGGCATGGTATTGGTGCTGGTATCCATCTATATGCCGCTCTTTTATGCACTGAGTAAAAAGGGAGCAGGAATAATCAATGCTATATTTATGGTTGCACTCATTCTTCTTGCTCAGCCTTTTGCTGTTCTTATGACCATGGTCAATGAGAAAGGTCTGGATGGGCAACTTATAGCCATGATATCGATTGGGATAATATTCATCTTCGGTGCATCCTATGTGTTAACTACTTATTTGTTTGCGAGAAAGGATTTATAAGAAATTTAAACAAATGATATTAAGAAAACCCCGCCGCCTGATTCATCAGGTAACGGGGTTCTTTATTATTTTGGATCGGATTTCGTCACTTCAATCTGAAATTGATCGGAATAAGATTTGAGGTTGCCTGCAAGGCCAGCGAGCTGCCCGGAAATGTTCGATAGTTCGCTCGCGGATCGCTGCTGCTCCTCTGCACTGGCCGTAACTTCTTCCGCCATGGCCGAAGTTTCCTCTGTTGCAGAAGCGATATAGCTTAGGTGCTGTTCCACTTCCTGACGAATGGAATGCATATTCATTGTGCGGTTCTCCAAACGCTGAGCAAGCTCGTGCACTTCAGTCGATAATTGGCTAACCTGTCTGAACGCCTGAAGGCAATCAGCAATCTGTTGTTCCTGCTCTTTGACCGCAACCATATTCGCTTCAAAATGACTGCCCATCCGTTGGATTTCTTGAACAAATGAACTCAGAATCCCATCAATCTCCTGGATGGAACGTTCAGATTGCTGAGCGAGCTGGCCCATTTCACCAGCAACGACGGCAAAGCCTTTACCCGCCTCACCGGCACGGGCTGCCTCGATGGAAGCATTCAGCGATAAAATCTGGGTTTGTTTCAGGATATTATGAATTTGTCCACTAATGGAAGCAGCGAGCTCTGATTGAGTGGTTAAAGACCTGGAAATTTCCTGCTGATGCTCAACCCGCTTGGCATTTTCCCGGCCCTTTTCAAGTAGAACCTCATGTTCGCGTGTAACTTGTACTTGTACGGAAGATAGCTGCTCAGAAGTATGGGTGAACTGCTGCACGTATGTACCAACTTCATCCATAATCTTGCCGAGGTTCTCTGAATGCTGGACGGAGTGTTCTGTCTCTTCCGCCTGTTTCATGGAGCCTATGGCGATTTCCTCGATTGCTCTGGAAAGTTCCTCGGTCTGGCGCTGGTTTGTCTGAGCGGTTTCCGCAATATTTGCCGAAGACTGCTGCAGCGTATCAGACCCTTGCTGTATTCCCTTCAGTATGTTCGTCAATTGCGAAGCCATGACGTTAATCAGGTCACTGATGTCACCGAGCTGATCGTTGGATAGATGTTTGGATACCACTGTGAGATTCCCATCCGCGACCTGTTCGAGGCTTGACTTGATATCGCGCACTTGTTTGAGAATGCCTCTTACCACCAATAGCATCATGACCAGCGATAGAATCAATACAACCACAAAAATCGGAATAATGGTCCGATACGCATTATTCACCGATTCAGAGGATACTTGATTCACTGCTGCAGCAGAAATATCAATGCCCAAATAACCAACAATTTCATCTTGAGGATCCTTGATTGGTGTAAAGGAGGAGAGCAGCTGTCCCCAGGTTGGATCATCCACAATGCCTGTAGTCACGACTTCACCGTTTAGCAGGCGTTCCTGAATCTGGGGATTGAATTCCATTGCCGTTCCGTAAGGGCTATATTCCGTATCGTCCCAATCAGCTCCATCTATCGTGTACATCCAGCCGTCTGGCGTTTTGTTATACATATATACATAGAGGGCTCCCGATTGAAGCCGGACTTTAACGAGTTCGTCTCTAAGACTTTTGTATTCTTCGCTTTCCTCCGAAGCCGTGGAGTATAATGTCTTGATCGATTCTGATTCCTGGCCCAGCAGGGAGGCGGTGTTTACAGCTAACTGCTGATTGTTATGCTGCATGGTCAAAACAGATGCATTTTCACTGGAGTGGATGGTCGTCCACATAATGAGACCGCCCATGGCCAGTAGTGGCACCAGAATGATTAAATACAGTTTGAGTCTTAAGTCCATCTTTATCTTGCGAGTCTGTCTCACGTTCTGTTCCCCCTTGGAAGTAGTTAAAACAACGGGTTTTTCGTATAACCCCATACTATTTATCGTAAATTGTGAGGAAGAAATGAAGATCAGTCCTAGATTTGGATTGACAAATGTGAAGATGAGCTTCTCAGAAAACAGCGAAGAGCCTGATATAAACTGGTTTCAACTAAACGGTCTGGACCTCTGAGATAGAATGGAGGCTGTACAAACAAAAAAAGACCTATCCGGTTGGATTGGTCTTAAAAGGGTTCATGGAATTTTTCAGTTACTCAAATGCTGCACCAGCATCTCAACGAATCGTTTGGCGAATTTCAAATCGCTTTGAACGGTAACGTGATCTTCTTCTGAGGCCAGACTCATTTTCTGCAGCATACTCATCATGGTTACAAAGATAAAATGGGCTGTATTAAGGGGATCAGGATCAGGCTTCAACGTACCATCTTTATATCCGGTCTCCAGTGCATCTAACAGGAAATGTTGTTCCTTTTTACGTTTGATAAACTGATTGTATTGTTCTCTCAATTCTTGGCCTGAATCATAGGCATCATAGTGCAGGTCGAATAATAATACGAATTTGATATAACCGAGATGAGTGGAGGCGTAATGGACCCAGGCTTCAAGCATGGAAGCAAGCATCTCTCGGCCGTTCATTTCTGGTGAAGCAGCATTTTTCACGTATCCGGTCATACTCTCCAGAATTTCCACTTGTACCGCCAAAATAAGTTCGTCCATGGATTGAAAGTGCTTGTAAAAGGTAACCCGGCTTATTCCCGCTTCGCTGCATATATCTTTGATGTTCACATTAAGAAAGCTCTGCTTCATGCATAATTCTTTGGCTGCTGCAATTAGAGCTTCCCGGTTTTTGTTTTTAAAATTTTGGTGCCAGTTCTCAGTCATAGGAGATAACCTGTTCCTTCACATGGTTTTTTGCATCGTCCGTACAAGGGCGCGCCCAAGGATAAGTGCACCAACAATATAAGGAATATGAATGTGTTTGTCAAACAGCAATCAAGCAACAATAGTTCGATATTGATCCCTATACTGGAATAGGTTGTGTTAATCCTGCGGCATATCCCTGACGATCTCCGGCATAACTGGCGACCACAATTCTCAATAAATATGAATATATTAACATGTAATTTACATAAACATGCAAAAATCAACATATTCCTCTCGTATGATATAGCTGGCTAATCTAGTAATCATGAATGAAATAGCACTAGATGCACATTCATGCCAAATGAGAGGAGAACATGATGATTAACCCATTGTACAAAAAGATTCTGGCCATCCTGCTATCAACCGCGCTGGTTATTGGATGGTTTGGGGGACTGGGTTCGGCACCAGTAGTTAAAGCAGCGGAGGCAGTTGAATCTCAAGCAGACATCTTGCTTAGCAAAAATTCAACGTGGAAGTATTTTGATCAAGGTCAGGATTTAAAATCGGTATGGCAGGCTGTCTATGAAGACAATACCTGGGCAGTAGACAAAGCTCCTTTTGGTTACAAAGACAATGGTAGCGGCATATCAACGACATATTTCGGACCGCTTCAGACAGAAGTGGGCTATGGTGGTAACCAAGATCTGAAACACCGCACTACATATTTTCGGACAACGCTGACAGTTAATCAGGAGCAAATCCAAAATTATGGTCAAATTCTGGGTACCTTCGGCATTGACGACGGTGCTGTTTTATATGTAAATGGCACGGAAGTTCGCAGATTCGGTATGCCTGATGGGGAGATCAACTACTCTACCAAAGCAACATCTTCTATGGATCTGCCCGTTATGTATACCGATGTGGATCTGACCAAACCGTTTAAAACGCTCCTGCATGATGGGGAGAACATCATTGCAGTGGAAGTCCATCAGCAAAGTGATGGAAGCTCGGACCTGTACTTTGATATGGAGCTGAGAGCATTAGCTGACGCACCGGCAATCGATATTAGCAAAGTCACAGCTACGTTCCATGGTGACGCCAAAACAAGTAAAGGGTTTACCTGGTATACACCGCTTGCTTCGACCAATAGTCATGTGCAAGTGGTTAAAAAACAGGATGGAGCTCCCGATTTCAGCACGGCGCAATCCTATACCGGTGAAGCGATCATCTCCAGAAACTCTCCGGGAGAAAGGGTTCATAAAGCAGAAGCTGCAGGACTTGAAGCAAATACTTCATACTATTATCGTGTCGGTGACGAGACGCTTGGCCTCTGGAGTGAAACAGGAGAGTTCAAGACAGCTCCAGAGGGTGGAGCCTTTACCTTTGTTGATCTAACGGATACTCAAGCGAAGGATGAGGAAGAGGCCCGTTTATCCGCGGAAACGCTGTCAAAGGCACTAGCTACCGTTCCGAATGCAGAGTTTGTCGTGCACAACGGTGATGTTGTTGAGAATGGGACCTCGGAACAAGAATGGAACTGGCTGCTTGGGTATTCTCAAGAGGATTTGATGAGAACGACAATTGTACCTTCTGCAGGCAATCATGAGA
Source organism: Paenibacillus sp. P13VS (assembly GCF_015143645.1). Taxonomy (NCBI): domain Bacteria; kingdom Bacillati; phylum Bacillota; class Bacilli; order Caryophanales; family Paenibacillaceae; genus Paenibacillus; species Paenibacillus sp. P13VS. The sequence goes on along the minus strand of NZ_WYEV01000016.1, from coordinate 40,524 downwards.
ACAAAAACTATGCATTCTATGATCATTTTAATGTAAAACAGCCGGAGAATGCGGCGACGGTCACAGGTGCTTATTATTCCTATGATTACAGTAATGCACATTTTATCGTTCTGAACTCCAATGAAAATTCGACGGATTATGCGAACTTCTCGAACGAACAAGTGGAGTGGATGAAGCAGGATGTGGAGCAGGCCAAATCTGCTGGAGCCGAGTGGATCATCGTCAATATCCACAAAGGACCGTATACCACGTCCAATCATGCGACCGACAGTGATATTATTGGTGATAACGGGGTTAGAAATAAAATTGCCCCGCTCATGAATCAGCTTGGCATCGATCTTGTTCTTCAAGGACATGATCACATCTATGCCCGGACCAAACCGATCAAGCAGGATGGAACTGCTGAAGAAGTTTCCACAATAGAGGAAACATTTCAAGGACAAAGCATTAAATACACCGTTAACCCGGATGGAACTATTTACATGATTCCAGGTACGGCAGGGGCCAAAGTATACTTTAAAAATACGAAACCTCAACTGGGCGATGCATATTTTAGCCTGTTTGAACGTGCAGAAGAGAATCATGCCCGTGTGTACGGGGATACAACGAGTGCAGCAAGAGGTCAGGTACAGAATTTCACCTCATTGACTGTTGATGGAGGCAAGCTTACAGCGATCGTTTATGAAATCGATCAGAATCGATTTAATGCTGAACCTTTTGTCGTTGATACATTTGGAATTACCAAGGATACACAATCCAATGGTGAGCAAGTGAGCAAAGTTACGGTTACGTTTAATGGAGATCCAACCACTAGCAAAGGATTTGCCTGGTACACATCCGAACAGGTTCCAGGAAGTGATCTTCAGGTTGTTGAAAAAACAGCTAATATTGCTGACTTCTCCAGTGCAATCTCTTATGAAGGACGTTCCGACCGCTCCGTGAATTCGCCTAATGAACTTGTACACAAAGCGGAAGCAACGAATCTGAAGCCAGATACGCTTTATTTCTTTAGAGTGGGCGAAGCTTCCAGCAATACGTGGAGCAAGACGGGCACGTTCCGTACAGCGCCGAAGACAGGAGCCTTTACATTTATTGATCTGGCCGATACGCAGGCGAAGGAAGAGGATGAAGCGATTCTTTCCTCCGAGACACTGGACAAGGCACTTGCAACCATTCCGAATGCACAATTTGTGGTGCACAATGGAGATATTGTGGATAAAGGTGTCAAAGAAGAGCAGTGGAACTGGCTTCTAGGACATTCTCAATCAAGCCTTCTGAATACAACAATCGTTCCATCGGCGGGGAATCATGAAGATGAAAACTTCGCTTTTATCGATCATTTCAACCTGGATGTACCGGAGGACTCGGCAACAGAGACAGGGGCTTATTATTCATACGATTATAGTAATGCACACTTCGTGGTGTTGAATTCAAACGAAGATTCAGAAGAGTATAACAATTTCTCGGCAGAACAGGTCCAGTGGCTGCAGGATGATGTAAAAGAAGCTCGCAAAAACGGGGCAGATTGGATCATTGTCAATATCCATAAAGGTCCTTATACAACGTCCAATCATGCAACAGATTCGGATATTATCGGACCAAACGGAGTACGTAACAAAATTGCTCCGCTGATGGCAGAACTGGATATCGACTTTGTGTTACAGGGGCATGATCATATTTACGCCCGCACCAAACCGATTGATAAGACAGGGAAAGCGAAAGATGCTGTCAAGATTACGGAAACAATGAACGGTAATAAGATTGAATACGCGGTGAATCCGGATGGCACCATTTATCTGATTCCAGCAACAGCCGGACCGAAAGTATATTATAAAAATCAGGATCCTGTTCTTGGGGATGCGTATTACAGCTTGTTTGAGTTGGCAGAAGAAAATCATGCTGCAAAGTATGGACCAGATCCAAATGACGATCGTCGACCGAAACGCGGGCAGGTTCAAAACTTTGTGGGCATCACCATCGATGGAAACAAGCTTACAGCGGTAACGTATGAAATTGATCAGAATATTAATGATGCAAAACCGTTTGTTATTGATCAATTTGGCATGATCAAGAAGTCGAATACGGAAACACCGAACCCAGGACCAGGTTCATCCAACCCAGGCTCAGGTGGCGGTTCTGGAAACAATGGCGGGTCTGGAAGCAGTACCCCAACACCTGGAACAGGTTCTGAAACATCGCAGCCAGGAACAGAGCAGGGAAGCAAGCCGGACACCAGTAATCCTAGTCAACCTGGCAATGGAACTGTTGGCGGCAGCAATGGAAATCTACCACAGCTGAAAGATACCGAAGGACACTGGGCGAAATCGCTCATCGATCAAGCTTTGACTGCAGGATTTGTACAAGGCTATGGCGATGGAAGCTTCCGTCCGGATCAAAAAGTAACCCGGGCGGAGTTCATTACCATGCTGGGCAGAGCCATGAAAATGAATACAAGCAGCACGGCAACTACGTATACCGATGCAAAACAAATTCCAATCTGGTCTGCTCCATACATTGTGGAAGCAGCTTCAGCAGGCATTATCAGTGGGTACACAGATGGCTCATTTAAGCCGAATAAACCACTGAACCGCGCTGAGATGGTGACCATGATTGCTCGGGCAAGCAGCACACCGGAAGGTTCCACGGCTTCGCTTTCTTTTGAAGACCGGGATCAGATTCCTGCATGGGCAGTGCCGTACGTGGCTTCTATGGTTGAGGCCGGCTTGATTGATGGTGTAGGCGGTAATCGATTTGCACCATTGCAAACGGCAACGCGGGCTGAATCGGTCAAATTAATCTTAAGTATTCTGGACGAAAACTAACTATTCGTTGATAGTCAGCCTGACCCTGCATGGTTATTTACCTGGGGTCAGGTTTTTTTTGTGTAACAGAACGATCCTTATATTTAAATTTCACAGATCGATAATCCATTCTCTGATACAATGATAGACAAGTGCGGTTAACCCATAATTAGGAGTTGAAATCATGTTGCCCATCATTAACTTGCAAGGAGTCTGGAGAATGCAGCTTGACGAGAACAAGCTGGGAATCAATACTCCGTATGACGACACGATTACCATGCCAAATACAACGTCTCATGCCAGAAAGGGAAAGAGAAACGAGCTGGCCGAGGTTGGGGCGCTCACAGACGAATACGCTTTCGAAGGGTGGCTCTGGCTGGAGCGGGAATTTGAGGTACCGGAGGAATTGGAAGGAAAGTACTGCTGTCTGCATCTGGAGCGTACACGGGTTACAACAGTCTGGGTTGATGATATTCCACTAGGTACACGCAACAGTCTCAATACGCCCCATGAGTATGTGCTTAAGGAAGGGCTCTCTGCCGGTACACATACCGTTCGAATCAAGGTGGACAACACCAGCTACCCAACCAAAGGCGGGCATATGACTTCCAAGGATACACAGACGAACTGGAACGGCATTACGGGTAAACTGGAATTGAAATTCAGCAATGAAGCACGGATGAGGGATGTGCAAATTTACACGGATGCGATGCATAAATCGATAACGCTTTCGGTAAAATTGGATGGAGAGCTGCAGAACACCCAAATCGCCGTGTCTGCCCAAAGTTTCGCCATTGATGAACAAACTTCCGGCCTAGAAGAAGCTGTACATGAAGTTGGAGAGCGTTTGTACCCGGTTGATCATAACGAGATGAGTATCTCTTATGCGTTGGGAGATAAAGCGCTCTTATGGAGTGATGATGCACCTCATTTATATACGATTGCCATCACGCTGCGAGAAGAGAGCGGGAGAATCATCGATGATCGAGACATCGTAATTGGACTGCGGGATTTCAAGGCGAGTGGAGACAAGTTTACAATTAATAATCGACCCACCTTTTTACGAGGCAAGCATGATGGATTGATCTTCCCGCTAACTGGCTATGCACCAACGGACGTGAACGAATGGGTGAGAATCCTCAGCATTTCGAAATCCTACGGTATTAATCATTATCGTTTCCATACTTGTTGTCCACCTGAAGCAGCATTTGCTGCAGCTGATATGCTGGGAATCTACATGGAACCCGAGCTGCCATTTTGGGGCACGATTACGGATGAGAGCGATGCGAACCATAACCAGGCAGAACAGGACTATTTGATTGAGGAAGGCTTCGCCATTCTGCGCAGCTTCGGGAATCATCCTTCGTTTGTCATGATGTCACTGGGGAATGAGTTGTGGGGGAGCAAGGAAAAGCTAAGTGCTATTCTGAAAGATTATAAGGCATATGATCAGCGCCATTTATATACTCAAGGCTCAAACAATTTTCAGTTTACCCCGGTTATTCTGGAGGAAGAAGATTTCTTCAGTGGTGTGCGGTTCTCCCGTGACCGCTTGATCAGAGGTTCCTATGCGATGTGTGACGCGCCGCTGGGGCATGTACAAACCGATCTGCCTGGTACGATGAAGGATTATGATGAGCATATCCACCCTCAGCAGCACACTGGACTAGAGGATTCCCATTTGCAGGAACAGGAGATTCAGATCCAATACGGGACAGTCTCCAAAACGGTGAAAGCGGCTGCAACAGACAAGGAGCTCATTCCGCATCTTCCTGTGGTTTCACACGAGATTGGGCAGTATGCCATGTATCCGGATTTTGCAGAGATTGAAAAGTATACAGGCTCGATCAAAGCTCATAACTTTGAAATCTTTCGAGAACGATTACAGGCTAAGGGGATGGGGCATCTCGCTGAATCGTTCTTCCGTGCCTCAGGTCAATTGGCCGTAGATTGTTACAAGGAAGAGCTTGAGGCAGCTTTCCGTTCCGAGCGACTTGCAGGCTTTCAGCTGCTTGATTTGCAGGACTTTAGCGGACAAGGAACGGCCCTTGTCGGCATATTGGACGCATTTATGGACTCCAAAGGTTTAATCAGTGCTGAAGATTGGCGAACCTTCTGCTCGGATGCTGTTCTCTTGGCTCGCTTTGAGAAGTACAACTATGCGGCTCGTGAGACATTCAACGCATCGGTAGAGTTGAGCTATTATCGTCAGTTCCCTCTGAAAGGGGAAACGTTGCGATGGGAATGTACTCTAGGAGACCGCGTTATATCCGAAGGAGAACAGCTCATTACAGAGGATCACATGAAGCCTTACCAGAAGCTTGGGAACATCCATGTAACTCTGCCCAATGTAGATAATATGTCTCAGGTATCTTTTAAGTTATCCATATCGAATACGGATATTTACAAATCCTATAACATTTGGGTCTACCCAGAGCAAGCGGATCGTCAGTTTGCTGATGCGCCTGTGTTCAAGGAGCTGACAGATGCAGCCCTGCAGAGGTTGGAAGAGGGGGGCTCCGTTCTTCTGCTGGCTTCTCCCGGACAGGTTACCAACGCTATTGAGGGCTTATATAGTACGGATTTCTGGTGTTATCCCATGTTCCGCTCTATCTCGGAAAGCATGAATAAACCTGTTCCGGTAGGTACGCTTGGTTTGCTAATTCAGAATGATCATCCGGCTCTTCAGCATTTCCCAAGCGAGATGCACTCCACTTACCCATGGTGGAATATTGTTACCCATTCGAGTTCCATCATTCTGGACGACCTTGCGTCTGATTTACAGCCGATTGTGCAGACGATCGATAACTTTGAGCGTAATCATAAGCTTGGACTGTTATTTGAGTGCAAAGTAGGCAAAGGCAAAGTTTTAGTTGGGTCATTGGATTTTGCCCAGTTGCTTAGTCAGATCGAAGGGCGACAATTTATTCATAGTCTGCTGCAATATATCGAGAGTGAGGATTTTGAACCGACTCACGAGATGACTGTTCATGCAATGAATCAACTGCTGTTTAAATAAAATGGAAGTAGGAAAGACCGTCTCTTGTGATGGTTTTTCTTTTTTTACAGCATACGTTAACCAAAATTTATACCGAATATCTTGAAGAACGAAACTTCATAATACATTAGTCTGCGAAATGGGACAGCCAAAAATAACAGATTAATGGGAGGTAATTCCACATGCAATTGCAAAATCATCAAAACATTGAAACAGGTACAATCCCACCACAATTTAACCATGGCGGACATGAGATGTTTGATGTCCATGAGGTGCTTGCTGGAGCCATTAATACGTTAAATACCTATACGATGCTGAGTCAGCATGTCCAAGATCCGGAACTGCGCGATATTTTGCTGCGTCAAAAACAATTTATGTCCGAAGAGTACAACATTACGCTGGAATGCTTCAGAACTGGACAAGATCCATCCAAACCGACGCAAAGCTATAAGATGTCACAGGGCAACGACTTCACATATGGCATGAAACCAAGCCAACCGAAGAAGCCAATGCTCTCTGCAACTGAAATTTGTGATCAAAGCATCTCTCTGAGCATGTTAAATGCAGTGAAATCGGGAGCAGTAATGAAAACAACGGCTGCGCTTGAATCAACAAATCCGGTGGTGCGTCGTGTACTGGCAGATTCGCTGCCAAACTGTATCGAGATGGCATATGAGATCTCCATTTATCAGAATAAAAATGGTTTCTATCAGGTGCCACAGCTGCCTCAGCAGGATATGCAGCAAATGCTGAACGGGTTTGCTCCATCCATGATTGAATCACAAATAGGTGGAAACTTGCCGCACTAATCTGTAACGTGTAGAACCCGGCCCCATAGAGGACATGCTCATGTCTACTATGGGGTTTGTCATGCGCTTTGTTCATATACTTAAATATTAGAGACCTTAACCTTGAGTAATGTTTGGCGAGTTAAATTATAAAAAAAAGAACACCGGGCTGAACGCCAGATGTTCCTTTGCGAATACAGGTCTTAAAGTTACAAGAAAATAAGCAATAATGTTCCGGCAATAAAACAGTAGTAGGAGAAATATTTCAAATTTCCTTTGGCCATAATGCCCATGAACCATCTCATTGAGAAATATGTGACTACGAGTGTCGTTATGAAGGCAATCAGATAAGGAATGGCAAGCTCTGACCGATTGGGATCGTTTGCGATATCGGATGCTCCCAAGACCAGACCCCCCAAGCTAATGGGGATATACAGCATAAAGGAGAATCTTAGGGCCGTTTCCTGCTTCATGCCGACCGCTATGGAAGCTATTACGGTTGCTCCGGAACGGCTGATCCCCGGAATCAGGGCTACGGCTTGAGCCAACCCAACCAGAATCGCATCTTTGGTAGACAGATCTCCATCACGTTTACGGCCGCGCAGATTGCGAATGAGCCATAAGGCAACACCGGTAACTAATAGAGCAATGGAAACGGTATGTACGGAAGCAAAAACTTCTTCAATGCGATCCTTGAACAGCACTGCAGCGAGCGCAGCAGGAATCGTGCCGATAATAATGTATAACACAAACATAAATTCTGCCCTGTATTGCTGGTCACGTGTACGAAGGTATTGAATTGCGCCAATAATCAGCTTCTTGATATCTTCACGAAAGATAAAAACAATAGCTATTAGTGAAGCTGTGTTGGTTAGAATTTCAAACGATAATCCGTTTTGTTTGATGCCCATCAGCCGCTGTGCAATGATCAGATGTCCGCTAGAAGAAACAGGGATGGGTTCCGTTGCTCCTTGGACCACACCCAAAAACAAATACTTCAACCACAAAATAATGTCTTCCATCTTCTCCTCCTTGACGTTATTTCCAGAAAAAACACATAGGTTCTCATTCTATCATGATCATAGCTTGTTCCCTTGTTGAGTTGCAAGTTTTAATAAAAGTTGTACGAATTCACTTGAAATCGTTGGTTGATTTTAAGGGAGGTTAGCGGCTATACTAGACCATATCTTTTGAATTGAGGTGAAATGATTGTCTTATCGTATCGTTCGAAGTAACTAGTTTTCGGGCCGGATCAAAACGCGTACCGGCTATCAAGGGGGGCGTCTGCCCATTTGATCGCATGAAACTGGAAACTTCGGATGGTGCCCAGGCAATCATTTTGTTCGCAGGCCAGGACACATCAGATCGATGGAAACTACAATGACCTTCTCATAGAGAAGGACTTGCACAGGTCCATGACTGACTCGTCCTGGCCTTTTTCTCATTTTAAAAGATAAAGGGGCAAGAGAACGGTGTTAAAACAATGTTTATTTCAGTTAAAATGGTGGATTTTCCTATACATTGCCTTAGGCTGGGGCATTCAGCTATTCAGCAGCCTGGGGATATTCTTCTTCCAGAAGATATTGGATACGGCAATACAGGTAAATCGGATGGACCAGATGATCCATTTGATCATGATCTACGGAGCACTTCTGGTGGGGACGGTCATTCTGAACTACATGGATGAGTACCCGAGCGTTTATCTGTCCAAACGGTTGACTGAGCAATTGAAGATCATGGCACTGGCCAAAATAGCAAAAATCGACTATCAGGCCTATCAAAACGTGGGGACTGGACAAATGATCAAAGTCATTGAAAATGGTGCAGAAGCAGGGAATGAGATCATTTATGGTTTTTACCTTAAAACATTGCATGAACTGCTGCCGACGATTCTGTTCAGTCTGCTGTTTATCAGCTTCTACGATCCACGGATTATGATTGTTATTGCGGCGGGTTATGTCGTCGTATTTGGAGTAACGAACCTGATCTTGAAATTTCTGTACCGAATGAAATCAACGATATTGAACGAACAGGAGTCCATCTCCAGATATTCAATACGCGGATTCATGGAACTGGTCGTATTTCGGACGAACAAACGATATGAGAAGGAAATGGCGAAACTCAGCGCATCAGCAAGGCTAATGATTAACAAAAGCGCGCAGCTGCGGATGATTCATGAAGCTTTTTTTGCGATATTTGAGGTGTTTATCACCATCATTAAGCTTGTGATCCTGTTCTTTGGAGTTAAGAGCGTTGTTACAGGTGAATCCTCCATTGGCGTTATCGTGGCATTGTTTCTTTTCATAGAAAAGATATACTCACCAATCGCCATATTCAATGTGCTGTTTGTGGATTATCGGCTGAATCAAGTGACCTATAAGCGGTTTGAAGCGTTCATTCAAGCTCCGGAGGACCGCAACCTGGATCGTGGTCATGAAGTCATGGGGCTCAAGGGGAATGTGGAGTTTCGCGACGTGTCATTCGGTTACGGTAAGAACAGCATCTTACATGAGATCTCGCTGACCATTCCTCAAGGGTCTTCAGTCGCATTGGTTGGCATGAGTGGGAGCGGAAAATCAACGTTGATCAAGCTGTTAACCGGCCTGTTAAAAAAGAACAGAGGCAAGCTGCTGGTAGATGGTGTGGATATCGACGAGCTGAAACTGAATAGCTACTATGATCATATCTCATACTTGTCACAGGAGACACCAATCTTCGATGCGACCATCCGGGACAATATTTGTTTTGATCAATCGGTCTCGGATGAAGCTCTCTATGAATTGTTGGATAAAGTTCATCTTAAACAGACCATTCTGAAATGGCCGGAGGGATTAAACACGCTTGTAGGCGAGAGAGGGTTGAAGTTGTCCGGCGGGGAACGTCAGCGGCTTGCCTTTGCCCGAATCCTGTTACAGCGTAGAAACGTGTTGATTCTGGACGAACCGGTGTCGGCTCTGGACAATATTACGGAGAAAAGCATCATGGAAACGATTCTGAAAGAGTTCAGCGGCAAAACGGTCATTATCGTCGCACATCGATTGAATTTCATCCGGCAGGTCGATCAGATCGTGGTAATGGACCAAGGAAACATTGTGGGTCAAGGACCTTTCGATAAATTGATTCAGAACTGCGAACCATTCCGGGAGCTGTGGCTAAGAAAGGACGAGGAGCAAGTTTTGCAGCCGATTGAATGATAGTGGTGGGGGGAGATCCATTTCAAATATATCTTAGGTTCGGATTGTTCCAGAACTGAAGAGAAAGATATAACAACAAAAAAAGGATTTCCGTCATTGGACGGAAGTCCTCTTTTTATTTTACTGCTTGATCCATATCTTAGAAATGTCCATAAAACCAAAGTCCGACGTCTGCAAGCCTGACAGGCTCTGATTAAGATGAGCCCTTTTGTTCACATGAGCACCATGCAATATCCAGGAATTACGGCGTAATATATCCTCAGCTTCATTCAACAGGCTTATCCGATCAGGTTCATCCAGCTGTGCAAAAGGCTCCAGCTTATCATCCAATATGGAGATCTGCTCAGGTGACATGCAGGCATTGAACTGATTGGACGACGTCTTGAAATAGTGAATCATGCCATATTGCCAATCCTGCTCCAGAATCTCCTCGGCCATGATTAAATCCGCAAATGATGTCTCTTCAGGCTGGAGGTTATCGATAGAAGCAGCGACCTCAATGTGCAGTCCAATTGCTGCTGCACGTTGCTGTATCCAATGTGCAACACGCATATCCTTGTTAGCGGTACAAGACAGAATGAGGGTCTCGCCCTGATAACCGCTGCTGTCGAGCAATGGATGAGCATGATCAAGCGATGCTTCCGACCAATGCTGCTGTACACTTCTCCATGGGAGAAAGCTGTTAGCGGGTCTAATCAGATTCTCACCCAGTTCAGCGACCAGAGCTGCAGAGTCATACACCATTCTCAGTGCTTGCCGAAAATGGGGATGATGGTGAACGCCAGGCTTCTGGAAGTTAAACAGCAAGTACTGGCATCCGAGTGCAGGATAGTCAATATCTGTTGGCGTTACATCGTTTGCAGACTTCTTCAAGCGATCGGTTCCTTGCAGTTCATAATATCGGTGCTGGCTGCCCAAGTCCGGTACAAACCAGATATATACCTGATCGAGGAGGGGACGAAGCCCATAATAGCTGTCAAATGCATGAAGTACGAGCACTTCATTATTCAGTTCACCAATCTGAAAAGGACCTGTACCGATTAGTTGGTTCGAACTGTCAACATCATAGGGAAGAATGGTCATGGGAATGCAGCTGAACAGGTGCAGAAAAAAGCGATTGGGCTGATGGAGATAAAAACGAATGCAGTAATCACCATCTAATTCGGTGTGCTCGATATCCCGGTACAGCCATAGCGAAGGACTTTGCACGTCATGCAGACGCTGCCACGTTGACTGCACATCTGCTGAAGTCATGATGCGTCCGTGATGAAACCGGACACCCTTACGCAGATAAAAGACCCACATTTTGTAGTCCTCACTGCATTCCCACGAGTGTGCAAGACCTGGCTGAAATGTCCCTGACTGAGCATCAAAGGTAATTAAAGTATTGCATATCTGACCAAGCAGATAAGTCTCAAATGCCGTATAGACTGAAGCCGGGTCCAGATCCCCCAAACGGCGAGAACGCATCATTCGAAGTACATCCTGACCCGAGCTTGTTTCCATATGGCTGTGAAAACCCATCTGCTGGTTCAACAGACGCAGCAATCTCTGCCTGATCACGCCATTCCAGTCCCAAGATTCCAGCGAACCGATGAGTTCGACAGCTTCCTTCATTTTGCCATTGCTTATTAAGCCAAGAAAGTGATCTTCCATTACTTCGTCCATACTCTTTAGAAGTGTTAATTTGGAGTGATGTCCCCTGCCAATCCCCGGCTGCCAACAAATGAAACCAGCCGCTTCCAGCTTACGCAATATGAATTTGACATTCCGAGGAGTACAGAATAGCGCGGTCGAGAGATTTTCTATGGTTATCGCAGCAGGTTCATTCATTTTAAGCGACAGCTGCGCCGATGTGACAAGCCGAAGATAGTGTGTGATGTATGTATCCATAGGTCTGCTCCTTTATAAAAGGTGAAACGCAAAATAAATTACTTACACTTTTATTTCCCCCTTTGATCCTTACAATTATAACTAATGAAAGTGACATGCGCAGTCCTTTTTTAATCACCCGGAATAGGAGATATACCTTATGAAGCAGCTTCTTCGGCAAATACATCCTTTGGCGTGGACCATCATTATCGGTACCAAATTCGGACGTCTGGTGACATCCATGAGCATTCCGTTCTTATCCATCTATCTAACTCGCGTATTGGAGGCTTCACCGACAGAAACGGGCCTAACCGTTGCAGTAAGCTCTCTGGCTGGCGTACTCATTAGCTTCTACGGAGGATACATTTCGGATCGGATAGGTCGTCCAATGGTCATGCTGGTCTCGGTGTTTAGCTGGGCAGGCGTTTTTTTCATCTTTTCATCGGCGCAGCATTTATGGGTATTTTTCATTGCCAACACCCTAAATGGCTTATGCCGTGCTTTTTTTGAGCCGACTTCACGGGCGTTATTGTCGGATATAACGCCTTCACAGCATAAGCTTCTCGTTTTTAATCTGCGCTATGCCGCGATTAATCTTGGTGTTGTTTTCGGCCCAATAATCGGACTCTACCTTGGATCAGCAGAATCAACGTTTCCGTTTATCATAGCAGGCATGGTATATGTAATGTACGGACTGGTCTTGTTGTTTCAGTTTAGCGTTAGGCATACCGATCTCCCTAGGCCAGTCCACGCTCTTGCACCTAGCCTGAGAGCTGCTCTGAGTACAACCACTAGAGACCGGGTATTCCTGATGGTCCTCATTGGAACAACGTTCTGCGAGCTGGGTTATGGACATTTCGGTTCAACGTTAGCGCAGTATCTGACCCTGAATCCGAATATAGAGAACGGAAGCCAAATATTCTCCTATATGTTCTCTCTTAACGCCATGACTGTGCTGCTCGTACAATACCCGATTGTACGGACGGCCAGGCATTATTCGCCAATTGCCTCGCTCATTCTTGGTAATATTCTTATCGCTGGAAGCTTGCTGCTGTTCGGATGGGCAGACGGACTGGTGCTGTTATTCATTAGCGTCATCCTGTTTACCATTGGAGAAGTGCTGCTGTTTACCATGATGGACTTGTTCATTGACCGGATTGCTAAGCCGGAGAACAAAGGGATCTATTTTGGAACCATTGGCTTTAATCATTTGGGCAGTGTGATAGCGCCTGTGTTTGGTGGTCTGCTTCTTGGCCATTTTGGGGCAGCGAATGGGGTTTTCGTCTTTGTTCCGCTGGCACTCGCAACAGCGCTGGGTCTCCCTTTTCTATGGAAGGCACGTCAACATCAAATTTCGCGGGAACGTCAAGAAAAAGTGTTTCAAGCGAGTGCTTAAAAAGGTAATGGAAGGTGCGGCTGTTGACAGTTATATGTACATGGTTGAGACAAAACATTTTTGATTGAAAGAGGAATTATTGTAAATGATAAACATATTCCAGATGAATTCCGTAAGAAAAAACACAAATTCATCACTCTCCAAAAATTGGCCGAGTAGTGGAACGAAAGAAAGAACGAGTGCGCTTTACAACGGTAAATAAAGAGTGAATGCGATAAGAGCCTTCACCCGTCACACGGGAAGCATCCTATTGGAAAAGAAATCAATACTTAAAATTTAAAATGTTTATTTTCACAAAAACAATATGACTGTATAATGGGCAATACGTCTGAAAAAAATGTAACACAGTAACGTAGTAGACCGAGAAGGGGAGGACATATGAAAACAACAAAGGTCTCGTTTTTTGTACTTTCGCTAGTGCTGCTCTTGGTGACCGGACTATCCGGTTGGGCGGGGGCTGCTGATGCAGAGTCCAACACCAGCAAAACCTATGTCATCGGCACAGACATTACCTTTGCTCCGTTTGAGTTTGAGGATGTAAATGGTGATTTTGTCGGAATCGACATGGATTTGCTTGATGCCATTGCCAAAGATCAAAATTTCAAGTATCAAATTAAAGCTCTCGGATTCAACGCAGCCGTACAGGCACTGGAGTCAAACCAGGTGGATGGCGTTATTGCGGGGATGAGTATTACCGATGAGAGAAAACAAAAGTTTGATTTTTCTGAATCATATTATCCTTCTGGTGTCGTAATGGGTGTTAGTGTCAACAACGATACCGTGAAAAGCTACGAGGACCTCCGAGGCCAAAAAGTTGCCGTAAAAACCGGAACAGAAGGGTACAGTTTTGCTGAATCCATCGCTTCAAAATATGGCTTCACAATTGTTCCGTTTGATGATTCATCTCAGATGTATGATGATGTGAAAACCGGAAATTCTGTTGCTTGTTTTGAGGACCATCCTGTTTTGGCGTACGGTGTTAACCAAAATAATGGTTTGAAAATCGTAACCGAAAAAGAAGAAGGAGCATCCTATGGTTTTGCAGTAAGTAAAGGGAAAAATCAGGAACTCCTGAAAATGTTTAATGATGGGTTGACAAATATCAAGGCTAACGGAGAGTATGATCGGATCACCGAAAAATATTTAGGTGAGAATGCGCCGACAACTGCCAACTTGGGTCGCTGGGAGTTGGTTCAGAAATCTCTTCCATCCTTGATTAAGGGCCTGGGTAACACGCTATTATACACCATCGTTTCACTCTTTTTCGCATTTATTCTGGGCTTGGTCTTCGGATTTATGAAAGTGGGACATAATAAATTCCTTCGCGGTGTTGCTACCGTATTTGTGGATGTTTTCCGCGGGATTCCATTGATTGTCCTGGCTTTCTTCATCTACTTCGGGATTCCGCAGGCACTGGGCTTCACGATGCCTCTGTTCCTGGCCGCTATTCTGACGCTAAGTCTGAATGCCGGAGCATACGTTACCGAAATTATCCGTGGGGGGATTCAATCAATTGATCGTGGACAGATGGAAGCTGCCCGTTCACTGGGCCTGCCTTATCGCAAAGCGATGATGAAGATTGTTATCCCTCAGGCCATCCGGATTATGATTCCTTCTTTCATTAATCAGATGGTTATTACACTGAAAGATACGTCAATCTTGTCCGTCATTGGTCTGGTGGAGTTGACGCAATCGGGTAAAATTGTCATCGCAAGAACGTTTGCCTCCTTTGACATCTGGTTAACGGTTGCGATCATGTATCTGATTGTCATCATTGCATTGACTAAAATCGCTGACTATCTGGAGGTGAGAGTTCGCCGTGGGTAAAATTAAGGTTGAAGGATTGAAGAAAAGTTTTGGCTCTAATCAGGTTCTGAAAGGAATCGATATGACGGTCTCCGAAGGTGAAGTGGTCTGTGTCATCGGACCGTCCGGTTCAGGAAAAAGTACGTTTCTGCGCTGTATAAACCAATTGGAAGAGATCACGGCAGGCCGGGTTATCGTTGATGATCAGGATCTGAATGATCCGAAAACCAATATCAATAAAGCTCGTGAAAATATCGGAATGGTATTTCAGCACTTTAACTTGTTTCCGCATTTCAGCGTGCTCAAAAATATCATGTTCGCACCAAGAGAGCTTGGTAAGCTGAATGAACAGCAAGCTCGGGAAACCGCGCTGCGCTTGCTTGAGCGGGTAGGCTTGTCGGATAAGGCGGACAGTTACCCTAACAAGCTTTCGGGTGGTCAAAAACAACGGGTTGCCATTGCTCGCGCACTTGCGATGAATCCAGACGTTATGTTGTTTGATGAACCGACTTCCGCGCTAGATCCCGAGATGGTTGGTGAGGTTCTGGGCGTAATGAAGGACCTCGCAAGCGAGGGAATGACGATGATGATCGTAACCCACGAGATGGGATTTGCCCGTGAAGTTGCCGATCGGGTGATCTTCATGGATGGCGGATACATCATCGAGCAGGGTACACCTGCCGAAATCTTCGGTAATCCGAAGCATGAGCGTACGATCAGCTTTTTGGAAAAAGTACTTTAATATTTGGCGGAAAAACCTTCAAGACACGGTGCTTGAAGGTTTTTTTGTTATATGTAAATCAGAAATCGAGAGGTTAAATATGGTAATATTAGAAGGGTTTTATTTTTCTGATAAGTTGTTTTAAATCACAAGGGGGTTCGGAGATATTGAAATTTCAAATAAAACGACGGAGTGGGATACCTTTAGTTGTGATTATTCTCTTGATTTCCTCATTTTTATCTTATGTCTATCTTAACGATAGACCGGGTGGATTTTCAGATCAACGGATGTCTAGATTGCTGGGATTGGATGAGACCATACATATCCCTACCGGGAAAACTCCAGAAATAGCGATTCAAAAGTATAGAACAGAACAGTTACCATCACAAATTATCCATGAAGAGCCAGTGGAAGGCGGTATGATTGTATTTACACAAAGAGCAAGCTCGGAATCCAGCAACCTTCAGATAGAATATGTACGAAAGAGGATTTTCGGTTGGAAATGGGGATGGGGTGGAGGATACGGGATTAGTAAATATTCTTCAAATTCACCCGCAATGGACTATATGAGTATGCCTCGTTTGGAGCATATCGAATCTCCTTTTCCCATCATATTCGGAAATGTACTAAACCCTGCAATCAAGCGGATAACGGTCGAAACGAAGGAAAATGGAGCACAGATTTCTACTGAAGCTAAATTGGTTGAGGTGGGGGCTGAAAGAAACATATGGTTTGTATTGCTTCCCTCGACTGCAAGCACTCCACTCAACATAAAGGCATTGAACGAGGAAGGAATACTTATTGCGAGTAAGGAGATACACGATCCAAACGACATCGGAGCTCTACTGATTGGAGACTAATTGCACTCAGCCTGATAAGAAATGCAAACCGAACAAAAGCATAACTGCTGCGTATCTAAGGTCGCCTTATATGGCGGCCTTTTTGTGATTTTTCCCGTACCAACCGATTCTCCACCGAATGAACCAATCCTGCAAAAGCTTGCTGTGTAAGCGATTGGTTCATGATTTGGCCGATTGCACGATTGTTGATCCCGCTGCTCGCCCATATGATTTGAACAGAGGATCCTGCTCATCAATCACATGATTAACTGTTAAAGGGGGCCCGAGATCGTATGGCTGAGCTCACGGAAACACCTGCACGGCAACCCGGAGTTACAGTGGGCAAACGCGTCAAAGAAGGGTATTTGCGAAACATGAGGAAACATTGGATGCTGTATGTCATGATCTTACCCGGTATATTGTTTTACATTATTTTTAAGTATATCCCTCTGGGAGGAAGCGTCATTGCATTTCAGAATTTTCAGATCATGAAAGGGATCTGGAGCAGCCCATGGGTGGGCCTGGATAACTTTAAGTTTATTTTTACGTATCAGGACTTCTATAATGTACTTCGAAACACAGCTCTGATTGCGTTCTACAAGCTGGTCGTCGGGTTTCCAGCTCCCATCCTGCTTGCGCTGCTGTTTAATGAGGTACGGAAGATGCTGGCCAAACGTTTCCTGCAAAGTCTGTTCTATTTACCGCATTTCCTCTCTTGGGTTGTTGTAGGTGGAATCGTCTTTGAAGTTCTTGCCTCGGGTGGTTTTGTAAACGCTGTCCGTGGATGGTTTGGCTTCGAGCCCATTCTGTATATGCAGCAGGAGCAATATTTCCGGCCCATTGTTGTCTTATCTTCGATATGGAAGGAAGTCGGGTGGGGGACCATTATTTATCTCGCAGCCATCAGCGGTGTTGATCCGACCCAGTATGAAGCTGCCGTTATGGACGGAGCTAATAAGTGGAAACAGGCAATTTATATTACGCTGCCCGCGTTGTTCCCAACGATCCTGATTCTGTTCCTGCTGAATATCGGCAATTTCCTGGAGCTTGGTTTCGATCAGGTGTATAACCTGCTGACACCAATGACCTATTCGGTAGGGGATATTATTGAGACATATGTATACCGCTCAGGTGTGCTGCAGGGGCAGTATAGTGTCACGACAGCCATTGGACTGTTCCAATCCGTCATCGGGTTTATCCTGCTCTGGGTCTTCAATCGATTGGCCAAAAAGACAGGGGAGGGGTTGTGGTGATGAAACAAACCTTTGGTGAAAAATGCTTTCAAGTCGCCAATTATGTGTTCCTGACAGCAGCTGCCCTAACCATGATCCTACCATTGCTTCACCTGCTTGCTGTATCTTTAAGTTCGCCAGTTGCAGCCGATTCTAAGGAAGTTTTCCTGTGGCCGGTCGGCTTTACGATGGCTTCCTGGAAACATATTTTACAGAGCTCGGGCCTTTGGCAATCGTTTGGCGTAACCGTATTCATAACAGTAGCAGGGACAGCGCTGAGTATGCTCTTTTCCGTGCTGACCGCCTTTCCGTTATCACGCAAAGAGCTTCTAATCCGCAAACAGGTCATGCTCGGGATTGTCATCACGATGATCTTCAATGCGCCAATGATTCCCTTCTTCCTGACGGTCAGAGAGCTGGGTATGATGAATTCCATATGGGCACTGATTATTCCGGGGGTCATCGGTACGTTCAACATGGTCATTTTGCGCACGTTCTTCATGAACTTGCCGAAAGAATTGGATGATACTGCCCGGATTGATGGCTGCCATGATTTTCGAATCCTGTTCCAGATCTATCTGCCGCTGTCCAAACCGGTTCTTGCCACGATCAGCCTGTTCTATGCCGTAGGATACTGGAATACGTTCCAACGCGCCGTACTCTTCGTTCGGGATCCTGATCTATGGCCGCTTCAGATGAAGCTGCGTGCCTATTTGACAAGTCCGGAAGAGTTGGCACAGGTCAATATGTTCCTTGATGATTACGACTTCAACACGACCACATTGAAAGCAGCGACGATTCTTTTTGCAAGCGTTCCCATTATATTGGTGTATCCTTATTTACAGAAATATTTTGTCAAAGGTTCGCTGCTTGGATCGCTAAAAGAATAAATCATGATCAAGGGGATGATTCGATGAGAAGACGACTGACCCGGAAGTTTGTACCGATCGTACTCAGTATGGCCATGCTGGTAGTCGCCGGCTGCAGTTCCAACACCAGCGATTCAGGGAGTGGTTCTGCTGAAGGCAGCTCCGGTTTCCCAATTGTGAAAGTATTCAAGAGTCATATGGGCATCGGGAGCATGCCCGCAGCTGACGATCCACACGTGAAATATGTTGCTGAGAAGACGGGCGTCCAATACGAGCTGATTACGACGCCTCCCGGCTCGGAACCCTCGGAATATCTGAACCTGATGATCGCTTCCGATGAGCTGCCGGATATTTTGCGCCCGATCGGAGGCGTTGAACAAACACTGATCCAACAAGGAGGAGCCTTGCCCCTGGATGATTTGCTCCCTGAATACGCTCCACATGTCTGGGAAAGTATCCCCCAGGAAGCTTGGGATATTGTTCGCTCAGCTTCTCCCGACGGCAAAATTTATTATGTACCTAAAGTATTCCTCGTCCCGGAACGGGCACCTTTGATCCGGAAGGATTGGCTGGATAAGGTAGGCATGGAAATGCCAGCAACCGTTGATGAATATGTTGAAGTACTCAAAGCCTTCCGTGACAAGGACCCGAACGGCAATGGCAAAGCAGATGAACTGCCCACGAGCGGAAGGGAATTCGGGAGGTGGATGGACCATCTGTTTGCCATGTACGGAGTCGCCATGTGGGAAGGATATCCGGAATGGGACGAATACAACGGCAAGATTCAGTATGCGGGGACAACGGATAACATGAGAGAAGCTATTAAATTCATCCGGATGTTATATGAAGAAAAACTGCTCGATAATGAAACGTTTTTGAACAAAGGGGAAGTATGGCAAGCCAAAATTAACAATAACCTGGTGGGCAGCTGGTACCACTTGCCGGCGAATGTGCGCGATCGACTTAATGCCATGCAGACACAGGCACCGGATGCTTATATCGCAGCGATGCCGCTGCCCAAAGCCGAAGGCTTCGAGGCGTTTGTGACGCAGAAGAGCATGGGTGAGCCGGAATGGATGATCCCGGCCGTGAAGCAGGATAATGCGCCAAATGCATTGAAGTTGCTGGATTTCTTTTACAACCCTGAAAATGATGAATTTGTCCGTTTCGGCCTGGAAGGGGAGCAGCATGAAGTCAAAGACGGACGCAAAGTTATTCTTCCGCCTGCCGACAACAAACCGCTTGCGTTGGGAATGAAGAATCTGACAACTGCAGAGGACATGAACAAACGTATTGAAGAGACGTATCCGGAGGACCAACAGCAAATGGTGAAAGATATGTTCGTTGTGAGCACAGCCGATGCCCGGCAAATTGCGGGTGATGGTCTCCCGGCTTCCGTGTATGAAGGGTTTCCTGATATTCAGTCACATAAGCTGTTTCAGGAAGTGTTGACCAAGATCGTTATTGGTGAGCTGCCTCTGGAGGCTTATGATGAATACGTGAAAAAGTGGAATGCCTCAGGAGGCGAAGTGGTCACCCAGCGGGTCCAGGAATGGTATGAGAAGGTGAAAAAGTGAAAGTGCAATAAGTGCGTGAACATTTAATTATATTAAATGATGGTGAATACAGTCAGAACAGCGGGCAAGTGTGAGATCAAAATGCTTGAAGAAGTCAAAATAGGCAGTAAGGCCGGGTCGCACCGGGCAGGTCGAAACTGTATAATTGCGGTATATTGCACATAAGGTGGGAGATATCAGTGACCCTTTCCTTTTTGAAGTGGTTAAAATTCAATTTCACCAATTCCCAGACCCGGCTGCTGCTTATTTTGACCATTGTAGTCTTCACAATTATTATCGCAGTAGGCATGACAACGTATTATTCGGCCAAGTCGGTATTACAACAAGAGCTCAGTGAACCGCAGCACCAGATGCTGCGCATCAGCATGAATGATATTGATGAAGTGATACGAGAAAGCGACCAGATCGCTGTGAAAATTGCACTGAATAACCATGTGTTTAAATTTCTCACGAGTGAGGTGCAGGGGTCATACCGCAATATCACCGAATTGGTACAGTATCTTGAAACCTTGACGAGCAGTACTCCTTTTATTAAAAGCGCTTACATTTATGATGTGGAAAGGGAAAGCATGGTCGCTTTTCCCCAGGGATATAGTTCAAGCAAAGTTAATTTTCCCGATTCGGGCTGGGTGGGTGTGGCTGCTGAATTAAATGACCGCCCCATGCTGGTAAAACGGCGGGAGACTGCTGCAGGTTCAGGAGTTCCTGCCTCCCAGATCACACTTTATCGCAAGATTATGCTGGCGGGTCAACTCAAAGGGATCATTGCCATCAATTTCAAAACGGATCAAATCTTCAAGCACATGCTTCTCTCTTCTGTCTCTGACCTTGATAATCATCGTTTCATTCTGGATGCCAACAATAAGCCATTATATGATCTTGGAAATTATCCAATAGGAGAGGAAGCGGTGGACCAGGTCCTCGCGACTCTGGAAGGCGAAAAGCTTGGTGAGTTCAAGCACGAGGGCCAAGTGCTGCTCGCTTCACAAACGATGTCCCCATATACAGGTTGGCGCTATCTTTCAATTATTTCCCAGGAAAGTTTACTGTCCAATGCCCAGAAGATTAGGAACATTGTATTCTTCGTTTCCCTGTTGGCACTTGCTGCAGGCGCCGCTACGATTGCTTTTTATAACAGAGCAGCCTTGAGACCGGTGAAACGGATGAGACAACTGCTTAGCGGATATGACCATCACCGTATCAGTCCAGAGTTGATTGATCTCGAGAAAATAACAGGACAACTGCTGACCGACCATGCACAGCAAGCCATTAATCTCAGACAAACACTTCCTGAAGCATGCTCCAAATTTCTGACCGATATCTATGCGGGACACATGACGGGTTACCGTGAAATTGGTGAAAAGTGGAATCGATACTTCAAAGAATGGAGTGATCGTCCACTGACAATGGCTATGTTGTCTATTGATAATTATCACGCATGGTGCGAAAGGTTTAAGAAGTCGGATCAATCCCTTCTGAAATTTGCCATTGCCAATATCATTGCAGAACTGCTGTCAGGAGAGTGGCGTCTCCTTCCTGCAGATCTGGGTAGGGACCGAGTCATCATCATGCTGCAACCGCTTGATCCCAGCAGAGAGACGGATGCATGCACATCAATTGATGAAGCGCTGAAAATGATTCCGAAACTGCTCAAGTTCCAGGTCTCCGCAGGCATAAGCGAGAACCACGATGGATTCAAGGAGCTTCAACAGGCGATGCAGCAAGCAGACAGCGCTCTGAATTTCAGGTTGTACCGCGGATATGAACAAGTGATACGGTTTAGGGACATCTCTGGTCACGAAGAACATGTACGTGCAGAGGAAAATGAACTCCTGTCCCAATTGATTGAAACGATCGAAGCTGGAAGTGGTGAAGAGGCCATCAGGCTCATGGAAAAAACACTTCACCGAATGAAGAGTGAACGGTGGCATCCGTCCTCGGCGATAGTATTTCTTGAATCTGTAGCGGAGACGCTGGAACGAATTCACATGAAACGGGATCCTGAGGCTTGTGGGTTCCGGATTTCCGGTATGCGGACGATGAATCTAGAGTCTGCATGGTCACTTCTGCGTAATGAGGCAGAAGTGCTCGCAGCATGGTATGACAGCATGCAGCTCAGGAAGGACTATATCATCTGCCAAACGATGATTGCTTTTATGAATGATCATCTGAAAGACCCGGTTAGCATACAGGACATTGCTGAGCATGCGGGTATCGGTTCGAGTTTGGCAAGTCAGCTGTTCAAGCAGGAAATGAACGACACCATTCTTGGTTACTTTACGAAGCTGCGTATGGACCGGGCTTGTGAGCTCCTGAGGGAAACCGACTACAGAATATCTGAAATCGCTTCTATGGTGGGATATCAGCATGAGAATAGTTTTATCCGTGTATACCGGAAAACCAAGGATATTACACCGGGGAAATACAGAGAGAGGACGCGGGCCCGCAGGGATTCCTTGTTGGAATCCTAGTCCCCCATCCAATGAAGAGAAGGAGGAACAGCTTACATGAACCGTAAAACGATTGTCACTCGAAACCATCCGGTATTGACCCAGCTTGAGCCCAGGTCTCCTTTGTCTGTTGGCAATGGCGAATTTGCGTTCAGTGCTGATTTTACCGGCCTTCAGACTTTTCCGGAAGCATACGAAATCCCTCTTGGCTCGCAGTCCAATTGGGGATGGCATTATACCGGAGGGCATGAGGTATTTAGCGATCAGGATATCGTCTACCAGTCGTTTGAAACGTATGGACGGAAGGTGGCGTACCCCATGAAACCTGAGAACCGAGAAGAGGCGTATCACTGGCTGCGGCAGAATCCGCATCGTCTTCAACTGGGACGCCTTGCGTTTCGGATACTAAAAGAAGATGGAGAAGAAGCAGATACGTCACATGTGAATCCGGTACGACAGGAATTAAATCTGTGGACAGGTACAATTTACAGTGAGTTCACCGTAAATGGGGTCAAGGTTCAGGTGGAGACTGCCTGTGATCCGGAGAAGGATGGCATCGGTATTCGTGTACATTCAGAGTTAATCCGCAAGGGACGTCTGCATTTGTTCCTTATTTTCCCCTGTCCGGATATGACACATCGAAGCTGGTCCAAGTCCGTTTTTCCTGATTGGGAACAGGACAGCAGACATCGCACCGAGCTAGTGGCGAAGGATTCGATCTCAGCTTCACTCAAACGGATCTTGGATGAAGACGAATATGGTGTGAGGTGGATCTGGGACAAGGGGAGTCTGGAGCAGACCGGAGCACATGAGTTTACGCTTATTCCTGAGGCAATGGAGCATTCAGATAGCTGGTCTTGCAGTGTTGCTTTTGCTGCGTCGAGCCCATCTGTTCAATCAGCTGAGGCCGTATTCCACGCCAGCTCGGTCCACTGGGAGCGATTCTGGAACAATGGAGCAGCTATGGATCTATCCGGCAGTAAAGATCCCCGAGCAGAAGAACTGGAGCGACGAATTGTACTGTCCCAGTTCCTGTGTGCCATACACAGTGGCGGCTCCATGCCGCCTCAGGAAACGGGCTACATGTATAATAGCTGGTTCGGTAAAATGCATCTGGAAATGCACTGGTGGCATGCCTCACATTTTCCTCTATGGGATCGTACACATCTGCTTCGCAAAAGTATGGATTGGTATATCGCCATTTTGCCCAAGGCTCGTGAACTGGCACGTTCACAGAAATATGCTGGTGCGCGCTGGCCCAAAATGGTCGGGTATAACGGTGAGCAGAGCCCTTCACCGGTTGCACCAGGGTTAATCTGGCAGCAGCCTCATCCGATGGCACTTGCCGAGATGTGTTATTTGGCGGAGCCTGAGAGGGCTGTATTGGAAAGGTATAAGGACATCGTATTCGAGGCAGCTGACTTTATGGTTTCCTTTGCCCACTGGGATGCAGAAAAAGAGGCATATGTACTCGGTCCGCCGTTGATTCCGGCTCAGGAAAATCATGCCATGAGTGAAAGTCTGAATCCGCCATATGAGCTGGAATACTGGAAATTCGGCTTGGAAATCGCCGCTATGTGGGCAGAGCGGCTGGAGCAGCCTGCGAATCCGGAATGGAAGAAGGTTGCGGCTCATATGGCAAGTCCTGTGCATGAGAATGGAGTGTATCTTGCGCACGAGAATTGTCCTGACACATTTACGGTCAAAAACCATGATCATCCTTCCATGCTCGGAGCGCTAGGCCTGCTTCCCGGAACGCTGATTGACAACAAAATTATGAAAAATACTCTTCTTAAAGTGAAAGAATGCTGGGATTGGGAATCCGCATGGGGCTGGGACTTTCCGATGTGTGCGATGACAGCTGCGAGGCTGGGTGAACCTGAGCTGGCCATTGACTTTTTATTGATGGATGCCACCAAAAACACCTATTTGCCCAATGGACACAATTATCAAAGGCCAGGATTATGGGCTTATCTGCCTGGGAATGGTGGACTGTTAACTGCAGTAGCGATGATGGCTGCCGGATGGAGTGGTGAGGAAGGCAGGAACAATCCGGGATTTCCGCAGGACGGGAGCTGGTCCGTTCAATGGGAGGGGTTGCACCCCCTGACCTGATCGGATTAGGTGATCGTTTGTTCACACTTTGAGGTGTCGGGAATGGCTTGGCAATAAAACGCGAGCGAAAAAGGAGCGATTACGTTGGTTGAAACGTTAACAAAGGACTCTACTCAGAATCGCAGAATGTCTGCCAAAATTGCGGATACGCTGGTCTCCGAATGTCGGGATGGCAATCACCCCAAAATTGCCGGGAAATGGGGGTACGTTGCCGGAATGACGCTTCTGGCCCTCGAACGTGCGGCGGTATGGAACAGTGAATCTCGATATCGTGAACTGGTTCTCCATCATATGGTCGGCCTGATCGATAAAGATGGTACCATCCGAAACTACCAGCTTGAGGATTATAACCTGGACATGATCAATGAAGGCAAAAATCTCTTTTTTATGTGGAAGCATACGGGGGATGAGAAATACCGTCAAGCCATCCTGCGACTGGTCGACCAGCTGAAAGGGCAGCCTCGAACCAGTGAGGGCGGATTCTGGCACAAAAAAATATATCCATTCCAGATGTGGCTTGATGGGATCTATATGTCTTCTCCGTTTCTGGCCGAGTATGGGCGTGTGTTCGATCACCGTGAGAGCTTCGATGAAGTCGCGCATCAGATCCTGCTAATTGAGCGGAAGACCCGGGATCCGCGAACGGGTCTGCTGCATCATGCATGGGATGAGAGCAGGGAACAGCGCTGGTGTGACCAAGACACGGGTCAATCGTTCCATGTCTGGGGCAGGGCGATGGGGTGGTATGCGATGGCTATAGTGGATGCATTGGAGCATTTTCCAATGGATCATCCCCAGCGCGGCCAGATCATGGGCATCTTCGAGAGAATGGCCTATGCAATCGCCCGTGCCCAGGATCAGGAGAGCGGGCTGTGGTATCAAGTCATGGACCAGAACGGCAGGGAAGGCAACTATTTGGAAGCATCGGCTTCGTGTATGCTGACCTACGCCCTCGCCAAGGGTCAGCGTCTGCATTATTTGGCTGAACTGGATCGCAAAGTTGTTGATCAGGCGTATGCCGGTATTCTCCGTCACTTGGTCACGGAGGATGAACAAGGGGTACACCTGCACCGCATTTGTCATGGGGCTGGACTTGGAGGCAAGAAATATCGTGACGGTTCTTATGCTTACTATATAAGCGAACAGATCGTCAGCGATGCCCAAATGGGAGTAGCGCCATTCCTGCTGGCCAGTATTGAAATGGAAATGCGGGGAGCAAAAGCGTGAGGAGATCAAACAGATCTCATGCGGGGAGACCCGAAAAAAACAAGATGATTCTCAAGTATCCTGCTTCATGGTGGAAGGGGATGTGGAGGGAGGCGCTTCCTTCCGGTAATGGAAAAATGGGTGCCTCTGTGCGAGGTAGTATACATCAAGAAGTGATTTTACTGCAGCATGGTGAACTATGGCATTGGGGAAAAAAAGATGAACTCCCCGACGTCAGTCACACATTGCAGGAGACCCGGAGACTTATGGACGCTGGGGAATTTTCGGAGGCAAGTTGGCATCTGACCCGTGCCGTGCAAGCAGAAGCATATGCATCCAAACTTTCCTCCCGGTTTCCAATGGCTGAACTGACACTCACCATGCATTGTGACAATGCTTTTCACCATTATCGCAGGGAACTGGATATGGAAACGGGAGAAGTTCATGTGTGTTGGGAGGAAGGGGAGCGACAGATTTCAAGAAGTCTTTTTGTCTCTCGTGCAGATGATTGTGTTGTGTACAGAATACACGCTGAAATACTGAGCAGGAGCGATTCGGTACAGGTACGGGAAACCGGAAGAAAGCCAGTCATAACGGGAAGTGTGGGTTTTCAATTTCCGCCGGGTGAACCTGAGCGGGATGATGAAGAGTTTAAGGAATTGAAAATGTCCGTTACGGCCAGAACGGATGAAGATGAGCAATATGTTTTTTATGGTGGCAGAAATGACGATGGGCAGGATTATGGCGCTGTCATGCGGCTAATCTGTGTGGGAGATGAACTTGGGGCTGGAATGATGGCTTCCCGTATGGCATTACATTTCCCGGGAAAAGGGGTTGACATTTCAGACAAAGAACAGCGAAATGACAGCGGAAAACAAGCAATTCACGCAGCAATCCCGTTTGAAACGTCGGGCGATGTGCTCGTTCTCGTGAAAATGTTTGTTACAGGCAAGCGAGAAGAGGAATGGGTACGGCTGAAGCAGGAGCTGGCAGGACTAGAGGCTGATTATAATTCAATACGATCCAGACATAAGGAGCTTCATCAGCCCTTGTTTCACTCCGCAGAGCTTGATTTGGATGATACGGCTGATGACGGGCGCAGTAATGAAGAGCTTCTGTTAGATGCCTATGAAGGCGAAGCTCCCTTGGGATTGATTCGGAAGATGTGGGCGTATGGTCGATATCTATTCATTAGCGGAACCTCTGAGGAAGGCAATATGCCTTTTGGGCTTTACGGGCTGTGGGGAGGAGATTACCGATTAATCTGGGGTCATCACATGGCGAATGAAAATGTTCAGATGATGTATTGGCATTCTGCGGTTGGCGGATTATCCGACATGAACCAGTCTTTATTTCGGTATTATACTGGTTTGATGGATGTCTTCAAGGAAAATGCACGCAAGCTCTATGGCTGTCGCGGGATCTACATCCCTGCTGGAACTACGCCCGGTATAGGCATCCCTAATCAGATTGTTCCTGTAATCATGAACTGGACCGGAGCAGCCGGGTGGCTGGCCAGACATTATTATGAGCATTTTTGGTATACCGGTGATATGCAATTTCTGCGTGAGCAGGCGCTGCCCTTTATGAGAGAGGCATTACAGTTCTATGAAGATTTTCTGGTGCTGGACGAAGAGGGCATGTATATGATATATCCGTCCGTTTCACCCGAGAACACACCGCAGAATTTCATGCCTCAGGATGGTAAACAGCTCGCACATCCCATGCCTACAGCCATTAATGCGACAATGGACGTCGCCATCATCAAGGAATTATTGCAGCATACCATACAAGCGAGTCGGATACTCGGTGTTATAAGCAGTAAAATACCAGAGTGGGAAGGCATACTTGAACGACTGCCTTCCTACATGTTGAATAAGGAGGGAGCTGTCAAGGAATGGCTTCATCCTGCGTTTGAGGATCGACAAGATCATCGACATCTGTCCCATCTATACCCTATTTTTCCTGGACAGGAAGTCAGTAGGGAAGAGGAGCCACTACTATATGAAGCCTTCGAGAAAGCAGTACACCAGCGGAAACTTAGAGCACAGAGTGGGTGGTCCCTGGCTCATATGTCTTCAATCTATGCCCGGCTGGGCGACGGAGAACGGGCTCTGTGCAGCCTGGATCATCTTGCCCGTTCCTGTGTTCTATCTAACGGATTCACACTCCATAACGATTGGCGTAATATGGGAATTTGCCTGACGTTAGATGCAGCTCCAGTTCAGTTGGATGCGAATATGGGCTGGGTTAATGCCGTACAGGAAATGCTGCTTCAGGTCTTGCCTCAGCGGATCAAGCTGCTTCCGGCACTACCTGCCAGAATGCTGCGTGGAGAGCTGCACAATTGGCGTATACCCGGAGGCGTTCTGTCACTAGCATGGGACCGCAAGTCAGGGACATTTCAAGCCGAGATAGCTGCCACTCGGCGAATATCCTCGAAAGTTCAGCTCCCTGACTGGATCGATATCTCTTTGTGTAAACAGCACGGAAATAAGAATTTTAAATCAATCTCCATGGGGGACGGTGCATTCCTGCTTCATTTAGAAGAGGGGGAAAAGTGGTCTGTCCAAATTGAACACGATGTAATATGAGACGCTTAAGAAGTCGCCCAAGTGGCGACTTCTTTTATTGTGTTAATAGACCATAGAATCTCTGATAGATTTGTAAAAGTTAATATTATTAATATATTTACACTGTTTATATTAAGAAAATAAATTGAAAAACGCTTAAAACTTTATATTGTTAACTCCGAAATTGTCTGTTATACTTCGATTCATAACAAGTTAGATAATATAACATGGTAAGTTGACAGGAGGAGTTATGAATGGGGAATCGATTGAAATGGAAGGTTTTCGCTGCTTTATCCATTGGTTCACTGCTTATATCAGGTGTAAATGTAGTTAATGCTGACATCGATCAAGTGTCTGTTAAGCCAAAGACACATGTTCTGAAGGCAAATTCCGAAAATGTCCGGTGGGGCAATATCGGCAAGGGTGAAGCAGTACTCACCGTCAACTCCGGGGATATCGTTACGGTGGATGCGATTACTCACCATTCCGGCGACGACTATGAACGAATGATCAAAGGTGACGCTGGCGTCGAAGACATTTTTCATTGGACCGAATCCGAGAAGACGGAAGCAGATCGTGGTCCGGGAGTACATATCATGACAGGCCCAATCGCGGTTGAAGGAGCAGAACCGGGAGATGTGCTGGAAGTGAAGATTTTGGATATGAAACTTCGTCCTAATGGCAACGGCGAATATGCAGGCAAAACATATGGTTCCAACGTGGCGGCAAACTGGGGATTACTATATGGAGAGATGGAAGAAGAACCGGTGACACGGGAGGTTGTGACAATATACGAAATGGATTCAGAAGGCGGTACGGATTACGCCAAGGCACTATATAGCTACAGATGGACGCCTCAAACCGATCCGGATGGAAATGTGCATCCTACAATTGATTATCCTGGTGTTGTGGTTGATCATACAACGGTGAAGGAAAATCACAATGTTCTGAAAGACGTTCGAGTGCCTGTAAGGCTCCATTTTGGTACCATGAGCGTAGCTCCAAAGGAAGCAGATATCGTTGGTTCGGTTCCACCTTCCTATTATGGCGGAAATATCGATGACTGGCGTGTTACCGAAGGAGCAACCATGTACTATCCGGTTTCTGTTCCGGGAGCACTGCTGTCGATCGGTGATCCACACGCAGGACAAGGAGACTCTGAGTTAAATGGAACAGCCATTGAAACTTCTGTAACTGGTGATGTTCAGATTATTCTTCATAAAAAGGATAAGCTGGATAACAAATTAAAGTCGTTAAACTTCCCATTGCTGGAAAATGAGAACGAGTGGGTGGTCCATGGTTTCAGCTACGCCAACTATCTTGAGGAACTGGGTGAGGATGCCCAGAAGGAAATCTTCGAAAAGTCTTCCCTCGATAAGGCGATGAAAGATGCTGCGCATAAAACCAAGGCTTTTCTAATGAGAGGCATGGAACTAACCGAAGACGAGGCATACTCTTTAATGTCGGTAACTACCGATTTTGGAGTTACACAGGTAGTCGATGGGAACTGTGGAGTTCATGCGATTATTGACAAAAAGTTGTTTGGAGAAGCTGAACGAAATATGACACCATTACGCAGCAGCTTTGAACAATTTGGCGCCAAGATCGAATGGGAGCCAAAATCGAAAAGGGTATCCATCCTGTATAATGGCAATACACTGTCAGCGAAACTTGGAGAAACGAAGGCTTCATTCAATGGAGGAACCATTAGATTGATTGCTCCTATTCAATTAAATGTCCAGAAGTCAGCTGAGGTAAGTGAGTATTTCGTCGATTTCTACCAAGCCAAGCTTTCCAAGACAAACTAACTCATTTCATAAAGCAATAATTCCTTCATATTCATAAGAAGAACCGTTGGTCTTTATGCCTGACGGTTCTTGTTTTTTTATATATTCAATCCATCCTGATTTTTGTGTCGTTTCATCAGAATCTGTGTTTCAGCACGGACGATACCTCTCAGCGAGTAGATGGATTTGTTCATGAATTGTTCCATCTCTTCAATGCTCTCGACTAGAATATGTATATGGAGGATGCAGGGACCGGTCATTTCGTATAACACAGCAACTTTATCATTTTGTTTCAACGCTTCTATGATCTCATTCAAATATGCAGGCTCCACTTCAAGCTCCAAATAGGCCGATATCTTTTTGCCGAGCTTTTCAGCGCTGATTACAATGGAGAACTGTTCAATGATTCCTTGATTGACAAGCCGGTCTATGCGCTCTTTGACGGCAACACCAGACAATCCAACCTCTTTAGCCAAATCGGTATAGGATATACGGCTGTTTTGAGCCAGTCTTCGTAAAATATGACTATCAATTGAATCTAACATGTGTTTCACTCCTTTCCGCTTCATATTGTAACAGAAAAAAAGACAACCCGCCCGTGCGGGGTACATAATCCCTGAAAATTGGAACACACTAACGACCGTAGTGGGATGAAGTGTAATTGCTGAGTTGCTTCCATATTTCCGCTTAATATTACTCGGCATGTTAACTGGTAAATATATAGTAGCTTGACAAT
The DNA here is from genome assembly GCF_015143645.1 of Paenibacillus sp. P13VS. Classification (NCBI taxonomy): domain Bacteria; kingdom Bacillati; phylum Bacillota; class Bacilli; order Caryophanales; family Paenibacillaceae; genus Paenibacillus; species Paenibacillus sp. P13VS. The sequence continues at coordinate 9,564 of NZ_WYEV01000016.1, read as the reverse complement.
ACTCATTAACAGGAGTACGATTAATTGTGTCAAATAAACGACAAAACTTACGTTTTAACTAAATCATATGATTATGGTTACATATAAAGTCACGTTAGTTTTGTCTAAAATTCAACAATTACTGGAGGAATCACCATGACTAATCTTAAAGACAAAGTAGCAATCATTACAGGCGGAGCTTCCGGAATTGGTTTGGCTACAATAAAAGCCTTCTTGGATAAAGGATCCAAAGTTGTTATTGCAGATTACAATGAAGAGCACGGCAAAGCTGCCGAGCAGGAATTAAAACAAACATATAGTGATAATGTCGTGTTCATCAAAGTTAATGTTGCCGACGAAAAACAAGTTGAAAACCTGGTTACAGAGACAGTGAAGCAGTTTGGTAAACTGGATGTCATTTTCAATAATGCAGGTATTGGTGTTCAAAAACCTTCGCATGAATTAACGGACGAAGAATACAAACGTGTCATTGCAATCAATCAGGACGGCGTCTTCTACGGTGCGAAATATGCGATCCGTGAAATGCTGAAAACGGGCGGAGGATCTGTAATCAGCACTTCCTCGATCCTGGGTTCCGTTGGTGAACCAACATCGATGCCGTATGCGGCTAGTAAAGGTGCAGTCAACCAAATTACGAAATCACTCGCGCTGGAGTATGCTGACCGTAACATCCGCGTCAACGCAGTTGCTCCTGGATTTGTGGAAAGTGGCATGGTTAACAAAGAAGCTCTTGGTGAGTTCTATGATAGCCTGGTTGCCAAACATCCACTTGGACGTCTGGGCAATCCGGAAGAAATTGCACATGCCGTCGTATTCCTGGCTGAAAATGATTTCGTTACAGGAACAACCGTCTTCGTAGATGGCGGATACCTGGCTAAATAAGATTCTAATAAAAAGGAGGCTCCCTTAATGGGAGCCTTTTTTTAATACCTGTTATTTCAACTTCCGGGCGGAAACCGTTAGAGTTGTTGTTATTGAGGAATAAGCTTTAGGAAAGCTTTGCTGTCAAAATCATCAGCTTGTATTAGCCATTTACCATCTTTGTTTACAAGGGAAAGTCGCCCCTCCAATGGAACGCGTTCCAGATTTCCGTTTTGCTGATCCAATACCAGATCCATCGTGTAGTCCAGATCGACATAATCTTCGAGCTCCTGATACACAGTGAACTTCATGTTTTCGGGTTGAAGTGAAGCTTGTTGAATCTCTGCAGCTTTCAAAGCCAGCAATACATAACTATAATTCACTGGTTTATCTGCATAACGTTCAGCATAGTAGGGCTCCATCTCAGCATACCGCTCCAGAAGGGCATCTTCAGGTAAGGGCGATTCCGGGACCTCGCCGATCGTATATTCTTTTGTCTTAAAGACTTCAGCTGCAATGGTGGCCTCTTGTATAGGTGTCATCGCAATTTCATTAGGTACAGGTTGCTTGGTATCTGCCTCGGTTTGAAGACACCCTGTCATCATTAAAATGATAGACAACAACATGAACACAGCGAGCCAAGAATGTCGTTTCATCCATCAACATCTCCTTTCGACTAGAATGACTAACCATCTTATACGTTTCAGATGGGAATGAGTCTCCTAATTTTTGCTAATGGAGTCATTGTTGGACGAGAAGACCATTTCTAATATCAGTCTTATACTTAGTTGGGTCCAGTGCTCGTTCGATTGGCTTTGACATATTTAAGCTGGGCGACAATGATGACGCTAATGATTACGAGTAGGAACCAGGAGCTGATTTTGCTGAAACTAACCAATTGCCAGGCATCGTGCTGGTCAGGGTATTTCCAGCCATTAAAGAATGTAGCAATATTCTCGGCAGCCCAGATAAAGAATCCTACAATGATAAAAGCGAGCGATAAGGGCATACGATATGTCTTGGTCCGTACTCGGTAGATGATCCATGTTTTCCAAAAAACGATAAAGACCAAAGCCGTCAGCCACCAACGAAAATCAGGAATGAAATGGTGGGTGAAGAAATTGAGATAGATGGCGCCTCCGAGGAGAAAGGAGGGTACGAAACCTGGCCATCCAGTCATGTCCATGCGTAATCTGCGCCAGATCTGGCACATGAAACTTGCCACACTCGCATACATGAAGCCGCTGTATAGCGGCACTCCAAATACTTTGGTGAATCCAGGCTCTGGATATGCCCATGAACCCATGCTTACTTTGTACAGTTCAAGAACCAGGCCAATAATATGAAACACACATATGACTTTAATTTCATCCCGGGTCTCCAACCCACTTCGGTACATGAGATATTGAACACCAAGCAAGATCAGTAGAATGGCGTCGTAACGATAAAAGAATGGAACCTCGATTACGCTGGTAATGGCTAGGGTTCCGAAGATGGCCACAGGGAAAATGCAGCTCATCGCTTGATGATAGCCGAAATGCAGCAATTGAATAAAAGCTTTCAAATCGGGAAATCTCCTTCCGGTACTTGTTCTAAATAGTTGTTGAATTCATGTTTGTCTTCTATAAGTACATTTGTAGAGCTATCGTTAATCATACAAAGTCGAAACCGAAGAAAAAAGAGAAATTAAATGATGAATCTCTTCTTGTTTTTCGGTTAGGCATATACGTGTCAAATGGCCCAAAAAGGTTTAAATCTATATACAAAAGTTTCTTCATGAGAGAAAATTAGGATTTATACATATGAGAGAGAGGAAGATTGAGTTGAAGAAATGGCATTACCCTTTATTAACATTTATGCTTATAGGATTACTTGTTGCTTGCGGAGGGCAGAAGGGGGTAACCCCGGAAGTGTACAAGCAGATTCAGGAAGGTATGAGCCAGCAGGAAGTAGAAGAATTGGCGGGTCAGCCCGCTGAGAAAGAAGCCAATAATCCCTATGATGTATGGATTTATAATGGACAAGATGGAATTGAACGAGGCGCAACGGTGCGAATCGAATTTTCCAAAGAGGATCAGGTTCTGTTCAAATCTCAGAAAAAGCTGTTTGAGGCGCCCAAGGCCGAAGAGAAAAAGTATAACCCGGAAGGAGAACTGAAGGAGTTCATCTCCACATTCAACAACCTTGTCAGTCAAAACCAAGACATGGAGTTCCTTCAGCCGATTTCGACGGAAGGCCTGGATTTCAAAAGAACAACCTTTTACGATGGACAAGGCACGATTATTACGGTATCCGACCCAGCAATGATTAATGATGCGAATCAATATTCGAACAAGATGCATTTTGAAATCAAAGAGGATGGGACTTTAAACGAGATTTATTATATTGGTGCAGATCTTGAATATCCTGTTCTGATGTTACATGCGCTTAATGTTAGTGAGGAAACCATTGATCAAATCCTGGCGAGTTATAAGGATATTGATGTGGAAACGTTGGAAAGTAAAAGTTTTAACTTTAATGAGGGTCGCTATTCCATCGTCGTTAAGAACGATACACCCCGAACGTTAGTGGTGACCATGAATGACAAGTAACGCAATAACGATATTTATTTCGGCATGTAATATGTCTAGAAACGGCAGATGATGATAGGATGAAGAAAAATTCCAAGTTGGTCTGGATATGCCTAGTCGTTCTTCTAATCCTTATGGGGTTCTACAACTATCAACTCCATGCGGCGAGAGAAAAGACAGAAAATTTTAAAAAACTGTATCAAACCAAGAATGATAGTGGCTTTTTGACGCTGTTGAGAGAAGGACATTCCTATATCCCATTGGCGGAATCACTCGAGAAAATTAGTAAAGTAACCGACGAGGAAGATCCTGCTAAGGTGCAGAAACTCATCGAACTGGCCAAGAGCCAAGCAGACGAAGCTGATTACTATCTTCGAACGCTTATTCAGTTTAGTGATAGTTATGTGAATGATGTTAATCCTCAATTCATGGTTAATCAAACAGTTATGAATTCAAAGAAGCAGGAGGAGCTGTATCTTCTTACTTCGCAAGCAGGTGTCTTTATGCCCATGTACGAGATTAGTTACAGCTATTGGAAAGATAAACCCAAACAGATTTCACCGAAAACAAAAGAAATGCTCCATTCCATGGCCAAAGAGCTGAGAGCCCTGGATGATACCCTGCAGGAGTTCAAGGAAAAGGCTGTTTACACGATGGAGTGGGGAGAATTTTCAGACAAAGAGCAGATTAAGGATCTTACTCAGAGAGCCATTAAGCCTCATTTAGAGAAGCTAATCCAATTGAAGAGCGAGTTTGGAGGATAGTCCAGATCGTGTCACTGAAAGACGTATAATTGTTCCATAAACAAAATAGATACCAGATACATCGTTTACGATACAAGTCGCCGAAATGGCGGCTTTTTTCGATGGTGTCGACAGTTTCGTATTTTTTCCATAATAAATGTGACGTATGAATATATATGCTTTATAGTAGAAAATAAAAGCAAGATCCGAGGAGTCCTTATATGAACAAACAAGCAGTACCGTTAAATTCGTTGACCAGTGTCACGGACGGAGGCCATATCATTTATTTGTTCGAGGATTTCGATCGTTATGTTGATAATGCGGTATCCTATATTCTAACGGGTATAGATCAAGGTCATCACATCTTATTGATAGAAGAAGCGGACACATATCTTGATATTTATAACAAGCTCAACGATGTTATTTCCAGTGACCAGCTTCAGTATCTTCATTATGCTAACAACGTGGATTATTACGGTTCACGGGGGGATTTTAGTTTTCAGCACATTCTCACTCATTTTCATCAGGTGATGGGGACGGTACAAGAGACTAACATGTCCATTCGTACGTGGGCCAATGTAATGACGTGGGGGGAGCATAGCGAAGACAAGATCCAGGGGAATTTGGTGGATTATGAGCGAGAAACTTGCAATGTAGTCCGTGAATACGGGATGGTATCTGTATGCGCATATAACTCAACTACCATTTCTTCGTCCTTGCAGCTTAAGATGATGAGAGAGCATGAATATATGATGACTGACGTGGAATTTGTGAAATCACCCTTATATAGTCATCTGTCTTCGGACGAGATCGTATTCCCTTCCCTTTCAGTACAGAGAAGATTGCTTAACGAACAGAAGCATCTCTTGATCGAGAAGGAAGCCATGGAAATGGCCAATCAGGTGAAGAGCGAGTTTATAACCACCATGAATCACGAGATTCGGACCCCGATGAATGGTGTGTTGGGAATCACGGATCTGTTGGCTGCAACCAATCTTACCGACAAGCAGAAGGAATATGTGGCCACACTGAAAAAAAGCGGGAAGTCTCTGCTGCGTATTGTCAATGATGTTCTGGATTATAGCAAATTGGAATCAAATCATGAACAGCTTCTTAAGGAAGCCTTTAGCATCAGAGAAGCCGTAACGGATACGCTGGATATTCTTCGTGTTGGAATTTTGAATAAGAAACTGCAAGTCCACCTTTCCATTGATCCGGATATTCCAGAGATTCTGATAGGGGATGATGGAAGATTCAGACAGGTGATTCTTAATCTGCTGGGAAACGCAGTGAAATTCACGGATGAAGGCGACATTTCCTTGGTGGCCAGACTGCTCTCCACAAATGCTGGTAAGGTCCGGCTTCATTTTACGGTCAGGGATACAGGGATTGGAATTCCTCAGGATAAACGTAGTCAGCTGTTTATTCCATTTCACCGAGTGGATAACAGTGTTACTCGCAGGACAGAAGGTACAGGTCTCGGATTAGCGATATGTCATCGAATTGTACAGTTAATGAATGGTGAGATTGCTATTGAAGCGGAAGATCTGACGGAGCGTGGGACCACAATTACCTTCACTGCGGAATTTGATGCGTATACAGCTTAAGGAATGGAATAAACCTAGTCACTTAGACGCTCATTTAGAGGACATATTGGTGCTCACTGATGCATGTAAGCGGTTAGGTGATTACGAATTGTTATTTACCCATGGACATATGGTAAAATGGATGAAGTATTTATCTTTCAGACCACATAAGGAGATCACTATGCAACTTATACAACCTCAAGATGTCCAAGCCCGGCTCAATGGTTTCATTGATCAGGATCTATACTTACACCTCGAAATGACGACAGGTGCGTACGCCAATCACTACGATAGCACACGTCACCCTGCCTCGGCTTTCATTTCGAATGCAAACATTCGGTACACACAGGGATCCATTTCAGGCACGAACCCATACCGGGTAGGCTTAAAAACGACGACGGGTTGGGTTTATGCGGAAGGCCTTACCCATATTGATGAAAATGAAAAGGATCGATTGATTTTGGCTGGTCATGACAGCCAGGGAAAATTGGTTGTGGCCTTTCAACTTAGTCGGGAGAGTTTCTGATGGAAGCGGAGGATCGAAACAGCATGAACAATAAATCACACGAAAATGAACGCATTTTAGTAATATATCCCCATCCTGACGACGAGGCTTTTTCCGTTGCCGGAACGCTCGCAAAATATATTGATGGCGGTGCATACGTTACGTATGCCTGCCTGACTTTAGGCGAGATGGGGCGCAATATGGGCATTCCGCCATTTGCGAACAGGGTCACTCTGCCTTGGATCCGCAAGGTGGAACTCGAAGAGTCTGCTCAGGCGATTGGTATTCAGGATTTGAGAATGCTTGGTTTTCACGACAAAATGATCGAATTCGAGGATGCACATCTGCTTGATAGCCGCATCATGGATTTGATAGAGGAACTCAAACCAACCATCGTTTTTACCTTTTATCCAGGTTATAGCGTGCATCCCGATCATGATGCTACGGGTGCTGCAGTCATACGGACGATTTCCCGGCTGCCGGCAGAAGAGAGGCCCATCGTATATTGTGTTGCTTTCTCCAAAAACCATGAGCAAGCCATCGGAAAGCCAGATGTACATGTTGATGTAAGGGGATATCTGGAGCAAAAAATGGGAGCCATTCAGGCTCACCGTTCGCAATTTCAGGCTGCAGAGCTTGTCGGTAACCGGAAATTGGATGATGAAGAAATCCAGTGCAGATTCGGCAGAGAAGCATTCTGGACGTATCGCTTCGAGTAAAATATCTGATCTCTGTTCAACCCAAGAACAGCGTAGCCGCCTTTATGGCGGCTTTTTCATTTTAACCGAGTAGGGCGTAGGACTCAGAAACATTAGATTGACAAAGGTTCAAATTAGGGATATTCTTCTTAAAGTATATTAATAGGCTATGCTAGTATTTCAGGGAGGGCTTAACCTGATGTCAACTCATCAAGAGAAAGATCCCATTGGATTGTTATTATCCAGAACGTACTTTGTCCACAAAAAAAGAGTTACCCATCTGCTGCAGGATTACGGCATTACCCCTGAACAATTCGGGATGCTTGAACAACTGTATCAGAACGAAGGCATTACACAGAAAAAGTTATCCGAACTTCATGGGAAGGATCAAACGAGTGTCGGCAAGACATTGGAGCGGTTGGAACATAAGGATCTTATTATTCGAAGCACCGATCCTGTGGATCGGCGAGCCATCCTGCTGCGGCTTTCCGAGGAAGGGAAAGAGCTTTATTTACAGGTAGTTCCCCTGATAAATGATATGGATCAGTCCTTGAGAGAGTTAATTACCCCGGAAGGGGCAGAACAACTTGCCGTACTGCTCAACAAAATTTATGAAGGAATCTCCAGCTGATTCGTCAGCTGACTTTTTTTGCAGATATACATGCACAGCCTATTATATGTTAGCCTATTAATTTGAAATTGGAGCCATATCCAAGAAGGAGAGAAATACATGTCTGTTTTTTCAGTACTAAAGGATTTTATGAAGATTCTGCAAACCAAGATCGGATTGGTCTTTGCTTTGGTTGTTCCATTGATATTCACCATTGTCTGGTTAACGGGATACAACGGAGCAACGGAACGAGTGGACCAACTTAAAATAGGTATTATTAACTCGGACGGCGAGAATGGACAGCAAATAGAAAAGATCATTCAGGAAACAGTCCCTTTCCAAACAGAGAACTATGCATCTCTTAAAGAAGCGGAGCAAGTCATGAATGATGGGGATATTGGCATGATTGTAAGCATTCCTGCCGAGTTCGCTGCGAATCTGGACAAAGGGGAGGGGCAATTAACGTATTATGTGAATCAGGCCGCTTCGGAAGTTTCCAGATCCATACTGGAGGGTTCGGCTGAAGGGATATCTGCCAGCGTAGGCGCTCAGCTAACAGGAATCGTTCAAAAAGAAGTGGTCACGACAAATGTGGTCAAGTCTAACAACATCACCAATTTTGCACTCAGCATGCTGCCTATGATCCTTGGATTTATCACATATATCGCAGTGATGACCATGAATATTCAATTGAATCTGTCAACCATGATCCTTAGCCACAAGTACGACCGATGGAACATTTTCTGGGCCAGACAGCTTCTGTTATTGATGGTGTGTATCGTAGCGCCTCTCATTATAACGACTGTAGCCATGCTGTTTGTCACACCTGTCGCTTCCTTCTGGCAAATGTGGGGATTCCATATTCTCGTATATATTGCCTGCGTATGCCTGACTCAAATGTCATTTGTACTATTTGGTGGATTGGGAGCACTGTTTAACGTAGCCATGATTCCTTTCCAGCTCATGACAGCTGGCAACATTATCGCAACCGAAATGCTCACACCATTCTATCGTCACATCGGGGATTTCCTGCCCGCATCCAACGCTGTTCGGGGATACGTCCGACTCATCTATAGCGGAGCGCCAGTGAGTTCAATCGTGATTAACCTTATGTTGATTGCACTGGTTACATGGGGAATAACCTGTGTACGTGTAGCTTTGCATAGAGCACCAGCACCTGGCGCAGCAACCAGTAACGCTCATTAAACATGACAAGCAATATATACGCACAGAAATAGTAAATATGTTTGCATGATAAGTCGCCTAGCAGGTATTATCCCCTTTTAGTAGACATGAGAAAAAAGACATCTGTTAAGATGAACTTAATCATGTGAACGAAGGGGATTTTTTCATGGCTAAAAAAGGACAAACATACCGGCGGTACTCCTTGGAGTTGAAATTGGAGGCCGTCCGGCTGGTCAACGAAGAACATATGAGTATACGTGAAGTAGCGACGCGTTTAGATATTCAAAATAAATCTCAGGTACAAGTGTGGGCAGCCAAAGCGAAACAGGGAATGAGTCTAGAACCTGCTACACCCAAACGGGGACGCCCTAGAACCAAGTTTTCCAGTATGGAAGAAGAGATGGCGTATTTGCGGGCGGAGATTGAATACTTAAAAAAGCAGTATCCAAATCTACACAAGGAGTGACGAGTAAAGCAGCCAGATTTCAAATCATTGAGGACCTGAGAGCACGCCTTGGTCTGGCTTGGCTCTTGAAGTTAGCTGCGGTTTCCCGCTCGGGCTATTACAAGTGGAGAAAAAGCATAGCAGCCGCAAAAGAGCGTAGACACAAAGAACATGAACTAGAATCCCATTTGCTTGCCATTCATCGCGTGCATCCTTACTTTGGCTATCTTCGAATGACCGTTGCTTTACGACGGGAAGGCCTTCGAGTCAACCACAAAAAGGTGTACCGATTAATGAAACAATTAGGCATCTGTTCTGTCATTCGAAAAAAGCGTCGATTCTTTGGAAAACAAGCCTCTGT
>NZ_WYEV01000015.1:0-117366 GCF_015143645.1 Paenibacillus sp. P13VS | reverse complement strand
CCTATCAACTCCGCTCGACTTGCATGTATTAGGCATGCCGCCAGCGTTCGTCCTGAGCCAGGATCAAACTCTCCAATAAAGTATTGAAAAGAGCGATTAGCTCATTTTGAATCTGACGAGATTAAAAATCTCATTTTCGCTTCGAAATCATACAGTCAGATGACTTGTACCGATTTCTCAGCTATTCGATCTTACAAAGTAAGATCGTTACTCACTCGTTGTTCAGTTTTCAAAGATCAAACGTTGTTTGCATCAGAGTCTTGTTCTCTTCAGCAACTTTTATATCTTATCACATCCGAACCAATTTAGCAAGCATTTTTTTTCAAGTTTCTTTCGAAGCTTTTCAATTGGCTTACCGCACCGTGTATCTCGTGTTTTCTTGGCTGGAATTAGAATATACCATGTACAGATTTTTTATGCAAGTACTTTTTTTCAATAAGAATCAATCACGAGTGAATACAGACTTCGGTTCAAATAGTTTCTTCTATATATAGATACGAAGTTTACAGCATGAGCAGCTATATGACCTCAACCATCAAAAGGTCAAACCGAATAAAGTCCTGACCATAAACGTTGCAGCTTATCCAAGATCTCGTTAACGTCACATAAACATATAGTGCTACAAGAGTCCTTTTATTGATCAAACTCCTGCTGTGTATTTTTAATGACGCACTTTTCGAAGCCAAGCTATAAATCACCCCATCCTTTCTCTCACCAACTTTCCCTTCCTTCTATAATAGAACGAAACTTATCCACTATATAATGAAAGGAACAGTCTTGTAATTCTCAAGCGAGATTTAATTCTGATCCTATAATAAATAAAAAGGACGAAAGCCCTGATTAAGCCCAGTAGCTTTCGTCCTTCTATATAGTAGAACTGAATTATTCTCCACCCATAAAGATATAGCGGGCAAGAACAATGATCGCGAGAATCCACATCAACCAGTGAATCTTCACTTTGCGTTCCGTAACCAGGTTACTGAATACGGCCAGAATAACATAAGACAGAATACCTGCCGAGATCCCGTTTGCAATCCCGCCTGTGAAAGGCATCAAAACAATTGTAAGGAATGCAGGGAACGCTTGAAGGAAATCATCCCACTCAATGCTGCGCACCTGGCTCATCATCAATACACCTACGATAATCAGGGCAGGAGCTGTAGCAGCAGACGGAACAACCAGCGCAAGCGGAGCAATGAACAGCGCCAGAATGAACAAGATCCCTGTCGTTACTGAAGTCAAACCCGTACGTCCACCCGCTTCAACGCCGGAAGCACTCTCAACGAATGCTGTAATAGTACTCGTACCCAATGCCGCTCCCGCACTTACACCTACTGCATCGACGAGCATTGCTTTACCAATTGTTTTCTCGCCTTTTTGCTTATCCTTCATAATCCCCATCCGGGTCGCAGTCCCAACCATTGTGCCGAACGTGTCAAACAATTCAACAAAGGTAAAGATGAAGATAATTTCAAACAATCCAAGGCTGATTGCGCCCTTCAGGTCCAGCTGCCCAACAGCCAAATCACTGAAATTAGGCAGCCAACTTGCACCGGATAGCCCGCTAAGATTCGTAACACCCATCGGAATACCAATTAGAGTTGTAGCAACGATACCAATGAGCAGCGCACCTTTTACACGCATAACCATCAGTACAGCAATAAGGATCAATCCAATCAATGCCAATAGCGCATCATGATGCGTCACAAAATTACCGAGCGACAAATTAAAACTGCTGCCGGGAATCGGCTGGCTTAGGTCTGCATCTGGCGCAACATTAACCGTAACAGCAACGAGATTGGCCAATTTGAAACCTACAATAGTAATAAAGAGACCGATACCGACCGTAATGGCCATTTTCAATGTTTGAGGTACAGCCACAAGCAGCATCTGACGAATTCTCGTCACGGTCAAGATAATAAATACGATACCCGAGATGAATACCGCTCCGAGAGCAGCCTGCCAAGTAATGGCCCCATTAGAGCTTAATACAACCGTCATGAAGTATGCGTTCAATCCCATACCCGGTGCGAGGGCGATCGGGATGTTAACGAACAATCCCATAATGATGGTCATAAGCCCAGCACCTACGGCTGTTGCAAAAAACACTGCATTATCCGACATCCCCGCCCCGGCCGATCCGAGGAACAATGTGTTAACAAAAAGGATGTACGCCATGGTCATAAAGGTAGTAAGACCCGCAACAATCTCCGTTCTAACATTCGTTCCGTTTTCTTTTAGTTTAAAGAAACGATCCATAATCCACTAACTCCCCCTTAGAGATGTTGAAGCCATTTTGAAAAACGACAAAAGACCCTGGACGGACTTACTTCACCCAGGGTTAGCTATCAGGAGAGGTGTAGCCTATCGCCAAGAACAAAAAAAATTCTAATGTGCGTCCATTATAGTTAACCACGCAGTCATATAGAACTTTTGCTGTGCTTAGCCTCTCCTGCTCGTAGCCAGATCATTAGGGTGATCTTGTAGAAACTCCCGGGCCATATCCCCAGGATTATACGAAGTAGTATGCGCTATTTGTTTGTTTTCCCATCCCTATTTTAGAAGCGCCGGCCTTTTCTGTCAATGATAAAAACGAATGTTAATTATATGTTCCCACGGGAACGTTCGTGTTTTGAAAGCGCTATAAATTTTATCGTAAAAAAGCCACCGTATATACGGCAGCTCATAATACAACCCATACATCATTCCTACTATAAAATAACAGTTTAACAAACAATGCAGCAGCTCAGCTTTTAACCTTTAATTCCCGAATTCAGGTTAATCGATTGCAGGAAATACTTTTGCGCGAAAATAAACAGCACGAGTGTTGGAATAATGGCCAGAATTGCCGACCCCATTAGTTGTCCAATCATGCGATAGTTGCCGTAGATATCCTGCAGTAACAGCAGTCCAGCAGTAATCGGCATTTTTTCGACATCTGTGTATACGATAACCGGCCATAGGAAGTCATTCCAGGACCCAATGAACGAGAAAAGACCGCACACAATCAATACCGGTTTCACTAGGGGTAAAATAATGGAGTAATAAATCCGGAAATCACTTGCACCATCAACCTTAGCAGATTCGTCCAGCTCGCCAGGTATTCCTTTCATGAACTGACGAACGAGGAAGATATTCCCCATACCTGCCAGCCCCGGAATAATCATGGCCCAAGCTGTATTGACCCATCCAAGCGCCTCAATGATTTTGTAGGAAGGGATCAGGTTAACGACACCCGGAAAAAATGAAATCCCGAGAAGCGTGAAAAACAAGGCATCTCTCCCTTTGAACTTCAACCTTGTGTATCCATAGCCTGTAAGGGAAATGATAAAAACAACAAGCACCGTGTGAGATACTGCAATGAGCAGTGAGTTGCTCAACCATCTCAGAATCGGAGCGGTTGATGTATTGTCCAGTATGGCGACGTAATTATTAAAGTCCCACTCTTTGGGAAATAATCGGAACCCGGCCGACACCACTTCTGCCTGCGAGCGAAATGAAGTCGTAATCCCGAAAATAACGGGCACCACCCATATGACACAAATGGTTACCAAAAATAGATAGGATATATATTTGGAGATACTTATTTTTTTGACCATGTTGATATACCTGCTCCTTCCCGATCCACGTTCGATCCTGCTCCTCTAATTGGCGTTCCGGTTCATTACGTAATATTGCAATGCGGAGATGACCAGAATAACCAGTCCTAACAGCACAGCCATGGCGGAAGCCATACCTGCCACTGACTCACCGGAGCCAAACGCAAGCTGGCGAATATACATCATGAGAACATGCGTAGTCTGCTGTGGTCCACCATCGGTCATCATCAGCGGCTGACCAAATACGTTAAACGAACCCGCTGTTGTCATGACAAATGTAAAGATCAACGGGAAACGGATGGAAGGCAGCGTAATGCTGAAGAATCGGCGTACCGGACCGGCACCATCCATCTCGGCTGCTTCATACAGATCGCTAGGTACACCATTAATGGAAGCGCGATAGATAATCATGTTACCTCCGACCGCTCCCCACACAGATATCACAATAATAATGATCCAAGCATACGGCTGATTGGCTGCCCAGGATATCTCTGATCCAAATACGTTACCGGTGATGCCGAGCTGTTTATTGAAAATAAGAGACCAGATGAGCGCCGCGGCAGATATGGAGATCATACCTGGAATGTAGATAATCGCCTGCATGAAGCCTTTGAATTTCACCTTTTTATGTTCAAGGGCTACAGCAACAAGCAGCGGAATAATGATTAACGGCGGAACGCTCAGTGCCACGAAAATCAACGTATTCTTCAAACCATTAAAGAATTGAAAATGAAATGAGGAATCCTGGTCGAACAGGATCGTCCTATAATTTTCAAAACCGACCCAAACCGGATCGTTAATTAGGTTCCATCTGGTGAAAGAGGCATAAATCCCGTAGATCGTCGGCAGCAGTATAAACACCAAAAACAGGATTAGATGAGGACCGACAAATAAGAACGGTGCAAATGATCGTTTATTCATATCCTTTCATTTCTCCTTTGGGAAAAGCAATGTGCCACTCTTGCGACACATTGCTTCTATTACAGTAGAATGGCGAGATGTACAGTACATCCGTTATGCAATTCAAGTGTTACTGGGCCCCACTGCTACCTTGAGCAATTTTGTCCTCAACCTCTTTTTGCATGGTTTGCAGTGTCGCATCCAGCTCCACATTGCCACGAACAATATCAGCCGCGTATTTGTCAACCGCTTCAGCTACATACGGGTAATACTCGTACGTGTAGATGTAGAGCGATTCAATCTCCTTCTCATTCGAAGTAAAGAACGACTGCATGTAGTCTTTGTACTCCGGACTCTCGATAACCTGTTTACTCGCAACAGTCTGTCCCGCTTTGGCCCATTCCATTGAATTCTGACGTATAAACTCCAGGAATTTACCGATCCCTTGTTCCTTCTCATCTGTTCTCGCTTCATTGTTCAGCATGGCAAACAGGTGGGACGAAGAACGGTTTGTAAACTTATCAGCTGTAGGTGAATAGACATTAGTCACGCCGAAATTCAGACCTTCAACAGTGGCATGAGCGGTTGAGCTCCATGTACCATCTGTAGAAAACAGGACATTGCCGGATTGGAACATCAGGTATCCATCTTCGCCAAACGGAGTCATGAGACCGGCATCAGCGATCTTTTTGACACTTTCAAACGCAGCCTTCATTTCAGGAGTGTTCAGCGCTGGTTTCCCATCCTTCTGCACATCTCCGCCCACATTCTGCAATTGTCCGAGGATAACCCATCCGAGCAAAGCATCATTCACGACGAAGTCTCCTTCATCTAATTTGCCTTGCAAGGAAAGCATCTCATCAATCGTGACAATATCATCATCCAGGAATGATTCCGCGTTATACTTTTTCAGCAAATCCTTGTTGTAGTACATCGCATTACTGTGGATATCGAGAGGAACAGTGTACTGTGTTCCATCAATGGTTCCTGTCGACCATGCTTGGGGCAAATAGTTCTCTTCCTTGATTTCCGGCTGCGCGGCCAGCATTGCAGTCATGGGCTCAAGTACGTTTTGCTTCACAAAGCCCGGAACACGGTCAGCATGGATAATAGCCAGATCCGGAATCCCTTTACCGGAGTTAATTACCGTAGACAGCTTGGTGTACATATCAGACGTAATTACATGTTTTAATTTGATTTCTGGTTCAGTGGCGTTATATTCTTTAACTAACTGGTCCATATAAGCTCCATCTTCTCCAGTCAGAGGCGTCCAGAACGTAATCGTATTTTTGTCGTCTGAGCTGCAACCCGACAGCACAAAAACCAGCAGAAGCAGTGTAGATACCATGATTACAAAACCTTTTTTTGTACGTTTCACACAAGAACCCCCCTAGAATAATCAATCCTAAGCACATTTGTAAACGCATTCAAATATTCAAGAAAATCACAGGGCTCTGCAATTTTCTTCTCGGAAACCGGCCCTGCTGCTAAAGTACCCTTACTGAAGGAAGCTTGCCTAGGAGCACTCCCTTCGCTCTATCACACAAACGTTAATACATAAATTAATCATTAACATTTGTGTGAATTTATCGTAATTCATAGCGCTTACATTTGTCAACCACTTTGTTCCATTTTTATTTTTTATTTATGTTATAGCTCTATACGTTCACAGGACGACCATCTGGAACGGGTTTGCCAAAGTACGGGAATCCAAACTCGTCCCAACCAAAGACCTGTGCCCGCATGTGGCGATTCGGATCATAGAGTGGATCTCCCTCAATTTCTTTATAATTGCGAGCATGATAGACCAAAATATCCTGACTTCCGTCCTCCGACACGGTGAAACTGTTATGCCCGGGACCGTATTGTCCCGCCTCTACATCGGTTTGAAATACAGGGGCTGGAAGCTTTGTCCAACTTTTCGGTGACAACAGGTCGCTCCCTTCCTCTGCATACAGCAACCCCATGCAATAATTATGATCTGTAGCACTTGCGGAGAAGGATATAAATATTTTGCCATTTCTATTCAACACTGCTGCACCTTCATTGACCAGAAAACCGATTTTCTCCCAATCATGCGTCGGTTCAGCAATCATCACCTGTTCGGAAGCGAGTGTCCACGGATTTTCCATGGATGCAATATACAGGTTGGAATTGCCCACGATGTCCGGATCTTTCTGTGCCCAGACCAAATATTGAACGTCATTATGTAGGAATGAGGTCGCATCAAGTGCGAAACTTTCCCATTTTGTCTTGATTTGCCCCTTTTCTTCCCAAACGCCTTCAAGCGGGTTAGCTGAGGCATTTTCCAACACGAACATGCGATGATCAAAAAGCCCTTCCACCGTAGCCGTTGTTCGTGCTGCAGCAAAATAGATATACCATTTACCGTTGACAAAATGAATTTCCGGTGCCCAAATGTTGGCACTCATCGGTCCTTCGTCATATTTGCGCCATACTACGACCGGCTCAGCGCTATCCAGCTCTTGAACAGAGCGAGCTCTTCTAACCTCAATTCGATCATACTCAGGCACGGAACCTGTAAAATAATAATAGCCGTCGGTATGTTTGTATACCCATGGATCGGCTCGTTGCGGTATAATCGGATTAACAAATGATTCCTGCTTCGAAACTGTACTCACGTTGTCATCTCCTGTTCTGCACAATAGGTTAATGTTTTTGTTTATATATTCGTAAATCTGTTATTAATTCACCTAAATATTAAGTTATCAAGCAGCACGTGTCAATGAGTTGGCAGGGTTTTTTTGGTTATTTCATGGTTTGTTTTTACATTTTTCCGAATTGTTCTGTTTTTAAGTTGTATATCTGGTATTATTTATATAAAAACGTTGTGATTATTTTCGAATTCCGATATTATAATATTCTACGTTTACTATTCATATAAATGTTAATATTTCATTTCTTCGGAGGAATTACATTGAAAATCGACCTGAACGAAAAAAACCTGCATATCTTCGAAGCCCTTTCTAGCAGTGTGCGCATTCAGATCGTTCATCTGCTGTCTAAAAACTCTATGAATATAAAAGAACTGGCCGAAGCGCTTGGACTTAGTAGTGCCATCATGACCATGCATGTCAAAAAATTAGAAAAAGCCGGTGTGATCGAATCCAACATGGCTCCGGGCAAAGGTGGAGCGGCCCAAAAGGTCTGCTCTCTTCGTATGGACACTCTTGAAATCGCATTCCCAACCAAGGACGTCATCCAGCGTGAGATTCACAAAACCGAAATATCCGTAGGGCATTTCACTGATCTGCAGATCAAGCCAACCTGTGGCATATGTACAAGAGATTCCATCATTGGTATCTTTGATGATCCCCGGTATTTCCTTGATCCGGACCGACTCAAAGCCAAAATCCTGTGGTTTGGACAAGGATATATCGAATACAAGGTACCCAATTACCTAATGGGAGATGAGAATCCGGAGGAATTGGAGATATCGATGGAGATCTCTTCCGAGGCACCTCTTACCAACAACAACTGGCCTTCCGATATTTCGTTTATCGTTAATGGCGTTGAGGTAGGAATGTGGACGAGCCCGGGTGACTTTGGAGGAAAAGGTAAACTGAATCCGCCTTGGTGGTTTGAAAGTGTAAATCAATACGGCCTCCTGAAACATCTCATTATCAAAAAGGAAGGCACGTTTATGGATGGTGTGAAATTGTCCGATGTTACCATCGATGATATTGGCATCCGTAACAGCTACTGGTCCCTTCGCATTGCCGTCAAGGAAGATGCAGAGCACATCGGCGGCGTTACGTTATTCGGAGAAGGATTCGGAAATCACAATCAAGACATCATTTTCCGGCTGTACTACACCGATAACACTGAAAGGCCTGAATGAATTAAGGCTTTGTAAACCCATTACTGGCACAACAAAAAAAACTCCCTTTGACATGTGTAATACATGATCAAAGGGAGTTTCTTTTCGTTCAATACCGTTTGTTCGTAAAACTATTCCCACTCGATTGTTGCAGGTGGTTTGGAAGTTACGTCATAGACGATACGGTTTACGTTATCAACTTCATTTACGATACGTACGGAGATTTTCTCCAGTACATCCCAAGGGATACGTGCCCAGTCGGCCGTCATACCGTCGATGGATGTTACGGCACGAATACCTACAGTGTAAGAATACGTACGAGCATCACCCATAACGCCTACGCTCTTCATGTTTGGCAGAGCCGTGAAGTATTGCCAAATTTCGCGGTCCAGGCCCGCTTTGGCAATCTCCTCGCGCAGGATGTAGTCGGAATCACGAACGATTTTAAGCTTCTCTTCCGTAACTTCTCCAAGAACACGGATCGCCAGACCCGGACCTGGGAAAGGCTGACGGTGTACAATTTCGTCCGGCAGGCCGCACTCTGTACCCACTTTACGCACTTCATCCTTAAACAGGGTGCTCAGTGGTTCAATCAGCTTAAAGTTCATATCTTCAGGCAATCCACCCACGTTGTGGTGAGATTTGATCGTTTGTGCTGTTGCAGTTCCACTTTCCACGATGTCCGTGTACAGTGTACCTTGCGCCAGGAATTCGAAATCATCGAACTGCTTGGACTCTTCATCAAATACGTAAATAAACTCGTTACCGATAATTTTACGTTTTTGTTCCGGATCATCCACGCCAGCCAGCTTGGACATGAAACGCTCCTGTGCATCAATTTTGACAACTTTCATATCGAATTTGCCAACAAACGTCTCCATTACGCTTTCGGCTTCGCCTTTGCGCAGCAGACCGTGGTCAATGAACATACATGTCAGTTGGTCACCGATCGCTTTGTGAAGCAATGCAGCCACAACGGAAGAATCCACACCACCGCTAAGTGCACACAGTACTTTACCGTCGCCCACTTTTTCACGAATATCCTTGATCGTGTCCTCAATAAATGTTTCCATCGTCCAGTTGCCTTCGCAACCACAGATATTAAACAGGAAGTTGCTAATCATATCGTTACCACGAACAGAGTGACGTACTTCCGGGTGGAACTGAACAGCATACAATTTGCGCTCATCGTTACTCATTGCAGCGATCGGCGCACTTTCCGTGCCTGCATCCAGTTTGAAGCCCGGAGGCAATGTAACTACATGGTCACCATGACTCATCCATACGGTATGTTCGCCTTCAATGCCCTGTGCCAGTGCAGCACCTGCAGCAAACTCAAGGTCTGCTTTTCCGTACTCACGTTTCTCGGAACGCTCTACTTTACCTTCAAGCTGCTGTGCCATAAGCTGCATACCGTAGCAAATACCGAAGATTGGCAGTCCCAAATCATACACACCCGGATCTACATGCGGAGCGTTCTCAGCGTACACGCTGGATGGACCTCCGGAGAATACAATACCTTTTGGTGCCAATTCTGCGATCTTCTCTGCCGGTGTGTTATACGGCAACAGCTCGCTGTATACGCCAAGATCCCGGATTCTTCTGGCGATTAACTGGTTGTATTGGCCCCCAAAGTCAAGGACAACCACAATTTCATTTTGCTTATTCATTACCGTGCCTCCCTCAATTAATGAAACTAATTATACGCAACGACAAAACATACCGTCAAGGAAAGACGAAACTCCTTTTTGTGGGCAGTTTACAACATTTGATATGAAGACACCTTCATTGTGAGTTTTCTACAAATTCCCCACTTCCATTCGCTTCATAAGAAATCGCCCAAAGACGCCTTGTCCGCACTTCGGCGAGCAAGACGTCCCTGGGCGATGTTATGGTAATTGCAGGCGCCGGGCAAGGCGAAGTGCCCGGCGCAGGAATTCAAGACTGTCCGCGCGCAGCGGACGGTCCGGCCCATACAGCAGCCGTTCCCAGTCGGCTGCAAACCGCGCGATGTCCGCGGCGTCCGTGCCTGCGGACAGGGCGGGTGACGCTGCATACTCCCGCAGCGTCATCCCCGGCGGCCGCGGGCCGTACCGCCGCGCGAGCGCGGCCCAGACCGGAGCTGCGGCGCTGAGCAGCCGCTCACGGTCCGGGAAGCTGCTGCGTAGCAATGCCAGCAGCAGCCTGAGCCGCAGCGCGGGGCGAAGCCGCCGCATGCGCAAGGCCCCGGCAGCGGCCAGCAGCGCCGCTGCCGCAAGAGCTGCCGCGAGCCATGGCTCCGCGGCAAGAGCACGCGCGCGCGCCCGCAGCCAGGCGCCCGCACTACCGATCCCGCCGCCAGATTGTGGCGGGATCTCCTCGCCGGGCTGCGCTCCGGCGACTGCTGCGGCGTCCGTGGCATCACCTTGCGGCAATGTGAAGCCCGGCGTAGCCTCGAACGGCATCCAGCCTGCGCCGGGGAAATACACCTCCACCCAGGAATGTGCATCGCCCTGGGTAACGACATACCGACCCGGTACCTCAGGGTCCGGTGAACCTGCACTGAATCCCTTTACCCAACGCGCGGGAATTCCCTCTGCACGAAGCAATACAACCATCGCCGTGGAGAAGTGATTGCAGTAGCCTTCCCCTGTGACAAACAGAAAGTCATCGACGAAATCCGTTCCGCGAGGCGGCATGCGCGTGTCCAGTGTATATTCGGCATGCTCTGCCAGGTAGGTTCGCACTGCCTGGACTGCATCATAACGTGTTTCGCTCTTCTGAATAATGTCACTCGCAAGTGATCGTACCCGTTCAGGGAGAGATTCGGGCAGCTGCAGGTAAGTCCTGCGGATGGCTGCAGGATCCTGACTTGAACTATGCGCCTCGCCCAATAGACGAAGCTGTTCTGGCGACGCGGTGGGAATCATGACATCGGTTGTATACGTTTGGATCGGTTCACGACTGCTGGATCCGGCAAGCCAGAGTGTAGCCGAGTCTGCATTGGAGAGCAGGGCCATTCTATTTTCTTCGTTCTGTTCATTCGTGTCCTGAAAGGACAGGTTCAAAGGTACTCCTCCCGTAAAGAGCGGATTAGGTCCCCTCCACGGACGCTCCATCGTGACCGTTTGGCGAATGCGAGTCCAGTAGGTTTGGTTCTCCCAGCCATCGGCACGAAACAGCCCTACCGGGCTGGCCTTTTGAAAGTTTTGTGCAGGATCACTCCATGTACTGCCGTTATAATAGGAACGAGTCTCCCCGCGCCAATACGTGACTTGAGGACTCTTCGCTGTAAAAAAGACAGCATTTCCTTGTACCAATGGAGAACCCATCGGTGCATCAGATGTGCTGTATCCCGTGACAGATGCCGAAGCAGGGATGCTGCCGCGTGGGGTATAGCCTGCCCAGCGGGCAAGGCGTTCTCCAATCTGATCAAGCGATATCCGTTCCGGCCCAGGAACCGGGACAACACGTCCGGGCAGAGCAGCAAGCAACACCATCCCCGCTGCTGCAGCAGCAGCCACCGTACACCAACGAACATAGGGATATCGGTGAAAGGTTGGTGTTGTGCCCCCTTCCAACAGACGGAGCAGTTGGAGAATGGTCTGGATCAGCAGTATCCATAGAACAGATCGCACGACGGAGGCGTAGACATCCAGCCCGGCCAATGTTTCCAGGAGCAGCAAATAAAGCAGGGTAGCACTGCCGAACAGCATCACACTCCGCCGCATCAACACAAGGGACTGCACGGAAGCCATGAGCATGCTCCACCCACACATCATCAACAAACCTCTCGTCTCCGTACTGATGGAATAAAAGTGTCCACTTTCCATGAATGAGCGTATATCCTCCATCCATGTTTCCGGGTAACCGAGAGCCCAACCGGCAGGATCACTGCCTCCATACATGAGGCATAGAGCAGTAAGAGCCACAAGCAGTCGAACCGCTATCCCCAACATCCAGCCTGTACGCAATAATCCTGCCATCAGGAGCGCACCCGTAAGTCCGGCCATCACCGTCAAAAAACGGCCACTTCCCTGCTGTCCCGACGAAGTAATCGGGTAGATCCATTCCAGGGAGAGAAGCAGCAGCAGAACAGAAATGCTGATCTTATACACGGCAGGCTCTCTCTTAGAACGCTGGGATTGGGATCCCTGACCCAGTACCGAAACTTCTTCGGCAGATTGGACAACCGTCATATCACCATAACCACCATGATTACGCTCCCACATCCGAGACACCCGCCTTTCCAACGAAAGGCATGGATTGGTCTGCGACTGAGCTGACTCCTACGCCGCTAAGCCGAAGCTGTTCCGTCCACTGCTCAGCCTGATTCCCAGGCCCTCCCTGAACTCTATTCCCTTTGGCTTGTTCCTCACCCATCGGTGTTTCGGTTAACTGCACTTCTATTTCATGTCCGAGCTCGGCAGCACCCAGCACCCATCCCGTCAGCACGGCATCCAGTCTGCCAGTAAGGACAACAATGCGTGTCCCCGCGGGCCACTGATCCAGCATGGTTGTATCCGCCAGCGATGAAACAGATAAGTCAGCACTTGATATACTTGCCTGGGCCAAGCTGTCCAGTGACAGATTTACATGATCGGCATGGATCAGATCGCTTAACCACCCGGGCTGCTTATCCGGACCAGCTTCTACCCCTGTCCTCCAGAGTTGATAAGGAACATCATCGCGAACAGCTGTAAACACCCATCGGGCCGCCATGTTAATGGCACGTTCAAACGCCGGATGCTCCTTCGCCCCCTGGACTCGTCGTTCGTAGCCAGTCTTCCCTTCATACAGCAGAATACCCAAAGATGTTGATTCCGATATTTCAGGCAAAAAGGTTTGAAGTTTGCCCGTCTTGGCCGTACTTTTCCAATGAATGCGTCCCAAGGGATCTCCTGGCTGATACTCACGGAACTCGGGGCTTCGGTTACCTTGACTGGTTTTTGTATTTGCTGAACTCCCCTCATCCATAGCCGCAAATGCTGCAGACTCACGATCACCAAATGTTGATCCAGATGGCACGACAGCAAGAGATGTCCCGCCCACCGTTTCCGCATAGACGGTATTCCATCCGAATACATCTCCCCAGTACAGTTGGCCTGAGCCCCATTGATACAACCCTCTTCGCATGCCGGACATTTGATATTGGTAAGCAAACTTGCGTCTCATTCCCGGAAAAAGTAATTTTCGATGCACTCCAGCGGGCGTATCCTCACAGAGCATGATCCAAAGCAGTGGAATTCGGCATTCGAACTCCACTTCCACCTGAACACGCACCATCTCCCCAACCATTATTCGTTCCGAATTCATTTGCCGGCGGATGCGAATACGGCGCGGCCCCAATAGATGAATGACCAGACCGCTAATCAGGATGAGAGAGACCGTAATGGACAAGAACAGCGCTGCCTTGCCTCCATGCCATAGATAAAGACAAGCAAAAGCTGCTGCCAAGACTGCATGGAACAGCCATTGAACAGGCGCGGTCATGATCGCCGGCCCCTTCCCTGAGCTGTCATTTGTACCGGTACGGGAACCGATGCTAGTGCATCCTGAATAACCTGTTCCTGAGCCCGGAATGCTTCCGTCCTATTCTGGCCTTTCAACCCGATTCGGTGGGCAAGCACGGGCTGAGCCACCTCTTTGACATCATCCGGAATGACATAGCTTCGCCCCTGCAGGTAGGCATATGCTTGCGTCGCAACCATCCAGGCCAGTGTTCCGCGTGGACTGATGCCGAGCCTCACTGCCGGATGATTACGCGTAGCTACAGCCACGGCAACCAGGTACTGCTTGACTACGGAATCAACGTGCACATGTCTAACTTCGCGCTGCATCGCACTCACTTCTTCCGCGAGCACCACTGGACGAAGTTCATCCAGCAGCTCTCTGCTCTGCCCTCTGGTTAACAGCTCGACTTCCTGTTCCGGCTCCGGGTAACCGAGTCCTATTCGCATTAGGAAACGATCCAGCTGCGCTTCGGGTAACCGAAATGTGCCCTCGAACTGCAGCGGATTTTGCGTTGCCAGCAAAAAGAACGGCCTTGGCAAGGCATATGTCGTACCATCCACTGTAATACGTCGTTCCTCCATTGCTTCCAGCAGGGCAGACTGGGTCCGGGGCGATGCCCGATTAATCTCGTCAGCGAGTACAATGTTGGACATGACAGGACCTGGCCGGAATGTGAATTCACTCGTGTGAGGGTGGTACATGGATGTCCCAGTAACATCTGCAGGCATGACATCGGAGGTGAATTGAATACGACCCATGGAACAGCTCAATGATGAGGCGACAGCCCGAACCAGCATTGTTTTTCCTGTCCCCGGTACATCTTCCAGAAGCACGTGACCCCCACTTAGCATTGCAGTTAGGACATATTGAATCTCTTGTTTTTTGCCTATAATTACACTCTCGACCCGCTTGATCACCCTGTTCAGCAGCTCGACTGCATGTTCATGTTCCATTCGAATATATGACATCCCTCATTCTCCTTCCATTCTGGGCATTCAGAGCCATAGTAATCTATGATTCATTGTTGCCCGGAAGTAGAGAGATTAGTCGTGTCTGGATGCGTTAATTCATATCGTTCTGTACAGGTAGAAGTTTAACGCTTCCGCAAGAGGCATATTGGCCTTTACGATCCACTCGGATTCATTGGACTGAAGCGAAGATACATCCAGCCCCATTAATTCCAGCAGTTCTCTCAGTGGAACCCAGATCGTCCCCCCTTGACTCTGCACTGCTCCCTCTATCGTTCTATCATTCGATCGATTCGCTGATGTGGATTTCAGTTCACCGCTGACGCTGTTCGCCTGGATCACTCTATCCTTCCATAGCGCAGTCGCCGTTCTGGATTCCACGTCCCAGCGAATGCTGCCGCCAAACTTTTTCATAAACGGTCTTAATGGCACCATAATTCGCTGATCTTCCACGCGGAATTCCCCTGGCTTCAGTGTCCCCGCAGCAAGACCAATCTCTACCTTGAGTTCCTTGCCGGATAACCATAGGTTGCGATTGAATTTCACATGCTCCGCCACCCACTCTGCGCCAGGTGCCTTGCGAGATTTGTATTTCCCTTCAGGATGAACACGGAATTGCACAGGTGGATCCTCCGCTCTCATGGTGTCAAAACGATATCCGTGATCCCGGTAGTATTTGATTATTCCGGGTAGGGCCTTGACCGTCTCCGCATGAGCTCCACCATCGTGCATTAACAAGATTACTGAACCGGTACCGACAGGCACCTTGGTGGAATTGCGCAAAATCTCTTTGGCAGGCACACCCTTGCGCTTTGAATCACCGCTGTCGACATTCCAATCCATCACGGTGTACCCGCCCAACTTGAGCAGATCGAAATAGTTTTGATCAAAATGTCCATATGTTCCGCCAGGTGCACGTACCAGGTTGGGGCGGAAGCCGGTGATCCGGTTCACGATGTCTTCTGTCTGCTTCACCTGTTTCCAGAACGATTTAAAATCACTATACAGTTCATCATAATGATGGTTATAGGTATGATTGCCAAGTGCATGTCCCTCTTCCACAGCAGCCTGAATCAGCTCGGGGTAACGTTCTGCCTGCTCTCCGAGGACAAAAAATGTAGCCTTTACCTGTTCCTCGCGCAAAATATCCAATACTTCACGGGTATGCTTGCCTGGTCCGTCGTCAAAACTCAGATAGACTACCTTATCCTTACTGCTCTCTTTGTTAGGTGCAGCAGCTTCTGCGCCAGCAGCGTAAGAAGGAAATGCTGTCCAGGCATAAGAAGCAAATACGCATATTATTACCGCAAGACGAAGCAGACACGATGGCCATGCGGGAAAACCATGCTTATGTATGGATCTGGCTTTTACGGATTGCTCTGCTTTTTCCACCATTGTGAAATCCGGTCTCTGCATCATTTACGAATCATCCTCCAACGTCTCTAGTGATTCTGCTGATAGACTTTAGCAGATTTGTTAGAATTATATGGAGGCTTTATCGAAAAAAGACGCGTTTCTGTTTTATATTTTTCACAATTTGGGTTAGCTCATGATTGATTCTTGGCTTGGGATTGGGTAGCATAATGAACAGGCACTTATTACCGGAATCACTGCAATTACGGGGATAAGCACTGCAAATGTCTCATATGACGGCGGACTGCAATGATCGTATACAAGACAGCATGGAGAGTCATCCGATTCCCCTGTCTTCAGGAGAGTGAATCTATTGGAATTGCTTGAGAAGATCCAACATCTGTTCGGATCCTATGGATACAGCGTTTTGTTTTTTGGCTTGTTGCTGGAATTTATCGCTCTCCCCTTCCCGGGAGAAACAACCATGGCTTACGCAGGATACCTGTCATACAAGGGTCAACTGGACTTCGGAATTCTTGCCATCCTTGCCTTTCTCGGAACAACCATCGGCATGACGATCACTTACTTCATTGGTGCCAAAGCCGGTCTGCCCTTCATTGTCCGTTACGGAAAGTGGTTTCTATTCAAACAGGACAAGCTGGATAAAACGCAAAAGTGGTTCGCCAAATACGGTAATGCTCTGATTTTCATCGGATATTTCATACCTGGTGTCCGGCATTTTACTGGATACTTCGCAGGTATAGCGGCAGTTCCTTTTCGTAAATTCGCTCTATATGCATACTCGGGTGCACTGTTCTGGGTCGTCTTATTTCTGGGCATTGGAAAAGTATTCGGTCCACAGTGGAACGCGGTGTTCCATCTTGCGCATCAATATGCAGCCTATATCGTTGGAGGCATTGGATTGTTACTGATCGCTGCCGTGCTGTACCGTTATCGTAAAGCTTGGGGACAACGCTCCCTCCGCAAGTCTGCTCCAATCAGGCAAAAACAAAATGCAGAATGAAGCTTATCCCCGGAGTTGCAACCAGTGCGACTCTTTTTGGATTAACTCCTTTTAAAAGCACCCCTTCGAATCCATGCGTAAGTCGCGAGCAAGAGCGCAATCCAAGCGAATCCCATTCCCCCTGCAAAACCAAGTCTACGCGGTTCCATCACCTCCAGCAGTATGCCTGCGCCAAACATGGATAACCCAAGCATCGTACTGCTGCATGCCGTCACTAAACCATAGACAATTCCGCGGTATTTCTCTGGTGTTTCCCGCATCAGGAGCGTATCGAGACACGTGTTTCCCATACCTGACGTAAGGGCGAGCAAAATATACATCAGGACAGCAACCGATGCGAACCTGGTCTCACTTAGCAGCATTAACAAGCAGCCTTCGATCAACAGACATGCTATAACGCCAGGGAGCAGCCACTGCTGCAAGTAACGAGAACCCCAGCTGCTGAGCACAAGTCCAATCCCCAGTGCTGCGTAAAATAGACCCACACCCCAATCTCCGAGTTTGAACACTTCAATCGCATATACACTGATCAGAACATTATCAATCCCATTAATAACGGGAACCCACAGCTCAAATGCAATAAGAATCTGCAAAGGGACCGATGAGCAGATGAACTGCCACAGCAGACGGGCCCCCCCTTTGCTTTTACGCTTTGGAGCATACCCAGGCTGTTTCACCACCGATTCATCTACTTGTTTGGTTCCAAGTGGTGGGAACGAAATCTTGCGGATCAGAGCAGCAGCAATCAGGAAAGCAAGTGCATTAGTTGCAAAAGCAGCCTGAGGACCCAATGCAGCCGAGACGATACCACCTACAAAAGCGCCCACAATAAGAACGGATCCGTTCATGACTTGTTCGAGCCCATTAATCTGGTGCAAGTGTTCCGAACGTACAAGCAAGGGGATTCCCGATTTGCGGACAGGCGCATATAGTGCTTCTGCGCATGCAAGCAGCGTACTCGCTGTATAGAGAATCCATAGATCATCTGCTTGATGTACGAACAAAAAGCTTAAAGCCACAGGTACCCTTAGAAGATTGGTCACAATCATAATCGTTCGCCGGCTGAAACGCAGCGTCAATACACCCCCTAGCGGAGCCAGAAGAAGAAAAGGAAACACCCTCAGCCCGAGCGCCAAACCTACGGCAAGACCGGAACCAGTTGTACCAAGAATCAAGGCCAGCATGGCAACCTGACTGAATCGGTCACCAATTCCATTTACCAATCCTGCCATGAAAAGCTGCCTGTAATCGGGTTCTTCGTGCAGCAAGCGTTTAAAACCAAAACTGAATGTCATTACGATACCTCACTCATAATTTAGATAATAATCTAATTAGATAATATTCTAATTAATTGAGGTTGGCAATCACCTTTTGTATGTGCATCGTTCTGAGGTCACTTCTTTTTTTTGACATAAGTTGAATTCATCCAGGTCATACTAACTTGCAAATATAGGGAGGCATGGGGGTGAAAGGTTATGGGTTCTGCAGCGCAGAGCGATCATGAACAGAAACTGATCTCTCCGAATCTGATTGAAAATACGGAATATTGCAAACAAGTGATGGGCCAGAGCAACGACCTGATGATCCGCCCGCTCCAATGTTTACATAAGTGGCCATCAATTCTGCTGTACATTGATGGGTTAGTCGATGTTCAAATACTGAATCAGGCCATTCTGGGATCCCTGCTTCAGACACATGATCTTCCAGCATTCTCGGCTGAAGACGAACGCCTAAGCTATCTCCAAAATGACATCCTTGCTGCTAGTGACGTGCTGCTGGTAGAGAATATTCAGGATGTACTTAATGCCTTATTGTCCGGCTCTGCAGTACTGCTAATTGAAGGCTCAACCAAAGGCCTGAAGATTGGTGCAGCCGGCTGGGAAGATCGCGCTGTTACTGAGCCTGTATCCCAAACCGTTGTCCGCGGACCCATGGAAGGCTTTAATGAAAACTTACGTACCAATACCTCCTTGATCCGTAAACGGATTCGTGACCCTCATCTGTGGATCGAAGAGAGAGAGGTCGGACGAGTGACCAAGACCAAGATAGCCGTATTATATCTGGAACATATCGTGGATAACGAAGTGGTGGAGGAGCTTCGGCGCAGACTCGATGAGATTGACATCGACAGCGTTCTGGAAAGCGGATATATCGAGGAATTGGTTCAGGATAAGACCGGGACGATCTTTCCAACGGTATATAATACTGAGCGGCCTGACACGGTATCTGCTGCCCTCCTTGAAGGCCGTGTTGCCATTATTGTGGATGGTACCCCATTCGCCTTGTTGGTGCCGGCCCTGTTTGTACAATTTTTTCAATCTGCAGAAGACTATTATCAGCGTGCTGATATCAGCACATTAATTCGGATGATTCGTTACCTGGCCTTTTTTATCGCTTTGCTCGCTCCTTCCTTCTACATCGCCATCTCGACCTTCCATCAGGAGATGCTTCCGACAAATCTGCTGATCAGTCTGGCCGCCCAGCGTGAAGGTGTTCCCTTCCCGGCCTTCATTGAAGCCATTTTGATGGAGCTTACCTACGAGATCTTGCGTGAGGCCGGCATTCGGATTCCGAAAACGATTGGTCAGGCTGTCTCAATCGTGGGAACGCTTGTTATCGGTCAAGCTGCGGTTGATGCGGGGGTTGTGTCGGCAGCAATGGTCATCATCGTGTCGATTACCGCCATATCCAGTTACGTCATTCCGGAGAACGGATTATCCATCTCGGTTCGCATATTGCGATTTGTATTGATGATTCTGGCGGCTGCCTTTGGTTTCTATGGCATTCTCGTCGTTCTTCTCATTACAGTGACTCATCTGTGCAGCCTTCGCTCGTTCGGAGTACCTTACATGTCGCCATTTGCTCCGTTGGTTCAGAAGGATCTTAAGGATACGATCTTCCGCGTCCCCTGGTCTCACATGAAAACCCGCCCTCTGAGTACGGGTACACCGAACAAAACGAGACAATCCAACAAAAAAATGAAGCGCTGATTGCGGCAAGGAGATCACCGTATGAACAAGTGCATCCGACTGTTTTTATCGCTTGTGGTTCTGCTTCCTCTGCTTACCGGATGCTGGGATCGCAAGGAACTCAATGAGCTTGGAATCATGCTGGGTTTGGGCGTTGATAAGGATGGAGATCAAGTTAAAGTTAGCGCTCAGGTGGTCGTTCCCAATGAGGTATCCTCCAAATCCGGAGGCGGCAAAGGAACCCCTGTTACCCAATATCAGGCTACTGCTCCTACGCTGTTTGAAGCCATTCAGAAGCTGACCGAGACAAGCCCACGACGCATATTCATGGCTCATGTGCGCATCCTTGTTTTCGGGGAAGAATATGCCCGTAAGGATGGAATATATGATGTCATGGAAGCCATGATGCGGGAACCTTCTGCTCGGCCGGATTATTATGTCATGGTTGCTCGCAAGACAACGGCTTCCAAAGTATTGGATCTGCTCACACCCCTGGAAAATATCCCTGCCGAAAAGCTGTTTAATTCACTGGATGTTTCCGCCAAGACGTGGGCTCCTACTACCACAGTGACTGGAGACCAACTGGTCGACAATATGCTGACCCCTGGCATACAGCCTGTAATTACTGGTGTGGAAATTATGGGAAAACGGGAGATAAGCGGAAGCAAGGACAATATCTCTTCCATCCAATCTCCAGCCAGCCTTCACACGACCGGATTAAGTGTATTTAAAAAGGATAAGCTGATCGGTTGGCTGACCGAGGATGAATCCAAAGGATATAACTACATTCGGGATAACGTGGTCTCCACGGTAAGTCATCTTCCCTGCGGCAAAGGTGGAGCCGTAACCTTCAAAGCACTGCGCACTTCGACGAAACGAAAAGCCAAAATCGTGGATGGAAAGCCTGTTATTCATATCAAACTTGAAAATGTTTCTTCCATTGCCGCCGTGGAATGCGGCATCAAGATCGGTTCAATGGAGACGCTCAGAAAATTGGAAGAGGAAAGCGAGGAGCGATTAATCGAGCTCATGCAGACTTCAGTGAACTCCGTAAGACGAAAATATCATGCGGATATTTTTGGATTCGGGCAGGAAGTTTACCATGCGGATCCCAAGCTTTTCAAAAAGATGGAGGATGACTGGAACAAGTACTTTGACAATCTGGACGTGAAATACGAAGCCAATGTACAGATTAAACGTACGGGAACACTGGACAATTCATTCAAAAATGATATGAAGGAGTGAGACCAAACATGATTACGATCACGGTCATTATTGTGGGAGTTATCGTTGGGTTGATCGATCTTCCTGGTCTAATCCGTCGCAAGGAATGGAAAGAGACCGTAGTATACAGCGGCATGCTGCTTGTTGCCACTTTCTTTAGCGTGGTTGCAGCAAACTTATGGGAGTTCCCAAGTCCCCTCTATATCATTATGTGGATTTATGAACCTGTGAATCAATTCTTGGCCAATATCACCGGAACTTAGGAAAGGGGGTAAAGCGGATGCTGGAGCAAGGACGGCTTGGAACAAGGCAGTTGGGAACCCTGACTTTCATGATGGTTATAGGAGATATGATGCTGATCTATCCCTCTGTCATCACGTCCTATGCTAAGCAAAACGCCTGGATCTGTGCCCTCATTGGAATCCCCCTCGGTATGGTGCTTATGGCCATGTTCCTTAAACTGGGCAATATGAACCCCGGCAAAAACCTGGTTCAGATTGCACGTAAGTATTTGGGATTCTGGCCAGGAACCGTTTTTTCTATCATCTACCTATTTTACTTTCTCGTGGGTACATCCACACATTCCAGAGAAATAGGCGATTTTATGACCAGTCAGATTTTTCAATTCACACCTATTCGGATCATTATCCTGATGTTTGTCATTACTCTGGGCTGGGGGATATACAACGGCCTGGAAGCCATCGGGCGGACAAGTGAACTGCTGCTGCCGATTGTGATCATTTTCATCCTCGTTCTTTCATTTTGCCTTCTGCCCAAGGTAGAAATCAGTCATCTGAAGCCCTTCACAGATACTAATGTTGTGTCTCTTGCACAAGGCATACTCGTAAGTGTCACCTATCCGGTAGGCGAAGCCATCGCGATCCTCATGATTTTACCCTATACCGCGAGACAAGCTCACCGAACCCGGGACGTCATCGCTGCTGTTGGACTGGGCAATTTGATGCTGGCAATGCTGGTCACCATCTCCCTCCTGGTGCTTGGTGCATTTCTGACTCAGCACAATATCTATGCATCCTTTATTTTATCTCAGAAAATCAGTATCGGAGGGTTCTTTGAACGTATCGAGGCCATTATGGCTACCTCCTGGCTGATCTCAACCTATTTCAAAGCAATGATTTATTTTTATGCGTTCATCGTGGGAATTGCGGAGCTCTTCAAGCTCAAACAGTATCGGATTCTCCTTCTGCCAGCATGCATGCTGGTATTTGGAATGGCCAATGTAGTAGCACCTAACCTGACCTTTATCGTCATTACCATCGTTCCGTATTGGGTAGATTGGGATACGACCCTAGGGATTCTGCTTCCGGGGATGCTGCTGCTTATTGTGACATTCAGAAAAAGAAAAGAATCGATATCCAACTGATCATATAGGAAGGAGCACATGTACCATGCTGATTAAAGATCGCCTTACGGTACGGCAATTTACCCTGCTGACCTTCCTAACGATGGTCGGGGACATGATTCTCATCTATCCATCGCTCGTGACTGCATATGGCCGGCAGGATGCATGGATATGCTCCTTGCTAAGCCAACCGATCGGTATATTAATTATATGGATTCTGTTCAAGCTCCATCGTACCCATCCTGAATTGTCCCTGATCGAAATCTGCAAAAAATTGCTTGGTCCATGGATGGGTTCCGTCCTGGCTGCCGGATACCTGTTCTATTTCATCATGGGCACCGCGGTATGTCTCCGTGAAGTGGGGGACTTTATGACAACACAGATCTATCTTCAAACCCCCATCCGAGTCATTCTGACGTTGTTTCTAATCCCCATAGTATGGGGGATTATACATGGGCTAAAGACCATGGGTTTGAGCAGTGAACTTCTCGCTCCCATTGTCGTTGTCTTCATGATTCTTCTGCTGCTGGGGCTGCTGCCACAAGTAGAGCCTGCCAAACTCCAGCCCTTTCTTGAAACGCCGTGGATCAAATTATTACACAGCACGATTAGAGGTGCTTTCTCTTCATTTGGCGAGTTGATCGTATTATCCATGTTCCTTCCTTATGTGAATAGGGCATCTCATCTTAAACGGGATATATTGCTCGCAACGATTGCAGGGGGAATTATGCTTACTATGCTTGAGCTGGTTTCTCTCATGGTATTCGGTCCAATCCTTACGCAGCATGGCTTCTATATCTCCTATTCACTGGCACAGAAAATCAATATCGGTAACTTTTTCGAACGAATCGAAGCACTGATGGCCATCTCCTGGCTGATCTCGACCTATTTTAAGAGCATGCTGTATATGTTCGGTTTTATTCTGGGAATAGCCCAGTTATTGGAGTTAAAAGGGTACAAGCCCCTGATTCTGCCCTCGGCCTTGCTGATGTTTGCTGCATCCGTTCTAATCGGTCCCAATATCGTCTTCTATACCAACACCGTCATGCCCGCATGGCTCGACTGAAATGTAACCGTCAGCCTGTTTATCCCGCTCTTCCTGCTTCTCGTTCATCGACTTCGCTTCCACGGCCTACCAAACGTGTAACCTCATAAAAAGGCAGTGTCCACGGTAATATCCGGAAACACTGCCTTCGTTGATGCTGAATACTTATTACAGGG
Source organism: Paenibacillus sp. P13VS (assembly GCF_015143645.1). NCBI lineage: Bacteria > Bacillati > Bacillota > Bacilli > Caryophanales > Paenibacillaceae > Paenibacillus > Paenibacillus sp. P13VS. The sequence continues at coordinate 93,411 of NZ_WYEV01000015.1, read as the reverse complement.
ACTTTACCGTCTCCAAAGCGGATTCAATATGTCCTTTGACTCTGACTTTCGACCATTCCTTGACTAGCTTGCCCTCTTCATCGATGAGGAATGTGGAACGGACAATGCCCATGTATTCCTTGCCATACAACTTCTTAAGCTGCCACACCCCATATTGCTCAGCTACCTGATGTTCTTCATCCGATAACAGGGTGAACGGCAATCCGTATTTGGCAATAAATTTATCATGCCTGCTCATCGGATCCGTACTAATGCCCAATATAACCGTGTTCAACCCCTTAAACTCCTCATGGCGATCCCGAAAATCGCATGCCTGCTGCGTACAGGACGAAGTCATATCCTTGGGATAAAAGTAGATCAGTACCCGCTGGCCGCGGTAATCGGAAAGCTTCACGGTCTCCCCGGTGCTCGATGGAAGTTCAAAATCCGGAGCAAGGCTGCCTTCAGTTAACGTCATCTCTATTCCTCCTTCTCATCTTACCCTCTATTATCGGGCTTCTCTCTACGAACCTGCACCACGGTAGCGTTTCACGCCGTAGTTCCAGAGCGTAAGTCCAATCGCCCCGAAAACCAGTCCCATCACTGGGGTCAGCAATGCCATGCGATGCATCTCTGATCGATCCAGGAACAATGCTGCCGGATAGATCCCGACAAAAGCAAACGGAATGACCCAGGTTAACAATACCTGAATGGCACGATTATAGATCGTTACCGGATAACGTCCATAACCCTGAATGTTGTACATCAATGGAAGAATACCTGTCGGAGCATCCGAATAAAAGGATAGCGACGTCAGTGTAGTATAAATCCCCGCGTAGATTAACACAGAGCTTAGCGCCAAAATGATTAGCGCCGGAATATGCCACCATTCCAGGACAAGTCCCATTTCCGCCCCGCTGAAGATCATGATAATCAGTCCGATAAACGAACCCACAAGTGCAGGCGGATCCACATTTTCGAGTAATATCTGAAACAGGTTATGCGCCGGACGCGTCAGAATGCGATCCATCTCACCCTTAACAATATACCGCTCGCTGAACCCCCAGAGATTGATAAAACAGCTGAAGATGCCATATGGCACCATGAAATAACCATATACAAACAGGACTTCACTTTCGCTCCAGCCCCCAAGATTATCCGTGTGGCGGAAAACAACAAAGATAAAGATCAGATTCGTTGCCTGGAACAGCAGATCCGAAATGATCTCGACCCAGAAATCGGCACGATACGTCAGTCGTGTTTTCATGTAGTTTTTTAAATATTCCCCAATTAGACCTAAGTAGTACATGCTGTTAACCCCCTTGCACGAACAGACGCTTGCGCGCCTGACGCCAGATCAGCATCATTGGTACGAGCAGGATGACAAACCAGAGCACCTGAATTCCGAGTACACTCCAAATGCCAGTGCCTTCCACTCTTCCCGTGAATACGGAACCTGGCAGATATGTGATGGCCTGAAAAGGCAATACCTTCATAATCGCGGACATCCAGTCCGGATAGAGGCTGATCGGAATGATGAGACCGGAGAATAAATCGACCACGACCCGTTTCATGCGCATCATACCTTCGTTGTTTTCCACAAAGAACGCTGCCAGTCCAGTAATGACATTAATCTGGGAGTTAATGAGGAAACTGAAGAACAGCATGACAAGAAATCCGATCCACGCTGAAGGCGCGGTAGGCAGTTCAACCGGGAACAGCAGGATTGCGATGAGCATGCCTGGGATCATTAGCAGCAGGAAACGGAAAACGCCCTCACCGAGACCCTGCATCATTTTGACCATAACGTAATTTATCGGCCTTATAAATTGAATCGCAATGGAGCCATCACGGATATCTGCGGCAATTTCACGGTCCAGGTTGTTAAAATAAAATGCACGCGCCATCCAGGATACCGCCACATACGTGGTCATCTGGGCTGCCGTAAATCCACCCAGTTCTCCACTTCCGCCATAAATGGCTTGCCATGTAAAGTAATACACGCCAATATTCAGCGTATATATCAAAATGCCGGAATAATAATTCACCCGGTAAGCCAGCATCGTCAGAAACCGGATTCGCATAAAATCAAAAAATGCACTATTCATCTAGGATACACCCACCGCTTCTTTCCCTGCTCCCACAATCTCGGGACGCTCGGCAGAACCGGATTGGTAGATACTCCGTACAATCTCATCGGTATTAATCTCAATAATCTGAATATCCGTAATATCAGCCTGTCCCACCACACGGCCAAGGACATCGGACACATTGAGTTCCAGCGGAATCCAGACCGATGCGGACAGCTCGTTCTCTACTGTCCATCGTACGGGCATGGCTGCAGTCCATTCCTGCATCTGTGCTATGGTGTGACCCGTGCCGAACTTGAAGCGAATTTCCCGTTCCTTGCCCCATTGGGATTTCAAGTGATCCAACCCACCATCATAGATGATATTCCCGGCATCAAGCATGATCACTCTGGAGCACAGTGCTTCAATATCCTGCAGATCGTGTGTTGTCAGCAAAATGGTTGTTCCGTGTTCCTTATTCATGTCCTTCAGGAATTCTCGGATCTCCGACTTGACGACAATGTCCAGACCAATGGTTGGCTCATCCAGAAAAACAATATCCGGATTGTGCAGCAAGGCGGCCACCAGTTCACAGCGCATCCGCTGCCCGAGACTGAGCTTGCGAACCGGACGATTCAGCAGATCCTGCAGCTGCAGCCGCTCAACCAGTTCATCCAGCCGTTTGCGGAAATCGGATTCGTCTACACGGTATACCTTACGCAGCAGATGGAATGATTCAATCACGCCAATGTCCCACCACAGCTGGCTCCGCTGACCAAATACGACACCAATATTCTGTACAAATTTCTCCCGTTCCTGGTACGGAACATATCCACCAACCGATATATGCCCTGAAGTAGGCACCAAAATGCCGGTCAACATCTTGATCGTTGTTGATTTACCGGCACCGTTCTCTCCAATATATCCGCAGATTTCACCCTGGGGAATCTGAAACGAAATATCGTTTACCGCCAATACTTCCTGGTATTCGCGTTTAAACAGATCTTGAAATGCGCCCTTCAGTCCACCCCGACTTTTCTGGACGCTAAACGACTTGCGCAAATCTTTGACATCAATCGCCAGCATGATTATACCTCACTTGGATTTTGTTGAAATTGCTTGTAGCCCAAAAAGAAATTATAATGGTATCAGTCAAAATTCAGCAAGCTTTTAAAATAGCTGAAGCTGCGTCCTCTGACAGCTGTTAGGGAAGGGACGTGCACGGAAGGCTTCAGGCTATGTTACTACGGAAACTGAACTCGTTTTTTTATTTCATCTCAAATACAAAGGAGAGCTAGCATGACCAGAAAGACGAAGAGAACCATATGGATTTCTCTTGCCGCCTTTGTTCTGATCGTTGGAGGCGCAGCGGCATTTTATTTCGGTTCTATTCTCAATCAGTTGAATGGCTTGCAGAAGGAAGGCGACGATTCTCCGTTCGCCAGTATTGAAAATGTCGAAAAAGTGAATACACCGGACCCTCCAAAATGGGAAGGCACTGAAACAGTAAATATATTGGTTATGGGTGTTGATGCCCGTGGCCTCAAAGAAGGGGAAATTCCCCGTTCAGACAGCATGATGGTTGTATCGCTCGACCCGCTTACCAAAAAAATCAACCTGTTCTCCATTCTGCGAGACACTTACGTCGATATAGACGGATATGGCAAGGAGCGGATTAACACCGCGATTACCCACGGTCCCAATGCAGCGATGAAAGCGGCTGGCGACCTGCTGGGTATCCCTGTCCAATATTATGTGTATACCGATTTCCAGGGATTCATCAAATTGGTGGATGCCGTTGGCGGTGTGGATTTTGACGTAGAGAAGGACATGCACTATACAAGCAAGGCAGACAATAACGAATACGATATTGATTTGAAAAAAGGTTATCAGCATCTCGATGGTGAAACAGCGCTTATGTATGTGCGTTTCCGTCATGATGCGATGTCCGACTTCGCTCGTTCCGAGCGTCAACGTGAATTCCTGAAAGCCGTAGCGGCGAAAATGCAATCTACGACTACCATTGCCAAGCTTCCTACCATTCTGGAACAGGTAAGCCCTTATGTGGATACAAACCTGACACTCTCGGATATGTGGAAGCTGGGTGGACTTGGATATCAGAGCAGCATGAACGGCAGCGAACAAATTCCGCCGATGAACATGCTGAAGGAAGAGCGGACCGCAGGTGGAGCACAAGTCCTGACGGTAACCAATGAAGAGAAATTGAAGCAGCATATTCAGGATATTATTCATCCGCCCGCTGAACCGGAAGACAGTACAACTGGAGCCGAAGATAAAACAGCAAGCGGTGAAGACCAACAGTCGGAGCAACCGGCTCAGTAATGTAAACACGCAGAGGGCAGCCATTATGCTGCCCTCTCGCTGTGTTGTGTTACGAAAATGTCAACAAAATTCATAGCCGAAAGGAAATAAACCCATGAACTCATCTCGTCCCCAATCCGAAATCTTATATAAAGAGGCACTTGAACATATTGTAGGCGGCGTAAACAGTCCTTCCCGCTCATTCAAAGCTGTTGGCGGAGGCGCACCCGTATTTATGAAAAAGGCGCAGGGCGCACACTTCTGGGATGTTGACGACAACCGCTACATCGATTATCTGGCAGCGTATGGCCCTATTGTCACCGGACACGCTCATCCTCATATTACCCAAGCCATTAGTGAAGCAGCAGCAAACGGTGTGTTGTACGGTACGCCAACCGAGCTTGAAATCAAGCTTGCCAAAATGCTGAAGGAAGCCATTCCTTCCATGGATAAGGTACGTTTTGTCAACTCCGGTACCGAGGCAGTAATGACTACCATCCGCGTGGCCCGCGCCTACACCAAACGTAATAAAATCGTAAAATTCGCCGGCTGTTACCATGGTCACTCCGACCTGGTGCTGGTTGCTGCGGGTTCCGGCCCTTCCACCCTCGGGATACCGGATAGTGCAGGAATTCCAACCAGCATTGCGCATGAAGTGATCACGGTTCCTTATAATGACCTGGATGGCCTGAAAGATGCCCTGGAGCGCTGGGGTGATGATGTTGCAGCGGTTATGGTGGAGCCCATTGTCGGCAATTTCGGCATGGTTATGCCAGAGCCAGGCTTCCTGGAAGGTTTGTGTGCCATGACACGTGCTAACGGATCGCTGGTGATATATGACGAAGTCATTACGGCTTTCCGTTTCCACTATGGTTCTACGCAAACGTATGCCGGTCTTGCCAATCATGCCGAGATTGAACCCGATCTGACTGCACTCGGCAAAATCATCGGTGGCGGATTGCCAATCGGAGCTTATGGCGGACGCAAGCATGTCATGGAACAGGTTGCTCCGCTCGGACCTGCCTACCAGGCTGGAACAATGGCCGGCAATCCTGCCTCCATCTCCGCGGGTATCGCTTGTCTGGAAGTACTGCAGGGCGAAGGTGTGTATGAAGAAATGGAACGACTGGCCATTGATCTGACATCAGGCCTGCAGGCGTCTGCCGATCGTCATGGCATTGATCTGACGATTAACCGGATTCGTGGCGCTTTCTCCACACACTTCTGCAATCACCCCGTAACAAATTATGATCAAGCTCAAGATACAGACGGTGAACGGTTTGCCTCCTTCTTCCGGCATATGCTGAACCGCGGTATCAACCTGGCTCCATCAAAGTACGAAGCCTGGTTCCTGACTACAGCTCACACAGATGAGGACGTGCAGGCAACATTGGAAGCAGCTGAAGCTTCCTTCAAGGCGATGGCTCAAGAGTAGTTCCTAAGATTTCAGTTGAACCAGATAAAGGCGTGCAATCAGGCTGAATATTCAGCTTGGCTGCACGCCTTTTATAGTTTTGGGCCGCAAATATATCACTTCATCTTACCGCTGCAGCTTGACGATCTCTTCGCGAATAATCCGCATGCCCTCCTCAATCCGCTGCTTCGGCACATTGGATATGTTCAGCCTCAGCATTTTATCCTGCTGCGTTCCCTCAGGGTAGTAACGCTCGGTTGTACCTGCTATTACTCCGCGTCCTTCCAGCCTTGATAACAACACGCCAAGCGGCATATTGTCGGCTAGTGGCAGCACGGTATGCTCCCCACCTGTTCGCGGAGCATTGGCAAAGGGACTAAACTCCGGATCGGCAGCCAGCTGCTCATGAACCTTCTGCATCCGGGCTGCATAACGACTGCGAATGACTTTCCCGTGATGTGCAAACATGCCATTGCGAATGTAGACCTCCAGCGCAGCCTGGGACAGCACCGAGGTGTCGATATCCAGCATTTTTTTGTGTCCTCCGAACGAAGGAGCAAGAGCCGCTGGAAGGACAGCTACACCAATGCGCAGGCCGGGAAACAGAATTTTGGAGTAGCTTTTCAAATAGATAACCCTGCCTACAGTATCGTAAGAAAATAGCGGGTCCTGTTTTGTATTTTCCTCCAAATCGGCTAAATAATCGTCCTCCACCAAGTACACGTCATATCGTTCGGCCAGCTTAATTAATCTCTTCTTCTCGGCTAAAGTCATGGATGTCCCCAGCGGATTGTGAAAGCGTGGCATGACGTAAAAGAATTTAATATCGCCTTCACCAAATTGCCGTTCCAGCGACTCCCAATCAAGACCTTCCAGCGTTCGTCTTACTCCCGTAAATGGTACATTCAGCCCTTCCAGCAGGGACGGCATAAGATGATAGCTTGGTAGCTCAATCAGCACCCGTCTCTTGCCATTCGGAAAAGCCATCAGGGCCATTACAGCGAGCGCCTGCTGCACGCCAGATGTAATAAAGAACTGTTCCGCAGGGGCAAACACCTGATAATCGGCGAATTGCCTCTGTAACAAATGGATCAGGGATGGCAATCCTTGCTCCGTACCATACAGAAACAACTCCGCCTGATTGTTCTCCATCGCCTGATCAACACAATGACGAAAATCGGAATACGGAAATACACGGGGATCGGGAGCAGCAGAAGCGAAGTCCAGCGGCTCTTTCCAGTCCACATCCTCTGCCCCCACTCCGTTCTGGACAGCGTAATATCCCGACTGAGGGACGGCATACACCAGATGTCGCTGCTCAAGCCATTGATACGCACGAATCGCCGTGCTTACACTGCATTGATATTGTTCAGCCAGCACACGCACTGCCGGAAGTTTGATTCCCTTGTCCATCCACTGCTGATGCCCCCGCTGTTGCAGCTGCTCCTGTATCCAACGCTGCAGCGACTCTGCGATTATTTCATATTTTTTCATATATTAAATTTTCCTTTCCACATAACTGTACCGGTACAATCTCTACTTTTCATCATTGTACCATGACTGAACTGACCGTATATTGAATAAAGCAAAGATCTTACAGGACGTGATAACAATCAATGTCTTTGCCTAGTCCAATCAACATAATCAGGCTATATGGAGGAACATTATGAATACGACACGTACCCAGGCTTATGCCTATACCGCAGCCGTATTGTATGCGGCTATCATTGGTTTATCATTTCTGTTTGTCAAAATGACCGTCCATGTGGCACACCCGATGGATGTGCTTGCACATCGGTTCGCCCTATCCCTTCTCGTCGTTAGCATTCCGGTTGTCCTGGGATGGATCGAAATCCGGCTCACACTGCGGGATCTATGGCGAATCATACCGCTCGGTCTGCTCTCGCCGGTTTTGTTTTTTGCCTTTCAGGCCTTTGGGCTTGTATCATCCAATTCATCCGAGGCCGGAATCATTCAGGCCATGGCCCCTGTCTTCACCCTTATTCTGGCTTCAGTATTCTTGAAAGAACGGACATCTGTGCTGCAAAAGCTATTCCTGCTTCTTTCTGTTGCCGGAGTGGTCTTCATCTTCCTGATGAAAGGCAGCGGAATGACTTCAGGTAATTTCAAAGGAATTGCCCTGCTGCTGCTCTCCACGGTTTGCTTTGCAGGGTATGGCGTGCTTGCCAGACCGCTCACCCAGAAGTATAAGCCGATGGAATTAACGTGGGTTACCCTGCTCGTCGGTTGTCTTGTCTTTAACGTCTCTGCCGTCATCCGTCATCTATCCAGCGGTACAATAAGCGATTATGTAGAACCTCTCAGGGATGAATCTTATCTAGGGGCGCTGGCCTATCTGGCCATCCTCTCCACCATGATTTCGACTCTGCTGTCCAGCTACGCGTTGACCCATCTGGAAGCTTCGAAGATGAGTGTATTCAGCAACTTCTCCACCTTGATTTCCATCGCGGGTGGCGCCTGGATTTTGCATGAACCCGTCAGCAGTTACCATGTTATCGGAGCGATCCTGATTATTGCAGGTGTACTCGGAACCAATATGAGTGGCAGAAAACACAGGCTGGTCAGTGAAGTCAAAGCATGATACAATGTGACAAATTGTAAACGGACGTTATCAACGATGATGAAGAGAAGTACATACGACATCGTGCTCCAGAGAGCCGGCGGATGGTGGAAGCCGGTGCACGGGTCGTATGGAAATGGGCTTCGGAGTTCCGAGCTGAACACGGCCTGTATCCTGTAATCGGGGTGCAGAACGGTAAGTAGGCAAGGCGGCATGCTCAGCCGTTATCCACGGACAGGATATCGATCGATAGATATGCTGGTTCCGGTCTGGTTTTTCAATCAGCCTGACCATCAATCTTGATCCGTATCTCCAAGCGGGCCGCAACCAGCGGCCAATTAAGGTGGCACCGCGAAGCACAAGCTTCGTCCTTCTATTCTGTTCCCTCACGGGAATCAGGATGAAGGACGAGGCTTTTTTTGATACCTGCATACTGTAACAGGCTGAAAGGAGGTGATGGTCGTGGAAGTCGGCTGGTGGCGTCAGCAGATTAGAATACTCGAACAAATACAAAATCAAAGGAGAATGAACCATGAATATGAACAAGGATGTTATTTTAACTGGAGACCGGACCACGGGGCAGCTTCACCTCGGCCATTACGTGGGCAGCCTGCGCAGCCGGGTGCAATTACAAAATGAATACAAGACCTATATTTTACTGGCAGATGTGCAGGCCTTAACCACCCACTATGATCAGCCAGGGTTGATTGCAGACAGTGTCCATCAAGTGACTCTCGATTATCTCGCTGTAGGTATTGATCCCAACCAAGCCACACTGTTCATCCAATCCATGATTCCGGAGATTGCGGAATTAACGGTGATCTTCTCCATGTTTGTCACCGTGAACACGCTTCGGCACAACCCCACCATCAAAACGGAAGCGCGTGATCGCGGATATACGGATCTGTACTACGGTTTCCTGGGCTATCCGGTCAGTCAGGCCGCTGATATTGCATTCTGCAAAGCGACACTCGTTCCGGCAGGTGAAGACCAGATTCCACATGTCGAGACTGCACGCAAACTGGTCCGAAGATTTAATGAGCTCTACGCTCCGGTTCTGCCTGAACCACGCATTTTGACTGGTGAGCGGCTTGGCGGGCTCGATGGGATCGGCAAAATGAGCAAGAGTATGGGCAACGCTATCTCCTTAAATGCGAGTCCGGATGATGTGCATGCCAAACTGACCAAGGCCAAGACCGATCCTGCACGTGTCCATCGTACCGACCCAGGCCATCCCGATATCTGCCCGGTATTTGCATACCATCAGTTATTTCGGAAGGAGTACGCTGAAGAAATTCATGCCAGCTGCAGCCAGGGTTCCATTGGATGCAGAGATTGCAAGCATTTGGCCGGCACTGCGATTAACGATTTGCTTGCACCTTTTCGTGAACGGCGAACACACTATGAGCAGCGGGAAAATGAGGTGAAAGAAATTCTTATCGAGGGCACCCGCCAGGCCCGCCAAGTCGCACGGGAAACGATGCTTGAAGTGCGAGAAGCGATGGGAATTCGTTATTTTGATCTGTAAGGTTAAGGAACAACCCAGAACTACAGCATGGGATACATCAACTTAACCATTCACTCGCCTGTATGAAGCACCCCAATCACGTTAACACTGCTGAGGATAGTCTATCGCGAAAAGGGGACCCCTCCGCATGAAACCTAGACAACCTTCTTTTTTGCAAGCCATGATGTTAATCATGTTATCCGTCGGTCTGATTAGCCACGTCCTGATCATTCCTGCCTTGTTAAGTGCAGCTAAAAGAGACTCCTGGATTTCGGTCCTGATATCGGCAGGCCCCTATCTTGTATTTGCGCTCATGCTTGCCTATGTCTCCCGTTTTCTTCAGCATCAAACCTTACACGAATGGCTGACTTCCCATCTGGGCAAGCCTCTGGGCTTCTTCCTCCGGATCGGAAACAGCCTCTTTTTCCTGTCAGTCATCTACTTCACCCTGCACGATACCACCACATGGGCCAAAACCAATTACCTGACGGAGACACCGGTATTGGCAACAAGTATTGCGCTTATGTCGCTCTGTGCCTATGCTGCCTACAAAGGCATTCGTTCGCTCGCATTTACAGCAGGGCTTGTTCTGCCTCTCGTTGTGGTGCTTGGTATCTATGTTTCCATCGTAAATACCCAATACAAAGACTACAGCCGGATGCTCCCTGTACTTGAACAGGGCTGGCAACCCGTTTTTCATGGCATGATGTACAGCCTTTCAGGCATGTTTGAGCTGCTCTTTATCTGGTTCATCCAGCCCCACTTGGCTAAACGAATCCGTGTATGGCAGTACTTGATGCTCGCATTTATTATCCTTGGACTGACACTTGGCCCGCTCATTGGCGCCATCGTAGAATTTAATCCTTTTGAAGCGGCCAAAATGCGCTATCCCGCTTTTGAGGAATGGCGAATTGCCTCCTTGGGCAAATACATTGCACAGACCGATTTCTTCTCGATCTATCAGTGGCTGGCCGGTTCATTTACCCGAATAAGCCTTGCCATGTATATTGTGGTAGAAATTTGGAATATTAAGAGCGCCTCCAGAAGGTTAATCAGCATGGTAACGATCGCTGTTTTGTTTATTCTTTCCATGCTGTACCGACTGGACGATATGACATTCGAAAAGCTGCTGGTCGATTACGTCTTTCCAATCAATCTCATCTATTTAAGCGGATTAGCCGTTATTGCCACCATTGTTGGATTCGTCAGCTCACGCCATCAGAGGAGGAAACATCATGGAGCACCCAGCGATTGACATCACGTCCCATGAAACACTGCTTGCCTCTTTGAAAAAACAATTCGATCCCTGTGCGGATGTCGTTATTCAGACTTTTCCTGCCAAAGATGAAACCGATAAGTCGGTCATTATGCTATATTGTGACGGTTTGGTCGATGGCAAACAGATTAACCAATTCATTATTCCCCGGCTGGAAGAGCATTCTTTGCTTGTTGAAGAAGCCCATCCCAAAGAATTGGGGTTAACATTGAATCCAGTCAAAGATCTTACAGATGCAGAAAATATTAACCTTCTGATTTTCAGTGGACAATTACTGCTCATTTTCGGAGACGGTGAACAATCCTGCAGTCTGGATATTGCAAGTATACCAGGGAGAAATCCTGAGGAATCAGCGATTGAGTCATCGGTCAAAGGGCCCCGGGATGGCTTCACTGAGGAATTAAGCGTAAATATTGCACTCATTCGCAAACGAATGAAAACCTCTTCCATGTGTTACGAAAAATATGTCAAGGGCGGCCGAACCCAAACCTCTATTGCCCTCTTGTATGTGGGAGACATTATTAATCCCGAAATTCTGAAAGAAGCTCGTAAAAACCTGGACGTGATTGAAATCGATGGCCTTCTTGGAACTTCGATTATGGAACGGTCCATCATGGGAGGCATTCGCAGCATTTTCCCACTCACCGATAATACAGAGCGACCCGATTATGTCGTAGACTCACTCTTAAATGGTCGTTTTGCTGTTTTGATTGAGGGTTCACCTGTAGCCATCATTGCCCCAACCACCCTGTTCAATCAGTTGAAATCACCGGAAGACGAAAGTACACCATTTTTTATTGTGACGTTTGAACGGATTTTGCGCATTTCCGGCCTGCTTATTGCCTGCTTTTTTCCAGCCTTCTATATCGGTTTAACCAGCTTTAATGTAGAGCAGATCCCTTTACCGCTTCTGGCAACCATTGCTGGAACACGTATGGGCTTGCCCTTGCCAGTGACACTGGAAGCATTTCTCATGATCTTCATGTTCGAGCTATTCAACGAAGCAGGCCGTAGACTGCCGCGTGCACTGGGCCAGACTGTCAGCGTGGTAGGTGGGCTTATCATTGGAGACGCAGCTATTCGTGCCGGAATTACTTCACCCACCATCATTGTATCCGTCGCCATCTCGGTCATTTCCAGCTACATATTGGTGAATACGGTATTAAGTGGAGCTACAGCCCAGGTTCGTATCGGAATGCTGGTCATGTCGTCCCTCCTTGGATTGTTCGGTTTCATGATTGGACTATTTGCTCTACTGGTACATCTCGTTTCCTTGGAGTGTTATGGCGTATCCTATCTGTCCCCCGTATCTCCCTATATTCCCGGTGACTTCACCCAATCCGTATCCATGAAACCTTCTCTAAAGAGGACTAAACGTCCGGCCGCACTCCATACCCAGGATTCCACCCGCCGGAGGAAACGTCCGTGAATAGATGGCTATCCCTGGGTAGCTTGCTTCTGAGCTGCATGGTCCTTGTGACGGGTTGCTGGGATTCCAAAGAGGTTCAGAGCATTAACTTTATCACGGGAATCGGGATAGATTACGAGGATAATAAATATATCGCTTATGCCCAGCTGATTGATTTCTCCAGTATTGCCAAGCAGGAGGGGCCAACTTCACGGCAAGCAAGTGATATCTGGATTGGGCGAGGAGAAGGCACAACGCTTAGCATGGCTATTAACGATCTCTATAAGACTTCCCAGCAACAAACCTTGTGGACGCATGTAAAAGCAATCGTCTTATCCAAAAACGCCTTGAACGATCGACTCGAGGATATTTTTGATACACTGCTGCATTCCGGTCAATTGAGGTATACACCTTGGATTTACGGTACAGAACAAAGCATACCCGATGTCCTCGCTCCCTCTGCCTTGTTAAACCAATCGACCCAGACCATTGAGCTATTCGAACCGATCAAGCTGTATAAGCAGTACTCTTCCTTTGAGCCGATCCGTCTCCATCAGCTTCTTGATGGTTTCCGTGAGCCTGCTTCGGTTATTCTATTACCATCGATCACCAACAGGAACCAAACGTGGTTTAATGGGGAGGAGAATCCCCCACTAATTAAAACGGATGGATTTTTTGTCATATCGAACGGTGCCAATCAAGGCAAAGTGGCAGGTGAGGAAGCTAATGGTACCCGATTCGTGAATTATGATCGTGTCCACCAGTATCCATTGTACGTTTACAATAATGAAAGCAAGACTCCGGGTCTGACTCTTAGACTGCATGACCCCCACACCAAAATTTCAGCAAGAAAGGAAGGAAGCGGGGTCACCTTCGACCTCGTTACTTCGGCGAAAGGCATCATCGTTGAAGAACATGGCCCTCACCAGTCTCCCCAAACGATGGAGGAAGCAGCCGGGAAACAGATTGAGTCCGAAATCCGTGATACGTTCGAAAAAACCAAATCACGCCAGATCGATTCCTACGGTCTGGTGGAACATCTGTATCGTCATGATCTCGCTCTATGGAAAGAGCAGGTTCAGAACCGGGCAGATCCTATCAAACGCTTCAAACTTGGAAAAGTGAAAGTGCATGTGAAAATCCTCAATGCCAGCACATACAAATACACGGAGTAATATGTGGAATCACGACGAGCCACCTGCAGCAGTTGCAAGGTGGCTCGTCGTCTTGACATGAAAATTTAAGTCAGCGGAAAAGCCATGACACTCATCAGTGCCAGTTCGGGCTGTGTGGTATCCAAACGACTGTATTGAATGATAACAGGTACATTACTGGAAACGGTGATGGCATACGGCACGCCAGAGGGAATAGACTGCTCTCCGGCATGAAGTGATGCCGTACGGATATGTTTGGTTCTTCTTCCCGGTACGCTCGCTTCTATGTTCTCGATCGGTTCTCTGTCTTCAAAGAAGATGGTTATATCGAGTACCGCCTCCTCCTGACCGGTATTGAGAACACAGATGCTCTCATGACTCTCCAGCGAGCCACGACTATCTGGCGGTATGTACCCGTCTGGAATAACCCAATAGGTGTGACCTGTCGCCAGGGCTGCCTTACTATTTGCCAAACGGCCTGCTTCAGTATGCTCTCTTGCCACTAGGAATCCTCCTCTATGCACGATATTTATCCGCCCTATCTATCGTAAATACATTTGCAGCGGCTGCAGTCTAAGCTCGCGGATCGCTTCCGCTACTTGTGCCGCCAGTCGCCGTCCGCCGCGTTCCTGAAAGTGCGTATTGTCCTCCACCCCTGCCGGGAAGTTCAAATATTCACCCGGAAGCACCCACATGAAATCGTCCTTGGTGCCTTCAATCCCCGCCTGCTCGAACAGAATACGGCTGCGTTCAGCAAGATCAATTAGCGGAACCTCTTCCTCTTGTGCCAGCTCCCGCACGGCAATAATATAATCACCATGCGTGTCGTTCAGCGTGCCATCATCCGCAAAAAAGCGCCGATGCACAGGCGTCACCAATACCGGGCGGGCCCCGGCTCCGCGGGCTGCATCAATATACTTTTTCAAATACTCCTTATAGGTTGTGAACGGTTCTGTTCCCCGCTCCGGGTCCGGCTTCTCATCATTATGTCCGAATTGAATGAACAAGAAATCTTCAGGCTTAATACGCTTCATGATCGCATCCAAACGGCCTTCATTAATGAAGCTGCGCGAGCTCCGTCCCGATTGTGCATGATTATCAACAGCAACATCATGCTTGAATTGAGCCGGCAGCAGCTGTCCCCAGCCACAGTATGGGTACCCGCTCTCCGGCTGATCCGTTACCGTGGAATCTCCCGCCAAAAATACGGTCATCGTTTGATTCGCAAGCGTAATCTCCAAGGCGTTGATCCGCGGGGCCGGACCGGAGAAGGACAGACGAAGCCTTCCGTCTCTGACCACAACCGAAAATCGGACCTCGGCACATTGTCCAGGCAAAGTACGGATCGTTGGCAGCATTAATCTGCCTTCGCCAGCCTTCACTCTGGTGACCGTCTCAGCGAGCTCATCTCCGGCAATGAGCAGTACCTGATAAGTGCCGTCCGGCACATCAACGATAAACGATGCCTTGAGTGGAATACAGAAGCTTGAACGCAAGCGGGCAGACACATTGGCCTGCCCCGAGTATTCCTGATTTTGCTGTACACTATCCCGATCTTCTGTCTCACCAAACCGCTGTTTCTCATAAACACGGGAATCCGGCTCAAATCCGTAACCGATCGTATCCCTATAGGTACTATGGGCTGACACTTTCCGGTAACCTTCAATGTCCGCGCCTGGACCGAAGTCAAATTTCCAATGCGTAATCTTCTCTTCATTGCGGACCGCTGCCTCGGTGGCAACGGCTTGACTACCCAGAGCTTTATCCAATAGGAACAACCTCCCTGTTTAAGCTTTTGGATGAAGTGATAATCCACAGTGAATACAGTTTATCCTTTCAGTCCGCTGGTGCTCATGCCCTGTACAATCTGTTTCTGGAAAATGAAGAATACGGCTACAACTGGAATCAGACTGACGATGGACATGGCGAACATCGCACCCCAGTTGGAGGCAGACTCGCTATCCAGGAACATTTTGAGCGCCATGGATACTGTATATTTATCCGGTGAGTTCAGATACAATACCGGCCCCAGAAGATCTTCCCATCTCCAGTAGAAGGAGAAGATTGCGGCAGTCGCCAGCGAGGACTTAATCAGCGGCATGATAATCTGAATGTACAATCTGAATTTGTTACATCCATCAATGGTTGCTGCTTCATCCAGCTCTTTTGGAATCGTACGAATGAACTGTACCATCAGGAAAATGAAGAACGGCATTCCGAAAAATGTAGGTACCACAATCGGTAAAATCGTATTCAACCAGCCCAGCTTCGTAAAGATAATGTATTGCGGAACCAGCACCACGTCATGCGGCAGCATCAGCGTCAACATCATCAGGGAGAACCAGAAGCTGCGGCCTCTGAAGTTAAGTCTGGCAAAACCGAAGGCGATAAGCGACGAGGATAACACGGCACCGATGGTGGAAATGACTACGATCACGAGTGAATTGGTGATGTAGTCCATAAACGGTCTTCCGCCCGCACCTTTCCAGCCATCCACATAGTTGCTCCAGATCCACTCCGCCGGGAAGAGAGACTCCGCGGTAACGAAGATCGTACGGCTCTCCTTGAATGAACTGAATAACATCCATAGTACCGGATACAGCATCAGGAGGGCTAAAGCCGCAACGAACAGGTGATAAATCGGCCACTTTACATTTTTCCAAACCATCGTTACTTCCCTCCTTCAGATTCGTAGAACACCCAGAACTTGGATGTCAGGAACACAGCTACGGTTAGCAAACCGATCATGATGAGCATGATCCAAGCCATTGCCGAAGCGTAACCCATATTGTTAAACATAAAGGCCTGACGGAACAAGTACAGTGAGTACAGCATCGTACCATCCATTGGGCCACCTTCTCCTTTGGAGATGATGTATGCAGGTACGAAGGTCATGAATGCACCGATCGTTTGCATAATCAGATTGAACAGGATGATCGGGCTAAGCAGTGGCAAGGTGATGCTAAAGAACTTGCGTATCGGGTTTGCCCCATCCACCCCTGCTGCCTCATACATCTCGGGGGAGATATTTTTAAGACCTGCCAGAAAGATCAACATGGAGGAACCGAACTGCCAGACGGACAGCGAGATCAGCATCACCAGGGACGCATCCGGATCACCGAACCAACTGATCGGCCCGATTCCGATTGCGGTTAGTGCACTGTTGATCACCCCTTCATTACTGAAAAGGTTACGCCACATGATCGACACCGCCACACTACCACCAATAATGGATGGGAGATAATACAACGTACGGTACGTTCCGACCATACGGGAACCGGTATTCAGGATCATGGCGACGAAGAGTGCGAAGACCAGCCTCAGAGGAACCCCAATGAATACATACAGGAAGGTTACCTTAACCGAGTTCCAATACTTCGGGTCTTCAAAAAACATTTTGGTGTAGTTGTCCATTCCAATCCACCGGGGAGAAGTGAACAGGTTATAACTCGTGAACGACATGTATAAGGACACAAACATCGGGATCAGCGTAAAGCCCAGAAATCCGATAATAAACGGACTAATAAATGCGTACCCGGTCAGGTTTCTGCGCAACGACGAATACTGCCTCAACGGAATGAACCTCCTTTATTGATCTGCCTGCTTCCGACAAACGGGGGATTCACAAATGGACGGGGAAAGGCCCCCGCGGTTAGCGAGCAGCCCCAGTCCCCGTCATCCCGGGTGGGATGAGCAAGCAATCATTCAACTGTTATTTATTGTTGGCCAGAACCGCTTCAGCGTTTTTACGGAATGTCTCCGCTGCCTGTTCCGGTGTAATTCTGCCGAAATTCAGTTCCTCAACAGCATCGGCCAGAGATGCAATGACTTCAGGAGAACCCACTGGTGGTGGTGGACTCATTGGTGAAGCTTTTGGTTCCATGGCTGCTACAAAGTCAAATACCTGCTTCGTTGGCTCACTCAGTTCAGGTGCAATGGCATCCTTGATTTTGCCGGAGATCGGCACACCGCGCTCGCCCTTGATCAGTTTGTTGGCTTCCACATCATTCACCCAGAAATCGATGAATTTGGCGGCTTCTTCCTTCACTTTCGAGTTCGAAGTGACTGCCCAGTACATACTCGGCTGCATGTAGAGGCCCTTTTCCATGTCAGGTCCAGGCATTGGAGCAAACTCCAGTGGACGGTCAGCAACTTGCTGTACGGCTACAAACTGGTTGGACCACTGCCAGATTCCGATTCCTTTGCCTTTGACCAGATCGGATTCCTCGATAATCCCCTTCGTCTGGTTAGCAATATCCGGCGAAGGTGCCGCTCCTTGTTCGATCATGCGACGCATCAAACCGAAGAACTCCACAAACAATTTATCATCGTCATATCCAAGTCCTGTACCTTCAGCATTGTAAAGTGACAAACCTTTGGTCCGCAGGAAATAGTGGAAGAAAATATCCGGAGCTACCCCACCATCCAAGTACAGTCCTTTTTCTGCAGTTTGTTTACCCAGTGCTTCGTACGACTCCCAGGTCAGATTTTCCGGGAATGTATCCACTCCTGCCTTTTTGAGCAGTGCCGGGTCATAATGGAAGCCCAGTACGTTAACCCCGGCAGGGACACCATACTGCTTGCCGTTGATTACGCCAGTACTGATGACGTTCTCGGAAACATCATCCACCTTGATCTGATTGCCAAGGTAAGGAGCCAGATCTTCCAGTTGACCATTTTGTGCATATTGGCTGATGTAGGAAATATCCATCTGAACAATGTCTGGCAGCTGATTCGCTGCAGCTTGTGGAGCGAGCTTTTTCCAGTAGTCATCAAACGAGGCATACTCGACGTCAATTTTGACGTTCGGATTTTTCTCTTTGTACAAGTCAATGACCTTCTGCGTGTACTCATGACGTGTATCCGAGCCCCACCACGCGATACGCAGCGTCACCGAGCCATCCGCGGATGTTCCTCCCGATTCTCCATCTGAGCTGCACGCCGCCGTAAATACCAGCAGCATTGCCATCATTAGGAATATTGCCTTTTTCACCATGCCAATCTCCCCTTTTTGTGTGGATATGGTTTTGTGAACGGGTTATCCTCGCCTTTCTGATAACGCTTTCACAAACTTGATATTGTCATTTTCGCAAATGTACGACCAGAGTTGAATACACAAATCCGTCTTGTTGGTTCAAAAAACAGAGGAGGACAACATTCACCCTTCGCGGTGTTGTTTGTCCTCCTCATACAATGTCCAAGGAGCGGCAATTAATTGTTATATGCCGGATCTTCTGTATTCGGTTGGTGTCATGCCGGTCCACTTTTTGAACACCTGACTGAAATATTGCGAATTGCCTCCGAAGCCGAACAGCTCCGCAAGCTCAAATACCTTTACATCCCCGCCTCGGCGAATGTGCTCACATGCACGCTCAATGCGCAGACGATTCACATAGTTGGAGAAGTTTTCTCCTGTTACTTTTTTGAAAATTTTGCCCAGGTAATCCGGATTCATATACAGCATCTGATGGGCAACACCATTCAGTGAAAGATCAGCTTCACCGTAGTGTTTATCTACTATATCCATCATTTTCTCCACGGCGGAAGACTGGCGGCTAATATGATTTTTATAATAACCAGAGGTCAGATTGGCTGTGCTGTTAGCGATAAAAGATTTCAGTCCGGACAGAGTATCCATGTGAGGTAGCTCTGCCATCCGCTGCGTAAACTCCGTGGCCTCTTCAGGCGGACAGACATGAATCATGGCCGAATAGAGCTGAACAACATAAGATCTAGTGACCTCAATATCAAGCTGCTGTCCGGCTAAACGCTCAAACAGGCGATCAACTTCGGCACTGGCTTCCTCGCTATTCCCCGACTTAATCAATTGGCACAATTGTTCGGCATCCTGCTCGGCATGCACACCTTCACACTCCCCGGCAATGGCTACATCATTCTTCGTGATCAATTTGCCTTCTCCGATGAAAAAGCGATGGTTCAGACATTGCAGTGCCTCACGATACAGACGCCGTGACTGGACCATGTGGTCCGCTTCGCTAAGTGCGGCCGTCACCTGTAATTTATAGAGCCTGGTAAAGGCCGCTCTCACTTCCTCAATTCTCTCCCTTAAGTCAGTGTAATCAGCCGAATCCTCCAGCAGAATCAGCAGCTTGCCTTCAATGGTTGTGCTTAATAAGACATACGGCAGCAGATCACTGGCAATGTTCTTGATGGCAAACAAATGACTGTAGTCATGATCGTCCGAGATATGGAACAATAACAAGCGAACTTGACTTGCTTCAAGTTTCAGATTGAACAGCTCCTGATAATACTCCAGGTCGACTGGACCATATGTCCGATTGGTCATGAACTCGAGCAAAAATTGTTCTTTTACATGGGGAAGTACCCTTTGCAGCCGCTGCTTCATTTCCCCAGCCACATGCTCTTTTACCTGTGCATCCTGATGCTCTTGAAGCAGTTCCGACAGGGCATCATGAATCTGATTTTCATTGCAGGGCTTCAGCAAGTAATGTTTCACGCCATATTGCATGGCCCGGCGGGCATATTCAAACTCTTTGTACCCGGACAGCATGATAAACCGAAGCCCAGGGTACGCTTCAGAAGCCTTTTCTATAAGTCCCAGTCCATCCAAGCCCGGCATGGATATATCGGTAATAATAATATCAGGCCTGGAATGCCCGATTTTGTCCAATGCCTCAATCCCATTCCTGGCGGTGTCCACCAATTCCGTACCGGCTGCCGCCCAATCCACCACTTGGGAGATCCCCTCCAAAATCACACGTTCGTCATCTACGAGCATCACTTTGTACATCGTCATCGTCCTCTCTGATCCAAGGTATTCTGATCGATACTACGGTCCCGGCACCGGGATTGCTGCTCATGACCATGCTGCCCTCCTCACCGAAGGTCAGCCTGATCCGTTCCTGGATGTTGGATAAACCTATGCCTTGCCCTCTTGTCTGAATGCGTCCTTCCTGCAGTTGCTCCAAAAACTCCGGCGTCATGCCCGGTCCGTCATCCACTACTTCAATGATAATCTTGTCATCTTCTGCTCTGGCTCGAATCCGAATTTTACACGGGTGTATACTCGGTTCAAGCGCATAGTGAATGGCGTTCTCCACCAGTGGCTGTAACGTTAGCTTCGGAAGTCGTGCACTCCCCACCTCAGGAGCGATATCCATGTCAAAATCAAGCCTTTCCTCAAATCGCGTGCGCTGAATGGTCACATAACTGCGGACGATATCCAGCTCCCTTTCCAGCGTGATCCACTTCTCGGACATATTCACTGAACTGCGCAGCAGGAAGCCGAGTGCCTCGACCATTTCGGAAATTTGCCGCTGCTTCTGCACTTTGGCCAGCCAGTTAATGGACTCCAGCGTGTTATAGAGGAAATGAGGATTGATCTGCGCTTGAAGCGCTTTCAACTCTGTCTCCCGAATGACCAGCTGCTTCGCATAATTCTCGTCAATCAGTTCCCTGATGCGCTGCAGCATCATTTTGAATGTTCGATGGAGCAGCCCCACTTCATTTTGGGAAGATACCGGAACATTGCCCAGAGCAGCCTCCTCCAGCTTATCCAGATCACCCTTTTCAATGTTGCGCATCTTCTTGATCAACTGGGCGATCGGCTGTGTAATACTGCGGGACAGCTTGGCTCCGAATACAAGTGCCACCAGCAAAATCATAATGAAAATGACAGTAACCAACTGTTTTACAAACTGTATTTGCTTAAACATCTGGTCAAACGGCGTCATATAAAGGTACACCCAATCCGTATAGGACGAATGTGCACGAGCGACGAAATTTCTACCTTGTTCAAACATGGAAATCCCGTAAGGCTGTGTCCGCTTCAATTCGGATTCCAACTCGGAATCGGTCACTGACGATTGCGTGGGATAGATCACCTCTCGCCCATCCGTAATCAGCAGCTGCGAATCCTCAGCGGGGTGCTGCATCTGATCCTGAACAATACGATCCAGCCGTACCCGAATAATCAGCGTTCCGAGCTTCTCCAAGGTAAAGGCCCCACCTGTAAAAGACTTGACCTGCCTAACCGATATCAGCCTGGCTTGCTGATCTCCACTCGTATACCATGCATTGGATCCTGAATACTGCTGTCCGAGTGCAATCAGTTCCGTCTGCATGGACTCCGATATTCCCTCGCGGTTCCCCGCAGCCATAACGTTCTGATCATTATCGATAAATATCATGGAATAGATGTACTTCTCCGATCCTGCATATGCGACAAGTCGATTGGTTATCTTTTTGAGCAGCCCATTTTTCTCGTATCCGGATTCTGCCTTATCCAACTGCAGAAGGTACTGCTGGAGCGCCTCGTCCGACATGACCTTGAAGGAAAGATTGGCGATTTCGCGCAGCTGATTCTCGATGCCCACGGAAGACATATTCAGTACCTGGGACGACTTCTCATAGATTTGACGATCATAGATTCTGAATACATACCCTAGGACAGAAACATAAAACGTGAAGCTGATCAGCATCAAAAATCCGATGAGAAGAATGGTTTTGTGATGGATCGGCAGCGATGTGAAAGCGTTTTTAATTTTTCTCATCCAAAGCGCTCCTTTGGCCCAGCGAAGGGTGCAGGCAGGTGTGAGAGTCTCGTTCTACTGTAAGTTATTTTCATATTTACACATCCATGGGCAGATGACAAGTCATATTTATGCAACATATAGCGTCCTATTCAAAGGCACTTCGTAAAGAAGCCGGATTGATCGTTAGATCAATCCGGCTTCTCGATAGAATAACTTCATATTGACTTATGGATTAACGAATACCGTCTTCAACTTCGCCACATATTGCACATCAAAGCCAAGACCTTCAGCTACCATGGCCAGTGGTACATACGTTTTGGACTCCTTGCCTACCTTGTTCAGGAACGCAGGTGTATCTACGGCAACAGATGCGCCATTTACCTGAACCGCATTTGCCCCAATCTTCACAGCAACCTTACGGTCTCCGTATGTAATGGTTGCCGTGGAGGTTTTATTGTCCCAAACCGTGGTAGCCCCTACAGCGTTCACGATGTCCTGAATCGCCACAAAATTTTTACCATTGCGAATGATGGGTTTATACGGCGTGTTCAACGTTTTGCCGCTAACGATGATGTTCATCGGTTCACCTGCTGCTGGCGCGGTCAGTTTGGTATAATCGCCCCAGATCGTTTCTGCAAAGACCTTGGCGATCGCTTCGTAACCAAACTGGTTCGGGTGAAAATCCCGATCCTTGATCATATGGGTCATGGTTCCCTCGCCGCCAACAAACTCCTTGGCTACATGTGCCACTTTTACATCCATCCCCTGTGCGGTGAATTGGGATGCAATGCCGTCAATGGTTGCCGTAAAACCTTCGGATGCTTCCATGAGCTTGGCATATAACGCTTTGCCCGCTACTTCAGGCATAGGCTGATACTGGTCGGCAATGACAATTTGGGCGCCGGGATTAATGGCATGAATTGTATTGATTACCTCGCTGACATTTGCGGTATACGATGCCAGCAGCTCCTTCACCTTAGCTTCCAATTCCGAGTCACTTAGGGTATTAGCTGTGCCCAGCAGTTCGGATACATCATTACCTCCAATCGTAATCGCTACGAGATTGGCTCCTGCGACGCTCTCGCGGATTGCAGCAATGTTGGCTCCCATCTGCCCCGCTCTTGGATCTGGCAAATTCGGCTGAATGGCTGCAGAGGTCAATGTTTTGCCTTCATTTATTGCAGAGATAAAGTTCTTCAACCCAATGCTCTTCAAGCCGGCTATACCATAGTTATCCACCTGAGTACGGCCATGGAGCAGCCCTTGCTCCTGCAAGCGCTCTACATAACCATAAGGCAGGCCTTTAGCATTCGGCTCGTATCCTACCGTAATCGAATCTCCCAAAGTAACGATTCTGAACGCCTTCGTTACAGCTGCAGCATCCTTCTTCACATTGGCGGCACCCGTTGTTGTACCGGCAGGTAATGTACTGGTGCTGGTATCCGTTGCATGTGCCGGTAATGCCGTTGATGCAAACAGCATCATTCCAGCCAGCATACATGCTGTCAATGCAGCCGACGTGTTATTCCATGTACGTGTACGCTTCATTCGTGGGAACACTCCTTTTTCTCATCTATAAGATAATAACTTGACCTTTATTACACAGGTTCTTCTCCAGTGACAGAAGTTCACCGCACTACTATTCTAGCATTAAAAAATAGAGATGTCGTACGACAGCAGTCTGCTCACAAAACAACAGACTCCCCTCTGCGGGAAGCCTGTTAACCTATGATCCTAGCTTTGTTTCGCTTGTTACAGCAGTGGTTTATAGGGTGGTTTAGTGGTCTTTCTTTTCCGTATCTGCAGCGTTATTTTTCTCGACAGATCGTTCCAGATAACGATCATACCGATCGTCCACTTCACGTGCCATATTCCGGTACATCAACGTTTCCTGGACAATCGGGTCCGTTTCCGTCTGAATGCGCACCTCATATTTGGGAGGAATCAGCTGGCGTTCACGCTTGTCCGCGTCGCCGGACTCTTCCATCTCCCCTTCAGTCAGCATTTCACTCAAACGTCGTTCCAGTTCCTTGGATTCATCCATCGTTCATCGCTCCTTCAATTAAGTTCATAAATGTACAACCAAATACTATTGAACCTACAATTCGTTGGCCAGAACAATCTTCCGATCGCTGTTATCCCCAAATTTTCTTGTCTTCTTTTCAAAGGGAAAAATTCGGGGATAAAGGCTGGTTTATGCTTCCGAAGCAGCTTTCTTTCAGAAAGCTTTTATCTTCGCTTCTCCAGATTTTTTCTGACCCTCGTTTATGTGCAATATACGTTTGTTGAATCATTTAAGAAATTAATAAACTCACTCCAAACCGGTTGCTTTGGCTTCCTTGAGTACCTCTGTCAGTGCATCATGAATTTTGCCGTTCGTGGCAACCACATGACTGACAGACAACTGATAAGGTGTTCCGATTGTATCGGTGACCTTGCCGCCAGATTCCTCAACAAGCAGGGCACCTGCCGCAATATCCCAAGGTTTCAGTCCAACTTCGGTGTATGCACTAAGGCGTCCTGCAGCAACATATGCCAAATGCAGCGCTGCTGATCCACCTGCACGCAGGCTTCGCACTTGCGGTGCAAGAGCCTGTACAGCGGCCATATTGACTGGCAGGGCATAGGTAGTATCAGCCGGGAAGCCCACTGCGACCAGGCTCTGGCCGAGGCTCTGTTCATTGGATACAGCCATACGGTTGCCGTGGACGTATGCCCCTTTTCCTTTTTCAGCTACAAATAGTTCATCTCTGGAAGGATCGTAAATGACCCCTACAATGACCTCACCATGATGAGCCAGGGCAATAGACACCGAATAAAACGGAAATCCATGGACAAAATTCGTTGTGCCGTCCACTGGGTCCACAATCCAGAGGAATTCTTCTTCCTGAGCCTCTTTCAGTGCTTTGGCTGAAGCTTCCGGTCCGGGTTCAACGCCCTCTTCACCGAGAATGGCATGGCCTGGAAAGTGGGTAAGAATCAGGCGGCGGATCATCTGCTCCGCTCCTTTGTCCACTTCGGTTACAAGATCCTGCGGCGAATATTTGGTTCCAGGCTCGCCTATGGTTCGAAGACGGCTCTTGATCCATTCACCTGCTTTGGAAGCTGCATTAATGGCAACAGCAGTATAGCTTTTGCTCGTCACGACATAAGGTGTTTTTTCCTTCTCATTCAAAGCGTTCACTCTACTTTCTATATCAATCTACGAAAAGTTAAAATACTTGTTAAAAGTATACGCCTCACCGGTTGTAAAGTTTCTTGCTGCCCAGGCCCCTTTTGGCTCTAGGGATGGATAATGACTGTAGATTCGTCCACCCATTCCACGCCTTCTTCGTGGTAGAAGGCCAGCTTCTGCATGAGCTGCACCAGGGCTTCATCCTTGCGCTTCGCCTCGATCATGACATCAAGTTCCGGCGTATCTGCAGCAATATGACGCAAAAAGGATAGCAGAGGTTCTACTTCAACGCCATCGGCATGTCCGCGGATATCCTTTTCGCTCTTCGGACTGGATACGTGGATTTTCGGCGGCAATGGCCGGTCTGCAGGGGAATCCGCCTGCGCCAGCGGTGACTGCCACGTCTTCCATATGTCAGGCCACAAATCCCATGGCTGTTCGCCTTCATTATTGACCCACTGATGATGAATATCCAGCACCATCGGCAGCCCCAAATGCTGACACACGGCCAGCGTTTCGGGAACGTTGAATGTTTTGTCATCATTTTCGAGGGTCAACCGTTCCTGGATATCCCGATCAAGCTTCAGAAAATTCTCTTCAAAGCGCAGCGCTGCACTAGGCTTGTCCCCGTATGCACCACCAATATGTATATTATTCTTGGCAGTGGCATTCAGCCCCATGGCATCCAGCATCCGAACATGATGACGAAGGTCACGCATGGAGTTCCGCAGCACTTCCTCCCGAGGCGTACTTAGAACGGTAAAATGGTCCGGATGGAAGGATACACGCATTCCGTTCTCCTTCACAAAATCACCAATGGCAGCAAAATCGGACTGGAGGGCCGGGAATGGATCCCAATCCATCAGATCCTCATGTGTCGCCAGCGGAATTAATTTGGAAGAGAAACGATATACATGAATATGGCTGCCCTTGTTATGTCTAAGCAACCGTAACGTATTATGCAAATTCTCGGCTGCAATCCGTTCCAGCTTGCGAATGGCTGCCTCCCTGTCATCAATTTTCTTGAAGCTGGCCATGGTCATCGTGCGAGAAGGGGATGCATTCTCTACCAGCACAGACATCGCCACATAACCAAAACGTACAAGCATGGTGTTCTTCCTCTCTATTAGGGCGGAATTCCTGCCTGGCATCTGCAGCCGTCAGGTTTTCCGGTCACTGTATATAACCAAGTTTTACCCTAAAAGAAAGTCCGTAATCGCTCGCCTTACAATTCCGTTCATTGGTCCCATATGATGAAATAAGGTTTATCCCTGTGCCTGCTCACCAAAGAACATTTCGTCCGCAAGTGCAGTCTGAACACGGGATTCTTCCTCGTTCAGCTTGCGAATGAGCTGCATCTCCACTTCCGTTACTTCCTGTCCTTGGAAGTTGATCTCTGCAATGGAAGCAACGATCTTGACGATGGCTACAGCCACGTTATCAGGCGTATAAGCAATAACCTTCTGTCCGGTCGGAAAGACACGGAAGCCCTGTTTTACCATTTTGCCGCGGCCGTATTCCAGCAGTTCAAACAGCTCCTGCTCACTCTTGAATTTGCATACGGAATTGAATTCAGTCTGAAATCCCATCCATACCCCTCCTTGTGTAGTCTCCTACGGTAAAGTGCAACTAAAAATTCGAACACTAATAATTTAAGCCTGCACACCGTTCTCATAGTTCAGCGCTTGCTTGCGGTTGTACCGCTCCAATGCCAGCTCAATCATGCGATCCAGCAGTTCCGCATACGATACACCCGTCTCACGCCACAGCAACGGATACATGCTGTACGGCGTAAAGCCAGGCATTGTGTTTACTTCATTAATAAGCAATGCACCATCCGATTTGCGAATAAAGAAATCTGCCCGGGAAATCCCATTGCCTTCAATCGCACGGAATGCCTGCAAGGCTGCCTCACGGATACGATCAGCGGCTTCAGAATCCAGCGGAGCGGGAATCAGCATCTGTGATTGGCCATCAATATACTTGGCTGCATAGTCATAATATTCACCAGAGGATACGATTTCTCCTGGCACCGAGGCCATCGGCTCATCATTGCCAAGTACACTCACTTCCACTTCGCGTGCCTCAACGAACTCCTCAATAACAACCTTCGTGTCGTAACGCAGTGCAAATTCGACGGCTGTCTTCAGTTCATCCCGGTTGCGTGCTTTGGAGATCCCTACGCTGGAGCCGAGGTTCGCCGGTTTGATGAAGCACGGGTAACCCAGCTGTTCCTCCACTTGCAGGATCATGTCGTGCTCGGTTTGCTTCCACTGGGTCGCATTAAAATAAGTAAAGGCACATTGGTCGATTCCAGCCTGTGCAAACAGCTTTTTCATAACCACTTTGTCCATACCGCCTGCTGAAGCCAGTACACCTGCACCCACATAAGGCATATCCGCCATCTCGAACATCCCCTGAATCGTACCATCCTCACCAAACGTGCCGTGCAGCAGCGGGAACATAACATCCAGTGCACCTTCTCCGCCATACAGACGAGCGAACAACGTGTTCAACGCTTCCTGGGTTCCACCTGCTGCCTGCTCCAGCTTCAGATCCTCAATCTGCGCGAATGGCGCGTGCATCACAGCTCCCTTTTTCCATGTCCCCTGCTTGGAGATATAGAAAGGAACCAATTCATATTTTTCATAATCAAAAGCGTTCGTTACAGCAAACGCCGTTTGCAGCGATACTTCGTGTTCCCCTGATTTCCCGCCGTAAACGACGCCAACTGTTAATTTATCCATGCTCATGCGTAACCTCCGATTATCTGTGCATGATGCCGTCATACCTGTATAATCAGCATCAATTTTATTCTTGTCTTAGGGCTTATTTTACACGGAACTGAATGTCCACGTCACCAAATCCCTATATACCCTGCTTCATTAGAACTCATCTGCAATATGAAAAAGCCGGTACACCGTCCGCTCCGTCCAAGCGTAAGAATCCCGGTAATCCCAATAGCGGTGGCGACTGCTGACCGTATGTGCATTGACAAGCGGCATGCCTCCCGCATCGAAGGCAGTCACAACAGTACTATGCTGAAACCTGCCGTCTCCGTCCCAATCGTAGAGAATGACATCTCCGAGCATCAGCTGTTCCGGCCGATCCACTTCGGTTGCTGTCAGCCCCCAGCTGCTGCTTCCCAGATAACGCTCGAGACTGTTGGATACGGCCCAGCTGTAGCTCCACATTTCGGTGCTGTTCACATAGCCTTTGTACCACCAGCCCGCTTCTCTTCTACCAGTATAGTGGATGGGTGCTCCCCCTGCAAAGAGACATTGGGAGACGTAATTGGTGCAGTCTACCTCGAATTCCTCAAATGCGGGGTTTCCCGCATTCCACCACCGATCTGCATAAGCAACTGCCAGGTCCCGCCGGTATAATTGCTGCCTTGAACTTCTACCCTGGCCAAGCACTTCCCTGTTCAGCAGCGGCCGATTACTCGCCTGTACAAAATTCGCTTGCTGAAAGGGTCTCCCCTCCCCTGCCGGGCGCCGCTCCGGAACTTCTCTTTCGACCCGTGCAATCATCCAGGTTCCACCCTGCCTAATAAAGGTCAACCGTTCCCTCTCAATCCGATCCTCCCGGTGGGTGATTCCGCTTTTCTCATAGAAAAGCCTGCTGTAAAGTTGAATATCCACCACCGATTCTTCCGGACCTTCCGTAACCGTTCGCACAAGCTTGGCACTGGTCTCGCTGCGAAGAGGCACTGCACGCCGTTTACGATACCAATCGTCCAGTCTGGCCATACGCTCTCCCCGCTCCAGCACAAATGCCGGATCCGTGACAATCCGCTCGCTCGTCTGTGGACGATAGTCGATTTCGCATCGGTTGTACTGGTTCACATAGGTGTATAAGGCACTCTTCCATTCCCTTTCCAAGCCTGTGTCCCCCTTTGGCACTTGAGTTCTCTCTGGAAAATTCAGCTGTGCATACTACTTCTATTCCTATGAGGCGTATACCGGTTGTATGTGTTCCGCTCAGGGATCGAGTGCCGAAAATTGGAGACTTGGACAGCAGGAAGTATCGTAACAAGGCAATATTCACGAAAACGCCTTCATTGTTCGCAAAGCTTGTTTGGACAGGCAAAAAGCCCTTTACGTACGGAGGTGAAAACGGTATACTTAATACTAAAGTTGCAATTATGAAATTACGTTTCATCTGATGAAACTAGCGAACAAGGACACGGAACGATGAAGGCCTGTTCTTCCACTTAAATGAACTTTATCTTCATCTCACCGACACATTTTAAGGAGGTACATGTATGTCAGCCAAGAACCATTTCTCCGCAGCCCGCAGTCTTGAGGTCGGAGGCAAGTCTTACCGCTACTACAGTCTCGATGCTCTTCAGGAAGGCGGCTACGGCGACCTTTCCAAGCTTCCCTTCTCCATTAAAGTGCTGCTCGAAGCAGCAGTTCGTCAGTTCGACGGACGCGCAATTACCGAAGAACATGTGAAACAACTTACCGGCTGGGCAGAAGGCCGTGACAATAACAAGGAAATTCCGTTTATCCCTGCACGTATCGTCCTGCAGGACTTCACTGGCGTACCAGTTGTCGTGGATCTTGCTGCGATGCGCGATACAGTGAAAAAGGCAGGCGGCGATCCAAAACAGATCAACCCGCTCGTGCCAGTTGACCTCGTTATCGACCACTCCGTTATGGTTGATGCATTCGGAACCAACGACGCTCTCGACTACAACATCAAGGTTGAGTTCGAGCGTAATGAAGAGCGTTACCGCTTCCTGCGCTGGGCACAAACGGCATTCAACAACTTCCGTGCTGTACCACCATCCACAGGGATCGTTCACCAAGTTAACCTGGAGTACCTGGCTTCCGTCGCTGCAACCAAAACGGTTGACGGCGAAACCGTCGTGTTCCCGGATTCCCTCGTAGGTACGGACTCCCACACCACCATGATCAACGGACTCGGCGTTGTTGGTTGGGGTGTTGGCGGAATTGAGGCCGAAGCAGGAATGCTTGGTCAACCACTGTACTTTGTAACACCTGACGTTATCGGTTTTAAATTGACAGGCAGCCTGAGCGAAGGCGCAACAGCTACGGATCTGGCACTCACTGTCACTCAAATGCTTCGTAAAAAAGGCGTAGTTGGCAAATTTGTCGAGTTCTACGGTCCAGGCTTGGCCAATATCAGCCTTGCTGACCGTGCGACCGTTGCCAACATGGCACCGGAATACGGCGCTACGATTGGTTTCTTCCCTGTCGATAGCGAGACACTGAACTACATGCGCAGTACAGGACGTTCCGACGAGCAAGTGGATCTGGTTGAAGCTTATTACAAAGCACAAGGCATGTTCCGTACTTCCAGCACAGTTGATCCAGAATTCACAGATGTAATCGAGCTGGATCTTGCTTCCGTGGTACCGAGCCTTGCAGGTCCTAAGCGTCCACAGGATCGCATCGAACTGACGCAAATGAAAGAAAGCTTCAACAGCATCATTCGTACTCCGGTCGACAAAGGCGGATACGGACTGAGCGATGAGAAGATTGAAGAAACAGTGCCTGTGAAGCACCCTGACGGTTCCACAAGCGAACTGAAAGCAGGCGCGGTTGTTATTGCGGCCATTACAAGCTGCACCAACACATCCAACCCAAGCGTTATGCTCGGAGCGGGTCTACTTGCGAAAAAAGCGGTTGAGCGCGGTCTGACCAAACCAGGCTACGTGAAAAGCAGCTTGACTCCAGGTTCCCTCGTTGTTACCGAGTATCTCGAAAAATCAGGCCTGATCCAATATCTCGACAAGCTTGGATTTAACGTTGCGGGTTATGGCTGTGCAACTTGTATCGGTAACTCCGGTCCACTGCCAGACGAAGTAAGCGAAGCGATTGCTGAGAACGATATGACTGTAGCGGCTGTATTGTCCGGTAACCGTAACTTCGAAGGCCGTGTACATGCTCAGGTAAAAGCCAACTATCTGGCTTCTCCTCCACTCGTTGTTGCTTACGCTCTCGCGGGTACGGTCAATATTGATTTTGCTACCGATCCAATCGGTTATGATACGAATAACGAGCCTGTCTTCCTGAAAGACCTCTGGCCTAGCTCCGAGGAAATTAAGGATGCCATTGCAAGCTCACTGAATGCTCAGATGTTCCGCAACAAATACGAGAATGTATTTACAGCCAATGAGCGCTGGAACAACATTCCTGTACCGGAAGGCGAACTGTATGAGTGGGATCCTAACTCCACGTACATTCAGAACCCGCCGTTCTTCCAAAACCTTGGCGACAAGCTGACTGATATTGCTGACATCCGCTCTGCACGTGTAATGGCCTTGCTTGGTGACTCCGTAACAACGGACCACATCTCTCCAGCGGGTAACATTGCTACAACCAGTCCAGCCGGATTGTACCTGAAAGAGCATGGCGTTGAGCGCAAAGACTTCAACTCCTACGGCTCACGTCGTGGTAACCATGAGGTCATGATGCGCGGTACGTTTGCCAACATTCGTATTCGTAACCAGGTGGCTCCGGGTACGGAAGGTGGTATCACGAAGTACCTGCCAACCGATGAAGAGATGTCCATCTACGATGCTTCCATGAAGTATCAGGATGAAGGTCAGAACCTGATCGTTATTGCAGGTAAAGAGTATGGTACAGGCAGCTCCCGTGACTGGGCGGCCAAAGGTACGTTCCTGCTCGGCGTAAAAGCCGTTATCGCAGAAAGCTTCGAGCGTATCCACCGCAGTAACCTGGTGGGCATGGGCGTAATGCCTCTGCAATTCCAGGAAGGCCATGGCTGGTCCAGCCTCGGTCTGAACGGACGTGAAACGTACGACATTACAGGTCTCAGCAATGATGTGAAGCCTGGACAAGAGTTGACCGTTACGGTAACCCGCGAAGACGGAACCAAGTTCGACTTCCCTGTTATCGCTCGTCTGGACAGCATGGTTGACGTAGACTACTACCACAACGGTGGTATCCTGCAAACGGTATTGCGTCAAATGATGAAAAAAGCTTAATTGCATTAACGATTAAGCTGATGCATTAACATAGAAAAGCTCCCCGCCACGTGCGTTCTGCACGAGATGGGGAGCTTTTTTAGATGATTTATCTTTTAATAAGCGGCTTACTTCTAAAAATCTATTCTTATTCCAACTTCCGACTCATCAGGCGGCGAAGGAATGCGATATATTCCCCTGCGTTTTAATTTCTCCACGTTGATCCAGTCCATGAAATCATCCCCACCGTAACTCCTTACAAAAACGGCGTATTCCAAATTGCCCTCATAGTTAATGGACTCTGTATATTCTGTAAATGGATGCTTTCCCTCTATACTTTGCAAAAAATCAGAAAATTCCCTTCTCCACTCTTCCATCTGCTCTGCATATTGATCGGGGACGTAATAATAGAAACCATCTGGCGTATAGTACGAAATTTTCGTTATCATTCTTATATCCTCCTACAATTACAGATTAAAGTTTCAAGATCTCCATACCTTCTTTCAGTTGTTCTGACACAGCAGAGTAATATTCAATACCATATGCGAGTTCTTGTTTTGTTCTATGTACGAGATAATAGGAATATTTCTGCATCAGTTCAGGTCCGGTCAACTCAATAGGTAAATGAATGATTTCAACGTCCTCCCTGTCGAAATAGTAGCGATACCCTCGCTCTGACCGCCCAACATTCATTACTGTTTTTATGACTAATAACTCATCACGTGTGCAGCTGTTAATCAACTCTGATCTTTTCTGTTCTAAAACACGCACGATTTCTTTGCCGAGATGATTCCGCTTAGCTTCAACCATTTCACTTTCGATTTCCATGATAGCTCTCATTCTGCCTGCCAAGCTTACAGCTAATGAATATAACAATAAATATCCTCCTTTGTTAATATATAGTTCAGTATTCTGTGGTCCTACTCTACCGCAATAGGGAACCCATTCGCAAACCCCTCTCAAGACTTGTGTTAACCAATACCGGTACGACGACAGAAAAAGACAGAAAAAAGCTTCCCACCACAGTATTAGAACGTGATGAGAAGCTTTATGTGATGCATATAAGAATGCTTTATTTACTTAAGGTCATTTATCTTCCTAGTGTCCAATATGGTGTGAAGCCTCATCCAACAGCTGTATTGTCCCCATGATCAGGAACAGACATGACATAATGATCAGTGAGCCTCCGACCCACCTCGACATGATCACTCGTTCCGCGATCTGACTGCTCGAGTCATCTGTTACACTTCGTGGGTACACAAGAAACATCAAACCTGTGATCAATATTACGGCTGCTATTATGATCAATGGATCTCCCTCCTTATACAGGACTCTCCTTAGGATTATACTCCTTCTTCACCGTACGTGATTCTCCTCCAATCAACAACCGTTTCATGCCGAGAGCCATGGTAAACAGAATATATCCAATCACCCCGCCTAATGTATTCAACATCAGATCGTCCACATCGAATATGCCCATGCCAGTGAGCAGCTGTGTTACTTCATAGCCTAAACTTAGAAGCAGAGATGACAGAAATACGTTAGCCCCTGACAGCAGCTTGTTGCCCATCAGCATCGGGATAAACACCCCCAGTGGAATGAAAGCCATCACATTGCCCACCAGATGAATTGCAGTGCCTGGACGATGCAGTGACAGGCTGTTCCAATCTCTTGAGATTTCCTGAAAAGGCGTCAGGTTGACGGTTCGTGTATGAATCAGATCCGGTTGATGAAGGAAAGTCATAAGCTGGACCCGGACAACTTCGAAGTCGACCGGCCCCCCTTTGAAGAGTATAAGCTTGGTTAGCAGATATAAATAGATGATTAACGCGGCAATCCAAAGGATTTTATGTTTGATTTTTCTCTGCCTCACGCTGAAGAACCTCCTTTGTGCAGCCCTGTTACTCCTTTACTGTGACAATGACTCCATCCTTGTTATCTCCCGATATGTCATAACGGCCATGCTCAGGTATGTAAACGGTCGTATCCCCGTCCGCCCGGTAATAGCGGATATGATACTTCTCACCTTCCACTTCAACCATAATGTTATCTTTCTCTTTTAGCAAATCCAGATACTCTTCCAGCACCAGGTTATTCTTATACATGACAGCACTATGCGGAAGTCCGACATATCGAAAGTGCCAGGGTTCATATTGAATCCCCGTGAGACTCACCTTGTCCTTCGGATAACGGAGGATAAATCCATATTTCCAGGCATTCTTCTCGAGCCAGGCACCCTCTGGCGCTTCATCCATGGTCGCCAGCGTGGAGCCGATATCCATGGATAATCCAAGATTATGCTCACTGTGTCCTGCCGGAAGCGCGTAGTCTGATCCCTTTTCCTGATAAAGTTCATTCTGCTTGGCAAAGTCTCGATATCCGCTGCTGATGAGAAAATAACGCACTCCCTCTTCACCCGCCGCTTCAATCATCTTTTGAAAAGCTTGGGCTACCTCTCTCGAAAGCAATATGTTTTGATCCAACAATCCGTATCCACGGACCAGATCGTCCTGCTGTGCCACATTTATAATATCGGTTTTGATGCCTTCTTGATGAACCGGATAGGTTGAATTAACAAGCAGCAAGTTGCCCTTATGTACTTGATCCTGAATATTACCGGTGATGGATACGGTATCCCCCGTATGATTTTCATGCTTGTCCTGAATTTCAATGATCATCTCATCCTTCTGCTGAAAAGATGCCGGCGATCTGGTTATCACATACCCGATCAAAATGATGCATAGCAAAAAGCCCCACTTCTTCATCCTAGCTCCTCCTTTGCCTCGTACAATCAAGGATAGAGAAAACTAGTTAAAGAAAAAGCAGGGCATTTTTAAAGTTTTTCTTAAATTTGACTGCAAACCTCATCCCATTGCTGGAAGGCGCACCTCAAATAAGGTCCGTACCACATCACTCTGGGCCGAAATGGTCCCTTCATGCTGTTCCACAATATTCCGGGCAATAAACAGGCCGAGGCCTGTCCCACCCTCCTGAGGAGTCCGTGCACGATCTCCGGTATAATACATATCGAAAATATGCGGCAAATCCTCCGGGTGAATATGCCCACCATAGTTAATAACCTGAATGACGACCTGATCAGCTTCCCGGTATCCCTTCAGGTCCACATAGATGCCATCCTTGCCATGGCGTGCAGCATTAATCAGCAGGTTCTCAAACACCCTGGCAAGCAATTCTCCGTCTCCGGAAATGGTCAAATCCGACTCGATGGTCAACCGGGTGAGCAAACGATTTTTCTCAAATACAGGATATAATTCTTCATTCATCTGTTTCAGCAGTTCGCTAAGATCAAGCCGTGTTTTCTGTATAGGCAGCATGCCATAATTCATCCGGGTAATTTCAAACAAACTATCAATCAGCTTCTCCAGCCGCTGGGATTTGGTAAAGGCAATCGATGTAAAGTGTCTGACCTGTTCCTCTGTCAGCTGATCATCCTTCATGAGCAGATCCAAATACCCGAGCACAGAAGTCAGCGGTGTTCGCAGGTCGTGTGCCAGATTAACGACGAGCTGATCCTTGCTGGTTTCAGCAAAATCCCCCCGTTCTACCGCCTCCCTAAGCTTCTCACTCGCCAAATTCACATCCTCCGCGATTGTACCTAGTTCATCCTTCGAAGAGATCTGGACTCGATGCTGGAAGTCTCCATTTGCCAAATGCCTGATCCCTGTGGAAATATCCTTGAAATAGGTCACGTAGGGCTTGGTGAACCAGAAAAAAAACAGAATGGCAAGCGGGATGAACAAAATGAGGAAGAAATAGATATCTCCAATGCTTTTCATAAAATGGCGATATTCGGCAAGCTGATCTTCTGCTCTCACACCTGAATAGTAAGCCTGCAAAAGCTTGTAAATCCCATAGGTGATCGCGCCGGAGGCCAGCATGCTCAGACCCAGCAGCATAATCATGGTTGTCCGAAAACTTCTTTGTTTAGTCATTAAATGTATACCCCACGCCCCAGATCGTTTTGATAAACTTGTTCTTGTCCAGATCCTCTCCGAGTTTTTTGCGCAGCGTTCGAATATGGACCATTACAGTATTGCCGCTCTCGTAATAGGCCTCTCCCCATACTTGTTCAAAAATGCTTTCCGCACTGAACACCTGCTTGGGGTGACTTGCGAGCAAATACAAAATGTCGAACTCCTTCGGTGTTAGTTCCACTGGTTTGCCGTAGAGTGTTACGCTATGCTGATCCGGCGCGATGACGAGTCCGCCCTTCTCCAGAATGGAACGCTGAACAGGTACAGACTGGCTGAATTGCAAGGAACGACGAAGCTGGGAGTTCACCCGGGCTACGAGCTCCATCGGATTGAACGGCTTGGTCATATAATCATCAGCGCCCATTACGAGACCCGTAATTTTGTCCATATCCGACGTTTTGGCACTCAGGAATATGATCGGTATGTGGTGCTGTTCCCGGATTTTGCGGGTGACCTCATAACCGTCCATGCCTGGCATCATAATGTCCAGGACTGCCAAATCGATCGCTTGTGTCTGAATGGCATGCAGGGCCGACTTACCATCGTAAGCCTTGACGATGTGGTATCCTTCTTTTTGCAAATGCAACGCAACCAGATCAGCGATCTCCACTTCATCGTCCGCAATCAGAATCGTAATTCGCTTCATTGCTTATCCCACTCCTATATGTGATGCTCAACAATATAACATATCTGAATCCAACATATAAATCATTGAGAGGAACCTTTTTTATGAAATTGGACCGTTTATTAGCCATCGTTGTACTACTAATCAATCGTGGCCGTGTACAGGCCAAGGATCTGGCAGACACGTTTGAAGTTTCCATCCGCACCATTTATCGAGACATTGATACCCTGGGCCAGGCAGGCATTCCTGTCGTGACGTACCAGGGCATGAGCGGTGGCATTGGCCTTGCGGAAGGTTACCGCCTGGATCGAAACGTATTGACTGACCGGGATCTGGCCTCCATCGTCACCGCACTGCGCAGCGTCTCCACATCGCATACCAATGTAGCACGGGAACTGTTGATGGAGAAACTAAGCAGCATTGTGCCAGAATCCAAAAACGATGACTTTCAGGCCGAAACCAATCGTTTCATTGTGGATTATTCGATGTGGACCCACCCGGAAGCGCTGCAAAACAAACTGCAAATCATTGAACAGGGACTGGATCAGCTGCGTTCAATCACCTTTACCTATTGCAGCGCCGAAGGAGCCCACACTCACAGAACCGTCGATCCTCATACCCTTGTTCTTAAAAAGCACTCCTGGTACCTCTATGCGTTCTGTCATGAGCGTAATGAGTTTCGCATGTTCAAGCTGGTCCGTATGCAGGATGTGACACTTGCTCATGGAAGCTTTGAACGCAAACCCATCAACCTGCAGGACAGGCCTTGGCAGCAGGAATGGGCGACTCCAGGGAACACGGTTGCCATGACGATGAGATTCCACGCCCGTGTCCGTCATATCGCCGAAGAGTGGTTTGGCATAGAGAACGTGATCCCCGACGGCCAGGGATATTATATAAGTCAAGTGGCTTTTCCGGAAGATAACTGGCTGTACGGGTTCATTCTTGGCTTTGGCGCAGATGCCGAGGTATTGGAGCCTTTTCATATACGTGACGAGATCCGCCGGATTGCAGAACAAATCGTGCAAAATTATGCTGCCCCTCCGCAAACCTGACAGACTGATGTCCAGTTCCTCTCGTTATACTTCATTTATATTCAAGCTGTATATAACGAGGAGGAATTGATAAATGAACGTCACGATATGCCATAGCTGTGGAATGCCGCTGACCACCCCTACCCAATTCGGAACGGAAGCAGATGGAAGTGCAACCCGTGAATACTGCATCTATTGCTACAAAGAAGGCATGTTCCAACAGCCCAATATTACGCTGGAAGGCATGATTGAGATGTGCGCCGCGATCCTCATCGAAGAAGGTATGGATGAGGAATCAGCGCGGGCAATGCTGCGCAATCAGCTTCCCTTTTTGAAACGATGGAGCGCATCCAATCCGAAAGGTAACAACTATACGCACTCCGTTCAACCTGTTCGATATGTTACACTTCCTGGCAAACGCCTGGCTGGCATATCAGCCAGAACGACCAACGCGATCGAGATGAGCGGCCAAGGCTGCATTCAGGATCTATGGAGCCGCTACTTCACGTCAGAACACATTCCTGCACCGGAAGCACCCCGATACGGCTGCTATACAGATTATACCGATGGTATACACGGGGAATACACCATCCTCGTAGGCCACGAGGTAGCTGCAGATGAAACGTTACCAGCTGGCATGAACTCCATCGAATTGCCACCAGCAACATACGCCGTATTCACCTCCCGCAAGGGTCCAATGGCAGAAGTTGTAGGTGAAGCATGGGGCGCCGTTTGGGGCTGGAGCCATCAGAACGAGCGAACGTTTACCGGTGATTTCGAGTTATATGATGAACGGAGTGTGGATCCTGCCCAAGTTCAGGTCGATATCTATATTGCGGTAAAACAAGCTGGGCCAACTACAGAGTAGTGAGATTTTCCATTTACATTTCCAGATTAACGTTGCAAAAGCCGTCCAGCTCGCTGGATGGCTTTTTTGGGTGCTGCTCCCTGTCTCACCTCTAAAACACGTATAAAACCACCCCCATCCGCTCACAACAACCGACTATGGTACCAAGTTAGTTAGCTTCAATGATACCTACTCTCCCAGACAATTTGTCTTATTTTCGTCACAATTGACATTCCTGAAACTGGGACTATTCACTTAACAACCGATTCGTTCCTCCCATATCAAACCTTGTATTTCAGGTCCTTTATTCCTGAATTTCCCTCAAACCGTTTACATCTCCTAAATACGGGGTAAAATCACTACAATCCAATTGGAATTACGTCATAACTTCCCGATTTCGTCTAACAAGTCACATGTACCTATATGCGCACTTGGAACGACTACCTGTTCAAATACATAGCCTATATTAAGATGAATTTAATATTTACATGCTCAACTTATATATCTAACCCAAAAGGAGGAACCAAGATGATCCGCATGCCTATTCAGCAAATGATCCCGTACCACCACCAGTATCCGCGCAACACGGCGACCACTGCTCCAAAAAAGGAGAATGAGAACACTCAAGGTCTATCCTTTCACGAAATTCTGCAGCAAAAAATGGCTCAAAAGAACGCATCTCCTTCCATGCGATAAAATGAAACCTGACTGTATTGGAGTCTGACTATAGAACCGTCCTTCTGCCATATGGCGCAGGGACGGTTATTTGCATTGGTTTAAACGCTGTACAGTTCCCTTGTATGATTCCTATAATGAACTAAATATCTGCAGCACTCACGACTCACAAAAAGAAGCATTGGCGAAGGGGATGTCATTATGATCACGATCGGCTGTTATCACGCTCACTACTCCAACATTGCACTCATTGAAGAGGTGCTCGCCCCCTATGAAGTGGAACTTGTGCATTATGTCGATCCCGGTCTGGATCGCCTTAAGCAGGATACGGACTTCTCAGAGGCTGTCATTCGAGAAAAGGTATCCCAGACACTAAAGTGGATTGCCCAGTGTCATGCAGATGCCATTCTGGTCACCTGTACCCTGTTTGCCGCTGTACTGGCGCACGAAGCACAGCAACTCTCCATCCCCGTTATCGGTATTGATGATCCATTATTGCAGAAGCTGCAGCAGGATTCGCAGGAATACATTCTTGCTTTTACCAATCCAGCAACGGTTGAAGGAACGATGGCGCGGGTGAATGAAGCACTACAGCAAGAGGAAACCGACGAACAGGCAAATGTTGAGACTGTTTCGAGAACAAAAGCCGCATTAATTCCTGGTACATTTGAATTGATCATGCGCGGCGATAAGGAAGGATATATGGAGGCAGTGACTACGGGCCTGCAGCAGCTAGCTGCACAGTCACCAGAGAAAATAGTCGTAGCTGCTCAGCTATCCATGGCTCCTGCGGCTGCCCTTGCTTCAGTAAATACGGGAAGTGAGATTTACAGCCCGCTCGCATCGCTGACATCTTATTTGGAGC
The DNA here is from genome assembly GCF_015143645.1 of Paenibacillus sp. P13VS. Taxonomy (NCBI): domain Bacteria; kingdom Bacillati; phylum Bacillota; class Bacilli; order Caryophanales; family Paenibacillaceae; genus Paenibacillus; species Paenibacillus sp. P13VS. Next base: position 53,008 of record NZ_WYEV01000015.1, on the reverse strand, counting down.
AGCAATTGAATATTGGTAGGCGTTAAAGCTGTAAAAAGCCGTTCTTCTCCCAGTAGTGGAGAGAACGGCTTTTAGTTATCTTAGGCTGCTTAAATTGCGCTGTAACGAGCTTAGGATCGAGAACGGTATTCCTCAGCCTTCTCCTGCATCCCGGCCGCTACAGCCTCATTCTCGGTCAAGCCTTTGTCTGCGGCAAAGGCACGAATATCCTGCGTAATGCGCATGCTGCAAAATTTAGGTCCGCACATGGAGCAGAAATGGGCCTCCTTGGCTCCCTCAGCCGGGAGTGTCTCATCGTGGTAGGACAGCGCACGTTCCGGATCCAGGGACAGGTTGAACTGGTCCCGCCAGCGGAATTCGAAACGGGCCTTCGACAGCGCGTCATCCCGGCGCTGTGCACGTGGATGGCCTTTGGCCAGATCAGCGGCATGTGCCGCAATCTTATAGGCAATGACGCCCTCCTTTACATCATCCTTGTTTGGTAAGCCCAAATGTTCCTTGGGTGTCACATAACAGAGCATCGACGTTCCGAACCAGCCGATCATCGCCGCTCCAATGGCTGAGGTAATATGGTCATAGCCTGGTGCAATATCGGTTGTCAGGGGACCGAGTGTATAGAATGGTGCTTCCTTGCAGATCTCCATCTGAAGGTCGACATTCTCCTTAATCTTGTGCATCGGCACATGTCCTGGCCCCTCAATCATCACCTGCACATCATGCTTCCACGCAATCTGTGTCAGTTCACCGAGCGTAGCAAGTTCAGCCATCTGAGCTTCATCATTGGCATCATAGATGCTGCCCGGGCGAAGTCCATCTCCGAGAGAGAAGGCCACATCATACCTTTTCATGATTTCACAGATTTCTTCAAAATGCGTGTACAAAAAATTCTCCTGGTGATGTGCAAGGCACCATGCTGCCATAATGGACCCACCCCGAGACACAATGCCCGTCATCCGTTTGGCTGTCATCGGTATGTAACGCAGCAGCACGCCTGCATGGATTGTAAAGTAATCCACACCCTGCTCGGCCTGCTCAATGAGCGTATCCCGGTACAACTCCCAGGTGAGTGCCTCGGCTTCGCCATTCACCTTCTCCAGCGCCTGATACAGCGGCACCGTCCCGATCGGCACCGGGGAATTGCGGATGATCCATTCCCGGGTGGTATGGATATCCTTGCCCGTAGAAAGATCCATTACCGTATCGGACCCCCAGCGTACCGCCCAAGTCATTTTCTCCACTTCCTCTTCAATCGAAGAGGATACGGCAGAGTTACCGATATTGGCGTTGATCTTCACGTGGAAATGACGTCCGATCAGCATCGGTTCGCTCTCGGGATGATTAATATTCGATGGCAGAATAGCCCTGCCGCTCGCCAGCTCCTGCCGGACGAACTCCGGCTCCACGCCCTCACGGATAGCTGCAAACTCCATCTCAGGCGTAATGATGCCCTGCCTCGCATAATGCATCTGGGTGACACAGCGTCCGGATTGTGCACGCAGCGGTTTGCCGCGGAGGCCTGGATATTCTTCAGCTCCGGTTCTCTTCCCTCCAGGCTTTAGCCCGTTATCCTCCGGTTTGACGGTACGTCCCTGGTATGCCTCTACATCGTTTCGTTCCGTAATCCATCGTGCACGCAAAGCTGGCAGGCCTGCCCGAATATCAGCGTGAAATCCGGGATCCGTCATAGGGCCGCTCGTATCGTACACGCGCAGCGGCTCGTTATGCTCCACCCCTTGGGGGGTATTCGTGTCATGAAGGGCAATTTCACGCTCGGGTACGGCAATGTCCGGACGTGAGCCCTGAATGTAAACTTTGCGGCTGCCGGGAAACGGTTGGACCCGTCCAGCCGCCACTGTTCCTTTTTCCAACCCCTGCCCTGCATGTTCCTGTGCTGTTGTTCTGTTGTTTATGCTCATCGCTACCTCTTCCTCCTCGTTGGTCGTCCCATGGATGGGCCAGTTTGATTGCTCGTGCACCCGTTCCATATCATCCACGCATAGGCAAGAAAAGAACGGCCAACTTCCGAAGAAAGAACATTACAGCGGCATAGCGCAGACAGAATCTGGCGCAGGCATAAGTGGGTTATACCCAACTCCAGCTCTCCCGCAAAAGAAGACAACTCCCCTCTGCTGCGGATGATCGCTTGACGCTGTATATAAAAAAGCCGGTTCCCGAGGGAACCGGCTTATGTCCATCACCCATAACAAGCCTGATGCCAAGCTCCCACAAGTGGAGACATGCCAAAGGCTAAATTATGCAGGTGTTCGTGGTTATATCGCCGATTACTTCCCTACGCTGGTATGATCCAGATCAGGTGCAAAGGGTCCGGGATCTCATGCGATCCCGTCTCAGTCCGGACAATTCGGACTCCCCCAGTAACGTTTAACAGTTGCGGTATGTGTACCGCAGTTCCATATTCAATTCATTCCAGCCCCGCTGAGCTGTCCATTACAGACTAGCGCAAGCCAGTCGGAAATACAACCCTTTATCTTCCATTGCATGCTGGATCAGGACAACATGAGGCCCATCTGCGCGGCTGCTTCCTTCAGTACAGGTGCATATTCGTGCAAAGTTTCCTGGGACAGGCGGCTAACGGGACCCGATACGGATAGCGCAGCAGCAATATTCCCCTTACGATCCATAATGGGAACGGATACTGCAGCCGCTCCAGGCTCACGTTCTTCGTAGCTGGTCGCATATCCATTCTCCCGAATATCGCCCATCTGGGCCAGATAAACTTCCGGATCGATAAATACGGGCCATTCGGGGCCATTCATCAGTTCCTCTCGGTCTTCTTCCGTCGCAAATGCCATGAGTACCTTGCTGGAAGCCCCTACCGATAGAGGAAGACGGACACCAACCGGAGCCACCCGCCGGATGGCCTGATCACTCTGAACAGCCTGAATACGGATACGCTCACTGCCATCCCGCAGGTACAGACTGACTGTTTCTCCCAAACGATCTCTGAGCCGCTCCATCGCAGGAAGCAGCAAAATGGCAGGGTCATCACTGCGGGACATATGAGCAGACAGCTCCCAGATTCGAATACCGAGCCTGTATTTCTCAGTGGCCGCATCGCGAATGACGAAGCCCTTCTCCTCCAGCGTTGCCATCAGACGGTGAACCGTACTTTTGTGCAAACCAATCTGGCTCGCAATTTCCGTGAGTCCAAGATCGCTCCGTGTGGTAAAACATAATAATATATCCAGCGCCCGTTCCACAGCCCGGACGGTTAATTTGCGGTCTTCCATGGCATAATGCCCTCCTCATGTTTCATCACATGAAACTTGGTTACATAAATTATATGAGAAACGATCTCATCTGTAAACCAAAATGAGCCAAATCATGACGTTAAGAAGTGTAAATATTTTCTTTTTATAAGACTAAATCCCCTGCAATTTGCACCATCAGGAAATGTTAACCATATATCTTTTGGACTATATAACAATTGCGTAACAAATGCCTCCAATCAATTGACTTTGACTATATGGAAACATACGATAAAGATATATAAGCAAGACTTTGCTGCACATGTCAGTAAGGACACCAAGATATATTATCTGATCTGAACTCGTTGTTATCTTCAATTGATCTTAATAAGGAGGGGCAATCATGTTTCCGACATCCCAGAGCGAAGCCCCGCTGCAAACGAAAGTGTCCGATCTGCCTTCTTCGTTATCACCGAGGCTGATCCGGTTCAAACATATTATCGTAGCGTTGCTGCTCTCCGTTGTATTTTTTCTGCTCTTTTGTTTCATTGCCTTACACGGTTATATTGCCTGGGTATTATCCAACCCGACCGTAGCTCCCGTGTTCTCCAATCCAATGCAGGCCAAGAACATGAAGTATGAGGATATCACGTTCCCGGCAGCAGATGGCAGCCGTACGATGCAGGGCTGGTATATCCCCGCAGACACGGATGTCAACAAAACCATTATCTTCAGTCATGGATATGGGGCCAATCGGGAGGAAACCTGGGTTCCCATGTATGACCTGGCACACTATGCCCACCAGCTCGGGTTCAACGTAGTGATGTTTGACTATGGTTTCGCCTCACAGGTGAACAAGGCAGTCGCTACAGGAGGCAAAGCCGAGTCCCAGCAATTGCTTGGTGCCATTCAGTTCGCCAAGCAGCGCGGTGCTCAGGAGCTAGTTGTCTGGGGATTCTCGATGGGCGCAGGCACAGCATTACAGACGGGACTGCTAACCGAGAACGTGGATGCCATGATTCTCGACAGCACCTTCCTGCTGGAGCCGGATACACTGTATCACAACATTCATAACCAGATTGATCTGCCGCGACAACCAACTTTGCAGATCATGAATCTGTTATTCCCGGTTCTGAATGGCACCGGATTACAGCAGATTCCGTATCAGGAAGTGAAAAAGAAAGACTATCCGTTCCCGATCTTCTTCATTCACGGGACGGAGGATGAGAAGGCACCCTATCCAATCGCCGAGCTTCTTGCCGCTAACCAGACGAACACCTACTCAGAGGAATGGATCGTGCAGGACGCGCATCATGAGCTGATCTTCCGGGAACATCCGAAGGAGTATCTCCGCCGTGTCTCTACGTTCCTGAGTCATGTGACGAAGACAAGCAGCGACGATGTGGAAAATACCAATACCGGTGAATAGAATCTTCCGGTGATCAGAGCCCCTCTGGGGCTTTTTTTTATGCACACATAGGACAACACGGCAGGAGAATATACTTTTGGGACGATTATAAATGGTGAATCACAGCGTATCCCTTGAATGGCTGATATGACAATTGAATTGAATGGAGGTTTGCCGCATATGAATTGGTCTGGCTATGGACCCTTGCTGCCTCTGCGCATCCTGGAAGAGATCAGATTCTGGAAGGAGCAGGAGAAAGAGCATACGCTTGTTATTCGGGCACTGGTTCCCGATCTGGAGCCCACTTATGTGAAGTTGCTTGAAGAATGGGCAGTGACATTCGAAAATACCGAGAAGGCAGCCAACCAGCTGTTGAAACAGCTGTTACCCGGTACCCATCCGCCTGCCCCTTACATCATCGGAAGCGTAGAGCAGCTTATCGCCTCTGCACGTTCACAATCGCGGGAGTTCATCAGGCAGCTGTACGTCCTGCTCGAGCAAAGTGCTGCTGTGCAAGCTGTCCCGCTCGCCAAGGCAGTCATTCTGCACTTTATTCGCGAATCGGAATATTTCCTCGGCGTACTCGATACCTTGACTCAACCTGGAATCATGCGGGATTCGGTAAGTGATGCACCCTTTTCTTTGGATAAGTATGTTCAATTGTCGGGAAGCAGCGAGCGTGAAGCGGCGGAGGAGCCGTCATCCGTTGCTGGGAAAACTAACGCTACGTCAACTCCACCAGCTCCCGCACCTTCATCATCTTCTTCACAGGTGCAGTCTTCAGAGGTCTCCGGTCTATCGCCTTCTTCCGGTACGACAGAGAGCATCACCTTACCTTCTACACCTCCTGTGAAGGAGAGACCTGTTCCGATTGGAGGACACACACTGCCTCCTCTGCCCTATGCCTATAACGCTCTCGAACCACATATTGACGAGATGACGATGCGCATCCATCACGATAAGCACCATCAATCCTATGTGGATGGACTCAATACTGCCGAGAAGAAACTGGCCGAGTCACGTAAAAAAAATAATTTCGAACTCGTCAAACATTGGGAACGAGAACTTGCCTTCAATGGTGCAGGCCATTACCTGCATACGATCTTCTGGACGATCATGAATCCCAGAGGCGGCGGCAAACCTTCCGGATTGCTTGCTGAACAGATCAAACGGGATTTTGGCAGTTATGAGGCATTCAAAAATCAATTCACTGAAGCGGCCAACAAAGTGGAAGGCAGCGGCTGGGCTCTCCTTGTCTGGAGTCCACGGGCGCACCGTTTGGAGATTTTACAGGCGGAGAAGCACCAGAACCTGTCCCAGTCCGACATCGTACCCCTCCTGCCGCTGGATGTATGGGAGCATGCCTACTATCTGAAACATCAGAATGAGCGCAAGAAATATATTGAGGACTGGTGGAATGTCGTCTATTGGCCTGCGGTGGCTGAACGTTACGAAACGGCACGCAAGCTGTTATGGCCACCCTACTAGAACTGAAAAGGTAGAACCGAAAAGGGAACAAGAAAAAAGAGATATCTCCAGCCGATAGACTGCCAGATATCTCTTCTTCATTGGCAATAAAAAAAGCAAGCCTCTTGGTTCAAGAAGACTTGCTTGTATTTGGATATGTCTCTTCTGCGTCATGCCAGACTAGGAAGCACAGCCCTCGCACGCAACATAGTTGTCCCCAACCTGTTTGCTGATGGCAATCAGGTCACCCAGCTTGATATCTTCCTCACCCGTGAACTCCAGGTCGGCAATACGTGCAACGATCAAAGCCGCGGCTTCTTCCTTGCTTGTTGCCATTTGGCTGAACTCAGACTTCTCGCCTGAAGAAACAACCTCATATTCAAATGTATATCTCAAAGTTTCCATCTTGGCACTCTCCTTCCGAAATCACATCATATCATCTCTATTAACCAATTCCAAGTGTTCGCGAACGATACTAATCGTAGCGCAGTTTCATCTGCTCTGCCGTCTGCATGACTGCCTCCCGATTAACGGACAATACGCGGTCAGTTTCAGCCAAAGGGTATCGATTACGAAGCGTACGGACCAGGGAAGCGGTGTAAGCTGCTGCAGAAGGCACTCCTGCCAGCTCTTGAAGACTCGCCATTGTGCCGGGACGAACATCGGGATACCCTTCCTGCAGGCCGTCTGCTGCATGCTGGTAGAACCTGCGCACCTCTGCCGCCAGCTTGTCTCCATGTCCTTCCACGATAATAAAAGCCGTAATAATATAAGCCTTCGCCTGTCTGCGCTGGGCAATACCGCAAAATTTCAATCCACCGACACTAACATCATAATCACCGGGGCAGAAGGCACCCTCGATCTCTCCGGTTTGCGCCTGATTCGACCATGGCGTTAAAGACTCGGCAATAAGAGCAGCCATCTCGCGGAAGTCATCGTGAATATTAATAGCACGGGCCGGGTTAGGCAAAATCAGTGAAATGTTAACCACGCCCGGATGAAGAGGCACAGCCGCACCTCCCGAGGGACGAACACAGACAGCGGTTCCCTGCGTTCTTATGCCTTCCATTGCCTCTACAGCCTTGGGGAGGCGGCGATCCCGCAGACCTGCAACAAATGCGTCAGGATGACGCCAAATATGGGCGACGGGCAGATGCCCTTCGCCTACACGGCGGCACATCACCTCTTCCCATGCAAATGCCTCGAGCACACTGCTTCCATACCGAAGCAGTGGTGTTTCCCAGATCTGTATACGGTGCAGCCTGGATGACGAGCTGGACAGAACCGGTTGCTCTGCCCCAGGCTGTCCGGTTGTGTCTGAATTCAAAGGTACACTCATATTTGCTAACCTCCGACTAAACGAATCTGAATCAGGATAGGACAAGGAAAGGGTCTTAACATCGCTGATGTACACAAATGCTCATATAAATAAATAAGCCGGTTCCCAGGGAACTCGGCTTATTAGATGAACCGTTTAAATGATTGGACACGGCTTCGAAGCCTGTCCGGTTCGGAACTTAGTCCTTAACCAGAGACAGAAACTCGGCACGCTGCGCCGTATTGTCCCGGAAGGAACCACGGACAGCGGATGTTACCGTCTTGCTGCCAGGCTTCTTCACGCCGCGGGAGCACATGCACAAGTGCTCACCTTCCACAACGACCATGACACCATGCGGTTCAACAGCCTCGTTCAGGATGTCGGCAATCTGTGAAGTGATACGTTCCTGAACCTGAAGACGACGGGTAACCGCCTCCACCAACCGGGCCATTTTGCTCAAACCGACAATTTTGCCGCTGGGTACATACCCAATATGCACTTTGCCGAAGAAGGGTGCCATATGATGTTCACACTGGCTGTAATAAACGATGTCCTTCACAATGACAAGCTCTTCATGATTCTCGTCAAACGTCACGCCGAGTACATCGCGCGGGTCCACTTCATACCCGCCAAAAATCTCTTCATACATCCGGGTTACGCGTGCAGGCGTCTCAAGCAGCCCTTCTCGCGTACTATCTTCTCCGATCAGTTTGAGGATCTGTTCCACATGGTACTCGATCTTCTCCCGATTGTCGGATACTTTTGAATTCAAATAATCTTTCACGCCAGCCACTGCCGAACGCCTCCTTTCGAACCACTTGGTGTAAGCCTTCTTTCATTTCAGCAAATTACTTAATTGATTATGCAATTTGCTTGCTTACAACTATTATTTTCGGCGGCCCGAGTTTTTACGCGCAGGATGCTGCCCCGGCTGAGGCATCTTCGCGCCAGGCTGCTGGTTCTTCATCATCTGCTGGGCGCGCTGCATTTGCTTGCCATTCAGGTTATAACCCATTTGCTTCGCCATTTTTTGAAGCATGTCGGGATCGCTTTGCATTTTCTCGAGTTGTTTACGCAAGTAGTACACCCCGATGAAAAATCCCCCGACCAGACCTACAATCAATGTGATAATCGGTATTACTATTTCCATCTCTTAGACACCTCTGTATGCAATCTAAAAAGCCTGATAATCCGTGTCAGCACCTGATGTCCACTTGCCTGCTTGTACACGTGTCACGGACCGGATTTCCTGAAAGTTATCATAGCATTTCCGCACGATTGGAGCAAACGGATTTTCCAGCTAATAGTTAAAAATCAGTGAACCCAAACTTCGCTTCAACCTGAGAGTAAACCGCTCATGAAGCTCCATGTAAACCTAGGTCATAACCGCCTCAATGAAAACGGTCGTTTCCCTGGCCAGATCCACCTCGACCACATCCAGATCATAACGCGTGCTTCCACGAGCAACCCGAATGACCGGTCTGCCTGGCAGCCCCCGATGCTGCCGGACAATGACTCCCGTTTCTCTGGTGGACAGCCTGACAGCTGTTCCATTCGGATATACGGATACACTCCGGTTAAATTCAATCAAAATGTCCCGATCCAGCTTCGTACCCGACATGGCCATCATCTCTTCACAGGCCTCATGCGGCAGCAGGCTATGACCAGACGAGCCGTTGATCAGATTATCATAGATATTGGCGGCAGCGACAATTTTGGCAAACAGATGAATGTCCTTGCCCATAATGCCTCTCGGCAGCCCGGTACCATCCACATGCTCATGGTGCTGAAGAGCCGTATGGGCCACGAGCAGATTGAACTCCCGCTTGGACTTGATGACTTCAAACCCCCGCCAGGTATGGTGAAGGGAAGCATTCGCCGCAGAAGCGCTGCCAGGAGGCTCTCCAACCTTGCCGATATCATGAAGCAGCGCACCCACCGCCAGATCCTTCAGCTGATTGTAGTTCAAACCCAAATTGAGTCCCATCACAGATGAAAGCAAACATACATTCATGGCATGTACGTACTGCGCGTTGTCCTTGGTTCGGATATCTGTTAACTGCACAAGCAGTTCCCGCCCGTTTAATACGTCGTTCAGCAGCTTGTCTATGCTAAGGGCAACCTTTTTGGGGCTCCAGTCTTTCCCGGAGCGGACCGCCTCCAGCGTCACGCTCATTTCATTAATAATAGCCCGCTTCGTGGCTTCATCCAGAATGTCTTCTGTCTCCACGTCTTTATACGCTTCATCCTGGATGTACAGCATGGTTACGCCAATACGCTTCAGCGTATTAATCATAAATACGGTGAGCTGGACTCCCGCAGACAACAGGACTGTTCCGTTGCCTGAATATACGGTTTTGCCCAGACACTCGCCCGCCTCCACACTTTCCACGTTTACATACTTCATGAACGTCCCCCGCTCTTACGATTGCTGCTCCAATGCGAGCAATTGCTCCTTGGTTTGCAGACCACCTACATAACCTACCAGGGTTCCGTCTTTGCCGCTGATGCGGTGACAGGGAATAATGATCGGAATCGGATTTTTGCTAATGGCATCCAGAACTGCGCGAACAGCTTTGGGTCTTCCGATCGTTTCTGCAACCTGCTGGTGTGTTGAGGCCTCTCCATAAGATATATCGGACAGGACTTGCCATACTTGAAGCTGGAAAGGTGTTCCGAGCAGATCCATTTCCAACTCGAAGGATTTTCGCTCCCCGGCAAAGTACTGCTGCAGCTGCTTCGCAGCTTCACTCAGCTTCTCTTCGTTTTTCTCATATCGGTACTCGCCAATCCAGGTTCGGGCCCATTGCTGCAGGTGAGCCTCACGAACATGAAATGCTCCAAAATCAATATGACAGAGTCCCTTTTCCGTAGCACACAGCGTAAGTGTACCAATAGGTGTCAGCACTTCATCATAAAATACCGGCGTACCATGAAGCCCTGTTACAGGCGAAGGTTTCCACGCAGCCGCTTCCTTTTTTACCGGTTGGCCGGATGCATTGGAATCCGTGCCCGTTGATTCATTCTTCTGTTCTTCTTGCTGCTTGTCACTGGTTAGCCCAACCTGCGGCTTCTCGGGTAAGGACCCGGACGAACTGAGTCGCTCCTTGGCCTTCTGCAGCATGCTTAGCACGTTTCCATCTTGTTCGTTAGCGGCAGCTTCCCCAATTGCTCTCATTGCGTCTTCTCCTCCAATTCTGCTTAACGCCCAGGCTGCGGTTCCCCGCAGCTCCGGACGCGGATCACGCTTCAGTACCTCCGTCAGCTTCGGTACAGCGCTTTTGTCTTTGAAATTACCAAGTGCTATGACTGCGTTGCGCTGAATCGGCTTCTTGCCCCGCCAGGCGGCAGAGCTCTGCCCGAAGCGTTCCTTGAACTCCCGGTTGCCGATATCCAGCAGCGGTAACAGCAGCGGCTTCACAATCTCCGGATCGGGCTGCAGATCGGGATGGTGGTCCCAGTTTTTGCCCCGATTCTTCGGACAGACGATCTGACAAGTATCACAACCGTACAGACGGTTGCCTATTTTCAACATGAACTCTTCATCCACGAACCCTTTGGTCTGCGTTACAAAAGATATACACCGCTGTGCATTCAATTGTCCCGGACCCACCAGTGCTCCTGTCGGACAGGCATCGATACATTTGGTACATTCCCCGCAATCTTCCGTTACCGGAGTATCCGGCTGGAAGGGAATGTTGGTCACCAGTTCACCAAGATAGATCCACGATCCAAACTTGGGTGAAATGATGGAACAGTTTTTGGCGCTGAAACCGATGCCTGCTCGCTGGGATACTGCCCGGTCAACAAGGGCCCCTGTGTCCACCATGCTCTCAATCATGGCCTCTGGCACCCGTTCCCGTATAAACTGAACCAGCTTGTCCATTGCTTCGCGCAGTACATGGTGATAATCCCTGCCCCAGGCCGAACGGGCCAAAATGCCGCGATATGCCCCAGGTTCCGACTTCGGCGGATTAACCATCTTCGATGGATATGCCACAGCGATGGCAATAAGCGAAGCAGGCTCGCCTTCCTTCAAGGCAGGACGCACCCTCTTCTCGATGTCCGGTTCTTCGAAACCGGATGCATAACCGTTGTCGCGATGCTGCTCCAGCAGTGATTTTAACGAAACAAAGGGCTCTGCCGAAGCAAAACCGACATCATCAATGCCCAGCCCGGGGGCAGCTGCCTTGATCTCCTGTTTTAACTGTTCCCACACGGAACCAGCCTGAGCTGCCCCGGTCTGTACGCTCGTCATGTTCTCTTCCCTCTCTTCTTCTCCACTCATATTAATAAACAGTGAACGCCCGCCTCGCTTGAGAGGACAGGCGTCTATATCGGTACACTTCCGTGTGCACCGCATTTACATTAATAAGGGTCTATCTATTTGACGCAAAATGCAGTCTAAAGTTTCCGGACCAACATTTTACAGCTTCTTAATCTCGGAAAACGGCCAGAAAATAAACTCGGCTTTGCCGACAATTTCGCTGGATGTAATACTGCCAAACACGCGACTGTCCTTGCTCTTCCCTTCATGACGGTTATCACCCATCACAAAATAATGATCATCCTCAAGCGTGATCGGGCCAAAATCAGGATCCTGCACCTCGGTATCCGTATACGTCTCTGCCTGCTGTTCTCCATTCACAAACAAATGGTGGTCACGGACTTCAACCGTATCTCCCGGTAGTCCAACAATGCGTTTAACCAGGAACTCCTTTTTCTCCACACCTTCACTCGGGTCCCGCAGTACAATAACGTCAAACCGGGATGGCTTCCCAATATCATAGACAATCTTGTTGACGAACAAACGATCCCGCTCGACAAGTGTCGGCTGCATGGACTGGCCTTTGACCATCGACAGGTTAAATACAAACAGATTCAACAGCATCATGATCACAAAAGCAACAACGATTGTCTTCACCCAGTCCCATAATTCTGCAGCCCAGGATTTCCCCGGCTGTTCAGACCCTGTCTGGCTGCTTCGATCTTCGGAATTCATACGCTCTGTAGAAGGTATATTGGAGTTCAAAGGGACACCTCGTTTATCAATTTTGTTCCAATGCAGGCGTTCATACTCCCTCTAAGTCTATCTTATTTGCCGGAGTGAAACAATTGGTTATGAACACCAGCAGCGCGAGGCATAATTCGAAGCATGTTATCATACAAATAGAAAGGCATATCCCCACGTGGTTACGTTAAAGGATATGCCTAATATAAAATGGAAATCTGTTTATTTCTTTTCTTTAATCATTCAAACCTAAGCTTTGGACAAAATACTAAGTTTCTGAAAAGCACTTAATATCTTGTTGGCACCGTAACCCATAGCTTCGTATAGAGGCATGGCTGCTTTGTTGTGCTCATCACCCGCGACCCATATTTGGCTGACTTTTCGTTGCTGAAAACGTTGCTCCATGGCCTCGACAAGTGTTTTGCCGACTCCACGGCGACGATAGTCTGGATGGACCGCAATACGGTAGATGCATCCCTGGTTGTGATCAATCGTACCGATCAAGGCGCCGACGAGGTCTCCCTCTTCTTCCGCAACCATAATCAGGTCAGAATCCCATGACAATTGACGGGCAAACGGGCCCATCGTGTTCTCATAACACTCTTCCGATAGTGCAACCTGGAGAAGCTCCGTCATCTGGCTTGCATCACTCAACTGAAAGGAACGAACGTGCATGTCTTAAATCTCCCTTTTCGTTAGCTTGATGAGGTTTTACAAAAAAGGGATCCCCTTTTTACCAAAAACCCAATGTTCGAATAATGACAAAAAACGAGAAAATACCGCTTCTCCGTCAATTAAACCATACTTTCCGCCATAAAACACGCATTTTCTTTTGAAAGCGCTTAATTGTAACCGTTTACATACGAATATTAATTTTTTTGTCTATTAAATCGCCTAATATCACATAAATATATTCATATTGGGTAAAATATGTTTGTTAACCCGAGTCATGCAATTGATCAACTTCCCAGGGGACTTAATAAACAAAAATGTTGCTTAATTAGCCCGGATGCGGTTTAATATTAGTGGCAAGGGTATTATTACATATGTACCTGAGCAGTTTGCATTCATTCAGTGATCGACTCTCCTTCACCAAGGTTGAGATCGAAATGATTCCTTTCGTCTATATCCTTGTACTGGGGAACGAATCAATTGATGATGCAAAATGCTGATTAAAAAATTCAAATTCTCAGGAGGTATTTTCACTATGGCTTTTCAATTACCGGCACTTCCTTACGCTAACGATGCTCTGGAACCACATATCGATGCACAAACGATGGAAATCCACCACGATCGCCATCACAATACTTACGTAACTAACCTTAACGCAGCTCTGGAAAGCGCTCCTGAACTGCAAGAAAAAAGCTTGGAAGATCTGATCGCTAACCTGGACAGCGTACCAGAAAGCATCCGCACAGCGGTTCGCAACAATGGTGGTGGACATGCTAACCACAGCCTGTTCTGGGAAATCATCGGACCTAACGGCGGCGGCGCTCCTACAGGCGACATCGCAGCTGCAATCGACAGCGAACTGGGCGGCTTTGACAAATTCAAAGAAGATTTTGCAAAAGCAGCTACAACTCGTTTCGGTTCAGGTTGGGCTTGGCTCGTTGTAGGCAAAGATGGCAAATTGTCCATCACTAGCACGCCTAACCAAGACAGCCCGCTCTTCGAAGGTCTGACTCCAGTATTGGGTCTGGACGTATGGGAGCACGCTTACTACCTGAAATATCAAAACAAACGTCCTGACTACATCTCCGCTTTCTGGAATGTAATCAACTGGGATGAAGTGAACAAACGTTACGCAGCAGCGAAATAAGACTGCCTGCCTATAAAAAGAGCCTGATTCGGTCGTCATGACTGAATCAGGCTCTTTTGTATTGAAATTATTCCTTTACCTCATCATATGCGCCAGCGAAGTAACTGCTCAGCAGCTTCAAGAAGACATTAGGGAATGCCAGCTTGTCCATATCCTTGGGCCCGATCCATCGATAAATGAGCCCGTCTCCCTTGCCTGTCTGCGACTCGGCAGAGTTATAGAGTGTATCCGCAGCTTCCGTAACGCTCTCTCCGACCAGATCGGATGCTGATGCAGTAACATCCAGCATGGAAGCAGCCATCTCCTTGGCAGCCGCCTGTGCATCTGCATCATAGGCGGCTCTTGCTTCCGCAGCGATCAGCGGAAGCTCTTCACTGCCCTGGTCCTGCTCCGTGCACTTGTACACCTGCAGGTTCCAAACAATGTGGCTGAACACATGCTCCGCATGGGTAGCCAGCCCCTCCGGGCGGGCAGCGAAGCCCTCCGCCCACAGACTGCCAGCCAGCAATGCCATGGCTGGCTCATCGGCCAGCGGCCCCGCCGCCTTGCCAGCTGCGGCGGGCGCCGCCAGCACATGCGGCAGCTCCCACATGCGGGCCAGCAGGCCCGTCGCTGGGCGCTGGCGCACAAGCACTTGGCCGCGATGCTCGCCGCGGCCCTCAACCAGGGCGACCAGCCGCTGCTCAGGGCGCGGCGGCTTCGCCTTGGTCTTGACCGGCAGCGTGAGCTCCCGTCCGGCGATGCGGCCGGAACATTGCTCCATGACCGGGCAAGTCAGGCAGTGCGGCGCTTTTGGTGTACATACCAGCGCGCCAAGTTCCATCAGCGCCTGATTGAAATCACGCGCCCGCCCTTCCGGAATGAGCTCTCCTGCAAGCTCCTCCATCAGCACCCGGGTGCTGCCCTTCATAATGTCCTCATCAATGAGGAAGTATCTGGACAGAACCCGCATGACATTGCCGTCCACCGCAGGCTGCGGCTGGTTGAAGGCAATACTGAGAATGGCCCCGGCTGTATACGGGCCCACCCCTTTTAATGCAAATACGGCCTGTTTATCCTGCGGCATCTCTCCTCCGTGCAGCTCCATCACCTGCTGGGCTGCCGCCTGAAGGTTGCGGGCACGGGAATAGTAACCAAGTCCCTCCCAGTTCTTCAGCACATCCTCTTCCGCTGCTTCGGCCAAGGCCTGAACGGTTGGGAAATTGGCGATAAACCGGTTGAAATACGGGATGACCGTATCCACACGAGTCTGTTGAAGCATGATCTCCGATACCCACGTAAAATAGGGATTATTATGACGACGCCACGGCAAGTCACGTCTGTTAATCATGTACCAATCCAGCAAATTCACACTAAAGTGTTGCTTTTGTTCCATTAAACCCATATTTCCGTCCTCTCCTGTTACCTTGCTATTCCTATTGCTCTATTCTCACCGGCTATTTGTCCGTCTTCTCCACAATGGCAAAAGCTGCTGCAAGCTCTGTCTGATGCGTAATGCTGAGATGAATATCATACTGCTGGTCATATGGCAATTGAAGCCGTTCCCATGCCTGGCTCGACAATGTGGCGACCGGGCGTCCCTTTTCGTCAGGAAGCACCTCGATATCTGTAAAACTCATCACGCGGCCGATGCCGCAGCCAAACGCCTTGGACACCGCTTCCTTCGCTGCAAACCGGCCAGACACAAATTCAGTCATTCTCTTGCCTCGTTCAGCTGCCAATCTCCGCTCAGCCGGAGTCAATATTCGATTCATAAATGCTTCGGCATAACGACCAGTCAGCAGCTTCTTCATACGTCCGATCTCCAGTACATCGTTTCCAATTCCATATATCATTAACGATTCACCCGCTTAATCTTTTATGCTGTGTAGAATCTAGAATGGTTTCTATTCATCGCTGTTACGCCGAACACGTATTCTATTGTAGCAGGAGGTAGAGCGAGAAGCGAGTACCTCACCGACATTCCCATTAATGTTAAAATAAGAATCAGGAAAGATATAGAATTGGGCATGCAGCTTCGTCAGATTGAAACCTGGAATGGATCATAATGGATATCATCCAACCGATCCTACAGCAAAAAGAGTCACTGCCTGATGCAGTGACTCTTTTTTTCATTAACAAGCTAAATCATTCACCCTGTAAACTTTAAATCAAGATTTTAGATGCCTGGGATGGCATTACGTTTATGGTGAGTGCGTGTATAGAATGACTCAAGACGCTCCTGCGCAGCAGGATCAATCTGTTTGCCTTCCAGATAGTCGCTGTTATCCTCATAGGAAATGCCCAGTTCCTGTTCATCTGTCTGGCCTTCCCAAAGCCCTGCTGAAGGAGCCTTGTCCAGAATTTCACGCGGAACACCGAGATATGCAGCGAGCTGGCGAACCTGACGTTTGTTCAGGCTGCTCAGTGGGGTAATATCAACCGCCCCGTCACCCCACTTCGTATAGAAACCAGTGATGGCTTCGGAAGCATGATCCGTACCTACTACCAGCAGGTTTTCTTCAAAAGAAAGTGCATATTGCATAACCATGCGGGTTCTCGCCTTTACATTCCCTTTGCCTTGTGGAGTCATATGACGCGGGCTGCCCATGGATTTGAAGCCTTGCTCCACTTCAAGCGCGATCTCATTAACCGCATCTTCAATATTGGTTTCCACTACATGCTTCAGGTCAAACGCTTTGGCAACCGCATAGCTGTGATCGATATCGGATTGCTCACCGTATGGCTGGAACACTCCGAGTGTTTTGTATTCCTGGTTGTTCTCGGCTGTGAGTTCGTCTGTCGCCTTTTTGCACAACGCTGCAGCGACTGCACTGTCAATTCCGCCACTAATGGCAATAAGCAGTCCCTTGGTACCGGAATTTTTCACATAGGATTTCAGAAAGTCAACGCGTTTGCGGACTTCCTCTTCTTCATTAATGCTTGGCTTAACCTTCAACTCAGCGATGATCTGTTGTTGCAAACTCATCGTTCAACACACCCCGTTTCTACATAAATGAAATTTGATGTCCAGCTTGAAAGGTCCGAATGGTTCAATAACCTTATTTGCTCAAAATGAAACGCCCCGGCATCGGTCATCCGAAGGGCGGGGCGCTCCTAGAGCTAATTAACGGCAGTAACGGTCAAATGCATTCGTGAGATCAGCCGCAATTTCCTCCGCAGAACGGTCTTCCACTTGGTGACGCTCGATAAAGTGAACGAGTTCACCGTCTTTCATCAGAGCGATGGAAGGTGAAGATGGAGGGTACGGTGCAAAGAACTCACGCGCTTTTGCTGTAGCTTCTTTGTCCTGTCCGGCAAATACCGTATACAGGTGATCCGGTGTAATATCGTGCTGAAGCGCTTGAGATACACCTGGACGACACTGGCCTGCGGCACATCCGCACACCGAGTTAATTACGACAAGTGCTGTTCCTTTAGCATCTGGCAAACTAGCTTCTACTTCCTCAGGGGTACGCAGTTCCTGAATACCCAGGCGAGTCAGCTCATCCCGCATCGGTTGAACCATATCTTTCATGTATTGATCAAATGACATCGACATTCGTTTCACTCCTTATTAATGGTTGTTCTATTATTTCGGGGAACATGTAATTGCCTACGAATCCACAATCATCAATGCTCCGCCATACAAAACATGGATTTTAATGATGTGCTATCCCTATTATACATCGCCAAGCAATGAAAGCAAGGTTCAGACTCCGCCTGCGGTAAGGCTTCTTTCATATTATTATGTCTTGATCTCTGGCAAAATATGCTGAGCTTTTATCGTTGAAACGAAACCTTGAAGGTCGTGCCCTCGCCTTCCTGTGACTCCACCGTAATCGTTCCGTTATGTCGTTCCACGATGCTTCGGCACATGGATAACCCCAGTCCGGTTCCTTTGGCTTTCGTCGTGTAAAAAGGTTCGAACAGCTTCTCTTGCTTCGGCTTTGCTATGCCTGCGCCCGTATCATGCACACACAGCTCAACCTTATCACCCACCATCCGTGTTTCGAGCGTCAGAACCCCTTTCTCTGTCATGGCTTCCATGCCGTTGCGAGCCAGATTGAGCACTACCTGCTTGATTTCTTTCGTATTCAAATGCAGCTTCGGCACATTATGGTCAAGCATGAGTTCGATACTCTGTCCACGCAGATTGGCATCTGCCCATAACAGCGGACTCAATTCATGGATAATGTCATGCAGCTGGGACTCTTCCTTTTCTGAGATGCGGTTCTGGGCTAGGGAGAGAAAGTCATTGATGATGCTGTTTGCCCGGTCCAGCTCCTCCAGTACAATCTGATAGTAGTGATCTAACGAATTCGGACTCTTCTCTTGCATTAATTGAAGAAAACCGCGTACAACCGCCATCGGATTCCTCACTTCATGAGTTATGCTGGCAGCCATCTGCCCCACCAGACTGAGACGATCCACATTGTCCAGCTCGCTTCGCAGCATTTCCAGCTCAGTAATGTCCTGAATAATGAGCATGGCTCCCGTGACCTCTCTTGACCTTTCGTGTGAAAGAGCATAGATCGGCACGGTCCGTGATTGGAATACATAGGAGCCGTATCTTACGGTCATACCGTTGATTTCCCCGTGCACAACCGCCTTGCGTATACTATTCTCCAATCTTTCAGCCTGCCCCTGTTCGACAAACTGGCTGGCCGGGAGCCCAATCAGATTGGAAGTGGTCGTACACGGAAGTTGATTCCTTGCTGTTTGCTCCATGGTATCATTAACAAACTGTACCGTTCCCTCCGGGTCCACTGTAGCGATGGATAATGGAACTGCGTTCAGTATTTGATGAAGCTTTTCCGTTTCGGATATGTATTGATGATGAACTTCGGACAGATGTTGTTCAAGCCCCTGATGATGATGCATATGCTCAATCCAGAGCATACTAAAGCTGCCTGCAAGAACGGCGCCAATGATGTATCCCAGCATGATGCCAATCCCTTGAGCGAGGGAGAACGTTAAATTGTCATCCATCAAAGGAATGCACAGCAGGGCGGATACAATCAATTCTGCTGCGATCAACGAGCTGACCATCGTCATTTTGCGTGAACGCGTATAGTGCTTGAATCGTTTGGCCGTCAACCATACAATAGGATAGAGAAGAATGCCTGTTTGAAGGAGAAACTCGTACAAGGTGTAGGGATGTCCAATAAGAAAATAAGCGATTACATGGAGAAGAGTAAGTGTGAGGCCTACCACAGGCCGGCAGTACAATATGCTAATGGTAAGAGGCACAATCCCCAATGAAATGGGAATAGCAGCGGGATACGCATACTGGGCAAACAGCAAACAGAGCAGCATAGTGGCCGCACTTGTCACTGCCAGACAGTTCAGCATCATTCCATTGCGATCTGCCTTGGCCTGAACTGTTTTAGAAAGTCCCAGATAAAAAAAGGGTATCAGGAATACTGCAGAACCTGCTAGCAGCACTTGTAAAAGAATGTCCTTTAACGCAACCATCATGCCATCTCCCTCCTCGCCCGCACGTACCCTCATGTATTTCTGATTAAAACATAGGCGACAGTATATTACAATATATCCCTTGAGACTGCATAATAGAACAGCAGCTTTCATTATAAATGGTTAAAAATGTGTACCATTTGCCCTATTATCCTGCATAATTCGATTTTTAACGTCCAAGTGTACTATATATAGAAAACGGAAATATCTGGAATCTATATGTGGTTTATTCAATTTCTTACCAGCGTTCAATTAAAAGTAACAAAACAGACAAAATCAATGGAAAAAGAGGGTAATAATATATGTATGATGTCATTGTAATTGGTGGCGGTTCCGCAGGCTTAATGGCATGCGTTGCTGCTGCCGAGCACGGAGCTTCTGTGCTTCTGCTGGATAAGGGAGATCAGCTGGGCCGCAAGCTCGGAATCTCCGGAGGCGGTCGCTGCAATGTGACCAATGCCAAAGAGACAGATGAATTGATCAGGCATATTCCCGGTAACGGGCGTTTCCTATATAGTTCATTTCAAAATCTGGACAATCAGGGGATTATGCGTTTCTTCGAAAACCTGGGTATTGCCCTGAAGGAAGAAGACAATGGAAGAATGTTTCCGGTTACAGACAAGGCCAAAACGGTGGTCGATGCTCTGGTGGGCAAGGTGGTTTCCCTGGGTGTGGAGATTCGTACCAAAGAGCCTGTCAAGGAGCTGATTCATGATGGACAGCACGTTCAGGGTGTCAAGCTTGCCTCGGGGAAGACCGTCAAAGCCCATGCAGTCATTGTAGCAACCGGAGGCAAATCCGTACCTCAAACCGGTTCCACCGGGGATGGTTATCCTTGGGCTGAATCAGCCGGACATACCATTACGGAACTTTACCCAACCGAAGTACCTATTGTTTCCGGTGAGAGCTGGATCCAGTCCAAAGAGCTTCAGGGGTTATCTTTGCGGGATGTAGGGTTATCTGTGCTCGATGCCAAAGGCAAGACTGTAATTTCGCATCGCGGTGATATGATCTTCACGCATTTTGGTGTATCGGGTCCTATCGCCCTCCGCTGCAGTCAGTTCATTCGTAAGGTACAAATGAAATCCGGCAGCACTCAGGTCATGATGAGCATTGATTTCTTCCCTGATCTGACCCCAGCTGCGCTGGAAAGACAGGTTCAGCAGGTCCTGGAGCAAGAGTCACGCAAGGCGGTTAAGAACATTCTGAAAACCTGGGTACCCGAACGAATGATTCCATTACTGATGAAACGTGCCGAGATAAGTGAAGACCTGACGTTCCACCACTTTCCTAAAGGTATGCTCAGCACGTTATGCGGGCTAATGAAGTCTTTTACCTTCCGCGTGGATGGCACACGTTCTCTTAAGGAAGCCTTCGTCACTGGCGGAGGTGTACACTTAAAGGAAATATACCCAAAAACGATGGAGTCCAAGCTGCTGCCAGGTCTATTCTTTTGCGGTGAAGTCCTAGACATCCACGGCTACACTGGAGGGTATAACATTACCGCTGCATTCTCTACCGGATACACCGCTGGCATGCATGCCGCAGAGTACAAAAACGCCAGTAGTTTAAGATAAATAAACATGTCATAAACAAGAAAACCTCGAAGTGCCCACAGCTGTGGGACCCGAGGTTTTTTGACTATTTATCTGATTATGCTTTTACACTGCCGGAGAATCCATCCACTGAATCGTCAAAGGTTGGGTCATCGTCCCAATTATGCAATCCTTGTTGAAGTCCGCTGTTCTGAGTTCCATTTGCATAACCTTCTTGCCAATCCTCGTTAATGATATGAGCCGGAATGGATATATCCTGAAATTGATCAAGCCCGTCTGTTTCAGCCAGGAACGCTGCGCTTCCTCCGTGTGACTGTACAATCTCCACCGCCGACTGTATATCCTGACGATCGGTAGGAATGTACAATTCCAGCGGCCCCGATTGATACGGCTTATATCCAAGCTCCTTCAGCGTGGCCTCCGCCGCAAGCAATGCTGAATGATCAGAAAAATGTACCTGAAGTTCACTATCGTCCATCATTCGTTCTTTTCCTCCTCGCTACAGTTGATCTCTCCTATAGCATGGTCACTAATGGAAAACGATATGCGACTTCATTGGAAGGAAATACTTTAGTTTGTACGGGTCAATCGAATCCATCCTCCCACGGAAAGGCAGAAGAGTCCGAAGACCACAACAGCTGCTGCAACAATGACACTTAACAGCCAGCCAAGCCAGGTTATTCCCAAAGCGAAACCCATAATAAGGCCCAGCGGGATAAAAAGCATCCGAACCATCTTCAATCCTGCACGGTGCAGGGCATTCGGGTCATAGGATAGGAGCTGCACATAGTCTGAAGTCGCGAACACATCCCATGAGCGATAAAACAGCAGGGTCAGCATAATAATCAGCAGGCAGCACACGATGACATTAACGGGAAAAGGGGGAAGCATGACTGCTGCTGTGGAGAGACTACCCAACTGCAGATACAGCTTCATCGTGGAAGAGTCCCGAAAAAAAGCTTTGAAAGCCGTTTCGGCTGTCCGGTTGGACAGGGAACGATTACGGAGAAGCCTGCGCCTTTTGCGAAAAATGACTGTTTTTGTTCGAGGAGCCTTTGGCTTGGACACAGACTGACTTAACATAAGCGCTGTTAGCTTCAATCGACCTCGTAAATCCTCCCGTACATCCCCCTCGAACGTGCCCTTCATTAAGAGCCTCATTTGGATCAAAGTGACAAGCATAAGGATTCCGACAAAGATTCCCGCAAGCTGTCTCCAGATCTCTCCGTCCATCCATGACGTTGTACGGATCGTAAAAAGTCCCAAGGCAATCGCTGCAGGGATGATTCGAATCCAGGGTCTCCATCCGGTATATCGCACCTTAATGATGTGCAGAACGATCGCCTGAATTGAAGCTACGATACCAAACCAGAGCGCAAGGAGCGCAATAGGTGTAAATGACATGTCATATACACGAGACCACAAGGGTGCGGTCAAGGCCGTAATCACAATCATTTTGCCCAAATGCAGCAAACAGGCCCGGATAAGCCCTTGCTTCATTAAGGTCCGCATCCATAATGGTCTTGATTTCAGAAACAGCATGTCCGCTTCTTCCACAAAGATCAGTACACCGCCTGAAAGCATAACGATATCGATCAGCCCTGTCAGGACAGGCACAGATAGTTCAGTCGCCCATGTTGGCAGCGGTTTGGTCCATAGGCTCGAATACCACCCGATCAGATACAGCAGCCCCGGAACCAGCAGATACAACCATACCGTCCAGTCCACTGCCAATCTCAGATTTTTCAACTGTCCATTGAAATGCTCTCGACTCCTGCGTCTATATAAACGAAGTGGTGTATATCGCTCAGAGTTTCCCATCCCTCTTTCACCTCCCTGACTAGGATGTCAGTATATCAAAACAGTCGAACAAGGATAATTCCGGCTGCCCGGCGACAGCGCGAATCTCATCCAGCGTGCCTTCAGCGGCCGATCTGCCTGCTGCAATCAGTACAAACCGGTCACAGATCCGTTCCGCTGTATCAAGTACATGCGTGGACATTAACACCCCTGCCCCGCGGCGGCGTTCCTCATCAAGCAGCTGCAGGAAGTCCTTCGTTGCGCGCGGATCCAGTCCAATAAAAGGCTCATCTACAATATATACATCAGGTGAGGCCAGGAAGCCGATCATCAGCATCATTTTCTGACGCATGCCTTTGGAAAAACTGCCGGGAAGATCATCACGCACATGATCCATGCCGAAACGAACCAGCAATTCCTCTGCTCTCGCAGCAAATTCCCTTTCCTCCATTTCGTACGCGGCGGCCGCAAGATCAAGATGCTCCCAGAGCGTCATATATTCATAGAAGACAGGCTGCTCCGGGATGTAGGCATATCTGCCCTCTCCTCCAATGGCAATCTCAAACTCGGCATGCTCCAGCAAGCCAAGCATCGTTTTGATCGTCGTGCTTTTGCCCGCACCGTTTGGACCAATAATACCTACCAGTTCTCCAGGATACACCTGGATTCGGATGTTTTGTATCGTCGTCTTGCCTGCTTCATATCCTGCCTCTACTATATGTACGTCCAGTATGGACTGCTTCGATGCTGACTCCTCCATTTCGATCTTCATGGCCTTCACTCCCCGGTTAATGACTTGTCCAGTGTGTTCTCCATTATTGTAATGGAGTTATTAGCTTGGTATTTGATCATTTTGAGCATCTTTAATGAATTAGAGGTGGACAATGAAAAACCTTTAAATGCACAAAAAAAGCAGGGGTTCCGGAGCCCCTGCTTTTTGGATAACACTAAAGTGAAAATCTCATATTACCGATTGGAATCCACCTCGGCTGTGGTTTTACGCTCTGCATCCGCGCTAATGTTCAGACCAAGATCCAGCGCTCCACGGCTTTCGCTTGCAAAGCTGCTGCTTGTGTCGCGGTCACGATCATTCTCGCTGCTAATGCGATCAGTTTGAGCCGTCGCTTCACTCTCACCCTCTGCTTTCGCATTCAGACCTAGATCGAGCGCTCCACGGCTTTCGCCTGCATAGCTGCTGCTTGTGTTGCGGTCGCGATCATTCTCGCTGCTACTGCGATCAGTTTGAGCTGTCGCTTCACTCTCACCTTCCGCTTTCGCATTCAGACCTAGATCGAGCGCTCCACGGCTTTCGCCTGCATAGCTGCTGCTCGTGCTGCGGTCGCGATCATTCTCGCTGCTGCTCTGTTCAGTTTGAGCCATCGTTGCACTCTCACCTTCCGCTTTCGCATTCAGACCTAGATCGAGCGCTCCACGGCTTTCGCCTGCATAGCTGCTGCTTGTGTTGCGGTCGCGATCATTCTCACTGCTAATCCGATCAGTTTGAGCTGTCGCTTCACTCTCACCTTCCGCTTTCGCATTCAGACCTAGATCGAGCGCTCCACGGCTTTCGCCTGCATAGCTGCTGCTTGTGTTGCGGTCGCGATCATTCTCGCTGCTACTGCGATCAGTTTGAGCTGTTGCTTCACTCTCACCTTCCGCTTTCGCATTCAGACCTAGATCGAGCGCTCCACGGCTTTCGCTTGCATAGCTGCTGCTTGTGTTGCGGCCATCGCTGCCTTGTGTATAGTCGCTCATCGTTGTACCTTCTCCCGACACATTGGCATTAAGACCGAGGTCCAGCTTGCCTGAACTGCTGTGTTCCACAGTTTTATCGGAAGAATGATCATTGTAACGGCTTGTACTTTCTGAGGATAGGCCGGCATTCAGACCCAAATCCAGGTTGAGCACACCCGAAGCATTGGAAGAACCCTCTCTGTTAGTGTCGTTTCCGTAATTTCCATCATGTTCTCCTGACAGAAGGGATCCAAGCTCCAGACGTAAACCTGCATTCAGATCCAGATTCCCACTGTTGTAATTACTGCTATAGCTATCCGCATAAGTGGCTTGGGAAGCTCCCAGCAATCCAGCGACCAACGTACCCGACAACACCGACAATTTTACCCAACGATTCACTTTTTTCATGATAATATACACTCCTTCTCGATTTTGGTTGACTTAACGCCATTGTAATTGAGAGAAAGAGGTATATTGAGGCGGCCGGCCTGGTGGTGCTTGTGACCATTGACTGAAACCATCGACGGTTTCGATTCTGAATGCAAAACCAGAATCTGACCCAGCCAGTCCATTCGTTGCTCCAGGAAGCACGGCTGCTGGAGCCGCTGCTCCGCTACCGATTAGACTAGAAGAACCTGAACTTCCACTTGCAGAAGCATTCGTTGCTCCAGGAACAGTTGAAGTTGCCATCACAGACCATGTGGTTGGTCTTTCTGTACTTGGCTGTAACGGAGACCGATGATCGGAAGCATTCTGCTGTACAATCACATCAGGATGATTCCGATCTTGAACTTGATCAGTGACCGAAGCTGCGGCAGATAGCGGATCTACAAGGATTGGATCATTCTCCATCAGGACAACCTTACTATCAGAGTCTGACTCAAGCTTAGATTTCTCTACAGGCGAAGCCTGCTGAACCACAGGTTGTTCTGTTAATGTGGTTGTATCCTGAATTACTTGCCCTGTAGTCTGTGTGGTATTCTGCCCTTCATCATTTTGTGAAGAATCCGAATCTACGGATGCCGCCTTTTCCTTAGTCGGTCCTTCACCGTTCGAGTTAGTGACAACCGAGGTATCTTCCGGTGTTGAAACAGGCTGCTCAGGCGTAACACTTGGCTCTGCTGGTTCCAATACCGGAATATCCAATGCTCCCTTTCCGGGATTCATCTCGGCTGAGACATCCAAGGCAGGAACATCCGTTTTAACGGAAGGAAGCTGGACTTTACCTTGAGTTAGATCGACATCGGTTGAAGAGACATCCACAGAAGTCACTTCCGGCACGTCCACCTTCACGGAAGGCAGTTCAACCTTGCCCTGCCGAAGGTCTGTTTTTACAGCAGACGTCTCTGCCTTAATGACCTCCGGTACCTCTGCGGTAACACCAGGCAAGGAAGCCGTGCCAGCATTCAGGTCTAACTCACTATCGGATACATTAGCTTTTAGTAGCGATGTATCTGCTTGTACAGAAGGCAGTTCAACCTTTCCTTGTTTGGCATCAATACCAATCTCGGAAGTTTCTGCCGATCCAAGCGGTGTGTCCACCTTCAGCTCGGATACACTGAGCTTGCTCGTAGACTTATTCGCTTGGATGGAAGGAACCTCAATATCCAAAATAGGCGTGGATACCGATATGGAAGGACTTAGATTTAATGTGTCATCTGCATCTCTGGATAACAAATCCAGTGATAATCGAGTGGACTGTTTATCTGCTGATGACTGATCCTCTGCATAAACATGCGTAGCTCCCAGACCCAATATCAGCATCCATCCGAGGATGGCCAGTGGTACGCCTCCATACAAAAGAGCGGACCTTGTTAACTTTACATTCAAGCTGCTTCACCCCCTTTCCGCTGCTGCGTTGGTGGGACAAGGCATATGAGTTTTCCCCTAGGTTTAGTTGTAATTTGGGGATTTCTGCCTGCTTCTCATTAAACGTGAAGCCGTTTACTCAAACGTTTTCAAATTAAAATGTTTAAATTTTATTAACCTAATTAATATCCATGAAGTACTGACACAATGATGCTATTTGCTTACAGCCACTGCCTCACTCGCCACCGTTACATCCATCTTTTTCGATCTGCGCTTTAATACATAGACCAATCCCAAGAGGGTCATCAAAATGCTAGAACATATAAAGGCCGGGATAACACCAAACGATGTGACCAGAAATCCCCCTACAACAGGACCCATAATATTGCTAGCTGTCATGACGCTGCCAACAGTTCCAAATACACGCCCAGTCATCGCTTCAGGCGTTTGTTCCTGCAGCAAAATTTGAAAAGGCACCACAGCGAACCCAATTCCGATTCCTGCCAGGGCAAACATCGATATCAGCAGCAGGTTGGCACCCAGACCAGCATGCGGCCATACACCGACAACAACTCCTGCTGCACCAATGACAAGCCCCGTTATCGATGTCCCCAGACCCATCTTCAGCACATGTCCTGCCCTTTTCCACTTCCTCACACTCATGGCTGCTATTAACGTACTAACCCCACTTGCACCAACGCACCAGCCCAGCAGATCGCTCGAAATTCCGGGCAGCTGTCTGAACAGGACAACGGTCTGGGAATCAGCAAATTGCAGGAATAGAATGGCGGATGCCAGCAAAATAAGAGAAGATCCTACCTGTGGAAGTGAAGCAAGCATACGAACGCCTTCCAGCGTATCCTTCAAGAAGGCACCTTTCTCTCGGGATGAAAAACCTCTTATTTCTTCTCCCTTATTTTCTTGTACGGACGGTCTTGCAGATTGGATCACCCGCTTACCCGGAATCCACAGCAAAATAATACCCGAGATGAGAAACGAAGCAGAATCCAGAATAAAACACCAGGTAATGCCAAAGGCTGCCACCAGCAATCCGCCAAGCGCAGGACCTATAATTTTGGACATCTGTTCGATCACCGAGCTGATGGAAACAGCTTGAGCTAGCTGCCCATGCGGCACAAATTCCTTCAACTTCCCGTTCTTGGCAGGTGAGAATACGACGTCGAATAACGATTTGAGAATAAGCAATATGTATACATGCCAGATCTGGTCGGCAAAAATGAACCCGGCAACAATCACGACTCGTGCACCGTCCGCCGCGATCATCAACCATTTCCGATTCATCCGGTCCGCCAGCGCACCTGCAAACGGCCCTGTGATCAGCACAGGCAATGCCGCACAAAGTGTAGTAAAGGTGATTTCCCACGGCGTAGCATTCCAACGTATTCCCACTAACGTCAAGATTGCCAACAAGTGCAGCCAATCGCCCAGATTGGAGATGGCCTGTGCCACCATCAGTGTTACAAACGGACGGTTATGCTTCAGCCCGCGTTGTCCCTTCATTGTCATTTCCATTTTCGCTTCTCCTCCACTTGCCGAATGTTGATATGGCTCTAATTATATAAATTGGAACTTATTCCAACCTCATTCCGGAGACGGAGAAGAGCCAACATCCGAAGGATGAACTTTTTCAGGTGAACGCTGCCTTGGAGAAGGACGAATGCTTAAATTTTAAATGCTAAAAATGCAGATCTTGTGACATATCGCATGTTTTTCGTGGGAACAGAAGCTTACAATAGGGACATGGCGACGATCTGAATCGTCAAATGTAACCTACTCAACCCTATATAAGTTGAATATATCGAGTACATGTTAATCGTAACGAAGAGGACAGAACAAAACTGGAAAAGCAACGCGTTCACCTTTGTCACCGGATTTTATCTTTGAAAAAAATTCAAAAAAATCTGGGATAACAGTAATTGGAGGGTTGTTCAGTCATCGAAGTGGTAGATCGTAACCATATTATTTCAACTTATATCACTAAACTGAAAAGGCGGGATCAGCATGCTGGAATTACAAGAAATCGGAACCGAACGTTCACTTCATCTGTACCGCACCTTGGCCAAAACATTCAAGAGCGTGAATGAACACGCTGTATCCGGTAGCAAAGTGCACGGCTTCAACCCTACGGCATACGGGGTGCTGGAAGTGCTGTATATGAAAGGAGCACAGCCGATTCAACAGGTAGGCGCACAACTTCTGCTGCAGAGCGGGAACGTAACCTATGTCATTGATAAGCTGGAGCAAAAAGGACTCTTACTTCGCAAACACTGTCCGCAGGACAGACGGATTATATTTGTGGAACTGACAGAGGAAGGTCACCGGACCATGGATGACATCTATCCAGGGTATGCACACAAGATCGATCGTGCAGTCAGTGGTCTGAGCGAGAGTGACAAGACATTGCTGTCTGAGTTGTTGGAAAGGCTTGCGCTAGGCGCAGACCGTCTATCCGCTAATGGTTGAAGAAATAACCAGGATGAATAGTGAAAAATAAAAAGAACCGGTTTCGCCCTTCTGCGGCGTAACCGGTTAATGTTGCGGAATCAACCCTATCTTATCCATATCAATACGGCGAGAACAACGATAACAAGGCCTCCTGCAATAAGCAAATTCACCACGTATCTGGACATGCCAGACTCACTATGCCCCTCGATCTCCCTAAGTGTCTCTTCGTACTTGTGCTTGGCTTCATCTTCTTGGACCGAATTCAGGTTATTGGGAAACAACATTCCGCCTCCTTCACTCGTAGTATATCCACATTTTAACACATTTTCTTATATTATTATGATCTGCGCTTTCTTAACTTACCGGTCCATTCGAATATACATTGCCAAAACAAATAAACAAACGTAACGATCAGTACATATACATATGGCCCTGTATGCCGAAAAGCATCCATCCGGAGTACGAAGATTGCGAATAGCAGACCACATCCCGTCCCCAACAGCAAATAAGCTACAATTACATATATCAACCTTATTCCCGATCGCTTCATTTTCATTGAAGCAAGCGCACGATCGACGAATAGGGAAAGAGGCAAAATGAGGAATAGCATCGTGGCGGCATTAATCAGCAAGCTTATGATCCATATATACCAAAAAGGATAGTAATACGTATCTTCTGCTCGTTCCGCCAAAGACAGAAATCTGGAAATCCCAACGTACAAAGAAATGATGATGACGGTCAGCAAGGCAGCAAATATTTTAATGGAAAATGGCACGAACCAATGAGGTTCAGTCCTTGGCTTATTCAATACACCTCAGCCCCATTCATATCAGATAACTCCATCCGGTACGGCGCAAAATTAAAGACCTACTGTAAATTATATCAAATTCCCATTTAGAACCAACAAAAAAAGCAGCTGATCACAGCTGCCTTCTTGTGAAAATCAATGCTTTATCTCGATTGTGCTAATCAACAAAGTATCGGTTTTATGTACCATATGGGTTCGATAATCACTTCCCGGCAACCTTGGCCTGTTTTGGCATTTCTGCCCCTGCCTCTGCCTCTTCCGGTACGATTAAACGTTTGCGTAATGCTAATGTAGTTAACCAGGATACGATCGCAATGACGAACATGATGACAAACAGGGAATGCAAACTGCCTTCCAGCACATTCCGAAGCAATGCCCATTTATCATCGGACAAGGCAGCGTCTGTATGCGGTGCGAGCAGCTCATTCAGATCTCGTTCGGAAATGCCGGCATCGGCCAGGTGCTGTTCACTGGATAATTTCGATATCCGGTAATTCAACCATGTGCCAAATACGGCTGCGCCAATCGTTTGCCCCAGAGTACGCATGAACGTATGCAGTGCCGTTGAAGATCCGCGTTCCTGATATCCCACAGAGGACTGTGCAATGATGGTGAATATCGTAAACGCAAATCCAAAGCCAAGTCCATAAATAAAGGTCAAAATAAACAGCACGGCCTGCGGGGATGTTCCCCCAACCAGGAACAGCCCTCCCGAGCCGATCGCGATTCCGGTCAATCCAATGAGTGCAGTCAGACGTGACCCAATTTTCATCAACAGACGACCTGCCAAAACGCTACCGATTAACCAGCCTACAGACATCGGCGCGAGCAGCAGTCCGGATTCAGTCGCGTTGCCTCCGCGAACACCCTGTACCCATAACGGCAAATAACTGGTCAGGCCGATCATCAACGTGCTGGTGAGCAGTCCCGCAATATTGGCAACACGGATGTCCCGTATACGGAACAGATGCAGTGGAACCATCGGCGCCTGGGCTCTTTTCTCAACGACAAAGAATAAGATCATGAATACAACAGCAACTGCACTCAGCCCCAAAATGAGCGGAGAGCTCCAGGCATAATACTGCCCGCCTGCTGACAACACAAAGAGTAATGCCGTTATGCCCACCGTGAAGGTCAGCGCACCGACGTAGTCGATTTTGGCAGTACGAGGTGAGATGTCTTCCTTCAAATAACGAAATACGAACCACATGGCAAGCAGGCCAAATGGCACGTTGAATCCAAAAATCCACTGCCAACCGAGATTATCGACAAAGTAACCGCCAAGCAGCGGCCCTGCCAGGGAAGATATGCCCCACACCGAGCTGATCCAGCCCTGAATTTTGCCTCGTTCTTCAATTCGGTAAATGTCTCCAATAATCGTAAACGTAACAGGCACAACCGCTCCTGCTCCAATCCCCTGAATGGCACGGAAAATAATCAGCTGCTCCATATTCTGTGAGAAGCAGCATAGCAATGAACCGAGCAAAAACAATGCACAGCCAATCAGGAAGACGGGCTTTCGGCCGTAAAGATCACTGATCTTGCCAAAAATCGGCGTGCTGACAGCCATCGTGAGCAGATATGCGGTAAAGATCCAGCTAAGCAGCTGCACACTTCCCAGCTCACTGACAATCGTTGGCCCCGCCGGACCAATGACCGTTCCTTCGATCGCTGACAAAAAGGTGGCCAGCAACAATCCCGCCAAGATGAAACTGCGTTTCAAACCTCCGGTTGTATTCACACAAACCCTTCTCTCTTTGTTCTCTGTTTATTTACGGTGCCTGCGCAGCCACTCATCGTACAGCAGGGAGTACATCACCATATCCTTATACCCTGTTGACGTATGCTGTACCTGGCGAAGCAGACCTTCCCGCGTGAAGCCTTGGTTGATTAGAAACTCTCCGGAAGCGGCATTTCGTGGGTCGACCAATGCTTCAATCCGGTTAAGCCCCATGGTCTCATACCCGAAAGGCAGCATCACCGAGAAGACTTCGGTCATATATCCATGCCGCCAGTAGTCACGACCCAGCTCGTAACCAATCTCTCCGCGGAATGCGCCTTCAAGCTGCCAGGTATTGTATCCACAGCTTCCGATAAGACGGCCAGTTTCCTTCAGCTCAATGCCCCAGCGAATCGCCTCCTCTTCCCCTGCCATATGATTAAGCAACCCAATCATATCCGCAGCTTCACTTGTCCCGATCATCGGCGCCAGATTCATATAGCGGGTCACCTCCCGGTCTGACCAGTATGCGAACATCTGAGCCGCATCCCGGCGGCGCATTTTGCGCAGACGAAGTCGTGCTGTCTCGAGTTCGGGAATTCTCCCTTTGGATTTATACATGAAAAGACACTCCGATCCGATCCATCTCTGCAGACCATAAGATTCAATAGTCATCTAAACATAACCTGCGCCGATTGGCAACAGTTCAGTCATCGGTTTTGATATCAAAAAAACCGGGCCGCAAGGGTCCCGGTCTTGTTGTACGTATGATTCAATCGAGCTGTCCCGTAACAGCTTGT
This sequence comes from Paenibacillus sp. P13VS, assembly GCF_015143645.1. Classification (NCBI taxonomy): domain Bacteria; kingdom Bacillati; phylum Bacillota; class Bacilli; order Caryophanales; family Paenibacillaceae; genus Paenibacillus; species Paenibacillus sp. P13VS. The sequence goes on along the minus strand of NZ_WYEV01000015.1, from coordinate 20,626 downwards.
CCTGCCAGAGTTTCATCTTCAGGCGGTTGAAGCCTTCTTATCTGCTCCCAGCAGCTCATCGCTGACCCGGCCAAGCACAGCCGTAATTTCCTTATACTCTTCAATGCCTGTCCCGGTCAGGCTCCACTGGTCGCCATGGGCGGTCAGGAAGTTCTCCTGCGTGAGGTGTTCAAGCTCCTGCTTGATCTCCCGCTCGCCAACACGATAGCCGCGCTCCTCCAAAAGGGGCAGTGCGTCACCAACGGTCAAATCCTGATTTTGGGCCAAATATAGAAGATGAATCCGTACAAAAAGATTCTGTACCTCTGCGTGCATAATCCAAACTCCTTCCAGGGTTATAGCCCTCCGTGATTGCTAAGTAATTACCCCGTGCGAGAAGCTGAGAAACAGGATGAATTTACAGGGGTTTTCCCTTCTTAATCAACATTCTACCGAAATCCTCCGCTTGACTAAAGGCAAGCACTGCACTATCTTGAAAATAAGTACCATTTTTGCTCGGGAGGGTGATTCACCATGTTTCAAGCTGTTTCCTATGAAGGAACACGAAGCGAGCAGCACACCGCCGTCCTGGGACAGTTAAGTGCTCTGATCCGCGATGAACCAAGCGCCATTGCCAATCTGGCAAACGCTGCGGCGCTGCTCAATGTATTTTTAACCGATACCAATTGGGTCGGATTCTACCTGTTTGATGGCAAAGAACTTGTTCTTGGTCCATTCCAAGGGCTGCCTGCCTGCATCCGTATTCCGCTCGGACGCGGGGTATGCGGCACATCTGCGGCGGAACGACGTACACTCGTTGTTGACGATGTTCATGCTTTCCCAGGTCATATCGCCTGCGATGCCGCATCGAACAGTGAGATTGTCGTGCCCATTATCAAAGACGGCGAATTATACGGGGTGCTCGACATCGACAGCCCGATCAAAAACCGTTTTGACGACGAAGATCGTATTTTCCTGGAACAGGCCGTCAAACTGCTCACAGAGCAGCTGTAATCACGGTTCTGCCGAAGGTCATTGTACCTATAATAAGCAGGTCGTTACAGCAATACGTACTGAAGATAGCCAAAAAGCACAGACCATTAGTGGTCTGTGCTTTTTGGCTTATGCCTTTACATCCATGTTCTGCTCGCCCATGGTTACTCTATGCATCTAGGCCAATTCCTGTTCCGCTTTGATCATCATGCCGTCTCGCAAAAATTCAGCCAGCTTCGGATGATAACCGTCGTACATTTGGCGGAAATTTTGATGCTCCACATACAGATTGCCCAAATCACGATAGATTTCGGCAGTAGGCGTGTAGTAATCCTTGACCCATTCGAGATGTCTGCCAATGATGTGCTGAACTTCCGGGGATTCAGGGGTCAGGCCATCTTCGATCGCCCGCTGCAGGTCCCGGTTGATTCGGTCTATTTTTTCCTGGGAATCCAGGTAATCTTCTTTGGTTTTGAGTTCCCCGTCATAAGATATGGCTGGTTCAGATTGTGCTGGATGCCAGTTATTCGTTATGACCGGTTCATGGTTCGGTGCCTCCGTTGAATCAGGCAGCATATTGTGATGCCCTTTTTTGACAAAACCCTGATACAACTCACGAACCTCAAGCTCATATTCTCCCTGCAAATGGGAAATGGTTTTGTCCAGAGTCTGGATCAAGCCATGCAAATGCAATGCTTTCTCAAGCAGCTGAATGCGCTGCTGCTGCATCATATGAATGATATCACGATGATCTTCCTGCAGCATGGAGCCGATCTCTTCCTGCTCCACTCCCAGCTCCTTACAGAACAAAATCTGCTGGAGCTTCAACAGCTCCGGTTTCTCATAATAAACTTCATTTTGGTCTCTACCTGCAAATGCAGGTGTTAGCCAACCTGATTTCACATATTGGCTCAATTCATTCAGACTGATACCGGACATGCCGGATACGTCCGCCATGGTATATGCCATTCGCAACACCTCCTGTCTACACTGCATGATGATTCAGGCTTATTCATACTGCTTTTTATGTTGATTACGTTAGGTACAAGATTGGAACAACAATTAATCGATTGTTTTGCGGTATGTAAAATATTTATACCCGCCTGATGGGATGTGAACCGGGGGTCAGAAGGGAAATCGAAAGTGTTTTCACGATTTCCTATGGATTGATATAAGAAAAAGTCCTGCACCAACTACATTGGGTGCAGGACCTTATTATTACTTCATGTTAGACAGGGCAAAACAACCTGTTTGCAAGCATCCTTAATTTTTATTGAACATGACAAATTTGAGTTCTGTCATTTCTTCAACGGCGTATTTGACACCTTCACGTCCCATACCGCTCTGCTTCACACCACCGTATGGCATGTGATCCACCCGGAACGTAGGAATGTCGTTAATCATGACCCCTCCAGCCTCGATATGATCAGCTGCATGCAGTGCAGTATGGATATTGTTCGTAAAAATACCCGCCTGAAGCCCATAGATGGAATCATTCACGTGATCAATGCCTTCTTGGACCGAATTCATCGTGTTAATAACAACAATCGGTGCAAAGACTTCCTGGCACGACACCTTGGCATCACGCGGCACGTTAACGAGTACGGTTGGACGCAGCACGCCTCCTTCGGCCTCTCCTCCTGCGGCGACCGTAGCTCCTGCCTGTTTTGCCTCTTCGATCCATTCCAGTGTCCGCTGGACGTCTTTGGCTGTAATGAGTGCCGAAACAACCGTATCCGGGTTCAGCGGATCTCCTGTCACGACTTGCTTCGCGGCTTCCGCGAAGCGGCGTATGAATTCGTCTGCGATAGCACTGTGTACATAAATGCGCTGCAATGAAATGCATACCTGACCCTGATACGTAAAAGCACCTGTCACACATCTTGGCACGACTTTGTCCAGATCCGCATCCTGATCCACAATGACAGCTGCATTTGATCCAAGTTCCAGCGTCACCCGTTTCAATCCCGCTTGACTCCGAATGCTTGTACCTACCGCTGGGCTGCCCGTAAATGTAATATGGGCTATGCGCGGATCGGATACGAGCACATCACCAATCGTTTTGCCTTCCCCGCTTACCACGTTTAATGCACCATCCGGCAACCCGGCTTCCTGAAGCAGGTTCGCAATATAGTATGCAGACAACGGTGTCTGCTCAGCCGGTTTCAGAACAATGGTATTACCTGCTGCAAGTGCAGGTCCAACCTTGTGTGCCACCAAATTCATCGGAAAATTAAACGGCGTAATTGCCCCGATGACACCCAGAGGCTGTCGCATGGTATATCCGATACGCCCTTCACCGCCCTTGGCTGCATCCAGAGGAACGGTCTCCCCTGTGAGCCGCTTCGCTTCTTCTGCGGCAAAACGGTACGTTTCTACCGTACGATCCACTTCCGCAAGCGCAGCCGTGATTGGTTTGGCTGCTTCCAGCGCAATCACTCGTGCTGCCTCTTCCTTCCGCTCTTCCAGCAGGGCGGAGAGCTTGTACAGGATGTCTGCACGCCGGTGAGCAGGCATGCTGCGCATCTCCTTGCCCGCCTTAACGGCAGCTGTTATGGCTGCTTCTGCCTCCTCCGCTGAAGCGGTAGACACTTCCGCCAATGTTTCTCCGGAATACGGTGCCTGAAGTGCTTTATATTCTACGGATTCCGTGGGTTTACCGCCGATAAAGAGATGTTGTTTTTTCATTATTGAATCCTCCAATCCATCAATGCTGCAGGTCTGACCTAAATAGTTATAGTGGGTCAAGTCCATGACAGAACAACCTTGTGATCGCAGTTATCCTTTATCTATTTATACACCACAGCAGAATCTTCAACCCAACCTTAATTATGGCAGAGTCCTATTTCACCGTTAAGACCGGGCATTCTGCATGTTTCAATACACCGTGGCTGACACTGCCAACGACAATTTCGGCCAGCACGCTTTTGCCGCCCGTACCCATTACAATGAGGCTGCACTCTCTCTCTTGCGACACCCGGCAGATCTCGTTTACCGGGTCCCCGGCAATCAGCAGTGTCTCATAAGGGATAGAACGTCCGGACAACAGCTGTTCTACCGGTGCAATAATATGCTGTCCTTCTTCCGCAATTCGTGCTTCGAGGTCTACTCCCAGAGCTGGTTCATTCAATGATACGGAAGGATTCACATGCACGATAATCAATCTGGCGGGATGCTTCAAACTTTCAGCCAAGTCAACAGCTGTTTCTAATGCCTTATGCCCATGATCCGACCCATCAACAGCCACTACGATTCGTTCCAGCATTTCAATTCCCCCATCCATTAATGTGTAATTGCTGCATCGATATCACGCAGATGTCTACGGCGTGCAAGCAGAACCACGACACCAACCAATACCATCAATGCGCCAAAATAAAACGGTGTTTCCGGCAGGAACCATTCCGACAATTTACCTGCAAGCCAAGGTGCCAGCGCACCGCCAAGGAAACGTACGAAGCTGTAAGCTGCCGAAGCAACCGAACGTTCAACCGGAGCAGCCTCCATAACAGCCGTCGTAATCAATGTGTTGTTGATACCAAGGAAGATCCCGGCAACGATAACAGCAACAATGACCGTTGTGGACGATCCCATTACTGTACCTACGGCCATAACAATGAGGTCAATCGCAAACAGGGTCAGCATCACACTCATGGAAGGAACGGAGCCGAATCGACGCTGCAGTCTTGGTGCCACGAATACAGACGTTATCGCAAGCATGAGGCCCCAGCCGAAGAACACATAACCAAGTCCGTGCTCATCCAGATTCATGACATAAGGTGAGTAAGCCATCAACGTAAAGAAACCAAAGTTATACAGAAAGGCAGTAATTGCCAGTGTTTTCAGGGATGAATACCCCAGCGCCTTGAACGGATCGGACAAGGAACTGCGTGTTTTCGGCTTGGCCATTTTGGGCAGCATAAACGTAATGCTGATAAAGGCAATCATCATCAGGACGGCAACGCCGAAGAATGGACCACGCCATGAGATGGAACCAAGCTCACCACCAAGCAGTGGACCTACGGCAATCCCAAGACCCAGGGCGGCTTCGTACAAAATAATCGCTTTGGCTGTCCCCGAAGTGGACAGACCAACAATGGCAGATAACGCTGTAGCGATAAACAAGGCATTACCTAGCCCCCAGCCTCCCCGGTAACCTACCAGGGCACCAACCGTATCTGAAGTTCCGCCCAGAGCAGAGAAGATGACAATTAGCAAAATCCCGCTAAGCAGCGTCCATTTGACTCCGATGCGGCTGGAAACAACGCCAGTAATCAGCATGGCAATCCCCGTTACGGCGTTATAACTTGTGAAGAGTAGGGAAACCTGGCTTTTGGATGCATGCAGCTGATCTGCAATGGCAGGCAGGATGGGGTCAACCAATCCCAGGCCCATAAAGGAAATGATACACGCGAAGGCCACAGCCCATACCGCCCGTGGTTGGGACAGTAATCCTCCGTGTGATGACGGCAGTTCGTCAGGTAATGATGGTTCTCTTTTCATACATGATACCTCCTGGTTATGAATTGGAATCTGATTGTAATACATGAAAATTTCATATCATTTTCAAAAGAAAATGAAACAAAACGGCACAAAACGACACCGGATTCCCGGTGCTTGCACGATTTCGTTTTTATGGAATTATAGATCACTCTCTTGCTTATCCGTCTTCCGGATGTTCCGTAATTTCATTCTTCTGTAATCGCTGAATCCCGTTCTGCACCCGTTCTCGCAATTCCTCCAGCTCTGCCTGTACGGCATGAATACTCTGCAGTTTCTGTTCAATTAACTGTAGTTGACCACCCAGCGTTTCATCCATGCTCGTGAGTTTTTCAATCCGATCCTTCACTTCGGTTGTCTGCTGGTAATCAAATCGCTGCTCATTCAGCACATCAGCCATTGCGATATACGTATGCAGTTCCTGTAGAGAGAAGCCAAGCACTTCCTTGGCACGGACGACCTTTTTCAAATAGTCGATATCCTCTCTCGTATACAACCGCGTGCCACCGTCCGTCCGCTGAGGTGAAGGCATGACACCAATCTCTTCGTAATACCGGATGGTACGCTTCGTCAAACCACATTCCTTGGCTACGTCGTCGATCTTATACAAGCTCATTTCCTTCACCTCACTTTTATATGTCTATAATGTTATGTACATAATTATATATAATTATAACGTTAACGTCAACGTTAGATTTTAATTGTAGCAACGCCATGAACCTCCATGTACACAAAAAGACCCGCTTTCGCGGATCTTCTGCTCCTTCTTATTTACATCCAACTACGATTCTATGATGCACCTTGCTCGCTTTGCTTCCGCTTCTGAGCATGCTGCACTTCCTTTAAGCGCCCTTCTACTTTTGTAAACAGTCTGAACGTATAGAATGCAACTGCAAACAGACTGAGTACGAGTGCCTGTACATCAGTAAACCAGAATCCAAGAATACCAAACACCGTAATAATGACCCCAAACTGCATCATCAGGTTTGCGCTGTAACGCTGAGCTTCGTCCCATAATTCGGGATCACTCATGGCGCGCGGGGTACGATAACCATATATGCCATTAATCTTTTTCGGCGGTTTTTTGAACAGCATTATCCCCAGCACGAAATAGCACACTCCGCATATTAACCCTACAATTGCTCCTGCCAAATTGTTCTCCCCTTCTCTTCAAACGTACCTCTTAACATGCCTGCAGCCATAAAAAAAAAAACACGGCTCTACGTATATACGAAGAGCCGCGTCGTTCGTTTCGAAAACTTATATGTTCTTCACGCGCAGCACCCGCATGGCGTTCAGAACGGCCAGAACCGTGACACCCACATCGGAGAAAACGGCTTCCCACATCGTGGCTATGCCGAACACTCCCAGCAGCAGGAAGATCACTTTAACGCCCAAAGCGAAACCGATATTTTGCCAGACAATCATTCGTGTCCGCTTCGCAATGCGGATGGCGCTTGCCAATCGGGATGGTTCATCCGTCATGATGACCACATCTGCGGCTTCGATGGCAGCATCAGACCCGAGTCCTCCCATGGCTACACCTACATCAGCACGAGCCAGCACAGGTGTATCGTTGATGCCATCCCCGACAAACACCATTTTCTCCTTCGGAGACTTGCCCGCTTCAAGTTCTTCCAGCCGTTCAACTTTGTGCTGCGGCAAAAGCTCAGCGTATACCTCATCGACTCCCAGCTGCTTTCCTACGGCATCACCAACAGCTTTGGCATCGCCTGTGAGCATGACCGTTTTGCGGATGCCTAGTGTCTTCAGTGCCTGTATCGCTACCGCAGCATCATCCTTCACTTCATCCGCAATGATCAGATGCCCGGCATAAGCGCCTGCTTCAGCAACGTGTACCACTGTTCCTACCGTCTCTGGCTTGGTATAAGTAATACCTGCCTGTTCCATCAGTTTCGCGTTACCTGCCAGCACTTCACGGCCATCCACACGGACTCTGATCCCATGTCCGGCAACCTCATCATATCCTTCAACACCTTGTGTACGGATATCTTTGGCCCAGGCTGAGCGAATGGATTCGGCGATGGGGTGATTCGATTGGGCCTCCGCGATCGCTGCGAGTTCCATCAGTTCACCTTCTGTACGTCCACCTTCCGGACAAATAGCCGTTACGTTGAATACACCTTTGGTTAGTGTACCCGTTTTATCAAAAACAACCACTTTCACATCATTCAATGCTTCAAGGTAATTGCTGCCTTTCACCAGAATCCCGTTACGGGATGCCGCCCCAATCCCGCCGAAGAATCCGAGTGGAATGGAAACCACCAGTGCGCATGGACAGGAGATGACCAGAAAGACCAGTGCACGATAGATCCATTCGGCAAATGCTGCGTCACTAAGCACGAGCGGTGGTACGAACGCAATCAGCGCTGCAAGAATAACGACGACCGGGGTGTAATAACGGGCAAATTTACTGATGAAGTGTTCCGTCTTTGCTTTGCGGCTGCTGACGTTCTGCACCAGATCCAGAATCCTGGATACCGTCGATTCTCCGAAGGTTTTGGTCACTTCAATCGTCAGCATACCGTTCTTATTCACAAAACCACTGAGTACATCACTTCCGGGCTCCAGTTCCCGAGGTACGGATTCTCCTGTAAGAGCGGACGTGTCCACCATGGAATGTCCAGCCTTCACTATTCCATCCAGCGGAACCTTCTCACCCGCACGGACAACGATACGATTACCGATGCGCACATCTTCCGGAGAGACACGCTTGGTCTCATCACCAGAACCGATCAGAATATTGGCATAGTCCGGGCGAATGTCCATAAGCGACTGAATCGACTTGCGAGAGCGGTTAACCGCCATTCCCTGAAACAGCTCCCCAAGCTGATAGAAGAGCATAACCGCTACCCCTTCAGGATACTCCCCAATGGCAAAAGCACCAATCGTTGCAACCGACATCAGGAAGTACTCGTCGAATACCTGACCACGAATGATGTTTTTGCACGCCTGGAGAACGATATCTCCTCCTGCAATCAGATAAGCAACGATATAGAGAGCGAGCTGTGCCCATCCGTCCAGTGGGGACCAGATGGCCGCAGCAAGTAGGGCAGAGCCGGCAGCAAGCCGGGCAAGCAGCACCTTCGTCTGTCCTGCACCATGCTCGTGCGAATGCCCGGCATGCGCATCATGATCATGTGAATGACCGTGGTCATGCCCGGCATGACTGTGATGATCATGTGCATGATGATGAGCACCGTGACCATGGCTATGGTGATGCGCCCCTTCATGATGATCATGGTCATGAGAATGACCTGCATGATCGTGAGGTTGGCCTTCCGCAGCAGTTTCTGTATGTGTGTGCAGTTGGCCGTCTAATGGATTTCCCAGCCCGGCAGAAGTCTGATTGCCGAGCGGGGGTCTCCCTTTTTCCGAGATGCGAATGTGCGGCTCAAGCCGCAGGACCTTGCGCTTCGCTTCTTCCATAACGTGCTCATCCATATCGGAAGTTGTATGCACCAGCAGGGTTTTGGTTACGAAATTAACGGAGCAATCCGTAATACCTTTAATTTTTTTGACACCATTCTCAATCTTCAGCGCACAATTGGCACAATCCAATCCATCCAGCAGCAGTTCCCGTTTCACCTGTTCCTGACCGGTTCCCATGTGAATTCTCCCCTTTGCAGTTCGAAGCAGCATGAACATTTTAATTGAAGTTAATATATGAGCAATCATTCATATGTTTGATTAACTCTATTATATGCACGCCTAAACTGGAGTGTCAACGATCGATGTTGATTTTACAGACAGAATATGCTAATAGTAATCATTTCGCTTTAGACGTTTTTTGGATATAATAGGCGTATAGTTGTTAGCATAGGCGGTGATAGGAAATGGAACAACCGGTTAAAGCGCCAGCGGATTGTGATGCGGCCTGCTCGGGTACGGAAGCGGACGTAGAGTCCATCCGCACTTCCCTTATAGATCGGGAGACTTCTTCCGAGATGGCGGATTGGTTCAAGGCGTTCAGTGACCCAACCCGACTACGTATTATTGATGCGCTGTTGCAGAAGGAATTATGTGTACATGATCTGACGGTGCTGCTTGATATGGGACAGTCGGCCATTTCACACCAGCTGCGTTCACTCCGCAACATGCGGATCGTCAAGCGCCGCAAGGAAGGCAAGACGGTGTATTATTCTCTGGATGATACGCATATTGAGCAAATCTTCCTGCAAACGCTCCAGCATATTAAACATGGCTAGGCGTAAGCCAGCCTGTTCAGACAAAGAGAACCCCCGTCTTTCGGCTGCTGCCGATGACAGGGGTTCTCTTTCGTTAAGGGTACCGTTTTCCACATGCAGTAACCCTACAGTAGATTGTTTTTGTTTGGATCATACAGACCGGAACGGCTCTTGAACCAATTGAAGATGTGGGATACACAGACCTTAAGCACCGCATAACCCGGAACGGCCAGCAGAATGCCTACCACACCGAACAGATTGCCTGATGTCAGAATGACAAAGATAATTGTGATCGGATGAATCTTGAGCGTTTTGCCCATGATCTGCGGAGAGATAAACTTCCCTTCAATCAGCTGTACAATCGTCCATACCGCCACCATTTTCAGCAGCATCACTGGAGAAGTCACCAGCGCCACAATGAGTGCAGGCGTAATGGCAATCGCAGGTCCCAGATACGGCACCACGCTGGTAAAGGAAGCGATAATGGCCAGAATCAATGCGTAATCCAGTCCAATGATCATATAACCGATATAGAGCAGGATACCGATACAGAAGCTCACGATAATTTGCCCGCGAATGAACGAACTGATCTGGTGGTTAATATCGTGAAGTACCTCCATGGCACCCGTACGGCTTTTGATCGGCAGAAACGACAGGATCTTCTCCGGAAGCTTCTTCCCGTCCTTAAGCAGGTAAAACAGAATAAATGGTACCGTTACAATGGATAATACCGTTTCGGTAAAAGCGCCAAGGAAACCACCGAGTTTGTTCCATGTGGAATTCAGAATCTCTGTTGCTTTCTCGGAGATTGTTCCCCACCAATCCTGCCAGTTCATGTTCACCGTTTCCTGGACCTGACTGAACAGCTGACTGCCGGTAAGCTCCTCGAACTGCTGTCTGACATTTTCACTATACATCGGGAAATTGGCGATAAGCCCCATAATCTGATTGCGAAGCACTGGAATGACTGCCAATACCACAACCGTCAAAATGCCGCCAATCGCGAGGTATAGGATCAGTATCGACCATCCACGCTTAATCTTCCACTTTTCCATCACATCCACCAGCGGATTCAGCAGATAGTAGAGGATACCAGACAGAATGATAGGCAGTACAATCGTCTTGATTAGCACCGCAACTGGATGCAGAACAAAGGATATCTTCGTTAGCACCATCACGTTTAATCCGACCAGCAGCAGAATCAGCAGAAATAGGACAAACTTGTTGTTCAGAAAAAACCGCTTAAACCGATCCGGCCAAATGCGGGGTTGTTCGGGTTGCTCCATGGGCATGTCTTCCTCTCTTATGTATCTGATCATGATAAAAAATAAGCTTTCATACGGCATGCCTCATGCACATGCGAATAAAGAAACTTGTACAAGCCAACATATGTATAATGCTCTTGGTTTATACGTACGGCTCTTTTAACCGTTTCAAAATAGACCGTAATGTCATTTTACCCTAAAAAATCAAAACTGCCTCATCTATTCATTGGTTTGGGTTCTTGATAAGCAAAAAACGGACCGCCTCTTGCGAGGGCGACCCGTTATAAAATTCAATATTCTTTCCTTGTTCATGTGTGGTTGAAGTTATGCCTTACCCGCCAATTGTGCGATCAATTCATAAGAATGCAGACGTGCCTGATGGTCATAAATCATGGATGTAATAATAAGCTCATCCGCTTGTGTCTGGGCAATAAAGGATTCAAGCTGTCCACGTACCGTCTCAGGTGAGCCGTTCACGGCAGCTTTCAGCGTCTGCTCCACTCCTGCTCTCTCACGGTCGGTCCATTTGCCTTCCATATCGGCTGGTGGTTGTACCAGTCCTGTCGTCCCGCGGATGATGTTCAGGAACTGCTGCTGCATCGTTGTGCCAAGCCATGCTGCTTCTTCATCGGTATCGGCAACAACTGCATTTACACCTACAATAACATGCGGCTCCTTCAGTGTGTCGGAGGGCTGGAAGCTGCTTCGATATGTTTCAAGGGCAATGCGAGTATAATCGGGCGAGAAGTGACTGGCAAAAGCAAACGGCAATCCAAGCCGCCCTGCCAAACGTGCACTGAAATCACTGGAACCGAGCAGGTAAATCGGGATGTTCAACCCTTCACCCGGCACCGCACGAACAGGTGCATGATAGGAGGTAGCTGATGCATCGAAGTACGCTCTAAGCTCAGCCAGCAATTCCGGGAAGTCTTCTCCGCTGTTCAGATCTTTGCGCAGTGCAAGCGATGTACGGCGGTCACTACCTGGTGCACGGCCCAGTCCAAGATCGATACGGCCCGGATACAGGGATTCCAGTGTTCCGAATTGCTCGGCAATAACGAGTGGTGCATGGTTGGGCAGCATGATACCACCGGAACCGAGACGAATTGTATTCGTGCCACTGGCCAGGTATCCGATCACTACCGATGTAGCGGAAGAAGCAATACCGGGCATATTATGATGCTCAGCTACCCAGTAGCGATGGTATCCCCAACGCTCCGCATGCTGTGCCAGATCCAGACTGTTGCGGAGCGCATCTGCAGGTGTAGCACCAACAACGACAGGAGCCAGATCCAGGATGGACAGCTTAACGTCGTTAATATGTTGTTTATGGGATGAAGCTTGGTTATCAGTAGTCATTATGAGAAGTTCTCCTTTGGTGAGATATATTTTTGTATATCCAGATATATAGATGTAAAAACACATAAAAATAGGAGTAACAGCCTTGTTCTTCGCCGTTTACATCCGGACGGAATCCCCGCCTGCTGCTGCATTCTTGCTTCCGTCCTGGCGTCCGGCTTTATAACTCGTGCTGTACATACTCGGCAAATTGACGAATGGTTTCTTCGTTGCGGCGATAATACGTCCACTGGCCCCTGCGCTCGGAGAGCAGCAGCCCAGCTTTGAGCATGGTCAGCAAATAACTGGATATGACGGATTGAGCCAATCCAGCCTTCATCTGAATGGTTCCGACACAGATCCCGCTCTTCCCTCCATCGGGATGCTGGGACAATTCCAGAGGTGAGAAATGCTGCTCCGGATCTTTGAGCCATGACAGTATCTGCCTGCGTGTCTCGTTGGACAAAGCTTTAAATATGAGTAAAGGTTCCATGGGTACGATTATACCCCCTTTCTTGTATTTTGCAAACCAAACAGGTCGATTCATCGTGCGAATCGACCTGCCAATTGTTGCATTAGTATTCGTTAGAATTTGGTGCTTACCGTTTGCTTCACTTGCTCCAGCATGGATTGATAAGCCGCATCATCCAGATATCCGATACTGCCAAAGAATAAATGATCCACGGACTCAATGCCTACGAAATCAAAGATTCCGACATCGGAGGTCATTTTCATGCCAGCAGTCATGCCAATCTGGTCATATATGTCACTAGGTGTTCCGTGTGTATTGATGATCAGTCCTTTTTTGCCTGTTAACAGCTTCTCGATTCCTGCTTCGCCTGAAGCATAAGCAAAACCATATGCAAATACCCGGTCAACGTACCCTTTCAAAATTGCCGGCAGCCCAGTCCACCAGATTGGGTAGATAAACGTAATTGCATCGGCATCCGTAATAAACTTCTGCTCTGTCGTAATATCCTGTGGATTCTGTCCTGCCCGCATGGATGTCGTGTCAGCTGCGCTCAATACAGGCTGAAATTCCAGGGCATACAGATCACGAACAACAACCTCATGACCTTGGGCTTCAAGTGCTTCTACTGCTGTGTTTAGAATGGCGCGATTGAAGCTGTCTGCGTGGGGATGTGCATATACGATAAGATGTTTCATAATCGATTACCTCCAGGTTATTGTTATATTATGCTGCTACATAGTGGAGCAATTGATACTTAAAAGACCAATTCATAGATATCTATGTTTTTACTCAAAAAAATTTTTTTCTTTTTTTATAACTTATGAACAATTCCAATCAACAGACTTTCCAGCTGTTCCGCTTGCTCATCTGTCATTCCACCATAGACCATGTCCTGAATCGTTTCCGATACCTGTTCAAAAATGGGCTTCAGCTGCTGTCCTCGCTCTGTGAGGCGAATCAATGTCACACGGCTGTCTTCCGCACTCTTGCTGCGTTCCACATAACCCAGCTTCTCCAGCTTGTTCACCAGCACGGTAACTGTTGGTTGTGTGCGATGGACGCGTTCAGCCAGCATCTTGATGGACAGCGAATCTTCACGATACAAAAACATCAAAATGTCACCATGGGATGGAACAATCCCCGTAACGTCATGCTGTTCCAGTTCCTGAACAATGCGTTTGTTCACATGATCCCTGATTCTTGCGATTAGTGCAATTGCATTATATTTTGGCATGTCCCCATTATACATAGATATCTATATATAAGCAAGCTTCATTTCTATAACGTTTTGTATAAGCGTTGGCATTTATCAAAGCAGCCCCTGCTACCTCCTTGATGTTACAGAAGATAACCGAGGCTTACTTCGGATGGTTTATTTACTCAATCCATTGTGTAATCTTGTCCAGAGGCTGCCGAGACTTCTCGCGTTTGGGTTCCTCTATACGGTAGCCGAAAGCCGCCATCATCGAAATGTCCCACGCTCCATCTTCCAGCAAACCTTCTTCTTCGAGAATACGATGCACATCCTGGTAGCTGAAGCCTTCAATCGGGCAAGAATCGATGCCAATAAGAGCTGCCGAGGTCATCATATTGCCAAGTGCAATATAAGTCTGTTTGGATGCCCAATCGAATAGCGTTTTTGGGTTCTCAAGCAGACGCTGGTTGTTTTGAAAATTCCCGTATGCAGCACTTGTTAACTCGAACACATCATCCGGCATGCCCTTGATCTCTTTGAGCATGTACTCCGCATAAGGGGAATTATAACTTGCATCTGTTCGGGCCAGAATCACCACGAAATGGCTCGCCGTTGCCAATTGCTTCTGCGCTCCAGAGGATACTTCAGACAAGCGCTGGCGGAGCTCCGGTTTTTGCACAATTAAAAACTTCCATGGCTCGAATCCGATCGAACTCGGGGATAACCTTCCTGTTTCGAGAATAAATTCGAAATCCTCCGCTGTAATTTTGCGTGAATCATCAAATACCTTCGTTGCATGCCGGAAATGATACGCGTTCAAAATTTCTTCCTTTTTTATTGTTTGTGTTGTAGGCTCCATGAAACTCCACGTCCTTCTCTTTTATTATTGAATGGTATGCTGACTCTCGGTGTCTTCATTATTTTCTCACTTGCTTAAGTATTAGTTTAGAATCTATAACCACAAATTAAAAGTACGCACATTATTGTTGCTCAGTATTTAAAAGTAAGTATTGTGTCGTTACAAAGAGAAAAAGCCGCTTCGAGAGTATGATTATTCTCCTGGGCCGCTTGTTCCATACCTTGTATGCTTTAAAATTGTTTCATGAATTCAATTTCCGAAATGACTTCATAGCCTTCTTGCCGAAGCAGAGCGGAGGTGACGCCTTCACCTTGTACCTTGTGATTAGCGAAGTGACCATCATAGATGGCTTGTGTGCCGCAGGAAGGACTGAATTCCTTCAACACAATGCAAGTAACGTCGAGCTTTTTGGCCCATTCCAGCGTTTGATAGGCTCCCTTAATATACAGATCGGTAACGTCCCTGCCACCTCTCTCCATCACCTGTGCTGTGCCTGCGAGCACATCCTTGCCTGTACCTCCGACAATCTCTGCCGGTTCCCGCGGGGTGGAGAATCCGCCGAGCAGTTCCGGACAGACCATCATGGCCTGCTCTTGAGCTACAAGCTCCTGAATCTTCTCATCCAGACTCGCTGTTCCGTTGTAACGGCAAGCTACTCCTGCCAGACATGAACTCACCAAATATTTCATTATGCTCTCCTTATGTTCAATTCCTCAGCTATTAGGATTGTACCATACGGATTAAACTTAAAGATCTGATATTGTAATCATGGTAATGCGTGCATCTTCTTCATAACGAATTTGAATCATATTGTCCATCTCTTCCAAGCGGAATGTTGCCATGCCAACATTGTTTGTATCCCGCTCAAAGGTATATTTATCAAGATCAACACCGAACATTTTTTGGATTATGGGCGCTGCATTCTGCCTGATTATTTTTTCATCCAAGGTAAGTAATTTCTCAATATATTGCTCATGATCCTCTATGGTGACGAAATCTGGAAGCCCCCTTTGAAAATCCATTACAGTATATTCATTGCTAAATCTCCCACCAACACTCCTTACCAAATAGCGGTCTCCAAAATAAAGGGACGTTGTTTCCTCAAGCTGTTTATCATTTTGAGTAAATGTTACACTTTTCAAAGCAGGTGCTGGCTCACCAGACAAGGCCTCAATCGTACTTCTCGCATTAGTTACCAAATCTTTGGACACTGTGTCGGTACTCACTGTACCAGAAACCGAAACTGCTTCATCTCGTGTCCACTCAATGCTGCCACTGCCCTTCTCATTTTCCAAAAATAATGTGGTGAACCATACAGGCTCCTCCTGACCCTGCTTCATCTTCACATAACGTCTGGCTGAGATCGGCTTCAACGTTGGATCACTGTTAATGCCTTTAAGAAGCCCCGGAACTTGACGCAGAAACCGGTGCTCAAGCTCGCTGCCTTCCATCTCTGTCCTCATCTCCACTTCACGTAGGTCCCCTGTTCCAGCATCCAGCCATATAAATGCATACTCTCCATCTCGTTCACTTCCTGCCTCCAGATATACTCTTCCGGAGATCGGCATGTGCTTCACTTTGGTTATGAGCAATTGTTTGCCAAGATAATCTCTCATGGTGATAGCCACGATTCTTTTCATTTTATTCGTTAGCAGGTTCATGCTAGGGTCATCCGAGAGCTGCAGAGCAGACACAGGATAAACTTTCTCTACAATGGGTTCCAGAACCTGTCCATTCCATAAGATAGCTGCTGCAGCTACTACCGCAACTGTTGTCACTACAACAACTTTCCGGGGACGTGAACGAACAGTGCGACGGTTCCGCTTCATAGTATGTTGTTTCTGTTTGTAATCTGGAGCATCATAGACATGTTCCTCACCCGATTTCATCCATTCCACCTGGCGAAGTACATTCTGCTTGTGCTGGTCTTGAAAAGGAGACGATGCAAACGGCTCCTTGCGGATTTCCTTTTCCCAGTCCTCAACCTTGAACCTCATCTATTTCTCTCCTCCCATTGTTTCCGCACTTTATCTTTGCCCCGTGATAATCTCGATTTCACTGTACCTGTACTGATTCTCAACATTTCCGCAATTTCGTTCATAGTGAGCTCATACTTCAGATGCAGCAATAAGATTTCACGAAACTTATCCGGCAGAGCCATAACGATATCCCATATCTCATGTACATGCTCCCTACTTATTACCTCGGCTTCAGCTGAGGGATGGGCATATTGTGCAGGCGTCATCTCACGAATATGTGAAGGTCCCTGTTCCGATTCGATCGGAAGCGTCTCCCCCCATAAACTGCTGCGAAAAAACCTCGATTTCCGGTATGTAAATGTCGTATTTCTGGTAATGGTGAGCAACCAGGTTTTCAGGGAGCACTCCCCGCGAAAGTGTTTGATCCCGGAGTATGCCCGAATAAATACTTGCTGTGATATTTCGTCTGCCTGCTCTGTACTTCTGGTCAAAAAGTAAGCATAGTTCCACACATCATTCCCATAGTCATCCATCATGCAGCTGAGTGTGTAATTGTCGATCGTCTGGGCCTGGGCCAGAAATTGATATTCCAACGGATGTTCACCTCACTTCATAAGACTGTATCCATTCCGGTTTGGTTCCCGATCCGATCATTTTCTCATTTCCTTTTTTAAAATTAAATAAAATAAACCAGCAGGGTTCCAACGACCTGAACCTACTGGTTTAGCCCTATCCAGGCTATGCCGCCTAATACTAACCATTCTAAACAGCTTTACAGATAGCTCATGCTTTAACAGCAGCGATCATGAGAAACATGGGACGGCGATTCTCGTCTCGCATACCCGGGATCTGATCCATCATCTCAGTTGAAGGTTTGGACTCAGCCACCTGCTGAATCACAAATCCCGCCTGAATCAGTTCATTCAGATGGGTTGCCAATGTCCGGTGGTACTTAACTACGTCCTGATTCAGAAAATTGGTACCACGCTTTCCCTCCTGATGATAGTCATCCACAGGCCAATGCATAATCTCACCTTGAGGCCCATAGTGCCAATCCTGCGCAGCACGAGCCGTGAAGATCGGATGTTCCACTGAATATACCAATGCACCACCCTCGACAAGGCAAGCATGGATTTGAGCAAACACCTGGTCCAACTGTTCAATGTAGTGCAGCGCAAGCGAGCTAATGACCACATCGAATTGTTCAGGGGCAAATTCAATATCTTCAATGGCCATTTTCCTGTACTCAATCCGAGAATCATCCGTCATTTCCCGTGCACGCTGCAGCATATTCTCAGATAGATCCACGCCAATAACTGATCTGGCCTGCTGCTCCCGTGCGTACCGGCAGTGCCAACCAAAGCCACAGCCCAGATCCAGTACATTTTTGTCCTTTAACTCAGGTAGCATGGTTCGCAGTTTATACCACTCGCCTGCCGCTTCAAGCCCTTGAGTAGAACGAGCCATCTGACTGTAGTTCCTGAAAAACTCTGCCTCATCATATTTGTTCTGCTTCATACAACAGCCCCCTTCTTTATTAATAAAGACCACAGTAACTCTACTACATAAACGATGTTTTTCAGGAAAAGTTGCCAAGCAAATTCATCCCGTGTTATTATACAGAACGAACGTTCAGTATTATTTATTACAGAATGAACATTCAGTTTATTAAATGGAGGTTATTATGAACACGAACTGGACGCATCCCCTCGAAAGGCAGTCCGTAGGAAAAGCTTTTGTAAGCTACCTTGTGCCATCCATACTTGGGATGCTGGTCATTGCTTTTAATTTTATTATCGATGGCATCATGGTTGGGCACAAACTTGGATCAACTGCGCTCGCCGGAATTGGTATTGCTTCACCGGTATACACCCTTTTCGTAGCAATGTCGTTATGGATCGGCATGGGCGGAGCTACCCTGTATTCCAACTATATGGGTCAAAGGGATATGACCACGGCCAAACAAATATTCACGAAATCAATTACGATTATTTTGTTAATTACGATGGCTATAGGATATACCGCATTCACGTTAAAGGACCAGTTGGTTTACGCTTTGGGCGCCAATGCAGAGACATTCCCCTATGCCGCTGACTATATAAACATCATGCTGTTGTTCGGGTTTGTCTTCACCATTGAAAATGCCCTGACGATCTTTGTCCGTAACGACGGTGATCCCAATACCTCCATGTACGCACAGATCACATTTGCCGTTGCCAATATCGTTCTTAATTATATAACTCTATATGTACTCGAATGGGGCGTGCAAGGTGTGGCCATCGGTACGATCGTCTCGGCATCCCTAGCCCTGCTTGTCCTGTTGTCTCACTTTTTCAAAAAATCCAATAACCTTGTCTTCACTCGGTTCAAATGGAATACCAAACTGTTCGGAACCATTGTTCTTATTGGTTTTCCCAGCTTTCTTGCCGAACTCGGCATGTCTGTCTTCTCCATCTCACACAACATTTCACTGGACCGGATCGCAGGTACGGATGGTGTAGCATCCTTTACGGTACTGAATTATATCCATGGTGTAGTTTTGCTCGCTTTTCTGGGGCTGGCCTCTGCTGCCCAACCTCTGGTTAGTTACTATCATGGAGCCAAACAGATAGCGCGTGAAAAACAAGCCATTCGCACAGCCTCCAGAACGGCTCTGGCTTGCGGTGTTATACTGCTGCTTGTTGTACAATGGGGAGCACCTTACTTCGTTCAGATCTTCGGAAGCTTCAGTGAGAGTGTCACAAGCAATGCCGTGTATGGTTTAAGAATATTTACTTTTGCATACCTGTTTATGGGAATCAACTTTGTCATGAGCACCTATTTCCAATCGATAGGGAATGCCAAAATGGCGATCTGGATCACGGCTGCACGTGAGATGATCATCATGATTGCACTAATTGCTATCCTTCCATCTCTCTGGGGCGTAACAGGTGTCTGGCTTGCTGTGCCTCTCTCTGAGATGCTAGTTCTCGTGACAATTGCCGTTTACTATAGGAAACGTACTGTTTCGGAGAGGATTGAGAGTCTGACTATTGAATAGATCCTAACTTTACAGTTAAAAGACCTGCCTAATCTATGGATTAGACAGGTCTTTCATATCCATATTCAGTTGAAGTCATAGAAAGCGTATTAATAAATTCAAATTTGAGCTTAACCCACTTTCCCCAACTATATTCGGATATCGAAACGGCCTTTGCTGTCCGTTGTTGCATCGAGCCCATACTTGTTCAGAATATGTTGAGATCACTATGGTAAAGTTAAATGATTAACCTGATTGGATGGTGCACGAACGAATGGACAAGGCATACTTCGAAGAAATGCATAAACTTGGGCATGATGATGAATTAAGATATCGGCTTCTCATTAGAGGCGTTAAACAATTATTAGAGAATCAGAAAAAGGAACACATCAAACGTTCCCGATTGCTCAATCTCCGCAAGAAAAAAGAGCCTCAGGCTGCTAACTGGTCTTAAACATATTAGAAGTGATAGAGGGACACGAGGTGTATCCATCTCTTAAGTAAAATTGTAAACGAATAAATTTAACTATTTAATCCTAACTACATATGTTCTTACGAATCCATTAGAAAGAAGGCACTATTCAAATAGAATAGTGCCTTCTCTTGTATTTATTTAATAGTCATTCTTATAATAATCCTACTTTGAATATAAAATAAAAACCACCACCGATTATCTTCGGCAGTGGTTCTTTGCTTGGCAGCATCCTACTCTCCCAGGACCCTTCGGTCCAAGTACCATCGGCGCTAGAGGGCTTAACGGTCGTGTTCGGGATGGGTACGTGTGGAACCCCTCCGCCATCGCCACCAAACGATGCTGCTATA
>NZ_WYEV01000014.1:0-120988 GCF_015143645.1 Paenibacillus sp. P13VS | reverse complement strand
CTTTCCGATTTGCTTTGATATCTAATAACTGCATCCATTTTTTGTTCGTTTGTAAATTTAGCCATAGAAAAACTGCACCTCCAATTGTTGATAATGTCTAACAATTGGGGTGCAGTTCAATGCCGAGAACGTGTCTTTTATTTTGACTTCGTCGCGTAAGCTCAAGCCGATGCAGCAACGACTTCTTTGTAGTGTTTATACATATATACCCGCCAGCGCACGATCATGCCGAAGGCCAAAAGGAAGAACAATCCACCGGTTTGCGGAATGGTGACGTACTGCTGAATGACTTCATGCAGGATCAGACGTACCGCCAGCAACCCAAGCAGAATGAAGGCAAAGCTGCGGGAACGGGTCGCGAATATCTCTTCGTTTACCTTTTCAAACCGGGTACTGCGAATGAGAGGATACGAGAAGATGAACCAGCCAACCAAAAATGCAATTAAGGCCCACCATAACGGAAAATGCGTCTCTGGTACAACAAACATGAAAAATCCGGTACTCATGCCCAGTGGGGGAATCAGAATTTTGCGTATGGTCACCGGTCTGTGACTGGCTTTCAAACGGATGAAAATGGCAAGCAATGCCATGATAAGCATACCCAGGGTTGCACCGATCTGAAGGTAAGACGGACTGATTTGAGCCACGGAAATATCCCTCTTTCTGGAATAATATATGTTCCGGACATCCGGATCATCAAACAAATCATAGAATTTATTGTTTCTATATATAGATTCTATTATATCACAAACCAAGAAAGCCGATAGAATGCTTAGTGCATCATTTTGCCCGAATACGGTATAACGAGATGAACACAGTTTGTATTGAAAATTTGTACTATTTTGTCCAAAGCAGGTGCATTTATGCGAGCAAGGGCAAATCAGGTAATTACACGCGATATTCGATGCACTAAGAGAGCAAGCAAGACACCCTGGGAGGAAGACACAGCATGAAAAGAAACCACAGGCCGCTAACCTTATGGTTGCTGGCTTGTCTGACAGTGATATCGGTCGGTCTGGTTGTCCCCTGGATCTGGTGGCAATCTCAAGCACCAGTGCTGCTGAACATCATGATTATAGACAAAACGAATGCTAATGCACCTTCTCCGGGATATAAGGGCCTGGTTTGGCTGTTGAATCAACAGAAGATTGTACAGAAGACCGGAGAACGATACGTTTATGACGAAAATGAGGATGAGGTTAACCTCCTAGAGCATGCTTCCCCAATAACGAAAAAACTTCCGGACGAAGTCACTGAAACCGATCTGATCTATCTGGCTTCATCTAAAACAAATGCTGCACCTTCTGTTCGTCTCAGAACGAAGAAGGTCGAGGAGCCCGCAGGGTTAACCGTTTATGATGCCCTTAAAATTCGCGAAGCTGCCAGCAGAGGGGTCGCCGTCGTTGCAGAGTATAATACACAATCCTTATGGACGTCGGATAACGTCAGGGAGCAGCTTCATCCCATTCTGGGCTTGAAGAGCAGCGGATGGCGGGGGAAATACATATCCAATCTGCAGAGCCGAGTTCAAGTGCCTGAACAGGTACGCATGGATTATGAGCGTATTGCAGGGCAGGCTTGGCCGTACTCCGGAAAGGGCATTCTCCTGGTGCATGACGATGGCCGGGTCATCGTGCTGCGTGGCGGCAAGGATGTCCAGACAGCAGAGATCAAGCTGTCTTTTACGGAGAAAGGCAGGCAGTGGAGCGGCATCCAGCAGGAGTTCCAATATACCAGCTGGTTCGATGTGGTCGTGCCGGATTCGCCAGAAACGATACTGGCAAGATACAAAACGAGCCTGACTCAAGAAGGACGTCAGAAGCTGGTTAATGCCGGTATTCCAGGTGATTTTCCAGCCATCCTTCGTAATGATGGAGAGTATCAGTCGTATTATATGACAGGTTCATTCGGAGAGATGGAGCATTACTCATTCTGGCGCAGGATCAAGGGATGGGATGTTATCAGAGAGTGGCTTACACCGAATCGAAAAGAAATACCGGATATGTTTTACTGGAAGGTGTATGTGCCTGTCATGAAACAGATTCTGAAGGATGTTCAAGCCGAAGAGCATGTGTGGCCATAGAGAAATACCGTTCGAAGAGAAACGACAGAAGGTAGAAAGGGATGCAGTGTAGTGCTGCATCCCTTTTTCATATGTTTACGATTTTTTAGAAGTTTACGGGGCAGAGTCAGTCCTGATGCAAATGCTGCAGCCCATTAAGGAAGGCCTGGACGGTCAGGTGCAGACTCTCATTGGAATCAAAATCCATGTTGAACCCGCCCTGGGCTTCAATGGATGCGAAGCCGTGGCACAGGCTCCTTAATCCGCGCACCGCATGCAGCGCTTCGGCTTCGGTAAGCGGGTAGGGCTGCAATGCATGCAGCAGAATGTCCAGCGTAGCTGTATTGGCTGCGGCAAGCTCCGGTTCATGGATATCCGGAGCGTGGAACGAGGCTTCGTACAGCCCTGGATGCTGGCGGACGAAGCCGATATAAGCTGCGGCGATGGCCTGTATGGCCTCGTCGCCCGTGCGTTCAGCGGCAGCCGTGGCAAGTGCCTGGCTGAGCTGCAATACAGACATCAGCGCCAGTTCCTGGCGAAGCCCGGGAAGCCCGCTGATGTGGTTGTACAGCGACGGAGAGCGCACGTCCAGCCGCTGGGCCAGTGCGGCCAGCGTCAGCGCCTGGAAGCCGTCGCTGTCAGCAAGCTGAGCCGCGGCACTTAGCAGTGTGCCGCGATCCAGCCCCTGCCGCGGGCTCACAGGTGCCCCCCGGCAGGGCGCAGCCGCTGCTCCGCATCAGCCGCAGCCGCACGCATGGCGGCCGCTGGCTGGCGCAGCATCCGTCCGTGGCCTACCGCCAGCACGGACGGTTCCAGCTCGGCCAGGTGCTTCGCGCTGGCCAGAGCCAGTTCCCGGTTCCACGTCGCAAGCGCGGGGAACGGGAAGAGCGGGCGCACGCGGCCGGAGACGGCGAGGCCGCCATGCAGCTGATACGCGTCGCCGGCAATGAGCACGCGGCTGCGCGTATCCATGAAGGCCATATGCCCTGGCGTATGGCCTGGAGAAGCAATGGCGATCAGGGAACCAATGCGATCGCCGTCTTCCAGCAGCCGGTCCGGACGGGTGCGGATGCCTTTGGGCACACTGCCGCGTACCGGGGTCTGGGGTTCTCCCGGAAGCAGGGCAGCATCTCCGGCCAGCAGCCTGGCATCCCGGCTGGAGATAGAGACCTCTGCTGAAGGGACGGCCTCCTTGAGACCATCCAGCGCACCGACATGGTCGCCATGGGCATGGGTCAGCATAATCCGGGTGATCGGTTTACCAAGGGACTCGGCGGTAGCAAGAATCCCCTTCAGACTAAATGGCATCCCCGCATCAATGACGGTTACACCATCATCTTCTTCCACAAGATAGACGTTCACAGGGAAAAGACGAGGGAGAAAGGAAATCTGAATAACGTTATGTTCACGAGTTAATCTCATCGATCGGCCTCCTAAAACTAATGGTATTAGTAATATAACTAATGTCATTAGTTTTTGCAAGCTGCCTTGTAAAATAAAAAAAATCGAGGAAAATCTTCTCTTTACAAAAAAAGCGTTTTCAAATTGAGAGATACCGATTATAATGATGTCGTAAGCCCTTTCATATGTCTATCTTTTTGGAGCCATTCGCGATGCGATTGGCTCACTTTTTTTGTTCGTTTTGTATAGAATCGCGGTTACTTTCGTAAAATGACCTTGTTCTGTTTGAGGACGAAAATAGCTGCTATTATAGGGAATCCTGGGCCTGGTTGCACAGGGGAACAGAAGTTGACAAACATAACTGTTATTCCTATAATAACAGTTGAACTTACCTTGTGTTGAAGCACATCGGTGATTGCTGCCGGGAAGGGAGTAAGTGATGAACAGTGAATTTACCATTGCCGTCCATTGTCTGGTTTTTCTGTCCATGAAGGATGAGTGCATGGCGAACAGTGAAGACCTGTCCCATAGCGTCGGTACGCACCCGGCGAGAGTACGCAAGGTTCTTAGTGTGCTGCGGAAGAATGGTTATCTGACCACCAAGGAAGGTGCTCACGGCGGATACCTGCTCAGTCGTCCGAGTGAAGAGATCAAGCTTGGAGAGTTGTACCGTCTGGTTGCCGGAGGTTCACTTGGACCCAATTGGTGTTCCGGAGAGTCCGGTTCCAATTGCATCGTCTCCTCTAACATGCAGGATGTCATGGGAAGCATCTATGATGGCGGTGAGGAAGCGCTAACTTCCTATTTCGACAGTATATCGATTGAGGATGTGAAGCATCGTATCGGAAATGGGGAAGCATGCTCTTCGTCCAAGAATGAATTGTCGTCGAACGGTTAATTGGCATGCACGTTGTCCCGGTGAAATGAGATTCATGGATGTTTCAGGAGATTCCGGGCATAACGTGAACACAGATGGGTGCGATCGTCTGCGCTGATGTTATTTTCGGAAGGTGGGTATCTCGTAGAGATCACTTGATATGGCCTTGCGAACATAAATGAAACAACAGAAATGATTAGATATAATAAAAACAACTTTGGGGAGTGGGATGAATGTCCAGCATTGAAAACAATGAAACACTGCGCGTCATTAACGAACGTCATTCAGTCAAGAAATATGAAGCTGGCTTTGTTATGCCAGAGGAGGATCTCACTGCGATCCTGACTGCAGCTTCTGAAGCTCCGTCTGCATGGAACCTGCAGCACTGGAAATTCCTTGTGATTGAATCCGAAGCGGATAAGGCTAAATTGCTGCCGATCGCTTATGGTCAAAGTCAAATCACAGAAAGCTCCGTTACAATCGCTGTACTCGGAGACCTCGAAGCCAATCGCAATGCGGTCATCTATGATCAGGCTGTTGAAGCTGGCTACTTGAAGCCTGAAATTCGCGACGCGTTGGTTGGTCAAATCAACGGTGCTTATCAAAGCCAGCAAACGGCTCGCGACGAAGCGATCCGCAATGCTTCTTTGGCTTCGCAAAACATTATGCTGGCTGCGCGTTCCCTTGGCTATGATACATGCCCAATGGGTGGTTACAACCCGCAGCAACTGATTGAAACATTCAACATTCCTCCTCGTTACATTCCTATCATGCTGATCACAGTAGGTAAAGCGGCACAACCGGCTCGCCCGGCAGGTCGTTTACCATTGACTGATGTCGTCGTTAGGGGTTCGTTCTAAGAGATATTCGTATTAAAATAGCCGCATGCCCCCTAGGGAGCATGCGGCTATTTGCTTTAGCTGGAAGGATTGGGTAGCTCAGCCACCCATCATTTCCATTTCTTCATTGCAATTATTATTTCTCAGGTGTTTCCGGGATTTGCGGAGCATGGAAGCTTTCCATGTATTCGATGGCATTGTACATCATTACTGCCGCTTCAGCCCGAGTAATGGTTTCCTTCGGATTGAAGTTGCCATCCGCATCAAGCGTGTTGATTTTAAGAACCAGCGAGCGCTGAACCGCACCCTGATATTCCGGAGTAAGCTCCTGTTCATCTGTAATGTCTACCGGTTTGATGTTAATCATCGGCAGGCCGCCTTTGGCTTCGATCCCCTTCATCAGGAACAGAGTGAATTGTTCGCGTGTCATTTCTGCAGCCGGATCGATGTCCTTGGCCATCTGAATTCCATTATACTGGGCACGAACGAAGGCATCGCTGTACCATACACCGTCTTTGACGTTGCTGAAGGTATCACTCGGGAGCGGTTGTTTGATAAAACGAATCGCATCCAGGTTCAGATCGAGACCATCGGTAATCAGCTGCACTCCTTGTGCGGTATTTAATTGCTGTTCCGGTTTGAACAAGCTGTCGCTCACTCCCTTGATCAATCCATCCTGATGCAGAGCTTCAATTTTGTCAGCACCTGCAATACCTTGAAGGTCAGTAAAATGGGCTTGAGCAGCGTTAATCGGGCCAGCACTCAGGGAGAGTGTGAGCAGTGCTCCGGCAGTAATAGTGGCTAGTATATTTTTTTTCATGTTGAAATCGCCTCACTTTTCTAGGGAGTCCCTTTGTATAAAAGCTATTTGCCCCTATAGACGACCCTTGTCTAAAAAAGGTTGCTGCATTTTTCCAACAGATGATTCGTTTTGTTTCAAGTAACAAGGGAATGCATAACTAACCCTTGGATTTGTTGCGATACTCCGTGGGTGAACGTCCCATCATTTTGCTGAACAGTCGTGAGAAATAATAAGGGTCCTTGAACCCCAGCTCAGTGCTGATCTGTTTGACGGTCCAGTCCGTAAAATCAAGATAGCGGCAGGAATGCTGGATTTTGAGTCGCAGGAAATAGTCTATGGGTGAATGTCCGGTTGCCTGCTTGAATAGTTGTGAATAATGGGGTGCCGATAGCTGGGCCTGTGCGGCGAGCTCCTTTAACGTCAAACCGCGCTCCAGATGTTCCAGCATATACTGGACCGATTGTTCTGCCGCTCGTTTGCTGCTGATCATGCTGACCCCTGTTCCCTGACCATAGGCCAGCATGCCGAGCATATAGCCTGTGATCTGCGAAGCGTATATCATGGCTTGAAGGGAGTACCCGGTTTCCAGTGCATCATAGCATTCATGGAACAGCTCCAGCCATTTGGGGGCTTTGGAAGGAGCGATGGCAGAGATTTTATTGGCCAGGAGCAGTTCAATATAGGTAGAAGCGTGTTCGCCGCGCAGATGAATCCAGTAGATGCTCCAGGGTTCTGCCGCATTAGCCCCGTAAACGTGGGCCATATATGCAGGCAAGATGACCAGGTCACCTGCATGTACAACTTGTGGTTTGCTGCCATCTAATTCGTACCATCCTGTTCCTTGTACGCAATACATGAGAATATGGGAGTCACATCCTTGAGGCCGATCCCGGTAATGATGCTCCGCTTCATGGAAATATCCGATATCCGTAACGTACAGCCCTGCAGTTACTGGGTATCGAGCTGCTTCTTCGAGCAGCGGATCAGGCAGTACAACGAGTTTTTGCATAGGGAATCCGGCAGATTTGCGCAGTGTGGTTGTACGGTTGTAAGGTCTCATACTTGTATTATGGTGAGGGAGAATGGGGGAGTCAATGTCGAATATGCAAGCGTTCACAGAAATATCATGATCTTGAGAACGTTGCGTCTGTTCCGATGAAGCAGAAGCCGTTGAATTGGGTAAGTACATTATAGTGGAAACATCAATCCAGAGCATGAACCGACTCATGAAGAGAGATAGACGTAGAATTGGAAAAGAGAAGGAGAGATGAGAGATATGGAACGAACAGCTGCGAATGAAACCTTTTTCTATACAGGAACTTATGCATCAGCGGATCAACCAGGGATTGTGCTGTGCGCACTGGATGCAGATACAGGTGAGATGAGAATCGTCAGTCACACAGAGGGTGTAGACAACCCATCCTATCTCGCATTATGTCCAGATGCTAACTGTCTGTACGTTGCGAGTGAAACCGATGAGGGAGAGGTGCTGGTATATCGCAGGGATACGGCAACGAGCGAACTGCATCTGATGGATCGCAAACTGACCAAAGGGGCTTCTCCTTGTTATGTGTCGGTCACCGAGGACGGCAAATGGGTTCTGACTTCGAACTACAGCAGTGGGAGTGTGAATGTATTCCCGGTAGGGGATCAAGGGACGCTTGAAGAGATGAGCGCACTGGTTGAACATACAGGCAGAGGGAAGAACGATGATCGTCAGGAAGGACCTCATGCTCATTCCATACAGCCGGACCCGTCCGGACAGTATGCGGTCGTATGTGATCTTGGGCTCGACCAGATTATTGTTTACCGTATGGAAGAAGGAAGGCTGGTCACACACCGCGAAACGAATCAGCCCCCTGGTTCTGGTCCAAGACATTTGGTTTTCCATCCGAGTGGGAAGTGGGCATATGTCATTAATGAGCTGAGCAACACGGTTACCGCATTCATGTATGATGAGCGGAGAGGTGAGTTCAATTCGCAGCAGCATATCTCCACACTGCCTGAGGGGCATTCGGGAGAAGGAACAGCTGCAGATATTCGTGTATCCCCTTGCGGCCGTTTCCTGTACGCTTCCAACCGCGGCGATGACAGCATCGTGCTGTATCATATTGATCAAGAATCCGGAAAATTGGAAGCCGTGGAATGGACGTCGACCATCGGTCAGACTCCTCGCAACTTCAATTTGCTGCCAGGCGGCATTCTGCTCGTGGCCAATCAGGATAGCAACAATATTGTTGCATTTCAAATGGATGGGGAAGACGGGCGCCTGACGCACAATGGATTCAAGCTCGAAGTGTCACGTCCGGTATGCATTACGCCTGTGGTATAAGCTGCAGTGCTGCAATAAGCAAATTCAAATCCAATGAACTCAAGACCATGCATGGGCCTAATCCAGCATGGTCTTTTTTTTTTATAATTCAACCTATCCGAAGAGTTCAACGTATCCCAAAGAATACAAAATCAAAGTCCTTACGACACGAAATTACTAATTTAGACCTATAGATGGAATTAAATGTTTAATTTAGAATGAAAATATTAAAGCGCTTACATAAAGATGACGCTAAAGGGACAACGGGCTTACCAATTCCATTTGGGGAGGCTATTATTCTATGTTGAATCGATTGTCTTGGAGAAGGACGCTGCGAATTGCCGGAATAGCCCTGCTAAGTTCAGCCATGCTGACGACTGCGTTTGGACTGGGGAACACACCGGTAACCGAGGCGGCGGGTACGCGTCAGATGGAGTTCCTGGACCGTGGGGTGGTTGCGGTAAAGACAGGTACGGGTGTGTTTGTCAGCTGGCGTCTTTTGGGTACGGAAGGATCCAATGTTTCATTCAATGTATATCGGGATGGAACCAAAGTGAACGCATCCCCCATAACCAATAGTACGAACCTTCAGGATGCCAGTGGGACAAGCAGTTCGAAATATACGGTTCGGGCCGTAGTGGGAGGAACCGAGCAGGCAGCTTCGGCAGCTGCGAGTGTATGGGGAAACAACTACCTGTCTGTGCCCCTCAGCATTCCGGCGGGCGGGACAACACCGGATGGGGTGGCTTACACGTATAGCGCCAATGATGCCAGTGCAGGTGATCTGGACGGCGACGGGGAGTATGAACTAATCGTGAAGTGGGACCCTTCCAACTCCAAGGATAACTCTCAGAGTGGATATACCGGTGAAGTATTTATCGATGCCTATAAATTGAACGGGACACGTTTATGGCGAATTAGCCTCGGCAAAAATATCCGCGCAGGTGCTCATTATACCCAGTTCATGGTGTATGACCTGGACGGCGACGGCAAAGCAGAGGTAGCGATGAAAACGGCTGATGGCAGCAAGGATGGCACCGGTACGGTCATTGGCGATGCCAGCAAGGATTACCGCAATTCCAGCGGATACGTTCTATCCGGACCGGAATTCCTGACCATCTTCAACGGGCAGACGGGCAAAGCCCTGTCCACAGTGAACTATGAACCGGCACGTGGCAACGTATCCGATTGGGGAGATAATTATGGCAACCGGGTTGATCGCTTTCTTGCAGCGATTGCCTATCTGGATGGAGAACGTCCAAGTCTGGTCATGGCACGTGGATACTACACGCGTACGGTGCTTGTAGCCTACAACTGGCGGAATGGGCAGCTGACGAAGCAGTGGGACATTCGATTCGAATACATCCGGCAATGCCGGGTATGCCGGTCAGGGAAATCATAATCTGAGCGTAGCGGACGTGGATGGCGACGGCAAGGATGAGATTATCTATGGTGCCATGGCGGTGGATGATAACGGAAAAGGGTTGTACACGACAGGGCTTCATCATGGCGACGCCATGCATCTAAGTGACCTGGACCCCGACCGTGCCGGGCTGGAGGTATTTCAGGTTCATGAGACCCCGTCCAATGCGGGAGTTGAATTCCGTGATGCACGTACAGGGCAGCTGATCTGGGGCATACCTACAACAAAGGATATCGGACGCGGCATGGCAGCGGATATCGACCCGAGATATAAGGGGGCTGAGGTTTGGGCAGACGGTGGTC
This sequence comes from Paenibacillus sp. P13VS, assembly GCF_015143645.1. Classification (NCBI taxonomy): domain Bacteria; kingdom Bacillati; phylum Bacillota; class Bacilli; order Caryophanales; family Paenibacillaceae; genus Paenibacillus; species Paenibacillus sp. P13VS. The sequence goes on along the minus strand of NZ_WYEV01000014.1, from coordinate 110,971 downwards.
TGTATACAGCCAAAGGACAGAAGATTGGAACAACCTTGCCTTCATCCACGAATTTTGGCATCTGGTGGGATGGAGATCTGCTGCGGGAACTGCTGGACAGCAACCGAATCGATAAGTGGGACTATGCCAACAGCAAAACGGTTAATTTGCTGACAGCTTCAGGTGTCTCCTCCAATAACGGTACAAAATCCACACCGAATCTGCAGGCTGACCTGTTCGGGGACTGGAGGGAAGAGGTGGTATGGCGGACAAGCGATAGCTCTGCGCTGCGGATTTACACCACAACTGCGGTCACGGACAAGCGGATTTATACCCTGATGCATGATCCGGTGTATCGTCTTGGTATCGCATGGCAAAATGTTGCCTATAATCAACCACCCCACACCGGTTTTTATTTGGGTGAAGGCATGAGCACGCCACCGGTACCCAATATTCATTACGCCGGAAAATAGGAGATAAGCATAAGCTGCGGCTACCATAGCAAGATTCAATGTTAATCCGTTATTCTGCCTGATCCGAGGACAACAGGGGCATCCTGTTGTCCATTTTTCATTCCATGTCAATCGAATAGAAATCCGGAACAAATCGGAAAAAACGTTTGACAGGCCAGAGGGCTGCCCTTATGATATGCATATAACTTACTAAACAGGTAGGAATAATAAAAATGATTGCTTTAACTATTGCGGCAGCAGTCATTACAGTCAGAGAAGAGTAATTTGAACAGAATAACGTTCTAACCGTATCGACGGAGGAACACCGCAGCACATCATTTCTGGATGAAGCATACACGGCCTTGGGTCGGCATGACTTTGTGAGGGAGAAGTGTGCTTGGTGGTTCCTCCGTCTTTTGTTCTTTTTCGGTGCGTTCCATACTGTTCAGCCTGCCTGAGGTAGTCATTGCAGAACCATTCTGGGGGGAGTGTTGTTTATGAAAAAGAGAATTCATAAGGGTATTCTGGTTGGTCTGGCATTGGTATTAACAGGGGTATTGGCAGCGTGCGGCGCGGAGAGCAGCGGTTCCAGTGCAGCAGGAACATCGGGAGAGCAGGATAGCGGTAAGGAAACGGCCAAAGCCATCGAGCTGCTGAATGTATCCTATGATCCGACGCGGGAGCTGTATGAGCAATATAACAAGGCGTTTGCAGCGTATTGGCAAAAAGAAAAAGGCCAGGAAGTGACGATCAAGCAGTCACACGGCGGTTCCGGTAAACAGAGTCGTTCCGTGATCGATGGCTTGGACGCAGATATCGTTACACTGGCATTGGGATATGATATCGACGCGATCGAGGATAAAGGGCTGATTAATGCGGGCTGGCAGGATAAATACGAGCACAACAGCTCCCCATATACCTCAACCATTGTATTTTTGGTACGCAAAGGCAATCCGAAAGGCATTAAGGACTGGGATGATCTGATCAAAGGGGATACCCAGGTGATTACCCCCAATCCGAAGACGTCCGGTGGAGCAAGATGGAATTACCTGGCGGCATGGGGATATGCACTGAAGAAAAACAACAATGATGAGGAGAAGGCGAAGGAATTCGTTAGTGAACTCTTCAAGCATGCACCTGTACTTGATTCCGGGGCTCGTGGCTCTACGACAACATTTGTTGAACGTGGTATCGGTGATGTGCTGCTGGCCTGGGAGAACGAAGCGTTCTTATCGGTAAAAGAGCTGGGTCCGGACAAATTCGATATCGTTGTTCCTTCCGTTAGTATCTTGGCTGAACCACCTGTAGCGATCGTGGATAAAAATGCAGACAAAAAAGGCAGCCGCGAGGTCGCAGACGCTTATCTGAAGTATCTGTATAGCGAAGAGGGGCAGACCATTGCCGCGGAAAATTACTATCGCCCGACGCTGGATAGCGTGAAGGAGAAATTCAAAGACCAATTCCCGGATGTTGAATTGTTTACCCTGAATGATGTATTTGGCACTTGGCGGGATACGCAGGCCAAACACTTTAACGACGGCGGGATCTTTGACCAGATCTACGTTCCAGGCAGCTAATGTTGGATACAAATAGAGCTCACCGCCATGTAAGCGGCCAACCAGCCCTACCGGCTGAAGGCAGAGAGGATGAACGTCCATGAGCAAGGTGATGGTGGCCCGGAGACGCACACTGCCGGGCTTCGGATTGACAATGGGGTACAGTGTGTTCTACCTGAGCCTGGTTGTACTTATTCCACTGACAGCGTTGATCTTTAACTCCACGGGCCTGACCTGGTCCACGTTAATTGAGACAGCAAGTAACCCCCGGGTGCTTGCTTCTTTCAAGGTTAGCTTCCTGACGGCAGGAGTCGCTGCTTTGATTAATCTGGTTCTTGGGCTGCTCCTGGCTTGGGTGCTGGTCCGATACGAATTCCCAGGCAAGCGCCTGTTTGATGCGGTCATTGATCTGCCATTCGCCCTGCCTACTGCAGTGGCAGGTGTTGCCCTTACGGCTCTGTATGCCGGAAATGGATGGATAGGGCAGCTGGTGGAGCCTTTGGGTATCAAGCTGGCGTATTCGCAGGCAGGCATTACCTTGGCACTGATGTTTATCGGCATTCCGTTTGTTGTACGTACGGTACAGCCGGTTCTGGAAGAGCTGGAGGCCGAAGTGGAAGAGGCAGCCGCGACGTTGGGAGCAGGGAGATGGGGCATTTTTCGGACGATATTGCTGCCGGACCTGATCCCGCCGCTGCTGACCGGGTTTGCACTTGCTTTTGCCAGAGGCATTGGGGAATATGGATCAGTCGTATTTATCTCAGGCAACATGCCGATGAAAACGGAGATTGCACCCCTGCTGATTATGGCGAAGCTGGAGCAGTTTGATTACGCAGGAGCTACGGCTGTAGCCTTGCTGCTGCTGCTGGTTTCTTTTGTCCTGCTGCTGGTAATCAACTCCCTTCAGCGCTGGAGCAGGAAGGCAGGCCGGGCTTAGGCGTAATAAGCCAACCTTAAACCAAAAGGAGGTACATATGATGGCGGGTTCTGTTCCAATAACGCCTGCTCCCCAAGTGCGAACCGGTCCGGGGCCAAACCGTGCAACGACGGAAGCTCCATGGGTCAAATGGCTGTTGATCGGACTGGCAAGTCTGGTACTGCTGTGGCTGCTTATTTTGCCACTAATCATTGTAATGATGGAAGCACTGAAGCAAGGGTGGGGTGTCTATATTGCAGCTCTTACCGAACCGGATGCCATGTCTGCCCTGAAGCTGACACTGCTGGTAGCGGCGATTACCGTACCGCTGAATACGATATTTGGTGTAGCTGCAGCCTGGGTCATCACCAAGTTCCAGTTCAAGGGAAAGGGAATCATGATCACGTTAATTGATCTTCCCTTCTCCATCTCGCCAGTGGTGGGCGGGTTGATCTTTGTACTGGTATTTGGCTCCAATGGCTGGTTTGGTCCGTGGCTGGCAGAGCATGATATCAAAATTATTTTTGCCTTGCCTGGTATCATCATCGCAACGCTGTTTATTACCTTTCCTTTTGTGGCACGAGAACTCATTCCATTAATGGAGGATCAGGGTACGAGGGAAGAGGAGGCAGCAGTTACGCTCGGCGCTTCGGGATGGCGCATCTTCTGGAATGTCACGCTGCCCAACATCAAGTGGGGGCTGCTGTACGGCATCATTCTGTGTAATGCCCGTGCGATGGGCGAGTTCGGAGCTGTATCGGTGGTGTCGGGACATATTCGCGGAGAGACGAATACACTGCCGCTGCATGTCGAGATTTTATACAACGAGTACCAGTTCTCGGCATCGTTCGCTGTCGCTTCCTTATTACTGATCCTGGCTCTGGCAACGCTGCTGCTCAAGAGCTGGCTGGGACACAGAACGGTTTCAGAGAAGTAGTTGAGGGTCCGAATTTCGGCCCTCTTTCCAGCCTTTTTGGAAGTTCTCACGAGTTCAATATCATTCATTTACATTTCTTAAAAATACAGATTGACAGCTAATGGAAGCCCTGCTAATGTATAAACCAAGTATATGGGTTGGATAAGAATGAATTATAAGTCGGACGGATGATCACGCGTCAATCATATAGCGGGCAGCAGCCCGGGAAGAGGAGGCGGCTCTATGGCTAAGCCGTTAAAAGTGGATGAGGTATGGATGGATCGAATTGCCGGACAGCTGAATGACATGGAGTTTGGCTCGCTTCACATCGTTGTACATGAAGGTCAGATTGTGCAGATGGAGCGGACTGAACGCAAACGATTTGAGAACACGCCCTCAGGCAGCACCTCCAAATCCGGCAGCACTGCACGAAGCAGCTCCCCCCGCTCATTGCGCGGATCGAACGCAAGTGCGAAGGGGTAGAGACTGAGGCGGCATCAGGAAGCACAGATTGAAGCATAGGCTTAGTGTGAGTTACCCATAAGTTTTCCAAAGAACACGTATTCTTTCGAAAACTCGTGGGTAGTTCATGCTTTTAAAGGGATAATGCGGCCAAACTATTTCTTGGAACTTTTCTCCATTCGCCCGTTATACCATTTATTGGCTTCAGTCAGTACCTGCTGCCCGCCTGCTTCCATAAATTCCTCCACGAAGGGTTCAAAGCTTTCAACAGGCTGATCCCCCGTAATGATGGAGATGTATGCCCTGTCCCTCATATGGATCAACTCAGATGAATATCGAATCAGGGCAGGGGTGGCCACCTCCAGTTGATTATAAATACCATTCTCCGTCAATCCCTCAGATGCAGCCCACTGCTCCCGTTTGCCGATGGATGCACCTGGAACAGCCATGCCAATGCTGGAGCCGATCATATTGGTGTAATTCTCCATACGGTTATATGGGGGCAGAATGTGAAATTCCCCTGAAGATGAAGAGCTCCAGTCCCAGTGCTTTCCTGGAAGGCCATATTCCATTTTGATCTGCTCTGCCGGATCGGAGTTTGCACTGACATAATCGAGAATTTCAAGGATTTTTTCCAGTTTGCCAGGCTCCTTGACCGCATCGGCCCCGATTGTAATGAAACTCATCAGCAGATTGTAACCTTTGGAGCCACGGAGTCCATCAGGCCCTGTAACAGGAGGACCGAATTCAACGTCTGCAGTTGCGTTCTTCTGCTGGAGTTCATGGACATTGAACATGGCTTCAACGGGAATTTCCTCGTCCTTTTCATTAAGGATGCTATAATCTCCGTCTTGAGTCCAATGATAATAATTGCCCATGGAGGTCATTCCAATTCTGCTATTAATAAACGCGTGGGACAAATGTTTATAGCCACCTTTATTTTCACCAGTTATGAATTCGGGATCGATAATCCCGTCCTGATACCACTTCTGCAGATAAGCCAAGGCATTCTTCATCTCTGGTTCCAATGCGCCGATCACGAGTTGGTCATTTTTTTGGTTAAAGTACAGCTGCTCGGTAAAAACGGACTGCCCAAAAGCACCAAAAACGACATTCATGCCCTCTTTGGATAACCCGTATGTATCCTGTTGCCCATTTCCGTCAGGGTCACCTTTGGCGAATGCATACATAACCTTCTCAAATTCCTCTAATGTCCGCGGAATATCGAGACCGAGTTTCTCCAGCCAGTCTTGCCGATATACAACAGGGGTCCGGTAGATATTAGTCTGATTGATGACCGGTATTCCATATAAGGCACCATTTATTTTTCCGTACTCCAAGTAACGTGAATCATAATCCCGGATTCGCTTCACAATATGAGGCGCATGTTCTTCTAGTACGTCCACGGGGATTTCTGCTAACACCCCTTGCATCTGATATTTAAGCAGGTCATGTGGCTGCCTGATCCGAAGAAGATCCGGTATGTTCCCTTGAGCGAGCTCCAAGTCCAGCAGGTCCTCATAGCGTCTGTTCTCCAGGTTCCACACCTCCAGATTCACATCAAAAAGATCCTCAATATAGGTAATCATCTCGGCATCCTCAGGAACAGGGGTATTCTGATGCATAGTCCAGGAAATCGTATACGGCGGCTCTGTATCCTTCTCTGACTCATAAGCAGGATTGTGCTGCTGCATTTGAGCGCGTTGTTCGCCCAAAACGGTGCAGCCGCTCAAGCATATGACAAGGATAACGGTTGTGATCGATAGACACAGAGCTCTTGAAAGGTTGAGGTTCATAGCAGCTCCTTTTCATCATTTGATAACTGGATCAATGTCCAAGGTTAGGAATAACCCTTCGGCCAATCAGTTCATCAGACTGCGCATGAAGGTTTTCGGTGTACAGCCGTGAATTTCTTTGAACTTCTTAATGAAGTAAGCAGAGGTACGGTATCCAACCGTGCTCGCAACCTGCTCAATAGTAAATTCCTGCTTGGCGATGAGTTCGCGTGCGCGTTCCATTCTCTGATTGGTGACATATTCTGAATAGGCCATGCCTGTCTCTTCCTTGAAGATCTTACTAAGGTATTTGGGACTGATAAACACTTGTTCGGCGACATGATCCAGCGTGAGATCGCCCGAAAGATGCTCGCGAACGTAAGCTTTAACAGCTGAAATGGTATCTGGACTCCTGACCTCGCTTCGTTTCTCCATATGTGTGATAAATTCGGTTACGAGATGAGTCAACCATTCCGAATACCGGTTGATATTGTAGAACGAGGAATATTGCTTGTATACATTCATGGAGCTCGCCTCGGCGGGCTGCCAGCGCACCTGACTAATGCAGTCAGCGTATATGGAAACCATTTTTAATAAAATTATGCGGCTGTATTCAGCTGAATAGGGACCTGCCTTGATGGTCGATACCACATCCTGAATGGCCTGAATCGTACCGTCCATATCACGGGATTGCAGCTTCTTCTCAAAATTCATGAGGTACGTGTCCGGAATCTCCAAACCGCTGGTTTCCCTTTGCAGAAGATCAAGGTCTTGAATGGCGGATAGAGCGGGAAAGAAATAGCTGTATTGAATCAAGGCGTTCGCCTCATGATAGCTTGTGTGAATCTTCGTGAAATGCTCTACCCAGCCGCCTAAGGACACAGCGAAATCCAGACTGAACCGGCTTCTCGCCTCGGAATGAATAAAGCTTACAATGTGATCCGAAACAGGCTCTTCGCATTGGTTCGTACAGATGATCACGGCTATTTTGTGATCCTGCAGTTCCTCCGCAAGCAGCTTGGTTTCAGCCATTTCTGCTGTCTCCAGCTGCTGAATCATCGTGTACAACGTATGCTGCAATTGTCGTGGCTGCAATTCCTTCCACTTCTCGCTGACGGGGTCAATGACGATGCAGCGATAGCGGGAATAGGCCATCGACACCCGAACAGATTGCAGCTGTTCCGTGAGTTCCTCGGTTGTAAATCGGTTATTTAACATATTCAGCATAATACTGTGTCTAATCATTTTGTGATTGGCCTGCAGCGTTTCTTCCAGACTATCAACTTTAATGGAAAGGTTGCTGATAGCCGAATCGATGAATCGATATTCATTCTGCTTCAGGCTGCTGGGGCTATCTACCCTGGCCTTGATATTATTCAGGATCCGCTTAAGAGGACTGTAGTTGGCTACGGTGAAGCCGAACGACATGGCTATCCCAACCGCTACAGCGATCAAACCCAGAAGCGCAGAGACCTCCTTTAGGCTATCCAGCTTATAATAGAAGCTTTTATTCGGGGTGGTTGTGTACATTCTCCATCCATTTTCTTCGAATTGCTCATGGGAAACAACATAAGCATCATGATTAAATATTGGCGTGAAGCTCTCGCCGGAAGAAGGACTGGAGAGCAGCGACTGAAGCAGATTCTCGCTCGTGGAGCTGCCTAACATTGATTTATCAGCGGCAGATATGACGACCCCACGCTGATCTACGATGTATGTATTTTCATAGTCTGCAGGAATCATATTACGAATCAGCTGACTGATCGTCGATTCTTTGATATCAATCGCAACCATGACCTTACTGTCTTGTCCAGAGGACTGAAATGGATAACTGTGAACATAGGAGATTAGAGGCATCGTGCTACTCTGTTCGGGTGATTCAATATAAGTGTCCTCGGGAACCATACGTGTCTGCATCCATAAGGAGCTTCTGTCACTCTTTTTCATCGCTTTAATCCAGTCGTAGGCAGTATCTTCGCTCGAAGGATTGACCTCATGGAGCTGCAGCCCATATACAGAAGAGATCATGAAATGATTCTCTGTATCGTACACATGAATGGCCTGAATCAGGTCGGAATAATTCTGCACCTGACTTTTGAGCAGCTGCTCGATGTCCAGAATTTTGCTGTGGTTTCCTTGCAGGCTATCGAGCTGAATGCTGACAGGGCTGCCCAGGGCAAGAGAAAGATAGACCTGATTCACCTTATCGATAACGGAGGTCTCAATATAATTGACGGCGCTTTGCAGCTGTAATTGTTTGTTGATCCGAATCTCTTTGCTGTATTGATGGGAGAAGAAGAGATATAAGATAGAGCCGAAAAGAAGCGCAATAACAAGGACGACAGCAAGATAGGAAAAAACCATCCTGGATCTCACCGACTGGAAGAGCTTGCGCATTCTTTTTTCCTCCTTCATCACTGGTTTCTAGACAACTTCATCATTATATAATAGCCCCGGCACTAGAAATCATGTTGATCGAAATTTAACAAACACCCCCTGAACAATTTACCTTCCGTTAATCTAAATTTACAAACAACAGCACTCTAGATGACGATTCTATGATTCAATCTATTTTTTGGAGAATGCACCGGCCAAAACGTACGAATTTGATATAAAACGGAATTTGTTCTATAGATGCCAGGCTCCCCCGAGTGCTAAAGTAACCCCAGATCAGACACGGAATGAATGGAGACGATCCTACACATTCGCTGATGAAATTGAAAATTACGATTATGGGAGCGTGTATTTGCAGGCCATGAGAAAACCACTAAAAAAATCACTGGCATTACTTCTAATGTTGTCTATGGTAAGCCCAACGTTTGCAGATCGGAGCTTTGCAGCCGATCAGAAGATTCAGTTTTCTGATATTAAGGGACACTGGGCGGAAGCGAACATTCAAGCATGGGGTGATGAAGGACTGATCCGGGGTTATCTGGATCGTTCATTCAAACCAAACAACGAGATTACGAGAGCAGAATTTATGAATCTGGTGAATGGTGCTTTTGGATATGCAGGACAAGCTGCCATTAACTTTAATGATGTTTCTGAGGATGCATGGTATTATCAGGCCGTTTCTACAGCTAGTGCGGCTGGATATATGGATGGTTATGCGGATCAAACGATGAAACCTCAACATCCGATCACACGTCAGGAAGCGGCCAAAATCATTGCTGGCATTCTGAATCTGGACCTGAATGAGGGAGCTGCGAATGCATTTAGCGATGCTTCGTCCATTGCGGATTGGAGCAAAGGAGCTGTAGGCGGAACTGCCGCAGCAAAAATTATTTCCGGATATTCGGATGGAAGCTTCAAACCCCTTCAATCCATCACACGTGCAGAAGCTGTAAGTGCACTTTTTAATGCCTTGGAAATAGACTCTAACGCAGATGCTAAACCATTCAAGCCAAAGGGCTCGGCTAATGTGCTGAATGTGGAACCCCCTGCCGAAGAAGCTCGTCTGTCTGCAGTGGAACATGGAGGCAATGCGGACGACGGCACGTTGAAAAATATTGCGGCAACGAATCCATTTATTGATATCTTGGACGGTTTCGAACAAGTCTGGTCCATGAACCAATCGGAATGGAGAGATGGGACAGCTGCGACGAAGCCGGGAGTTAAGGGAGAGGTTGCAAAGTATGGCGATGGACCGACCCCCTATTATGATGGCTTTAAAAATGATCAAAAGACAGCCGTCGCCGACCAAAAAACATTCGCAAACGAGGAAATTCGAAATCAAGCGACTTGGGTCGCTAACATCAAATATGTAGAAGATGTGACGCAAAATCGTACCGATGAAGAGGCGTTAGCAGCCTATTACGATGACCAGAGAGATAAGATCTACAGTATGATGGAAGCTTTTGGCCCACTGGCTAACACATATGTAGATATCGTTAAGCCAACGACAAGCGTCGAAAGAGATATCAAGGATATGGATGTTGTCTTGACAGAAGAAACGGCAGAAGACCAAAGCCAGGGAATGGGAAGTGATTGGGCTAAAACGGAGCTTGCAGACATGGTAGCTCTGGTGGATCTGGTTCGATTCAAAATTCCTTCCTCCTCCAACCCTTCGAAATACTTCTACTCTTCCCCAAGACCATGGAGAATGAATTCGAACGGAGAAGTGAAAGAGGTTGTTGATGAGAATGGTTTGGCTGTGTGGGAAACCTTAGGTAAGGGTGAAGTGACAGAAGAGCCTTTGGCTTCAGGAGGAACAAAAACAACGGGAGAAAAGCATTTCCAACAATACGAAAGCAACGTGGAAATTATCCCTGCATTAAGCTATGTACGAAGAATAGCGGAGGATGGACGAGGTAAGGATGGAGCATTCCCAAGCGGTCATACCAGTGCTTCGTATCTGTCTGTGCTTCCTTTTGCCTACGCCACGCCAGAACGATTCTCTGAATTTTTAACAAGAGCTGCTCAAATGGGTGAAAATCGCATTGTGACCGGGATGCACTCGCCGCTTGATGTGATAGGTGCAAGAATTCAAGCGACAGCTATGGCAGCATATGCATTCAACAAGGGAGAAAACCAGGAATTGATGGAAAAGGCATATACCAATGCAGGAGAAGTGTTCGGAGCATTGGCAGAAAAAGAAAATATGAGTTTGTACGAATATGCACACACGGTAACAGAGGATTATACCTTCAAAAGTGCATATGACGAAAAGAAATGGGAAGATCATGATGCCAATAAAGCCTTCTATCGCGATAAACTCACATATGGACTGCCACAAACAGGAATCAAAGGTTTGGCTCCTGAAGTGCCATTAGGAGCAGAGGCGCTATTGAAGACACGCCAGCCTTATTTGAACGATGAGCAGCGTAGAGAAGTGTTGTATACGACATCCATTGATTCCGGTTATCCGGTTCTGGACGAGTCTAACGGTTGGGGCAGATTGGACTTGGTGACGGCAGCGGATGGCTACGGTGCATTCATAAACAATGTAACTGTGGATATGGATGCTTCCAAAGGGCGCTTCAATGCAGAGGATTGGTGGAGAAATGATATCTCCGGCAGTGGGATGCTGACGAAAAAGGGAACAGGAACACTTACCATGACAGGCAATAACAGTTACACAGGCGGAACGCTGCTGCAGGCAGGAACGCTGGTGGCTGAATCTGCAACTGCCTTTGGTCTAGGTGATCTGTATGTGGAGAATGGAAAAGTCATCGTTCATGCGGATGGAGCACTAAAATTAAACAGAAACCTTACCATGGACAATGGAACGTTGGAATTGGTTATGGACGATGATAACAGTCAAGTTAATGTTGGCAAAAAGCTGTATCTGGATGGAGGAAACCTCAATCTGGACTTGTCCAACTATAAGATCGAAGGTTCCAAGAATATAACTTTAATGACGGCTGGCGTAATTAAAGGTGAATTCGACCAAGTCACTGCGGATGGTTATGACGTTCAGGTTACTTACGAAAAGGATCGCATCATTGCACATGTTGTAGCGAAATAAGCTAATTCATTTTACCAAAGCAATACTATTCTTATATGGAAAAGGACTGAACTACGTTGTAGTTCAGTCCTTTTTACATCTCGAGCAACACGCAGGATTCAGTCGTGAGAGTTCTGGTTTACCCATTTGATTATTATAGATTACATGAAAAAAGGGCATGGTCCTCACGATTCGCCCGTGTAGGCACCAGCTTTACGTGCTGCACTCACTTCGATTTCAGTAGGTGGCTCATTCGTTGGCTCCAGCTCGGTATGACCTACATAAGGGCGATCACTACGTGGGCGAGTTCCAGTAAACCCGAAACCTGAAACGAACAGGATCAGCTGTAATCCCAAGGCATAAGGAGCAGCAGCAGTCCCAATCAGATGGAGCAGCGAGCATAGCATGATCAGCAAGAAGAGTATTTTGTTCACTGTACCTGATGGTTCGCGGCGCAGGCTGGCCCAGAGCAGATAACCATACATTATGGCAATCATTAAGGAAACAGCACGCAACCACGGGAGGACGCTCTCCCATGAATCTACGGAAACGTCCAACAGTCGCTGGCGGAACACAAGATCAGCAACCAGAAACAGGGTAGCTGCCAGTGCAGCCGGTTCGGCCAGAGGCCGAAAGATTGTCCAGATGGCCTCGCCCCAATGATCTGTTCGGTTATCTTGACCGAGTTCATCTGATAATGCGGTGCATTCTCGTTCCAATGCTCTGTGCATCAGCGCGAGTCTGGCAGGATCATGCTCCTTGATGCAATCGCGGATCTGATCCTGTAACGTAGAGGAGAGGTCAGATGCCGATTTGCAGGCCAGCATGGCCATGAACAGATCCTGTTGTTCATTTTCAGAGAATGCATACTTTTTATGTTCCAGAATGGTGAGTTTTCCCAATAGGTTTGTGCTTATGTATAATGTATCTTGTATCCTTCGCATTCGCCTTTCGTGGCTGCGGCGGACTTCAGTGGCAGACCATATATATATCCAGAGCAGCAGAGCTATGACGCCAAACAGCACAGCCTCAGCGCCGGGGCGCGTTAGCAGCTCATCGATCCAGGGTTGAAACACACGTTTTCCTCCTTTGCATAAACTTGACGTATCTTGAAACACGCTTCACGTAAGCTTTCTCTCACTATTACACAGGAAGTAGATGAATTCAAGCAGAAAGGGGCACAATTCATGGACCAGATCAGCATTGAACACATTCCACCGACAGCAGCAGAGTATCTTGCCTTGCGACAAATTGCGGGTCTCAGTGCGATGAGCAAGGAGGGAGCAGAAATTGGACTGCCAAACAGTCTTTTTGCCGTATATTTACGCGATGGAGATGCACTCGTAGGTATGGGCAGGGTTATTGGGGATGGCGGTTGTTTCTTTCAGGTGGTGGATATTGCGGTTCACCCGGATGTTCAAGGCAGGGGATATGGCAAGTTGATTATGAGCGAGATCATGAAATACTTGCGTGAACATGTGCCTGCACGAGGCTTGGTGAGTCTTCTTGCGGATGTACCTGCAGATCGCCTGTACTCCCAATTTGGTTTCACCTATACCAGCCCGAAATCGGAAGGCATGTGGTGGAGGCAAGGGGAGGATGGACTTAAATAAGTAAACATCCCGGTTTTGAAGCCGCCATAGCGGCTTTCTTTGCTATGTAAAAGATGCATTGGATGCAGAAGATAGGTGCAGCGTTGCTTATTGGATGTGTGAATTCTTGTCGGTTTATTAACATTGGTTTACAAGTGAGTACAGACGGTTTAAGATGGCGTGAGCCGTTTAAGGTATATAACAATAGGATTAAGTATTACAATATAACGGTATGTTGACTAGATGATATCTAATGAATAGAGGGATAAGATATGAAAGTTGCGATTTTTGGAGCGACCGGAACGATTGGAAAGACGATACTGTGGGAGCTGATGGACCGCGGGCATGAAGTGACTGCGATTGTGCGTGATCCGTCCAAAGTGGAGATGGTTCATGAACGTCTGCGTGTGGAAAAGGGAGATTTGCTGAACCCGGATCAGGTAGCCGATTTTACAGCAGGCCAGGAAGCTGTCGTTAGTGCCTATGGTCCGAAATTCGGAGAAGAAGAGGAACTGCTGGAAGTTACACGTTCACTGATTGAGGGTGTTCGCCGCGGCAAAGCCAGCCGTCTGGTTGTTGTTGGCGGAGCTGGCAGCTTGCTGACCGATTCCGGTGAGATGCTTATGGATACCCCTGGATTTCCGGAGGAAGTTAGAACCCTGGCGAAGGCACATTTGGATGCGTATGGCTTAATCGAGGAATCGGATATCCACTGGACGTATATGAGCCCGGCGGCAACAATTACATCCGGACCGCGGACAGGCCATTTCCGGATCGGGATGAATCGTTTGGTGACCGATGATCTGGGAGAGAGCACGATCTCGGTTGGCGACTTTGCTGCGGCATTGGTGGATGAGCTTGATGATCCGCAGTTTATTGGTTCCCGTTTTACGGTAGCTTATTAAGGGAGAGTTTGCCCGGAGCTAGTAGAATCGAATAAAGATAAACGCAGAATGAGAAGTTACTCAAGTTACTCACCGGGGAGGGATGAACCTTGTTTATCGTCACCGCTGAACAGATGCGAGCTGTAGATGAGCATACCATCCACAAGCTGGGCATTCCTGCTGCCAGTCTGATGGAGAACGCGGGCAGAGCCATAGCGGAGGAAGTTATCGCCTTGTGCCGGGAAGAGGCTGTAGGCGGTAGAGTGGTGGAACAAAGGCGCCGGGAGCAGGGAGAGGCACAGCGGGCACACACCGGGCCCGGTGATCGCCAAGGCTCCGGGGGCGACATCATCGCCGATCCGGCGCTGGTGATGGCGCACCCCGCTGATCAGCATTGGTACATGCTGATCGGTAAGGGCAATAATGGCGGGGACGGGCTGGTTGCTGCCCGCCATCTGCTTGAGGCAGGGCTCGGCGTGACCTTGATCTACGCCGATGCGCCCGAGTCACTGCGGGGCGAAGCCGCAGTGCAGCGGGATGCCGCTGCGCAGCTCGGCATCCCTGCCCTTGTCCACGGCCGTGAAGCCGTGGACTTCAGCCGGTGCACAGGCATCGTGGATGCACTGCTGGGCACCGGCTCGCAGGGGGCGCCGCGGGGAGCCTACGCGGCGCTGATTGAGGCGGCGAACGACAGCGGTAAGCCTATCGTCTCCGCCGATGTGCCAAGCGGGCTGAATGCCGACACCGGGGAGGTATATGAGCCCTGCATTCAAGCCCGGGTGACTGTATGCCTCGCGCTGCTGAAGCGCGGGCTTGTACAGTATCCGGGCGCGACGGCCGCGGGGCGCATCGTGGTGCGCGCTATCGGCATTCCGGCATGGCTTGCGCCGGACCATGGTCCTTCCGTTCGTCTGTTGACGGAGGAAGTAATGCGCGGTGCCCTGAAGGTGGACACGGATCGTCTGCGGGCACCGGACGGGCACAAGGGTACCTACGGCCACGTATTGCTGGTCGCAGGCAGTCTGCCGATGAGCGGCGCAGGTCTGCTCTCGGCCAAGGCTGCGCTGCGCGCGGGCTGCGGACTTGCCACATGGGCACTGCCCGCGGCACTGCTGCCGCATGTCATCGGCAGTGTGCCTGAACTCATGCTCGCAGCCGCCGCAGATGGCGACAGCGGCGAGTGGAACGCGGCTTCCGCCGAAGCTGTGCTTCGTCTTGCGGAGAGCCGCGACGTGATTGCAACCGGGCCAGGCCTCGGCCGCTTCGAGGGCGACACTGGCTGGCTGCGCCGCCTGTGGCAGCAGACGGATCGCCCGCTCGTCATCGACGCGGACGCCCTCAACATGCTCGCAGACGCGGGCCCAAACGGGCCTCTCGACTGGGGCCGGCGCAGTGCGGCGACCATTCTGACGCCGCACCCCGGAGAGATGGGCCGCCTGCTGGGCATGCCGACCCCCGAAGTGCAGCGTGACCGAATTGGTCACGCTGCACGGTACGCCCGCGAGCAGGGCGTGACCCTGGTGCTCAAAGGAGCACGAACGGTCATCGCAACGCCTTCCGGCGAGGCGTACATTAACACCACCGGGCACGCCGGCATGGCAACGGGCGGCGCCGGGGACGTATTGACCGGCATTATCGCCGGTCTGCTCGCTCAAGGACTCAGCGCGGAGCAGGCAGCCGCTTTTGGTGTATACCTGCACGGCCAGGCCGCCGAGCAGGCTGCGCAGCTGCGCGGCGACCCGGCGTCTCTGCTGGCAGGAGACATCATTGATGCCCTGTGATGGTCTTCGCTGAGAGAGCCTTAACCTGCGTGAACTGAATAATAATCTGTGTAAACACAGGCTCATTAAAGAAACCTCCACTTCTCTCATACCAAGAGAAGTGGAGGTTTCTTGTTTAGACTAGTGAGCTGAGGCATACCTTTACAAGCGGAAACGCTGCAGCTCCTGATGCATTTCCTCACTGATGTCACGCAGCGATTTGACCTTGATGCTGGCCTCTTCAAACGAGCGCTGCTGTTCCGTCGTCGAAGCCGTAATCTCTTCACTGCTGGCAGCTGATTGCTGCGTAATCGCACTGATGTTTTCAATGGCCTGCTGTACCTGTGTACTTAGCTGACTGGACAGCTGCATATCTTCGGCCAGCTGGTTAATGCCCGTACTGATCTGTTCTACGCTGTCACGAATAGCGGAGAAGGAATCCCGGGTTTGTCCGGTCGCCTTTTCCTGTTCAGCGAAGAGCTGTATACTCTGCATCACAGAACCTTTCACCTTGTCCATAGCGCTTGTGATTTCACCCACAGCCGCATAGATATGCTGCACGGATTGTGCAGATTGCTCTGCGAGCTTGTTGACTTCTCCTGCAACCACGGCGAAACCACGACCGGCTTCGCCGGCACGAGCCGCTTCGATTGAAGCGTTCAGGGAGAGCAGCGTGGTCTGCTTGGCGATCTCGGACACATAGCCTGTCATCGTGGTAATGCGCGCTGCGCTTTCTTCCAGCTCCTGCACAGTCTGTTCAACCTCAGCCATGGCGATTCGGTTCATTTCAGCGAGGCGAAGCTGCTCCTCAATAGCCGTGTGTCCTTCCTCAACGGTGCTCATCACCTCGTTGCCATGGATCGCCGATTGGGAAGTGGCATGAAGGTTGCTGCCGAACGTGTGCTGCATCTTGTCCACGACCATTACCGTTTCACTCAGATCCTCCGCAATCTTCTGGCTGCCGATGGACAGCTCTTCCGTCGTACGGGAGACCTGCTGCACAATGGCCTGCATGGTGTCGTTGCCGCGGTCAATGTCCTGAGCCATGCCATCCACCCGTTTTCCGGCGGTATCAATCGATTGGATAATGTTTCGAATATTCTCAGTCATGAGACGGAAGGAGCGATTCAGCTCATCCAATTCATCCTTGCCCCGGGTTTCAGGCAGCTGCTGGGTAAGGTCGCCAGCTGCAATCTGTCCTGCGGCGTTCTTCAGCACTCCAATACGTTTGGCTAGCTTCCGGGAAGTATACATGTTGAACAGCATGGCAGCGACGAGCAGGAGAACAGCACCGCCCAATGCAATTTGCCAAGTTTGCTGTATGTCCTGCTCCAGATTAATCGTGTATTGATCATACCGTTCCTTGGTTATTTCATCGAGCATGTAAATATCATTTTGAATGCCCTGCACACGTGTGCTGTACCGTTTGGCTTCCGAGCTGTCCAAGGCTTGCATGGCTTCAGTTGCTCCCTGATCCAGTGCAGTCAGTTTCGTCTGAATGGACCCCATCAGTCGAAGTTGCTCGTCGGTTTCCAGTAATCCTTCGCTAAGTTCCTGAATCATCGTTTTACCTTCGTCCAACAAGCTGCGTACGGCATTCTGGTTGCCGGCTGTCATCGAAAAAGAGAATACATCCAACGCCTGCTGGGTCTGAATCTGATTGGCTTTAAGCTCACTGACCTTGAGCATGGCAGGCACCAGATTTTGATTTTTGGCGTTGATGCCCAGTAACTGAAAAATGATATAGGCTACCAACACAAGACATAAAAGTAATGAAATTAACGCATTAATAATCAGTTTGCCTTGCAATTTCATAAGCGTATCTCCTCTAATCCGTCGATTTAGGGTTCAAGCGTAATTTTGGTTTTGCCGGATATGATTTCAGCTTTCCGATCTTCGAAGATTTGCTGCTGTTCCGCACTGAGTGTGATGTTATGTAATGCGGTCAGGCCTACGGCATCTTCTGCCAGCCCCTCAACCATGTTCTGCTCCGGGAAGGAGTGATTGTTTTTCGTAAACGTGTTAACAGCGTTGTAGATGGAGACATTGACATTTTTCAGCATCGAGGTGAGGACAGCCTTTTCCGCCAAAAAGAATTGATCCGTATCCACACCGATGGCGTATTTCCCCAACTTCTGAATTTCGGTTAGTGAGCCTACGCCGGTGAGGCCTGCTGCGACATAAATAACATCGACGTCTTGCTCCTGGATCATCCTCGCTGCGAGCTCCTCACCAAGCTTCGAATTGCCGAAGTCTCCTGCATAAACGACCTGAACTGTAGCCTCCGGATTAACCGCCTGCACCCCTTGCTCGAAACCCTGTTGAAAATCGCGGAGAAGAGGGATCTCCATTCCGCCCAAAAAGCCTACGTGATTCTCGGTTGTCGCGAAGCCAGCGATCATGCCGGCAAGATAACTGCCTTCTTCACTGCGGAATGACATGGAGGTCACATTTGGCAATTCGGAGTGTCCGTCGACAATAAGAAACTGCTGCTCCGGATATTGCTCAGCGACCTTTTCGAGATCAGGCAGAAGAGTGTCGCTAAGTCCGATAATCAAGTCCACACCATCCTGAGCGAATTGCTCAAATGCGGTTTCTGTGGTTAGATCTTTTCCGGGCTCTTTATAATCAAACCGAATCGTGTTTTCATTTCTGGCCTGAACCAGTCCTTCAAAAGCAGCATCATTGAATGAACGATCGCCAAGGCCAACTTCAGTAAGGACAATACCTACTTTGGTCCGCTCGTCCGCTGCCGTTTCATTTTCTGTGGAAGAACATGCCCCCAGCATCAAAACCATGACAATCAAAATCATGCTCCATAAAGCCCGGGTGACCCTTTTTGTTTTCATGTTATACCCTCGTTTCTATAGATGTGTGATGTGAGAGGTGAGTCTTTTGCCCTATATGTATATCGGCCAGGAGGAGGTTGGGGATTATGGTTGATGCTGAAAATTTACGAAAATCTTAATTGATTTCATGATTTATTCATTTCTGTTACAAAATCTGGCAGGGTTGATTAACATACCGTACCTCCATGCCGATGATCTAATCCAAAAAGGCAAAGAAAAGATCAGTGAATGATCTCTTCTTTGCCTTTTTGATCTGGAATATCTAGTGATGGGAGGATGATAGCGATTCATGAATGGTCCGCCATCCTCTATATATCAACGGTTTCTCCTGCCGCCGAAGCAAATGGTCAGCTTAAGGTTGCTTCTGCCTACGATACTGCTCACTAAAAATTCTGTTTTATGCTGAGCTGTATTACCATGCAGCCACCGATCCATCTGTCCGGCTTTCGGTGCCAGCGCATAGTACCCCGCTGCCCGGGTCACGCCATATAATCTGGCCGCGTCCAAACATGGAAGGGTCGAGAGCAACCTGAATATCATGCCCTTTACGGGCAAGTGCTTGTGCAATATGCTGCGGAAAGCCGGTCTCCACCAGTATCGTTTTGCCTTTGGTCCACTGCCACCTTGGAGAATCCAGTGCTGCCTGCGGATTCAAGTGGAAGTCTACGGTGTTCATGACAACCTGCACATGGCCCTGAGGCTGCATGAAACCGCCCATGACCCCGAATGGGCCAACTGCTTCATCACCGCGCGTAAGGAATCCTGGAATGATCGTATGATAGGTGCGTTTGCCTGGTTCCAGGGCGTTTGCATGATTCGGATCGAGAGAGAAATTGTGGCCCCGATTTTGCAGGGCGATACCTGTTCCCGGTACGACCAGCCCGGAGCCGAAGCCCATATAATTGCTCTGAATGAAGGAAACCATGTTGCCTTCACCGTCAGCCGCAGCGAGGTATACCGTACCGCTTCCCTTTGGATCGCCTGCTTCAGGCAGGCGTGCCACGTCCCCAATGAGTTTGCGCCGCTCTTCCGCGTACGCTTCGGATAGGAGCTCCTTCACCGTCACGCCCATCTTCCGTTCTTCGGTTATATATTTCTCTCCATCGGCGAATGCGAGTTTCATCGCTTCGAGCTGTCTGTGATACCCGATCACGGATTCTTTTTCATCAAAGTCGAATCCTTTGAGCAGATTGAGCGCTGCGAGGGCAATCAGTCCCTGACCGTTTGGCGGGATCTCCCAGACATCGTAGCCACGATAGGAAACCGAGATGGGATCGACCCATTCAGGCTGAAAGGCCGCCAGGTCCTCTTTGGTCAGGTAGCCGCCATGCTCTGCCATAAACGAATGAATGCGCTCTGCCAGTTCTCCTTCGTAAAAGTCACGTGCGCCGCTCTCGCCGATTCGGCGAAGCGTATTCGCGTGATCCGGCGAACGCCACATCTCGCCCGCGGCCGGAACACGCCCGCCTGGAGCGAATGTCTCAAGCCAGGCACGCCCTGCTGCCGCATCACCCTGGCGTGCATAAATGTCCGCTGCCCGTGCCCAGTGGCGCGCCAGCCCAGGCGCAAGCGGGTAACCTTCCTCCGCGTATCGGATAGCCGGTTCCAGCGCTTCCGCCAGCGTGAGCCGCCCGAAGCGGCGGCTCAGCTCAGCCCAGCCTGCCGGTGCGCCAGGCACCGTCACCGGTATGACCCCAAGCTTCGGCATCTCCGAATGGCCTGCCGCCTTGAGCGCCTCAATGGATATGCCCTGAGGCGCAGGACCGCTGGCATTCAGGCCGTGCAGCTTGCCCTCGGTCCAGACGAGGGCAAAGGCATCGCCCCCAATGCCATTGGACGTTGGCTCCAGCACGGTGAGCGCAGCAGCCGTTGCGATCGCGGCATCAATGGCGTTGCCGCCTTTTTTTAACACATCCAGACCTGCTTGTGCTGCAAGAGGCTGCGAAGTGGCGACCATGCCTTTGTTGGCATAGACGGGCACACGATAAGAGGGGTACGGTTGATAGAGTGGATCGTAGTTCATCAGACGGTTCAGCTCCTTGTCCCAAGATGTCAGGTTCCGGTATACCGGATGCTTTAACTCCTAACCCACTTCGGAACAAGATCCTGATTCTCCTGCTGAACTTGCCAAATTCAACCTGACATGGACGATAGATCGATTAAGTAAATACACCATATTTTTGCTTCATACCTATTGGTTTTCACCACGCCTGACCTTAGGTGGTCACCATATCGCCGCCATTGATATGAATGCATTCACCGGTTACGTACGACGAATCACGCGATCCGAGATAAACATAGGCCGCTGCCAGCTCATATGGTTGGCCTGCACGACCCATTGGCGTTTCGGTTCCAAATACCTGCACATCTTCAGCAGAGAAGCTGGAGGGAATGAGAGGGGTCCAGATTGGACCAGGAGCTACACAATTAACCCGAATTCCCTGAGAAGCCAGTGATTTGGCGAGTACGCGTGTCAGCGAGACAACAGCCCCTTTGGTTGAGGAGTAGTCAATCAGCTGCACATTGCCCTTATAGGCTGTAATGGAAGCCGTGTTGATGATGGAAGCTCCTTTGCACATATGCGGGAGAGCAGCCTGAATCAGAAAAAAATAGGAAAACACATTCGTCTGGAACGTATGATAGAGCTGTTCCTCCGTAATGTCGACAATACTCGGCTGCACATACTGCACCGCATGATTGTTGACCAGAATATCTATTTTCCCGAAAGTTTCCATTGTAGAACGAATGACCGCATCACAGTTTTTCTTCAGCCGAAGGTCGATCTCAATGAGCAGACAGCGCTGGCCCAGCTCTACAATACGATCCCGAGTCCACTCGGCATCCGTCCGTTCATACAGGTAAGCAATGACAATATCGGCACCTTCCTTGGCATAAGCAATGGCTGCGGCTCTGCCGATTCCACTGTCCCCACCCGTAATGATGGCTACTTTGCCATCCAGTTTGCAGCTGCCAATGTAAGCCGGATCCTCGCTAATGGGTTCAGGTACCATGAGTGTTTCCAGACCTGGCTGCCGATCCTGGTGCTGGGGTGGAAATGCCAGTTTTTGCTCTTTGCAGACCGTCTTCTCACCATAAAAAGGGTAGACAGGATTCATTCGTTTTGCATCCTCCTCGAGCATTCATTGATATGCCTAAGCTATGCGTTCGCCCAGAAGAAGGTGCGGTGAGAGAAGAAGTCATTTGTTTTTTGAAGGAGAAATATACCATAATAAGGATGTGAGTAATCAAAATAGTGGAGGTGTCAGGAGCGAGTGAATATACAGGGAATTAATCATCTGTGCTTTTCCGTATCCAATCTGGAACGATCCATTACCTTCTATGAGCAGGCTCTCGGTGCCCGGATTCAAGTGAAGGGCCGCAAGCTGGCGTATTTTGAACTGGCTGGTCTCTGGATCGCTTTGAATCAGGAGGATGTTATCCGCAATTATACGGAACGAACCTATACACATATTGCCTTCACCGTGAAGGAAGAGGAGTTTGATACCTCTGTGCAAGAGCTAAAGGCAGCAGGGGCCGATATTCTTCCTGGCAGAGCGCGCAATCCCAGAGATGCAAGGTCTGTTTATTTTACCGATCCCGATGGTCATCTGTTCGAACTGCACACAGGCACCATGAAACAAAGACTGGATTATTATCGTGAAGATAAACCACATATGACTTTTTATACATGATAACGCAATGTAAATGGAGGTAAATGGGGATTAACGTATTTAAAGTCACTGCAATTATCCGTAAAATACGTCTTAGGTTCGCCGAGTATATACGATATGGTCTGCTGCCAAATCATACACAAGGAGAGATGGACGTGGAGAGTAAAGGATTCAAGCTGCAAGGAATTGCAAGTGGACTCTGTATGGCAACGGTTGTGGTCATTTCATTCTTTACAGGGCAGCTTCAAGCTTCAGGAGGAGTTCTGCAGCCTCAGGGAGACTTGAGCCATGTATATAAACATATTCAGGAAGAGGTAACTCCACTCGATTTGAATGATCCTGTCCCAGATTTTAAATCCGTTTAGAAATAATGGAAAACGGGTCTCCAGTTCCGAGAGCCCGTTTCCGAAAGTGGATCTGACTTACAACTGTGAGTTGTTAGGTGAAGATCAGGATCACATTTATCTGATATATGACTTGTAGTCATCAAATTCCATTTTTTGTTTTTGCTTGCTTAACTGAAGTATCTGGTGGCTGATGTCAGCCTCACGTTCGGCATGAATACGTTTTAGGAGATCGTGGCTCATCCGAAGAAAATAATATCCTTCATCAGAGTTGTCCTTCTCATGGAATACCAAGCCGAGGAGACGATATAATTTTGCCCGTAGGACCCCTTCATCTCGCAGCTCCAGCAACTGTAGAGCTTCTTTGATGACAGTCTCTGCTTGCTGTAGTTCGCGCTCTTCCAAATAAATTTTACTGATTTCCTCCAATATGGAAGCCTTCTTGTGGGGCAGATTGCGTTCGTCGTAAATTCCGGCGCATTCACCCAGCAAGGGAAGGGCTTCTTTTTTTTGCCCCATATGAAGCTGTATGACCGCAAGGTTATGGAGCGCCAGGACATAGGACTCACTTCTTGCCAGTTTATATGAATCTACCGATTTTTTGGTCCAATCGTAACTTAACTGCATGTGATCGTCTTGTTCAGACATATAATAGGCTTTTCCCAAACCAAGCGTAATCTCACCATAGAGCTCCGGCTGGCCTGCCATGCGGGCTTCTTTCTCTGCCTTGAGATAGAACTCCAATCCCTGATCAACGTTTCCTAGACGCAAATGGGTAGTTCCAAGATAGATCAGCGCGCGTATATGTTCATCCTGTAGGTATTTTAGTCGGCTGCTGTAGGTATACGCCTGTTCATAAAATTTGCGGGCAGCATGGAACAACTCAGAATGAAAAGCTGCGCGTCCCATTTCCAAATAGTACTGGACAATTCGCTCTCTATCTCCGGTGCGAGTTACGATAAATGCTGCGGCTTCACCATTGTCCAAGGCCTGACGGTATTCTCCCAGTCGATTATAGCTTCGCATGATGAGAAGATAGGCTTCAGTCTGGTCGAGTACATCTTTGGTCAGTGTGAGCACATTATGGGCCATCCGGATGCAGGCACGATCGTTGCGCTCCTTATAATACAACTTTGCCTTATCCAGTACGGCTTCTCCAATATCGGTATCTGTCGCTGTACTTTCCCCCAAAAAATACTCCATGGGTGTATTCAATCGTCTGGCTATGATTTTCAACATTCGCTGAGAGGGGACGGCTCTACCTTTTTCAATGAGACTGATATAAGAGCGTGTCATATCCTCGCCTGCCAGTTGTTTTTGGGATAGTCCAAGCTGCTCCCGGATTTCCCGGATTTTAGGTCCGAGCATGATCATTTCACCGTCCCTTAAATAAAGATTGAGATATTACTAGCATTGTGATTTGTATGTTGATCATGTGGTGGGCAGAAGCAGGGGTAAGGAGTGTAAGAGGTCCATTTACCTCCATTTACAGTTTAAATACGATTTGGAAGATTATAGAATGATAGTATCTTAGATGAAAGGAGGAATACCAATGGTCATTAAAGCGACTCCAATTACATTGGAACAATTGAAAAACAAAGAACTGGAAGCGACCCAATCGGATGTGAACGTGCTGGATGAAACACGTGAAGTCAGTGCTCGTGCGGCAGCAGCTCGTGCAGCGGCGGCTCGTGCGGCGGCAGCCCGTGCAGCAGCGGCCCGTGCAGCAGCAGCCCGTGCAGCAGCAGCCCGTGCATAATCTCCTATACTTATTATTACATGATGGTTAGATCAATAGATGAGAGCTTCTGAACGAAGCTCTCTCCCTGTATTCAGAGCGCTCCGTATGAAGGGTATAACGAGGTGTCCGAAACCGATGCATATCAACCAAATCTGGTCTTACATTCCGGAGTTCGCTGTTCCTGTCCGGGAGTTAAATGAACATCTCGGACTCAAAAATGCTCAGACCAAAGTCATGGAGAAAATTCATGGTCTGAAACAGGTCCGGCAAGATAAGGGCGGTGATCTGACTTCACTTCTCGGGCGAGTGCTCGCCCAGGTGGTCAACAGTCCGGTGGTCGTTCCGTCTTCCATTAAGTATATCATTTATTGTCATACAATTCAGGAAAATTTCCCCTTTCCTATGAAGGTGCTTCAAGGCTTGAAACAAGCGTACGGATTGCAGCATGCAATTGCTTTTTCGCTGACGCAGCAAAATTGCGCTTCGGGTCTAATTGCATTGGATGTCGCAGCCACGTTGTTGCCTTCACTGGAAGAGGATGATCATATTTTAATCTTGACGGGTGAGAAAACATTCAGTCCGATTGTGCAGCTTATTCCCAATACAACGGTTATGGGAGAGGCTGCCGCGGCTGTTCTGATTGGAAATTCCAAAAGCGGAAGCCGGATGATCGGACTAAGGAATGTGACCTTGGGGCAATTTTGCAATGTGCTGACAGGGGATCCGGAGACGTTAAAAGAATTCCAGGAAATTTATACACCACAGTTATGTGAAGTCATTGTCCAGGCAGTCAACCGAACCGGGCTCACGATGCAGGATATACGTTATATTGTTCCGCATAATGTGAATCTCTCTTCATGGAAAAAGGTTGCTGCAGCGTTGTCTTTTCCGTTGGAACGTGTATACACCTCCAATGTGCCAGAGATCGGACACTGTTTCTGTTCCGATCCATATATCAATCTGAAAGAAATTTCAGATTTGCAACTTCTACAGAGGGATGACTACTATTTGCTCGTCACCGTTGGTCTTGGAGCTACATTTAGCGTGGCAGTAATGCAGTATGCAGGAATGGGAGGTGGCGTAGTTGACCACGCTGTTATCTGACTTTTCGATCAAGCTGAAGCGTGCACTCACAGGTAGAGAGGATGCGGTATTGGTTTATCTGAACAATTTCGAAGTCGAGGAATACTGGAATGAGCAAGGGGTACTGAAGCTGCCTTCTCTAAGTATTGGATCTGCTTCAGACGTAGTGAACCGGATGGAGGAGCTGGGTGTCTTTCTCGCAGGAGAACAGGACGTTGTTCTGCTGAAGAGTTTGCCAGATCCCGGTTTTGTGGCAGATGCCCGCGCGGTTGGATTCGGGCGTTCCCGATTTATTGCAACAGCGTCTAATGAACCGGGGATGAACATTACTGCCAGCATCCTGCATTGTCCGCGTACGTTGAAGGAACTGCGCGAACTGGCTCATGATCGTAGCATTCAGACGTATCTGGTTCCGTTCGGGGTCTCAGATCAGGAAGAGGAATTATCCCGTCAGACAGGCATTCCCCTTGCAGTGCCCCCAGCGAATGTATTTCGTAAGGTCAATGACAAGGGTTATGCCCGGCGTCTTAATGCCGAACTTGGCATACGCCAGATTCCCGGCTGTGAATGTTCTTCACTGGAAGAGCTGTCCTCGGGATTTGAACATTTGAAGTCTGTATTGGAACAAGGCGGCAGACTGGTATTGAAAGATTCGATGGGTGTATCCGGGAAAGGCATTACCGTTATTGCTGAGGAGTCCCGCTTCCGCAAATGCATGAGTTTGCTCGAAAAGCAGGCTAGCAAAAATGGGACAAGAACAGTCAATTATGTGTTGGAACAATGGATCAACAAGACCTGTGACTTGAACTACCAGATTTTAATTGACCGAACTGGTGAGATTGAGTTTCTCGGTGTTAAGGAATCCTTGGTTGAACAGGGAGTGCATCAAGGGCATTTAATGCCGCCGCGCCTGGATAATAACCAGATTGCAGTTATTCAGGATGCTGCATTCCGTATTGGAGCAGCACTTCATAGAGACGGATATTATGGCATAGCCGGTATTGATGCCATTCTCGATGAAGACGGAAGTGTGTGGCCGAACCTGGAAATCAATGCAAGGTTTAATATGTCTACCTATCAGATCAATATCCAGAACCGCTGGATTTCGGACGGCATGTTCGGACTGGCTAAGAAATATGCACTCCGGCTGAAAGAGCCGCTGGAGTACGAGGACTTACGGTCCGTGCTTGGACAGCTGCTATTTGATCCATTAAAAGGCGAAGGCTTGCTGATTAACAACTTTGCTACCGTTAATGCTGCATTCAAAAGCACAGGCAGCCTATTCTCAGGCCGTCTGTATGGCGTAATTATTGCGCATTCGGAGGAACAGTTGCGAGCAACTGATATTGCAGTGGAAGCAGCACTAACTACCATAAACGAGGTGAAATAAATGTCAGGGGAATACCATATTCAGCAAGTTGCCATCTCCGAAATTGCTGAGCGCTTCGGCACACCATTGTATGTATATGATGGCGATGTATTGGAGCAAGTCTATCAGGAACTTCGAGGATTGCTTACGCCAAAAGTAGAGCTGTTCTATTCCCTTAAAGCCAATCCCAATATCTCCATTGTTCATTTGTTGCACGAGCTTGGAGCTCGGGCTGAGGTTTGTTCCATGACCGAGTTACATACGGCGCTTGAAGCGGGTGTGAAGCCTGAGCAGATTATTTTTCTAGGACCAGGTAAGAGTGCTGCTGAGATTATCGCATGTGTAAGGCAGGGCATTTACGCCATCGTATGCGAATCATTTCAGGAGCTTGAGCGCATTGAAGCAATTGCAGCGGAAGAAGGGCGAATTGTGCAGGTCGCACTGAGAATCAATCCTTCGTTTGCCGTAAAAGGATCCCGTCTGACCATGGGCGGCAAACCGCGCCAGTTTGGTATCGACGAGAACCATGTGATTCAAGGAAAGGAAAAGTTTGAACGTTGCTCACATGTGGATATTATGGGACTGCATGTCTATATGGGAACTCGCATGCTTGAAGTGGAGCCCATTGTGCAAAACACACGCCACATTTTGGAACTGGCCGAACGGATTGAGCAGCATTTGGGCATCAAACTGCGCATGGTCGATGTGGGTGGGGGCTTGGGAGTTCCGTATCATGAAGGGGAAGAGCCGCTCTCCGTAGGTTCGTTAACGGAGCAATTGAATCCGTTGTTTGATGAGTATAAAGCGAATCATCCTGACACCCGTTTGTTTATGGAGCTGGGTCGTTATCTGGTGGGCAAAAGCGGTATGCTTGTGAGCCGTGCACTGTATGTCAAACAATCGTACGGAGAAACCTTTATCGTTACGGATGGAGGGACGAACTGCCATATGGCAGCAGTCGGTATCGGATCGTTTGTGAAGCGGAATTTTCCGATGGCTTCTCTGACACGTTATGGTGAATCCCCGGTAGCGGAGTACAACATCACGGGACCACTCTGTACCCCAAACGATGTGATTGGTAAACGAGTGAATCTGCCTTATGTTGCTCAAGGAGATCTGATTGGAGTATTTCATTCTGGTGCTTACGGTCCTACAGCTTCTCCGACCCATTTCCTGAGCCATGGCAGCCCTGCAGAAGTGATGGTCAGCGGGGGAGAGGTGCATCTGATTCGGGAGAGAGATACACCTCAGGATATGCTGGGCAAACAACGTTTAATCCATGTTTCACCGTCAGCAGTAACTAACCTATGAGGAGAGATGATAATCATGACCACTGCATTATTGCTTGAAGAGATTAAGGGAGCCCTTGCCGAAGTGTTGAATATGGAAGCGGACCAGGCTATTAACCTAAATACGTCTTTATTTGACGAGCTTCATCTGGACTCTACATCCGTTCTAGAGCTGTTGATGACATTGGAAGATCGGATTGATGGTTTGGAAATCGACCCGGACGAATTGGAACCCGATGTTTTTGATACAGTGGGTTCACTGGCTGCATACATTGAGAAGCAGCTTGTAGCTGTCTGATGGCGGCGCCTGTTGCCATCCGGGACATGAAAGTCAGGCTTTTTGCAGACAAGCAGCCTCCGTTTGAGCACCCGGAGTTATTGCGATTCCATCAGGATATGCTAGCGAATTCACCTGTAGAGGCTCGCTTCGAACTACTGAAGGAGCACAATAACAATGCTTATCATGACATGAGCACAGAACTTCTCGAAGAAACCGGGATTGATCAGATCATGAAGGAGGTCGATATTCTCCTACTGGCCTACAATTTCCCAAACATACGTCCCGATATTTCAATTGTAAATTATCTAATGGACCGCTACCAAGCCCGTTTCCTCAGCTTTGCTGTGAATGATCTGGGTTTTGGTGCTCCTTTTGCCGCACTGCATATGCTTCAGCATTATTTGAGCAATGGCGGCTATAAAAAAGGCATACTGCTGGTCTTGGACCAAACGGCACTTCCTTATGAAACGGATGAAATCAGTGAGGCTCCAGGTCCAGATACAGCCGCGGTCATGGTTCTGGATCAGTTGTCAGGAACAGGTCTTTCACTTCTGGGCGTAGAGATGAGGTATGCAGAGGAATCAATTGAGAAGACGGCAGCACGGGTGCTGGATGGATTATGCAGTCAGGTTTCAGTTGACCCGAAACAGATCGCTTTATTGGTCCATCCATTACTGGAGCAGCAAGTGAAGGAAGCCTCATGGTTCCATGAAACAGGCCGGAGAGGAAGTTATGACCCTTCGCGCTGGAGTGCTGCCCCGTTCTTTGCTCTCGAAGAACTTCTCCAGGAGAGAGACAGGGATCAATATGTATGTCTGATGCATCTGGAGCAGGCGGATTCATTTGTCTATGCACTCCTCATTCGTACAGGCGAGGCAGAAGAGATGCAGTTGTAATCCGGAGGAGGCAATGAATATGGGATTCGGCATTGTGGATATCGGCGTATATTTGCCCGATCAGATCGAGGAACCTGAAGTCATACTGGAAAAGATGGGGCTGGGTAAGGGGGAACTTCAGTTACTGCGTAAGTATCATCAACTGAAGGGTGTCCCTATTACTGATCCGAATCGATTCCTGGATGACTCGATGATTCAGGCCATCCGTCACCTTGAGGATAGGCACCCCCTGCCTGCGATAGACCTTGTCCTCTATGCCCACTCTGCACATGTGCAGGCACCTGGAGATTATTTGCCTTTACAGCGGGCTCTTCGTCAGTTCGCCCTGGAACATGTGCCGTTCTATAGCATCTCACATATGAACTGTGCTTCATCGATAGCCGCTCTTCAATGGCTTGAACGAATATCCCTTACGCAGCCGGAGATTGGCCATGTACTGTTGGTTTGTGCCGATCAGTTCAATTTTTTGCCATCTGAATGGAGATATATCCGCAAATCGACGATATTGGGTGACTCTGCTGTAGCGGTCCTGCTAAGTAGAGATGAGGGGAAGCATGTTATACAGGCTACTCACATGCTAAGAGATACGCGGTTCCATAACGGATATTATGCCGAGGCAGAAGAGATGGCGTCGTTTAACAAGTTGTATGTGGATCATATCATTCAAGGCATGGAAGAGCTGCTGTCAGCGGAGGGATTGACACTTCGGGACGTGGATCATATCTTCCCTCATAATGTGAATTTCACGACCTGGAAGGAGTTCTCCAAACGTACGGGTATTGAGCAAGAACGGATCTATCTGGACAATATTCCCCGGATCGGGCATACGTTCTCAACTGATGCGTTCATTAATCTGAGTTCAGGGCTGGAGAGTAATTGGGTATGCCATGAGGGACGGTCCGTACTGGTCAGCATTGGGCTGGGCAGCTTTTTTGGATTTGCACTGATTGAGCATGGAAGGGCAGATAATGAGCATGGAGGAGGAGTGTAAATGTCAGTCGTGGATTCACATATGGCAGGTACTGCGCCCGGTGGAGTCAATTCAGCGGGACGTGCAGTTCCTCCTATTGCAAAACTGTTGGAAAGTGCAACAATACGATACCAGGGGCATCCGGTATTCCTTTCCCGAGGGACGTATGTATTGGTTACCCGCGAGCTCGTTGAAGAGCTGCCTTTCGTCTGGCATGAAGGAACTGACCGCATGTATGAATGGAATCAGATCCAGGTTAGTCAGGTGGACGATCCAATGTTGGAACCATCTCTTCAGCTGTATCACATTCAGGTGCCCATTGGAACAGAACAGGATGAGACCCTGCTTAAGGAGCAGGTATTCGATACGACTGGTCTGACGAAGCAGATGCTCCAGTTCCGCGTGGAACTGTGCAGGGCAGGATTGGAGCAAGTACGATTACATTTGTCCAGTCGCACATCAGGGGGGCAGTCCACTCTTCAGCATCAGTTAGTGAAGGGCATGATAGCCGACATTCTGACGGTACTATACATGGCTGAGACTGTGCCTTCAGGACCATTCGCCATGGATCAAGCTCATATTTCACCTGATCGGACAATTACCTGGGTACATCGAGAGCTTGATGAGGCTTTCCGTCTTGTCCAGCGTCTTGGTGGTGGATTCGGTTACCTGAGGCAGGGGATATCAGCCTATGTGTACACCGGTCAACTGGTCAAAAATATAATGCTGGATGCCAAGGAGGACTGCTAATGATAAAACCATCCACAATTGCTGTGTTTGAACAGGAAATGAGGAAGTATGCAGCCGAATTGCGCGAAATCGGCCTTGTAATAGATCGTGAGCCTGAGCGGATCACTGAATTCACGAATCTGGAATCCATACGAACCATTAATCGCATGATGA
Organism: Paenibacillus sp. P13VS; assembly: GCF_015143645.1. Classification (NCBI taxonomy): domain Bacteria; kingdom Bacillati; phylum Bacillota; class Bacilli; order Caryophanales; family Paenibacillaceae; genus Paenibacillus; species Paenibacillus sp. P13VS. The sequence continues at coordinate 79,838 of NZ_WYEV01000014.1, read as the reverse complement.
TCCCCCCGGAATATGGAGGTGAGCCCATCGTGACTGTAGGCCAAGAGCGATATTATGGACTTTCCTGCCTGGAGAGGGTGATCGCCATTGAGCAGCTTTCGGCAGGTGACGCAGGTGTTTTTCTGGGAAGTCCAGGTCCGTCCATGTCCAGCGTGATTATTTCGGCTCTGGCGGATCCACAGCAGAAGGAACGGTATTATTCTCATTTTCTTAAAGGAACAGCATGGTCTTTCTTTGCTCTGACAGAACCTGAAAAAGGTTCAGATGCCACCGAAATTGGCACACGCATTTCACGTAATGGAGAAGGCAGGCTGGAGCTGAACGGACAAAAGTTTTATATCGGAAATGGGCACCGTGCCAGCATTGGACTGGTATTTGCCCAGACGAACCGAACGCCGCTGGGAATACAGATTGCGCTGGTAGACAAGTCAATCCGTGGTTTTACTGCTAAGCCGCTCGATACGATGGGTGTAAGAGGGGTACAGCTAAGTCACCTGACGTTTGATGCTTGTCAGCTGGAGGAGCACGATATAATTGGACGTCATCTAAGTCCGACCAAACGCGGATTGTGGGGGGCTCTTCAAACCTTTCACCGGATGCGGCCGGGCGTAGCAGCACTCGCTTTAGGTGTGGCTCAAGCAGCGTTTGATTACGTCAGAGAGCAGAGATCCTTCTTCAAGGAAAGGGAGAAGCTGGAGCTGGAGCAGATTGAAATGCGATTGCATGCACTTCGCAGCATGATTCGCAGTGCAGCAGCAGAGATTGATGCAGATGTGCAGAAAGGGTATCTGGCTTCCCTTAGCAAAATCCGGGCCGGAGCCCTTGCCGAGGAGGCAACAGAGCTTGCACTGGATCTAATGGGCCCGGGTTCCATGCATGAGCATCCGTTATTGAATAAGTGGTATCGCGATGCAAGGGCTTTTGAGTTCATGGAGGGCACCACCTCCATCCAGAAGATCAACGTCTTCCAGGCCTACGCTAACGGAAAAATGAAGCATGCCTGATGTTCATAGCCTCAACCGCCGGACGTCTGTATTTGTAAATCATATCTGTTGGATTACTGCTGAAGATCACTTGTATACCTTGGATAAACCGGATGTGGAAGATTACTATTACCTATCTCCACATATATATATGGAGGAACACTATTATGGAAAATCCACTTTGCGTACCCGATCCCTGTTATCCGCTGGAAGGCGTTTAACTGCAGGGGATCTTGCGCTCATTGCCATGGAATCCTTATCTGAAAATGCAGAACAGTGGGATGTGTTGATATTGGCGCAGACTTATCCTGATCGTTATGCGATGAATCCACCACTGGCTCGTATCCTGGAATCGACTTCATGGAAGGTGGATTATCCGCTTGCTTTTTCCCATCTGGGAGCACTGGCGGGTTTGGAAGGAATTCAGGCAGCCCGGTGGACCTTGATGGGAGATCAAAGGGGAGCACTGGTTCTAACGGAGCAGCGTGTACTGGAGAGTGGACGTGGATTTTTAACGAGGCAGGGATGCTCGCAAACGGGTGTACCCGGAGAACGATCGGATATGGCTGTTGCTTTGGACTTAAGCAAGGAGACGGGAGCACTGGAAGTGGACTACATGGGGAAGGTATTCATGAATTCAGCTGAAGGAAGGAGTATCTCCGAAAAGGTCAGCTCTATTCTTGAAGAGCTGATGAATTCCTGTCAGGCAAATCACGTGATTGTCCAGTCTAGCCTGGCATCACGCATTTGTATAGACGGAGAACAGCAGCTTCATCCAGTAAAAACTTTTGGAATACCCCATAGAGATTATCAAAGTGGTGATGTATGGATACAGCTTGGAGAACAACTTCAGAATGGAAGCATCCGTCCAGGTGAACGTGTTCTGCTTGTCGCTTGGGATGGAGGCTGTTTGTTGTCTGCGTCCTGCGCATTTGTTACAAGGCAACCCAACCTCTCGAAGCTCCCGCTTCACTCGGAAGTCGGAACAACATGACATGAGGAGGTGCTTGACCGTGCAAGGCCTGGATTATACTTCTGGATCCGTGAACAGATTGTTGATTCGCACCGCAATACCAATGCTTCTCGCTTCTTTGGTCAATGTCACAACGCAGCTAGTTAACGTATTCTTCATGGGCCATACAAGCCAGACCGTACTGTACGTGTTATCGCTCTATATCCCCATTTCCTTCGTTATGATTGCCATTGTGGAAGCAACACAGCTGTCTGTTCAGGTTGCTGTATCCCGCAGCCGAGCAGAGGGTTCCCCATACTTTACGCAGTTGTTTGCCCACATGATGGGCAGTGCCGGAGTGTTGGCCATTGTAATGGGGGGGCTGGTGATGCTGCTATCACCCTTGCTGTCCTGGTTTTATGCCGTTCCGAGTGATGTCCGGCCGCTGTTTGCATTCTATGTAGCTGGCATGATGGCTGCAGGTGTGCCTGCTGTACTCGCAGCAGCCAGCGGGGCTGCCTTGAGAGGACTTGGCAGGGCACAAGCCGCATCGTGGAATGCTGTTGGTACGGCGTTACTGAATATTCTGCTTGTGTATTGGTTTGTCTCCGTAGTTGGTTTCGATCTAAAGGGGATTATCTATGCCAATCTCATCTCTTCCACGTTGTCCCTGTTTATCTCTATTCTAATTTTATTTGTGCGGAAAGAACTGGTTTCTGTAAGGCTTGCGTTTGTACAGAGGCACCTTATTGTGCTCCGGCAGGTCGGCATTCCGGTATTTATCTCATACTGTCTAATTTTTGTAAGTACATTTTTTTTCAATAAAATTGTTAGCCATTTTGGTGAAGGGGTCGTGGCTGGATTCGGTGTGGGTTACCGCATACAGACCATGGCAATCTTGCCTGGCATAGTCATCGGGTCCGCCATTGGAATCCTGATTAATCATAACCTTCAACAGGCACATCGGCCGAGAGCATATGAAAGTTACCGCAGGGGCCTTATGCAGTCATTTATCATTTATGCCGTAATCTCTGTAGTGATCTGGATCTGGCGGGAGCCTCTTACCGCTCTTCTGATCGCGGATCCCGTATCGCGTACTGAAGCTGCACGGTATCTTGCGATCGTTGCCCTTTCCTATCTCACCATGGGTCCCATGATGACCACTTTGCTTACCATGGAACAGAGTGGAAGGGGGTATCAGGCTCTCTTATTAAACGCGGTGTATTTCCTGCTAATCATTACGGCAGGTTGGGTGTTAACGCGAGTATTTAATCAGGTTGTCTATTTTTATAGTGTGATAGCTTCCGTTAACGCGGCCAGTCTATTCTGCCTCATACCCGTACTTCGGATGTTCAAGCGTGAGTACGCAGAACAGTCTGTACCCGGAGGGGTAGGTCTGGAAGGGCAGGAGGTCATAAACGGCCAGAGTTATTCAACACAGTCATGAAATAAATTATTAAATAACAGGGGGCCCTCTTATGAAAGATCTGGAACCTGTATATCTGGTGCGTCGCCTCGGGGATGCATTAATCGCTGCTGATAACTCGTTCAGCCAGTTTTATCAGATCGAGCAAGCTGAAGAACTGGAACCGCGCCTTGTACCGCAGCTCGCAGGTATTGCACCGCCAGTGGTCCCCTTTTTTTCACTGGAGCCACTTGTTAGCCACGTTTCTCCTTGTCTGTATATTCTGGGTATACCTTATGCTGGAGGTACGAGCATGGAGGAATCCAAGGTTGGGGAGTTTGAACAAAGTCTGCGGGCTGAATCCTGGAAAAAGGTATTATACCCGGCCCTGACGGAGTCCCGGTTATCGGGGTTAACTGATATTGGCAATGGTCAGCGATTGCTAGAATTCATAAGCATGCAGGATCTGGGATCCTGCGTACCTTGTGAACATGAGGGAGATTACTTCTATATGGAAGGACTCCGATCAGCACTGCATTACACTCAAGCAGAAAAGGCTTTATTGTGCTGTATTGGTGGCGATCATTCCATCACGTATTCCATTCTGAAATCCATGCTCAGCCAAACGAGCGGGAAGATCATTTTGGTTCAGTTTGATGCTCACCATGACTGCGGGGTAGATGCCATTCATCAGGAGCAGGTGAACCATTCCAATTTTGTTAGGCATTTGCTTGAAGAGGATAACATTGCTGCGATTGTACAAATTGGCCTGCGTGGCCTGCGCTCTTTGGATCAGATGTACAGCCATCCTAAGTTGATCCAGATTTCGGCGGAGCAGATGACTCCAGAGAGAGTGCGTACAGTTCTGGCTGAGACTCAGCAGACACATCAGGCAGAAGCGGCGTATTTATCGTTTGATCTCGATTGCCTTGATCCAGGAAGTTTTCCTTATGTCGATTTTCCCATTAGCGGAGGACCCACCTGGTTTAATACCCGAGATTGTGTTGTCTCTGCATTGGAGTCTCCTTTGCCCTTTGTCGGATTTGATATGGTGGAGGGACAAGGAGTGGAACATGAGGTGCAGATTCCTGGTCAATATGAAATAGCTTTGAGGATGCTCACCTACATGATGGATGGAATGTACCGGAATTGGGAACGCCACAGGAACGATACCCATGAAGCCGTTGGCGTGTCATTAGCAGGGAGTTCAGTTTCAATCTCACAATTTTCGAAGGAGACAAGCCGATGATGGATTTCAAATCATTGTACACCCTGCATCATGAACAGGTCGAAGACGAGCTGCATAAGGAACGGGAGGGGGGAATCCATTTGGGTTCCTTCTATGCCTTGATGAACATTGTTAAGGAGTTCAAGCCGTTACAACCAAAGGTGGCTGCTGAATCGATCTGGATTGATTATCTTGCCTTCTTGCGTACCATTGACGAACACAAAAAAAGTCCTTACTCCTTTCTGGAATGGGATGAGGTGGAGGGACGTGAACATCTGCGGGCCACCTTACAGGAAGGTGGTGCACTTTTAACCTGGCATTATGGGTTTGTCAGACACAATATGATTACGATTGGACAAGAGATTCGTGCGGGTCACATGTCGGCCAAACTTCCATTTTACCTCATCGCAGAGCGGGAAACGGTAGAACAGGAGAAGAAGCTGTCCGGCTGGGATGCCATCCGAAAGTATGCGGGAGCAGAACTGCTTAATGCAGAGGATGAGATGATCGGGATCAGGCTGTATTCCCACCTGCGCAAGGGAGGATCCTTTAGTCTTTTTGTGGATGGACAGACCGGATACAATACGGATAATCATGCGGCAAACATTCCTTTTCTCAGTTCAAGGATTCGTACCAGAAGTGGAATTTTCCGTATTCTGGCCAAGACGAAGAAGCCGGTATGCCCTTATTTTATGACGTTAACCGAAGACTTTCGCTCCAAAATTGTGTTCCTTCCACCTGTCATTCTGGATGAGGATGTCCCATTTGCTGCCGACCGAATTTACGAACCATTTCGCAAACAGCTGCTGGCACAGCCGGCTTTATGGCGTTTTTGGGACAGGCATCATCAGCAGGTTGTTCAGTGGGGAGATGAAGAAAGGCCTGATACAACTGACACAGCTAGTCAAGTCGATTGGATATCCAGGCCGCTAGAAGGTTTTGGTCAACTTGGCCTGAATACAGCTAGCGGTACAGTCTACAGTCTGGACTCATAGCTGGAATGAAAGGGGGAGCAGGGATGCAGTCTTTTATGACAGAGGAACGTAACAACTTGTCAGCGCACATTTTGTCCACGCACAAATATGCCAATCACTATGTACATATCAGTCTGATCAATCCACAGAACAGCATACCCGCAGCGGCATTTGTTGTAATTGTCCGTCTTTTGATGAATCATTCCCGAAGGTTTCCGTCCAGATCTTTGATTCAAAGACAGCTATGGTCGCTGAATGGTGCTGAATTCAGATATCAATTTGAGTACAAAGGGAACAATCAGATAGCAACTTTGATGCTTCGTGTGCCTGATGTATCTGGTTCCATGCCTGAAACAAACCTAAAGCATGCGCTAGAATTCCTTGCAGCTCTACTTTATGAACCAGCTTTTGGAGATGAAGGAAAGTTCAATGAGAGTAAGGTACAGGAAGCGATTGCATGGGCTCAGCAGCATAGGGATTATGATTCATCCGAATGGGACAAGGTTGTGCAGGGGCGTTGTCTAGAATGGCTGGGGTATGAGGATATAAGCCGGCTGCAGCAGCTTGAACCAACGGAACTGTTTGCTGATGGAGTGGAATGGGTTCAGTGGTACCGGATGTTAATCCGTAACCCCATTCATATTCATGTGGTTGGCAATGTGCAACGTGATCGGATTGCAAACCACATTTGGGATCAATTTATAATTCGGGACCCCGATGCGTATACCGTGCGATTCGCCGAACAAAATCAGACAGGGATTGATGCCCGGCTGCCGAAGGTGCAATCACTGGCTGGAATTCAGCAGATGCCGGAGAACCAGGAGCATCCAGAGGTTAAACAGGAGGCAGGATCCATGATGATGGAACGGATGGATATCCACCAGTGCAAAATCAATGTTGCCTACAGCACAGGCATTCGGTTCGGATCGCCTTTATATCCTGCTTTGTTTGTATTCCACACATTATTTGGTGCCACGCCTGCCTCCCGTCTTCAGATTGAATTGCGAGAACGGCAGCAGAGGGTGTATCAGATCAGCAGCCAACTTGATGATTACCGGGAAACCCTGCATATTACGACGGGGACCAGCAGCGCTCATGTGGCTGAAGTTCTGGAAGGCATCGACTCCGAGTGGAGCAGGCTCTGTGATGGGGAGATTTCTGTGAAGGAGCTGTATACAACGGTTCAGAATGTGATGCATTTTGTGCAGGTTGGTTTCGATATGCCGCAGCAGATCATTGCCAATCATATAGATTTTATTCTGACCGGAAGTGAAATGACTACGGCTCAATTCTTACAGGGGATTGCTGAAGTTACCCCCGAATCTGTGGTATCCGTTGCCTCTGGACTGAAGAAGCAGGTCACCTGGATTCTTTACCCCGAGAATGAATGAATATTCCGCATAGTCACAAGGAGGTGAAAGGATGAATATTACCGTGCCTCATGCCCCTTTTCGTCGTCGTTTATCCAATGGGCTGTTTGTAAATATCTTTCCGCAGCCGGATTATCGGCACACGTTTGTTTCATGGTCTGTGCCTTATGGTTCGATTCATGATATCGACGCAGCGGGTACTGCCCATTTTCTGGAGCACATGATGTTCTATAATCCGGATAAACAGGATCTAAAGGCATTGTTTCACGCTGAAGGTGCTTCAACCTCTGCATTAACACGTTACGATGTAACGACATTTCAGTTGGCATGTACAGGCAATTTGATTAGCAGTTTGGAACTGTTAATGAGTACGCTTGCGACTCCGTACTTTACCCGAGAGGATGTGGAGCGTGAAAGGGCGGCCATTCACCAGGAGCTGGCGATGTACGAAGATCAGCCGTCTTGGCTGGCTTTGCAGCAGATGCTGTTGATGATGTATGGCGCAGGGCACCCAATTGCTAAGGATGTTGCGGGTACAACAGAGAGTGTCGACGCTATAACCATAGAAGGATTGACCGCAGCGTATAACACACAATACCAAACTTCCCGTATGGCCGTTTCTGTGGCAGGGCCGGTAAATCCTTTTGAAATCATGGATCTATTGGAGAGATATCCGGCAGATGTACAACAGAAGGCGTTCCACGCTCCGTTCAGTCAGCCTGCTCAGAATCAGGAGGGGAATGATAATTATCGGGAAATCCATTACGGATTGCCCGTGCCGCTTGTACGCTTCGGTTTTCGGGCAGGGAGCCCGCCTACGCGGTTGGAGGATCAGGCAGCATTGATGATTGGTTTGGAAGCATTGCTGGGTGAGACATCAACTTTTTTTGCAGATTGTGTGTCATCAGGTTTACTTGGCAACGGAACCGAATGGGATCACTACTACAGGCAGGATTTTGCCTTTTCCAATGCTTGTGGTTACTCTGTGGCTCCGTACGAATTGTATCATAAGGTTGCCGAGCAATGCCGCCGTGTTACTGTTGAATCCTTCTCCCTGGATAATCTTGAACATGCCCGTATGAAGTGGATGAGCAGCTATTATGCAGATATGGATTCATTAAAAAAGCGCTGCATGCACATTTCCGAATATGAAGTGATCGGACTGAATTACATGCAATTGGGAGAGTGTGCGATGGCTTTGACGGATGAGGAGGTTCGGGTTCAACTGAAACGTATGGTGAATCCCGAGGATCTTCAAATGTCGGTTGTTCGTTAGCTATACAGTTGTGAAGGAGGCGGATTATCCTGATGCAGAGTGTATGCTTAAGAACGCAGGATTTTATGCTAGACATGGGTTTCTTCCCATCAGGTGCTAGGTCCACAAGTTTTCGGGCAGATGAAGTACACATCTGGACATGTCCTCTTCCTGATCAGGAGGAGGACTCTTTGTCGACATTGGATATGGACATGTTTCTATTAAGTCCGGATGAAAAGGAACGCGTACATAGCAAAAAGAAGACATCTTTACTTGCAGCCCATAGTTTGGCGATCTCTAGGACTTTTCTGAGATATGTACTAGCACACTACATGCGTGAGAAAGCTTCGAATATTTTGATCAAATATGGTTCAGCAGGCAAGCCATATGTTAAGGGAGGACCACAGTTCAACCTGTCTCATACTCAGGGAGTATCTGTGCTTGCAGTAACTGCACACAACGCGCTTGGCGTTGATGTGGAATATGTACGTCCACTGCTACACAAGGATGCCATCATCAAGCGATTTTTGACCGAAGATGAGAGACAATATGTACTGGAAAATAGGAGTGATGAGCATGAAACTAGAAGGCGGCTATGGCATGTGCTTACGAGAAAAGAGGCTTGGATTAAGGCTTGTGGTCAGTCGTTGTGTGGACGATGGCGATCACTAAACACATGGTGTGCCAAGAAGGATGATCGGGATGTGAGGGCGCTTGAGGGACAGCAGTATGTGTTGCAGTCACTGGATGTAGGTCAGGACTACTCCGCCTCCCTTTGCGTGACAGGAAACAGAAAAGCCTCTGTACGTTGGATGAATACAACGGAGGGCATAAGACGTTAGCAACAATGATAAAGGAATATGACATGAGTATTGTGTAAACAATGGAATTTCCTGTAATATGGACAAATATACCTTAATTCACCACCGTTAAATACTTTTGTTCATTCCTAAGGAGGTTTGTCATGCTTCAGTTTCCCAAACCGGATGTAGAGCAGTATTTCCAGACGTATCGCATTTCGCACTTTGCCGTATCGGCTGACGAGAAACGTTTGTTTTTTGACAGCAATCTGAACGGTGAACCGAATATTTGGGCGATGGATCTGCCGGGTGGCTACCCGTATCCCTTGACGTATTTGAACCAGAGCAGTCAGTTTATTAAGCCTGATCCGCTTGGGCGTCATATTCTCACGGGGTTTGATCGGGACGGCGATGAGAACTACCATCTATATGCGCTTAAACCGGAGGGTGGCGTGCCGCTGCCCATTGTGCCTGCTGAGCCGAATGACCGCTGTTATTTCTCGGAATTGTCCGAGGATGGACAGCGACTGTATTACGTGACGAGTGCGGGTAACCCGAATTATCTCAATTCACGTCGACGCGATCTGGAAACAGGTGAGGATGTGCTATTGTACAGCGGGGAAGAGGCTACAAGCTACTTGGTTGCGGTAAGTCCTGACGAGAAGAGCTTCGTTATTGTGAAAATGTATTCCAATACGTATCAGACAGCCCACCTGCACTTGGAAGGGGAGATGATATCCATTCTGCCCGATTCGGAGAGACAGAGCCAGGTATCTGAAATTCTATTTGCAGATGACCATCGCCTTTTGCTCGTCACCAATGATAAGGAAGAATACTCTTATGTGGCTGAATATAGACTGGATACCCGCGAGTTCCGACCTTTGTGCAAAATTGAAGGGGAGGACGTGGAGATGATTCGCTGGCATAAGGCATCGGAGACATTGTATTTCTGGACGCTTACAGGTACGGAAAACCGAATGTACATCCTGGGCAAAGATGCTGCACAGCCGCGTCGTCTCGACATGCCTTTGGATACGGTAGAACAGACGCGCGTAACCAAAGCGGGCAATGTGTACATTCTTGGGCGGGGTGCGATTCAGCCGCATAATATCTACCGATTGACTGCGGGGAGTGATTCTTGGGAATCACTCACGGCCAACCGGGTGACAGGGCTTGATCCGGATGATCTGGTCTATCCTGACCTGGTTCGGTACAACTCCTATGATGGGCTGGAAATCGAGGCACTTTTCTTTAAAGCCAAGCCGGAGCAGGCCAACGGTTACACGGTGTTCTGGCCGCATGGTGGACCACAGGCCTCCGAGGCCAAGTTTTTCCGGCCGATGTTCCAGCTGATGCTGGCACAGGGCTATCATATTTTTGCGCCAAACTTCCGTGGAAGCACCGGATATGGTGCCGAGTTTGTGAAGATGGTAGAGAGAGATTGGGGCGAGGGGCCAAGGCTTGACTGTGTTGCCGGCATACATTGGCTGTTTGACCAAGGCATCTCCTCACCGGATCGCCTGTTTGTGGTTGGAGGCAGTTATGGCGGGTACATGACGCTGCTGCTTGCGGGTCGCCATCCCGAGCTGTTCCGGGCAGCAGTCGATATCTTTGGGCCAAGCAACCTGTTTACGTTCCTGGAATCGGTCCCTGAGGATTGGAAACCGATGATGGATAACTGGCTCGGTGACCCCGTCCGTGACCGTGAGCGGCTAACGAAGGACTCGCCCATCACTTATCTTGACCAGATGGTGAATCCGATGCTGGTCATTCAAGGCGCGAATGATCCAAGGGTTGTGAAGGCCGAATCGGATCAGATCGTGGCGGCACTTCAGGATAAGGGCGTAGACGTGGAGTATATCGTATTGGACGATGAGGGTCACGGCTTCTCCAGAAAGGCGAATGAGATTCTTGTGTATCGGCGGATGCTGGAGTTTCTGCAGAAGCATCAGGAAGCGCCTGTAACGCAAGCCCAAGCTTAACTTATCGTCTAACAATGTAGATAGCAAGACACGATAAAAAAACGACCGAAGCAGGGGCAGTCCCTGATTTCGGCCGTTTTTTGGTTTATTCTTTTTCGTTGCATACAGATCGGCTGCTCTAATCAATTAATGCAAGCGCAGAATCGATATAGCGCTGTGCCCAGACTGCAAAAGGCAGATCCGCCTCCCATGTGACCCGATTGGTTGCTTTGGCTTCGCCCCATACGAGAATACGCTGATAGAGCAGATGGATCCCTAAACGAACGGCGAAGTGTTTGCATCGCTCTTCATCGTTAGCGCAGACAAGTTCCCGGTAAGTGTGCAGAAAACGTTTGGCGAGCTCGGGCTGATTTTTATGTATATACATGGCTGTCATTTTGGTCAGATCTGCCGTACCGTCCCCGAAATAAGAAGTAGTAAAATCGAACAGGCCGCTAATGCGCCAGTCGGAAGCATGGCTGCCAACCTTCTGGATGACAAAGTTCTCCACCTTGAAATCGCCCATGACAAATCCCGGAACGGGCATGGCCTCAAATGCAGCCTCTGCAAGCCTAAGCTGTTCGTCCACCCAAGCTATATCTGCATCCGTAATGACAGAGTACTTCTGGGCATCCAGCAGCCAGTGACGGATGGTTCCATACAGCCAGTCGAGATAAGTACCCGCAAAAGGAACGATTCGTTCTGCTATGGGGTCATACTCGCCTGCATCCGGTACTTTCCATCGATGCAGTTCGACCAGGCTATGGGCGAGCATGGAGGCAATCTCTTCTTGCTCATCCTGCCCGAGGGCGGCCTGGAGCGAAGAATCATACAGGTGTTTTCCCGGTAAACGGGGCATGATCGCGTAACTCCAGCCCAGCAAGTCCGTGTTTTTTTGCAGCAGGTAGGGGACGGGTACAGGAATAGCGGCGTGCTCAGCTAACTGCTGTGCAAAAAATTGTTCTTCCTGCAGCTGCCCAACATACAGCGGGTTGCCCTTCAAAATATACTCCCCTTGAGAGGTACGGATGAGCAGTGTCTGGCCCATGACTCCCTTTTCGGTTTGTTTATATTCTTCAAGGATTCCCAGGTCGAATTCATGGAGTGCTTCTTGAAGTGAAGAGAATGAAACATCGCCAATTTGGTTGGTAGCAAAATAAATTCGGGTTGTCATAAGGGCCTCCTGCCGGTTTAGTCCTCGTCCTCTTCATCCAGATCAAATGTTTCCTCATCCACCAGTCCACGAACAAATGCTTCAAAGTTGGGTGCCAGGTAAGTGATCTCATAGTCATCTTCCTGATCTACATGGACAACGCAGGGCTCCCCCTGCGGGCCACAGAAACGATAATCCAGCATCACGACGTCATGACCGGCAGATGGACAGTCACAGATCACAATGCCCAGATCAGGGTATCCCCAGTCCTCAATCATGAAGCGACTTCCCATTTCTCCGGCAAGGGAATAGGACTTGATATGCCCAATGCCCATGATGCCGGAAATGGCGATATGATCTTCCGCCCAGGATGTAGCTTCTTCTGTAGGGAAAACGGTGCGTGCAGGAACTCCACCATTTTGAGTGTTCATTAATTGAATATAGGAAGCAGGCAGTTTGTACCCCAGTTCCTGCTCGGTAGAGATGATTTGGCTTTCATCAAAAGGAGAAGAAACATAGCTGCTCTGTGCATAGTCACTCTGCTCCCAAAATGTGGAGGGATCATAGGAGCCTGAAGCTGCTCTAAGATGGTTCTGCATTCCACTTTGGTCCCATTCAGCCAGCTTCTCTAGATGATGCTGCCGGTCTCGCTGCATTTTGATAAGTTTGGAACGGGTTGAACTCAAAAACTCGAGTGTTGATTCGTCATAGGGCTGAAGCCGGTCAGCCTGTTCAAATGCTTGTAATGCCTGATCGTATAAGGCCATATGGTAATAGGCATAACCCAGACGAAATTGCCAGAGTGGATCCCATTTGCCTTGTTCTTCAACAGACTTAAGCTGCTGAATGGCTTCACGGTGCCGTGCACTATTGTTATATGCTCTCGCTAGATGACCTGTCAGGTCATAATTCCGATCGGGTACAGGGATCTGTTCAATGCGTTTGATAATGAGACCAAACAGGTCCTGTTCGTGCCAGGTGTTCAATTGATCAAGCAGTTCTCGTTCCATCCTTTAGCCTCATTTCAATAGGAGATTCAAACCTTCTCCATTATATCCCAGAATTTTCATCCATGGGGAGAAGGGTACAAAACGTAACAAAAACACTCCCACCCAGGGAGTGTTTTATGGATATATTGTGTCTTCTGTTCGCGATATCTGAACTTACAAATCGTCGAATCCGTTGTCGTCGCCGACTTTACCATAGTTACGGGATTTCGCCTCGAAGAAGTCTGTTTTTGTTGCATTGAGTGCTTCATCAGAGAAAGGCTTGATCCAAGGCATGCAGTTTACATCGACGCCTTCGTATGCTTTATCCATGCCCATAAGACGCAGACGTTTGTTGGCGATGTATTTGATGTAATCTTCCAACTCGTTCAGGTCAATTCCACGAACATTGCTGAGCGTGTAGTGTGCCCAGTTGGTTTCCAGCTCGACAGCACGGTCGATTGTTTTATAGATATAGTCCATGTTCTCAGGTGTGTTCAGTTCAGGGAAATCAACAAGCAGCTGTTTGAACACTTCAGCGAAGAAGTAGCAGTGCTGATTCTCATCACGCTGAATGTAAGAGATCATCTGGCTGGTTGCCATCATCTTCTGGTCACGAGCCAAATTGTAGAAGAAGGCGAATGTACTGTAGAAGAAAATACCTTCAAGTACGAGGTCGGCTACCATGGCTTGGAAGAATGTCTGTGGAGACGGCTCGTCCCGGAAGCTTTGATAGATATCGGCGATAAACCGGTTGCGGTCAAGCAGTACGGGATCATTTTTCCAATATTCAAAAATCTCTTTTTGCTCCCGCTCAGATACGATGGAAGACAGAACGTAGGAGTACGATTGGTTATGAACGACTTCCTGTTGTCCGATAATGGCCGAGATCGCTTCGAGGGAAGAATCGGTGAAGTAGCGTTTAACATCACCTACAAACATCGTTTGCATGGAATCGAGTACAGCCAGCAGGGAAATGTTGATTTTGAATGTACGCTGTTCTTCCGGATCCAGTTGGGCGAATTGGGAAGCATCCTTCGACATTGGAATTTCGTCAGCGATCCAGTGGTTGAGCAGCAGTACTTTGTACAGCTTGTACATATGAGGCATACGAATGTCGTTCCAGTTCAGAATCCCGGAGCATTCACCTTCAATAATTCGAGTCGATTGGTTAGGTGCTTCTGTATTGAAAATTTTCTGTACTTGCATAATCCGTTCACTCCTCAATTCAAACTTTTAGTTCAGGCATCTATATCAACATCGCTGGGATGCTGTGATCGTAATTTGGGCAAAAAAGTACCAGGGCAGCGCCATTTTGCAATCAAAACAGGATGCCCTGGGGTCATCGTGAATCTAGTATTCTATCGATCAGCTTGCGCAGGAGTCACATTCTTCAATCGTCAATGCACGGCTGCGAACATAATAGGTCGATTTCAGACCCGCTCTCCAGGCATGCAGATGCAGTTCAAGGAACTCCGTTGCTTTGATATCAGGACGGACATACAGGTTGAAGCTTTGTCCCTGATCGACGTGACGTTGACGGGCAGAAGCCATGTTGATGGAAGCATGCTGATCCACCAGGAAGGCCGTTTTATAGTACCAGATGGTTTTGTCCGACAGGTCTGGTGCCGGGTTGGCAATCTTGTACGTTGTTTTCTCTTCATAGGACAACAGCTCATAGAGCGGGTCGATACTTGCAGTAGATCCGGCAATGATGGATGTTGAACCGTTAGGTGCGATCGCGAACATCCATGCGTTACGTACACCGTTTTGCTGAACTTCAGCCTGCAGCTCTTTCCACTGTTCGGTCGTTACGAATTCGCCTACGCGCTCACCCGTTGTGTAATCACGCTGCTCGAAGTATTTGCCGCTCTCCCAGTCGGAACCTTTGAATTTCGGATAGTGTCCTTTTTCCTTGGACAGTTCCATGCTGGCTTTGACGAGCAGGTAGTTGATTTTTTCGTACAGGTTATCGTTATAGGTTACAGCCTCATCGGATTCCCAACGGATGCCCTCAAGAGCAAGCAGGTGGTGAAGTCCGAATGTACCCAAACCTACGGCACGGTATTGGCTGTTGGTATATTGGGCTTGCAGTACTTCAATGTTGTTAATGTCAATAACGTTATCCAGCATGCGAACCTGAATCGGTACCAGACGCTCCAGTACGTTATGAGGCACGGCACGTGCCAAATGAATGGAGTTCAGGTTGCAGACGACGAAGTCGCCAGGCACTTTGGAAATTACGATGCGTGTTTGACCATCCTTGGTTACAAGCTCTTCTTTTTCTACTACCGTTGCAGATTGGTTCTGCATGATTTCGGTACAGAGGTTGGAAGAGTACACCATGCCGTGGGCACTGTTCGGGTTGGAACGGTTAACCGTATCGCGATAGAACATATAAGGCGTACCTGTTTCAAGCTGAGATTTCATGACACGTTTCATAATATCGATGGCTTGTACCGTAATACGGGACAACAGCGGGTGGTTTACCGCTTCTTCATACTTTTCGCGGAATGTGCCTGCGCCGAAGGACTCGTCATAGAAATCTTCCAAGCCAAGTGCGCGGCCATTTTCGTCTTTCCAGCCCATGATCTTTTTCGTTTCATGCGGGCAGAAGAGGCTCCACTCACCGCGGCTGGCTACACGTTCCATGAACAGGTCAGGCAGACATACGCCGTGGAATACGTCATGTGCACGCATCCGCTCGTCCCCGTTGTTCAGCTTCAGATCCAGGAACGCCAAAATGTCTTTGTGGAAGACGTCCAGGTAAACGGCAATTGCCCCTTTGCGTGTTCCGAGCTGATCTACGCTAACAGCTGTATTATTCAATTGGCGAATCCAAGGGATTACGCCGGAGCTTGTGTTTTTGTGACCACGGATGTCCGAACCACGGGCTCTGACTTTACCGAGGTACACACCAATACCGCCGCCCATTTTGCTAAGTCTGGCTACATCGGTATTGGAATCGAAGATGCCTTCAAGGGAATCGTCCACAGTATCGATAAAGCAGCTGGAGAGTTGTCCGGCCACTTTTTTACCTGCATTGGACATGGTAGGTGTGGCAGCCGTCATATACATGTTGCTCATCGCCCAATAAGCTTCCTTAACCAGATGCATGCGGTTCTCTGCAGGCTCCTGGTGCATCAGGTACATGGCGATAACCATGTAGCGCTCTTGAGGCAGCTCCATTACTTTGCCGTCAAAGTCATTTGCGAGATAGCGTTCTGCCAGCGTGAGCAAGCCGATGTAGTCAAAGAGCAAATCGTTGCGGTAATCAATGCATTCCGCCAGTTCATCAATTTGTTCTTTGGTGTAGCACTCCAAAAGTTCTTCACGGTAGATGCCTTTTTTCACAAGGTCTACAAGGAGAGGGTAGAATGCACCATAAGGCTCGTCCGGATAAGATTTGTATCTACGGTTGGTAGCCGCTTTTTTGTATAGGGAAGTAAGCAGTGAGCGTGCCGCTGCAAATTTCCAGTTCGGCTCCTCTTTGGTTACCAGTTCCAGTGCGCTCATCATAAAAGCGTTACTGATCTCGTCTCCGGTGACTTCGTCACGACGAAGTTTGCTGTTAACCCCGCGTACCAAACGTTCCTTGTCCAGCATGTCCAGTCCTTCCAGAATACGGTCGGCATATACCGAGATACGCATATCGTCAAAGGCAAGCTGGCGGTTGTTCGGCTTGATCACAACTTGTGGCATGAATATTCCTCGCTTTCGCATGATTAAGAGATAAATTGGAGAAATTCTTATATTAAGAATTGAGTGTCTTCTTACGGTGAGAAAAAAATAGGTACATCAGGGTGGACTGTTGTGGTGACAGTTTGCGCATGCAAAGACCCCATAACATAGGAGCAGCTTCAGAACATGATCATATAAAAAGCACTCCCCGCCTGACGGCCTGAAAATGCCCATGATTGCACTGGCTTCCTGACAGTCGCAAATATATGTCGACCGCAAGGTGCTATTATGTAAGGTTATGTCCATATCTAGTTGCGACTGTCATAGAGGCAACCGGGTGCAGTCCAAACAGCCCCGTTAACCTCGGCGTCAGTTCTGTTTCGAGAAAGCGATTTTCACCTACAGGGACGTGCCTTTGAAGGTGATTCCATCCTGTTTTTCGCGAAATTGCAGAAGATGACTTTCAGAAGTGGGGAAACGCTTTGTCACTACATTTTGTTGCTGTTATCCTACTCTAACCCAACATCTTGTGTTTGTAAACAGGTTCAGCACACTAAAACGTAATTCCGAGTATACCATTTACGGCATGAATCCGCAAAGGAAAAGGACTGGAAGATTTGAAGATTATTCAAAAAAAATTTTTGTTCAAATGGAATGACGTCTTCACGTCAGTTTGAATTGTGACGCCTTCAACTGGTAAAATAAAAATAGTCAAAATTGCGCTAAATATAGCGACAACGGTAATTAACGAAGCTAAGGGAGGCGGAGCAGGATGGCAATAGCAGAAGTGACCGTAATTCCAATTGGAACAGGAACGACCAGTCTAAGCAGTTATGTGGCCGACATGCAGGCCGTATTGGAAAACCAGCGTGGCATTACATATCAGTTGACTTCAATGAGCACTATTATCGAAGGACCGCTGAACGAGGTCTTCACAGCCATAGCGGCTTTGCATGAAGCTCCGTTTCTATCGGGTGCCGAGCGGGTCTCTACATCCGTTAAGATTGACGATCGGCGGGATAAACCGGATGCCTCCAGCATACAGAAGCTGCAATCCGTTCAGGACAAGCTGGCATCCCGTGAGGTACGTCCGAATTAGGGGTTAGGATGGGAATTGGGTTGAAATGGGACTGATTTAATACTTCACCAAATGCAAGCACCTCAGGTGTTTGCATTTTTTGTGTTTATACAACGGAAACTTCCATGGAGAATGTAGTTAAACCAAGAGGGCACTTCGCTCTCCTTTGGGGACACTAGCCCATTTTTATCTAGAGCCCGGTCTGGGAAAGGACTTCTGCATATAGTGAACTGTACCTCAAATCAAAGGAGGGTTTTACATGAGTGGAGTTGTAGGTGGATACGGCGGAGCATGGACATCGACTGGTGCCATTTTGGTTCTCTTCATCCTGTTGGTCATCATCACTAAATCTTTCTGGGTATAATAGCATTTATTAGCCCCACACACGAATTCTCTGGTAAAGGGGGGTTCTCCATGAGCGAAGTCGGAGGCGTAGGATACGGCGGCTGGACATCGACTGGAGCCATCTTGGTTCTGTTCATTCTCCTCGTCATCATCACTAAATCTTTCTGGGTGTAATATAGCGAACTCTGCCGGTCACCCGGCAGGGTTTTTTTGGGCTGTGGACAAGCTGGACGGGTGGCTGGGATAGAAGAAGCATACAGAAATCAGATGAAAAAAACACAGGTAAATTCCACGCCAGTCCAAGGCGAAAAGTGCCCATTTTATGCAAATGAGGGCCATAGCCCGGTCCAGCCGTAGGCAAAATACATAGCTTAGGGGTGTAGGCAAATGCTAAGGAGGAATGAACAATGAGCGAAGTTAAACTGAATTCACCGAACGGACAGGGACACGTATACGGACATATGGGAGGTTATGAAAACATGCAGGGTTACCCATACACAGGTCACGAAATGTACGGTTACGGCTGCGGAACAATGCCGCATGGATACGGATATGGATACGGGTACGGGTACGGACACCATGCGAACCAGGCTCCAATCGTGCACGGTTATGGTTACAGCAAAGGCTGTGGAACTTCTTATGGTCACGGTGGGGGAAGCTGGGGATCCATGGGTACCATTTTGGTGCTGTTCATCCTGCTGGTCATTATCTCCAAAACCATGTTCATCTAAGTAAGAACTTTTCGACAAAGATCGGATAATTAAATTTAAATAATATGTAATCAGACATGGAAAAGCACCCGGAACCCAATTCCGGGTGCTTGGTTTGTGTATGTTTTCAATCTTCTCAAGAATAAGTGACTTCCAAAACAACAAAAGCCCTACCTCTCTTTTGTCCTTGCGGCTCCGATGACCGCGCCAGTGTGAATGGGAAAATCTTGTGAAACTCTGTTATACCGGGTTAATGTGATTCAGGTTCTTCAATCTCCATAGGTTGGTTGTACATATTCGCTGCGGTCGCAGCATGAAGAAAATATTCCGGGGTTAAAAGAAGATAGAAAATCAGTTGAGGTTTAATTCCAACTTTAAGAGTATACCACAGTCTGTAATTTTTTGCAAGATAAAGGAAGGATGGAGTGTTTCGCGAGGAGAAAATCATGAAAAGTTTTCAGATTTTTTCTTCCATAAGGTAATCCTCTTCAAATGTTTTTTCGTAGGTTATAATGTTGAGGGAGATCAAGAAAGGGGCCCTCGCATGACTGAATCAATGGAGGACAGCAGGTTAATGCAACAGATCGCAGAGAGGGATGCATCTGCACTGGAGCTTTTATATGACCGCTATGAGCGGGCAGTGTATTCGTTTGCCTATCGGATCGTAGGTGATCCCATGACGGCAGAAGAAACGGTACAGGAACTGTTCCTGCGAGTCTGGAATAACGCAGAACGATACGAGGCCTCCCAGGGGAAGCTAACCACATGGATGTTTGCCATCACACGGAACATTGCAGTGGATATGCTGAGGCGCAAATCGAAAGGTGCCGCGACTACGGCGGTAGAGAACGAATCTCTGGCAGCGTATGCCGATGAACAAACCAATACAGAACAAGAAGTGGAACGGAAGTGGGAAGGGACCCGAATCAGGGAAGCCTTATCCCAATTGAATCGCGATCAACAGCAAGTTATTGAATCCATATATTACGGGGGATTAACGCAGCAGGAAGTATCCAGCCGATTCGGGATACCGCTGGGTACGGTCAAGAGCCGGGTCAGGCTGGCAATGAAGCAGCTTCAGAAGCTGCTAGCCGATGCTGAATTGCAGCCAGACGCGGGAAGGGAGGGCATACATCCATGATAGAACGACATGAAAAGTGGTCTGATCTGGCACCGATGTATGTGCTGGGCGGACTGGAAGCCGAGGAAGTGGAAGCATTTGAGGCACACATGGCTACATGCGAAGCATGCCGCCAGGAAGTGAAGGAATTGCAGGAAGTAGCCGGCTTCCTGCCACACGCGGCGGAACCCGTTGCCCCGCCGCCGGGCATGCGAGCACGTGTGCTGGGCAACGTGCTCGGCAGCACGCAGGAGAGCGCCGAGGCGAAGCTGGCGGCTGCTCCTGCGGAGCCTGAAGCACCCGAGGTGCTTCAGGCAACCCCGGCGCCGCAGCACACAGATGCGGCGCAGCCCGGGCCAGGTATGCCGCCGAACACGGCTGTGCCTGCAGCCCGGGCAGAAGAGGCTGCACAGGCACAGCCGTGGCAGCCGCAAGGGCGCGCGCGTGCACGCAGCAGCCGCGCCTGGCGTGCAGCCAGCGCCGGCCTTGCTGCGGCGGCGCTGGTGCTCGGCATCTACGCTGCGCAGCTGCAGAGCCGAATCGATGCACTCACGCAGCAAGCGGCCGGCTCAACAGCTGCACAGGAGCAGCTCGCACAGGCACAGGCGCAGAATGAAAAGCTGCAGCAGCAGCTTGCGGCTGTGCAGGAGCCATCGCGCTCCGTGCGCATGGGCGAAGCCGTGAAGCTTAGCCCTGCAGCACAGGACATCGTGGCGAATGGACTGGCGACCATCGTCATTGATGATAAGGGTACACATCTGGTTGTGCAGGCAGAGAACCTGCCTGATCTGGAAGGGAACGAAGCATTCCAGGTCTGGCTGATCAAGGGAGATAAGCCTCAGAATGCCGGAACGTTCCTAAGCCATGATGGCATGGGTGCCGTGTACTATACTTTGGATTCAGTGAATGACTATGACACAGTTGCCATTACTCTGGAACCGGACGCGATGGGTGACCAGCCTCGGGGGACGATGATTCTGGCTGCCAAGATTGAAGGATAGATAGAACAAGTGATGATACGAGGCTGTTTCCTGCGGGAAACAGTCTTTTTTTGGCTTGGAGCAAGACTACAGATGGGGATATGCACATAGTGTAATATGCCGGAGATGAATGATTGTGAAGATCATTAATTTTTTGGTGCAGATTAACCGATAAAAAATAAAGGCAATACCCTGAATCTCCCCCTTACATTAATCGGGAGAACTGGTTGCACATAGAGAGTGAGGGGTTTGGGTGGAGATATACCGTTCATTTATCTTTCGTCTGGTGCGCAATTATCTGGTAGGCTCACTCGGAGCCGTGTTTGTTGTCGGTACTGTGGTGATGGTCTCTACCCTGCAAATACCAAATATTGAATTTGCACGTTTGATTCTGGTTGTGTTCATTTCCCTTTTGTTTATGCTTGCTGCTGAAGGGATTGCCTTACGGATTCAGCTTAGACCGATTAGGCAATTTTTCGCTGAGGAGCATCACGAGCGGGCTGAATTGAGCAGGATGTATGAGGTGATCCACCATTTCCCTGTAAGAACCATTTACCGTATCATGGGACCGCATTTACTGGGATTTTCATTGCCGGCTGCAGGATTAACTCTATGGATGCTTACAGTAGGGTGGTTGGACTTCCCAACAAACTATGTTGCTGTGGCAGCGGCTTGTGCCATTCTGATTGCCATCATGCATGCGTTAATTGAATATTTCCTGACGGTTCGGGCGATTAGACCGCTTCTGATGGAAGCCCGCCGCCGAGGTAAACAGCAATATGGCACCGAGCCGTCATTGGGAGGACGTGTACTCGTATCCATTCAGCGGAAATTTCAGCTGAGCACGACCCTCATTGGACTATTTCCGCTATTTCTGTTTTTCCTGGCTACATTTATCAGGCTTCAGTATATGGATCAGGAGTTTGCGAAAGAGTATATCCTGTGGGGAATCATCGTTGTTGTGCTTGGGTCTGGCTTTGCCTTGGTAGGCAGCTGGCTGCTGATTCGGGATGTCCGTGATCCTGTCGCAGAATTAACAAAAGAGATGAATCGAATCCAGGAAGGGGATCTGGGCAGAAGAGCGCCTGACCTCTATGCAGATGAATTTTCGGCTCTTATTTCCGGGTTTAATATGATGATTAATCGGCTGGAGATGAGGCAGGAACGTAACCGGCAGCTGCTGCAGAGCTATTTTTCCACGCTGGCTGCTGCACTGGATGCGAGGGATAAGTATACGGCAGGACATTCCATGCGGGTGGCTGAGTATTCACTCATGATCGGCAAATTGAGTGGTATGAGTGAGGAGCAAGCCGATTTGCTGTACAAATCCGCGCTTCTTCATGATATTGGTAAAATCGGAGTGCCAGATGAGGTTTTGCTTAAGGACGGGAAACTGAGTGAGGAAGAATTCGCCATTATTCAGACCCACCCGGTACTGGGCGAGAGCATTTTATTACAGATCGAACCGATGGATGCAATGGCTGATTTTTTGCCGGGTGTGCGCTCTCACCATGAACGTTACGATGGAAAAGGGTATCCAGATGGCAAAGCTGGCCTCGACATTCCGCTCTTTGGGCGGATTATTGCCGTTGCGGATGCCTTTGATGCCATGACCTCGGATCGTCCATATCGAAACGGCATGAGTCATGAGAAAGCGCTATCTATTCTGGAAGAAGGAAAAGGGACCCAATGGGACCCTTATTTTGCAGGCTTGTTTATAGAAGAGTGGAGAAGGAAAGAGCATCTCCATGGTTCGTCGGAGCGAGGGGTCAGTTGATCCCCTCGGTCCACTTCGAATCTTTCCGGCGCCGCCGGTGTAAGGACAGCCCGGTGATAATGGTGAAGATGCACTCACCAAGGACAATTGCACCCAGAGCATCATAGATCACATGCTGCTTAATCAGCAGGGTGGAGAGCACAATCAGCGCTGCGCCAGCGGCTACCAGCAGTTTGACATAACGCCGAATACTCGGTACCGAGAGCACCGCTCGCATAACGAGATAGGAATGAAGTGCATGAATGCTCGGGAAGCAATTATAAGGGCGATCCTGGCTATAGAGCCATCCCAGGACGGATGCACCTAGACCTGTACCTGTAATTTCTGGTCTGGGAACACTGGTCTGAAAGTTGAAATAAATGAGATAACAGATCCAGACACAGATGTTCATGGACAGCAGTACGCGATAATAGGTAAGTCTGTCTTTGGCACAGAGATACGCCAATACACCGAACACAAACGGGTACCAGCCCAGATAAGGAAGGGACATTCCGGGTACGAAAGGAATGAGCCGATCGATCGGTGAGTTGAGCACGGCGAATCCGCGCTCAGGGCTGTTAAGAACATCATATAACAGTCCCATGACAGCCAGAGAAAGCATCAAGCTTAATGACAGCCAGTAGGATTTGCTTTTTAACGTTTGCACTACAACGTTTCTCCTTTCAATCCATTTCGTCAAGGAAGTGGATCACAGCGATAAATTAAACAACACTATATTCTACTATGTTTCGAGCACAAATTGAATCCGGATTTGTGTATTTTTGTGTATTTTTTTGATGTGCCAGGAATGTCGAAGGCTGTATGGGCATGATATGATAGAAATACATACGGACAAATGGTGTGTCTACGAACAAAATCGGGGCAACAGGAGTGAGTGAATGCAATTTTCTAAGATGTTCGTATTAAATATGGGGATGCTCATCACTATAGCCTATCTGGCTAGTGTGTTCTATAAATACATTGTGATACGTACATCCTCCAGATTTAAACAATGGAGCTCCGTACTGGTTCTTATTTTTGCGGGTTGGATTAGTACGGTATTTGGCTTTCAGTTAAGCGATGAAGTGGTTTTTGACCTCCGGTTTGTTCCATTAATCATTGCTGTTCTGACCTTCAGGCAGTCCTATAGTTTAATTATTATCGGTGTTGGAATCGGCTTGAGCCGATTGACCTTTGGTATTAATGAAGCTACGCTCGCGGCTCTGGGTATCATGACCATCCTTGGAGTGGTATGTGCTGGGTTAAATATATGGATGAGACGCAGTGATTACAGACTCATTATCAAGGGTGTGCTGGTTATTGTCATCGTCAATGTCGTCAACAGCATCAATATTGCCCTGCTTGGCGTCGTTCCTCCAACGTATTTTTTCTCCAATATTATGCCCTACACGCTTCCTACCGGTATTTTACTTAGTCTTATTTTTGCTTTTATCCTGCGGGACTTCCAGAATGAACAGAATCGGATTTTGCTTATTCAAAGTACCAACCGCTTATTGTCTGTGCAGAAGGAAGAGCTGCAGAGGGCCAAAATTGTACTGGAAGAGCGAGCCAAGCAGTTGACGCTGGCTTCGCAGTACAAGTCCGAATTTCTCGCCAACATGTCGCATGAACTGCGCACACCCCTCAACAGTGTGATTAACTTTGCACAGATGATTAGTGAAAACAGCGATACGATGGACCCGGAGGATATTGCTCGGTTTGCAGCGATGATCGACCAATCCGGCCAGGAGTTACTTACGTTGATTAACGATATTCTGGATTTGTCAAAAGTGGAGGCTGGGCGCCTGGATATCGTATATGAGGATATTAGTGTGTCGCAGCTCGTTGAAGATGTAATGAGTCACTTCCAGTTGGTGGCTGAGAAAAAAGGAATTCAGCTGCTGATGGAGAAATCTCCAGACGCACCGGAGACCATGTGGTCTGACCCACAGCGTGTGCAGCAAATTCTGCGTAATCTGATGTCCAACGCCATCAAGTTTACGCATAAGGGAGCCGTACAATTGACGGTAAGCACCGAACAAGTGGACGAGCCTGAACGTTCGGGAAAATGGCTGGTTTTCTCGGTCAAAGACACCGGAATCGGCATTCCTGCAGATAAGCACCATTCCATTTTTGAAGCTTTCCAACAAGCCGATGGATCGATCAGCCGCAAATTTGGCGGCACAGGACTTGGCCTGTCCATCAGCCGGGATTTGGCGCGTTTGCTGGACGGTTCAATTCAGCTTGAAAGTGTTGAAGGCGAGGGAAGTACCTTCCGGCTTTACCTTCCCTTAAACCATGAAAAAATGAGTTGACAACCATCTTGCTGTGAGTAGAATTTGTGGTGATAACTAGCATCGACCGGTCGTCACAGCCCGGTCTAAGGAGTGTATCCCCATACAGAAGATGGTCAAGGTTAACCCTCCCTCGTTTGCAGGCAAACGTCGCAAGGGTTCGACACAACGTATCAACTTATCGATCGCAACATGGGAGGGTGTACCGGCAATTATATTGCAAACATTGCTGGGTGGACCATTCTTAACGGGATTTCTGCTGTACCTTGGGGCCGGGTCAAGACACATCGGTTTTGTACTCGCCATCACCACGTTTGTGAATATCGCCCAGATTGGGGCAGCCTTCTGGATGCAGCGTATTCGCAGCCGGAAACGCATGCTGCTGTTATTCGTTGGGTTACATCGCATCTTGTGGAGCGCTACCGGACTAATTCCCTTCCTCTTCCCCAAAGAGTGGTGGGTAGGCGTTTATATTGGAATGTACACGGTTGCATTCATAGCCAATACCATCGGGGGCATGATCTGGACCTCTCTGATTGGGGACATCGTACATGCCAAAGTGAGGGGACGTTATTTCGGCATTCGGAATACAATCCTGAATGCACTTGGAAGCGTATGCTTGTTTGTGGGGGGTATCGTTTTGGACCGTTTCCCGGGCGAGACGGGCTTCCTGATTCTGTTTATTCCGGTATGGATCTGTGCGATAGCGAATATCTTTATCTATTTCTTTTATCCGGATGTTCCTTTTGAACGTTCGACCGAGACGGTTTTCTGGCGGATGCTGAAGAAGCCATTTCAGGATCGGTCTTTTCTGAAGGCTGCCCTATTTCTGGCGGTTTGGTTATGGATTCAGACTCTGATCGTTCCGCTGTATTCGTATGTAATGCTGGACTTGCTTAACATTAATTATCAGATGGTTTCTCTCATTACGGTGGTACAGACCATCGTCATGATGGCCGGATTCTATATTTGGGGTAATCTGAACGCACGATTCAGCAACAAAACCTTATTATTTTGGACTTTGCCAATCATCGCATTCTCTTGTCTGTCCTGGGGTTTGATGTCATTTATGCCTGTTTTGATCGCGCTCTTTTTGTCTCATATCTTTCTTGGTATCGGGGTCGGAGGATTTAACCAGCTGGCCTTCAACTTCACGATCGGAGATACACCCAAAAGTGAAAGACCGATGTTCGTCGCTGTTTACTCAGCCTTAACAGGGGTAACGTCGTTCCTAGGACCGCTGATCGGCGGTTGGTTGTATGAGAAAATGGAAGAATGGCCGGAGGCGCTAACCTGGATGGCTACCTATGGGTTTCAGGTAGGTATTGGTGTTACCATGCTGATTCTTGCTTTTACACTGGGACGCCGGGTACTTCTGAGATCGTAATCACAGATGAAATGGAGGGATGAGTATGGAAACTAGCGGGCGAAAGGCACTTGTGATCGGGGCCACAGGTCTGGTGGGCAGCCTGCTCGTACATCGCTTGCTTCGGCAACCGGAATATGGATTAGTTCGTATTCTGGTCAGGAAGCGACTGGACCTTGATCATCCCAAGCTAGAACAGTATGTGGTGGATTGGGATCAACTGGGAGACGCCAGGAATTTGTTTTACCCTATGGATGACTTATACTGCTGTCTGGGAACGACGATCAAAAAAGCAGGCAGTCAGGAACAATTTCGCAAGGTCGATCTTCACTATCCGATAGAGGCGGCCAAACTTGCGCATGAACAAGGGGTGTCCCAGATGCTGGTGATTTCCTCCATGGGGGCGAATGCGGGCTCGCGAGTGTTTTATAGTCGAACCAAAGGGGAGATGGAGGAAGCTCTATCCTCGGTTGGTTTCCGATCTCTGCATATCTTTAGACCCTCTCTGATTCTGGGTGACCGCGGAGAAAAGCGTGTTGGAGAACAGCTTGCCGCACGCCTGATGACGTTCATGGATCGCTGGATGAAGGGGAAAGCTGCCAAGTACCGGGCAATACATGCTTCAACCATCGCCAGGGCTATGATTAATATTGCGCTTGTCAGAGCCAAAGGCAACCATGTCTACTCCAATGAAGTGATTCATGCACTTGGAACAGAGAATTTCTGAGATGTTTCTTGGCAGGAGAGGATCATGGTATAATAAGCTTCAAAACTTGAGAACATGAAGGAGAACCAGCCCATGAAAAAACCAATTTCTACAGATCAGGCTCCAGGTGCGATCGGTCCATATAGCCAGGCTGTTGCTTCAGGCGATTTCGTCTACACATCCGGTCAGCTTGGCCTGAATCCCCAAACGGGAGAGTTCGGCGCAGATGTTCAGGAACAGACCCGCTTGTCCTTAAGTAATGTAAAAGCAATATTGGAAGCGGCAGGCACAAGCATGGATAAAGTCGTAAAAACGACTGTATTCCTGAAAGACATGAATGATTTTGTTCCTGTGAATGAGGTATACAGCACATTTTTCGAACAGCCTTACCCGGCACGCAGTGCAGTGGAAGTAGCTCGTTTGCCGAAGGATGCTCTTGTGGAGATCGAAGTTATCGCCCTGAAATAGAACAGGAGCCTTTTCCGAGGGTTAGAATACATAAAAAGCCGATTCCGAATGAGTTGACCGGAATCGGCTTTTTTCAACGACGTTTACAATGGACTCTTTTCACTTAATCACGGTCTTGGTTACGGGCAAAGAAGAGATATACGGCATAGATCGCAAGCAAGATTGCAAGGATAATCGCCGTATAATAAACGGAGGAAACGTCTTTCTGCTTAAGTGCGATGGCAATGTATGCCCACGTAAATACAAGCGGGTAGATGCTGTCCCGATAAGGGAAGCTCACGACTACAGCCAGCACAAGACCTACAATCAGCATGATGATCGTCCAGGTAGGTTCGCTGATACCGAAACCGTCCCAGCCAATTTTGTATAATAAAACAGCTGCATTAATAATGGTCGCCACGCTGACCCATCCAAGATAGATGCTGAATGGCAGTTTAACCAGCCAAATCTCCGCTGTTGTTGGGAGGGTGATGGCACGCGTTTTGAGATACAGCATGATCAGGCACAAGAGAAGCAGTACAATAATAAGCAGGGCGAGGCCTGTCTGAAGATTTTGAAAAGCGAAGATCCAAGCTACGTTAAAGACGCAGCTTGCCAGAAACCAGTAACCAAGCCGGGTGATGGAATCCCTTTTCCACGATGAAGGAAGAAACTGATAAACTACGAAGCCAGCAAGCAAAAGATAGATCAATCCCCAGATGGAGAAGGCGTACCCTGAAGGTGTAAGCAGCACGGGATACATATCGGATACTTCCTTGTTGGTCCTCCCGCCGATGGGTAGAGAATTCGACAGGTAGTTTACAACAATAACTGCGATAAAGCCAATCGCATTTAACCATTTGTACGGATTGTTACGAGACATTGTACATCCTCCTTGGTTTACAAAAGAATAAATGAACCGCGGGTCAGTCTACAATGAATATACCCAATTCTTCCACATTCTAATAAGAGGCCGCAAAAAATTCACAGGATGCATGATGGATGACCTATATTTGCTGCTCCCTGATCCATGCACTGTCCAATGTACGCGTAATGAAAGAAGAATATGCCCCAAATAAGGAGGATGAAGTGTGCTTACAAGAGAAACCATGGAGAAGCAGCAAACCTGGTTCTATATCGTTGCACTGCTTGTTGGTGCAGCCATTGGCCTGGGAAACGCTGAATGGGGATCGGCTTTGCATCACACAGTTTCACCCGTGCTGGCCATTTTGCTGTACAGCATGTTTACACAGATTCCTTTTTTGCAGTTGAAACAATCGTTATCCAATCTTAGGTTTATCGGTGCTGTTCTAACAGCCAATTTTGTCGTTGTACCTGTGATCGTATCGCTGCTGACGTGGATATTCCCACAATCGCCTGCGGTTCTCATCGGCGTGTACCTGGTGCTGCTAACCCCATGTATCGATTATGTCATTGTTTTTACCCAGCTTGGACGTGGGAATGAAAAGCTTATGCTGGCTGTAACGCCAATCTTGTTCGTGGTGCAAATGATATTACTGCCATTGTATTTGTGGTTACTGACCGGGGAAGAGGTAGCCCAGCTGATGAAAGTGGGGCCGTTCATAGAGGCATTCCTGGTTCTTATTGTTATACCATTAATCCTGGCAATCCTTACTCAAGTGTGGTCGAGGGGGAGAGCGGTTGGGGAAAAGCTGATGGATGCAGCTGCCTGGCTGCCAGTTCCGATGATGGCACTGGCGTTAATTGTGGTGGTTGCGTCGCAGATTGGCAAGGTGTACTCAGACTTTGCAATGGTCGTGAATGCCATACCTGTATATGTATCTTTTTTAATATTGATGCCATTTCTGTCCCGCTTGGTGGCCATTCTGTTCCGATTGGACATCGGTGCCGGACGTGCGCTGATCTTCAGCTCGGCGACCCGGAATTCACTCGTCGTGCTGCCGCTGGCGCTTGCACTCCCGGAAGAATGGGCTACAATAGCTGCTGCGGCCATCGTAACCCAAACCATTGTCGAATTAGCGGGAGAGTTAATCTACATCCGTTTGGTGCCCTCATTTTTCATAAGAGATAGATGAGATAATCATTTAGGTGATGCTTCGCTTACAAGGTGAGGCAGCTATACGTTCAAGCTCTTCGGTCACTTCCTCAATGGATTTGCGCGTGTCGATCTCAAACGTAGATCCGGCACGCAGCAGTGGCTCTACCGTATGCACATAATGAATGATCTCTTCTCGTTCAGCCATGGTCTTCCCGTAAGGATTATTCTCACGGGAAGATATTCGTTCCAAGATAACTTCAAGTGGTGCACTTAATAAGACAACTGCATCAAACAGGGGGTAAAATTTGCCCTGGTTAGAAACGGTACCTGAAATAAATAGCGCTCCTTCGTTATGCCCTGTAAGAAGTGCCGTGATCCGTTCTTCGTTCCATAACCAACCCGTGCTATGTGTGTGCTCGCTCCATTCCCCATAATCGGTGTCCACTACACGATACCCTTTTCTGGCCAGTTCGGCCAAAGCTGTTGACTTTCCCGTACCTGACATTCCTGTAATCAAAATCAGCCTTTTCATTTTGCTAGGTATTCGCCTCCGTTAACGTTTTACGATATTCTCCGGGGGTTAAGCCTTCCATCTTTTTAAACACTTTGCTGAAGTACTTCTCGTCCTGGTATCCCACCATTTCTGAAATTTTTACGATTCGTAGTGAAGGATTCTGGAGGAGCAGTTTGGCATTGTTGATTCGCAGTCTCCCCAGATATTCGGACCAGTTCAAACCGAACTGCTGTTTGAATTTGCGAGATATATACTCTCGGCTGAGATAGAACCGTGCAGCGATCTGCTGCAGGGACAGATCCTCTTGATAATGGGCATCGGTGTAGCGCGCAATATCGGTCATCGGATCAGAAAGGGTATTAGGTTGAAAAGTAAGAGCTTTTCCCGCTGCCAGCAGTCGCTGTTCCAGCAGTGACCGAAGCAGAGGCAAGGACAGCAGCCCTTCGGAGTCCAGTGGTAATTCCGCAAAGGGGATAGACTGTTCCTCCACTGCATCCTCATCGCTTGCCGGCGGAGAGTCTGCCGCATCATCAAGCCAATGCCCAAGGATCCATTCCAGCTCTTCCATCCACTGATGAACCTGTTCGGCGGAGATGATCTGAAGCTGCGTTATGGGCTCGATCCACTCTGCCACAGCAGTGGCTACACTGGAAGCACGCCCACTCATCGAGGCAAGCCGCATGGATTCTTCATAAGTATTTAAACGTAACCCTTTACTATTCCCTGAAGAAGTCTCCAGAGAATCATGGAATCTTTGAGCGTTCTGGAGCGTATTGCGCCTCCATAACCGGAGGCTTGCTTCCTGATAGGCAGCTGCGATTCCGGAAGGATAGGATTCGCAAGCGGAGACACCAAAGTGAAGCCGGCGCTGGATGGTTTGCTGCAATCCATCGTTTATCTTCTCAAGCAAGGGGCGAAGAGCAGTACAGCTTCCCCAGTGCAATATGACGATCTCATCAGGCTGATCCAAGTGGCGGAATGCTACGCCTTCCTCAGGTGTGGATGACATCTCTGCGCAAATATTCAGAACGGAGAATACAAGCAGATCGGGACGACTGCGGTATTTGGCCAGACATTCTGCGTCCAGATGGGACAGGCTGGTGACAGCAATATTGCAATTTCCAGCCTTCACAGGAAGATTCAGTTCATCCCGCAGCCGCTGAATCTGAGCTTGACCATTGCCGCGTCCAGCCACAAGCTCTGTCAGCAGCCTGTCATGATAGTGGGGTCGCATGCGGTTAACCACAATGGACTGGCGTGCTGCCTGCATACGGGCGGACTCTTCTTCCTGCCAGGCGCTCACGGCTTTGGATAGGGAAGCATTCAGCTCATCGGCTTCCACGGGCTTGAGCAGATAATCCATGCCCCCGTAGCGAATCGCATGCCGGACAAGCTCAAAATCGTCATACCCACTGATAACCAGTACCTTGCTCTGCGGAGCGTGAATCGATATCCATTCCAGCAGGGCCATGCCATCCTGACCGGGCATGCGCATGTCACTAAGAACAATCTCCGGTTGGTGGGCAGAGATCGCTGCTGCCGCTTCATGGCCGTCTGCGGCTTCTAGGAGGGTATCTATCCCCAGGTTATCCCAATGCCCAAGCAGCCGGATCGCGTCTCGGACGTGCTTTTCATCATCAACAATAAGTGCTTTCATGCTGTTCACTCCCCCGCGTAAATGTTGAGCTTAATCTTGACACCGTTTGGTTCCAGGTTGCTGATCTCCAGCGTAGCCGTATGCTCCGGCGGTGAGTTTAGTTGGAGCCTGCGCATCACATTCCGTAGGCCGATGGATTCCGATAGGTCGGAATCCTGAGCGGCAAGTCCGGAAGAGGTGTGAATCAGACTTAGCCATCCCTGAATCTCGGACAACTTCTCGTCTGGTATGGGAGGTCCGTTATTCTCCAGTTGAATTTCAATCCAGTGGTCAGATGTCCTGCGACTGCTTATGCGAATGAATCCTTTACCCGGCTGAACATCCGCACCATGCTTGAAATAATTCTCAATCAATGGCTGCAGGGTCATTCTCGGCAGCTCGGTGCGTAACGTATCTTCGGCAAAATCAAGCTGTACCTCAAGGCGGTCGCCAAACCGCTCCTGTTGAAGCTCCAGATACAACCTTGCATGCTCGGCTTCCTCTCGCAAGGTGACACGAGTTTGGTCCCGCATGCTGTAGCGCAGCATTTTGGAGAGGGAAGAGAGGAGCACGTACACCCGCTGCCCTTGATGCTGGAGGGCGAGTGTGCCTATGGATTGCAGCGTATTGTATAGAAAATGTGGATGGATCTGCGCCTGCAATGCTTTGAGCTGGTTGGTTTTGTTGGCAATCTCCAGTCGGTATTCTCGCAAAATCAGATTGTTCACCGTATCCATCATATCCCGGAAATGACGTGCCAGTACTCCAATCTCATCCTGGCTCTTAAGCCGAATGTCCACATGCAGACGTCCCGCCTGAATCTGATTCATGTACCGCATTAATTGCTTGAGTGGTCCAGTAATGCGGATCGAGATGAACAGGGTAGCCACGATAACGAGTAGAAGCGCAGCAATGGCAATCATGGCATTATTCCATGTCAGGGTGGTAGCCCTGGCATATAGCGTCTCATTCGGAATTTGTTTGATGATGGTCCAGTCGGCAAAGGTGCTGCCCATTTGTTGATAGACATACATGGAATGCTCTTGTTCAAAATGTCCTGCTGCGGTGCTGCCTGTTCCCGTTCCGGTCCGTGCTGCATCCAGCTCCCTGGATGCTTCCTGCCTTAATTGATCTGTTCCACTGATCTCAGAACGACCTTGGTATATGATCTGGTTCTGACCATCCACGACATAGATTTGTTCCTTCTCCGGATCGTACAGCCTGCTGCAGATGGCCGCAATGGTATTCATGTTCAGGTCTATAGCGAGCACCCCCAGACGTTCTGTCGATGGAACATCCTTGATTACACGATGTAATGTAATTACTGTTCGTGCAGGATCATCGGCGGAAGCTGCCTTAAAGCCGTAAGTATGACTCATATGTGCCGATTCTACCCATATATCGGGGCTCTCACCACCTGTTTTTCCATGGAGGGCGTCGGAATAGGCCTGTTTGCGTTCCTCCCGCTTTGGAAAAGGGCTCATAATTAAGGTGGATTGATTGGCGGCAAACGAGTGCAAATAGAGCTGGAATACATCCGGTACAGCTGAACGAATGGTCTGCAGCGTTGTATACACCTCGGCTACAGCGCGATAATCCCCAGGGATTTTTGCCAGATTACGTAGAAAATTAGGGTCACTGTATACCGCAAGTGATGCTCGGGCCACATTATCCACATAGTTGTTGAGGTTGGTGGATGCCTGATAGATGAGACGTTTGTTCTCGGCAACGGCCTGCTCGCGCAGGGCTGTTTTGGTCTGAATGAATGTCATGCTGATGGAAGCCAGCAGGGGAAGTGTGGTGGCTATGAGCATGAAAGCGATTAACTTGGTGCGAATGCTGTAGTATTTTGACATTGGGACACCCCTTCTGGCTGCAGGATAAGAGAGGACAATATTTTACACCCAACTGTTCACGAGGGTCAGTGTTTCCAACCGGAATATTGGGGTTTAATAGAAAAAGAGACCAATTCCATCCATCTATAGAAGGGGAGAACGATATGAAGCATCGCAAATCTTCGCAGCTGTTACAGCAGCTGGTGTTCGTGGGTCCCTCCATCGTGTTCTTTATTCTCATCATCGTGGTCCCTTTCCTGCTGGGAATGTATTACTCCTTTACAGATTGGAACGGGGTGTCAGAGAATATCAATTGGGTAGGGTTCGACAACTTTATTCATATTTTTGCGAATGATCCCAAGTTCCAAACAGCGTTCTGGTTCACGGTACGTTTTACGGTGGTCGGTGTAGTATTAACCAATATCATCGGTTTTTTCCTGGCGTACTTCCTGACCAAACCGCTTAAGACGAGAAACATTCTACGCACGATCTTTTTTATGCCTAACGTGATCGGTGGACTGTTGCTCGGCTTTATCTGGCAGTTCATATTTGTGAAAGGGTTTTCAGCAGTTGGTGACGTAACCGGCTGGTCCTTCTTCAACCTCCCTTGGCTGGGAGACGAGCCGACCGCCTTCTGGGGAATCGTCATTGTATTTGTCTGGCAGACCGCAGGCTATCTGATGGTCATCTACATCTCGTCCCTGACCAATGTGTCGCCGGATCTGCTGGAAGCTGCTGAAATTGATGGAGCAAGCCGCTGGCAGGTACTGCGGAGCATCATTCTACCGCTCATTATGCCTGGGGTAACGATCTGTCTCTTCCTGGCGATCTCCTGGTCATTCAAAATGTTTGATCTCAATCTGTCACTGACCAAAGGTGGACCGTTTGGATCAACGGAGTCCGTTGCACTCAACATTTACAACGAGGCATTCGTGAATAACCGTTACGGCATTGGTACGGCAAAAGCACTCATTTTCTTCGTAATCGTTGCGATCATTACAATGATTCAAGTCCGTCTGACGAAGAGCAAGGAGGTAGAGGCATAGATGGAAACGACGAAAAACTACCGCTTCAGTACGATCATAACCGAGATCATCATGGTACTGATTGGACTGCTGTTCCTGGTTCCGTTCTACTTCCTGTTTGTCAATTCGGTCAAAACATTCGGTGACCTGCTTACCAATTCGGCAGCATGGCCTGAAGTCTTTCAATGGGGCAACTATGCAAACGCCTGGGAGAAAATCAAATTCCCTTCGGCACTGATGAACTCGCTTATCGTTACAGTGATCAGCAACCTGCTGCTTGTACTGATCAGCTCCATGGCTGCATACCGGATGGTCCGCAGTGATACCCGCTTCAACCGGATTCTGTTCGGCATGTTCATTGCCGCCATGGTGATTCCGTTCCAGTCTATCATGATTCCGCTCGTTACGGTAACCAGTAATCTTGGGCTGATCGACAGTCTGGGTGGTTTAATCATCTGTTATCTCGGATTTGGTGCACCCATGTCGGTGTTCCTGTTCCACGGGTTCGTTAAATCGGTCCCGGTTGAGATTGAAGAAGCCGCCCGGGTGGATGGCAGCTCCGTATACGGGGTATTCTTCCGGATTGTATTCCCGCTGATGAAGCCGATGTATGTCACGGTTATTATCCTGAACACACTCTGGATCTGGAATGACTATCTGCTTCCGTCCCTAATCTTGCAAAGCTCTAACCTGCGTACGATCCCGATTGCGACCTTTGCGCTATTCGGTCAATATACGAAGCAATGGGATCTGGCACTGCCTGCCCTGGTGCTGGGCATCATGCCAATCATTATCTTCTTCCTGCTGATGCAGAAGTACATTATTCAAGGCATTACCGCTGGATCAGTTAAGGGGTAGGTGCGAGAGTAGGTCGCTCCGGGATCATGTAGCGCCTTCGATCGCTGTTGCTCCCCGGTGGCCAGGATGAATTGAGACAAGGAAGCCACCGGGTATCAAAGGCGAACGCTTCGCTTCTCCGTCGCATCATGCTCCCTCCGCTCCACCTCGCATGGAGGTGGAGCGGAGGAGAAGGCGCCCGCATGGCTTGGGCACCTTCTCGGAGGCAAGCGTAAGTAAGAAAAGCTAGAAAGACAAGGGTCGAGAAGAGAAGATTATGAAATGAAGAGTAAGGAAGCTGCCAAACAGAAACTACTATAGGGAGAGTGTATGTATGAAAAGAATGACAAAGTTGACGTTGCTCATGCTGATTGCTTTTTCGGTAATGCTCGCAGGTTGTGGCAACGGGGACAAAAGCGGCAGTCCGGTCAATACGGATGCTCAAACGGGCGGAGGAGACGCTGCCGCAGGGGACAAAACCATCAAAATCTTTCAATTCAAAGTCGAAATTGCGGAAGCGCTTAACCGCCTTAAGGCAGAGTATGAATCCTCGCATCCAGGCATCAAGCTGGACATTCAGACAGTTGGTGGCGGCAGTGACTACGGTGCAGCACTGAAAGCCAAGTTTGCTGCAGGCGAACAACCGGACATTTTCAACGTGGGCGGATACCGCGAATTGGACACTTGGCTTGAGTATCTGGAAGACCTGTCAGGTGAAGCTTGGACAAAGGACGTGCTTGAAGTAGCCAAAGAGCCAATGACCAAAGACGGTAAACTCTATGGACAGCCGCTGGCACTGGAAGGATACGGATTCATTTATAACAAAGACCTTTTTGAAAAGGCAGGCATTACTGAAATTCCAACAACATTGGAACAGT
This sequence comes from Paenibacillus sp. P13VS, assembly GCF_015143645.1. NCBI lineage: Bacteria > Bacillati > Bacillota > Bacilli > Caryophanales > Paenibacillaceae > Paenibacillus > Paenibacillus sp. P13VS. The sequence goes on along the minus strand of NZ_WYEV01000014.1, from coordinate 43,543 downwards.
TGGATCAGGCAGCTCAGAAACTTCAGGCAGCCGGCATTACACCATTTTCGAACGGATATCAGGAGTGGTGGGTGCTTGGCAATCATAACGTAAACGTTGCATTTGCGAATCAGGCAGATCCGGTAAAATTCATTCAAGGCCTTAACGAAGGTACAGAGAAAATCCCGGGCAACCAAGTGTTCACAGACTGGATGAACCTGCTCGATTTAACGCTGAAATACAGCAACAAAAACCCGCTTACTACCGACTACAATACACAGGTAACCCTGTTTGCAAGCGGGGAAGCAGCGATGATGCAGCAAGGGAACTGGACTCAAGTGCAGATTGATGGAATCAATCCCGACCTGAATCTCGGTATGCTGCCAATGCCAATTACGAATGAACCGAATGACAAATTGTTTGTAGGCGTACCTAACTATTGGGTTGTAAACAAAAACTCGCAAGTGAAGCCGGAAGCGAAGGAATTCCTGGAATGGCTCGTAACATCCGATATCGGGAAACAGTACATGACCAAAGAGTTCAAATTTATCCCGGCGTTCAGCTCCATTCAGGCCTCGGAAGAGGATCTGGGCGATCTGGCAACAGAGATTATGAAGTACAGTCAGGAAAACAAAACGTTAAGCTGGAACTTCAACCGCTTCCCGGAAGGTGTTCCACAGGAATACGGCAGCACCATCCAGGCATATGTGGCAGGCAAATCGGATAAAGCCGGATTGCTTGATGCCCTGCAGCAAAACTGGGATAGTCTGAAAAAGTAAAAATCCCAGAATGACGTTTATACGTAAGTGCAGATAAGAGATGGACCAGTATCACTAAATGTTATCCACAGAAAACAATATCCACAGGCCATCTAATCCTGTTCGACAATCCATTACCATGACTCATTCAATAGGTCAGCCAGAATATCGTTCTGGTTGGCCTATTTTTTATTTTGAGAACCATTCGGAAAGGATAACATGGCTATCTATCTTTCGAATTGTGGATAACAACAATGATTACCATACGTTAAACTAAAACTCTTACCCAGCACTGAATACTATATGTGGATATCCTTTGTGCATAAGTGTCTACATATGGATGAGACCTGTGTATAAGTCATAGCTCGTGTCCTATTCTGCAAAAAGAAATTTGCAATGAATTAGTTAGTACTATATAGTTCTAAATATGACAAATCAAAGATCAAGTTCAGGTTCTGCCAAACCGAGAAGTGCCAATCCGGTCAACCGGACCAAGGCGGTCGAAGTGGCAGCGCAGTTATTTTTGCGTCAGGGATACAGCTATGTCAGCATGGATGAAGTTGTGCGGGCGAGCGGGGTGTCCAAGTCCAATATTTATTATCATTTTAAAAATAAGGAGGAACTGCTTCAGGCAGTGGTACAATACTGGATCGCCCAGTATGAGTCACAAGTATATATATTGCTCAGTCAGCGGGAAAGAAGCGTGGAAGAGCGCGTTAACTCGTTTATAGCCACGTTATCGGCAGGCATTGAAGGGCGCAATTTTGAAGGGAGCTGTCCTTTTATAACGCTCTATATGCAGACACCCGCTAGTGCGCCCGACGTGAAGGCCAGTATCTCCCGATTCTTCCGGGAATTGCAGCCGATGATCGAGAAGCTGTTTCAGCAGGGCGTGGACAGTGGAGAATTCCGTGAAGGCATGGATGCAGGGGCGGTTTCTTCGCTGTTTGTCGCCGCACTGGAAGGATCTCTGGTTCTGTCTGAGACCGCGCGGGATACCGGGATTATAGAACAATCCGTACGTACATTTTGTCAGATGCTTCGTTAAACGAAGCTCTTTTTTTGGATTTCACTAGTACTATGTAGTTCTAATTAGGAGGAGAGAATAATGAACGTAAATTCTACATACTTAAAAACAATGGACCAGATGCATACCCATAAGGTGGACTCAGGGGCAGCATCCATTATTTTTATGACAGGCAGCACCGGATTTATCGGCAAGGAGGCAGTGAAGCAGCTAATCGATGAAAATCTGGAATTGCTGCTGCTTGTCCGTTCAGAATCCAAAGCCAGGCAAGGCCTGACTTCATACGGAATATCGGATTTCAGCAGAATTACGTTTGTACAAGGAGACTTATCGGTGGAGGGACTCGGTCTTAGTGCAGAAGATCGCAGGCGCGTGCTGGAAGCCGACGTCATTATTCATGCAGGAGGAACGATGGATGTTACCCTGGGGCGCAAAGTGGCGGAACAGATATTCATGAATGGAGCGCGAGAGGTTGCCGGGCTAGCTGAAGAGATTCAGCAGACTAAAGGTCTGAGACATTTCATTCACGTCGTTGGATTCATGAGTCCCTATGGCTTGCGTGATGAGAAAGGTGAAGATATACCCACTGGCAAGGTGGCCCCGAATGAAAGTGCATATGAAGAAATGAAGTTCCACGCCGATCTGTATCTCCGTGAGCATGCTGTAAAAAATCAATATCCACTTTCTGTTGTAAACCCAAGCACAGTCGTTGGACCGCGCCCCACAGGTGAGACCGAGCAAACAGGCGGTATCGGGCTGCTCATCCAGGCGATGCAAAAAAGACTTATGCCTGTTGTACCTGGAGGTTCGTCTTATTGGTTACCGTTAGTGGAGAATGATGTGGTTGGGCGGACTCTGGTCTTCCTGACCAAAGAGGCGTTCCCAACAGGCGGGACCTATCCACTTCTGGCACGCAAGGAAACCAGTCCCAATATGAAGGAACTTCTTCATCTTCTTGCGAAGCAGCTGGACGTACCGAAGCCCAAATGGGCTGTACCCTTATCCTGGATGCAATTCGCAATGAGATCAGGAGGGGCGCGGATCAGCGGTGTCCCTGCGGAATCGGTTTCCTTTATTACAGACAGAATATGGCATGTGGAAGAGACGGAAGATTTATTTAAACGCATGGGTCAAACATGGCCCGACATCCGGGAGCAACTTCCGTTCGTTACGGCGGATCTGGATTATCGACTGAGCCTTCAACCTTACGAAAATCTCTCTTCCGGTTGGAACCGAACCCGGATAGGAAACCTGGCAGCGCTTGGCTGGGAGGGTGAAGGTGAACCGTGGCTTATCGTGCATGGCATGCTGAATTGTGCGGATGAAATGCTTCCTATGGGCGAAGAGCTCCATCAGCTGACTGGAAATCCGGTTTGGATCGTCGACCTGGCAGGGTTCGGACGTTCGGCTGTACATCAAGGGGAGGAGGCCTTTGACGGTCAGGTGGATGAGTTGGTTACGGCCATTGGCAGGTTTGAAGGTCCGATGAAGCTTGTTGGTCATTCCATAGGTGCTGCGATTGCATCCGCGGCGTTGCAGCGCAGCGGACGAACGGATATCCGTCTTGGCTTGCTTCAGCCCGTTGCTCACAATACGAATCCAAACATGCTGCGATGGATTTCCCGCTTGCCAAGAGGAATAGTGCGTACCCTCCTCAACCGAAGGTCGGAAAAAAGCTGGCGGCACATGTTAAACACACATAGCACTGAATCAGAAGGAAGCATTGCGGCACCTGAACTGGCAGGAAGAATTAGGTCCAGTTTGCAGTCCCCCAGAATAGCGGTAGCACATGCCGACTTGCTACGATGGATTTACTCCGGCAAAATAAAAGGAAGCACCTTCACTTCTGGGGGGAGCATGTGGAATCGGGCAGACATTGCCAATAGTACATTGGTGGTATGGGCTGGCGAAGATACGGACTATCACTACCCTGAGGAGTTGAATCCACAGTGTAAACGAATCGACGTCCCTTATGGACACTACTTTCCGGTCTTTCAATACCAGGAAACGGCAGCAATTCTCGTCAAATGGGCGGATCCGAAACATTGATTTCAACTTCTAGTCCGAAGTGAGAATGTGCAGGATTCCCCTACAGACTGCCAGATTGCCAAAGGCTTCATTCAAGCGTCTAGACTATAAAGGGTTTTACCAATGACAGGAGAGATTAGTGAAATGAATCAGCAGCGTGTGGAAATCAGTAAAAATGTATTAATCGAATGCTTGGGACTGCGTGAGGGAGAGAATCTCGTGGTTGTGGCAGACGATGCCAAAAGGGAACTTGCAGAATCCATTTATGAAGCGGGGAAAGCACTTGGAGCGGAATCCGTGCTGATGATTATGGCGGAACGCAGCAGATCCGGGGAAGAACCGCCCGCACCAATTGCACAAGCCATGATCCAAGCCGATGTAGCCGTATGTGTGACAAGATACTCCTTAACCCATACACAGGCCCGGAAACAGGCCGCTGCATCAGGTACACGTGTCGCCACCATGCCCGGCATGACAGAGGATATGTTCATGAATGGTGCCATTACAGCCGAATATCCACAGGTGAAGGCACTGACCGAGAAGGTTACGGCTTTATTAACTGAGGGCAGCCAGGTACGGATTGAAAAGGAAGGGCACAGTCTGTCTTTCTCCATCAAGGATCGAAGCGGAGTACCCAGCACAGGGATGTATTTGAACCCTGGTGAATCGGGCAATTTGCCTTCAGGGGAGGCCTACATTGCACCGGTTGAAGGAATAGGTGAAGGCAGCATTATCGTAGATGGATCTGTTGCGGGAATTGGAGCACTCCGTGAACCGATGACTTTGAAGGTGGAAGAAGGCCGGTTGGTTTCGGCGGAGGGTCCGGATGGACAACAGCTGCTGACGATGCTGGGCGAGGGGGATGGCCGTTATCTCGGTGAATTTGGTATTGGCACCAACAATAAGGCGCGAATTACGGGAGTCGTTCTGGAAGATGAGAAGGTGTATGGAACGATCCACGTTGCCTTTGGCAGTAACAACACCTTCGGAGGCACGATTGCGGCAGGCGTGCATATCGATGCAGTAGTGCAGAAGCCGGATGTCTATATTGATGACAAGTTGATTATGAGACAAGGCGAACTGGTTAATTAATTGGATAAAGACTTCTACAATCCACAGTGTGTCCACAAAAAGGGATAAATGAAATCAGTGTTTAAGGTTTTACGTGAGATTTACAAACAAGTACACAACATGTCCACATCAAATTGTTGTATATCCACATCCTTATGCCTGTTTATCCACAAACTGTGTGCAATATGTGCACAACTTATCCACATATAGGGTATAACTTGATCTTTTTCATGTTAATTTCACGCTCTTTAACCAAAATGGATAGTTATCCACAGTGTCTCGTGCAAAAAAGACCAGAGATTTGGCATATAGCCAATCTCTGGTCTTTTTGATGTAGTTTACATTTGTTAGCTTACTTTATATCGAGCTTATTTATCTTCCGTATTGAAACGACTGACTTCACGCAGCAATCGATCTGCATGATCGGATAACGCCTTGGCTGCTTCCGAGATATTACTGATCGACAGGGATTGTTCCATTGTGGAAGATGCGGCTTCTTCGGTAGAAGCAGCACTCTCCTCAGCGACAGCGGCGAGCCCTGTAATCACGTCAGATACTTGGGCAGCACCTGTTTTGATCTCATTCATACCCGAAGTAATCGAGCTGATTTTGTGTATGATTTCATCTACGGACCCACGAATCAGATCAAAGGAAGCTGATGTTTCTGCCATGGAATCCGATTGAGCCGAGCTATTCAGGCGGAACTGCTCCAGTTCGGCTGCGCTTTGCTGGCCTGCTGCATTCAGGTCGTTCAATAGCTGGTCGATCTCAGCAACGGAGTGGGAAGATTGTTCGGCAAGCTTACGCACTTCCCCTGCAACAACGGCGAATCCTCTGCCATGTTCTCCTGCACGTGCAGCTTCAATGGATGCATTCAGAGCAAGCAGATTGGTCTGTGCTGCAATGTTCTGAATACTGCCTGTAATGGCGGATATTTCACCAATTTTGCTAAGCAGCAGCTCATTGGATGTTTCGACCCGACTGGTGGATTCCTGTCCTGCCTGGGATAGATCTGACTGACGAGCGATTGCACTTTGGCCGCTCTCCATCGCGTGATTAACGTCCAATATCGTTTCGGAAGCCTGCCGGGCTTCGTCTGTTATCTGATCAATGATTCCGTTAATTCCGGACACCATTTCTGCTCCGGCTTGAATCGATTCAGCTTGTTCTCCTGCACCGTTGGCAATCTCCTCGATTACTGTCGAGATCTGCCCGGCAATTTCGTTACTGCCGGAAGCATCTTTGAACATGGTTTGGGAAGAGGCCTGAACCTGCTGTGCCGATTGATCGACCTGTCCGATCAAACTGCGTAGTGAAGCAGACATTTCATTAAATGACGAACCCAGTTGTGCGATTTCGTCTTTTCCCTTCACGGCAACTTGCACGGTAAGATCTCCGGCTGCCAGCTGCTTGGCACTGTTTTTCATGGCAAGCAGGGGCTTGATCGTTTTTAAAGCAAAGAAATAAGCGAGAGCTGCCAAGATCAAAGTGAATACAACGATAAAGGCCAGATACAACGTTCTTGTCTTCGTAAACTCAGCCAGGGCAGCTGCCTTGGAAATGGATGTGGCAACAATCCAATTGGTATTCGGAATTTTCTCATAATAGATTAATTGGCGATCATTATTGTAGGTATATTCGGATAATCCGCTTGGCTCCTTAAGCATCGTGCCCACAATATCGGTATAGTCACTTTGATCCGCAAGTGGGGTATTTAGCAACTCCTGATTGGGGTGGGAGAGCACTACACCGGCCTGGTCCAGCAAAAAGGTGAATCCGTTCTCCGTCTGAATGGAGTTAATCTCATCCTTGATGGAATCCAGTGCAATATTTTCAGCGATTGCACCTTGGAAATTCCCGTCTGCATCATGGAGAGGCACCCCAATGAATATGGACTGTACACCGGCTTTGGTCACGTAAGCATCACTGTATGTAAGCTCGTTAGAAGCTTTGGTTTGCACGTACCAGGGACGTTCGCGAGCGTCGAAAGTTGCATCGGGAATAAAGCCTGCTCCATCCATATAGGTTCCGTCCTCAAGGCCGAAATAGATGGTGGCGATATCCTTTTTATTGGAAGGCAGTTGGAAAGCCTGCAGATGATCCATTCCGATCTCATTCAAGGGAACTGTATCTTCAATAACCTTCCCAAGTGTCTCTATCACTTTAGCTTGGGCAATGGCCCATCCGTTAACTTCAGCTGCAGCATATTGAACTGTGCTCTGCAGTTGGTTATCCACAGACTCCGTAGCTTGTTTTTCAATGACGAGAAGGGCGATGTAACTTAGCGGGGCTGCAAGCAAAATACAAATGGCGGTGACGATGACAATGACTTTGGCTTTAAGCGTCATGTTATTCCTCTTTTCTTAAGTAAGGTTGTTGTTACAGCAGATAGTTTCAAAAAGAACTTATAAGGGTATATCGACATTTTTCGAGTTTTTATAGAGTTTTTATAGGAAAATTGAACTATATAATAGAAAGTCATATTTCTTCAGTTGAATGACCTTTCCGTGAAATCTCCAACCCTTGTGTCGGGGGATTCAGAAAGAATGAAGCAGCTTGTTAAATTAAGTGAAGCTCTAAATATTTCGTGGAAAATAGCCGATACACCAAGTAACCTTTAAAAGTGAGAGGGTATGGGGACAACTATGAATGAGGAAGCTCAAGTTCAATACATTAATTTTACGGTTCGAGATCAGTTTTTCGCGCTTCGCATTGAGGAAGTACATGAAATTATCAGGATGATTCCCGTGACCACTGTTCCATTCGGCAGTCCGGAGATCAGAGGCTTTGGGTCTTTGTATGGCAAGGTGGTTTCCGTTGTTAGTCTGCGGGTTCTGCTGGGCATGCCCGATAAAGATGACGATGCTTCTACACGTATTATTGTCGTGCCGTATAAAGGAGGGTATGTGCCTCTAATTGTGGACACGGTGGATTCTGTGGTGACCTACGATCGGTTTGAAGAACCTGCAGAAGAGCATAAGCGTTTCATGACAGGTGTATTCAAAGAGATTGGACATGCCCCGGATCATACGGCGGGAATTTTGAACCTGGAAGTCATGCTGGGCCTGCTGACAAGCTTAGGTGAATAAATCGTTTGGTGTCATTTTAGCAGCAGGTGAAGACCTGCACACAATCTTAATGTTCCTAATCCCATCCAGGGGAGAAGGAACATTTTTTTATGCGGATTGAAGTGATCAGGAACGTACTAGGAGTGTATCAAGAGACGACTAGAGCAATTTTTTGTGCGTAAAGGTTTTTAAATCCGGGCATTTTCGTATATGATGGAGAGTAACAATGCGAAGGGATGACGGGAGACTGTAATGATGCAATCGCTGTATGGAGTATGGCTTGGTGACGTATTTTTTTGTTTTTCCGGTGAAACATCGGAGCCGCGTGTGGATGCATGGACCCACGTGGTAAGGAGGCTGAATTTTGGCGACGGAGGTCGTCTGTTTCAGCCTGCCGCTCTTCGCCTTGCGGAGCTGCGCTGGCCCAATCCGATGCGTAATGCTGCGGAAGCCAAGAGTACGAAGCGGCGCCAATTGCTTGGACGGACGCTGGAAGGGCTTGCGATCTCGCCCAAAGATACATTTAAACTGCTGCTTCATTGGGATGACAGCATATTGAAAGCCGCAGGGATTCAGGCAGGTGAGGAGATTCGCTACTGGATAAAAGCAGCACAGTTCACACAGGAGCTGCTGCTGCGCGGAGAGATTGCGCCTTCTGCCGAATTTGCCGCCAAGACTGGGGCGCGGCGACGGACGGGACAAGAAACGCTGACAGGGGTATGGCGACCTCGTCTGTCTCAGGAAGCAGATGTGGAGCGTTTCCGTGAACTGGCGGAAGCCATGCCGCCAATCGGCTTGTCTGCACCGGGTGCATACGCTTCCTCCGAGCCGGAATCACGGGAGGAGGCAGGTGCTGCTGTCCTGTTTTCATTCATGAGCGGCATGATTCATGCTGTCGTAACAGGAGAACTGGAAGGGATGGACAGTGACTTGTCAAGATACCGCACCCCGTTTCGGCGCGGTTCTTCTCCAGCAGCCGAACTGTGGTGGAACAGCCTGATCTCGATGTTCCGTCCCGTGACTGTACAGGGCCCAACGGAGGAAATGGCAGAGCTGATCGAGACATTGCGAGAAGCAGGGGGCACAGGGATGCCCGTAATCGGCAGTGAGGAAACTGCCCCTGCGGAAGGGGAACTGAAGCTGGTGCTTCGGCTTGAACCGCCTCTTGGCGAGCATGAAACGTTGTGGGGCATCACCTTTTGGGTAGATAGTGCACAGGAGGCTGGTCTGAGATTGCCTTCACGAACCATCTGGGCTCATCCGGATCGGGACCTGGATCGGGGGAAGGTGCGCTACGTATCCGCAGCGGAGCAGCTGCTCATGGCCCTCGGTCAGGCCAGTGAATTGGCACCTGAACTGGAAATAGCCCTGCTTCAACCTCGCCCGGAAGGGATAAAATTGGAGCAGCAGTCCTTTTTTGAGTTTTTGACTCACGCGGTGCCGCGTTTGCAGAAGGCAGGAATAACCGTGCTTATGCCATCCCGCTGGAGTCGTGCAGGTCGGCGTAGAGCCGGGCTGCGTTTGCAGATGCTCAATCGTGGTACGGAACGGGCGCCTGGCGCTCCGAATGCACTGGGGATGGAACAACTGGTTGCCTTCAAGGCGGAACCGATGCTGGACGGCAAACCTGTTACTGCAGAGGAGCTTGCTGCGTTAGCCGAAGCTTCGGTACCTTATGTGATGTTCCGCGGCGAATGGATCGAAGTTGACACGAAGGAGATTCGCCAGGTTCTGCGTTATATGAAAAAAGAAGAAGAACAATATATGCCGTTATCCGAATGGCTTCATCTGGCTGCAGAGGAAGGCGAGGATGCAGCCTGGAAGGGATTATCCGTCTTTGGTGCGGAATCCGAAGGTCTGCTCTCCTTCCTGCTGGACGGACAGGTGCTTCGCAGTATCGAACCGCGGCAAGTACCTGCGGAGCTGCATGGAGAACTCCGGCCATATCAGGAGCGCGGCTATCAATGGTTGTCTGCGATGCGTGAGCTTGGCTTCGGAGTTTGCCTCGCGGATGATATGGGTCTCGGGAAGACGGTTCAGGTGATCACGTGTCTGTTGGACCTGAAACATGAGGAACAGCAGGCAGCGGCGGAAGAAGCACGTGAAAATGAAATGTATGGCTCGGGTGATCCATCGGAGTCTGGCGAGATTGTACCTGCAGAGGCTGTCAACTTGCCAGCACTCATCGTCTGCCCGACTTCTCTGCTTGGCAACTGGCAGCGTGAGCTCAAGCGATTCGCGCCAAATCTGTCTCTGTACATCCATCATGGGGGACAGCGGCTTCATGGCACTGCGTTTCAGGCTGAGGCACAGGCACATGATATCGTGCTGACGACCTATCATCTGGCTGGCCGGGACGGACCTGACCTTGCCTCATTGCACTGGTCAACCGTGGTGCTTGATGAAGCGCAGTATATCAAAAATTATCGTACCAAGCAGGCACAAAGTGTGATGCGCTTATCGGCACCTCACCGGATAGCGATGACTGGTACACCGGTCGAAAACCGTTTGAGCGAGCTGTGGTCGATTTTCCAATTCCTTAATCCCGGATATCTTGGAACGGCTTCATCGTTCCGCCAGCGATACACCGGAATGGGGACCTCCGAAGAAAACAGCACGTCCCTGCGGGAGCTTCACCGGCTTGTTTCGCCGTTCATGCTGCGCAGGCTCAAAAGCGATCCGGATATCCGCAAGGATCTGCCGGAGAAGCTGGAGCTAAAATCTTACTGCTCACTGACACCGGAGCAGACGATTCTGTATCAACGTGTGGTGGATGACCTGATGGGTGGACTGGATGGCCGAAACGGCATTGCCCGCAAAGGGATTGTATTGTCGTCACTCACCAAACTGAAGCAAATTTGCGACCATCCGGTACTGGCAGACAGCAGCCGCAAGGATCATGCGAAAGTCGAGGCATCCGGCAAAATGGAACGCTTGCTGGAATTGGTTGATGCGATCCGTGACAACGGAGAATCGGCACTCATTTTCACTCAATATGTGGCAATGGGCGAGCTGTTGGTATCGCGCCTGACGCAGCGTTATGAGGAAGAACCGTATTTCCTGCACGGCGGCGTGTCCAAGGCACAGAGGGACGAGATGGTGGAGACATTCCAAAAGGGCGAGGGCCCTTCACTATTCGTTCTATCCCTCCGGGCTGGTGGGGTAGGTCTGAATCTGACGCGTGCCAGCCATGTCATCCACTATGATCGCTGGTGGAATCCCGCAGTGGAGAATCAGGCAACGGATCGGGTGTTCCGAATTGGGCAGAATCGCAACGTGCAGGTTCACAAGCTGATCTGCCAGGGTACGCTCGAGGAACGCATAGATGAGTTAATTGAGAGCAAGAAGGCACTTTCCGAACAGGTGGTTGGTTCCGGGGAGAACTGGCTGACCGAAATGTCGGATGATGAATTGCGCGGACTGATCTCACTACAGGGTGAGACGTGGTTATAAGCCTGACCAATATACTAGTCGGTGATCATATGAGAAGGGGGAAGGTTATGAGCGAAAAGTGGAATGTGGAGCTGCATACGTCCCCCGGTGGATGGACAGCAGAGGTAAGTCATGCTGCTGAAGCGCGTCAGAACGCATCAGCAGCCGCGGAGCAGGCAGGAACAGCTGCCAGCCTGTTCACGGTAACAGGTACGCTGCCGCAGCTCAGCGAAGAGGCTCGCGAGGCCGTGCTGGCCCAGCTGCGCAAACGGCCGCTGGCCCTGTACGCGCTGCTGCGCGGCGGCCCTGCCCCGGCGGAGCTCGCGGGGCTGCTGCCCGCTGCGCCGGCCGCTGCGGCCTGCACCTGCGGCCGCGCAGACTGCGCGCATGCTGCGGCTGCGGAGCGCGCCATCGCTGCGCGCTTCGCGGCCGAGCCGCTGCTGCAGCTCGCGCACGCTGGCCTGCCGCGCGAAGCGCTGCTTGCCGGCGTGCTTGGATCATGGGCAGAGGAACTGGCCCATGATCCAAGCAGCGCGGGCCGCGCAGCGGAAACGGCGGGCCGCCCGCAGGCGCGGGGCGGCGAAGGCGGCGCTGCCGTCGGCGAGTGGATCGCCGAGGCTGCCGCAGACGGCGCCATGCACCAGCCAGGCCCCGGCTTCGGCGCGGTGCAGGTGGAGCTGGCGCAGCCGGGCAAGCCCCCGGCAACGCCGGAACTGGCCGCGCTGCTTCCGGGAGTACCCGTAGCAGCAGGTCTGACCATGATCCGCGAGCGTGTAGCAGCGCGGATCTGGCAGGCTGTCCAGAAGAAGAAGGACAGCCCGGCCACCAAATCATAACAGGCATGAAGCGGGGGGAGATCTTGGATCACCCTCGCTTATTTGTCTGTGTAAGATGGCCTTATGGCGGCAAGATTGGAAAGGATATCAATCCGGGCTTTAATCTGGATCTGCTGCTTAAACGTTGGGATGATGCCCTAAAAGTCCGAAAAATGGCCCTATAAGCCGTGAGACCCTTTTCACATGAAGGCTATTCCCTGCCAGTAAGCTTGGTGCGGTGGAGCTTCACTGCAATTTGATGTATACTGTCGCAGGGGATGAAATGCCCCGGAGCGTATTTTATTTTTTTCATACTTTATATTGCGATAGGAGTTTTTTTAGATGAAATCACGAACAGGAAGACAGCGCCATATCGCGGTATTGCTGTCCTCGCTTATGATATGCGGAGCATTGCTGTCCGCCTGCCAGGATGGCTCTGGATCTGAGGAAATTAAGGATCTGAACGCAGCAGGCAATACGCAGCAGGAAACGGACGGAACGACCGTTCATTTAACCGAGGACACAGGGGATGACGGCGACAAGACAAACGGCAGTGAGACAGATCAGCCATCATCTGGTGAGAACGGGGATTCCGGCAATGCTTCTGCGGATGAAGAGCAGGACTCTTCAGATGCTGGCAATGGGACAGCTGCGGGTGACCCTCTGATGGAGAAGCGAAGCATCAGTGCGATGCAAAATACGATTGACAGCCAATCCGTTGTTACCAATGCAGAGTCCATGACGGTCATCGTGAACAAGCAGCGAAGCCTGCCGGAAGGCTATGAGCCAGACGATTTGGTAGAGCCGAATGTACCGTTTTCCTTCGATGGTCCTCACGAGAAGCGCCACATGCGGAAGGAAGCTGCAGAAGCGCTGGAGAAGCTGTTTGCGGGAGCTGAGGCTGACGGCATCGAACTGCGCGCGGTGTCTGGCTACCGTTCATATGAACGCCAGGTTTCAATCTATAACAACAATGTGCAGACCAAAGGACAAGAATATACAGATCGTGTGAGCTCTAAGCCGGGCAGAAGTGAACATCAGACGGGTCTTGCGATCGACGTATCCAGCCCGAGTGTAGGTAATGCCCTGGAAGAAGTGTTTGGCACCTCCAAGGAAGGCGAGTGGCTGGCAGAACATGCTGCAGACTATGGCTTCGTTATCCGCTATCTTAAGGGTGAGGAAGACATTACGGGTTACGTCTACGAGCCTTGGCACATCCGATATGTCGGAACCGATCTGGCACCCGATATTGCGAAAAGCGGATTGACCCTTGAAGAATACTTTGATGAGGCCAATATTAAACTGTAAGTCGGACGTACAGCGTATTTAGATTTGTACATGAATGCCTTAATAAAACAAAAGTCCTGTAAACGTGGCTGGTTGCATAGCGGCTAGTTACGTACACGGGACTTTTTTCGTGCATTTATAACTTCGGATTACCTAATTTTTGGTATTCAGATTGAGCCCGGCCTGTTATAATGCAGAGATTATCGAGGAAAATGACAAGCAGAGTGAGGGAGGACACAATGAGTAAACAGCAGGTATTTACCGGTTCACCATGGGAACCACTTGTGGGTTATTGCCGGGCCATCCGGGTAGGAAACCGAATAGAGGTGGCAGGAACGACAGCCATGCAGGACGGTGTTGTAGTGGGAGCGGGTGATCCATACGCTCAGACCAGATTTGTTTTGCAGACGATTGAGAAGGCGCTCAATGAACTAGGTGCAGACTTGTCGGACGTGATTAGAACCCGCATGTTCGTGACGGATATCTCCCGCTGGGAGGAAGTAGGCAAGGCCCATGGCGAATTCTTTGGGCAAATCCAGCCTGTAGCCACCATGGTTGAGGTGAGTGCACTCATTGATCCCCTGTTAATGGTTGAGATTGAAGCAGAAGCCATAATAGAAAGTGATCCAGAAGCCGAATAAACAAAGGCTACATAGCAAGAACGAAAAATAACCTTATCCCATGTCTGTAAAAGAACAGACCGGGTAAGGTTATTTTTTCAATTGGAACGTTACAGGTTTAATCGGTCTAATTTAATAAACCTGTGACAACTCCTGCTTATTGAAACGGTACAATCTCTGCACCCGAAGTATCCACGACCACTTTCCAGGCATTCCCGATTGGAGGCAGGCTGCGAGTCAGCATCGGACTATAGAATCCAATGACTTTTGCGTCTTTCGTCAGTTCCTCTGCTTTGATGGCCTCACCTTTTTGATTGACCAGCTTGGTATCTTCCGAAATGTTGAGGATGACATGGTCAGGCGATGTTTCGGTTAGGCGGGAGCCAGTGATCTCGATCTGGGTCCCTTGATCCTTGGTAGTTCTTACATTTTCAATGGTACCTGAAGTGCCCAGAACATCTTCCGATTTCGTAACGGATTCCTCTGCAACAGTATCCACAACAGTTACGGCATAGGTCGGTGTTTGCGGTGGAAGGCTCATGGTCATGATTGGTGCGTGTACAGCTTCTACAGTCATGCCAATCGTCAGATCGGTAAGTGCAATCTCCTTGCCGTCAGCAGATTTGATAACGGTATCCTCACCCAGATTAAGCACCAGACCTTCAGTGCCCGTGCCACCAATATGAATGGATGGATATTTGGTATCCGGGTTAATTCCTGTAATGACGCCGCGCTCAGTAACGTTTTTCACGTCCTCTTCACTGGAAATTGTAACTTGATTGCCGGTTGTTGTTACCTGGGTATGTAGCACCTGTTCTGCAAATGAAGCTGGTACGAACAACTTGCCATCGGTGATTTGAGGTGCTGTTCCCAAGGTAATCAGCATTTTATTGAACGAATATTGATCTTTGTCTGCCATAACTAGTGTCCAGAAGTTTCCTTTGGTTAGCTCGGCCGACTTATTCTCCTTATTCCACTTCAGCTCAATGCCGAGTGCATCCGTAAGATCGCGCAGTGCGATCATGGCTTCCTTGCCGTCTTTGTTCCAATAGCCATCCGTGATCGCTGTGCCGTTGACAGTTACGTTTACGGATTTAGACAATGCACTATCTACAGCTACGGAGGTTGGACTGCTGGACTGGGTAGTATCCAGTGTCGCAGCGTATGCCGCTCCTCCACTTAGGGCCATGGACAGGACCATTAGGGCACTTACTTTTTTCATGTTGTTGTTCATTGTTGATCTTCCCTTCTAATCTTGGATAGTTCGCGGTAAACTCCTAATTAGGGCCGCGTTCAATCTTATAGACGGAACAAACCGTCCAAGTGTTGCAGCTGAACGATGAGTCATGTAAATGGCGTGTCAGATTATTATTTGTCCATTGTGAGAATTTCCGGGTTACAGGCAGCGGGATACGGTTAATTTCAGATGAGTGGTACAACCTTTGCTCTGTTCTGTTCGCTTGGAAGTTTGAAAAAAACGCCATAACATTCAATGTGGAGAGGAATGGATCAGATGAGTGATATGTTGGTAGCGCTCTATAATTTGCCGGAGCAGGAGAGTGGATTGAAAAGACTGGAGCAGTCCTCAATCGTAATCCGAAGAGCCATTGCCCCGGAGAAACAGCTTGTGCTGGATTGGGTTAGATCGCATTTTAGCCAGCCTTGGGTGGATGAATGTGATGTCTCCTTTGCACGCCAGCCCATATCCTGTTATATTGCCCTCGAACACGGGAAAATAATAGGATTCGCCTGTTATGAAGCGACATGCCGCAACTTCTTCGGTCCAACAGGAGTGAGCCAGGAGGCGCGGGGCAAAGGTGTAGGTACAGCTCTATTGCTCGCTTGCATGCACGCCATGAAGGCAGATGGATATGGCTATGCGATCATTGGATCGGCAGGACCAGTAGATTTTTATGCCCAGACGCTGGGTGCCGTGAAGATCGAAAATTCTACACCGGGTATTTACAGAGGCATGCTGCGGGCAGACTAGAGAGATCATGAAGCTTCCGGAAAAAGGAAGGGAGGACGAAGATGAGTACAAGTAAAATGCTGCACATCGGAATGATCGGCACCGGATCCATCTCGGATCTGCATATGAGGTGTTATGCCAAAAACGAGAACGCTATCATTTATGCCATCTGTGATCTGAACGAACAGCGCGCAACAGCCGCAGCTCAGAAATATGATGCACAGTCGGTCTACACCGATTACAGGGAAATGCTAAAGGACCCTCATGTGGATGCAGTCAGCATCTGTACATGGAACAATACGCATGCTGAATTTGCCATTGCAGCCCTGGAGGCGGGCAAGCATGTGCTGCTGGAGAAGCCTGTGGCAACGAATGTGGAAGATGCATTACGAATTGAGGAGGCCGTGAAAAAAAGCGGCTGTACCTTCATCGTTGGATTTGTGCGGCGCTACGACAACAATATGCAGATGCTGCGGAAATTTATCGATGCAGGGGAGTTTGGTCAATTGTATTATGCCAAGGCATCCATACTTCGCCGACTGGGCAATCCCGGAGGCTGGTTCGCGGACAAGAACCGCTCTGGTGGAGGTCCTCTGATTGATCTGGGCGTACATATCATCGACCAATGCTGGTATCTCATGGGCCGGCCGAAACCTGTAACGGTAAGTGGGAACACCTATCGGAAGCTGGGTAATCGTGCTCATATCGAAGACCTCTCGTTCTACAAAGCAGCGGATTACAGTTCTGCGGTGAATAACGTAGAAGATATGGCTAACGCACTGATTCGCTTCGAGAATGGAGCTTCGCTTGCTGTGGATGTAAGTTTTACTTTGCATGCTCGCGGGGAGGAGTCCTATGTCAAATTGTACGGTGAACGCGGCGGCTTCGAGCTCGAACCTGAGACATTGATTGTTACGGAAAAACACAACACCATCCTGAATATCGAGCCGCAGACAGATCATACGGGGCTGCATATTCATAGTGCATTCCAGAATCAGATTGATCACTTTGTAGACTGCTGCTTAAACGGAACCGGACCAATCAGCCCGATTGCAGACGGGGTAGCTTCAACCAAGATGTTATGCGCAATCTATGAATCTGCTGAGAAAGGTCAGGAGATTCGTCTGGATTAATTTGATCACAGCGTTTGATGGAGGGTTCCGATCACACAAAAGCATGCGGGTCCGCATCGTGCGGCATCGCATGCTTTTGACTGTGTCATTTGTTCATTGGAGAGTTCTCATACCCGGGGTCATCGTAGTCCGTATCCTGCAGCCTTGGCAGCACATTCATGCTCTCAATCGCTTGCTGGGTATCAGGAGTTCCGTGGTCGTACAGGAAACTGTACAGCAAGGTCATACCGTCCGAAAACTGTTCAGTTGCTTCGTCATGATCTGCTGATTTGTAGGGTACAGGCGCGCGCTGCAGCGTATAGGCATCGTCGTCCTCCAGCACTTTCATCAAGTCTTTCAGCCGATTTAACTGTTCATCATCCACCACGACTTCAAATGGTGTTGATTCATTCTGAGTCTGTTCAATGAGGTTATGGGTTACGGATACAAAATAATGCGTTTTACTGTCCTGCATAATCCAACCTCCATTCTAAAATGGAAAAAAGACGCTTCTACTGTTAATAAACAGCAGTAAGCGCCCTGAAACGAGCACAGCCGTTCAACCGTGCCTATTCATAAGAGTGCTCGATTACGATCCCCCATCCATTGCCTTTGCCTTCCAACCGCCCCTGTTCGAAAAAATCAATCCCGTCTACAGTAATGCAAACGGCAACCTGTTCAGGTTCATGGTTTACGGGGGTGGCAACAATGTACCCTTTGTCCAAGAGATAAGTAATGGCCCTGTGTTTCTCGATGTGATCTTGTTGATAGAATCTTTCTTTAGGTGCAATATAGGCAGGGTTGTCTGTGAACCAGATATCATAAAGCTCATGTAAAATATCATAGCGCTCTTGGATCCGCTCTCTAATTGCCATCTCCAATTCCATAAGACACCTCTTTCGTTTCGATTAATCAGTATCATTTAACTGAAGTGTATATAGTAACAACACGGATTGAATCAAGATTGTTTCCATCCAGAAATTTATCATGACATAAAAAAGCCTATCCACCAATAAACCATGGTGGATAGGCTTTGCTGCCGATCTGGCATTCTATCTAGATTTCATGCCGTTTAAGTAGCAACTTATCGCCCTGCCCGTCCAGTTACAGGCACCTCGCGTGTTCCAGCTTCCATGGATCCTGAACACAGGGGGCATGGCGGCGGTCCGGCTGCAGCCCGTTTAGCTGCTTTTGCAGTAGGTACAGCGGGTTTCTGACGAAGCCATGCCTTACAGGTAGATGAACTGCATTTCCAGATCGCTACCGTCTCTGTGCGTTCAGAACGTCCTGAGGACGATGATCCTGAACCGGATGAAGCTGAGGCAACCTGACTTCCCTGACGAATACCTGTCGTGCTGAAGGCCTTATGGTTGCGAATCTGTCCGCTGCCACGACGTTCACTGAGTCGATCCTCGTCACGTTCGTTGTGAACGTCATGGTCACGATCGCTGTAACTGATTGCACGACGATGTACCACATCCCGGCCCTCGGCACGAGTAACAGAGCGGGCAGATTGTCCACTGCCTTTGCCATACGAAGCTGAATGACCTGTTCGGCTATCGTCGCGCTCTTTACGTTTGTCTGGAACCTCAAGCCCGAAGGCTTCGAGCAAAAAGCGGGATACGTCTGCCGGTTTCCCATGATGACTGGCAGGAGAAGTGACGTACAAGTACTTTTTCGCCCTTGTAATCGCAACATAAGCGAGCCGTCGTTCTTCTTCTAGAGCCATATCCAGCTCCGTATCGGTCTGTTGAACTGCAAGAGCTGCCTTTTGATCTTCAGGGATATCCTGCCGCAGGGCTGTACTGTGAGGCACAATGCCCTCGCTGGCACCGATCCAGTATACGCAAGGGAATTCAAGTCCCTTGGCCCGGTGGATAGTCATCAGCTGCACTGCATCGCTGTCCTGGGAGCGGCGCAGGGATTCCATTTCACGGTGTCTGCGGGAGAGCTCATCGGCAAACTCTATAAACGCTTCTACCGTTTCGAACTTTTTGGCTGCAGCTTCGAATTCGTCCAGTGTCTCCAGCATCGTTTCCTTATAGTGGGTGAAGATGCTGGGATCGCCGCTTTCCATATATTTGTCGTAGAACTGGCGGCGCATCTCCTGGATGGCGATGACCGGTTTCATTTTGTGCAGCGACTTGATCAGTTTGATTCGTTCCTTGACCTGTTCCTGCTGGAAAGGTTTGAGCTTGTCCCATTTGGCCAGATGGATCAGCGGATACTTTTTGGCTTGCTGCTGTTCGCTGCGCTGAATCCACTCGAGCCCGGCATCACGGGATACGTAGAGTGGTCCAAGTGCACTTGGGAGAGCATCTACAGCGCGTGGGTTCAGGGAGAGGCGCATATGATCCATCAGGGGCCTGATGAGAGACTGGTCGTAGAATACCGGGGAAGCCCCGTGCTGAACAAACGGCACATCTTTTAATACCAGCTGCTCAAACACGGCCCGGCTGCTGCTGGCTGTACGGTGCAGGATCGTAATATCGCGATAGGTGTGCAACCCTTCCTCAACCTGCTGACAGATTTGGTTCACGACCCAGGCAGCTTCCTCCTCTGCGTTTGAAGGCGTGGCGAAGCGTGGTGCGTCTCCGCGATGACCGGCTGCACGCAGCCTTTTATCCCGTCTCCGCTTGTTGCGGGCAACCAGTTCACTGCCAAGTCCGAGGATGCGTGCATCACTGCGGTAATTGATGTCCAGCGTCACGATACGTGCTCCGGGGTAAACTTTATCGAATTCAAGAATGGATTCCTGGCGTGCTCCATTGAACGTATAGATCGTCTGGTCATCGTCACCCACAACCATCAGGTTGCGGTGGGCCGAAGCGAGCTTTTGCACAATTTCATACTGCAGTTTATTCGTATCCTGGAACTCATCGACCATAATGTACTGAAAACGCTGCTGAAGCGGCTTCAGCACGGCGGGATCACGAAGCAGGGCTGCAGCCCGCAGCAAGATATCGTCGAAATCCATCTTGTTACGCTCTCGTTTCCAGTTCTCGTAACCGAGGAGGACCCGTTTGGCATCACGTTCCTCCTGCGATTTTTCGGGGAGGTCGGTCGTTTCGGAGCCCTGCATCTTCCATGCAGACAGCATGGACAGCAGACTTTCGGGTTGGAAGGCCTCACTCATGCCGTATTGCCGCAGAAGCATTTTGATAACGGTATGCTGGGCACGTGGTTCCCCAAAGATCTCTTCCTGTACGCCGTAATGACGCAGCAGTGTCAGGGCGAAGGAATGGAATGTGCGAGCCTGTACCGCTCGTGCAGCTGCAGGACGAATACCTGGCAATGATGCGATCCGGTCTTTCATCTCGGCAGCGGCCTTGTTGGTAAATGTCACGAGCAGGATACTGCCTGCATGAACGCCGCTGACTTCCATGAGATAACCGGCTCTGGCCGCCAGTACGGTCGTTTTGCCGCACCCGGCTCCGGCGAGTGTAAGCAGGGGACCTTTGCCGTGACGTACGGCTGATATTTGTGGCCCGTTCAGACGGATGCCTGCCTCTTCCAGTGAGCGGAAATAAGGCGCATCCTGATGGTCATCGCCCACGAGCTGCCGGCTGGTCTCCAGCGGAGCAGACGGGGACTGGGGCAGGGATGCCGCCGGAGTGACACCGAGCGGACGGGCGTAGAACGTTGAGTTCGGACTTAACATGTTTCATCCACCTCTGTATGCATTCAGGGATAGGACTATCCCGCTTAAAAGTAAACCATTTGCCCTTTTCACAATCACAATGTAAATTGGTATGATAGAGTTAGTCGCCTACATCGGCGGTTATGTCGGGCCAAAGCTTCATTATACCCGAACGTATGGTCCTGACGAAAGCCCCCGAATTCATCCAGCATCGGCAGAAAACGGGCACTCACGGGCGTATGCGCAACTTTTTGGCATGATATCGTATAAGTTATATACTATGAAAATTGAAAATTTAAAGAACAAATTGCAGTTGAACCCGAAGGGTTCAACGTCTGACGGGACAGAGGAGGAGATGTCATGAAATTGCTTCAACGAATCAAGAACGGAGCGAACAAAGCAACAGAGCGTGCACAGCATGCTGTTGAGATTGGGAAATTAAACAATCAAATCGTGGGCTTGCAGCAGGAACAGGAAGTCCATTTTACAGATATGGGTCGCATCTTCTATGAGGGTTACCGTGCACAGGATATGACGCGCGCCGAAAAAGAAATGGTTGATCTGTCACACCTGTGCGATGAACTGCAGGATGAGATTGATGGTTTGCGCAGCAAAATTGCCGAACTCAAAAATGAGCGGCTGTGTGAATGCGGCCACGTTGCTTCACTGGATGCCAACTTCTGTCCGAAATGTGGACGTAAACTGGGTGAATTCAGATCCACTTCATCAAGTACAGGTCCGGCATCTGTGCGGCAAGAAGCGGCTGTGGCTCAAAGTGCGGAACGCCCTTTCTATGAGGAAACGACAACAATGGAAGACGAAGTGGATGAAACTGAACCCTATCATACGGTAATCCCGTCCATCGCAGATCTGGAGACCGAATCGGAATTCAACAGTGCCGAATTCACGCAGGAGGAGAAGGAGGCGTTTGATGCAGAATGGGAACGCCGCCGGGAAGAAGAGATGCTGCGCGAACGGGAAAGGCAGCAGGAACTCGATGAACGTATCCGTTACTGGAAAGAGAATAATCCGATCGTCAACACGGTTGACGTACAGACTGAAGTACCACGGGAGATGGTGAAATGCCAGATTTGTGCATCCGAGCTGCCCAAAGGCTCCAAATGGTGCCCACGCTGTGGTGCGGAACAGATCTGATGCAGTAGGACCACTGCCGCAGTAAGATAGGGCAGTGTGGTTGCTGACAGCATGGGGGGACGGGAATATGGACCAACTGCTGCATCATCTGAATCATCTTGGGTTTACCGAGATGGAATCCAAAATTATGGTGGAACTCGCGCGCCAAGGTTCAGCCTCCGGCTATGAGGTTGCGAAGCGCCTGGGCGTGTCCCGTTCCAATGTGTATTCCACCTTGCAGCGGCTCTCTCAGCGCGGATTTCTGCGCTGCAGTGCCGGAGAACCTGCGAAGTACAGTGTACTGAAGCCTGAGGAGATGACTCAAATGATCTCCGGGCAGATGCGTGCTTCTCTTGAGTATGTACAGAGCAGCATGCCACAGCATGAACCTGAGAAGCCAGTCTTTTACAATATCGAAGGTGATAAAAACGTATTCGATAACCTTAGCCGTGAACTGGCAGATGCCAAGCATGAGATTGTCGTGGACATTTGGCGTGAGGAAGCCGAATTGCTGCATGATCTCCTGAAAAAGGCAGAGGATCGGGGAGTTAGGCTGTTATGGTCATGTGATGGTGGCGAGGGGATATTGGATCAGCCTGCACCATGGCCCGGGATTCCTCTGTACGGTAAAGGAAATGGGAGAAAGTTCTCCATTGTCGTTGATCGGCGCTGGTGCATGCTGGGGATGCGCGGGGAATCCTGTGCAACTCAAGCTGTTGTAACAGAACATCCCGTCATGACAGGATTGCTGCTCAATCATTTTGCACAGGAATTGGTACTATACGAGCTGGAACAGGATATGGGTGAGGAGCTGGAGTCCCGTTATGGACGCCGCTTTGAACAGCTGTCCGCACGTTATTGGTCTGTTCCTGCGGCAGAAGATCAGGGCTGAGCAAAGGATGCTGAGGATCTCACCTGGTTCGCTGGAACAGAGCAAATATCAGTACAATCGAAGACTATAACAGAGCAGGCGCTGCCATGAAGGCAGACGCCTGTTTTGTGTTTTGAAGTAAGTCAGTGATGTTCATCACGGCACCGCTGTCCTATTGAGTTAGAGTTAAGGTATGAAGTCATACCAATTTTGAGAAACTGGAGTTATAAGTACAGGACTCGATTTTGAATAAATGATGAATCAGCCTTTGGGAACATCATATAGAGCTTCGAGTACGCCAGTGTAATACTCTGTCCCATGGGGCACGAACTCCGAAGCATGGATTGTGCGAGTATGACGTTCCGGAGCGGGAAGCGAAGAATCCAGGGTTGAAGTCTGTTCCGCATGTACTCCAGTGGCCTGAATCATATCCGTTTCACCACGAAACAAGGCGAGCAGATCATGCAGTGGTGCTTCATATAGGCTGTGCACTTCACTGACCTGCAGGGTGTAAGCCTCGAGTGGCTGGTTGAGACATAGGCCGAATACCGAGCTGAATTCCCGGTCCATAAATGGTACACCTCGAACCTCGCCTTGCAGCTGCTGCTTGGCAGTGAACAGGTAAGACAGGGATTCAAATGGAGCATGTACGCCCAGTTCTTCCTCCAGTTCACGACTTGCCTCCTCAAGCTGCTCACCCGCAGTGAGATGTCCCGCTGCTGTAATGTCGTAACAACCCGGGAAGGTATCCTTGATATCACGGCGACGCTGAAAAAGAACCATCCGCTGGTGAGCATCGTCACGCACGATCCAGCAGTGGAATGATCGGTGCCAATATCCTTTGGCATGCACCACACTGCGGAGCTCTGTGCCGATCCAATTTTGCTGATCATCATAAATGTCGAAACGTTCTGGGGTCATGATACGTATCTCCTTATATAGCAAGTTTTAAAGTTCAAAATTTCACAAAGTATGTTTTTAAATGAAAGGGGAACGAACGTATGGAATGCATTGTACACTTTCAGGTTATCTATCCGCAACCACAGGAACGTAAAAGTCTAAGAGGACTTATTTTTGTCGGGCAAGGTCAGGAACCGGCCAACAACCAGCTGACGACCATGTTTAAGGATATGGGATTCAACGTACGTCTCGAAGATGAAGCGCAATTGCTGTTTAAACCCGTAGATGCTTCGGCCAACTTTGAATATATTCGGGTAACTGAACTTGATACCGGGGAAGAAGTATACAAGGAAGATAAGGATCTGAAGTCGATTCTGGAGCATCTTCTGCCGCGCCGATTCTAGTCCATAAGGAATGTAATAAGAGAGTATACGTTTCTGCAGCCTTCATTTGCTCTTGGTCATAATAAAAAAAGGCCCCACCTCTAAGGTGAGACCTTTCATGTCGGAGCGGTTTCCTTACATAATAAGGGTCTGAACAGGAGTAAACCTGTTGATTATGCGGGAGCGCCGCTGCCTTCTGCCTCCAGCTCTGAAGTACAGTGTGAACAGCGGGTCGCTGCAGCCGGTATTTCGGATAGACAGTACTTGCAAGCCTTGGTTGTTTTTTTCGGCTCGGGCTTTTTGTGCTCTTTGCTTTTAATATAATTGACGCCCTTGACGAGCATGAAAATGCAAAATGCAACAATGAGGAAATCAATGAGGATGTTGATAAATTGCCCGTAGGCGATGACTGTAGCGCCTGCCTCATTGGCTTGAGCCAATGTTGTAATTTCCTGACCGCTCGCAGTAGTCATATCCCGATCGAGATTAATGATTTTCTGACTGAAATCAATGCCTCCAAGCAGCTTTCCGACAGGGGGCATGATGATATCATTCACGAGGGATGTGACGATTTTACCAAAAGCAGCCCCGATGATGACACCGACTGCCAGGTCAATCACGTTGCCGCGTACGGCGAATTCCTTAAATTCCTTAAGTATGCCTTTCATCTCTGCAATCTCCTTTAACCAATAAATTCATAGTGTAGGCCGCGCATCCGTTATCATATTGTACAAAAAAAACACGCTCCAATCACCCCCCTGTCTACAGATTAAGACATGTTTTCACAATTTCCATGAAAATACTTCTTTATTTCACGCCGCTGATTCGGTATACTTCTAACATTGTCAGTTACGTTTACACTTTTATATTCAGGTTCGCGATCATATATTGTAACGAATCTTGGAGTCAAAAATGAATTGAATATGCCGTTACTCGTATATGTGCAGGAATAGGCCTGCATGTCTCTACCCGATCACCGGAATGATCGGACTACGGGAAAGATCTGCATGATCGCTATGGTTGGGCAACCTCTTCAGTTGGTGACAAAAGAAGATGTAAGCCTAGGGTGGTTCCCCATATGGATGTTCATTATATCCATGCGCACATGCAGCATTTTATACGGCTTGTCCTGATAAGTACAAGTCCGTCTTTTCCCGTCTCCGGTTTTTCCGCAGCGTGTGAAAAGGCGGGCTTTTTGCTTTTATCGTCGTAGATGGACATGCTGGCTGCCTGTATAGAGGGCACACAGGGGGAAGAATCTCAATGCAATTGTTAAAAGACAAAGTAAGACAGGAAGGAATTGTCCTGTCTGAGCAAGTACTCAAAGTGGATTCATTCCTGAATCACCAGATGGACCCGGTTCTCATGAAGGAAGTGGGCAAGGAATTCATCCGCCGGTTCGACGGAGAGAACATTACGCGGGTGCTTACCATTGAATCGTCCGGCATTGCACCGGGCATCATGACTGCACTGGAACTGAATGTGCCGCTGATTTTTGCACGGAAGCAGAAGTCGCTCACACTCACAGAAGACATTCTGGTTGAGAAGGTGTACTCATTTACGAAGCAGGAAACGAATGAAATTACGGTAGCCAAGAAATTCATGCAGCCTGGGGATCGTGTGCTGATCATTGATGATTTTCTGGCGAATGGTGAGGCGGCCTTTGGTCTGGCGCGCATCGTTGAGCAGGTCGGAGCAGAAGTGGTCGGTATCGGAATCGTCATTGAGAAGGCATTCCAGCCGGGAGGCCGCTTGCTGCAAGAAGCAGGATACCGCGTGGAATCGCTGGTTCGCATTGGGGCCCTATCAGATGGACAGGTCACATTTGCGGATGAGGAGGGCTTGAACTAATATGGCACGCGAGCGCATTTTCCAGCGGCACCGGCATCCTATCAAAACGTTCTCGCTTGGTCTGCAGCACGTCCTTGCGATGTACGCGGGTGCGGTAGTTGTACCACTTATCGTTAGTAATGCATTGGGCTTCACTCAGGAACAGCTGACGTATCTGATTGCAATTGACCTGCTTGCCTGTGGTGTGGCAACACTCCTCCAAGTATGGGGGAATCGTTATTTTGGGGTTGGGCTGCCCGTTATGCTCGGCTGTGCGTTCCAGGCGGTATCTCCAATGATCCTGATTGGTCTGAACAGCGGGGTGTCTGCCATTTACGGGGCGGTCATTGCGTCAGGGATTTTTGTAGTGTTATTCTCAGGGCTGTTCGGCAAACTGATCCGTCTGTTTCCGCCGGTTGTGACAGGCTCGGTCGTGACCATTATTGGTCTGACGCTGATTCCTGTAGCATTCAGAGATCTCGGGGGCGGTCAGGGATCGGAAGACTTCGGAAGCGGGACGAATCTGCTACTCGGCTTCGGTGTATTGGTGTTTATTATTCTTATGACTCGTTTCACGAAAGGATTTATCCGTTCGATCGCCGTTCTGGTCGGTCTTCTTGCTGGTACGGTAGCAGCCGGGTTTATGGGTGAGGTTAATTTTGCCCCGATTCGTGAAGCAAGCTGGTTCCATATGGTGAAGCCATTTTACTTTGGTACGCCAACGTTTGAGATTGTTCCTATTCTGACGATGATCCTGGTAGCAATTGTGAGCGTTGCTGAATCGACAGGTGTATTTATGGCTCTCGGCAAAATATTGGATAAGGATCTGTCCTCCAAGGATTTGGCCCGGGGGTATCGAGCGGAAGGGCTCGCAATCGTACTTGGTGGGATTTTTAACTCGTTTCCATATACCACCTATTCACAAAATGTAGGGCTTGTACAGATGACCCGTGTTAAAACTCGGGATGTCATCGTAGTAGCAGGCGGCTTGCTGGTCGTGATCGGATTCGTACCGAAAATTGCAGCACTTGCACAGCTTGTACCCGGTTCTGTATTGGGCGGAGCGATGGTTGCACTGTTCGGGATGGTGGTTTCATCCGGTATTCGCATCATTGGCAGCCAGGTCGATCTGAATCGGCATGAGAACCTGTTTATTATCGCTTGTTCCGTAGGCATGGGCTTGGGAGTTACCGTTGTGCCTGAACTGTTCGCGGGTGCGCCTGACTGGGCACAAATTATGCTGGGTAACGGAATCATTGCCGGCAGCTTTACCGCGATCTTCATGAATTTGCTGTTTAATGGTCTCGGAACCAAGGCGACAGCTGCGAAAATGGCTGAGAAGCAGGCAGATGCGATTCTTGGAGAGACGGAGAAAACAGCATAAATATGTAGATCTGGTTAGGTAGTATCCGGAATGGATGCTATGTTAACTCACAAGATGAATAAGTTATGTGATGAATGAATGAAGTTAATGACATGATTAATTCACGGAATAAATGATATACCATCTTAACATCCGGATCGCTGCACGAGTGCAGTGATTCGGATGTTTTTGTTTTATTTTAGGAGTAAATGCTACAGATGTCTCATCTGTTTCTCAGCAAAGTCCCCTACCCAAGGCAGTTTCAGCCATTTTCCCTGCAAGCTGGTGACGACCATGATAATCCAAACGACTACGCCCAGCAGTGATAACAAGGATGCGACCAGAGGTCCGAATAGAGGCAGAAATGCCGACAAAACATGGCCGATCATAATCATGCCAAAGACCGTAACGGATTGAAGAGCGTGAAACAGTACAAACCGGCTGCGTTTCTCCACTGCCAGGAAGACGATTCCACCTATAAAGGTAAACAGATAACAGAGCATGCCGGCGATATTCTCATCCAGACCGCTTGAGGATTTCATGGGGGACATCCGGTCCAGCCTCCTTTGTCCTTTTTCTATACGTTATGAAGAAGGTGGACAGAACTGAACCGGGTTTAATGATGAATGTTACGAGATAGAGAATAAGACACGGAAACTTATGGGGACTATAGGAGGAAAAGCGGGTTGGACCGTGCATTCAACTTATATGGAAAACAAGGGCGCACCAGCCATAGGTAATGGCGTGATGAGCCCCGGTCATGTTTGTGAGATATTCAACAGGCTTAAATGAATCTACAGATCTTTTCGTTGAAAGTTTCTGCGTGGAGAAGTAACTTTTCCTATTTTATCGGTATCGTTCTCTTTGGGTACCAGACGTTCGTCCGTGCGGCCTTCGTGATGATTCTCAAACATGAACTCGGTCAGCTTCCATTCCGATTTGCCCAGAACCGGATCAGCCGGGAAATGTTGACCACGGTGCAGATGTTCCTCGCGACCCGCTTCATTGATGTAGACTCCGTCGACTTCCACCTTTTCATGCGAAAGGGGCAGCATATCCTGTTCTTTGCGGTCCATGAAACAGCGCCTCCTTTGATACCAGTAATTTAACTGTATGAGTTGTCCGTGATAATATCCCCCGAATAGTTCCGTGTTATGCTGGATAGAATTAATTCCGTACAGAAGGGACATATTCATAAAATATGATTCGGGATTAAACTTTTTGGGCGTAAAAACCGTTATAAATAATAAGCAAAATCGTCAAGTCGTAACATACTCCCGAATATGCTACAATAAGATTATGATTCAAACCGAATCATATCGGGTATTTATAGTGTCAGGTACTTGCTTTCAGCGAGGTTCCCGACCTAAAGCTTGCTTTAAGCCGCGCACACAACTTCATGGATGGCATTTAAGACTTATTCGGCGTTCTCTAAACGGAGCATTCACTTTCAACGTTTTGGGAGGGAATTACAATGGCAACGAAAGGTCACAATGAGGTCAAAGAAAGTTTGAGGGAAATGACTCGGATTTTCCGTCCTAAGGATCCAAAAAAATTCGTGAAGGAGTACGTGAGAAAATACCGGATTACGGGTGGATATGAGGAAGAATTGACTTCTGTGGTCGAGCATGAGCTTGTCAAGATGGATTCTTCCGTGTCCTGAAACACATCATTGAATTATACTGTTCCGATATGAATAGAACCGTCTCCCGGGCGATACGCTCCGGCAGACGGTTTTTTTTGCTGTCCAGAGATTTACTCGTGAAATGAAAGGACATGAAGCATTGCGTCACTTTTGGGCTGTGTGGCATTTCTTCTGCATATACATGGAAGTACACATAGGCAGGAAGGATGAATGCATGTGGACCCTATTTTGAAAACGAGAGAAGAGATTGGCTACATGCGGGAAGCAGGCCGGATTCTGCGAAGCTGCCACGAGCATATTGAACAATGGCTTACCCCTGGCATAACCACAGGTGAGATCGACAGACGGGTAGAGGCATTTTTGGCCGAACGAGGGGCCACTCCGGAGCAAAAGGGGTATAAGGGCTATCCGTATGCGACTTGTGCTTCAGTGAATGAAGTTGTCTGTCACGGCTTCCCGGATGAACGGGAATTGGCTCAGGGGATGTTGTGACCATTGATATGGTGGTAAACAAGGATGGCTGGCTTGCTGACTCGGCATGGACTTACGGAATTGGCGAACAACGCAGATCCATACGCAAGCTGATGAAACGCACAGAAAGGGCCCTCCACCGGGCTATAGCACAGGCAGTACCAGGAAATACGCTGGGGGATATCGGCAACGCCATTGAACGTACTGCGAGATTGTACCGCTATGGCATTGTTAAGCCGCTCATCGGTCATGGGATTGGTCAGTATATTCATGAACCACCCAACGTACTGCCTTATGGTAAACGCAGGACCGGTATGATGCTTACGGAAGGCATGGTTATTACAATTGAGCCCATATTTACGAGAGGCAGTTCAGGAGCCGTGTTCTGGGATGAAGATGGATGGACGGTCCGGACGGTCGACGGAACATGGGGAGTCCAGTATGAACATACAATTGCGATAACCCGAGATGGACCGCTTATACTAACCGATGGATCGTAAGTCCTTTGACTAGGCAGGTTAGGTTTGTTCAGATGGTCGTTTAGGAGTGAAGCCAACATACAGGGTCAGACGCCAAAGCCAGTTCATCGATGTGAATTCGAACAGAGTGCAGGATTTGGCCCTGTAGAAGCTGGGAAAAAAGAAAGCTGAGAAAAGCGATTATTCTTTTGCATAATACTGCATGTTTTTCGCGTGAGATAAGTCACTGAAAATTCACGATAAATCGCCGAAATATGGCAAATATTTTCAAATTAAGAGGTTTACATTTATAACTGAAATCGTTTGCAAACTAAGTTGTGGTGCGGTTTTTATACATAAGTGAACAATTTGTGAACATGTGTCCAAAGATTGACAAAATCATACCCTCAACTTATATTTAATAAGTGATTGAACCATATAGAATGAATTGGAAGAATGCGCAGACATGCCCTTTGGAGGAAATGAAGGGGGGTTCTGGAAGCGTTATTTTTGGAAGCCATTCTGTATGACGGACAGGATTATGCGGATCGGGCTGAAGTGACCTTATCAGGCCAGACTTCGAACGATAACGGTAATCTACGAAAATGTTAAAAAAGTGGGGTAGATCAATGATGAAACAGTGGCAGGTTGCAAAGCGAATTCTCCCCTTGCTGGCGGTGTTCTCTTTGCTGCTATCCGCATGCGGGCGGGAAGACTTGTCGGTAATGAAACCTCAGGGTCCTGTGGCACAAGGCCAATATGATCTGATGAAGCTGTCCATTACGATTATGATCGTAGTGCTCATCATTGTATTTGCCATTGCTGCGTACGTGCTGATCCGGTTTCGCAGACGTGCCGGGCAGAATGAAGTTCCCGAACAGGTTGAAGGCAATTTCAAGCTGGAAGTGATTTGGACAGCCATTCCGCTATTGCTGGTTATTGTACTGGCCGTACCGACAGTTCAGACGATCTTTGCCCAAGGCGAAGATTTGTCCAAGGACAAAAATGCAATACAGGTCAAAGTTACCTCACATCAGTATTGGTGGGAATTCACTTATCCTCAATATGATGTTACCACCTCTCAAGATCTTATCATCCCGACCGGCAAAAAAATCGCATTCGAATTGAAAACCGCAGACGTGCTTCACTCCTTCTGGGTGCCGTCACTTGCGGGCAAAATGGACACAAACCCGGATGGAACCGTGAACAGATTTAGTTTCTCGGCACCTAATGAAGGCGTTTACCGCGGAAAATGTGCGGAGCTATGCGGAAGGTCGCATGCCTTTATGGAATTCAAAGTAAAAGCAGTCAGCCAGGAATCCTTTGACAGATGGGTCAATGAGATGAAGGCACCGGCAGTGCTGCCGGAAGATACACAGCTTGCTGAAAAGTTCAAAACGAACTGCCTGTCTTGCCACGCCGTTGGCGATCAGGGCGGACCTGTTGCCCCGAATCTCACAGGGATCGGCGGCAAGGAAGCTGTCGCAGGTATTTTGCTGAACCAGCGTGAGGGACAGGAAGAAGGTAATCCGGTGCTGGATAACATGAAACAATGGCTCCATGATCCACAATCCGTGAAGCCAGGCAATACGATGCCGAATCCAAAAGATCTTGGACTTACGGATGAAGAAATCGACGGAATTGCCGAATATCTAGCCAACTACAAATTGGACTATGAATAGAACAGCAAGGACGAAGAAGGGGGTACACTACCTTGGCTCATGCTCATAGCGTCAAGCGGTACAGGGGCTTGATGGATTGGATCACCACCGTCGATCACAAAAAGATTGCCATTCTCTATTTAATTGCAGGTGGATTATTCTTCGGGATTGGCGGTATTGAAGCCATCCTGATCCGGATTCAGCTGATGAAGCCGATGAATAATTTTGTATCGGCTCAGGTCTTCAACGAATTGATTACGATGCACGGAACAACGATGATCTTCCTTGGTGTCATGCCAATCATATTTGCCATTATGAATGCTGTTGTTCCTTTGCAGATTGGTGCCCGGGACGTCGCCTTTCCATTTATTAATGCACTAGGATTCTGGACGTTCCTGTTTGGCGGACTGCTCCTGAACCTGAGCTGGATCATGGGCGGAGCGCCTGATGCAGGCTGGACGTCATACACGCCGCTCTCCAGTAGTGAGTACAGCGGAACCCATGGTGTGGACTTCTATACGATTGGTCTACAGATAGCTGGTCTCGGAACACTCATCGGCGGCATTAACTTTCTCGCCACGATCATTACGATGCGTGCACCCGGCATGTCCTATATGCGGATGCCGATGTTTACATGGACAACATTTATTACTTCAGCCATTATCCTTTTTGCATTCCCTGCCATCACGGTGGGATTAGTACTGTTGACGTTTGACCGTATTCTGGGAGCCAACTTTTTCGATGTCGCAAATGGTGGTAACCCTGTACTCTGGCAGCACATTTTCTGGATCTTCGGACACCCGGAAGTGTACATACTCATCTTGCCGGCGTTTGGAATTATCTCGGAAGTTATTCCGACCTTTGCACGCAAGAGATTGTTTGGTTACAGCTCCATGGTGTTTGCAACCATCCTGATTGCCTTCTTGGGATTCATGGTATGGGCACACCACATGTTTACAACGGGCCTCGGCAATGTGGCTAACGCACTCTTTTCAATCTCAACCATGCTTATTGCCGTACCGACAGGGATCAAAATCTTTAACTGGCTCTTTACGATGTGGGGTGGACAGATCCGCTTTACGGCTGCGAACCTGTTTGCTGTAGGATTCGTTCCAACCTTCGTCATGGGTGGTGTCACAGGTGTCATGCTTGCATCTGCACCAGCTGATTTCCAGTTCCATGATACGTACTTTGTCGTAGCCCACTTCCACTATGTAATCGTTGGTGGCTTGGTTCTTGGATTGTTCTCGGGCCTGCATTACTGGTGGCCGAAGATGTTCGGTCGCGTTTTGAGCGAAACACTTGGGAAATGGACATTCTGGACATTCATGATCGGTTTCCAATTAACGTTCTTCGTTCAGCATTTCCTCGGTCTAATGGGGATGCAGCGCCGGATCGTTACATACTTGCCGAATCAGGACTTTGACCTGCTTAACCTGGTCAGCTCCATTGGAGCATTCCTGATGGGTGTAGGTGTGATCATGTTCCTCGTGAACATTGTCATTACAACGAGAAAACCGGTGAATGCACCAAATGATCCGTGGGAAGATGGCCGTACGTTGGAATGGTCCATCCCGTCTCCACCGCCGGAATATAACTTCAAGCAGACTCCGCTTGTTCGCGGAATCGACGCATATTGGAAGGAAAAGATGGCAGGACAAACGGAGATGACTCCTGCTGAACCGGTAGGTTCGATTCATATGCCATCTGCAACACCGCTGCCATTTATCATGTCTGTCGGTATTTTCATTGCCGGACTGGGCCTGATGTTCAGCAAAGACGATTTTGGCAATGCCTTTATGAATGGACTTTTCAATAATTATATTGTGGTTATTATCGGCCTTCTGATTACATTCGGAGCGATGGCCATGCGTTCACTTTATGATGACCATGGCTGGCATATCGAGCCCGAGGATCAGGATGAGAAGGGGGTTAGAACATGACAACTTCACATGCCGAACCGGTAAGTGGCCAACTGCCGCATGAACCGGAGAAAGCAACGCTGGAGGGACGCAACAAGCTCATTGGCTTCTGGTTGTTCCTTGGCGGCGAGACGGTATTGTTCGGTACACTCTTCGCAACCTTCCTGGCGCTTCGTGGCCAGACCAATGAAGGGCCATCGGCGAATGAACTGTTCCATCTGCCGCTTGTGGCAGCAGCGACCTTCATACTCCTCGTCAGCAGTCTGACAAGTGTATTTGCGATCCAAGCCATGCATCGGGGTAACCGAAGTGCATTGGCACTTTGGCTCGGAATTACGGTAGTGCTGGGCCTTGGATTCCTTGGTATCGAAATTTATGAGTTCTATGAATATGTGGTGCACAAAGAGTTCGGGATGACCACCAGTGCATTCAGCTCCGCTTTTTACACGCTGGTTGGATTCCATGGAGCCCACGTTGCATTCGGTATTCTGTGGATCGGACTTATTATCGGGCAGCTGTTCAGAAAAGGATTAACGGTCGTAACTGCACCAAAGGTATACGTCTCCGCAATGTACTGGCACTTTATTGACGTGGTCTGGGTGTTTATCTTTACGGTCGTCTACCTGCTCGGAAAGGTGGGTTAACACATGTCGGTACAGGATAAGAGTGATCAACAGCCTGTGAAACATCGTCACCGGACAGAAGGACCGCAGAAGCATGTCGTTGTGTTTATATTCTCCATCATCCTGACACTCATTGCGTTTGCAGCCGTTAAGGCAGGGGGCGTCAATACATCCTTTACCATCATTCTTTTGGTGGTTATGGCCATTCTTCAGGTATTTGTGCAGCTGGGATACTGGATGCACATGAAGGATAAAGGCCATCTGATGCCAATCCTGTTTATGGCTTTCGGATTTTTCGTAGCATTCACGTGCATCATCATGGCACTCTATTGGGTTTGGTGGTAAATGAGATGGCGGCGGCGCAGTGCCGCCGTCTTTTCCCCTTTTAGGCGATGGAATGAAAAAGATGGTTTAAGGCTACAACCAAATCAGGTCACCGGGAGGTTTCCCGTATGCTCGGGTTGCAATACTTCAGTTTCAACGATTTATGGAGCCCCTTCATTCTTGCATTATTTTTACTCATTGCAGCTGTATATCTGTTTGTCGTAGGTCCGTTAAGTGAAAGGGTTACGGATGCAGAACCTGCTACCGCTGCACAGAAAATCATGTTTATTATCGGTCTGGCCGTGTTTTATCTTGCCCAGGCTGGACCATTTAATTTGCTGGGGCATGTCATGTTCAGCTTTCACATGGTAAGCATGGCTCTGTCTTATCTGGTTGCTCCACCTTTGTTGATGAAAGGGCTGCCCCTCTGGGTGTGGCGAAAGATCATTCAGTGGCTGCCAGCGCGGCAGTTATCCTTTTTAGCTCATCCAATTGTCGCGGCATTACTCTTTAATGGTTTATTTTCGCTGTATCATCTGCCCGTCGTCCATGACTATGTCATGCTGAATTTTACGGTTCACCGACTGTATTACTTGGTTCTCTTTATTACCTCTATGCTCATGTGGTGGACACTTCTTAATCCGCTGCCGGAGGCAAGACAGGCGTCAGGACTGTCGAAGATTGGATTTATCTTTCTTAATATGGTGCTGTTAACACCAGCCTGCGGCCTGATCATTTTTGCGTCCGAGCCGTTATATGCAACGTATAGCAATCCTGCCGTATGGGCGGAAGCGATGAGATATTGCGTGTCAGGGGACTCCTCGGCATTATTGCGTACATTTGGGGGTCCAGGTTTCTTTAACTTCCTGTCTTCTGCCAAAGAGGATCAGCAGGTGGGTGGTATTTTGATGAAGTTTATTCAGGAGGGTATCTTCGTATCCATGCTGGCATATGTTTTCTTTCAATGGTACCGCAAGGAAAAACGCGAAGATGATGTTGATCCGTATCCTGTAGAACGTTCAGGTGGACCGCTTAATCCTGCGAAATAAGCCTTAGTTATGTTTAGACAAGAGGGGGAACACACGATGGATATGCATTTTTTGCTACCTACGATCAGTACTTCTTTCATTGTGATTAGCGCTGTACTGGTTGGGATCGGCTGGGTGTTAATCGTTCGCGGCAAAAAGGAGGCTCATCAGTCCATGATGATAGCTGGAGCTGTCGCAGCTCTGCTATTCTTTATCATCTACATGTCCCGAACGATATTTGTAGGAAATACCGCTTGGGGCGGTGATCCGGAGATGGAGATTTTCTATCGAATCTTTCTGATCTTTCATATTATTCTCGCCACAGCAGCTGCGGTCTTCGGTATCTCTACCCTGGTGCTGGGATTTAAGAAGAAATTTGCTACACATCGTCGCTGGGGACGGTTTACTTCCATGATCTGGTTCAGCAGTGCACTGACAGGCGTTGTTGTATATGTCCTGTTATATCTCCTTTATCCTGGCGGGCATACGCGCCCTGTATGGGAAGTCATCCTCGGCGTGTAGAACAGTAAACAGATTCTTTGAAAATATGAAAATGGATGAATGGATTCGTTCAATCGTCCATACCTTCTCTCTCATCCTTACATAGAATGAGATCGAGAGGGGGAAACAACAAGTGAAAAAAACAGTCCAAGTCAGTCAAACGTATCCACGTCTCACGGTGTATTCAGAAGAGAACTACAGAGGGAGAAGCCGGATTTACCGTGGTAACACGAGTCTGCGCAATCTGGATAACATTCTGGATGGGGTAGAGAGCCTGCGCTTTTTCTCGACAAGTTCCAATGCAACGCTGGTTGTGTTTACGAGACCAAACTTTCAGGGTGGATTCCGCGTTTATCGTGGCAATACCAATCTTAGAGATTTGGATGATCTGATTCGGGGAAATGATGTAGAATCCCTGATCTCCACCAATCAACGGCTGACACTAGCCGAAATTCGTGCCATCCGCAGTAATCGCAGTTTGCCAAGCGGCTACAATTTGGTGTAAAAGTTTGACCTCTTCTGCATACAGGTGCCGGAAAATTGAAAGAGTTGATTCCGTTTTGTGTTCGCACAATATCGGAGTCAGCTCTCTTTTTTTTTGCCTGCTTTTTGTATACACACCTTTAGTCCGAAGCAGTTGTTAAACGTATATGGTGGTAACTGCCCTGAGCCAGCCTTTCATACTGCATCATTTCAATGTCCAAGGGAATAAATTTCTGCTATATTCCTGATTCAGGAAAAAAAGGGGTTGACGGTACGAGGTGGAGGTCTGTATACTGTGTATATTGATATATACAGTAAACACAGTGAACACAGCTTGCATAGTAAAAGTGTGAGATGGAAAGGCAGGCAATGTTATGAATGATTGGAAGCAAGCTTGGTGGCTAACCCGCAGCGAATGGAGCAAGGACCGATATCAATGGTTATGGTCCGCAATGTTTATGATCTATGTTGGAGCTATGGGAGGTGTCATGTTATATGGACAGAGGGAGGAAAGTGCACTTAACACGATTTCGGATTCCTACTTCTTGCTTATGATTCCATTTCAGGGATTTATCTTCTCCAGACGCTCTTTCCGCTACATACAGGAAGATTCGTATACACAGATGCTGACCTACTATCGCAGACTTCCCATTTCGGCTGAGACCGTCATGTGGGGACGCATTCAGCAGGCTTTGCTCGCCTTCATCTTTAATGGCATATTCTACTATGGCGCGTTGTATGTCTCGGTGATGCATCTGGAAGGGTTTCGATGGGATCAGTATCTAGCCTTTGCCCTAACGTGTACAGGATATGGGTTACTGATTACAGGGTTTTATATCTTTGGGGAATTTCTGCACACAGGCAAAAAGTATTTGTTAATCAGCATGCTGTTTATACCTGTAATTGTCCTCATTGCGCTCTTCATTCGAATCATGGGTGGAAACGGATTGCAATATGCCGTAGAAATCAGCAAAACCTTCGGATTGTTATCACCATTTATGTGGGGCTCGCTAATATTGGGATTTGCGGTGTTATGGTTGCTTAGTCGCTTAACACTAAGGAAGTTATCGAAGCGGGATTTAAGTTAAAGGTAAGTCAAATATAGAACGACATCGAGGATAACCGGCACTATCGTGCAAGTGAACTGAAGTGTACGGGAGGGTGAGGTGCAGGACTTGAATATACCGATTCAAATTAATGAAAATAGTGCTGAACCTTTATATCACCAAATTGAAAACCAGCTAAGATCTTTAATTATAACGGGTCAATTGGGGGAGGGAACGCATTTGCCATCCATTCGCGAATTTGCAGGTTCGTTGAATTGCAGCGTGATTACTGTTCGCCGGGTTTATCAGGATCTGGAGAATGAAGGCTTGCTTCGAACGAAGCAGGGTACGGGCACGTTTGTAGCCAAGGTTGATGCAGGAGATCGGGAGAACTACAAATTGACAGCAGCAAGAGAAGCGTTGCAGGCAGCCGTGCAGTCCGGTAAATCCGTTGGATGCAGTGAAGAGGAAATGGCGGGATTGTTTCAAGAGATTTTACAGTCGATCTATTATCCGAATAAGGGGTGACGAAACATGGAACCAATTGCGGTTCAGCTAAACGGTGTATCCAAAATGCGCAAGCGTAGAATCATTGGCCCTATCGATCTCGTCATTCCCGAGGGATACGTGGTCGCCATATTGGGTCATAACGGTTCGGGAAAAAGCACGCTGCTGAATATGCTTCAGCGGGTAGTACTACCGGATTCCGGTCAGATTATGTGGTTCGGACAGCACTACGAAGGTGAACTTCCTACAGAGCTGAGAGAGCATATTGGTTTTGTTGCAGACGGTGGAGGTTCGGAAGAGGACAATATAACCGCTGTTGAAGCTGCCAGATTCCGGGCACATTGGTATACCCGTTGGGATGATAATCTGTTCAACCAGCTAATGAATGATATGGATGTTCCCTATGATGTAAAACTGAAGAAGTTGTCCAAAGGAGAGCGTCGCAAATTCGAAATAGCGGCTGCGCTCGCTGCACGACCGAGATTGCTCCTGCTGGATGAGCCTTCTTCTGGGCTTGATCCATTTGCCTGGAAGGTCATGGTCGAGCAGTTCCGCAATTTCATGGCGGATGGGGATACCACCATTTTAATAGCAACACATATAGCAGATGAAGTGAAGCGTCTGGCGGATTACATTGTACTGATGCACCGGGGCCAATCACTTGGAATGGCAGAAAAGGATGTTGTGCTCGATCAATGGAGAGAAATCTGGTACGAAGGCGATCTAAGACCGGAGAGTATACCAGGGGCTGTTGAGTCGAAGCAGGAGGCTGGAGCCATACGGGTGATTACGACCCGCGTAGTTGAAGCACAGGAGAGGCTGGAGCTTGCGGGCAACCGCATCATGAAAATCCGAAACCTGGAGCTGGACGAAGTGCTGCAATACTGGATTGCAGGTTACGCTCCGACACTGTGGAGATAAACGAAGGAGGATGATAGATGATGAACAGATTGGAACTGAAGCAGGTTGTGAAGCAATATGCAGATAAGACGGCTGTTAACGGTGTTACGCTTAATGTGGAAGAAGGAGAAATCTATGGATTGCTGGGTGCCAATGGTGCTGGTAAAACAACAACGATGCGCATGGTGCTTGGTCTGATTCATCCGGATGGTGGAGAGATACGATATAACGGCAAGCCTTATAGTACCGAGCTTCAGCAGATCATGGGTTATCTTCCGGAAGAACGCGGACTGTATCCCAAGGTGAAGGTCAGTGACCAGATCAATTATTTGGCCCGTCTTCGCGGCATGAATGGCAAGGATGCAGACAGAAGCCTAAGATACTGGCTGGATCGATTCGAGGTCCCTGAGTATTATGACAAAAAGATTGAGGAGTTATCGAAGGGTAACCAGCAAAAGATGGGCTTTATCGCTGCGGTGGTGCACCGTCCTCAGATTCTTATTCTTGACGAGGCATTTAGCGGCTTAGATCCAGTAAACGTAGAATTACTCAAATCCACTGTTAAGGAATTGCGTGATGAAGGAACAGCTATCCTGTTCTCGACACATCGCATGGAGCATGTTGAAGAACTTTGCCGTCAGATAACAATTCTACATCGCTCCAATACCGTAGTTCAGGGAGAGATCAAGGAGATCAAGAACCGCTATCCGCGGGAACAGGTGTCCCTGAATACCACTGGCAATGTGGATGGTTTGGATCAATTGGCTGGTGTAAGTAAGGTGGAGCGGAATGAGCGTGGATATCTAATTCATATTGCTCAGGTTGAGGCAGCCCAGGAGATATTGAAGCACGCAATGAATCAGACGACTGTAGAGCATTTTGAGATCAAAGAACCAACGCTTAACCAAATCTTTATTCGTGAGGTGGGTGAGTCGAATGAATAAAATGGGAACGATCACCGGATTTACGTTCAAAAACAAAGTCAAAACAAAATCATTTGTAGTTACGACCATTGTGCTCGCACTATTAATTTCAATCGGACTTAATGTACCTTATTTCATTACCTTGTTTAACGGTGGATCTATCGGTGGTGGAGCTGCAGGGGACCACCCTGTGAATATTGGGCTTCTAAGCGCGGGACAGCCTGAAGTATCGGAGAAGCTGGAGAAGTTCTCGTCAGCACAGGGAGACCAGGCGTACCGATTCATTGCTGATGGTACTAAAGATGAAGCTGCGCTGAAAGCAGACGCGGAATCCGGACTTACGGATGGGTATCTGAAATTTGAAACGACCCAAGGACAGGAGTTCCCGCAGCCGATCCTGTATTCAACAGAAGAGGTGTCCCCTCAGATTATTGCTTCTATAGAAGCAGCGCTGCAAAGTGTGAAGCTGGATGTCGTTGTGAAGGACGTACTCACGGCTGAGCAAAAGGAATTGATTAATACTCCTGTTAAGGTTAGTGAGCAAAGCTTGAGTGCTGACGAAGCAGGAGCTGAGGCAGGGTCAGAGAATGGCATGAGCCCGATTAACTACATTGTGGTATACCTGCTGATCATCCTTCTGTTCACATCTACTATGATGACAGGTAATATGATCGCATCCGAAATCACAGCGGAGAAGAGTTCGCGCATTATGGAGATTTTGATTACCAGCGTGTCTCCACTGAGTCAGATGTTTGGTAAAATCATCGGGATATTTATGGTAGGTATGCTTCAGATCGGTATCTTCGGTGCGGTGGTTGCAGGGAATGTGCTGCTTCCTCATAACCGTGATGTTCTGAGTGATTTCAGTTTGAACCTGAGTGATGTAAACATTGCCGTTATTGTATACGGACTAATCTTCTATATCCTGGGTTACTTCCTGTATGCAGTGATGTTTGCTGCAATTGGTTCAATGGTTAGCCGTACAGAAGAACTGGGTCAAGCGGTGCTGCCGATTACGATGCTTTCACTCGTTTCCTTCTATATTGCAATCTTCAGTATCGCAACACCGAACATTCTGCTGTTAAAAGTGGCCAGCTTCATACCGTTCACCTCACCTACGGCCATCTTGGTGCGAATCGGGGCAGGGGTTGCTCCAACATGGGAGATACTAGTGTCTTTGGCCATTCTGGTTGTATCGATCTTTATCTTCGGCTGGTTGGCTGCCAAAATCTATCGCACGGGTGTGTTGATGTATGGTAAGCGTCCAACCTTCAAGGAACTGTTTAAGGCAATGAAAGCTTACAAAATATAAATGAATACGATGAATAATAATTCTATTCTTCAATCTTTCTTTCTTCTGTTCACTAGGCTGCTGCTTTAGAAAAGAAATGTTCCAACTTCACAATAAATCATTGGAGGCGTTGAGTATGATCAAAAGCATTAATTCAAAATCATTCATGATGTTAAGTGTTGGTGCAGCCATACTTTTGCTAGGATCGCTAGTAAGTGCAGAAGGGTCTTCCATAAAGGATGCTGTGCAGGGATTTCTGATGGGTGCTGGAGCTGTTATTGCTGTTGCAGGGCTGTGGATGGCTGGAAGTAAGAAGTAATTATCATAAGGGAGAAGGGGACTATCTCAGGAAAAAGGTGGAACCCTTCTCAGTCTAGTATCGTAAAAATGATGGATGTTCATTCTTTGAACGAATAGATTGCCCTACTATATATCTAAAGGAGATACATAATATGAAAAACTGGAAACGCATGCTCTTATCTCTCACCATCTCGGTTGGTTTGCTCGCTTCAGCGGTACCGGCCATGGCTGCACCTCAAGAGACTTCCGTTAAAGTCAATGACCAGACAGTAGAGTACACTCTAGGGGCACCAATGAATAACAAGGGAACAACATTGGTTCCGCTTCGCTCCACG
Source organism: Paenibacillus sp. P13VS (assembly GCF_015143645.1). Taxonomy (NCBI): domain Bacteria; kingdom Bacillati; phylum Bacillota; class Bacilli; order Caryophanales; family Paenibacillaceae; genus Paenibacillus; species Paenibacillus sp. P13VS. The sequence goes on along the minus strand of NZ_WYEV01000014.1, from coordinate 1,838 downwards.
CTTGAAGCAATGGACGTGAAGCTGACGACTGCGACAGATGATACAATTACGGCTGTGGTGGACGGCAAAACGATTACACTCAAAAGCAAGCTTACACGCATTAATGGCGTAACCTATGCACCAATTCGTATTGTTGGGGACGCTGCAGGCTATGAAGTGAACTGGGATGCGAAGACGCGTACCGTTTTGCTTGTCTCCAAGGGAGCGGAAACAGCTGTACAAACGGGTGGCCGCGGCTTCATGTGGGAAGTGGAGAGCAACGGGAATACGGTATATCTGGTAGGCTCCATGCATATTGCTGATGATAGCTTCTACCCATTGCGCGAGGAATTTGAAGAAGCTTTTGCTGAAGCGGATTACCTAGGTGTTGAGATCGACATCAGTAAAGCGGCTGATGAGGCACAACAGAAGTTGATTCTCGATCTGGGATCTTACCAGGATGGAACTACACTGAAGGATCATGTGTCAAGCGAGACTTATACCAAGCTGGGGGATATCCTGAAGAAAAACGGACTGGAGCCTAATGCACTGGACGCATTCAAGCCTTGGGTTGCGGAGAGTACGCTTGCTAGTCTGAAGTCTACGACGGCTGGATATGAAGCATCGGCAGGCGTGGATTTGTATTTCATTCAAAAGGCCATTGAGAGCAAACTGCCTATTATCGAGCTAGAATCGTACGAGTCCCAACTGGGCATGTTTAACGACTTCTCCAAAGAACTGCAAGAGGAAACATTGAAAGCTACATTAGACAACTTCGATGTTCTTGATGATAGTGTAAACCAAATGGCAGAGATGTGGAAAACGGGTAATGATGAGCAGTTGCTTGAACTGACCAATAGCTTCTCTGATAACGAGGAGTACAACAAGGCAATGCTGATCGACCGTAACATTGGCATGGCTGACAAGATTGATGGATATCTGAAGAGTGATAAGAAAGAGGAGTACTTTATCGTTGTAGGTGCTGCCCACTACCTGGGTGAGCACGGCATCGTGAAGCTGCTTGAAGATAAGGGTTATACTGTAGAACGTAAGTAACATTATATCATTACAGATACAACCCTCTCACTTCGGAGTAGAAGTGGGAGGGTTATTATCTTTATATAGAATGAAGACAAGATATATGGAGGGCTGATATATGCTCGTGTCCCAAGTTATTAGAAGATGTGGAACTTTGAATAACAACTGGATATCTAATATACAAATTATTTTTATAAAAACACTTTACAAGATGTTTTGATATATGATATATTAATTTTCCGGCCAAGAAAACACGAGAAACACGGTGCGGTAAGCCAACTGAAAGCTTCGAAAGAAACTTAAAAAAAAGTGCTTGCTAAATTGGTTGGAACATGATAATATATAAGAGTTGCTGAAGAGAACAAAACTCGGATGCAAACAACGTTTGATCTTTGAAAACTGAACAACGAGTGAGTAAATGATCTTGCTTGCAAGATCAAAAAATGAGATTTTTAATCTCGTCAGATTCAAAATGAGCTAATCGCTCTTTTCAATACTTTATTGGAGAGTTTGATCCTGGCTCAGGACGAACGCTGGCGGCATGCCTAATACATGCAAGTCGAGCGGAGTTGATAGGAAGCTTGCTTCCTTGATACTTAGCGGCGGACGGGTGAGTAACACGTAGGCAACCTGCCCTCAAGCTTGGGACAACTACCGGAAACGGTAGCTAATACCGAATACTTGCTTCCTTCGCCTGAAGGAAGCTGGAAAGACGGAGCAATCTGTCACTTGAGGATGGGCCTGCGGCGCATTAGCTAGTTGGTGAGGTAACGGCTCACCAAGGCGACGATGCGTAGCCGACCTGAGAGGGTGATCGGCCA
>NZ_WYEV01000013.1:0-126068 GCF_015143645.1 Paenibacillus sp. P13VS | reverse complement strand
TGGCCGATCACCCTCTCAGGTCGGCTACGCATCGTCGCCTTGGTGAGCCGTTACCTCACCAACTAGCTAATGCGCCGCAGGCCCATCCTCAAGTGACAGATTGCTCCGTCTTTCCAGCTCCCTTCAGGCGAAGGAAGCAAGTATTCGGTATTAGCTACCGTTTCCGGTAGTTGTCCCAAGCTTGAGGGCAGGTTGCCTACGTGTTACTCACCCGTCCGCCGCTAAGCATCAAGGAAGCAAGCTTCCTATCAACTCCGCTCGACTTGCATGTATTAGGCATGCCGCCAGCGTTCGTCCTGAGCCAGGATCAAACTCTCCAATAAAGTATTGAAAAGAGCGATTAGCTCATTTTGAATCTGACGAGATTAAAAATCTCATTTGTTGATCTTGCAAGCAAGATCATTTACTCACTCGTTGTTCAGTTTTCAAAGATCAAACGTCGTTTGCGTCCGAGTGTTGTTCTCTTCAGCAACTTTTATATCTTATCACATCCGAACCAATTTAGCAAACACTTTTTTTCAAGTTTCTTTCGAAGCTTTTCAGTTGGCTTACCGCACCGTGTATCTTGTGTTTTCTTGGCCGGAATTAGAATATACCATGTACAGATTCTTTATGCAAGTACTTTTTTGAAAAAGTTAAAAAGAAAAGAACCACTCCTAGTAGAATGGCTCTCCTATATAAAGAATAAGACTTATCCTATAACTTCTTGGATATATAGCTGCCGCTGTTGCATAAGGTTAATGATTGTCCCCTCTACGGAGACCATTGGACGAGTTGGATGATCCCGATCGGAGAAAATGATCTCACCAATTTGGTTATTGCTAAGTTTAACCCGGATGCCGTTATGGATTTGTGTGGAACGCTGTATAAAGACATTAACGATGGCAGGATCCAATTTGCCAAAGGCCTCACTTTTGATTTGTTCCAAAACGAGATATGGAGACTGTGCTTTACGATAAATCTTCTCTAGAGTCATGGCATGGAAAATATCAGCGATGGCGACGATTTTGGCATAGATATGGATCTGCGTGCCGCTCAGCTGTAATGGGTAACCTGAACCATCCACTTTCTCATGATGCTGAAGAGCTGCCAGCCTTGCTCCCTCATTGATGGCCTTAGCTTGTTTCAGAACCTGGTAGCCATACTTCGTATGTTGTCGGATCTCTTCCTGTTCAGAAGCAGTTAGTGCCGTAGGTTTATGGAGAATTTGTGGATCTACTTTGCTGTTACCGATATCATGGAACAATCCTGCAAAAGCAACCTGCATCCAGTCCTTGGAGGGTAATTCTATCCACTGAGCCAACTGATACGAGGTCATTGCACTCAGTACAGCATGATGATAAACGTAATCATGCTCCTGCATCACTCTTGGACTAAAAGTCAGTACATTATATTGTTTGAGATGTACAAACAAGGCTTCGAGCTGAGTGCGCAGCTCATAAACAGGTAATTCAGCTGCCAGGGAGGATTGAAAGGCGTTCCTGGTCAATCCCACCATCTTCTCATACTCTTCGTGTAGGGAGGATACGGCAGGGGATGATACGGCAATGCTGCCTTTACCAGTCTGCTCCCCATTTTTCTCACCGCTTGTTGAAGCGGCCGCCTTAGTACCGGCACCATTCGTTCCTACTCTTTCCTGTTCGATATCAATCTGGTGAATCATAAAGGCTCTTAGCACTTCTACATCCTTAGGCAGAATAACCTTGCCTTTCTGAAAAAGAACGTTACCACGCACCGTATGTACATCATTCCCCAGTTTTAGGCCAGGTTTGACTTCAGACAGGGTTATTAATCCCATGTTAATTCTCCTCACTCTTCGTTCTTTTCAATGGTAAACAAGACTATAGTCCCGGTTTTCACGATATTTCCCATTATATTACTCATAAATCAGGCTGTACATCCTATATTCCTATATTTTTATAACAAGGAGAGACTATAAAAAAAGGAGCTCCCGTTTGGGAACCCCTCTTTTCTTCATATCTAACTTCCACTACTTCATGACTGGGTCATGCTGTAAAGGTATTTTAAACCTCAGAATCAGAGTCGTCGCCTTCAGCTTCCGCCTCTATACCTGCGTCTTCACTTGGGCTGACTGCAGTACCTTCTGTATCTCCTGCTTCCAGTCCTTCCAGCAGCTCTTCATCTGGTTCTTCTTCATTTTTGTCAATCCGGCTGACTGTGGCTACAGCATCTTCATCACGAATATGGATCAGCTTCACACCTTGCGTATAACGACCCATCGTGGAGATGCCCTCCATGCTCATACGGATCAATGTACCACTCGACGTGATAATCATCAGATCCTCTTCCGTTTTAACCATTTTGAGACTGACTACCGCACCATTCTTCTCTGTAACGTTAATGGTTTTAATCCCTTTACCGCCACGAGTCTGCATACGATAATCGCTGACAGGGGTACGTTTACCGTAACCTTTCGCTGTAACAATCAGAACATCAAGTTCCTGATCGACAACGTCCATACCAATGACAACATCGCCCTCATCCAGCGTGATCCCTTTTACCCCGGTTGCACTTCGTCCCATGGAACGAACATTACCTTCGGAGAAACGAATAGACATTCCGTTTGAAGTACCCATGATGATCTCTTGCTGACCATCTGTGAGTTTAACCTCTATGAGAGCATCGTCATCACGCAAGGAGATACCGATCAGACCACCTTTGCGGATATTGGTATAATCCTCAAGCGGTGTCTTCTTCACTACACCCTGACGGGTGGCGAAGAACAGATACTTGTCGCTCTCGAATTCCTGCACCGGAATCACGGCGTTAACCGATTCTCCCTGTTCAATCTGAATCAGGTTGATAATCGGTGTTCCACGAGCTGTACGTCCAAGCTCTGGGATCTCATAAGCTTTTAGACGGTATACCTTACCCTTGTCCGTAAAGAACATGAGGTAGTTGTGAGAGTTGGTTACAAATAGATGCTCGACAAAGTCGGTATCCTTGGTATCCATGCCCACGACGCCACGTCCGCCACGCTTCTGACTGCGGTATGTTGATACCGGCAGACGCTTCACATAGCCCGTGTGTGTAATGGTGATAATAACCTCTTCACGCGGAATCAGATCCTCATCCAGGATGCTTTCTTCCCCAATAGTGATCTCTGTACGGCGATCATCACCAAAGCGCTCACGAATTTCTTGCAGCTCTTCACTGATAATTTCGAGTACCAGATGCTCATTGGCCAGAATCTCGCGATACTCCGCAATTTTGACCATAAGCTCGTTATATTCATTTTCAATGCGTTCCCGTTCCAGTCCTGTAAGGCGCTGCAAACGCATATCCAGAATCGCTTGAGCCTGATCATGACTAAGCGAGAACCGCTCAATCAACCCTTCTCTGGCTGCATCTGTATTGCTGGAGGAACGAATCAATGCAATAATCTCATCGATATGATCCAGTGCAATGCGCAAACCTTCCAAAATATGTGCACGGGCTTCCGCTTTTCTCAATTCGAATTGTGTACGTCTGCGAATAACCTCAATCTGATGCTGCAGGTAGTGGTACAACACTTCGCGCAGATTCAGGATTTTGGGCTCCTTATTCACAATTGCAAGCATATTGATGCCGAAAGTGGACTGCATTGCCGTGTGCTTGTACAGATTATTCAGTACAACACCCGGGTTCACATCTCTGCGAAGCTCAATGACAATGCGCATGCCGGTACGGTCGGATTCATCCCGAAGATCCGTAATACCATCAATTTTTTTGTCGCGAACCAACTCAGCAATCTTCTCCACCAGTCTTGCCTTATTGACCTGGTAAGGAATCTCGGTAACAACGATACGTGCCTTGTTGTTATTTTCCTCGATGTTCGTTTTGGCCCGCATTGTAACAGAGCCGCGGCCTGTCTGGTAAGCCTGACGAATACCGGAGCGTCCCAGAATATAACCTGCTGTTGGGAAGTCTGGACCATGAATGTAATCCATCAATTCCATGGATGTAATATCCGGATTTTTGATCATGGCCTGAACGCCGTCAATCACCTCTCCCAGATTATGAGGAGGGATGTTCGTTGCCATACCTACCGCAATCCCGCCGACACCATTGACAAGCAAGTTAGGAAAACGAGCAGGTAAAACAACGGGTTCGCTCTCTTCACCGTCATAGTTCGGTTGGAAATCGATCGTATCCTTGTTGATGTCTCTAAGCATCTCCATAGCAATCTTGGACAAACGTGCCTCCGTATAACGCATGGCTGCCGCCATGTCGCCATCGACGGATCCAAAGTTACCATGTCCATCAACATGCATGTAACGCAGGGAGAAATCCTGTGCCATCCGTACCATCGTTTCGTATACGGCAGAGTCACCGTGCGGGTGATACTTACCGATAACTTCGCCGACGATTCTGGCTGATTTTTTATGTGGTTTATCGGGTGTCATGCCTAGCTCTGACATTGCGTACAAAATACGCCGGTGAACCGGCTTCAATCCGTCACGTACGTCAGGCAGGGCACGGCTAACAATGATGCTCATCGCATAATCCATAAACGATTCACGCATCTCGACGCCAATATCCCGATCTTTAATCTGCGAGTTCATTTCTTCCGCCATGCTGGACCTCCTTCTTGTCCTTCAACAAACGTTCCATTCAGTCATTAAAATAGTATATGTGAAAAGCCTAACAAGGCTAAAACCGCGCAACAACGCTACTCTTTATTATATTACTTTCACAAAAGTTACACAATTAAACGTCTGCTGGGTAATAGCCTTTCTTCCGGGAACTTTGAGCAGTCTGGGGATTAGCCCTGCCTTCCTCTCCGTTTACACATACAATGCTAGAAAAGCGGCATATGTACTGCGTGTATTAAGGCTGGTGCCGTTCCCGTTCTACGTCCAAACTAACAATTGTGCAGCCAAACGCACAAAACGTCATATTTCTCTATTATACCACTGATATCATCTCTTGTCCTTTGATTTCTCCGTACTGCTGCTCTTAGGGAACTCTGATAAAAACAAGAAAGGACTGGTGGCTTCTTGAGTATCCAGCGTGTCTCCAGCAAATGGACCAAAACAGTGGTGCTGCAGCGCAGCCGTACTGTGAATGAATATATCCCTGTCACAAGGCAGTACGATCGCCAAACTCTTGAACGGATGACCGAACTGTTTGAGCTCAATTATATTAAGCCTGACCACGGAACCTACGGTAATGGGGTAATGCGAGTAAAAACAGTCCACACCTTCAGTGAACCTCCAACCTCTGATCACTCCAATGAAGAGGAGGACATTACTGCCGAATCGCCCCTTGCCGAGTCCAGCTCACAGGATCTGGAGACTTCCTCACACCAGGTTACAACCTATGAGCTCCAATATGGCACGAAACAGGAGTTTTATCCGACTCTTGATGAGCTCCATCAAGCTCTGGAAGAGCGAATTCAGGGACACCTTTACCTTATTCAGCAGGGCATCCCTCTCCTCAAACACGAAGATCTGCCATTTGACTTACGCGTGCTCACGCAAAAGAATCTGAAGAACAACTGGGAGACGACGGGCATTCTCGGCAGAATTGCTGCACCGGGCAAAATCATAACCAATATTCACGGTGGCGGACGGCTGGCCACATTCGAAGAGCTGGTTCTCCCCCATCTCCAAGCAACCGGATTACAGAAGCTGCGCAGCGAGCTTTACCGACTCGGTATTCATACTGCTGTTCAGCTGCAAAAGTCATTTCCAAGACTCAAAGAGATCGGTATTGATATTGCCCTCGATGAAACAGGCCGCCCCTGGATCCTGGAGGTCAACACACTGCCTGGTATCTATGCCTTTGGCTTACTGCCTGACAAAGAGGCCTATCGCAGGATTAAACGTTATGCAATTGCCTACGGCAGGCTGCCCTCCAAAAAAAAGAAAACATCACGTCATGCTGCCAAACCACAAGCTTCCTCTTCTAAAGTGAAAAGTCGGGCACGCTAATTTTTGGAATCACAGTTTCCATGGCCCGCGAAAGTAAAAAGGCGCCCAGCAGGCGCCTCTTCCCGTATCATCAGATATCGAGGTTTTTCACATATTTTGCATTTTCCTGAATAAAGTCACGACGAGGTTCAACATTATCTCCCATCAGAGTGTCAAACATCGCGTCCGCAAGCATTGCATCACTGATCGATACTTGCAGCATCGTCCGGCTTTCAGGGTCCATCGTGGTTTCCCACAGTTGTCCGGCATTCATCTCGCCAAGACCTTTGTAACGTTGGACGTTAAACTTGGCATTTTCACCGAGACTCGCAATAATTTCATCACGTTCCTTCTCGGAGCCGGCATAACGAATCACTTTGTTGCGCTCAATTTTGAACAATGGCGGTTGTGCAATGTACACATAGCCTGCCTCAATAATTTTGCGCATGTAACGATACAGGAATGTCAGCAGCAGGGTCCGGATATGAGCACCATCGACATCCGCATCGGTCATCAAAATGATTTTGTGATAACGGGCTTTCGAAATATCGAAGTCATCGCCAATCCCCGTACCCATTGCAGTGATGATCGCTCTGATCTCTGCGTTACCGAGAATTCGGTCCAGACGGGCTTTTTCTACGTTCAGAATTTTACCGCGCAGCGGCAGGATCGCCTGGAAATGACGGTCACGACCCTGCTTCGCAGAACCTCCTGCAGAGTCACCTTCGACGATGTACAGTTCACTGATCGAAGCGTCCTTGGAGGAGCAGTCAGCCAGTTTACCTGGCAGGGAGCTCACTTCAAGTGCACCCTTACGTCTTGTCAATTCCCGGGCCTTACGTGCCGCTTCACGTGCACGAGCAGCCTGCAATCCCTTTTCCAGAATGCGGCGGGATACCGAAGGATTCTCTTCCAGGAACTCCTGAAGCTTCTCGGCAAACAGGGACTCGACAATTCCGCGCACTTCGCTGTTACCCAGCTTCGTCTTGGTCTGTCCTTCAAACTGCGGCTCAGGAATCTTGACGGAGATAATAGCCGTAAGACCTTCACGTACGTCATCCCCGGACAAGTTACCTGTGCTGTCCTTGATTACACCCGCTTTGCGGGCATAGTCATTAATGATCCGTGTCAATGCACTCTTGAAGCCCGATTCATGCGTTCCACCCTCATGCGTATTGATGTTGTTGGCAAATGAATAAATATTCTCGGTGTAGTTGTCATTGTATTGCAGGGCAACTTCCACCTGGATATTATCTCTGGAGCCTTCAACGTAGATCGGAGTTTCATGCAATACTTCACGCTTTTGGTTCAGGAAGGAGACGTATTCGATGATACCCCCTTCGTACATAAACGAGTTCGTTGCACCTGTGCGCTCATCTGTCAGCGTAAGACCAATACCCTTGTTGAGGAATGCGAGCTCACGCACACGAGTAAGCAACGTTTCGTAATCATATACTGTGGTCTCCGTAAAAATCTCCGGGTCCGGGTGGAACGTAACCGTTGTTCCCGTTTCATCCGTTGTTCCCAGTGTTTTCAGGTCATACTGCGGCGCACCACGGCGGTATTCCTGTTGATACACATGTCCGTCACGTTTAACGGTAACGACTACTTTTTCGGAGAGGGCATTCACAACAGAGACACCGACCCCGTGCAAACCACCGGATACCTTGTATCCGCCGCCGCCAAATTTACCGCCTGCATGGAGCACGGTCATAACAACCTCTAGTGCAGGACGTTTCATTTTGGCATGCTCGCCGACAGGGATACCCCGTCCGTTATCGACGACAGTGACGCTGTTATCTTCGTGAATACTGATCTCAATATGGTCACAGTAACCCGCAAGCGCCTCATCGATACTGTTGTCCACTACTTCCCAGACCAGATGATGCAGACCTTTGGCACTGGTGGAACCGATATACATCCCCGGACGCTTCCGTACGGCTTCCAGTCCTTCAAGGACTTGAATTTCATTCGCATCATATGACGGTTGATTCATAGACATGCCTTTCACCTACTTCTATAGATTCAATATCGTAAATATGCGTTAACTAAGAATGCATGCTGAATGATCATCTTTGCTTCGTTTCAGCAAGTAGTCCAAACTAAAGACAAGCAGCAGAAGGCATACTATACCCTACCTGTAGAGCTCTAAAGATCAGGAAAAATGTGAGCCCGCTTCTTAAGCGTGGCTGAGGAAATAGGTGAATAGTACACGATATTCTTGGTCACGACAATAGACTTGGCTTCCTCTTCACCGATGCGTTCCACTGTTTTTTCCTGCTCGGCATGCGTGACATACTGCTTGGAGATTTTAGAGGATTTTTCAATCGATATATCAAAAATAGCGACCAATTCGGAAGAACGGATAATTTTCTCGCCGCCCAGATGAATGTACATGTCCCCTCACTCCTTAGCGTTCAACCTGTCCGGCATGAACATGATAAATACTGGCATCTTTGAGCTTGTCAACGTTCAGGCTCTCGATTCCCGTAGCTGTAATAAAGGTTTGCACCTTGCTCTGGAACGTTTCGATCAGCTGCGTCTGACGAAAAGGATCCAGCTCGGACAACACATCGTCAAGCAGCAGGACCGGATATTCTCCGATTTCTTCGTGGATCAGTTCAATCTCCGCAAGTTTAAGGGACAACGCCGTTGTGCGCTGCTGCCCCTGCGAACCATACGTTTGTACTTCCCGGTCGTTAATGAAAAAGGACAGGTCATCCCGGTGCGGCCCACTAAGGGTTGTGCCCCGGCGAATCTCCTGCTCTTTCATTTGTGATAATTTTATCATAAATTGGTCCATTAAAACAGCTTCATCTTCCTCAGCGGCTTCGCTGAAGGATGGAAGATAGGCCAGACGCAGCACTTCCCCGCCTCCGGTGATCCCCTGATGAATGGTTTCAGCCCACTTTTGCAGTTTCTTTATGAATTGTTTCCTTTTTTTGACGATTTTAACACCATGTTCAGCCAGCTGTTCATTCCAGATCTCCAGCATCGTCTGGGCAGAAGCATCCTTGCCCCATAACTGTTTCAGCAGATTGTTTCGCTGGACGAGCACTTTCTGATACTGCTGAAGATGGTACAGGTAGCCTGGTGCCACCTGGCCGATCTCCATGTCAAGAAACCGGCGGCGTACCCCCGGTGTGCCTTTGACAATCTCCAGATCCTCCGGTGCAAACATGACTACATTGAGTGCACCGACAAAATCACTTAACTTTCGCTGCTCAAGCCCGTTGATCTTGGCCTTCTTCCCTTGTTGCGACAAAGACAGCTCCAAATTGACGGTTCCATACTTTTTGTCGACTTCTGCTGCAAGTCTGGCACGTTCCTCACCGAAACGAATCAGCTCCTTGTCGCGGGATGTACGGTGGCTCTTGGTGAGCGCAAGCACAAAGATGGCCTCTGCAAGATTGGTCTTCCCTTGGGCATTTTGCCCGATTAACAGATTCACTGGACCGAAAGATTCCAGCTTCAGATGTTCATAATTGCGGAACTGCTGCAGATCAATGCTGTTGACAAACAAGCGGTTAACCTCCCTTTTATCCCGTCCGTCAGGAGGCAGCAGGGATCAAACTGTTTATTCTGCGGCAACTTCGAACGCGCCTTCTCCGTCCACCTCAACGATATCCCCAGGGTATAACTTGCGTCCCCGGCGTTCCTCTGGCTCTTTATTCACACGTACAAGTCCTTCCTGAAGCAGGGCTTTGGCCATGCCTCCGGTCGGAATGCAATCTGCCAGTTTCAAAAATTGGTCAAGCTTAATATATTCCGTACGAATCGTTACTCGGTTCACTGGAATCTTCCTTTCGTTAGTTGGTCGTCCGGTACGGCAAGATGACGTAAAGGCTGTGACTGTCATCCAGCGGTTTCAAAATGATCGGGCTCATGACGCCGGTAAAAGCGATCATTAGCTGCTCACTCTCCACCACTTTCAGCACATCCAGCATATATTTGGAGTTGAACGAGATTTTCAGCGGATCACCGGTAAATTCGGCCGGTTCAATTTCTTCTCTTACTTTTCCCAGCTCAGAAGAGCTTGATGAAATTTCGATCGTTCCGGATTCCATCGTCTGCATGCGCACAATGTTGGTTTTCTCTTCACGCGACAGCAAATAAGCCCGGTCAATCGACTCACTTAATTTTTTTGTATCCAAAACAAGTTCTGTTTTGTACGAAGTCGGAATAATTCTAGAAGTATCCGGATATGTTCCGTCCAAAATGCGTGAATAGAACAGGACACGGTCAATTTTGAACAGGACCTGGTTGTCAGCGACTACGATATCCACAAGCGTATTTTGATCAGGCACGATTTTGCTGAGTTCGTTCAGCGTTTTACCCGAAATGACGACATTGTTGAAACGCACTCCCTCTGCATTATCCAGCATTGCTGAACGAGTAGCAAGACGGTGGCGGTCTGTTGCCACAAATTTCAACTCATTGTCAGCAAGGCTCCAGAGTACACCTGTCAGGATTGGAGTTGTCTCATGGGTGGAAATGGAGAATACCGTTTGTTTCACCATGTTTTTGAGCAGATCACCTGGAATGGATACCGTTTGGTTCTCTTCAATGCTTGGCAATACCGGGAATTCCTCCGGATCCAAACCTACGAGCTGAATTTCGGTAGCACCTGCCGAGATGAAGGTGTTGAAATTGTCTTTGACCTCCATGTGGATTTCCTGGGAAGGCAGTTTCTTGATGATCTCGACAAAAAACTTGGCTGGCAGTACAACACTACCTGGTTGTTCAACCTGAACTACGCTTTTATCTCCCTCTTCAAGCGGGATAAAGGATTGAATCGATATATCCGTGTCACTTGCTGTCAACGTCACACCTTGATGATTAACGTCGAATTTGATCCCGCTCAAGATAGGGATTGTGGTACGGCTGGAGATGGCTTTGGATACATGCTGGATGGATTCGTTCAAGTAGCTTTTCATTATGCTGATTTTCATGGTTTCACTCCTAGCGGATTTTTTGGCTGTTTGGGTATTGAAAGGTGTTAAACAAAAGGCCGAAGGCCGAGCTTTAAACGGCGTATTTGGAGATGATATCTTTTAGATCTTTTTAGTAATAATAGTAATAGGGGCACTGAATATGTGGATAAGTGGGTACAAACCCATAAAATTAAGCCTATCCACATGTGTACACGTTGTGCATAGGCTTGGGACTTGTTCAGGTTGGATTCTTAATTTTTTCGGTTAAGTTGTTGATAACTTTGTAGAGCTCCTGATCGGATTTGATCGATTGGGAGATTTTTTCGTGCGCATGAATCACCGTCGTATGATCTCGTCCTCCGAAGGCTTCCCCAATTTTGGGCAGGGAGAAATCGGTTAGTTCACGCGATAGATACATGGCAATCTGTCTAGGGAAAGCAACGGCTTTGGTCCGCTTCCGTGCTTTGAAATCTTCAAGCTTAAGGCTGTAATACTCGCCGACCTTTTGTTGGATGTCTTGAATAGTGATCATTTTAGGACGGCTGGAAGGAATGATATCCTTCAATGCTTCTGCAGCCAGATGAGTCGTAACGTCTTGATTCGTCAGTGAAGAGTAGGCAACCACCCGAATTAGTGCGCCTTCCAGTTCACGAATATTGGTATCGATCTGGTTGGCGATGTACATCATTGCTTCGTTAGGAATATCGAGGTTTTCCGCACGCGCCTTTTTCCGCAAAATGGCGATCCGTGTCTCGAGATCCGGAGGCTGGATATCCGTAATGAGTCCCCATTCAAAGCGGGAACGAAGCCGCTCTTCCAGAGTCGGAATTTCCTTCGGTGGTCTGTCGCTGGAGATAATGATCTGTTTCCGTTCCTCATGCAGCGCATTAAACGTATGGAAAAATTCCTCTTGTGTTGATTCTTTTCCCGCCAAAAACTGAATATCATCTATAAGCAGAATATCGACATTCCGGTACTTGTTTCGGAAGCTCTCCCCGCGGTTGTCACGGATGGAGTTAATGAATTCGTTCGTGAATTTCTCAGATGACAAATAAACAACCTTGCTCCCCGGATCATGCTCCAAAACGTAATGGCCAATGGCATGCATCAAGTGGGTTTTGCCGAGTCCAACTCCCCCGTATAAAAACAAAGGATTGTATGCTTTGGCGGGCGCTTCAGCGACCGCCAGCGATGCGGCATGGGCAAAGCGGTTGCCTGGTCCAATGACAAATGTATCGAATGTATATTTGGGATTCAGCATGCTGAGAACCGCTTCTTCCTGAACTACCGTAGGCGTTGGCGCCGGCAGCTGCGGATCCGGTTCAGCAGGCTTGTTCTCTTCGATGACAAATTTCACATCGACTTGCTTGCCTAGCAGTTCATATACTGTCGAGCCTACCAATTTGGTGTAACGGCTCTCCAGCCATTCGACGGCAAACGTAGTCGGCGCGGAAATGACAATAGAACTGTCATTCAGCTTCGTTGCTTTGGTTGCTTTGAACCAGGTATCGAAGCTGGGTTTGCTGAGCTTGTTTTGTATGATTGATAAAATTTGCTGCCATAAATCAGAAGTATGGCTGTCCACAGACTGTCACTCCTTTTACATGTTCCAAGTGTGGCTTAAGCCATGATGCAGTGTCGAAATACGAGATATATTGCCGGAATTTATCCCCAAACCCCCGCAGGTCGAAAACAAAAAAAGAATGAACAACGGAAAATTGTTCACAACTTTATCCACAGGCTGTTGATAATATTATGGGTCAGATCACATATTCACATCCAAAAGTAATACAATCATAGCAAAAGAAGCCCCGCATTTCAACGTATCGCGAGATTTTATCCACAAATTCAATAACTTGTGTATAATTTTTAATCACAACACAATATATTGTTTATAAATTGTTTAATTTTCGACAGGATGACCCAAAAAGCCAAAATGTTTTATACACAGGTTGTTCGTCGAAAATCGCTAAATTGTGTGTAAAACGACTCCTGAGTTGTGAATAACACATCTGTGGATAACCGCGAATTCAGAATGAGCGTTTTGGGGATCTGTTGAATTAACCTCTTTAACCTCATTTGGGGTTGTATGCAACAAGTAGAGGTTCGCAGCAATTATAATAGAGGCGGACAGGCTGATTAATACTAAAAAGGGGCCGGTTGTAGCGCTGGCTGGATAGGGGAAGGAAGTCATGAATTTTGTCGTAAATGCCGGATGGGAAGAATAGATTGAATCAAAAAAATGAATCAAATATATGGACAAAAAAGAGGTTGTTCCTTCAGGCCAGCGTGTGGTCTAAGTGAACAACCTCTTTTTTTGGTGATTAAATGAAGGAACCGTTACTTGGTTCTTAAGGACAATTTGCGTTGGAATTCTGCAATATCCGCATATTCCTCTTCAAGTTTGCGCGAGATGCGAATGAAAATCGGGAGCAGTTCCCGGTAAATTGCCGCGTTTTCTCTAACAGGGGTATGTCTGTGCGTTGTCCCCACCATAGATGAGACGGCATGAAGTGACTTGATTCGCCCTGTAGCATACAGACCGAGGACGACGGCACCCAGACAAGAGCTTTCGAAGCTCTCGGGGACAACGACCTCCTGATTGAAAATATCGGACATCATCTGACGCCAGAGAGGGGAACGTGCGAATCCGCCGGTAGCCTGAATGGAGGTCGGTTGCCCGATCTGTTCTTCCATGGCCAGCAAGACCGTATACAGGTTGAAAATGACCCCTTCCAGGACAGCACGAATCATATGCTCTTTCTGATGATGGAGGGTTAACCCAAAGAAAGAACCACGGGCATCCGGATTCCATAATGGGGCACGCTCTCCTGATAAATAAGGATGGAACAGTAGTCCTTCAGAGCCTGGGCTGACGCGCTCAGCAATTTTGGTGAGGACGTCATATGAATTGATGCCCAGCCTTTTTGCTGTTT
Organism: Paenibacillus sp. P13VS; assembly: GCF_015143645.1. Lineage (NCBI taxonomy): Bacteria > Bacillati > Bacillota > Bacilli > Caryophanales > Paenibacillaceae > Paenibacillus > Paenibacillus sp. P13VS. The sequence goes on along the minus strand of NZ_WYEV01000013.1, from coordinate 112,283 downwards.
CCACTTCTGATGCTGCAAATTCGTCACGTACCCATCGAAATAGCATGCCACCGTTATTCACAGGCCCACCCACGACCCAGAGGTCCTCCGTGAGGGCATAACAGAAGGTCCGTCCTTTGGGATCGGTAACAGGGCGATCAACGACCGTACGAATGGCACCACTGGTCCCAATGGTTGCTGCCACAACTCCAGGCTCGATGGCATTTACGCCGAGATTGGATAGCACTCCGTCACTTGCCCCGATCACAAAAGGAGTAGAGGGGGAGAGACCCATTTTCTCTGCACATTCGTTGTCCATTCCCTCTATTGTATATGTCGTAGGAACGAGCTTCGAGAGATGGTCAGGTGTGATTCCTGCAACCTCGAGCGCTTCCGTATCCCAATCCAGTTGTTCCAGGTTGAGAAGACCGGTGCAGGAGGCGATGGAATGATCTACGATATATTGTCCGAACAAACGGAAGAACAGATACTCTTTAATCGAAATGAACTTGGCTGTGCGCTGAAAAAGGTCTGGTTCATCATGACGCAGCCACATGAGTTTGGTTAGAGGAGACATGGGATGGATCGGTGTGCCTGTGCGCAAATAGATCCGATGACCTTGCCCACTCTCCTGTAATTGGGCTGACCAGGCTGCACTGCGGTTATCCGCCCACGTGATGCAGCGAGTGAGCGGCTTATGATCCGGGTCCATGGCAATCAGACTGTGCATGGCAGAGCTGCAGGACAAAAACATAATTTGTCCTGCACTTACACTGCTCTGGTCCATGACTCCACGTACGGAGCGAATAGCTGCTTGTACAATTTCCTCGGGATCCTGCTCAGCTACATCAGGAGCAGGTGTATATAGAGGATATTCCTGAGTGGAAGTGCTCACAACCTCACCTTGCTCCGTAAATAATACGGATTTGGTGCTGGTGGTCCCGATATCCATGCCAATCATATATTTTTTCATTTGGTGTAATCCTTCTTTCCCTTGATACAGTAAAATTTATCTTCTAATAGATGCGATCTTGTCTTAGATTACGGTACTCAGCAGCAAAATAAAGATCAATCCGACAACGGATAGTAGTGTTTCCATAACGGTCCACGTTTTCAGTGTCTGAGAGACACTCATATTAAAGAACTCTTTAATCATCCAGAAGCCTGCGTCATTCACGTGGGACAAAACAAGTGATCCCGCACCAGTAGCAAGTACAACCAGTTCAATGTTGGCTCCTGGAGTCAGCGCAAGAACCGGAGCAACGATCCCCGCTGCTGTTGTCATAGCAACCGTTGCAGAGCCTGTGGCTACACGAATCAATGCCGCAACCAGCCAAGCAAACAGGATGACGTTGATATTGGCGTGAGTGGCAACTTCTGCAATCGCATTGCCGACACCGCTATTAATCAAGACCTGTTTAAACGCACCGCCCCCACCAATAATGAGGATGATGGTTGCCGTAGGCGCCAGACATTCACTGGTGAAACGGGAAATGTCGTGTTTGGTAAAACCGCGTGCGAAGCCGAGTGAAAAGAGGGCAAACACAACAGATATCAACAGGGCAATAATCTCATGCCCAATAAACTCACAAAAGACTGTAAAGCTGCTTGTGGCATTGGGATCTACGATATTGGCGATGGAGCCAATTAGCATCAGGATGACTGGCAGCAAAATCGTAAACAGGGTAATGCCGAACCCTGGAAGATTGGTGTTTTTCTTCGTTGCGAACTGCTCTGCCAGCTCCGCTGGCGGTTCCGTGTGTATTCTTTTGCCGATAAACTTACCAAACAAGGGACCTGCGATAATCGCGGTCGGAATACCAACAATGAGGGAGTACAAAATGGTTTTCCCCAAATCCGCGTTGAATGCATCAATAGCGATCATAGGAGCGGGATGTGGTGGAACCAGACCATGTACAGTCGACAGACCTGCCAAAATCGGGATCCCGATCTGCAGAAGAGACATATTGGTTTTACGTGCAACGGTGAAAATGATTGGAATCAGCAGAATCACGCCAACTTCGAAGAAGACAGGGATACCTACGATAAACCCAACGATCATCATGGCCCAGTGCACACGTTTCACACCAAAGCGATCGACCAGTGTGGTTGCAATGCGCTCGGCACCGCCTGATTCGGCCATCATTTTACCCAGCATCGTGCCAAGCCCGATGACAATAGCTATGGTTCCAAGCGTACCACCGAGTCCACCTGTAATGGAAGAGATCACATCAGCGGGTTTCATACCAGCAAGCAAACCAAGCATTAAAGCGGATATTAAAAGGGTAACGAAGGGATTCCATTTATATTTGGAGATCAACACGATCAGAAATACGATCGCAATCAATGTCCACACCAACAATGTTGCATTATGGGATAGTCCAAAAAGAGTGCTCATGATGTATGCTCCTTTGTTTTGAATATAAACGCTTACAAGTGAATTTGCCGTCAGGGAAGTTTGTCTCCCTTTAATATGCCCAAAAATTGAAACTAAATCGCATTTTGTATACTTGTCGACAACTTGGTTGACAATCCATCCAATTGGATGTGATTGCAGACGGTGGTCATTATTTAAACCAAAGTCGAAAAATATAAACTTTCTGACATGATCAGGAGTCGAAGCTCTCATGCAGGGTTTTGCCGGAATCTTGAAAGTACGTACGCACGCCGGCCTGAATGGATGCTTTGTCACCTGACTCTAGTGCTTCAATCAGCAATTGGTGTTTTTGAATTACAGCGCTTACTTTTGGATGGCCCTGATCAAACACCCTGCGGGTTGTTAGCAGCATAACCGTCATGACAACATAACGAATGCTTCTCCATAAATGTGAAATACGGGAATGCTCGGCCGCCTCAATGATGGTCTCATGAAAAGTCAGATCCTGAAAAGCAAACTCGACGGCATCCTGATGCCGACCTGCCAGCTCCATTTTGTCCAGTATATTACGAAGCGAAGTAATCAATTGCTCGGGAACAGACCCTGCTAGTCGCTGCTGGACAAAGCTTTCAATTAAAAAACGCACGTCGTACAGCTCTTCAACATCCTTGATTTTCAATCCAAGGACAACGACACCCATCCGTTCAAGCCGAATCAGTCCTTCATTCGACAATGTTCTCAGGGCTTCGCGGACAGGTGAACGACTGCTGTCAAAATCAGCGGCAATTCGATTTTCAGACAAAATCTCTCCAGGACGCAGGGTTCCACTGATGATGCGCAGCCTTAATTCGCAGGCGATGGCTTCCCCACGGGAAGCTCCCTGCAGCCAGGAAGAAGGAAACAACATAATGGCTAACGCTCCTATTCAAGTAATCAGTTCTCTAGGTCCAGTACTCGGTAATCCATCTCAGGTGGACCTGTACACTGATCATAGCATAACCTTTTTGCAGTTTGCATGCTGCCTGATTAAGAAGCGAAAGTCCAAAACCTATTTTCCTAATACCGTTTTCAAAGAGCCGAAGATCAGTACTTTTGTAAATCAAAAAGAGTGTTAGGTAATGCGGATGTTCTCTTCATGAATACTTAAGTATACTTGTATACAAGATGATGATTTTTATCCTACACCTTTCTTGAAAGCTTGTAAACCTTCAGATTAAAGCGGATACATCAAATTTTAAACAAGGTCCAATATTCAATAAAATGTACTACATAAGTTAAGAAAATAATTAGAGAATTTGTCGCCTTCAGTAGAAAGAAAATAATGTATAAAAGGAAAGCTCCAATACGAATAAAACGTAGTAGAATTCGTTATCCACATGTGAATAACTTCTGGTTAATGAAGTGGATGGTGAGAGATGAGAGAGAGGTCCAAATTAGGGTGTGGATAACCGTTGGAGTGATGGATGAAGTGACAGCGCGAGGCTTGTTGGGGATAACTTTTTTCGCTTCAAAAATTATTTTATTCAAATCAAAATCTACTAAAGTGTTACGAGCTCTGAGGGGCAGGCTGGAAAGGGCTATAAAAAGAGGGAGAAGCTAAGTGGGTTAGAGTTGACTTTTCCAGGTGTACGTGGTTAAATGTATAAAGGTGTTTTCTGTGAAGATGAAAATGATTCATCACATAAGTATTTCCTTGTAAGGAGGTGCAATACATTGAGACCTACATTCAAACCGAACGTAAGCAAACGTAAAAAAGTTCATGGTTTCCGGAAAAGAATGAGCACGAGCAACGGCCGTAAAGTTTTGGCTGCACGTCGCCTGAAAGGCCGTAAAGTCCTGAGTGCTTAATGCATGAGAAGACCACCGAGGTGGTCTTTTTTTTCTTAAATGAGTCATTTCAGACTGGATGCTGATATAGATCGGGTCTGAATTGGCTGCGAAAAAGGGCGAAAGTGTCTATTTCTTTATTGAAGAAGGATCTAATCCGTCACGAAATTTTTAAAAAAGTTACCTTATATATAATGAAGTTGTCGTTAGAACAGTTTACCGTTATTCAAGAAAGCCTATACTAAATCAGTAATGAGGCCTCCGTCAATATGGATGGTGGAGAACAGCAAGGAGAAGCGCCGTGTATAAAAGACTGCGTTTGCGAAACCGGGCGGACTTTAGCCGCGTATACCGGTATGGGAAATCTTTTGCCAATCATCAATTTGTGGTGTATGGCTGCCGCCGTAAAGATACGGAGCAATTCCGGGTGGGTGTATCGTGCAGCAAGAAAATCGGAAACGCTGTCGTACGAAACCGGATGAGACGCATGATTAAGGAAATTATAAGGCACCATGAAAAAGAGATTGTCACACAGATGGACCTGATCTTCATTGTGAGAAAAGGTGCGCTGGACATGACCTATCAGGAAATGGAGAAAAGCCTGCTGCACGTTATGCGCAAAGCGGCTCTTCTTAAGCCTAACAAACGGTAAGCTTCGGTTTATTTGTCCTCCTAATTATGGTATGATTTACGGTGGAATGGAATGGTTAAGAGAGGGGTTATGAAGTGTCGCGATTGAAGACATCAAAGGGGAAGTGGATTCTCCTCATTGCAGTCATTGCAATGGTCACCGTACTAGCGGGGTGTACTCCGCAAGGCTCCGGGGTTACGACGGAAGATCTGAAAAACAGTGACTCATTCTGGCAAAGCAATGTTGTTTACTGGTTCTCACTGGCGCTCGATACATTCGCCAACTGGTTTAACGGTGAATATGGACTAGCTGTCCTAGTCATGGTGCTGATTGTGCGGACGTTGATTTTGCCACTAACAATGAAGCAGGTCCGCAGCTCCAAAGCCATGCAGGCAATTCAGCCGCAGTTGAAGGAGATTCAAGCCAAGTATAAAGATACACCTGAGAAAGTTCAGCAAGAAACGATGAAGTTGTTTCAGGAGAACAAAGTTAATCCGATGGCGGGTTGTCTACCACTTCTGATTCAGATGCCGATTTACATCGCACTTTATAACTCAATTTACGGTAACTCCAGTCTGAGAACACATGACTTCTTGTGGCTCCAGCTCGGAGCGCCGGATCACCTGTTTATACTGCCTGTGCTGGCTGCCATTACAACATTCATTCAAACATGGATGATGATGCGCATGAATCCTGCACAACAGGTTGGACCAATGCAGTTCATGCTGTGGGTATACCCAATCTTGATTTTCGTAATGTCTTACCAGTTCCCGTCAGCGTTGCCGCTGTACTGGTTCTACAGTAACATCTACACGATCGTGCAAAACTATTTCCTTTACCGGAATAATGATAAAGTCGTGGCTGAAGTCAACGTGAAGCAGAATAGTTCCTCTAAAAATGGAGCTAAACGCAAAAACGGTGGCAAGGCAACCGTCTCTGGAAAAGGGTCGAAAGGGGCCAAAAAATCGAAATGACCAAAGTCATTGCGTCAGGAAAAACCGTTGAAGATGCTGTAAACCAAGGATTGGCTGAGCTTGGCGTGAGCCGGGACAAGGTCGAGATACAAGTGTTAGAGCAGCCGTCAAAAGGATTCCTGGGTTTGATCGGGGTAAAGGCGGCGAAAGTTGAAGTGAAACTTCTGCCTGTGCCCGAAGCTGTACCACAGCGGGTCGAACCGGCCGCACATGTACCTCAGGTTGAAGCTAAGCTTGAGGATGTCGCAGCTAAAAATCCCTATGAGGAAGCGGCTGCTTTCTTAAAAGAAGTAGCAGCAGGTATGGGACTGGATGTTGAAGTGGATATCAAAAAGCAGCGGGATGGACATATCTTCAATATTGCCGGGGAGGATCTTGGCATGATTATTGGCAGACGTGGACAGACGCTGGATGCACTTCAATATCTAACGAACATTGTAGCTAACCGTTATTCGGAAAGTTTCGTTCGAATTGTACTGGACGCGGAGAATTTCCGCCAACGCCGCCGGAAGACACTTGAGGATCTGGCTGAACGTCTTGCTGGACAAGCGATCCGTTCTGGCAAGGAAGTGGTTCTGGAGCCGATGCCTCCACTCGAACGCAAGGTCATTCATGCGAAACTGCAAAACCACCCGCAGATTAAGACGTACAGTAAGGGCGAAGAGCCCAATCGGCGTGTGGTCATCATGACGAAATAACACGAAATTGAAGACGCAATGGCTTCCTGCCCGGTGCAGAAGCCATTGCTTTTTTCGTAGATAAGTATATTGGTAAGAACTCATAAAGTGAAATTTACATGTGGTCCGTAAGGACAACCATTTTAAAATAGAGCAGGGAGAGATAACGATGATCAGTGATACGATCACAGCGATATCCACGGCTGTTGGGGAAGCGGGCATAGCCGTTATCCGGGTTAGCGGTCCGGATGCAGTATCGGAGACGGAGAAAATTTTCCGCAGTAAAACCCCTTTGACCCAAGCCGCATCTCATACAGTTCACTACGGTCATATCATAGAACCTGGTAGTGGAGAGAACATTGAAGAAGTACTGGTTACGGTCATGCGGGCACCTCGTTCGTTTACGACAGAAGATGTGGTTGAGATTAGTGCTCATGGTGGAGTAGTCTCCGTGAAGCGGGTTCTGGATCTGCTGCTTCAGCTCAATATTCGTCTTGCGGAGCCGGGTGAGTTCACGAAGCGTGCTTTCCTGAATGGACGGATCGATCTGTCACAGGCGGAAGGCGTTATGGATCTTATTCGTTCCAAATCGGATCGAGCATTCTCTGTAGCACTTAAACAAGTGGAGGGAAAGCTCTCTTCCAAACTGCGTGATCTGAGACATACGTTGGTGGAAACGCTGGCTCACATTGAAGTGAACATTGACTATCCCGAGCATGATGTAGAGTCCTTAACTGCTGATTTTATTAAAGAAAAATCCAGTCTGGTAATGACTGAAATTGATAAATTGCTGGTAACGGCAGAACAGGGCAAGATACTACGTGAAGGAATTACGACGGCGATTGTAGGACGGCCAAACGTAGGGAAATCCTCTTTGCTGAATGCACTCGCTCAGGATAATCGGGCAATTGTAACGGACATTCCGGGAACAACACGTGACGTCATTGAGGAATTTGTAACGATTAACAACATTCCGCTCAAGCTGCTGGATACAGCCGGCATTCGGGAAACGATGGACGTTGTCGAGAGAATCGGGGTAGAACGCTCACGCTCCGCAGTAGCAGAGGCAGATCTGTTGTTGATGGTAATCAATGCGGCAGAACCATTGCATGAGGATGAGATTGAATTACTGGAACAAATCCGCGGTAGACAATCAATTATCATTATGAATAAAATGGACTTAGCTCCGCAGGCTGACCGCGACATTTTGCTACGCTACATCCCGGAAGAGCGTCTTGTTCCGATGTCAGTGAAGGATGATCTGGGTGTTGATCGTCTGGAAGAGGCCATCTCCACCTTGTTCTTCAGCGGCAAGCTGGAATCGGCTGACTTGACGTATGTCAGCAATGTACGTCATATTGCTTTGCTCAAAAAGGCAAAACAGTCCTTGATTGACGCATATGAAGCTGCTGAACAGCTCATTCCAATCGACATGATTCAGATTGATGTGCGTCTGGCGTGGGAGCACCTTGGTGAGATTGTGGGCGATACGGCACATGATGCATTGATTGACCAGATTTTCTCCCAGTTCTGTCTAGGAAAGTAAAATGAACAAACATACTTCCTCTGAAAAGTAGTATGTTTGTTCATTTCTTGTGAATGGTCAGCATAGCAATGACGTCTGTAGGAATCACAGACTTGATGGCTTGATATAGATCGGAATGTCCCTGGCTGAATAGGGAGAGCATTCAAATTTTTTTACAATAGACCGTGGGCATGGAATTCAAACGTGCTGCGGCATAAGGAGGTAAACAAGAATGGCTTTTGATGGCGGCAGCTATGATGTAATTGTCGTTGGTGCTGGACATGCGGGTGTGGAATCGGCACTGGCCGCAGCCCGTATAGGTTCCAGAACACTGATGATTACAATAAATCTGGATATGGTGGCCTTCATGCCTTGTAACCCATCCATTGGGGGGCCGGCTAAAGGACATGTCGTGCGCGAAATTGATGCGCTTGGCGGTGAGATGGGACGGAATATCGATAAGACGTTTATTCAGATGAGAATGCTCAACACAGGGAAAGGTCCTGCAGTGCACGCTCTGCGGGCTCAGGCAGACAAATTCTCTTATCAGCACAAAATGAAAGAAACGATGGAGAACGAGCGTAACCTCACTATGCGTCAAGGCATGGTGGATCGCTTGATCGTCGAAGACGGGAAATGTGTGGGGGTAGTGACGCAGACGGGTACAGAGTACCGTGCTCAGGCTGTTGTTTTGACTACAGGCACATATCTGCGCGGTAAAGTCATTATGGGTGAATTGATGTACGAAAGCGGACCGAACAACCAACAGCCTTCACTCAAATTGTCTGAGCATCTGCGGGAACTTGGATTCGATCTGGTTCGTTTCAAAACAGGTACACCACCTCGTGTGCATAAGGATACAATTGATTTCAGCAAAACGGAAATTCAGCCTGGTGATGATGAGCCGAAGTTCTTTTCATATGAGACAGAGTCTTCCGAAAATGAACAGCTGCCATGCTGGTTGACTTACACTTCAGTTGAAACGCATCAGATCATTAATGATAACCTGCATCGTGCACCGATGTTCTCAGGTGTCATTGAAGGTACGGGACCGCGTTACTGCCCATCCATTGAAGACAAAATTGTTCGTTTCAGCGATAAGCCGAAACATCAGATCTTCCTGGAGCCAGAAGGCAAAAATACATCCGAGTATTATGTACAAGGACTATCTACCAGCCTGCCGGAGGATGTTCAGCTTGCTGTCCTTCGCTCGATTCCCGGAATGGAAAAAGTGGAAATGATGCGTAATGGATACGCCATTGAATACGATGCGATGGTACCTACACAGCTCTGGCCTTCACTTGAAACCAAACGTCTACCAGGTCTGTTCACGGCCGGACAAATCAATGGTACTTCCGGTTATGAAGAAGCGGCAGGACAGGGGATCATGGCTGGGATTAACGCTGCACGCAAAGTACAAGGCAAAGAGCCTGTTATTTTGGATCGTTCCCAAGGCTATATCGGCGTGTTGATTGATGATCTGGTGACTAAGGGAACAAACGAGCCATATCGTTTGCTCACATCACGTGCCGAGTATCGTTTGCTGCTTCGTCATGATAATGCAGATCTGCGTTTGACCGAGATTGGTCATGATATTGGTCTGGTTTCAGAGGAGCGTTATGCTAAATTCCTCGACAAAAAAGCCAAAGTGGATGCAGAGGTTGAACGTCTAAAAGCGGCTAAAGCACGCCCTGCGGATGTGAATCCGAAGCTTGAAGAGTTTGGCTCGACTCCAATTCAGGATGGAAGCACACTGCTTACCCTATTGCGTCGTCCGGAAATTACGTATGACTGGGTTGAACAGGTTTCACCTTCTGAGGTAGAACTGACAGCAGATATGAAGGAACAAGTAGAGATTCAAATCAAATATGCGGGTTATATTGAGAAACAATTGATCCACGTGGAACGTTTGCAGAAGATGGAGAAAAAGAAAATTCCGGATACGATTGAGTACAATGATGTTCATGGTTTGGCTATGGAAGCGAAGCAAAAACTATCCACGATCCGTCCCATTTCAATTGGGCAGGCTTCCCGGATTGCTGGGGTAACTCCTGCAGACATTTCCATTCTGCTCGTCTACTTGGAGCATTATAACCGTGTAACCGCAGCAAGGGGACAATAATGGACGATATTCAACAGCAATTGCAGCTTCGATTGAAAGAGCATGGTTTGGAGCTCGATGAACGTCAGCTGGAACAGTTTGAACTGTATTTTCAGCAGCTGGTTTCCTGGAATGAAAAGATGAACCTGACAGGGATAACGGAACGGGAACAGGTGTATACGAAGCATTTTTATGACTCGGTATCTCTGGCTTTCTATACGGATATGGCCAAAGTGGAAAAGCTTGCGGATATTGGATCTGGGGCAGGCTTTCCCGGTATTCCGCTCAAGATATGCTTCCCACATATAAAGCTGACCATTATTGATTCACTCAACAAACGCATTGGGTTCCTGCAGCATGTCGTGGATACCCTGGGTCTAACCGAGGTTGAATTAATTCATGGCCGGGCAGAAGAGCTGGGGCGCAAAGAAGGATATCGGGACAGCTACGATCTGGTTACTGCCCGCGCAGTAGCTAAGCTGGCAGTACTGAATGAATTCTGTTTGCCTTTCGTTCGAAAAGGTGGGATGTTTGCCGCAATGAAAGGCGGAGACCCTCGTGAAGAAATGAAGGAAGCAGAATTTAGCTTCAATCAGCTGAGAGGACGGGTAAAAGCCGTTCATCCATTCCAGCTGCCCGTGGAGGAGTCAGCGCGTCATATCATCTTGATACAGAAGTTTGATAAAACGCCTCACAAGTATCCTCGTAAACCGGGGACTCCACTCAAGACACCATTGGTACAGTAAATCAATGTTGGGTAAACCAATATACTTTGCTTACTTTATGGGCGATCGATTTATACAATAATTAGTCGTGCATGTCGTAGTCAGATTAGAAAAATATTGAAGGGGATGTTTCACGTGAAACATCCTCTTTTTATTTTCAGATACATATTGCAAATCTAGTACCATTTTAAAATAAACTGATGAAAAAAAGGGCGAAAACGAGGGTAAAACCGACAAGATGCTCGGAGGAAAAGCAGGAAAATTAGGAGGGTTTAAAGAATAGGTTAGAATAGGATTATGATAGAAAAGATGATAGAATAGAAGTAGCCGATCCTGTGTATCAGAGATCATAGATTATATATAAATAGATTTGGCATGAAGTATAGACATTTCATCAGAACGTGGATTTAGAAAGCAAAACTTATTCGAAGAACGACAACATATGAGGGGTCGCATATAGAATAGGAAGCACCTGCACTCCTGCGGGAGCTATTACGAAACTAGGTGGTAATATACGGAATGAAAGAACAATTTTCGAAGTTGTTTGGTTTGGCGGAGCGCAATAACGGAGATGAAGTGAAACAAATTCCGGTAGGTGAAATAGTAAGCAGCCCTTATCAACCTCGTACGATTTTTGACGATGATAAAATTGATGAGTTGTTGCAGACAATCAAAACCCATGGAGTCATTCAACCCATTGTTGTCCGTGTGCGGAATGGATCATATGAGATTATTGCCGGGGAACGTCGCTGGCGTGCGGTTCGAAAACTGGGACTAGAGCATATTCCAGCCATTGTGCGCGAATTTAATGACTCTCAGGCCGCTTCCATTGCCTTGATTGAGAACCTGCAGCGTGAAGGCCTCACGGCTATTGAAGAAGCGGTTGCATATCAAAAGTTGATTGATCTTCACCAATTGACGCAAGAGAGTCTTGCGCAGCGATTAGGCAAAAGCCAATCAACCATTGCCAATAAAATTCGGTTGTTACAACTCCCGGAAGGGATTAAGACTGCACTGATGGAACGGAAAATATCCGAGCGTCATGCAAGAGCTTTGCTTTCACTGGACTCGGAAGAACTACAAATGAAATTGCTCAGCGAGATTATTGATAAAGAGCTGAACGTAAAACAAACCGAAGCAAGGGTTGCCTTTTACAAGGAAGCTTCCAAAATCAAAAAGTCCAAACGCATCTCATTTACCAAAGATGTCAGACTTGCGCTAAATACGATCCGTCAATCCATTGATATGGTATCTGGTTCTGGTATGGATATCAAAACAAAAGAAGCCGATCACGAAGATCATTATGAGATCGTCATTCATATTCCTAAACGCAAATAGTTGAAGCTTAAGGCGGCAATGGGGCCGCTTTTTCTGTCTATAGAGCTGGTTGAAGTCTGGTGTATTGAAGAACGTGCTTGAAGAACGGAACGGTAGTTGTTGTTTTTGTGGACGATAGCCACCTGCTTTTAGTTAACTGTATCTCACAACCTACAAGAAAAGACTCCTATTTTATTTGAGGTGAAGTAATTGTCTAAGATTATGGCCGTAGCAAATCAAAAGGGCGGTGTGGGGAAAACGACGACATCTGTTAACTTGGGTGCAGGACTGGCTTCACTCGGGAAAAGGGTACTGCTTGTCGATATTGACCCTCAGGGAAATACGACTAGTGGAGTCGGAATCAACAAAGCAGATGTGGCCAATTGTATATATGATGTCATCATTAATGAAGTACATCCTCAGGAAGCCATTGTGGAAACCCAAATTGAAGGGCTTCATATCATCCCTGCAACGATACAACTTGCCGGAGCCGAGATTGAGTTGGTATCCACCATATCACGTGAAGTTCGTTTGAAAAAATCACTCGCCATGGTGAAAAAAAACTATGATTACATACTGATCGATTGCCCACCATCTCTTGGCATGTTAACGATCAACTCGTTAACCGCTTCCGACTCGGTGATCATTCCGATCCAGTGTGAGTACTACGCACTTGAAGGGCTAAGCCAACTGCTTAACACGGTTCGCCTCGTGCAGAAACATTTGAATACCTCTCTGCAAATAGAGGGAGTGCTGCTCACCATGTTTGATGCCCGTACAAACCTGGGGATTCAGGTGATTGAAGAAGTGAAGAAGTATTTCCAACAAAAGGTATATCAAACGATTATTCCGCGTAATGTGCGACTTAGTGAAGCCCCTTCACATGGGCAGTCCATTATTACGTATGATCCCCGTTCACGAGGAGCAGAAGTGTATTTAGAGCTCGCAAAGGAAGTGATATCGTATGAGTAAGCGGCTCGGAAAAGGTCTGGATGCCCTCATTCCATCGCTTTCAATAAATGACGATGACAAGGTTGTAGAAATTCCAATTGCCCAGTTGCGGGCAAACCCTTATCAGCCACGTAAGGTATTTGATGAGGATGCGATTCATGAACTGGCAGAGTCCATACGTCAACACGGTGTGATACAGCCAATTATCGTACGTACTGTACTGAGAGGTTATGAGATTATTGCCGGGGAACGGCGATTTAGAGCTTCTCAATATTGCGGTAATGCAACAGTGCCTGCAGTTGTTCGCAATTTTAGTGATCAGCAGGTTATGGAAATTGCTCTGATTGAGAATTTGCAACGGGAAAATCTCAACGCGATGGAATTGGCTGTAGCCTATCAAGGCCTGATGGATCAGTTCTCTCTGACACAGGAAGAGCTGTCTGTCAAAGTGGGAAAATCCCGTTCTCACATTGCAAACTTCTTGCGTTTGCTTTCGCTGCCGGAAGAAGTGAAAGACCATGTTTCACGTGGAACATTATCCATGGGTCATGCACGCGCCATAGTTGGTGTGAAGGATCAGGATATGGTGAAACAGCTGGCCAAACAAACCATTGACCAACAATGGAGTGTACGTGAACTGGAAGAAGCGGTACAGCAGCTGGATCGTTCCAAGGCGGGAGAAGCCAAGGCCAAATCCAAACTCAAGAAAAAGGATCCATTTATTGATACGGTGGAGGAATCCTTGCGCGAGCGTTTCAAAACAACCGTGAAGATAAAGCACAACAAAGATAAAGGCAAAATCGAGCTCAACTACTACAGCAAACAGGATCTGGAGCGATTGTTAGAACTGCTGCAATAGACAAACCTGTAGATTAACTTACAACACGCGGGGCTTTTCATCTGATGACATATCGCCTCTGTACGATGGAGAAACGATATGTCATTATTTTTTCTGTAAAGGTGTTTTATTCTTATTCAGCAGAGGCGTTTATGATTGGTTTTATGGTGGATCGCTCAATGAACAGGACAGAGGTGGTTGTGAGGTGAAGGAAGTCATTTATCTGGATCATGCTGCGACATCATGGCCTAAGCCGCCTGCTGTTGGTGAAGCCATGCTGCATGCCCTTGATGTCGCCGGAGCCAACCCGGGTAGAGGCAGCCATCGAATGGCTGTTCAAGCAAGCCGTGTACTTTTTGACACGAGGAAGGTACTATCCCGTCTTTTTGGTATAAGTAATGCCAATGATATTGCACTCGGTTCCAATACGACAGAAGCATTGAATCTTGCAATCCAGGGCCACTTGCGAGAAGGTGATCATGTCATTGCTACAATGGCGGAGCATAACTCGGTCAGGCGGCCTCTGGAATACATGCGGCGGATCCGAAATGTAGAAGTCGATTATGTACCTGTGAATGCTGCAGGTAATATAGATCTGGTTCAACTCGAACGTTTGTTTCGTCCAAACACGAGATTGGTTGTATGTACACATAGCTCCAACTTGCTTGGCAGCATTTTACCTATTGGTGAGATATCGCTGATAAGCCGTAAATATGGGGCGACATTTCTCGTGGATGCCGCTCAGAGTGCTGGCATTATGCCAGTCGATGTGCAACTGCTCGGTATCGATATGCTGGCGTTTCCAGGACATAAGGGTCTGCTTGGTCCACAGGGAACGGGAGGCCTCTATATTGCTCCGGAGCTTGATCTCGAACCGCTTCTCCATGGAGGAACAGGCAGTCAGTCTGAAGCCATTCAGCAGCCGCTCGTTCGTCCAGACCGATATGAGGCAGGAACTCCGAACACCGTAGGAATGGCAGGGCTGGCAGCCGGCGTGAAGCATGTGATGGAATTGACTCCTGAAGCAATTTATAAGCATGAGTGGGAACTGACGCAATATATGATGCAAGGGTTATCATCTGTAGCAGGGATTCGAATGCTTGGGCCAGAGCTTGGACAACCACGTACCGGGTTGGTATCCTTTACAGTAGAGGGATATGATTCTGCTCAGTTAGCTTTTCAACTGGACCGGCGTTATGGTATTGCGGTGCGTTCCGGTTTTCACTGTACACCTCTTGCTCATGAATCGGCCGGAACCACCTTGAGCGGAGCAGTCAGAGCCAGTGTAGGATATTCAACAACTAGCCAAGAGATAGATGCTCTAATTCATGCAGTAAACGAACTGACAATGCCGCGGTAACTACGATGATCGGTATGAGGGACTGCGGATTAGAGGGATATCTATTGAAATTGGAAAATAGTTGATTAATTACTATAGATAAAGGGTTTATTTATTAGGGGAAGGCCTAACGAATGTACGATCGCTCGTTGGCAAAAATGAATGGACAGGTTAATGAACAAACAAACAGAGGGGTAGTTGCACTACATGGCTGAATTAAACGAGCTGATTCTGGAACAGCTGCTATGGATTATTGGCGGAATGGCATTAATATTGGTAATCTTACTGATTGTAAGTATTGCCCAAGGCGCAAAGTTACGCAAGTTCAAACGGAAATATGAAGCGATGATGGCTGGCAGCGGAGTAGAGGACCTGGAATCGTTGTTGATCAATCTGAAAATTCAGATGGACAGCATTGAGGACGAGCATAAATTGCAGACTAGTCAGATCCAGGCAGTCATGCAAAAACTGACCCGTATCCAGGGTAAAGTGGGCGTGAAACGTTATAATGCCTATGGTGAAAGAGGCAGTGATCTGAGTTTCTCCATGGCCATGATTAACGATAATAACGATGGGATGATCCTCACAGGGATCTATAATCGTGATGGTTCTTATGTGTATGCCAAACCTCTTAAAGGGGGAGAGTCATCTTATACACTATCCCCTGAAGAGAAGGAAGCCATTACTCTGGCACAGCAAGCAGAGTAGAGCGTGTATGCCATTCGCGAATGGCTGAGTATAGACTGCTCGCTATAATTTCAGACATGCGCATGACAAGACTAAGCCGTGTGTTTTGCAAAACAAAGTATTCCATAAAGCCGCCGACGTTAACGATACCTGTAAGATGGATATCGCCGACCGGCGGTAATTCTTTATTTACACCCGCACCAGGCTTGAGCGGCCCATTGACCACCTGAATACAGCCTACACTGGAGGATTGCCCGAGGCACGCGTCTATTCCTATTACATAGGGGTTATGGTGTGTATTTTGAATGGTGTTCAGGGTGTCCTGAAGATTCATTGCATGCACAGGTTCGTCCAATGTACCGTAGAGGTGAAATAGGGGGCTGTCCCACTTGGCAAGCGAAGAGCCTACCAGAGGACCAAGACAGTCTCCTGTAGAGCGATCTGTGCCGATGCAGACAATGACGACATTTTGCAAAGAGTGTGCCTTATAGAGATGAAACATTAAACGATGTATAATGGCGGAGTGTATGCCTGGGTCGGTATGTGGTATCTTCAAACTGGTCATATCTTGGGATGAATAAGAACGCGAATTGGGATTCATAGGATCTATCCTTTCCCCTTGAGAATGGTAGTAACAGTATATGGAAGGATAGAGGGTTTTATACTTCGCAAGGACAAGCTTTTTCCTAAAGGTTTACACCGAGAGAGAACAACCCATGGATGATGCTTGGAAATCGGAAAGGAGCCGGACATGGACGAGTGGATGGATGATTGGATGCTGATTGCCTTTGATTCTACCCAGCAGGCTTTGCGGGCGGAAATGCTGCTAGAATTTGCCGAGATTGAAATTGATTTATTTCCTACCCCGAAAGAGATTACGGCAGGCTGTGCACTCTGTATACAGTTTCCAAAAGGAGATCTGGCAAGAGTGCAGCAGATCATTCGGAACGAGTTTGTAGAGATCCGGGGCCTCTATTTTAAAACCGAAGACAGCTATGATAACATACCCTTGTAGAGGAGGTCGGAATTGATGCTGCCTTTTAAATTTTTTGCTGCAGCTCCTGCTAACAACGCGGAAGAGCCTACTGCCTTAGAAGAAACCGTAAAAAGTGCTGTCAGCTGGACTGATAAGTTATGGAATTCCGTTACCGATGCGGATATGTGGTTAAACATTCTGTTCAGCTCGATTCGCATTGTTATTATTTTTATTATCACCCGTATCGTAATCAAAATTGTGTACCGCATTATTGATCGCAGCCTGGAACGGAAGCAGGAAGGCAAAGTCCGCGTAAACCCGCGCAGGTTTGTCACGGTAGGTGAGTTGCTCAAAAATGCGACCTCCATAACATGTAATTTCATTATGATTCTGTTACTGTTATCAGAGATCAACATACAAGTCGGACCGCTACTGGCCAGTGCAGGTGTGCTTGGACTTGCCATCGGTTTTGGTGCACAGGGACTGGTGAAGGATGTTATTACGGGTTTCTTCATTATATTAGAGGACCAGTTCGCTGTAGGGGACGTTATTCAGACAGGTACCTACAAAGGAACCGTTGAAGTCATCGGCTTGAGAACCACCAAGCTGGTTAGCTGGCAAGGTGAAGTTCATATTATTCCGAATGGTACGATTGCCAGTGTGACAAACTTCTCCATGTCCAATTCGCTTGCTGTGGTGGATATTCCGATGAAGGGTGATCAAACCCTGGATGAATCTGTTCACTTGGTCAAACAGGCTCTGGTTGGAATTGAAGACCGGGATCTCAATATAGTAAAAGTTCCGGATGTGCTCGGCATTCAATCGATGACCACTTCAGAGTATGTCGTTCGGATTGTTGCAGAGTGTATGCCAAACTCCAGAGGCTCTGTAGAGCGTCAAATTCAGAGTGATGTTAAGAAAACGATGGAGTATCATGAGATGGGTAAGCTCGCAGCATTGGAACAGGCAGCCGGGCAGGAGAAGGATGAAGGGGATGGTACTGGTGGAGCGTAAGAGTTTCCAGCTTGGAGACATTGTACAGATGAAGAAGCAGCATCCCTGTGGAAGTAATGAGATGGAGATTATTCGGATGGGGATGGATATTCGAATCAAATGTGTAGGCTGTAAACACAGCGTACTCATTCCAAGAGCAAAGTTTGAGAAAAACATGAAAAAAGTTCTTCGCTCGGCAGAGGATGCTGCAGAATCTTAAAAGCAAGTCTGTGGTAAAATGTATACCGTAATAACGGTTTCATGCATGCGCAGCATAGGTATTGCGTTCTGCAATTGATCATGCTATAATCAGTATTGCTGCGGAAAGGTACCCAAGAGGCCCAAGGGGGCTGACTCGAAATCAGCTAGGCGTGTCACAGCGTGCGTGGGTTCGAATCCCACCCTTTCCGCCACTTACAGCATTTATGCAATGGCATTTCAATGAACTCAGTTATATGGAGTAAATATAAAGCGATCAGACCTTCCTCGAATGGAAGGTTTTTTTATTTGTTTTAACCAAAAAAAGTCTACGACATAAAACAAAAGAGCCCCGAAGGGCTCCTTGTAGGCGATACATCGGTTAGTTAGGAAACAATCGGTCGTAAGATCAGAAACCTGGCGTACTGCTCATGCAATACTCGTGCTCAGACGAAGGGCCTTACACACTACCACTTGCTTCTTAGATTACGTGATGAATCTCCAACATTACACGATCGGCTGCGTTGTCCAACGGAACCACACCTCTCTCGTGTACCGCCTGATTGTATTATGTGCATTTCGATGTGTTATATACATGCTGCTTAAAAATAATTTTTTTTAGTGAACACGAGCCTTCGTCAGCTTTTTCCATTTGCGATCCTGGTTGCTGGTCTCAGGGAAGGGCTCCCCTTTTTTCAGAGTTACTCTTTTGGGATTTTGGATTTCGGTATGGAAGCTTCTTTCCCCAACTTCCGTGTATTCACCGTCATTGGGAGCTTTATCTCCTGGTTCAAATTCAGTACGTTCACCCATGTCAAGACCTCCTTAGATATTTGCTTATTAATGCCTTCATAGTGTGCTCCATAAATGAAATGAACATGTGCCAATACAAACAGGGAACGTTTGCTTGCATTGGTGCCGGATATTTGTTATATTAATATGGTTCGAGTTTGTGCTCGATCCTTGCTCTCAACCTGGATTGAGGGCCAAAGTCCATAAGGAGGTGAAAATTATGCGCAAATATGAAGTGATGTACATTATTCGTCCTGACGTTGAGCAAGAAGTTGTTCAAGCTACAGTCGATAAATTCCAAGGCATCATCTCCAACGGCGGTGGTGAGGTTACAGCTCACGACGTTATGGGTAAACGCCGTCTTGCGTATGAGATCAAGAAATTCCGTGATGGTGTTTACGTTCTGGTAAACTTCACTGCTGAACCAGCAGTAGTTACTGAGCTTGAGCGTCTCATGAAGATTTCTGACGAAGTAATTCGTTATCTCATTACGAACGATGTTAAGTCTGCCTAAGACAACTCGTGATTATCGCACCAATACGCTCTGAAGGAGGGGATTACATTGTTGAACCGTGTCATTCTGATCGGCCGGTTAACCCGGGATCCTGAGTTGCGTTACACTCCAGCAGGAGTTGCAGTTACGCAATTTACTTTGGCGGTGGACAGACCGTTTACAAGCCAAGGGGGAGAGCGGGAAGCGGATTTCATTCCGGTCGTAACCTGGAGACAGCTTGCTGAGACTTGTGCAAACTATTTGCGCAAAGGACGCCTAGCTGCAGTCGAAGGACGCATTCAAGTACGGAACTACGAGAATAACGAAGGTAAACGTGTATACGTGACCGAAGTCATTGCCGATAATGTCCGTTTCTTGGAGTCAGCTAACCGTGATAATAACGGTGGCGGCGGTGGGCAACCGATGCGTGAAGAGCCTTCTTATGGAGGCGGCGGACGCGCGAACAATAACAATTCGCGTAGCAACAATCAGGATCCTTTTTCCGATGACGGAAAACCGATTGATATATCGGATGATGATTTGCCATTTTAACGTGAACCAACACTCTAGAGTGAGTGGTTTAACGATAGGAAAGGACTGAAAAGCATGAGCTTCAAGCAAAGAGAAGGCGGAGACAACGATAAAAGACCGGCTCGCCGTGGCGGCCGTAACAAACGTCGTAAAGTGTGCTTCTTCACAGCTAACAAAATTACTCACATCGATTATAAAGATACGGACTTGCTTCGTAAATTTATCAGCGAACGTGGAAAAATTTTGCCACGCCGTGTAACAGGTACTAGCGCTAAATATCAACGCATGCTGACGATCGCGATCAAACGCTCCCGTCAAATCGCATTGCTGCCATACACAACTGAGTAGTATTACTCAGCTTGCATACGAAGCAGCCGGCTATAAGCCGGCTGCTTTTTTATGTTTTGAAACGAACGAGAACCTGAGCGAATGATCATGGAGAAGTAATTGGGATGCAAATCATTTATAATAGAATAGATTATGTTTGAGTAAGTGATGAATATTCCATTTATAACAGATCAAGACATCAGGAGTGCATATGAAGAAAATCAAGAAAAAAGAGCAGCGAAAGCAAAAGAAAAGTTTACGTTTCTGGCTGATAGCGACGCTGCTAATTTCCGTTTTATACGTGTGGCTGCAACAGAAAGAGGATACTTACGAAATTTGGCCAGATTATACTAGAGAAGCTATGCCCATCACAGGTCTCCATCCCGTCGTGGCAGAGAGTGAGCAGCTACTGGTACGCAAAGCAGCGCGGCGTGGTATAGATATCGTTATCACCCATGGTTATCGAAGTATAGAAGAGCAGGATGAGCTGTTTAATCAAGGTCGCTCCACCACTGGGAGTATCGTTACGAATGCCAGAGGCGGGGAATCATATCATAATTATGGACTGGCTATAGATTTTGCACTTCGGACCCCAGATGGTGATGTAGTATGGGATATGGAGCGTGATGATAACGGCAATGGACAAGCAGACTGGATGGAGGTTGTCGATCTGGCCAAGGAGTTAGGATTTACATGGGGAGGCGACTGGGCTAACTTTCCGGATTATCCTCATCTGCAGATGGATTTTGGCTTAAGCATCAATGAGTTGAAGCGTGGCAAACGCCCGCCGGATTCACCATAATGCCTATAATTAAAATACAATATGATGTATAAATATCGGAAAAGCCTTGCATTTTGCAGGGCTTTTTTCATTCTTTTGTAAAAAAAATGATAAAAGATTACAATTAGTCCTTTACAGCAGCAAATAAATAAAACTATACTAGAATAACTAGAATTTTAACACAGACTTAATGAATAGCATAAAAATAATCGCATAGGCATAAATTTGCTAAAAAGACAGCTGACATAGAATAAACAAATTAAAGCGAATATTTGCCACAAACCTAACATATATATTCTAAAATTAAATTGACTCAACATGTAAGTACATAATAAACGTAAGGTACATGTTATATATTTAATTTTCTCACTCTCCTAATTCAGAACCTCACGCGAAAAAAGTCGAAATAATATCGAAATCCCCCTTGATAAGTACCTTAAAAATATAACTAATACCCAAAACTATGATATAAAAAACATTTATACCAAAAATCTCAAAATAATTATTGACGTCACCTAAATTTACACGTATGATTACATTAATTATTTTCCTATATAATCCCGCTAGGATTTATCAACATTAATTGACCAATGGTCTAAATAGCAATATCGAAACTCGTTTCTCCTAATGGATTAGTATTTTGTATAAACTTTTGTTCGTCTTCTTCAAGAACATGGAAATATACAGTGGATGCATTCTTATATATATGAATACAGTCTGCGGAAATTTTGGGGTTAGGGTGATTGATTTGAACACAGAGCTATTGGAAGTCAGAAATCTAACTACATCATTCAGAATTGAAGATGACTATTATGCAGCAGTTGATCACGTTAACCTTACGGTTAAGAAAAACGAAGTACTAGCGATTGTTGGAGAATCAGGATCAGGCAAAAGTGCGTTCGCATTTTCAATTATGGGTCTTCACAACAAAGCCAAAATTGATGGCCAGATTCTATATAAAGGACAGGATATTGCGAATATCTCTCCTAACAAATTAAACAAACTCCGCGGTAAAGAGATGGGAATGATCTTTCAAGACCCACTTTCCGCATTAAATCCTCTGATGATTATTGGTGACCAGATCGATGAGATTCTGACACTACATCAACCTAAAATGTCTTCTAAAGAAAAGAAAGACAAGGTTATTGATCTGCTTGACCAAGTAGGGATTCCACGTCCCGAACAGATATACAAGCAGTATCCCCACGAACTATCTGGCGGTATGAGGCAGCGTGTTGTTATTGCAATTGCCATTGCAAATAAACCGGAACTGCTGATTGCCGATGAGCCTACAACAGCACTTGACGTTACGATTCAACTTCAAATTCTTGAACTTATCCGAGATTTGAAGAACGAGATCAATGCTGGCATCATCCTGATTACACATGATCTTGGGGTGGTTGCTGAGATGGCGGATCGCGTTGCAGTAATGTACGCAGGTGAAATCGTTGAGATTGCAGATATCTACACACTAATGAACAATGCGAAGCATCCATACACAAGATCTCTATTGAACTCTATTCCTACGATTACCGAAGAAAAATCGAAGCTGCATGTCATTCAAGGCATTGTACCTTCATTGAAAAATCTTCCTCGCAAAGGGTGCCGATTCAAGGCCCGAATCCCGTGGATCAGTGATTCGGCCCATGAAGAGAACCCGCAGATGCATGAAATTGCTCCAGGTCATTTTGTACGCTGCACCTGTTACCAGCACTTTCATTTCCCTGATCAAGCTGAGGAGGAATAACATAATGGCATTACTCGAAGTTGAAGGACTCAAAATACACTTTCCGATTCGCGGTGGATTGATCAAGCGTGAAATTGGAAGTATCAAGGCAGTTGATGATGTAAGCTTCTCTATTGAGCAGGGACAGACTTACGGACTCGTTGGTGAGTCAGGTTCAGGCAAAACGACGACAGGGAGAGCTGTCATCGGACTCAACCATGTAACAGCCGGAAGAATTCTATTTAACGGCAAGGACCTTACCAAAGAGCGCCGTAAGGACAGACAACTCCAGCGAGACGTGCAGATGATCTTTCAGGATCCCTATTCTTCACTGAATCCCAAGAAGAGGGTTATCGATATTATTGCTGAACCTCTGCGCAACTATGAGCGACTTACTGCTACGGAAGAGAAGAGACAAGTCAGGGATTTGCTAGAAAAAGTAGGTCTAAGTCCGGAGTCCATCTATAAGTATCCTCATGAATTTTCCGGAGGACAGCGGCAGCGGATCGGTATTGCCCGGGCAATTGCACTGAAGCCGAAACTAATCATTGCAGATGAGCCCGTATCCGCTCTGGATGTATCCGTACAGGCACAAGTGCTTAATTTCATGAAGGAGATTCAAAAAGAGCTAAATCTGACCTATCTGTTCATCAGTCATGACCTCGGAATTATAAGACATATGTGTGATCAGATTGGAATTATGTATAAAGGTCGCTACGTAGAGCAAGGAACGACCGATGATATTTTTGAGAATCCACAGCATATCTATACCAAGCGTCTCATAGCAGCCATTCCCGATATGGATCCAACCAAACGTGACGAGATGAATGCTTTCCGTCAGCAGGTTAAATCCGAGTATGAAAATTCATACCGAAACTTCTTTGATGAGGAAGGGCTTGCTTACTCGCTCAAATCCATTTCCAATACTCACCGAGTAGCTCTACCTCAGAAAGGTTGAAGGCCATATGTGGAATATAATACTACGAAGAATCATGATTATGATCCCTCAGATCTTTTTGCTTAGTCTCTTGGTATTCTTGATGGCCAAGGCGATGCCAGGCGATGCACTAACAGGCTTGCTTGACCCAAGCATAGATCCTAAGGCTCTGGATGAACAAAGAGAACGACTTGGACTCAACAATCCATGGTATATACAGTATTGGGACTGGATCAGAAATGCAGCACAAGGTGACTTCGGGCAATCTTTCCGATTTAAAATGCCAGTTATGGACTTGATTGGTCAACGGATCTCAAATACATTCTGGCTGGCTTTTGCAACGCTTGTGTTCACATACTTGATCGCAATTCCACTCGGTATTATCAGTGGTCGTTACAATGATACATGGTCTGACCGTTTAATTACGGGTTACACCTATTTAGGTTTTGCAGCACCTTTATTTATTTTTGCACTCGTTATGTTATGGATTTTTGGGTTCCACTTCGGGTTATTCCCAACTGGAGGCAGCGTAGCACCTGGACTTACACCAGGAACATTTAGTTACGTTGCAAGCAAGTTCTATCATCTGTTATTACCGGCCTTATCCATGGCGTTGATCGCTACAGTATCAACGGTTCAATACTTGCGTAGTGAAATTATCGATATTAAGCACAAGGAATTTGTTCTCACTGCGAGGGCCAAGGGCGCCTCGGAATCACGAGTTTACAACAGGCACATTCTAAGAAACTCTCTACTTCCGATTGCTGCATTCTTTGGTTATGAGATCACTGGACTTATCGGAGGTACCATTATCATTGAGGGTATATTCAGTTATCCGGGCATGGGTCAGCTGTTTCTTAACTCAATCTCTCTTCGGGATTTCAGTGTTGTGACTGCGCTTGTCCTGATATTTGGTATCGCCACAATTCTGGGCTCGCTGTTATCTGACATTATTCTTGGATTGGTAGATCCACGTATACGGATCAAGTAAGAACTTGAAGATTTCGGGGTGAATAAGATGAGCAAGGCCAATGATGTCGTTATAACTTCACAGAAGATAGATAAAAGCCCCTCTAGCTTGAGTATCTTATGGAGGGAGCTAGTCCGGGATAAAGTGGCGCTAATTTCGCTCATATTTTTAGGATTAGTTTTATTACTAGTTTACGGAACCGCTTTGGTTCTGGATCAGGACGAAATTGTTAAAGTAGATCTATTCGCCTTGTATGAGCCGCCTTCAGCCCAGTATTGGTTAGGAACAGATTACGGCGGGCGAGATGTATTCGGACAATTAGTCATAGGTACTCGGAACTCGTTATCCATCGCCATTCTTGTTACGGTAATGACAGGATTCTTGGGAATAGTGATTGGTTTATTGTCCGGTTACTTCGGAGGATTGATTGATAATATATTCATGCGTGTAGTGGATTTCTTCATGGTTCTTCCGTTCATGATGATCGTTATCGCGTTTGTTACAGCAGTACCTAAATATAGTATTACTTCGTTCTCACTAATCATGACTGCTTTCCTATGGATGGGAATTGCCAGATTGATTCGGTCTAAGGCATTACAGGAGCGCGAACTT
Organism: Paenibacillus sp. P13VS; assembly: GCF_015143645.1. NCBI lineage: Bacteria > Bacillati > Bacillota > Bacilli > Caryophanales > Paenibacillaceae > Paenibacillus > Paenibacillus sp. P13VS. The sequence continues at coordinate 86,999 of NZ_WYEV01000013.1, read as the reverse complement.
GAATATGTAAAGGCATCAAAAACGTTGGGTTCTTCCCATCTCAAAATCATGCTTTCACAGGTTCTACCTAATCTGAGCTCCATCATCATCGTAACGATGACATTGAACCTTGCTGCCAATATTGGCCTTGAATCCGGGTTGTCTTTCTTGGGATTTGGATTCCCTGAGAGCACACCGAGTCTTGGAACACTTGTAAGTTATGCACGTAATCCGCAAACCCTGGAAACCAGATGGTGGATATGGCTACCTGCGTCAGTACTTATTCTGGTATTGATGTTGAGTATAAATAATGTCGGTCAAGCCCTTAAGCGTGCGACTGATGCAAGACAAAGAAGAGGTTAAAAAGGGAGGAAAGGTTCATGAAAAAGAGATTTTTTTCACGGGGACTATTTTTCACGATGATGTTGGTCTTCGTACTGGCGCTTGCGGCGTGCTCGGAGAAAGAGGCAGCAACACCAACGCCTTCTTCGAACACAGGGGAGACTAAGACAGAGGAGAAGCCTGCTAATGAAGAGGGCGTGTACTCCATTGAGGACTTTAACAATGTTAAAACCAACGAAGGAACTGCCATTGAAGGTGGATCCATCACGTACGGACTCGTGTCCGACACAGCGTTTGAAGGAACATTGAACTATAACTTCTACTCCGGTAATCCGGATGCGATGGTTCTGGGTTGGTTCGATGAAGGTTTGCTGACTTGGGATAAAGACTATGTATACACCAATGATGGTGCAGCAACATATGAAACATCCGAAGATGGAAAAACGTTCACACTGACCATTCGTGATAATGTAAACTGGCATGATGGTAAGCCGGTAACAGCAGAAGATTTGCAATTTGCTTATGAAGTAATCGGTAACAAGGCTTATGATGGTCCTCGTTACGATTCCAACTTCACAAGCGTAGTAGGTATGGATGAATACCATGCTGGTAAAGCAAAAACGATCTCCGGTATCAAAGTGCTGAGCGACAAACAAATCAGCATCACATACAAAGAATCTACACCGTCCCTGCTGACAGGTGGCGTATGGACATATCCGCTGGCTAAACATATCTTCGGTGATATGGATGTAGCAAAAATGTCCTCTTCCAAAGAAGTGCGTGAAACTCCAATCGGTTTTGGTCCATTTAAAGTGGAAACCATCACTCCAGGTGAGTCTGTAACATTTGTGAAAAATGAAGACTACTGGCGTGGAGCTCCAAAGCTGGATAAAGTGACTTTGAAAGTTATCAACCCAACAACGGTTGTTCAAGAATTGAAATCTGGCGGGGTAGACCTCGTGGATGCATTCCCTACAGATCAATATAAAGACAATGCAGATATGTCCAATGTGGAATTCCTGGGTGCAATCGACCGTGCTTATACGTACATCGGTTTCAAACTGGGTACATGGGATGAAGAAAACGGAAAAGTTGTAACGAATCCTGATGCAAAAATGGCTGACAAAAACTTGCGTAAAGCGATGTGGATGGCTGTAGACAACGACCAAGTCGGTAAACGTTTCTACAACGGTCTGCGTTGGAATGCAACAACATTGATTCCGCCGTCTCACCCTGAATTCCATGATTCTAACAATCCAGGTGTAGCCTATGATCCTGAAGCAGCCAAAGCTTTGCTTGATGAAGCTGGCTACAAATTGGACGGAGAATTCCGTACCAATCCAGATGGATCACCACTGGAGATCAACTTCGTATCCATGACAGGTGGCGATACTGCTGAACCACTGGCACGTTATTATGTTCAATCCTGGGCAGCAATCGGTCTGAAAGTGAACCTCGAAATGGTTGAGTTTAACAGCTTCTATGACCGTGTAGGTAACACAGGTAAAGATGATCCAAACATCGATGTCTACCAAGCAGCATGGGGTGTAGGTATTGACGTAGACCCAGCAGGCCTGTATGGTCGCGATGCACTGTATAACTTCTCCAGATTCTCTAGTGACAAAAATGATGAGTTGCTTGCAAAAGGTGTCTCTGCTGAAGCCTTCGACGTAGAGAAACGCAAAGAAATCTACAATGAATGGCAGCAGTACATGGTTGATGAAGTTCCAGTATTCCCGACACTGTACCGTGCTGTAGTAGCACCGGTCAACAAACGTGTGATGAACTACGCGATTGGGGATGGAACGGGTATCTACCTGAACGATCTGGCTGTTAACGCAGATAAACCAGTAGTCGCTGAGTAATTATACTTTTCTTATTCTAATTATAAGTGCCTTGTTCTCAAGGAAAGGTTACTTTTGAATCTATGAGCAACCAAAGGATTGGGGTCCTTTAACGAAGTCGGTTGCTGGATCGGGTAAATGAATTCCTCTGGGTACGATAAAAAAGTGTCAATTAAAACATGGATTCTATCACTCTGGCATGGGATGAATAGAGTCCATGTTTTTTTGATGACAAAAAAATAAAAAAAATTTAACTTTTTTGCAAAAAAGTGCAGACCAAATGCCTCTTTCATTCGTCTATATCTATAAGAGGTGATTCACGGATGAAAAGATGGTGGAAACGGGCAGGAATGCTGCTGGCTCTGCTGGTCATTATATATGTGGGTGTTAAACCGGACATACTGATAGGTAAACCGGGAATCAAGGCGGAATCTGCAGTACTGATGGATTTGAGTACAGGCAAGATCTTGATGGATTATAACGGTTCAATAGAAATGGCCCCTGCGGGTATCAGCAAGTTGATGACAGAGCTGCTCGTGATGGAAGCTGTTATGAATGGCGAGGCACGCTGGGACGATGCGGTTAATGTTAGCCTGTATGCCAGTTCGGTGGGGGGCACTCAGCTTGCACTTAAGCAAGGGGAGAAATTTACAGTACAGGAGCTTTTCCAGACGATGGCGGTGTATTCCGCTAATGATGCAGCTGTCGCGCTTGCAGAGCATATTGGTGGTACAGAGCAGTCGTTTGTACAGATGATGAACGAGAAATCCTCGGAGATTGGCATGTCAACGGATACCGTCTTCAGAAACTCTACGGGACTAAGTGAGAAACAGCTGGGTCCTCATCGTCCTGATGTAATTCAGGGACAGACGGTCATGACAGCTACGGATGCATGTAAACTCGCACAATATCTGATTGAAAATTACCCCGAAGTACTCCAGGTCTCCAGCCAAACTCAGGTATCGATGCATCAAAAAGGGATTTATATGAGTAACACGAACTGGATGCTATCCTCCATTGGAGGACCTTACGCTTATGATGGCAATGATGGATTGAAAACGGGCTATGATCCACTTACAGGCTACCACTTTGTAGGAACAGCAGAGCGCGATGGTAAAAGACTGATCTCGGTTGTATTCGGTACAGAAAGCCGCGAAAGCCGTTTTAACGAAACGCGTAAACTGCTCAATTATGGTTTCTCTGGCTCAAAGAATTAAATGTTGCCGTATTCCCCTAACTGTAAACTTATGGATGATCATGGTAAAATGATTAACGAATAATTCCAAATTATTCTGTATTTCACTTATAAGGGGGATTTAATATTGAACGCAATTAGCAAAAAGGTATATGCTGTAACGCTAACCATGGCCATGTCCATTGCTCTGATTCAGCCTGCTGTTCTGGCAGCCGAAGCAAGCAAGCCTACAGCAGCCGTTTCTGAAGCCATAACTTCGAAGGCAGCACAGACGCTCCAGCAGCTGGGATACATAGATGGTACAACAGATGGCATGCAACAAACACAGACACCAATAACGCGTGCTCAAGCAGCAATCATTCTACAACGTGTACTTAAGCTCGACACACCTGCTTCTCTTACAGGCTTCGCTGATGTTCTGGCTCAAGACGAAGCCGCACCGGCCATCTATGCTTTGAAGCAAAGTGGCCTCATTCAGGGACAAGCCAAAGGTTATGCACCGGATGCACCACTCACACGGGCACAGATGGCCTCATTATTTACCCGTGCATTTGAATTGAAGGATAATGGAATACAGGTCGTATACAGTGATATGAAACAAATTCCCGCTGTACATGCCGAGGATGCGATTCGCCTCAAGCAGCATTTTATTATTGAAGGTAGTGCTTTTAATGCCAAGGGTACAGTGACTCATGGTGAATTTGCTGAAGCTTTGTATCTGGCACTGGGGCTTGATGTAGCAGCTGAGGGACTTACCCCATTAGAGGATTTCTTCAAGCAGCCAGCTCAGGCTGGATTCCAGATGTCGCCGGACGGCAAACATATGGCCTATCTGGAACCATGGAATAACCGCATGAACGTTGTGGTTAAGGAAACTGGAGGCTCAGGCAAGCCGACCCGGATTACGAGTGAGACCGATCGCAGTATTGCTGCCTTTGTATGGGCTACTGATGACAAATTGCTCTATGTGAAGGATGAAGCCGGAGACGAGAATTATCATATTTATGTTACGGATATGGATGGGAAGAACAGCAAGGATCTTACCCCATATCCCAATACAAGAGCCATGTTGGTTGATCCGCTGGAGAGCATTCCAGATGAAATTCTGGTGGGCATGAACAAACGTGATCCTCGGATCTTTGATGTATACCGCATCAACATTAAGACAGGCGAAGCTGTGCTTGCTGCCGAGAATCCAGGTAATATCTCTGGCTGGTTAACAGACCACGAAGGTAAGATTCGTGTAGCCGTTTCCAGTGATGGCAACGTATCCTCGTTAATGTATCGAGATTCGGAGGATAAACCGTTTGAGCCATTGCTAACCACAGAGCTGGGAGAGACGTTTGTTCCACTGATGTTCACCTATGACAACAAAAATATCTATGTTGCGTCCAACCTGGATCGGGATAAAACAGCTATCGTGGAATTTAGCCCGAGCACCAAGAAGGTAACTAAAACCATTTATGAAAACAAAGATGTGGATGTAACCAGCTTCATACCTTCGAAAGAGAAGGGGACAATTCTTGCAGCAGTTTATGAGACAGACAAGGTAAACTATGAATTCTTCGATGACGAGTTCAAAAAATTAATGCAGGATCTTCAAGCCAAAGTGCCCGGCAAGGAAGTTAGCATTTCCAACATGAGCGAAGAAGGTCAGGTCCTGTTCGCTGCTTATAGTGACAAGTCGATGGGCACCTATTATTTCTACGACTCGAAGACAGGCAAGCTGGATAAACTGGCTGATGCTGCACCATGGATTGATGAGAGCAAAATGTCGGACATGAAACCTGTGACCTATACGTCACGTGATGGTTTAACCCTTCATGGCTTTCTGACACTCCCTAACGGGGCGGAAGCTTCCGGGCTACCACTCGTTGTTGTCCCGCACGGCGGTCCATGGGCACGTGACTCATGGGGCTTCAGTCCGGAAGTCCAGTTCCTTGCCAGCCGCGGCTATGCTGTACTGCAGGTGAACTTCCGTGGCTCTACCGGGTATGGCAAAGCGTTTCTGGATGCAGGAAACAAAGAGTGGGGCAAAGCGATGCAGAACGATCTTACGGATGGTGTAAACTGGCTGGTGAAAGAAGGAACAGTTGATCCAGAACGAGTAGCCATCTATGGTGGATCTTATGGAGGTTACGCAGCGCTAGCCGGACTGGCGTTCACACCGGACGTGTATGCAGCCGGCATCAGCTATGTGGGACCTTCCAATCTGTTCACCCTGCTGGATTCCCTTCCACCCTATTGGGAGTCTGAGCGGAATATGTTCTATGAGCGCATGGGTGATCCGGTGAAAGACAAGGAGCTGCTGACTGCAGCCTCACCTTTGTTCCATATCGATCAGATGAAGGCGCCGCTATTTGTCGTACAAGGTGCGAATGATCCGCGGGTTAAACAGGCAGAGTCTGATCAGATCGTGGAAGCACTGCGCAAACGTGGAGTGGATGTACCATACATGTTAAAAGCGAATGAAGGCCATGGTTTCGCCAATGTCGAGAATCAGCTTGATCTGTATCGAGCCATTGAGAAATTCCTCAATCGTCACCTGATGCAGGAATAGTGTACATTCGAGTTATCTGTTTCTCTAAAATAAGAAGCCATAGGTTATCTTCATAAGTCAGCGAGCTGTCCCTCAGATTAGATTCAAACATAATCTGGGGGCAGCTTTTTTTATTAAAAAGCATGCTATTAACACTGTAAATCCATATTAATGAATTGACATATAAAATCCTTTTGTTTTAAAATGACCAGTGAGTCATTAATGTTCTGTTTTGTTTAATATATATGTAGCATCCCGGCATAAGGCTGGGTCATTGTGATCTGATCGGGGAGGTAAGAAAAGATGCAAAAACAAATGAAATGGCCGCTCATTTTATTTGCGATAGGGGTATTCATGGCTGCACTCGATAATGGTATTATCACGTCATCGTTGACGACGCTAAATGCTTCGTTTGGAGTATCTCCGACGTGGGGAGCATGGACAATTACCCTCTATACGCTTGGTCTTGCGGTAAGTGTACCGATTGCGGGGAAGCTGTCGGACCGTTATGGCCGCAAAAAGCTGTTTTTAATTGAAGTCGCGTTGTTCGGAATAGGATCATTGCTTGTCGCACTGAGTCCTTCATTTACCTTCTTCCTGGTTGCGCGTGTCATTCAGGCGCTGGGCGGTGGCGGGATCTTCATCATTGCCAGTTCGTATGTGCTGAGCAAGTTTCCTGCTGAACGTCAGGGTACAGCCTTGGGCCTGCTTGGAGGCATGAATGGTGTTGCTGCGATTCTGGGGCCGAACATTGGTGCTTTTATTTTGGATATTACGGGAAACTGGCACTGGTTATTCCTCATTAATGTACCGATCGCCATTCTCTTGTTTATCGCGGGCATTCGATTCATCCATGAAGAACAGGAGTTGAACCGTGCTGCTGTGGACTGGAGTGGTATTGCTGTTCTCACACTCGGGGTACTGAGTTTAATGTACAGCTTCAGTAATCTGGACGGTGTCAATATGCTGCAGAGCCTAGGCTCGCCAATGTTCTATGGTTTCTTCCTGGCAGGTGTGGTCATTCTGGTGCTCTTTTACTTTTTGGAAAAAAGGCTGGAAGGCTCGCAACGTGAACCTGTCGTATCAACTCAGCTTCTTGGCATATCGTCCTTTCGGTGGACGCTGCTGATTGCCTTTTTCTCGGGAGCCATTCTGGCATCCGTGATCTTCATTCCAGGCTTCGTAGAGCAATATCTGGGTGTATCCAGTACAGCTTCAGGTTATTGGTTTACCCCGCTTGCCTTGGCATCAGGAATTGGCGCAGGTGGTGGGGGTTACCTGGTTGACCGCAAAGGACCAATTTGGACCTTATCCGTCGCCGGTTTGCTGTCTGCCATTGGATTCTTGCTGTTCCCGCTATGGGTAGAGCATATCTGGCAGTTCGTTATTGCGAGTGTACTTGTGGGGATCGGTTTCGGCATGATGCTGGGAGCGCCGGTAAACGTGCTCGTCACGGAACAGGCTGGTGAGAACAACAAGGGCATTGCCGTAGCAACCAGTTCCTTGTTCCGCCAGATGGCGATGGCTATTGCGCCTACCATCTTTGCAGGATTTCTCGCCCGTTCGTTCTCCAACCTGGGCTCCAATATTCAGTCAGGTCTCGCGGATCAGGGGATTCAGGTTCCTCAAGAGGTACTTCAACAGTATGCCTCAGGAGCAGGCGGAGCATCGGGTAGCGATGTGACGAGTCTGACGGAAGGGTTGTCCCAAATTCCCGACCCGGGTATTCGGGATGTGCTGCTCCAAGCCGTTCACCAAACGACCGGTCAAGGTTACAACGGGCTGTTCTGGTCTGCCGTTATCTTCAGTGTGCTGACCCTGGCCGCTGCCCTGATCACTGGACGTTTGCGTTCACGAGAGAAAAACAAACGTTTGGATACAGTATCCACCAATTGACCTTCTAGAATAGATATACGTATAATTTGAAGAGAACAGCCTTACCTTTGAACGAGCCAAAAAGGAAGTGCTGTTCTTTTCAATTTAACCGTATTGTAACTTTTCGCCCTGTAGCAATGTTTAAAATAGAACGAGCGTGAGCGTTGTTCCTGTCCGAGATAGAGAAAAGTTCAGAGAGCACCGTGTCATAAGCAGTTTCAGACGTTTAATGATAGGTAGTATCGAATTTCATTTTGACAGTGAAGAAGGAATCGATGAATGAAAAGCAGAACTAAAGAAAAGAAGAAGAAAAGAAGAAAAGGCATATATATTACTCTCGTGTCGCTCGTTGTTTTGTTGATTGGCGGATATTTGTTTCGCCAGCAGCTCGCTGTAGCTGCCTTTGATCTGTTTCTGGCAGGCTCTGTAGAGGGCCAATTGTCCAAATCGTATGTTCCGCAGGAGGGCAATAAAACGCCTGACCCGACCGTCTATCGCAAAGAGCCGTTTTCAGTGCTGCTGCTTGGTTCTGACAAACGTGCTTACGAGAAAACGCGTGGTCGCTCCGATACGGTCATTTATGCCGTGGTCAGACCGAAAGAATCACGTGTATTGCTCGTATCCATCCCCCGTGATACTTATGTACAGATTGTTGGACGTGATGCCAACAAGGATGGCGTAGATGATTACGACAAGCTTGCGCATGCTTACGCTTTCGGAGGAGAGAATATGTCCATCAATACGGTGGAGAAGTTTCTGGATGCGGATGTAGGCTACTATGCAACGATCAATTTTGACGGAATCAAAAAGGTTGTGGATGCGCTTGGTGGGGTGAAGCTGCCGATTGAAGAGGATATTGTGAACAAGGACCCGAATCACGTACAATTCACGATTGAAGGCGGCAAACCGATCTATGATGGTCAGGAAGCCCTTTATTATGTAAGATACCGCGAGGATAGTGATTTTAATCGTACCAAACGGCAGCAGATCTTTCTGAACGCCATGGCGAACGAAATGCTGAGTTTGAATCAGATTACGAAAATTCCGGAATTGATTCAGATTATGGGAGAGAACTTCCAGACTGACATGCAGCCATCATTTATTACCGATCTGGCCAAACAGGTCATGACCCAGGATAAACCGCAAATCTCGAGCTTCACCATTCTCGGTGAAGGGATGCGCAAAGACGGTATCTATTATGGTCAGGCGGATGAGAAGGATGTCCAATATGCCAAAGAGCTGATTAACAACTGGATGGATGAATCGACCCCAGCCGGTGAAGTCATGGTTCCAGACCGGCAAGCGATCGACTAATGAATTCCATACAGACCATGTGTATGACAACAATCAGCAGTACGTTAATGAGCGGGCTGCTGATTTTTTTTCATTGGAGGCAATTTCAACCTTTTGGAACATCTTGCGTTTTGATTCGTATAATATAAGTTGAGGCGTAACTTGAAGTAGAAATACAAGGAGGATACGTAAGGGTATGAACATCGCATTTTTTTTGCTGCCTAAGCAAGAGGTTACCTGTGTAACGTCGGATTCTACTCTGCGGCAAACGTTGGAACGAATGGAATATCACCGGTTTACGGCGGTACCCATTTTGAATAAGGAAGGCAAATATATAGGCACAGTCACCGAAGGTGATCTGTTGTGGTATATGAAAAACGCTGAGGGAAAGATCACATTTGAAAACGCTTCAAAATTTCTGCTCAAAGATGTACCTCTTCGCCTCGATATTAAGCCAGTATCCATTGATGCCAATATGGAAGACCTGATCAATCTAGCCAAGGTACAGAACTTTGTGCCTGTAGTTGATGATATGGAACGTTTTATTGGTATTGTACGGCGCAGTCAGATTATTGAATACTGTGAAGGCATTGTCTCCAAAGAGTCCATGAAAGCCAAGTAAGGAATAGTAAATGAAATGAAGCTTCAGTGAACGCGGATAATCAGAGCCTCTCAGTATCATGTTAAGCATTAGGGAGCATAAGAAGAGCGGGCATTTTACTGCCATGGGGGATGATTTTGTGGACCCCCTTTTTATGCTATAATGGAGAATAAAGCTTTTTCGGGGAGAGTGACTTTCGCCAATATGCCTAAAGAACTGGATGTAGCCAAACGCGCTAAAGTGATTGAATGGCTGAAAACCGAAGTACTTGACCAGGTTTCCCGATTGTTCAAAGCGTTATGGGAAGGCAGTACCTCCCGCATCGGGGACAGTCTCGCCAGTCTGATGATGAGTAGTTACATATTGGGCCGCAGGCTCGGTATTCCTTTCAAGGATCTGGATGCACTGTTAATTGAGAAATTGAGAAAGCACAAATCGGAAGGTCACCAGCTTGAAGACTGGTACCAGGATATATCCGCGCTAGAAGATCATATGCGTAAGAGGTGAATTTGTTGAAATTTAGCTTGAAGTCAGCCGTCTGGAGCGCAGTATACCTGCTCTTGCTGCTTTCGCTGTTAACTCCTTTATCGGTTCTCGCCATATTTTTCATGATGGTACCCGGAGTTATTTTGTATGCTTCCTTATCTGTGAAATCATTTATATGGCACCTTGTTCCGGTAGCGGTCATATTAGTCCTGTTTCATCCGATCTATCTATTACTGCTGCTGCTGTTCACCCTGCCTGCGATCATTATGGGTAATGCCTATAAGAAAAGGAAATCGGCCTTGTTCGCATTATTGGCGGGAACCGGAGCCATGCTGGCAGAATACCTGCTGCTGTTGCTGATTGGAAGTGTCATCTTCCAATTCGATCTGTCGAGTTATATTGATGATGTAGTGAGACTTACCATTGAACCACTAACGAATACGTCTAATCAAATGGTAAATGGCTTTGCGTGGACACCTGAAATGACTCAGGATGTCGCAAGGCAGACACAGCTCATGATTCCGTTCGCTTTGGTTGTGACATCCATGGTGATGTCGCTCATCACACACGTGATTGCTCGTCCTATTTTGAATGTGATGGGTGTATCCGTATCGAAGCTGCCACCAGCGCGCGAATGGCGTATGCCTCGTGCACTGATCTGGTATTACTTCCTGGCACTGCTCTTCGAGGTCATCTCCAGACAGAGCGATGGGACATACTGGACCATGATTGCGATGAACTTGTCGCCTTTGATTAATCTGGGCTTCATGATTCAAGCCATCGGTTTCTTCTTCTTCCTGGCACATGCGAAGAAGTGGAACCCGGTTATACCGTATTTGCTGGCGGTTGCGGTCTTCTTCATTGGGCCGCTTCGGATTATCGGGATTATCGATCTGGCGTTCCCGCTTCGCGAGGCAATATCGAGACCAAAACGTTAGGGTGATGAGTCATGCCTAAATTTCTGAAGAAACGCTGGCACGGCTACTATACCGTATGGGCGTTCATACTGCTGCTTCTGCTTGTTATGTTCGTGACCATCTATAACTGGGCGCTTGGTTTGATTAGTCTGATACTGGCTTCAGCGCTGGGAATCGTCATGATTAAGGCGGAGATGGCGTTCCGCCGCGAGCTTAACGACTACATTAACGGCCTGTCCATTCGCATTAAACGAATGGAGGGCGAAGCAATCAGCATGCTCCCATTCGGGATCGTGCTGTACAGCGAGGATCGTACGGTAGAGTGGCACAACCGTTTCGTTGGGGAGATGTTTCAGGAAAAGACGATGGTGGGCAATCCACTGCTTAACCTTTTCCCGAAGCTGCCTCAGCCGAAAGAAAAAAAGGATGGAACCAAAGAACCGGCCAAGGAACTTCATGATGAGTTCCAGTTGGATGACCGGTTCTATGGCGTTATTCATAATCCGCAGGAGCGGTATGTATATGTTTACGAGATCACGGAGCTTGCCATTCTGCGCGATAAATATGAGAATGAACGCATTGCACTGGGGATTCTGGTATTGGATAACCTGGATGAGGCAGCACAAGGGATGGACGATCAGCAGCGTACTGCGCTTATTGCGCGGGTAACAAGCGAGATTACTTCCTGGGCGAAGAGATATGAAGTTTACTTACGCCGCCTCTCTTCTGACCGCTATCTGATGATGCTGAATCATAAATCGCTGCAGGAGCTTGAACAGAGCCGTTTCGTCATCCTGGATGAAGTGCGAGAGATGACGGCAGATCTTAAAGTTCCGATGACACTTAGTATCGGACTTGCATTTGGTTCGGACACGATCAGTGAGATGGGTGAACTGGCACAGTCCAGTTTGGATATGGCACTTGGACGCGGCGGGGATCAGGCTGCTGTGAAGTCCGGACAACGCCTGTCCTTCTACGGTGGAAAATCCAATGCTGTGGAGAAACGTACACGGGTCAGAGCCCGGGTAATTGCCCATGCCTTGCGTGATTTGATGCAGGAGAGCGATCGAGTGCTGATCATGGGTCACAAGATGCCCGACATGGATGCAATCGGAGCTTCAATTGGCGTGTGGAAGGCAGCAAGCTTATACAATGTAGAAGCAAGAATCGTCCTGGATGGCATCAACCCATCCATTGAACGATTAATGGAGCAGGTGAACAAGGATGAGAAATTGTCCAAAGCCTTCGTCTCACCTGAACAAGCGACACAAATGATGACGGAGCATACGTTGCTCGTGGTGGTAGATACCCATAAGGCATCGATGACGATGGAACCGAAGCTTGTGCAATCGGCCAATCGCGTCGTGGTGGTGGATCACCATCGCCGCGGAGAGGAATTTATTAACGATGCGGTATTAATCTATCTGGAGCCATATGCTTCTTCGGCTGCGGAGCTTGTGACGGAGCTCCTGCAATATATTCATGACAAGGTACAATTTACTCCGCTTGAAGCAACGGCCCTGCTGGCCGGGATTACGCTGGATACGAAGCATTTTGCACTGCATACAGGTTCGAGGACCTTCGAAGCCGCAGGTTTCCTGCGCCGCAGTGGTGCAGACACCATTATGATCCAGCGTCTCATGAAAGAGGATTTGTCAGAATATATTGCTAAGGCAGAAATCATAAAGCATGCTAAAATGGTATACGGGAATATTGCGCTGGCGGTCACGGATCCTGGCAGCAAGATTTCACAGATGATGATTGCCCAGGTGGCAGACACATTGCTGAATATGACGGATGTGGTCGCTTCATTTGTTATTAGTGAGCGTCCGGATGGACTGATTGGCATCAGTGCAAGGTCACTAGGCCGCATGAATGTTCAGGTCGTCATGGAAAGACTTGGCGGTGGCGGACATTTGACGAATGCTGCCGTGCAATTGGAAGGAACGCTTGGAGAGGCAGAAAAACGGCTGATGAACGTACTGGCTGAAATCGAAAAGGAAGAGGGGCTGTTCGAATGAAAGTCATTTTTATAAAAGATGTTAAAGGTCAGGGGAAAAAAGGACAAGTGAAGGAAGTATCCGAGGGATACGCACAGAATTTCCTTCTGCCAAGGGGAATGGCGCGCTTGGCTACAGACGGTAACATGAAGACATTGGATAACCAGAATGCAGCTGAGGAAAGACGCAAGCAGGAAGAGAAAGCAGAAGCGGAAGTACTCGGCAAAAAGCTGGAAGCAGAAGTCACTGAGCTGAAAGCAAAATCCGGCGAAGGCGGCCGATTGTTCGGTGCAATTACAAGCAAACAGATCGCTGAAGCTCTGGCAGCAAAAGGTCTGAAAGTCGACAAACGCAAAATTGAGCTGGACGAGCCTATTCGCACACTCGGCGTAACGCAAGTAACCGTCAAGGTTCACCCTGAAGTGAAAGCTACCTTGAAGGTACAGGTAACGGAGGAGTAAGATGGGCGGCGAAATGTTATTCGACCGGATTCCCCCACAGAACCTGGAAGCCGAACAGGCTGTGCTGGGTGCAATCCTGTTGCAGGGCGAGGCCCTGATTACAGCGATGGAACGGGTGCAAACCGAGGATTTCTATGATAAGCCCCATCAATTGATATTTGAAGCGATGATTCAGCTTGGAGAGGAAAATCAACCGATTGACCTTGTCACGCTGACTTCGCGTCTGAAGGATAAAGGCGAGCTGGAGGACATTGGCGGCGTTAGCTATCTAGCGAAGCTGGCTCATGGTGTGCCTACGGCTGCCAACGTGGATTACTACGCGCAGATTATTGAAGAAAAATCGATGCTGCGGCGCTTGATCCGTACAGCTACGCAGATTGTTAGCGAAGGCTATACGGGCGGTGAAGACGTTGCTGCGATGCTCGGTGAAGCAGAGCGGCGCATTTTGGAGATTTCCAACCGTCGCTCCAGCAGCGGTTTTATCGCCATTCAGGATGTACTGATGGAAGTGTTCGACAAAGTCGAGACGCTGCATCAGAATCGGGGAACCACAACGGGAATTCCGTCTGGATTTATCGATCTCGACAAAATGACTGCCGGATTTCAGCGTAGTGACTTGATTATTGTAGCTGCGCGTCCTTCGGTAGGTAAGACAGCCTTTGCCTTGAATATCGCTCAGAATGTTGGCATTCGGGCGCAAGAGACAGTAGCCATCTTCAGTCTGGAGATGTCAGCCGCACAGCTGGTACAGCGTATGATCTGTGCGGAAGCCAATCTAGATGCAGGGGTTCTTCGTACTGGTGAATTCAAAGGCGACGAGGACTGGCAAAAGCTGACGATGGGGATCGCTGCATTAAACGAAGCAGAGATCTATATCGATGATACGCCAGGGATTACGGTAGCCGATATTCGTGCGAAATGCCGTCGTCTCAAAAAGGAAAAAGGTCTTGGCATGATTCTGATCGACTACCTTCAGCTGATCAGCGGCCGCGGTAAAGCGGGCGAGAACCGTCAACAGGAAGTATCGGAGATCTCGCGTACACTGAAACAGATTGGGCGGGAACTTGAAGTACCTGTTATTGCCTTGTCCCAGCTGAGCCGGGGTGTTGAGCAGCGTCAGGATAAACGTCCGATGATGAGTGACTTGCGGGAATCGGGTTCGATCGAGCAAGATGCCGATATCGTAGCCTTCCTGTACCGGGATGACTACTATAACCAGGAGACCGAGAAGAAAAATATTATCGAGATTATTATCGCCAAGCAGCGTAATGGTCCGGTAGGTACGGTTGAGCTGGTATTCCTCAAAAACTTCAATAAGTTCGTTAACTATGAGCGGGCTCATAATGATGCCTTTGCCATGTAGAAGATAGTTAATATATGTTTTGCTAGTTTATAGAGAAGATTTGGTACTCATCAACTACTAGTTAATACGGACTTATAAATTGATTTTAAATACGATATGTAGGGCCTTAATCTATCGTGCAAATAAACCGGAGTTAGCCGTCAAGCTAGTTTTGACACGCTGCCCCGGTTTTTTGCGTTGGATTATGAGGTTAATTCCGAACATTAGAGTAATGCGATTACCAATTGTTCGCCATTTCATTTGACTTTGAAAAAGGGGACTGGTACACTAGAATTGCTGCGTTAAAGCAGCGAAAACCTTCCTTGATATGTAACACGAGGGAGATTTTCACTGTCCGTTAGCACGCTTCTCCGCCGGTATTTTCACTTCGAATTCCTGCCGAGATAGAGGACGGACAGACCAATACAAAGGTGCGCAAGGCACCCACGGAGGTATGTACGATGTCAACGGTAGTTGTAGTGGGAACGCAATGGGGAGACGAAGGTAAAGGTAAGATTACGGATTATTTGGCTGAAAGCGCAGACGTGGTCGCTCGTTACCAAGGTGGTAACAACGCAGGACACACGATTCTGATCGACAACAAAAAATATAAACTGACGATGATTCCATCGGGCATTTTCTACACGGATAAAGCTTGTGTCATTGGTAACGGCATGGTTATCAACCCGAAGGCACTTATTGAAGAAATTAACTATATTCATGATAATGATTTTACGACCAAAAAGCTGTTCATCAGCGAACGCGCACATATCATCCTGCCATACCACATGGTTCTGGATGCACTGGAAGAAGAGAGCAAAGGTCCAAACAAGATTGGTACAACCGGTAAAGGGATTGGTCCAGCTTACATGGATAAATCAGCTCGGATCGGTATTCGGATGGTTGACCTGCTTGATGCGGAAGAGTTCGAACTGAAATTGCGTCATCTGGTAAAAGAGAAGAACCGTGTGATCGAGCAAGTCTATGGCGGTGAGCCAGTAGATGTAGAAGAAATTCTGAAAGATTATCTGGGATATGCAGAAATTCTGCGTCCTTACGTTCGTGATACATCCGTTGTGCTCAACGATTCCATTGATGAGAACAAAAAAGTATTGTTTGAAGGTGCACAAGGTGTAATGTTGGACCTTGACCAAGGAACGTATCCTTACGTAACTTCTTCCAACCCTTCTGCAGGTGGTGTATGTATCGGTTCAGGCGTGGGTCCTGCTCGCATTCAACAGGTCATCGGAGTAGCTAAAGCCTACACCACACGTGTAGGAGATGGTCCATTCCCTACGGAGCTGCACGATGCAGTTGGTGATCAGATCCGTGAGACTGGACATGAGTATGGTACCGTAACCGGACGTCCGCGTCGTGTGGGCTGGTTCGACAGTGTTGTCGTGCGTCATGCTCGTCGTGTCAGCGGCATTACAGGACTGTCCCTGAACTCTCTCGATGTGATGACAGGTCTTGAAACGGTGAAAATCTGCACAGGATACAAATACCGTGGAGAGATCATCACACACTACCCAGCTAGCCTGAAAATGCTGGCTGAATGTGAAGCAGTATACGAAGAGATGCCAGGCTGGAGCGAGGATATTACGGGAGCGAAGAAACTCGAAGATCTGCCTGTGAACACACAGAACTATGTGAAACGTGTTTCCGAGCTGACAGGGATTCCAATCGCAATCTTCTCCGTAGGTCGTAACCGTGAGCAAACGAATCAAGTTCTTCCAATCTACGTATAATTTAAGTTGAATCATAGACCCCAGTTATCGCCTCATAAGCGATGACTGGGGTTTTTCGCGTATCTCCTGATATAATCCCGAGATTTCCGTCAATACTGAATAACAGTAGAATCACAGACCTGATGTGCTGACTGCCACAGACAGGTTGGATAATTGGAGGAGGAGAACAGGGATGAAGTTGCTTCAATGGTTTGCCAAGATCGTACTTACCGTCATGCTGGTTAGCTCATTGACCTTACTGACAACCGGATTAATTGTACAGTCGTATGTGAAATCGCTGCTGGCGAGTTTTAATATTGAGTGGGAAGGTCAACCGCTGGGGTTAACATCCATGTTCCAGGGGGCACTCGGTGGTAAGGCGAGTGAGGAGAACAAACCGGGGGCAGGAACAACGGATCAGCCGACTGGTGCTGAAGAGGAACAAGTTCCAGAGGACGCCATATCGGTCATGGGGAATGGAACAGAACAATCTGAGACAGGCACTGACAATGGTTCTGGCAATACAGGGAGTGGGTCAGATAAGTCCGACCAGACGGCTTCAGCCGAGGGAGGCGCGAGCAGTAACGGTGACACAGGCAGCAAAGGCTCAGACCCTAATAAGGCTCCAGAAGGTGCTGCGGGAAGTGGAAACGGGACAGCAGCTGGCAATGGTACGGCTGGAGCCTCTGGTCATTCTGCTGGTTCAGGTAATGATGATATTGTGGTATCACCAGATGATATTACGGGAACCAAGGACAAGCTGCCTCTGGAGGAAAAAGAGAAGATCTTCAGTCTGCTGATGGCAAAGCTACCCCAAAATGAAATGCAGCAGATCTCGGGCGCGATGGAAGATGGCCTGACTGAACAGGAATTACGTGATATTGAACAGGTGATATCGAAATATCTGACGAGTGAGGAATACGATAATCTTATGGAAGTGCTTCAGGCTGAATAAGTCATGGTTTACAAATACACATGATGTGTATGCAGCTTGGCGTATTTATAGATTCAGGACAGGAATTCACACTTCAAGCCCTGAGAGCAACCGAGAAATATAGTAGGATAGCATATTCAATTCATATAACCATCCCTTGTCTGAGGTCCTCTGGCGAGGGATTTTTTGATTGTGTTTTTATGAAAATAATGTCGCATTATTGTGGGTCTTAGAACCTAGTCTTAAAACTAGACCGAAACTACATAGTATACCTGAACATGAGGCATAATGGGTAAGAATATTCGCCTTCCATGTTATGGATAATACAGGAAAACCAAGCGGGGCGCGGCTTTGGGCTGTGACGCATAGAGTTGAAATGAGTGTAAAACCTGTGTTAAAGTATACGGGTGTGATTAAAGGTTAAAATTTTGACACTTTTATGAGCGCAGCTAAAGTCCTGATTTGCGGACACCCAGAACCAAATATCGACAAACTTGAGACAGACACGGATGGGTGTGTCTTGACAGAAATGCGAACTGAGAAGTGCTGAAAAGGAGAGAATCATGAAAGGTTTCAGAGGCATACGCCAACCGGGCAAAAACCGGGTACACGAACAATCCGGAGAACACCGGACGGCCGAAGACAAAAACAACATGAGCATGTCCAACTTCAGTGTAAATAAAAAGCGCGTCCTGGCCTCGCGTAAATGGATCATTACTGCAGCATGCGGAGTGTTCATCGCTGCATCGGTTGGATTCGCAGGCAAGCAATACGTTGCTGCAAACACCGTTCCATACTACAAGGTCATGGTAAAAGGGAATGAGATTGGCAGCATCGCAGATGAAGCGCAATTACAGAAACTTTTTGCAGACAAAACCGAGGAATACCAAAATAAATATCCTGACGCGGAAATGGTGCTGAACACAGATGGCATCACGACCGAAACGGTAAAAGCGTACAAACCTGA
Organism: Paenibacillus sp. P13VS; assembly: GCF_015143645.1. Classification (NCBI taxonomy): domain Bacteria; kingdom Bacillati; phylum Bacillota; class Bacilli; order Caryophanales; family Paenibacillaceae; genus Paenibacillus; species Paenibacillus sp. P13VS. The sequence goes on along the minus strand of NZ_WYEV01000013.1, from coordinate 68,497 downwards.
AGTGAACAGCGAAGAAACGCTGGACAAGCTGGATGATATGCTGACAGCATATGCCAAAGGCGTGGAACTCAAAGTGGATGGCGAAGTAATCGGCATTGTGAAGGATCAGGCAACAGCAGATGCCATTCTGGAACAAGTGCAGAGCAAATACATATCGGCATCGGCTGTGCGCAGTTCGCTCAAGACGAAGTCGGTATCGGCTAACTCGTCAAGTAAAGCGGAAGGGCCAAGTACAACACTGAAATCCGTGGACATCAAGGAAGATGTAGCGACAGAGTCAGTGAAGGCTGATCCGAACAAAATATGGGATGTGTCCGAGGCGGTTAAAGCATTAACCGTTGGTAAAGATGCGCCTGTAACCTATGTGGTGCGTGAAGGAGATACGATCTCTTCCATCGCGGCCAAGTATGAGATTACGCAAAGCGAGATTCGCAAGAACAATCCAGGCATCAAGGAAACGTCACTGCAGATCGGGGACGAGCTTACGCTGACGGTGCCTAAACCGGCAGTTACGGTGAAGTCGGTTGAGCAGGTCGTGGAGCAAATTGAAATCAAACCACAGGTTGAAGTACGCAAAAGTGCTGAGCTAAAAGCTGGCACAACCAAAGTGGTACGCCCTGGACAAAGCGGATTAAAAAGCATGCAGTACCGTGTAACCAAGGAAAATGGTGAGGTCATCAAGGAAGAATGGCTGGGCCAGGAAGTTATCAAGGCAGCGGTTACTGAAGTAGTGCTGAGTGGAACCAAAGTGGTTGGTGAGGGTACAGGTGAATTTGCTTGGCCTGTCTCCAACGCAACGATGAGCAGCAGCTTCGGACAACGCTGGGGTCGTCAGCATAAAGGTGTTGATCTGGTAGGTAACCGGGATGTGAAATCAGCCGATGAAGGCGTGGTTACTTTTGCAGGACAGAAGAGTGGGTATGGCAATGTCATTATCATTAACCATCGTAACGGATATGAAACACTGTATGGCCACCTGGACAGCATTGGCGTCAAGGTTGGACAAGTGATTGAAAAAGGGGAGAGCATCGGCGTTATGGGCAACACGGGTCGTTCGACCGGAACGCATTTGCATTTTGAGATTATCAAGAACGGAACGCCAGAAAATCCGATGACGTATCTTAACTAAGGGAAAGAAATCAGAAGCAAGGTTGGCTGAAATGCCGGCCTTGTTTTTTCATGCTGTAAAATATTTTCAATTTGTAGCATTTGGATCGTTGCATCAGGATGTGACTGTCCTTCAGGTATGTTAAACTATACAGTAAAGATACCTTTATAGATCAAACCTTAGAATTACATTTGTCATAGAAGATAAGATTCAAAAGAGATAAAGACCGCTAGAGCGGATCAAGCAGGATATAGGGGTGAATACAGCCGATGCAGGGGAAGATTTTGGTGGTGGACGATGAACAGCCCATTGCGGACATTCTGAAGTTTAATTTGGAAAAAGAGGGGTACGAGGTCATCTGTGCTTTTGATGGCATTCGTGCAGTTGAACTGGCGTTATCCGAGAAACCGGATCTGATGCTGCTGGACTTGATGCTTCCTGGCAAGGATGGCATGGATGTGTGCCGCGAGGTACGCGCCCATCTGGAGCTGCCGATTATTATGCTGACGGCAAAGGACGGCGAAATTGATAAAGTGCTCGGCCTGGAGCTGGGTGCGGACGATTATGTAACGAAGCCTTTCAGTACGCGAGAGCTGCTCGCCCGGGTGAAGGCACAGATGCGCAGACGACAGAAGCCTGCGATGGCTGCCGAAGCTCCGGATGACGACGAGAAGCAGGTCATGCGCCTGTTCGATCTTGCATTTGATATGGACATGTATACGGCTTATAAAAGCGGTGAACCACTTGATCTGACGCACCGTGAATACGAGCTTCTCTATTATATGGCGAAGAACTCCGGCAAGGTCATGACACGGGAACATCTGCTGCAGGCAGTATGGGGATATGAATATTTTGGGGATGTACGTACCGTGGATGTTACGATCCGTCGTCTGCGCGAAAAGATTGAGGAGAATCCGAGCAAACCGGAAACGATTCTGACTCGCCGCGGGCTGGGTTATCTCGTGCGCAGTCCCAAAAGCGTGGGGATATAATGGGGCGTTTCTCGCGATTTTCGTTCTTCCGAACGATTCAGGCGAAACTGATTATTATCTATGTACTGCTAATTTTGATTGCAATGCAATTGATCGGCGTTTATTTCGTGAGTGCGATGAAGAACTCCCTGACGAGCAACTTTACCGAGGATCTGCAGGCACGGGCGGAGATGCTGTCTGTTCTTGTGGGTGAGACCATGGCTGGCGGAGAAGCAGAGCCTGGCGAGGACAAAACGGAAAACCTGCGCGTACTGGTGAACAATCTGTTCAACATTAACGGCGCTGAGATTCAGGTGCTGGACGCCAGTGGCAAAGTGCTGACCACTTCCTTGAGTTCACATTCCGATTACGTGGGTCGCAAAAATACCCAGACCGTTGTCAGCCGGGCACTGCAAGGCATCCGGGATAACGAGGAATATATTGTGGACGAAGACAATGTCCGTAAAAAGGTCGTGGCCAAGCCGGTCATGTCCGGCGGCAAGATCATCGGCGCCGTCTACATCGCCGCCTCCATGAACGAGCTGTACTCCACCATGGAGGGAATCAACAAAATTTTTATTTCCGGCATACTGATTGCCTTGGTACTGACCGCGGTGCTTGGCGTCATTCTGTCGCATACCATTACGCAGCCCATCAAGGAAGTTACCCGCAGGGCAACAGCCGTTGCCGAAGGGAACTTTGATCAGCAGACACCTGTATTCGGCACAGATGAGATTGGACAGCTCAGCCGGGCGTTCAACTACATGACCAGTCGCCTGCGGGATGCACTCTCCCAGAACGAAGAGGAGAAAGAGAAGCTGACGTCCATTTTGACGAACATGAGTGATGGTGTAGTCGCGACTGATGAATATGGCAAAGTCATTCTGGTCAACCGCCGGGCCAGCAGCATCCTGGGTATGCGCCCTGCGGATATTGAAGGCAGACATTTTGCCGTATTGCTCGGCATTGATCCCGAAGATGCAGAAGCACTGGCAAGTGGCTTTACAGGCTCGACACTGCTGCAGATTGCACCTGCCGGGCAGGAGGAACCCGTGGTGATCCGGATGACATTTACGCCAGTCCATCGGCGCGAGCTGGGCATTACGGGAACGATTGCCGTGCTTCAGGATGTTACCGAGCAGGAAGAGCTGGAGGCATCCCGGCGTGAATTCGTTGCCAATGTATCCCATGAGCTGCGTACACCGCTGACGACGATCAAAAGTTATGCAGAAGCGCTGGATGATGGTGCACTTGAAGACCCGCAGCTGGCGGGACGATTCGTTGGCGTTATTCAGAATGAGACGGAGCGGATGATACGTCTGGTGACGGATCTGCTGCATCTCTCCAGGCTCGACTCCAAGGAAGCACTGCTGCGCAAACAGCCGACGGATATTATGGATATGCTGGAAGAGGTAACGGATCGATTCTCATTCCAGATGCATCAGAAGGATATTCAGCCCGTATTGTCGGTTGAGAATGGCATTCCTGAGGTACCTCTTGATCGGGACCAGATTGATCAGGTTCTGGATAATGTCGTATCCAATGCGCTGAAGTACACGCTGGAGGGCGGCACGATTACGATTGCAGCCAGACGCAATGATGAGCATACCCTTGCCATTTCCGTGTCAGACACGGGGATGGGTATTCCGCAGCGGGACCTTGATCGTATCTTTGAACGGTTCTACCGTGTGGACAAAGCTCGTTCCCGCAGCATGGGCGGTACAGGACTGGGACTGTCCATTGCCCGGGAAATTGTTAGGGCGCACGACGGCACCATTTCTTTGGAATCGGAAGTGGATGTCGGCACAACCGTTACGTTCACCCTGCCCATGCGTGAAGAAGGAGGTGAGCACCTTGAAGGAACGGATTAAATCCCTGGTGCTCGCTTCTCTCGTTGCCGCCAGTCTGGTGCAGAGTTATTTTCTGATCTATCGTTTGCCCGGAGGCGGGGATTCCATTGTGACGTCTGAGACGAACTATGTGAAGACCGAGAATATGGGTCAGGAGCGAGATATTGAGGAACTGATCTTCCCCGATCAGATGATGATTCATCTGGGAGAGGACAAACATACCGTGTTTTATCCAGGCAATACCTTCTACCAGCTGATCTATTCACGTCTGCAAGGACGGACATTTGATGATTTTCAGCGGCGCACGTTACAGTCTGTGAACTGGGATCAGATCCGCAAGGATAACCCCGGCATTGAGCTGTCGTTCAAGGAAGGCATTCCGGTTGCCCTGCTGCAGCGAGTGATGCGGCTGGGTACGGATTCGTTGTTTCAGGGGGAAACCATTAACCGGATAGCGATCTATACCGCGAAAAATGAAACCAAAGCCCATGCCCTGTTCTTCAGTGCCAAGGGTGATGTTGTCTATGAAGCTGCACAGGCCGACCTGACGGTCCAGGACGTACAGCAGCATGTCGATTTCGGTACCAACTGGACGCCATACACACTGACGGACGGCGGATATTATATTCCGGCAGAGCCACTGGATGCGGTGGAGGCTGATGTGCCAACCGGGCAGTTCACGGTGGAACAGATGCAGCGCAGCCTGTTCTTCGATCCCAGCATGACCCGCAATATTCGGGAAAAGGATGGGTCGGAGATCTATACGGACAGCAAACGAAGTCTGCAAGTGAAGCAGGATCAGCGCTGGATCAGTTATACGGACCCGGCTGCACCGCCTGCAGGGCAGATTGATGCGGCGAAGGACGCGCTGTCTGCGGTGGATTTTGTGAACCAGCATGGCGGCTGGAAAGGTCGCTCACGCATGATGCTGGATACTGCGGATAACAAAACACAGCTGGAGTTCCAACAGTATTACGGCAGTTTCCCGATTATGGATTCGGTGCAGTTCCGCTTCGGCACCATCAGTATGGAGATGCAGCAGGAGACCGTGTCCAGCTATGAACGCTCGCTGGAATACTTGAACGAAGGTGCCGAGACGAAGAAACCTGTGAAGCTATCAGGTGGAGACAAGCTGAAGGCCCTTATCGAGAAGGTCGCTGGAGAGAGCCGTCAAGTGGTCGATGTGTACCCGGCGTATCGTCCGTCCACGATCGAAGGCGGGCTGAAGCTGATCCCTGTATGGGTGATTCACTTCAGCAACGGAGAGGAAACCACTGTTTCTTGATAGGTTTTTGTAGGGTGTCGGAGTCTTTTGATCTGAGCGAGGTGTAAGGTCACACGATAACGGAGAGGGCAGAAATAACCTAGAGAAGCGGAGCGTTCGCGTTTACCACCGGATTTCCCCTTTTGAAGAGAATTCATGAAATCCGGGGGTAACAGCGATCGGAAGGTTGTTCTGACCGCGTAGTGGTCCAGTGTGAGATTAGTCGTCTTATATCAATTAACGGAGGTGAATGGTTTGGATTGGGGACGGGCGAAAAATGTATTGATCTATGCCTTCCTGCTGCTCAATCTGGTGCTGGGTTACCAGATCTGGATGGATGCACGGGAGACGGCCGGAGCCAATCTGGACTTCACCTCGCTGGCAGATAATACACAGCAGGCGATGGAAGAGAAGGGTATTCAGGTGCTGGCACCCATCCCGAACGAAACGCCGAAGCTGCCCAAGCTGTCCTATGAGTTTATAGAAGAGGACAAGACGGGGATTCAAATCGATCTGGACAAGCCGGTGGACAGCAAGCTGATCTTCTCGCAAAGAGAGCTGGCGGACGTGCTGGCGGATGAAATTCCGCAGATTGGCACGTACCGGCTGGATCAGCTGATGACGGAGGATGGGGCGTTTGTGCTTCACCCGCTAGTCGACGGGAAATGGCCGCTCTTCAATGTCAGTCTGGAGCTGTTCTACAGCGATCAGAAAATTACGGGTTACCGTCAGACTCCGGTGCGGATTACAACCGCAGAGGAGAGCGATCAGCAGGTGCTTCCGGCGCCCAAGGCGCTGGGAACGCTGATCGAGAACTTTTTGCCGAATGATGCAATTGTCAAAGACATACAGCTGGGCTATTACGGCCAGTTGTTCAATTCCGATATACAGGTAGCGATGCCGGCATGGCGGTTCGTGCTGGAAAGTGGCGAAGTGTTGTACGTGCAGGGCATCAGTGGGGATGTATTCAGTCCCAAGACAGACAAACCAGGGGAGTAATGCGTTATGGGGATATATTTTACCGTGTTATCCAGCGGTTCGACAGGGAATGCCACGGTTATACAGCATGGGGGCACGTCCCTCATGATTGATGCGGGCCTTAGTGCGAAGCGTCTGGAAGCCTTGTTTCTGGAACGGGAGATTTCAGGGACAGAGCTGGACGGGATTCTGGTTACACATGAACATTCCGATCACATTAAAGGACTAGGCGCGATGTCTCGGAAATATAATTTACCAATCTATGCAAATACGAATACGTGGGCGGCACTGGAGAAGTCGGTTGGGGCCATTCCAGAGGAAAACCGGAGGGTGTTCGAGACAGGGGAGCAGCATGATTTTGGCTCCTTGCGCGTGGAATCCTTTGGCATTTCTCATGACGCAGCGGAGCCTGTGGGATATACGTTCGATGATGGCAGCGAGAAGCTGTCCGTCGCAACAGACCTTGGCTATATGAGCGACAAGGTTCGCGATGCGATCGCAGATTCCGATGTGCTTGTGCTGGAGGCGAATCACGATGTCGAATTGCTGCGCATGGGGCGTTACCCATGGAACACCAAGCGCCGCATTCTGAGCGACATTGGGCATTTGTCGAACGAAGCGGCAGGGGCAGCGCTCAGTGAACTGATGAACGGACGCATCAAACGTACGTATCTGGCACATCTCAGCCGGGACCATAATATGATGGACCTCGCGAAAATGACGGTGCGTGAAGCGATGGAAAGCCGGGGCTGTTTTTACAAAGACAATGAGTTCAAACTCTGTGATACGTATTATGATCGGCCTACGCCATGGGATAGGGTGGGTGAGCCATAAAGCTGTCGAGCTCGGCGGCTTTGCGCTCCACTTCCTCACGGGTCAAAATGCCTTTGTCGATCAGCAGCTCAATGATGGTGCTTAACGCTAGGGTATTCCGATAATGTTCTTCCTTGAGATCGGCCAGCTTGGCCGCCATATGAACCTCATCCATGGCTGTAAGAGTACGCGTGCGTTCCATAAGTGAATCCTCCTTCTATGAACCTTCGAATTGGTCTTTTACTATTATTGTAGTCAGGCTGGATGGAAAACATTCCTCTTTTTGCCGCTATAATTTAAGTTGCGAGGCGTGTATGCTGAAGTCTGTGGCTTTCTGGGCCGAAAAAGTTCTTGGGAAATTGGAAAAGTACGCTTAGCGAACCGGGTTTTGTGGTGATAGTTACTATGGACGTTTTATTGTAGGTCCGTTATTGTTAAACCTGCTTTAGCAGAAATTTGCGTCAATCTTCGTAATTATGCAACTTTTTTGAATTTGGCGTGTTTAGTATATATGGGGCCTTGAAAGAGAGGCTTGTTTGCTCGGGAAGTTGGCATGTCGTAGAATGCGAGAACGTTGCTGGTAGAGTCATAGACAGGATGGGAGTGTCCGTTCTGTTGTACATAGACGCTTCATTTCGGGATAGCGGGGATGCAGCGATATGCAAAACAAGCTTGAAAAATGCTAGAAAGCATGGAAAACCGTTGGGGTCTTCACGTAACGGAGACGACAGAATGGACTTGGAGAAGTGAATCGAAAGGTTCATCTGTCGGCGGAATGGGCTATGTGAGAACACCATCGTTGGCCATGCCACAATGATCAGGCGGCAGTCAGGATCTGGATGCGTGACAACGAAGGGGAGAGGATCACGATGGGATTGTTCGGAGACGATTTTTATTCAACCAAAGTATCAAGACGCGCCGAGCCTGTACAGAAAGGCAAACTTCAGATTATCCGCCCCGGTGGACGGGATCGCTGGCAAAATCCACGCCGGTCGCGCTCAGGCATCAGCTCCACCGTGAAGGTGGCAGTCATTAGTTCGGTAATCAGTTCCATCGTGACCGTCACGCTGTTTAGCTTCATCATGCAGCCCGCATCTGTTCCTCTGGCCAACGCTACAGGCAATGGCGGGAACGGAGGTAACCTGCAGGCCACGCAGACGGCTGATCCATACGACCGGATTATCCAGGCAGCAGCCAAGGTGCGTCCTTCGGTCGTAAGCATCGTGAACCATAAGACGGGCAGCAGTCTATCTATGGATGATTCGGCGCTTGGATCAGGTGTCATTTTCAAGAAGGAAGATGGCAAAGCCTATATCATGACCAATCATCATGTCGTCGAAGGAGCAAGTGATCTGGAGATTGTGACCGTCGAAGGCGAAACACACAAGGCGAAACTGGTCGGCAAGGACCGCGTAAGTGACATCGCCGTCATGTCTGTTGAGGATGAAAAAGGTATTGGGCCAGTAGCGGAGATTGGTGATTCCAGCAAGCTTCAGCGCGGCCAGACGGTACTCGCCATCGGGAATCCGCTGGGATTGGGTGGTACACTGACATCCGGTATTGTCAGTTATACGGATCGAATCCTGCCCGTGTCCATTAATCAGGATGGTGTATACGACTGGGAGCAGAACGTAATCCAGACGGATGCGGCCATCAACGAAGGCAACAGCGGTGGCGCACTCGTTGATCTGAACGGCAAAGTGGTCGGCATCAATACGATGAAAATCTCGGATACAGGCGTTGAGGGCTTGGGCTTCGCGATTCCGATGAACGAAGTGATGAAGACTGTCGATTCATTACTGCTAAACGGCAAAGTGTCTCGTCCATACTTGGGTGTGTACACTGTTGATCTCAGCAATCCATATGCACCACTGGATGACGAGCAGCGTAAGGATCTGAAGCTGCCTTCTCACGTGGACAGCGGTGTGGTCGTGCTTGAAGCATCCGGTCCGGCATCCGAAGCGGGTCTGAAGCTCAATGATGTCATTACGGAATTTGATGGGCAAAAAATTACCTCTACGCTGGATCTTCGTAAATATCTGTACGATAAGAAGAAGATTGGCGATACCATTGAAGTCACCTTTTATCGGGACGGCAATGCCGAGAAGGTTTCTGTGAAGCTGACCGATAAACCGGAGTAAAGGTAATCTGAAATGAATGTGGGCGAGAAGTCCCCTGCTCGTGAAAGAAGCAAGACATCATTCATTTGGAATGGTGGAGCCTTCTGACATGAATCGGGGACTTTTTTGTTTTTCTTTCCGAATAAGCGGATTGAACCAGAGCCAAAGTCTCAGTTACAGAAGGGATAGGCTATGATAGACTATTTTATAACGTGCCAAGGTGCACGATTGTGCGAGTAACATGCATTTGTCGTGGTTGGATTGGAAGATCAACTGGCAAGAAGAGGAGCTTATGTAATGAAACATTTGATGAAACCTTCGCTCGGAGGAGCGGCTATACTGCTATCCTTATCCGTACTCTCTGCATGTGGACCTGAGGTATCTTCCTCTGGATCTGTAGATAACAGCGGTTTGGAGGGACGAATTGCAAGTCTGGAGAAGCAGCTTGCCTCACAAGGGGAGAAGAGCATTAAGCAGGATGAGAAGATTGCTGCGCTGGAGAAGAAGCTGGAAGAGCTCAATAGTACGGTAACAGTAGTAAATGAAGTGGGTGGAAATGGTTCTGCTGCTTCAGGTAATAACGGATCTGCCGGCAAGGGGGATGGCATACGGATTACATTTGCTCAATATGAGAAGCTTGAGGTGGGCATGACGTATGATGAAGTGAAGGAGATCATCGGCGGGGAAGGTGAAGCGCTGAGCGAAGCGGAGAATACGGTCGTCTACAGTTATAAGGGAGCTGGCGATACGGGAGCTAATGCAATTCTGGCGTTCCAGGGTGGCAAGCTGCTGACTAAGGCACAATCCGGATTGAACTAAGAACGTTGGACTGAAGATTGAATGCGTTGAAACATAGATAAGCGCTATTGTATGGAATCATTGGAGCGTTCTTTAGGGACACGGAATTGTGTCGAAATAGAACGCTTTTTTGGTTTGATTTTTGCCGGTTGGGGAAGATTATTGGGGGTTAAACACGATAAATGAGGGATAGGGGTTTCTTTTCCACCCCAGGTGTGATAGAACAGAGAAGTGGCTATCCTATATGGATAAGCGGTTGTGAATCGGGAGCATAGCTGGTTACAGAAAGGATGCTTGAACGGATGTACGTTGTATGCAAAGAACACGTGGACATTGCCATTGACATGTTTGTCGATGAGTATGAGGACGCTCCGGATATTGTTGATCTGAAGGAGACGGAATTTGCCGATTGGGACCCGCCTGCGAAGTGCGCCGAGTGCGAACAAAAGGCTGAGTTTCTCGTCGTCTAGCGTACTGTGTAGGCATCCGCAGCAGAGGCGTCCCTTATGGACGCACTCGCTCGCCTGCCATCCGGTATGAACATCAAAGGCAAGAAGCAGGGAGAGCGTGTCGGAGCGCTCTTTTTGTGTTTGTGAGAGAATGAGGAGATGGTGGTATGTGCAGTCTGCTATCTGTGGGCGAAGTCAGGTAGGGAGAGTCATTCTTTGAAGCGTAATGTAAGGACCACAATACGTCTTAAATGGGTTGATTTGGGCCGATATGTGGGTTAACGAACCGTAGACACGCTTTTTGTCTGAACTGATATGTATAGATTCTTTGTCTCCTCGTATTAAGGTGCGTGAGGTTTGCTAACTGCGGATTGATGGTTACTTGAGGCTGTATAAGGTGAGTGAGGTTCGCAAGAGGATCTGCGTTTAATAAGTGAGATTATAGGTGTGGTGAAGCACCGTTCATAAATAGATACATACGGGATTGGATCATGAGGAGGAAATGGTTTTATGTTCATTCAGATTATTGGCGTAGGCAAATTGAAGGAAAAGTATCTGACGCTCGGCATTCAGGAATATGCCAAGCGTCTTGCCCCGTACATCAAGTTTCAGATGATCGAGGTCGCAGACGAGAAGGCGCCCGACACCCTAAGCGAAGCTGAGGTGCGGGCGGTGAAGGAGCGCGAGGGCGAACGCATCCTCGCGCATGTGAAGAGCGAGGCGCATGTCGTTGCGCTCGCATTGGACGGCCAGCTCTGGAGTTCCGAGGAGCTGGCAGCGGAAATCGACAAGCTCGGCACGTATGGGACGAGCCATGTCGTGTTTGTCATCGGAGGAAGCCACGGGCTCTCCGATGAGGTGCTGCGCCGCGCGAAGCAGCGACTGAGCTTCGGGCGCATGACCCTGCCGCATCAGTTGATGCGGCTGGTGCTGGTGGAGCAGATTTATCGCGCGGTGAAGATCAATCGGGGTGAACCGTATCATAAATGACGCAAATTTTTTAATCGCTGCGGGAAATGTTATCTACGTTATACTATTTATCTAAAAAGCTAAAGAAGGAGCGAAAAAAAATGTGCTCCTTCTTTCAAATTAAATTCAATCGAATTCAGTTTAGTTTCGCGAGTAGTTCTTTCTCTTTGGATTCAAATCATGGCCGTTTCCGAGCAGCACGGATCAGCATCGGAATGGCAATCACAAGTCCTAGGATCACGGTAACAATAGAGCCCTCCAGCCCAAACTCTCCCCCCGTGAGCCATGCTGCACCGTTTGCCTTCACAGTAAACAACCCGGCCGAGGGGAGTCCGGATACAGGAATGCCAAGCGCAGCTTCGAGTGCATTCCAAGCAAAATGCAGCCCCATGGCGAACCACAAATTACGCCGCCACAAGAATGCAGCTCCGAGCAGAACCCCTGCTTCTAGGGTGATGGCAAATGCGCTCCATATTGTTGCTCCTGGATTGCCAAGATGGAAGGCCCCAAAGGTAAGCGAGGTGATCGCGAGTGCAATCCAGCTGCCCCCTAATTTCTGTATAGCTTGAAGCATCAATCCACGAAACACCAGTTCCTCGATGATGGCTGCGCTCAGCGCAGTTTCAATGGACGTCATGAGAATAGAAACCGGATCTGCAGCAACCGCCCATTGGAAGGAGTAGCCGCCGAGCAGAACAATAATAAGCGTAGACACTGCGATAAATATGGCTCCCGTGATTATGCCCCGGACAGCTTCCACCCCTGCGTGCTGCCCGGACAGCTCTGGAATGGGCCGCTGAGCCACGGATTTCATAATAAGCTTATACACTAGGATGGCTGCTAAGCTCAACAGGAGTGTTAAGAGTAAGGAACCGACCCCTTCTACTCGCTCGGTCAGCACAAGCATTAAACCCTGTACAAGAATAATAGCGGCCGCACCCACAAGCATCCAGGTTATTGGAAAGCGAAGCAGCCTCTCTATGTTGTTGGGCCTTGTTTTCTTCATGTCTTTCATCAGCTCCTATAACGTTTGGTAGTTATGAGTTTATGCTGAAAAAGTCATAAAGACACAGTGCGCTTTGGTCATGACATGGTTACTTGTGATCCAGTATGCCCGAATCTCGGGCTATGCGGGCTGCTTCTCGCCTTCCCTTGACATGAAGCTTCGAATAAATCGTTGAGATGTAATTCTTAACGGTCCCTTCACTAAGAAAAAGCGCCTCAGCAATATCTTGATTGCGCAGGCCGAGAGCCAGCTTATGCAGCACTTCAAGTTCACGGACGCTGAGCCCGTATTCATTACTTTTTACGGCGGAGGAATGGTTCATGTTCATGTTTTTAATCATTTTGCCCGCCATCTCTTGTGTGATTAGGGTGCCTCCCGCATGAACTACGCGTATACCTGCAGCCAGATCCTTGGGATGGATAGCCTTGAGTAGATAACCTTCTGCGCCATGACCTAACGCCGCAAGTACATACTCCACTTCCTTATAAGAGGTCAGCATAATAATCTTGATGTCCGGTAATCGCTTCTTAATCAGGGCCGTTGCAGCCACGCCGTCCATGACAGGCATGTTGATATCCATCAGCACAATGTCGGGCTGAAACTGCTCGCAGCCAGTAATGGCTTCCTCCCCATTTCTTGCCAACGCAGCTACTTCGATATCTTCCTCCATCGACAGCACGATATGTAAGCTTTCCAGGATTAATTCTTGATCATCAGCAATCAGTACCTTAATGTTCGGCATGCAGCAGCACTCCCTTCAGCGGAATTTCACATCTGACTTCGGTAATCGCCTCAGCTTCCTCCTTAGAATCCACGGACAAGCTGCCTCCCAATCGCTCGATTCGATGCTTCATCGTGGTCAAGCCGAAGCCATAATCTACTTTTTTAATCGGTATGCCGTTATTTCGGACCATTAATTGCAGTGTGCTCACGGAAAACTCCAGCTCTAAGTACAATTGAGATGCTTTTCCATGTTTTAGCGCATTCGTAAAAGCTTCTTGAATGACACGGAGGACCGCTTGCCGTACTTCAAAATGCAGCCTGGGCTCTGTACCGAGCAGATTGACAGTGAGTACAGTTCCCGTGTGCTCTTGGAAGCGGATGACAAGGTTCTCCACCTGCTGTGTAAGACTCAACCCCTCTTCTTCTCCCATCTCATGCACAATGTTTCGCATGTCGTCCAAATTTTGTTCAGCAAGTGCCCTTAAGCGGATTAAACGGTCTTTGACCTCTTCAGGCTTCCGATCCAGAAGGGCAATCGAAGCATCCAGGCTCATAATCATTGCGATAAAGGAGTGCCCCAATGTATCATGAAGCTCCTTCGACATACGGTTGCGCTCTTCCTGAAGCGTCATGGTCTCGATTTCCGCAGTGTAGAGGGTTAGCAGCTTATTTTGCCGCTCCACTTCTAGTGCTAGCTTATTCTTCTCTTCATATGCTGTGGCTACAGAGCTCGCCCATATACCGATGAAGCAGAACAGCAAATTGTCTGCTGCGAAGCTAAACGCCTGCTCCCAAGGCAAATGCAAGTAAGTCTGCGATAAAAAAGGAATGAAAGCCACCACAGGAATAACCCAAATCGTCTTCTTCGTCATTAAGTATCCCATGATAAGACTGAGCAGCAAATAGTCCGCCCTTGAGGTCAGATCTGGGTGAATAGCGGAATTTACATAATAAGAACCACCCAGCAGCAGCTCCAGGATGCAGAACCAAGTCTTGTTATTTCTACGCCCAGGGAACCAGAACAGCATAGGGACGACAAGCGCCAGAATCAGCCAAAAGATATTCACTACCGTCAGGATCGAAAATTCACTTTCTTGCAGTAGACGGGACGCCAGCAAAATATAGTGATACGAACGAAGAGCAAATAGGCCCCATTCCATGAAAGATGATATTTTTTTCATATCCTCATCCCACTTTTCCAGTAAAAATAAACCAGCACCAGTGCATCCAGTGAATCAATTATAAGGGAAAAATATGTTAATTGGCACTGTCTGTTTTCTGCCGCCGAATGAATAGTTGACTCTGGAGTTTACTCCAATGTTATGATTTTACTGGAAGGGAGGCCGACAATGAAAATCAAGGATTTTGCGAATAAATATCAAATTCAAACCGATACCATTCGTTATTATGAGAAAGAAAACTTATTGAATCCAATAAGACGAGAGAACGGTTATCGGGAATTTGATGAAGAATGTGAGAAGCAGATACAACTTATCATCGTATTAAAGCAAGTAGGTTTTACAATAAAAGAGATTCAGCAATTACTTATACTACGTGAAGATCCATCTCTATCAACGGAATGTAAGGATACAACCGTATCATTATTGAATCAAAAAATAATGAAACTTGAGGAGAGAATCCGGTTTTACCAACAAGCATTGAAAGTCGTGCAGACCATTAAAGAACTTGCGAGTGAAGTGAAGTATTTAGAGAATATAGAGGATATGGAAAGACTAGTGCTTAGTTTATTTCAAAAGGATTTATAAGGAGAGAGATGATGACGAATAAACAAATCGTTCATATTGAATATGCATTTGCCTTTGCACTTTCCTTTCTTATTTACATGCAGCTGCACTTTCCCATATGGTTGTTCGTTGTTCTTTTATTCGTTCCTGATCTTACAATGCTTGGGTACACCATGAATAAGAAAATAGGTGCAATTGTTTATAATTTGGGACACACCTTTATTTTCCCTCTGCTTTTTGCATTAGGTTACTTATATTTTCCAAACGATTATCTATTAATAGGATCGCTCATATGGATCGCTCATATATGTATGGATAGAGCAATAGGTGCTGGGTTGAAATATCAAGATGCTTCATTTACTAATACACACATACAAAGGCTTTAACGTAACAAATTAGACAGAAAGTTCGTCTGACTCTTATCGCTTCTTATTCATGCACGTACATTCTACCAAGTCGCTAATCCTAGAATATAACGCCGCCTATATGGCGGTTTTTTCCTTGAGGACAACTGTTAGTAGTGTAAAGTGCTTATCTTCTTAAAGGAGTTACTGCTATATTCGGGGTGTATGCCGAGAAAAATCAAATCCTTCTCTTTTCCCGTCCATAACCTCATAAACCCGCGTTTTCTGTGCGTAGGATCCTCTTTTTTTAGATCAAAAACTCAAATACTAACATTAGTCAAAGTCATAGGTCTGTTCTCTATCTTTCAAAATTTTTACATCCATTTGATAGTATTCGCGATTTTTATGACTTGGTTTATGTTAAAATATCTCAGGATCAGAAATTGGAGAGGGGTTTTTTAACTCATGTCATGGAAAAAAGTTTTGGGGAAAAGCACCATTCGTGTGGCAACGACTGCACTATTACTTTCTCAACTATTCGGTGCGGTAGGTCCTGTCTCTGCTGCAGGCACAGATGTAGAAGTACACTTGATCGGAATTAATGACCTGCATGGTCAGCTCGATACCACATCAATGGTTGGTGATAAAAAGGCAGGAACAGCTCCAATTCTAGCTACATATCTGAAAGAAGCTCAAGCCAAATATGAAAACTCCCTACTCTTCCATAATGGAGACTCTGTTGGTGCATCAGCGCCAGTTTCTTCTTTGGATCGTGATGAGCCTACGATGGAATGGATGAACATGATGGGCTTCGATGTAGGTTCTCTTGGCAACCATGAGTTCGACCAAGGGATTGCTGCATTAAAAGCACAAATCTTTGGTGGCCTTGATCCAAAAGAAGGCAAAGTGACTCATGCTGGAGCAAAATTTGATTATGTAAATGCAAATGTCATCGAGACTGCCACGGGCAAAACGTTAATTAAACCATATGTGATTAAAGAAGTAGGCGGCGTCAAAATCGGATTTATCGGATTGGTGACGAAATCTACACCGGCTAAAGTTTCCCCATCGGGTACAGCAGGCGTGCGTTTCTTAAGTGCTGAAGAAGAAGTGGAAGCGGTTAATAAATATTCTAAAGAATTGCAAGATCAAGGTGTTGAAACGATCATCGTTCTGGCGCATGACCCAGCAACAACCAAAGAAGGCGTAACTACTGGAGAAGCAGCTGATTTGGCAAAAGCTCTGCCAGCAGACTCTCCTGTTGACGTCATCGTTGCAGGTGACAATCACGCTTTGGCTAACGGTGAAGTGAATGGAAAATTGATTGTTCAAGCGTATTCTTATGGTACAGCATTTGAAGATATTAAGTTGATGATCGACCCGACGACTGGGGATGTAACTGAAAAATCAGCTACAGTGACAACAACTTTCCAAGAGGGTGTAAAAGAAGACCCTGAATCTTTGGCAATTATAAAAAAATCATTGGACAAGCATCCTGAGCTAACCAAGCCAGTGGGTACAACAGATGGTTCTATCACTCGCACAGATGCCTACAATAACGAAGCACCTCTGGGGAACCTCATTGCGGATGCAATGCGTCAAGCCGACTTCGGGGATAACGCAAGCGAAGCTGACTTTGCATTTATGAACCCAGGTGGTATTCGTGCAGATCTGCCAGAAGGCGATGTGACTTTTGCTGATCTTGCTAAAATCCAACCGTTTGGCAATACTCTAGTAAAACTGGAGCTGACAGGTGAGCAAATTCAAACCTTGTTGGAACAACAATGGGGAACCAATGCGGATGGTACGCCAAACACCAAAACACTACAAATCTCTGGTTTAAAATATACAGCAGATTTCAATAAGCCAGTTGAAGAACGTGTAACTAGTCTTAGCCTTGAAGATGGTACTGCTATTGATCCTGCCAAAACATATACAGCTGTAGTGAACAACTTTATGGCAGCAGGTGGAGATAACTATAAAGTACTGGTGGATGCTAAATCATCCCTGGCCGGTCCTATCGATCTGGATGTATTCTATCAATATATTGTAGATGCATATAAAGGCGGCGCGATTCAAGCGAAAACAGAAGGACGCATTACGAACATCGCTGCACCTGCAGAGCAACCAGAAACACCGGTAACAATAGAATTCATTTCACGTGCTGAATTTGTAAGTGCGCTAGTAGACATGTTGAAACTAAACGAAGTTGCTACAGCACCTGCATTCAAGGATGTGGCTGCTGACGCGGCATATGCAGATGCCATCGCTGAAGCTGCTCACGCTGGATTCATTCAAGGCTTTGGCGGCAACTTCAATCCTGACCGTAATATTACTCGTGAAGAAGCAGCTACTATTCTTGCTAAATTGTTGAAAAATCCAGCCTTGGATAAAGAGGCTACTGCCATTATTGCTGGTTACAAAGATGGTAAATCCGTATCTGCCTATGCAGTTAAATCCTTGGCACAATTGATTGAGCAAGGTATTCTTGAAGCGGCAGAGAACAATTCACTCGAGCCAAAACAAGGCCTCTCCAATAACGATGCCAAAGCTCTCATTCAAAAAGCAGTGGCAGCAAAAGCTTCATAATATAGAACGTATTCAAACCATATAAGCCTCGCAAAGCATAGAAAAGTATTTGTTAATAGAAGGTTTGCATGTCAGATAAATGTTTCAAAATGAATTGCTATATTAAATCTATAGTCCTCGAACCACCTGTTAATTACGGGTGGTTCTTTTTATTTTAATCAATCTAGTAAGCTGCCATGTCCATGCGGTGACGATCGGACAAACGTACTTTTTGTGTCTTGTCCACTTTTATACCTCACTAAAAGCAATCCTATTGCATTTAATAAAACTATCAATAATAAGGAGGTTTTGAGAATGGGAAATAGAAGACCTGGAGCTGGCTATGATCTTGTTCAAATCGTTAACTCCACCCCGTATAATGCGGTTGGGAGAGTAGAGTATGCATCCATCTTTTGTGCTGATGACAATTATAGTGTTCAGCGTGATGAGACGTGGAGAGCGCCTAGTCGCGGGGCCTGCCTGGTGACTAGAATAACGGCAACGGTTAGAACACCGAGTGGAAATGTTGAAGCCGAACCGTATACTTCTTCGGGTACTTCATACAGCCAGTTCGCTATTATACAAGTCGGGGCTAATAGATTTCAAGTGACACGTGTAATAGGTGCTGCTAAACGCCGCAAGAAATAACCGAAACCAATTATAGTTCGGGAATAGCACCAAATATAAAGAGGCGACCTGCCCAAGCTACAAGGCAGTTCGCCTTTGTTTTTGCTTCAATGCTCCTTATACCATAATATTCTGCGATACATCGAAGAATCTTGTAGATGCTGGAAAGGGCACAGATCTGGTTTATAATTGCCTTCAATGATCCAAATCCGCCGCTTTCTGTCGATGCCTATATCGAAACCCACCTGTCTAAGCTTGGGGTAGTGCTCTCCCAGTCGTTTGGCAGCCAGCAGGGCAATTCGTTCCGCCTTAACAAGTAAGCTTCGGCCTCCAATATGAGCTAATTTTAATGCTTTTAGCACGGGGATGGTGCGGCTGGTCACATTCGTGACGCAGTATC
The DNA here is from genome assembly GCF_015143645.1 of Paenibacillus sp. P13VS. NCBI lineage: Bacteria > Bacillati > Bacillota > Bacilli > Caryophanales > Paenibacillaceae > Paenibacillus > Paenibacillus sp. P13VS. Next base: position 49,764 of record NZ_WYEV01000013.1, on the reverse strand, counting down.
CTTGCTCTGCAACTTTTGCGTATGAGCCTGTCACGTTCCAGGAGGATGAAGGACTTTTTTGGCGTTGAACCATAATGCGGATATCGAAGGGGCGGTCTTGAACCTGGGCAAGCTGCAAACGTCTTTGGACGACATATCCATGATCCTTGTTTTTGTTATGGAATAATTGAAGTAACTGATTCGTGTCTTTCATGGTAGTCACATGGTCCTCATGTTGAATACGTATGGATTTTGCACCATTTCGATGAATGAACAGGATATCTCTTCCGTAACGCCCGTCGCGAGGCTTCACAACAACGCTTTGATATTGATGCAGCATCTTCGTTAAATTGTTCTTTCGAAGCAGCCGCGTCTTAGGCAGACGTTTGGCAAGAGAAGGGCCCTTACGGAGGATGCGATACTGAGTCCATTTGTCTCTTTTCATTACAATCGGAATCACAGCCTTTTCCATTCGTTTACAGTCATTCTAAGGTAAAGTGATGGTTAGCATAAGCGGCCATTCGTCTATATTTGGGATAATGCTCGTTCAACTCACGGTGCTCAACGAGGTTCGGCTTGGGACACCGCCTGGTTCTGTGATGTCCAATTTGCATGGTGGAATGGTAGGTATATGGATTTTTTAACCATCTGATATAATAGAGTGAATTCAACATGGAAGGGACTGAACTATGCGCAGATATCAATATCTTGAACCTACCCTATTCTAAAAACAATGGAGGTGAAAGTATTGATTACAGAATTACAGACAGAGCGGCTGCAGCTGAGGAAAATGCAGGTATCAGATTCACCGGGTTTATTTAAAATCTGGTCTGATCCGGAGGTTACTCGATTTATGAATATTCGTTGTTTCACGGCTGAAAATCAAGCAATAGACATGATTCGGCTTCTGGATGATCTATCACAGGACAATAAGGCCATTCGTTTCTCCATCATACACAAAGAATCGGGCGAAATTATAGGATCATGTGGGTTTAACGCCTTTAATTTTGTTAATGGAACAGCGGAAATTGGTTATGACCTAGCCAAATCGTACTGGGGAAAAGGTTATGCTTCAGAGGCGGTTTCGAGTTTGGTCGAGTATGCTTTTTCATCATGGAAGCTGAAACGAATCGAAGCAAAGGTAGAATCTGAAAACCTGAATTCCATAAAGCTCTTGCAAAAGCTTGGTTTCACGTATGAAGGAATCGTTAATCAAGATAAGGGCGCAGAAGAAGCAGCGAGTGATCTCTATTTATACTCAAAATCAACATCCAATTAAGCTAATCTATCAGGATTACGATAGCAGCATAAACTTTAGTATAGCCGTACGGGCTCGTAAACTGTACGGCTATACTATATTTTACGTAAAACAACAGAATTTTATATTAAGTCTTTAGTCAAATAAGATACAATGAGATGTAGAATAGGCATCCAGGCGGGTGCCTTTAGGTTTGCCCGCGCACAAGGTTATATCGTGTTGAAGATATTCGAAGATATTAAATTTGAATTGAAATGGTGGGTTCATGAAGGAATTATACAGTCAGGTAAACCGAAGAACATATTACATATCCATGTTAACGATCATAGTGCTTATGGTGTGGGGACTTATCCTATCGACGTCTGAGTTAAAGGGGATTACGATAGGATATGGTATTCATTTTACGTGTGTAGCAATTATATCGGTGTGTTTGCTGATCTATCCGAAGTATGAGACCTATGTTTTCAGAACGATCATCATTATGATGGGGTTCGCCTATTTCTATACGCTGTTCTTTTTGTACCCGGATACCTGGACCACCTATATTCTGATATGCCTCATTCCTTCTCTTGCGATTTTGTTTTTTGATATGAAATTGTTTTACTTCTCCATGGTTTTAAATGGAATACTTATTCTGATGACTTTCGTTTACATTACTTTAATTGACCAGGGACAGGTGTATACATACTTCCATTACGATCTTGTAGGCAATTTAATCAATATCATAGCCAGCCAAGTGATGCTGTTTCTCATATTTCATTTATCCTTTAGTCGGATGAAAAAGCAGCAGCTCTATTATGAGCAGGTACAACAAGCAGAACGTTTGAAGATGATCGCTAATTTGACCGCTGCTGTAGCGCATGAAATTAGGAACCCGGTTACTGTTGTTCGAGGTTTTTTGCAGTTATATCAGCAAGACCCCACTTTTGACGTTTCGGACAAGAGCAAGTTTAAATTAATGATCGACGAACTGAATACGGTGGAACACATCACTTCTCAATTCCTAACCCTCTCCAAGCCCAACGGAGATCTGAAACCGGAGAGAGTCGATGTGAAGGATGTCCTTCATAGTGTTACAAGTCTGCTAAGTTCATATGCCATGCTATCGGATAATCATATTGATATAGACGTTGAGGAAGACTGTACGATTCTCATTAATACGATTGAGTTCAAGCAGCTGCTTATGAATTTAATCAAAAATGCAGTGGAAGCGTCGGAGGCGGGCATGTCAGTCTCTGTCACGGCAAGGAGAAGTCGTCATGATATTGAGATAAGAATTATCGATCAAGGAAGCGGAATGTCAGAAGATGAGGTGAAGTCACTAGGCACTCCTTTTTATTCGTTAAAAAGTAATGGGACAGGGCTAGGGTTAATGATTTGCTTTAATATTGTCGAAAAGTATGGTGGAGAAATTCATTATCATAGTGTGAAAGGACATGGAACCACGGTTACTGTTCGCTTCTTAGCTGTAAATGAGAAGTAAACAGCCAGCGTAGAACGGTTCCTTTTCCTCTTGTTGAATGAGACTTAAGGGTTTGCTATAATGCACACATTACATCACGAAGAAGGGAGCACTGTATAATGAAAAAGGCCAAACATACCTGTCCATCCAACAGCAAGGCATTCGGGTTGGCTCTGCAGGCTCTTGTGTTCATGTCAGATAGTCCAAATCGCTATCCAAGCACCAATATTGCTGATCACTTGTGTTCGGAAGCGACGTTGATCCGCCGGATATTGGCGAAGCTGGCTCAGGAAAATATTCTTGAAGTCCGGGAAGGTCGCGATGGGGGATACTGGATGAAGGCAGCGCCGGAGTCAGTCACACTGGCTGATATATATCAAGCACTCCAGACCGATGTATCTCTATGTGAAGGTATGCTTGAATCTACAGGTGAGCACGCATTCGGCTTACAGATGCATGATATGTTCAGCGATATATCGGATGAAATTAACAATAGCGTTCTGAATATTTTACAAAAATACACCATTGCCGATATGGCCAATAAAATGAACCCTGTAACGGAATAATTGACAACGATCTATTCCGCATATATACTGTGCTTATATTAGCACAGTTAAGTGGTTTATTTTTTTGCTTTTAACTGTGCTAAATAACACACAGTATAAATATGGGAGGCTAAACGGAATGGAGAGCACAAAGCAAGAGCAAAGTTTTATGGGTGTTGTCAAAGAAAGACGTTCAGTACGGAATTACGATCCTGCCTTCAATATTTCCGAGCAGGAACTGAAAGATATTTTGACTGAAGCTACTCTTGCTCCGTCAGGTGCAAATATGCAGCCATGGAAATTCGTTGTCTTCAATGATCAGGCTTTGAAGGAACAGCTGCTTCCCATTGCGAATAACCAACAGCAAGTGGTGAATGCCTCGGCCGTCATCGCGGTGCTTGGTGACCTGGAGTACATTAGACAGGTGGACTCTGTTTATGACGCTTCCGTAGAAGCTGGTTACATGACCCAAGAAGTCAAGGAAACACTGGTTACCAATATGAAGGGAATGCTGGCATCCATGGATCCTCAATATATTAAGGAGGGTGTAATATTCGATTGTGGTCTTGTATCGATGCAGCTCATGCTAGCCGCACGAGCGCGCGGTTACGATACCGTTGCCATGGCTGGGTATGACAAGGAGAAATTCACCCAGGCATTTGATATTCCCAATCATTATGTACCCACTATACTCATAGCCATCGGTAAAGCATCACAACCGGGACATCCAACCACACGTCTTCCGATTGAAGAGATGACATTTTGGAACGGCATAACAAGATAATGGGAAGAAGGCTCCCGAGGATTTTCCTTGGATAGGGTTCTTCCAGTGATAGTAGATAGGTAAAACATAAAAACGTTAAAGGCTGCCCTGATGGCAGCCTTTTTCTATGGATAGTATCTTATTCTACTTCAATCTCCTTCACTGTCTCACCCTCCACCAGGACAGGCTGGTAATAGGTGTTGGTGGGCAGATCCTTTTTGCCTTGCAGCTTCTTAATGACCCAATCGGCAGCGTCGCGTCCCATTTGCTCCTGGGGATGGGTTAGCGTGGTGAGTTTAATATTGGCATTCTTGGCGATGTACGAATTGTCCTGTCCAATAATGGATAACTCATCCGGAATGGATATGCCCAGCCTTCTGCAGGCATGCACCACTTCCAGCCCCACCTCGTCGTTGTAACATACGATGGCGGTCAGAGCTTCCCTGTTATCGTTCAGAAACGTTTCCAGATTAGCGGACAGATCCGGTTTTGAGGCCGTATCGAACGAAAGCACCTGCTCGGGATGGAAACGTAATTTGGCTTCGCCTAATGCTTTGATATACCCCTTCATCCGGTACTTTCCTTGCAAATCATCCATTTTCGAAATAAGCCCAATCTGGGTATGCCCGTTGGCGATCAATTCCCGGGTGGCCAGATAGCTGGACTGTACGTCATCCAGACAGAAGAAGGGAACCTCCAGCTCCTCGTAAAAGGCATTGATCATCGTAAACGGTACATCCTGCTCCTTAAATGAAAGGTAGTACGCAATGTTGGGATTGTACAGATTGCTCTTGGTCGGCTCCACAATCAGGCCATCGACTCCGTAGGAGAGCATCATCTCCAGCGCTTTTTTCTCTTGGGCGACATCATTATTGGTGCTGGCTAACAGCAATGAATAATTATCCTCGTTCAATCGGCTTTCAATACCGCGAATGATGGAGGGGAAGATGTAATCAGAGATGTACGTCGTGATGACACCAATCGTTTTCTTCATCGTTGCTCCGCCGGATCTGGATCGGTATTGGTTGCTGACATAGGTTCCAGAGCCCTTCTCGCTTCGCAAAAAACCTTCGTTCGACAGCTCCAAAATGGCCTTTCTCACCGTCTGGCGGCTCACATTGTAGCTCTCCTGCAGAGCAGACTCGGTTGGGATCTGTTCGCCCACGTTATATGTCCCCGAAAGGATATGGCTCTTTATATCATCAATAATGACTTGGTATTTTGGCTTCACGCAATCCACTTCTTTCATGATTACTCATCTATAGAAACGTTATGGTTCAAATAGTTGTACGTACATATTTTAGCATGATTCTAGTCTAATGAAAATAAAACAGCATATTTCCCGAAATAAACCGTACAATTCAGGTTCAATTACATGAAACTGTACACTACAGCATACCCTTAAGCAAGCAAAAAAAGACATGATAAACAGTAATAACGGGTCCTTTGTAAGTATAAATGTTATATATTATTGACAGATGTACGTACAAAAATTATACTAAGGCTGTCAGAAAAGGAAAGCGCATTCTTAAATAAGGATTGCTGCTGTTTATTCACCAGAAGTGTTCGCAACAGCAGTACACATTTTATACGAATTCATAAATTCATCCTAAGCCGTAGCAGCTTTGCTCCTTTAACGCAAATACCATCCTAGCGATTAAAACGGCGATCAGAGAGGGGACAACCATGGTTATGAGTCATGAGCAGACGAAAGAGGCGATTGCGAAGGGAGCTACTTCACTTGGCATCGAGTTCGGTTCAACGCGGATCAAGGCCGTATTGATTAACGAACGTTTCGACACCATCGCATCCGGAAGTTACGAATGGGAGAATCTCCTGAAAGACGGATATTGGACGTATAACCAGGAGGATATCATCACGGGCATGCAAACCGCGTACCGCGAGATGAAGCAGGATGTGGAACAGAAGTATGGCATCACGCTGCAAACCATTGGTTCCATCGGATTTTCCGCCATGATGCACGGATATGTTGCACTGGATCGTACGGGTGGACTGCTGGTACCGTTCCGGACGTGGCGTAATGCAACGACTGGAGTGGCAGCGAAGGAGTTAACGGATCTTCTTCAGTTCAACATCCCGGAACGCTGGAGCATCGCACACTTGTATCAGGCCATATTGAACGAGGAGGAACATCTTCCTCGTATTGATGCCCTGACTACGTTGGCTGGATACATCCACTGGTTGTTAACCGGCAATAAAGCGATCGGAATTGGTGATGCTTCAGGCATTTTCCCAATCGATGAGTCCACACATAATTATCATCCAACCATGATCAAGCAGTTCGACGAACTGATCGCAGGCCGAGGTTATCCATGGACATTGGAAGAGCTTCTTCCCAAGGTATATCTCGCGGGCGAGGATGCAGGAACGTTAACGGATGCCGGAGCCAAGCTGCTCGATCCCGCTGGAGACTTGCAAGCAGGCATTCCGTTATGTCCGCCGGAGGGTGATGCGGGAACAGGCATGGTCGCGACGAACAGCGTAAGAAAACGCACGGGCAATATCTCTGTCGGCACATCCGTCTTTGCCATGATCGTCCTGGAAAATGAACTGTCCAAAGTGTATCCCGAGATCGATATGGTCACAACGCCAGACGGTAGCCCGGTGGGTATGGTACATGCCAACAACTGCTCCAGCGACATCAATGCATGGATCGGATTGTTCCGTGAATTCTCTGAGGCCATGGGATACGAAGCCGATAGCGGCAAGCTATTCAGCGTCTTGTTTAACAAAGCACTCGAAGCAGACCCGGATGGTGGCGGCCTGCTGAGCTACGGATACTATTCCGGCGAGAATATTACGGGGATCGACAAGGGCCGTCCGTTGTTCGTTCGTTCACCTGAAAGCCGGTTTAATCTGGCCAACTTCATGCGTACCCATCTGTTCACAGCCTTCGGTGCATTGAAGATCGGGATGGATATTTTGACGGAAAAAGAAAACGTCGCTATCGACAGCATCTTGGCTCATGGTGGATTGTTCAAAACGCCAGTCGTTGGACAGCGGATTGTTGCAGCCTCGATGAATGTGCCTGTATCGGTCATGTCCACGGCGGGGGAAGGCGGGGCTTGGGGCATGGCGCTTCTCGCTTCGTACATGATCAATAAGGGTGAGCAGGAGAGTCTGGATGTGTTCCTGGAGCAAAAGGTATTCAGCGATGTCGCTGGAGAGGAAGTAGCACCGGACCCATCGGATGTCAAAGGATTTGAATCATTTATCGAACGCTACCGGAAAGGTCTGGCCATTGAGCAGGCGGCTGTTGATCATCTGGTAGAGAACGGGAGGGACTAAGATGTTAGAGCAATTGAAGCAAGAGGTTTATGAGGCGAATCTGGAGCTGCCGAAGCATGGTCTTGTGAAGTTCACTTGGGGCAACGTCAGCGCCATTGATCGGGATAGCGGATTGTTTGTAATCAAACCAAGCGGCGTCAGTTACGATGCCATGAAGCCAAGCGACATGGTCGTTGTCGATCTGGATGGCAACGTGGTGGAGGGCGAGATGAGACCATCCTCGGATACAGCAACGCACGCCGTTTTATATAAGCATTACTCTGAAATAGGCGGGATTGTGCATACGCACTCCACATGGGCAACCATCTGGGCGCAAGCTGGACTGGATGTACCTGTTATGGGAACGACACATGCGGATACGTTCTATGGTGCGGTACCTTGTGCGCGTTTCCTGAACCAGAACGAGGTTGATCGCGGATACGAAGCGGAGACAGGACGCGTCATTATTGAAACGTTTGAAGAGCGCGGGATTGATGTTATGGCCGTTCCGGCCGTGCTGCTCCATGGTCATGCACCGTTTACCTGGGGAAAAGATGCGAAGGCGGCTGTGGTGAACAGTGTTGTGCTGGAGGAAGTATGCAAAATGAACCTGTATGCGCGGCAGCTAAACAACTTTGCCAAAGAACTGCCGCAAGGCATTCTTGATAAACATTATCAGCGAAAACACGGGAAAGACGCGTATTACGGACAGAAGTAATGTGGTTATGTAGCGATCGGTTGATAATAATTCAAGCGAATAAGTTGTTTGTTACTACTACCAATGAAGTTGTATCAAACTTTTACACGATAACGGAGAGTGCAGTACCAATCTGTAGAAGCGAAGCGCTCGCCTTTATAACCGGATATCATCCTTATTAAAATTGATCAAAGAAATCCGGGGATAACCAGCGATCGGAAGATGGTACTGCAATTGGAGTGATAAGTGTAAATCCATATGTTCAACTATAAAAATGAAATGAGGATGATTACATGTCAGCAACAGCAGCAAAAGAATTTTGGTTTGTCGTTGGTTCGCAGCATCTCTATGGTGAAGAAGCACTGGGCGAGGTCAAAGCCAATGCACAGAAGATTACGGATGCCCTGAATGCAAGCGGCGTTCTGCCCTACCCACTCGTATTGCAGGATCTGGCGGTAAGCGCGGATAAGATCACAAGCATCATGAAAGAAGTCAACTACCGCGACGAAGTAGCGGGTGTTATTACTTGGATGCATACCTTCTCTCCAGCGAAAATGTGGATTCGGGGTACTAAATTGCTGCAAAAACCGCTGCTTCATCTGGCTACGCAATACAATGAGAGCATTCCTTGGGCAACCATCGATATGGACTTTATGAACTTGAACCAGGCAGCACACGGTGACCGTGAATATGGATTCATCAATGCTCGTCTGAGAAAACAAAACAAAATTGTCGTTGGTTACTGGGAGCGCCCAGAAGTGCAGCAGCAGGTTGCCGATTGGATGGACGTGGCGGTTGCCTATAACGAGAGCTTCAACATCAAAGTGGCCCGTTTTGGCGACAACATGCGCAACGTGGGTGTAACTGAAGGGGATAAAGTGGAGGCACAAATCCAATTCGGTTGGACGGTCGACTACTTTGGCATTGGTGACCTCGTACAGGTTGTGAATGCGGTGACGGAGCAGGAAATCGATGACCTGATTGGCCAATACGCAGAGCTGTATGAATTCGATTATGGTACAAACAGCAAGGAAGCTTGGGAAGCCAGTGTGCGTGTGCAAGCCAGTTATGAAATTGCGATCAAACGCTTCCTCGACGAGGGCGGATACACTGCATTCACCACTAACTTCGAAGATCTGCATGGCATGAAGCAGCTTCCAGGTTTGGCTGTTCAGCGCCTGATGGCCCAAGGGTATGGATTTGCTGGCGAAGGTGACTGGAAAACAGCTGCACTTGATCGTTTGCTGAAAATCATGAGCCACAACGAGAACACAGGCTTCATGGAAGATTACACCTATGAAATGGCTGCCGGACAGGAAGCGATCCTTCAATCTCACATGCTTGAAGTAGATCCTACTCTCGCCAGCACCAAACCGAGAATCATCGTGTCTCCACTGGGTATTGGCGATCGTGAAGATCCTGCACGTCTGGTATTCGATGGCAAAGCAGGCGAGGGCGTTGTTGTATCCATGGCTGACTTCGGCACACATTACAAACTGCTAATTAATGAAGTGTCTGCATTCGAGCCAACGGTACCAGCACCGAATCTGCCTGTAGCACGTGTATTGTGGAACGTGAAGCCAAACTTCCAGGATGGGGTCAAAGCCTGGATCGAAAATGGCGGAGGTCACCACACCGTGGTTTCCTTGAACCTGACAACAGATCAGATCGTAACGTATGCGAAGCTGGTTAACCTGGAGTATGTCGTTATTAAATAAACATAAGATATTTTTATCGTAATTGGACTCATATCCATAATTGCCTGGCGGCCGAGGGATTCCCTCGGCCCTTTGTCGTGCGGTGATGCAGTGACAAGACAGTCACAGTCACAATCTGTAGTGCAGTCTTCTGAAGTGCGAGCCCTTACGCACCATAGAGTTCTTTTCATTTTGCTATAATAGCCCAAAGGAGGTTATCGATTCATTATGCATACGCAACAAAGCTTGCTTAATCAGCTCCACGAGCTTGGTATTGACGGACGAGGTACACTGCTTGTTCACTCTTCCATGAAAAGTATGGGTGAGGTCGAAGGTGGGGCGGATACTGTGCTGGATGCACTTACAGACTATATGAAGGATGGACTGCTGGTGCTGCCAACTCACACCTGGTCCACCATCAATGCGAGTGATCCAATGTTCCACGTGGAATCATCACCATGCTGCGTCGGGATTCTACCTGAGCTATTTCGTAAACGGCCAGGTGTAGTACGTTCATGGCACCCGACTCACTCGGTTGCAGCAATCGGTCAGGATGCGGTGGCATTCACGAAGGACGATCACCTATATGACACACCTTGTGCAAGGGGATCAGCATGGGGCAAGCTGCTTGATCGGAAAGCGACCATTCTCCTTGTTGGCGTTGACCTGAAACGAAACACGTTCATCCATGGCGTAGAGGAATGGGTGGACATTCCGGGGCGTTTAACAGATGGGCATGAGCAGCTCTACACGGTATTGCCAGATGGAACAGAGATTTCAGTACCTTCGCGTAGACATTGCGGGTTGTCGTGGTCGGAGCATTTCTGGAAAGTGGATGAGGTGTTACAGCGCAAAGGCGCAATGCGTCTAGGAAAGCTTGGCGACGCTGTTGTACGAGTATGTAATGCGGCCGTGGTGGAGGAGATTATCACAGAGATGCTAAGGGCGAATCCGGATCTATTCTCGGATAACCTGCCGCTGGCGAGGAAGTAGGAGTAGACATACCAGAAGACCGCTCGGCAACGGGCGGGAGATGGTTCTTTTTTCTCAATAGCTAAACGTTCAAAAACACTCACAAATCAGCAAAATAGATACATAAATAAAACAGTGCTTGGCTGTATTTCCAGTGTATGGCCTACTCACCCATAGGGGTGTGTGATAAGATATGGTTAATTTAACCAAAACTTTAGTCAGGGAAAGCATTTTATAGTTTCAATAGCATTAATTAGATTAGATTTACGAAAATAGCCTAGCTCAATGATATCGTAGTAGTCGCAACCAAGAAGGAGAAGATTTGTGAGCCCATTGGTATGGTATGATCTCTTTTTATTCGTCCTGTTGTTAGGTGTATACGTTTATGTTTTTGTTACCGCTAGAATCACGAACTTACATAAGGTGTATTTTCTATTTCATGGGTTGATGATGCTCTGGCCCTTCTGTCAATTCGCGGTTGTGTTGTCGGATGACCCGGGCTGGCAGTTATGGTATGTGACCCTGTCATTCGTCGCCGTCTCACTGCTTGGAAGTGGCTGGCTGCTGTTGACCATCTTCATTACCGGTTATGCGGATCGATTAGGGACAAAAAGAGTTATGCTGCTGTTCGTACCAGCTGTTATTGCAGCCATAGGTGTGGTTATCAACCCGGCTCATTGGTTTGTAACCCCGCTGGAGGGTGGGTATATCGAACGGGCCTATGGCCCATGGTTCTGGGTGGTCATGATTGTTTTGGTGAGCTACTTTGTAGCTTCCCTGTTTATTTTGTTCGGGGCACTTCGCGCCTCCGATAAGTCACCAACGATTAAAAAACAGGTGAAAATTACGCTGTGGGGCATATTCGTCCTGGCTGTATTTGCAGCCATCGATGCCCTTCTGAATGTGGTTTTGCGAGCATGGATACCGTTCATCATTCCCGGACTGACGTCGCTGGGGATTTTTCTGTCGGATTTATTTTTTGTCTATGTCATCAAGCGGTACAATGTCTTCGATCTGGTTTCCATCGCCCATGAGGATGTGATTAATACAATTCCCTATGGCATCCTGGTTTTGGATGAGAATGAGACGATTATTGAAGCAAACAAGGCATCCAGATCCTTCATGGATCTGCATGTTGGGGATTGTTTTGATATGGAGGCATTTCTGGGATCAGTTCGTGTAGAGGGCAACAGTGGGTCATTTCTGGATCAGTATCGGCAAAAGGAAAATACGCTGTCTCAGATTGAGGTCATTGTGGAGGAGAGTGACATAGAGCGTCATTTTATCCTCCAAACCTCTCCAATCATTGATCATTATCAGATGCCTCTTGGTTATCTCCTGACGTTTCAGGATGTGTCGCAAGAGCGCTACTATGTGAAAGAAATGAATCGGCAGAATGAGATGCTTCAGGAACGCAATCATGCCCTGGACCGCATTCGGCAGGAGTTATCCGAGGCTAATCTCAAGCTGGAGGAGCTGGCACTTACGGATAGTCTGACTCACTGCTACAATCGCCGTTATCTGACCCAGCAGCTGACGCATGAGGTCATTACGAATGTTCACTATAAGACGCCGTTTTCACTCCTTCTCCTGGATATCGACTACTTCAAGGCAATCAATGATCGCTATGGACATGTCATTGGGGATGAAGTGTTGTATCGTACAGCTCAGGCTGTGAAACAGTCCATCCGGGAGACCGATATTTTAACGCGCTACGGCGGGGAAGAGTTTATGATCTACCTTCCGCATACGGAACGCCAGTTAGCTCAAAAGATTGCGGAACGCGTGAGGCTGTCCGTGGAGTCCAACCTTATGGCAGTAGATCATGAGGTTGGGCAGGTGTCCATTACGATCAGCATTGGGATTCTATCGATTGAGGATTTTGAATGTGATGATGCACCGGATAATGCGGAAGGGTATCTGACGCAGCTGTTTGCAGCCGTAGACAAGGCACTGTATCAGGCGAAGCAGAATGGGCGGAACCGGATTGAGTTTGCGGAGTTAGAGCGGGGCGTTTCTTGAAGAGGTGAGAATCACTTCTATAATATGTCTTACAAATGACACCAAGCCGATTGGTGTCATTTGTTTTTTTAGCCTTTAGCTTGGGTATATGCATATAGGACCATAGGACTGATAGTATCAGGAGCTAATATTATGAAATAGGGAAAATCAGGATGTTAGCCGGATGTATGTGTGCAAAACTTCTGCTAACATAGGTTAATCTTATTAAATGAGCGGAGATACATATGAGTACAATTAAAGTTACCCCTGAACAACTGCATCACGTATCCAATCAGGTAGATCAGGCCAGACAACAATTGGAGGGCATCCGGAGTGATCTGACCAGGCAGATTATGTTCATCCAGGCGATGTGGATGGGTGCAACGCAGGAACGTTTTTACTATGAGTTTGAGCGATCCAAGCCTATACTGGAGAAAGCATTAGAGAGTATGGTTAACACGTCCAAGGATCTGAAGGATATCGCTACCCGCTTTCAGGAAGCAGATGCTGAGCAGGTCAGTTTGGCAGGTACAACTGGAGCTGTTGGTGCGATGGCGATGACGACAAGATTGACGGGTAATGGAAACCTGGAAGATAAGGGTTATCGGATGGCGTATAACTCAGCATTTGGAATATGGCTTCCTGTGAATGAGAAAGGCGTTACAGATCAGGCGGCTCTCCAGGCTTATGAGAAGGATAAAGGGAATTTGGATGTAAAAGGCATGCAAGGCCCTATGAACATGGACCCGCCAGGGGAGGATATCTTCGCACTCCAGATCAGGGCATTTGAGAATGGGATACATCCGTTTACAGGCGAGCCTGTCTCAGATAAATATGCTCAAACAATGGTTACGTCGCTTAAGCTTAGTCAGATTTTTATGGCCGTTTCGATGGTTAAAGGGAGTATGCCGGGTAGCAAAGGTCCATTCCGTTTGCCATCATCCAACCCAGCTGTGGCGAAGATAAAGAAGCATATTGAGGCTGCTAGAGATAAATCTGGAAACAACCGTGGAGATAGTATAGAAAGAACAAAGAACAGTCATGGTTTCACAGGATCAGGATTGAGGGATTACGACAAGGCAGCAGAAGCAGAGTACGAATCGATAAGACAATTGAAAATGAAAGATGTAGAAGATGTTGCAGCCAACACAGGGTTGAGTACTGATGAGATTAGAACAATGAAAAAGCACTTATTCTTTGGTAAACATCAAGTGCCTCAGCCTGGAGGTACAGAATATAAAATGGAACGTTTCATTGCTGATGACGAAATCGCTTATGCTTGGAAAACTGCACAGAAGGGTGAGTTAACCATCGAGCAAAAAGCGTGGTTCAAACAATTGGCTGAGCATGAACTGGCCGAACGGAAATTTATGTCTCAGGGACAAAAGTATAGGACATTAGAATCTTGGAATCACGAAAAGGGCACATATGATGGTTTTCCACCGGGTGCTCATGAGAATGCTCCGAAACAACCTAATACTGCGTTTCCGGGCTACGAAGAATACTTCTTTAATAAAATGTTTAAATAAGCGGGGGATAATATGGGACCATTATTGAATAAAGCCGTTGAACGTTTATCTTCTATTCCATTCGAGGATCTAGGGACAGACTCACGAGAGTCATCTCATGTTCTACTAAGAGAGTATTTTAGACGAACCAATCAATTTTTAAACGAGATGGGTGTTTCTATAGATCGATATCCCATATTCAGTTTCGCTAAAGTCATCGGGGAATCAGTAAACGAAGAAGTGTATAAAGCTTGTCCTAAAGTTAATTTTATTCAAAATCCATACATGAAGGCTATTTGCTACTGCTATTTAGAAATTTCCGAATTAGCAGATCGGGGAGTAAGTAGCGCAACAAGGTATGTTGATCTCTACGAACCGATAATAAAGTTCTTGGAAAGGGGCGGGAGCTTCACAATAAGACAAGGTGAGCTTCTAGTAGGTAGTTCTGCATATCCACTAACGTATTGGAGAGATTTAGACATTCCTATACAGGATATCAGCGATATTGCTTTAGAGCGTGTAGATACGAAGGATAATGGATAATTACTCGCATGGAATGCTCTGATCATCATCGATCATATTAGTCTTTTTCTTTAGATCCCAATTACTAGGTTAATTTAAGTGCCTAGATTTACAACGATAGAGCCATAGGGTATTCTGCCTGCTGTAGACAGATAGTTTCTTTAAGTAATCTAAGATGAAAAAACTATAAGCAATCTAACTAGAAACCCGCTCTCATCCGAGAATCGGGTTTCTTTTGTGTTTCAACATGATATATCTCTTGTCAAAACGTAATCATTACGATATGATAATACTCATTGTTTAAATGATAATAATTACGATTAAGAGAGAGGGGCATTACCTTGAATAAAAAGACGCCGCTGCTGGTGCTGACCTCCCTGGTCCTGAGCGCCGGACTGTTGAGCGCCTGTGGATCTTCCGAAACGAGTCCCGCTGCGCAGCCTTCCACCGACAAAAACGTTCACTTCCTATATAACTTTTCCACAAACTCGCTTGACCCCCATGTCGACTCCAGCTACGTTCCGCTTCGTGCAGGCATTACAGAAACGCTGGTTCGTCTCGACGAAGACAATCTGACCGTTGCTCCATGGCTTGCTGAGAGCTGGGAAAGCGAAGACGGCCAGCATTGGACCATTGACCTGCGCGATGATGTAACGTTCCAGAACGGCAAGCCGATGACCGGTGAATCCGTTAAGGCATCGCTTGAGCGCGCATTGACCGAAAGTGCCGCCATTCAGAACGCACTTAAGATCGACACAATTGAAGCCGAGGGCGACAAACTGGAGATCACAACAACACAGCCGTTCCCGGAATTCGCATCCGAACTGGTTAACCCGAATACGGCCATTATTGACGTGAGCGAGCCGGACATCGTAAACAAGCCGATCGGCACCGGGCCGTTCAAGCTGACTTCATTTACTCCGGGCAGCAAGCTTGAACTGGATCGCTACGATGAATATTGGGATGGAGCTTCACCGCTCGACACGATAACGTTCTCGTTTAACGAGGATGCCAATGCTCGTACACTTGCACTTCAATCCGGACAAGTCGATATCGTATACCGTCCAGAAGTAGAAAGTCTGGAATCCCTTAAAGCAATCGATGGCATGACTGTGGAGTCCACCTCCACGTTCCGCGTTCACCAGATGACGATGAACATGCAGCGTGAAAGCATCAAGGACCTGAACGTGCGCCGTGCACTAGATGCGTTAATTGACCGCCAGGGGATCGTTGATACCATCCTGCTTGGCTACGGTGAGTCGGCTATCGGGCCGTTCCTGCCGTCCCTGCCGTTCGCACCTAAATATGACAAGGCAGCATCACAATCAGATGAAGAAGCTGCGGTTCATTACCTGAAGGAAGCTGGCTACACGCTGCAAAACGGCGTTATGACCAAAGATGGCAAGCCACTGCAACTGACGCTGCTTACATACTCGGCACGTGCAGACCTGCCACTGATTGCTCAGGTCTTCCAGTCTGACGCCAAGAAGATTGGCATCGATGTGCAGATTCGCCAGATCGACACGCCGGAAGATTATATGGCTTCCAATCGGGATTGGGATATCGCAACCTATAGTAATCTGACTGCACCGCGAGGTGACGCGGGTTACTATCTGAATGCAACGTATCATCCGAAGGGCGCACTCAACTTCAGTGGATCAGAGGATCCGGAGCTGACGGCGATCATCGATGAGCTGAATCTCACAGTCGATCCGGAGAAACGCGCAGAGCTTGCGGAAAAGGCAGCCAATTACGTGCACGACAACGTACTGAATTCATTTGTCCTGCATCCGGGTACGATCGTTGCCTACAACGGCAAGAAGATTAAGAACTGGGTTACCACACGCAGTGAGTATTACATGATTACCAATAAGCTGGACGTGATGTAATGTTTCGCATTTTGCTTCGCAAGTTTCTCGAGGTTTTTATTTTTCTATTATTCATTATGTTTGTGAGCTTCCTGTTCATCCGTCTGGCTCCAGGGGACCCGGTGCTCACGATTCTAAATGTGGACGAGCTATCTGTCAGTCAGGAACAGGTTGAGGCTATGCGTGAAGAAATGGGCTTCAATGATTCCCTGCCTGTTCAATTTGGCAATTGGCTGCTGGACTTCATCCGCCTGGACTTCGGTGTATCGTACTCGACAGGACAGCCAGTTATGCAGACGCTCATGCGGGCGCTTCCGGCTACAGCGGAACTTACGATTGGCGCTCTGCTGGTCATGCTGGCTGTGGCCATCCCACTAGGATCACTGTCAGCACTGCATCGTGGCAGCTGGATTGACCGGGGCAGCCGGTTGTTGTCCATTGTCGGTGCGGCGGTGCCCAGCTTCTGGCTGGGCCTGATTCTGATCGACTTGTTCGGTGTGCGCTTCGGCAGTCTGCCGACCATGGGGCGGGACGGATTCGCATCACTCATTTTGCCATCTCTGACGCTGGGACTTGCCATATCCAGCGTTTATGTGCGTCTTTTGCGTTCCAGCCTGCTGGATTCCTTGAGTCAGGAGTTCGTTCGGTCTGCTCGGGCGAGGGGGTTATCTGAAGGCCGCATCTTCTTTTTGCATGCCTTCCGCCACAGTCTGCCACCCGTCATAACGGTCTTTGGTGTCAGTCTAGGCAGCCTCATTGGTGGGGTTGTCGTCATTGAGGTGCTGTTTGCCTATCCGGGCATTGGCAAGCTCGTCGTTGATGCCATCCGCCAGCGTGACTATCCATTGATTCAGGGTTACATTCTGATCATGGCGGTCGTTGTATTCTTCGTAAATACGACAGTTGATCTGTCCTATCGATATTTGAATCCGGAAATGAAACTCAAGGAAAGGGAGGCCCACCGATGAAAACGATGCTTCTGCGTCCACTGGCCGCTAAAAAATCGAAAAAACACAGCCTACAGGCGATTATCGCCTTGCTATTTGTGCTGCTGATCATCGGGGCTTCCATATATGCCTTTGTTTATCTCAAGCATGACCCTACACTAACTGACCTGCGTGGACGGCTGCAGGGTGCAAGTGCTCTCCATCCATTTGGCACCGACCATCTGGGTCGAGACGTTCTGACAAGGCTGCTGCTTGGAGGCGGCCAGACGCTCGGTTACAGTCTGCTGGCGCTCGGAGCGGCACTGCTCATTGGAATTCCGTTTGGCCTGATTGCGGGATACAAGCGTGGTTGGGTGGATAAGCTCTTTATGCGAATCGCTGATGGCTTCCTTGCCTTTCCTGACACGATTGTTGCTATCGTGCTGAGTGGGCTGCTTGGGGCAGGTATCGGTAATCTGGTGCTGGCGATCGTAATCGTCAAATGGGTTAGCTATGCACGCCTTGTCCGCAGTACCGTCCTGTCCGAGTCGCAAAAGGACTACATTCGTATCGCACGTACCAATGGATTGTCAGATGCACGCATTATGACCAAGCATCTGCTCCCGCATATTGCCGGGCATGTGCTCGTACTGGCAAGCCTCGATTTGGGTAAAATCATCCTGCTCATTTCCTCGTTATCCTACATCGGACTTGGGGCTCAGCCACCAACGCCTGAATGGGGAGCAATGCTGAATGACTCCAGACCATACTTCCAGTCACGGCCAGAGCTTATGATCTATCCGGGTCTAGCCATCGTAGTGGTAGTACTGCTTGCGAATATGCTCGGCGACTATCTGAGAGACCGTTTTGACGTGAAAAAGGAGGTGCAGCCGTGATTCTCTCCATTGAGAAATTAAGCATCTTCAGCCGTGAGCGTACCATTGTCGACAGCGTCTCTCTCGCCGTTCGGGAAGGCGAATTCATGGCGCTGGTCGGGCAGAGCGGCAGCGGCAAAAGTCTTCTTTCACAGTCGATCGGTCAACTGCTTCCATCCAACCTGCACGCATCGGGGCGAATCATGTTTGAAGGCATTAACCTGCTCGAACGTAAACCGAAGGAGATACGCGCCCTGCGGGGAAGCCGCATCTCATATATTTTTCAGGATTATCAGGGAGCGTTCACGCCGTTTCGAAGTATTGGCGGACATTTCGATGAATACCAGAAAATCCATGGAGAAAAGTCTTCTGCTGTCCGGCATAAACGCGCCATCGAGGCGCTGGAGTCCGTTGGACTTGGCGCAGAGCTGCTTCGGCGCTATCCGTTCCAGTTGAGCGGTGGCCAGCTTCAGCGTGCTTCCATCGCGACATCGCTGATGCTATCGCCAAGGCTGCTGATTGCCGATGAGGCAACTACGGCACTCGACAGCGTCTCGGGTCACCGCGTGCTGGAGCTGCTGGCGCGCAAGCAGGCAGAGACGGGCTGCGCCATTCTGTTCATTACACACGACTGGCGTCATGTGCGCCGCTACGCCAATCGGCTAGCAGTTATGAAGGAAGGACAGATCGTCGAATCGGGTGGGAAACACCGTATTCTTGACCATCCGCAGCATGAGTATACACGTCAACTGATTGAAGCAGCTCCTGTCCTGAGCCGCTCGTTGAAATCGGGTCTGAAGGAGGCGGAAACGCAATGAAGACAAGCGAAATGGAGTACCACAAGGAATCATTGCCGGTTGAGCCATCTGTCCAACAGGACAAGGAGCAATCCGAGCTGTCTGCCCAACCCGTGCTGGGCGTGGAACATCTCAGCCGCACCTATGCTGGCGCTGAGCGTCCAGCTGTTAACGGCGTCTCCTTCACCTTAAACCGAGGCGAGTGTCTCGGACTGGTTGGCGAGAGCGGCTGTGGCAAGAGTACGCTCGCTCGCTGTCTGCTGCGGATTGAAGATGCAGATTCCGGCTCGATCCTGCTTGGTGGTGAGGACATTGCGCGGCTTAGCGGCCGACGCCTGCGTCCACACCGTAGGAAGATCCAGATTGTATTTCAGAATCCGGCTGCAGCGCTGAATCCTAAGCTGAAGATTGCTGATTCACTGATTGATCCGTATGAGCAGTTTGGGAGAGACGTTAAGCTGTCTCATTTTGCCTATACATCGAAGGACACTTATGTGAAGCAGCTGCTTGAAGCTGTTGAGCTTCCAAGTGATTTGGCTGGACGTTATCCGCATGAGTTAAGCGGCGGGCAGCGTCAGCGTGTAACCATCGCACGTGCCATTGGCATCGAACCAGACGTTATCGTTCTGGACGAACCAACAGCGAGCCTGGATGTGATATCACAAGGCGCTGTTCTCCAATTGCTAACCGACCTACGGATTTCACTGGGGCTTTCCTATTTGTTTATCTCTCATGATCTGGCCGCAGTACACCGTATGAGCCAGCGTATTATCGTCATGCGAGAAGGACAAATTGTCGATCGATTTGCTGCGGATGCACTGTTTGCAGAAGAACGTCATCCGTATACGAAGGAGCTCATCTCAATCTTCTGAGTAAACCCGAGACGTAGGGGATAAAGTTATACCTAACAATAAGCCACTTTCAATGAAAATTGATTGTGGCTTTTTGATAGAAACCTGACCTAGAATGGCGTTATGCTTGCCATGTTTTCTATTATCTTGAAAAAATAAATCTTTCACCCCTATAAGCGGGTTAGCGGTAAAGTTGAAACTAAAGTATACTAACAGGTAAACCAAGTAACTTAAAATTGCATATTTCAATCTAACCGTAATATTGATACACTATGACCAAGGTTTAATTTCGTTCAGAAGAGGTTTGGGCCAGTTCAAGAACGGGCTCGCTGCAAATGCCAAATCGATAACGCTTACATCCTTTTGGCAAATATAGGATATAAGGACGGTAGACATGAGCCAGGGACAAACGAGTACAGATGTTATCTTGATTGGTGCCGGAATTATGAGTGCAACATTGGGAACCTTGCTGAAGGAATTGGCACCAGATTGGAATATTAAGGTTTATGAGAAGCTCGCCAGTGCAGGAGAGGAAAGCTCCAACGAATGGAACAATGCCGGAACGGGCCACTCTGCACTTTGCGAATTGAACTATACCGTTGAACGACCGGACGGAACCGTAGATATCAGCAAAGCCATAAAAGTGAATGAGCATTTTCAAGTCTCCAGACAATTTTGGTCCTATCTCGTTAATAGCAATCTGATTCGTAATCCGCGGGACTTCATTATGCCGCTCCCTCATTTGAGTTATGTGCATGGAGAGAGCAATGTCCTGTTTTTGAAAAGACGTTTTGAAGCCTTATCGAACCACCCTTTATTTGAAGGTATGGAATTCTCGGACGACCCGGCAAAATTGCGGAAATGGATTCCTCTGATGATGAAAGGCCGCAAGGGGAAAGAACCGATCGCAGCTACCAAAATCGACTCCGGTACGGATGTTAACTTTGGTGCTTTAACGCGCATGCTGCTCGATCACCTGAAGAAGCAAAACGTGGATATCCACTACCAACATAGTGTGAAAAATATTAAACGCAAGCAAGACGGAGCTTGGGAATTAACGGTGAAGAATCTGAGCAGCGGTGCAGTAGAGCGCCATACAGCCAAGTTTGTCTTTATCGGTGCGGGTGGCGGAAGCCTTCATTTGCTGCAAAAAACCGGTATTCCGGAAGGTAAACATATCGGCGGATTCCCGGTCAGCGGACTCTTCATGGTGTGTAAAAATCAGGAGGTTGTGGAGCAGCATCATGCCAAGGTGTATGGTAAAGCTTCGGTGGGTGCTCCGCCGATGTCTGTTCCGCATCTGGATACCCGCTATATTGATAATCAGAAGTCGCTGCTGTTTGGCCCGTTTGCCGGATTCTCACCCAAATTCCTGAAGACCGGTTCGAATACCGACCTCATCACGTCTGTCAAAACACATAACCTCTTGACCATGCTTGCTGCAGGGGTCAAAGAGATCTCACTGACCAAATATCTAATTCAACAGCTGATGTTGTCCAAAGAGCAGCGTATGCAGGAGCTACGTGATTTTGTTCCAAGTGCCAAAAGCGAAGATTGGGATATGGTTCTGGCAGGTCAGCGCGTGCAGGTCATTAAGGATACGGTGCAAGGCGGCAAAGGCACACTTCAATTTGGTACAGAAGTCGTTACTGCTGCCGACGGCTCTGTAGCCGCATTGCTCGGAGCATCACCAGGGGCTTCCACTGCGGTGCAAGTCATGCTGGAGATTCTGCAGCGATGCTTCCCGCAGCATATGGATTCATGGGAGCCGAAGATTAAGGAAATGATTCCTTCTTACGGCGAGTCGCTGGTGGAGAATCCAGAGCTTCTTCGCAAGGTGCACACAACGACAGCCAAGGCACTTGGGCTGACGGATGAGAAGAAGGCTGCTTCGGTGTAAAGAGGTAAAAGAGATAGAACAACATTGCATCATTTTGACTTTAATTATGACAATGGATAAGAATAAAGTACGTCAAAAAGCCTTTGCTGACATTAACGTCGGTGAAGGCTTTTTGAGGTTCTATGTTGGATTAGTGCACGGCACTCCTTCCGGAGCTACAGATAGATCCGTTTTGTCTCGTCCTCAAAGAACTGAGTTACATTCGGGTACGCCGTTATATCGATGCGCTTCTGTCGCAATATTCGCTCCATGAAGATGGTGTCCATAAAGATTTTATTGATAATCGTTCTGCACCACACAGGGGTGTCTTTGAAAAATTCCACCAATGCATGAATCTCATCAAACCTGAAAAACAGGATAAATGAAGCATAGTTCTGAAGGAGCGTCGTGAAACAGTGGTCCCGATAGGGAGTGGAACGAGCATCCGTCAGGAAATTTTTCATGATATCAAACAACGCGCTTTTATTTTCATCATGCATTTGCAGCATCTGATCCACGTCATTGATGAGCCGCAGCACTGCTTCTAACCCTTCCTCCTCGGGCATGTTCAGCTTGACCGATTTCCCTTCAATACACCGCAAAAGCTTCAACGTAAGGTGTTTGCAGGCCTGAATGTCGTGTGGAGCAATGGCAATCCGCTCGCTGTACTCATTCATATTTGAACTATAGTAATCATGAAATGCCGTGAAGTAATGCTCCAATGAAATATCGGTATTGGTATGTACCAAGTTCTGGCCTTCAAATGAACACGCATAGAGCGTTTCCTCGTTAACCGGATGCGAATAGAGGTAGAAAAAGAAGAAAAAGTCTCGTAGCTGCTGCTTCTGCTCCTCGTTTAAACGGGTGATCTCGCTCAAGTGAGACAGCTGTAGGAAGCTGTAATTTTTCATGAAATCATTCATGGTGCTATACGCGTTATGCGAGTTAACGGACAGTGTGGTGTTTATGGTGAACAGAAGATGATACAGGACCTGTTCATCATATATATCCATCTGTTGAAAAACATCTGCGAGAACGGGCTGCCAGTTTGGCTCGGATACATAATGGGGATCCCTTGGTTGCAAGTCGTACATCCAATTCGTAAAGGTCACCTCTTGGTGATTTGGTAGAAACAGATCAGCACTGTCATCTTCATACAGGCCATATTCGAACGAATTCGTCTGTACAGGCGGTAATCCGCGTTTGAATTTGATATTCAGATACTCGTTATATATCGATTGAAGCTCCATCTATCCTAACCTCGATTCATGCGTAGTTCTATTCTAAGTCTTACATAGTGGTATTCGACGCCAATGGGGTTGTTCCTATTCGGCCTTCCATCAAGCGAGCTGTATGGATTACGGGTGATATTGGAAAATGATCGATGCAGTCGTAATACTTTCACCCTGTTGGGAGATCGTGGAATCTGAGATGATGGGTCTACCAAAGGTTCGGGTCACGAACTTCGGACCTCTGGCCTTCAGGCTATTGCGATCCTTCCTTCTAACTCAATTGGATGAATAGGGTCGCAGCTCTCCTGAAGGATTTCTATTCAAGAGAGGAGGCGTCCAGGCTATTATATTCCTTCCTTCTCAAGCTAACCTTTCATGTTATATAGGGATATAGCTTTCCTGGACTCTTTTATCATGAACCATAACACCATTTATTTAAGACGAGCAAACAAACTGATTATCGAACATCAAGGGGAGAAACAACTGCCCAAGTCTTATCTGGCTACTGCCCTTAAAAATATTGAAACGCTGGGATACACGTTCTCTGATGAACTGATGCGAGCCGTACGAAGACTATCCAAGGAACAGTTTGAAGCTTTGGTTGTTCAGTTGGTAGCGGATCTGAGAGTGATGGTCGGGGCACATGTGAAGTACAAACCGATGTATCCGGGATTTCCCATGCAGGTCATGCAGGAAGACGAAGCGGAGCTGTATCTCAATGCCATCATTCACTACCTAACCTTGGTATATCCTGATCGTGAACCTGTTGATAGACAGCCTTTGTCCGACAAGACAGAACTGAAAGTGATCCACTTGGGAAGTGAGGAAGGGTTCAGAACACTCATCCGCCAGCTGATTGAAGCAAAGGGCTCGATTTCGGAGACGGACAAGAATGACATCGATACCGTACTGGAACATGCGGAACCGGATGAGGTAGATGCGATACTGCCTATTGAAATTCCGTTCAAGGAGAATGTGGGCTTCGTGGTGGCTTCGCTGTTGAAACATGAAATGGCGAGGTTAGAACGAATCGGCCCATACTTCAAAACAGCAACCGACGTCCTGCGTCTGGCTGCTGCCTGGTCGAACGGTGATGTTAGTCTTGCTGCGCCTGTACGCTTCCGCAATTTCAAACGCCGTGAGAGACGTTTATTGCTAGGTTTATTGGAGCAATGCGGACAGATCACCGAGGATATGCTCCGGTATAAGGATCGCTGGGTTCGTCTGGGGGAGATTCTGCATCCCTCCGAATATAAGCTTCGGTATCCTCGCTGCGAAGAAGCCTTTGATATTCTGCGCAATAACAAGCCGTTTGCGACCTTTAATAGAAGCGTGGAGCTGGCGTTCCAGTATCACAACACCTGGAGCCTGATCGATCTGCTGTCACAGCGTCCGGGTGAGTTTGCCAGAAGACTGGATCATCTACTGCGAATCACCGAGGATGAAGCCTATGTACTGTTGGCATTTAGTGAGGTAACTGCACAGGTATCGACGCCGGTGCTGCTGCAGGTGAGACAACATTTTGCCCAGCGTAATGAACCCCAGGATCTTCGTGTCTTTTTCCCAAAAGGCAACGTGGCAAAGGCATTCGGCGTTCCGAATCAGCTGCCAGAGCTGGATGAGGCGACGTGCCGGGAAGTTGTGCAATTGTGCGAGCAGGCTCTGATTGAACGATTCGCTGCTCTTCCTCCGCTGGGTAAGACGTATATCGATGAACAGCTCCATGACTATCTCGTGCCGTTTTCCCAACGTTCCGCGAGCAAGGCCCTGCGTACCCTCGTGAGAGGCAGCCGGGTACCCATGGGTGAAGGAGATACGATTCGTTTCTTCAACTGGTGGAAGGAAGGCATGGTCAACGGGCAGGACACAGGACGCGTTGATATTGACCTGTCTGCGGTGATGTATGACGAGAACTGGAATTATGTCGAGCACATCTCCTATACGAATCTGCGTTCCACCAAGTATAAGGCTGTTCACAGCGGAGATATCGTATCGGCTCCGCAGGGTGCATGCGAGTTCATAGACCTGCATATTCCGTCGATCGTTAATTATGGAGGGCGGTATGTCGTTGCTTCATTGCTGTCGTTCACGAGTCATCCGTATTGCGATCTTCCGGAATGCTTCGTGGGGTGGATGATGCGCAAGAAGCCAGGGTCGGGTGAGATTTTTGAACCGTCTACGGTGGCTAACAAAATTGATATTACAGCCGATACACAGATTACGATTCCTGTCATACTTGATCTGGTAGATCGCACGGTGATCTGGACCGATCTTGCCCTAACCAGCCACCCAAACTATTACAACAATGTAGAGGGCAATGAAAAGGGAATGGTCTTGATGGGCAAAGCCATGACCGGATTGCGCAAGCCAGATCTGTACGATCTGTTCAAGCTTCATGCAAAGGCCCGGGGCGAACTGGTAGAGACGCTGGATCAGGCAGATACAGTCTATTCGGTGGAGCAAGGGGTTACTCCTTTTGACATCGAGCAGATTATGGCTGAGTATCTGGCTTGAAATTAGCGATTATGATTTACGAAAAAAGAAGGGCAGCTCCGCTGCTCTTCTTTTTTTGTGGATGTAGACTCGGTACAGAGTTATGAAATAATAAGCTGATGACTCACTTATGCTTCAAATAATTTAACTATGTGGAAGAAAAATTTAAATTAAGCGCGTAGATCAGCTGCCATCAGAATTGGCCCTTCGGTTTTTTCTGTACATATCGCTTATAATGCTTCGCTGTTCGGATCTTCTTGCTCTGCGAGAGGAGCTCGCGATCACTGATGATCCAAGTGTGGCCGGAAGAGTTTTTCCTGCGGATCGCGACAAAGTTATGCCTGCCTCCCGAGTATACCTTGTATCCCTTCCGTTTACTTCTTATGCAAAACAGATCATCTTCACCGACGCTTCGATTCGGAAACTGCACATGGCTGAATACATGTCGTTTAAAGACAAGCGTAGCACCCGGGAGGAGGGTTACAGGGCGATGTTCATCCTGGGGAAAACGAAGGAGCAGCTTCCTGGATCCTCTTAAATATAGATAATGTGCCCGCTTGCCAATGACATCGGCATTCGTTCTCTTGAAGGTCTGCAGGCTTTCCGTCAAATAGTAGGGGGCATAGTAATCGTCATCATCAAACTTGGCAATATAGCCGTATTTTGTTTTCTTGACCGCATAATTGAGGCAAGCACCGAGAGAGGTACGTTCCGGCAGACGAAAAACGTGTACGTTCCGAAGCTTTTTGGCTAAGCTTTGATAAGGAGCAAGAGGGATATTATCGTTATTGACGATAACGATCAACTCTTTCCTGGAGTGCTTCTGTCGGCTGTAATTTTTAAATAGATTATGGATATAATGCTGGCGCTTGGTGCAGGCAATGATGGACACGCCTTGTTTGGTCTTGACTGTACCGGGGCTGGCTCCCATTCGATCGCGCTCCTTATCCGTGAGGTTCAAAACGATCTTTCTATAAAATATGTACATGACAAGTAAGAGGAACGGCCTTGATATAAAATGGAGAATTCGCCGTCTATGCTGGCCGTCTGCTGATCAATTGCAGCCTGCAGAATGGTGCAGGGAATGTCGGATGCCGGAAGAAGAGCTTTGTTATGCTTGGATCAATGGGGGAGGGAATGATGATAAATACACTGGCAAGGCTCAACGAAGGTTTGGCCTATATTGAGGAGAATCTGACGGAGACATTGGATATGAAAGAGGTCGCGCGAATCGCTTGCTGCTCGGAATACCATTTTACACGAATGTTCTCCTTTCTTAGTGGTATTACCTTATCGGAGTACATCCGTCGCCGGCGCTTGACGCTCGCAGCAATGGAGCTCAGCAGTCATGACAGCAAAGTCATCGATGTTGCGCTCAAATATGGATATACCTCACCTGATTCCTTCGCCAGGGCATTTCAGAGCATGCATGGGGTCACACCCTCGGAAGCGAGGAATCATGGCTCTTCGCTCAAGGCCTTCCCCCGGATGACATTTCAATTGACCATTCAAGGAGGAAGTGAAATGAACTATCGTATTGAAGAGAAGGAAGCCTTTCGGATTGTGGGAATCAGTAAAAGGGTGCCGATCGTGTTCAACGGGGTAAACCCCGATATTGCTGCGATGTATCAGCAGCTCACCCCGGAATTGATCGAGACGATCAAAGGGGTGTCGAATGTTCAGCCGCTGGGGATCATCAGTGCTTCGGCTCATTTTAGCGAAGAGCGGATGGAGGAGAAGGGCGAACTGGATCATTATATCGGTGCAGCAACGACCCAAGTGGCCCCCGAGGGCCTGGCATGCTTGGAAGTACCCGCATCGACATGGGCTGTGTTTACTGCAGTTGGCCCCTTTCCGAGTACGCTTCAGGATGTGTGGGGACGAATCTACGCCGAGTGGTTTCCTTCGTCCGATTATGAACTTAGCGAAGGACCGGAAATGCTGTGGAATGAGCACAAGGATGTCACCTTGCCGCAGTACAGAAGCGAGATATGGATTCCGATCCGGAAGAGCTGAAGCAACGTTTAGTATTCCTAAGATGAAGCAGGAGAATAGGCCGGATGCGTGGAAAGGGTAACCGACCTGTTTCATAAACACTGGAAGAATTACATTCATTCATTAGTATGACATCACACTAGGGGGTGGTAACCATGGATCGCTTGAAACACAGTGGATTTTATAAGCTTAAGTTTCTGGTAACACCAGAGGAATTCAAAGGTCTTTACAGGACAGGAAAAGCTCCAATACCACCCCCATTTTGTATACTCCATAACGATGAAATTGGATGATAAGATCTCTGGTTTTTTATAAAAAACGAAGGAATCAGCTTTCCTTATCGCGGAGCGCGGGCCTTCAACGGATGATGTGCAGGAGCTAAAACCCTCTGTGCGGGTTAGTAGAGATGCAGCAGCCGATCTGGCAAACTCCTGGATCTTCACAACCTATTCGCTCGTGCTGAATATGGCATGAAGCCAACTTGAATACTGGTCAGGAATGGCATTGCTGGAGAAGGCCATCTGATAAATGGTATAATTTTCAGCAAGGGATATCGAGCGAATGATCAGGGAGGTACGAAGGATGAGAGAAGAGTTATTGGAGCAGCTGGAAGAGTGGCATGAACAGGATGAATTCGAAGAGATTGTGGATGCGATTACAGCCATTGATGTGGAAGAGCGCGACTATGAGCTGATCGGTCATTTGGGTAGAGCGCTGAACAACCTGGAGCGTTACGAAGAGGCAGTTGAACAATTTCTGACGGTTGCCGAAGAGGGTCAGGACGACCCCTTGTGGCATTATCGCATTGGTCTGGCATATTATTACCTGGAGCAATATGAGAAGGCACGTGAGGCCTTTGAAACAGCAGACCGACTGGATCCGGGAGATGAAGATACACAGGAGTTTCTCGAATGGATTCGCAGTAAGACAGCCGAGAAGCCTGCTGAGGAAATAACTCAAGTGACAGCTCAGGAGACAGATCACTCGGTTGCGGCAATCTCCATGGAGCAGCCCAGTGTTAGTGATCCGAATTCCACGGATTTCTGGGATGACAATGCCGAAGCTTTGCAGAACTGGATTCTGCCTTCACCTACGGACGACCAGGTTGAGTCGGTAGAGGAGCGGCTCGTTTTCAAATTGCCTAGAGCTTATGTCGACATGATGAAATTACATAATGGTGGGATCCCTCGTTATCGATATGTTCCAGTCAGCGAGGCGGGAGATGCAGAGAAGAGACTCATTGAGATTTCGGGAATGCTGGGCATCGGCCAGGAGAAGAAGCATTCCCTGTGCGGTGAAGAAGGCAGCAGATGGATCATTGAGCAAAATGGCTATCCGGAGATTGGTGTGGTTCTATGTAAGTGCCCATCGGACGCTGAGATCATTATGCTGGATTACCGTGCATCGGATAATGCGGGTGAGCCTGAGGTTGTTCATGTGGATAAGGGGAACAACTACAAGATCACCTGGATTGCTCCCGACTTTGATACCTTTGTCCGTAGTCTAATCAATGAAGACAACCGCCGTCCTGACCTTTCTGATTCTATTTAAGTTAGTACATCCATACCCTGTTTGACCCTTTCATTCCAAATGAGGGCGTTGGACAGGGTATTTTAGTTCTCGCGATAATCAAAATAAGTTAAATGTATCCATGCCATTGCATATTGGATAGTCTGGTGCTATTATTTAGACATCTAATAGTTATATATCTAAATAATATCATCTTAGAACCATTACAGGTTTCTTAAATATAAGGAGCGTGGTGAATATGGACAGAATGAAGGACAAGGTTGTGCTAGTTACCGGAGGAGCTTCTGGCATCGGCTTATCCGCAGCCAACTTGATGGCTGCGGAAGGTGCTAAAGTCGTCATTGCCGATTTTAATGTCAATGGGGCTATAGAAGCTGCCAAAAACATTCAACTCCGAGGAGGCGATGCCGTAGGCATATTTGTTGATGCTGCAAAAGAAACCTCAATTCAAGAAGCGGTTGAATTTACGGCACAGCGGTACGGTAAACTCACATGCTTGTTTAACAATGTGGGCTTGACGAACCTCAAGAAGGATTTGGATGTGGTCCATGTAGACCTGGATGAGTGGGATCGACTGATGAATGTTAACCTCAAGAGTGTACTTCTGGGCTGCAGATTTGCCATTCCTCATATGATCCGTGCTGGCGGGGGTTCCATCATCAATACAGCATCCATGGCAGGCTTTACCGGTGATGCCGTTCGTGTGGCTTATGGTGCTTCCAAAGCAGGTGTGGTCAATCTTACCAAGTATATTGCAGCCCAATACGGGAAACACAACATTCGTTGTAATGCTGTTGCACCCGGTCTGATTTTGACACCGGCAGCGCAGGATAACATGCCACAAGACGTGTTGAATATGTTTGCAAAATATAATGCACTGCCTTATCACGGAGAACCGGATGATATTGGACATACCGTCCTATTCCTGGCTTCCGACGAATCCAAATTTATTACCGGCCAGACGATTCAGGTGGAAGGCGGGCATTATATCGCTAATCCAACGGTTCCTGATTTTGAGCAATTTATGCAAAGCGTATAAGCCTTCATTGCTGGCTTTATTCCTATAAACAAACATTCAAAACAAAGTGAGGAGCAACTGACATGGGAAAATTGGAAGGTAAAGTAGCTATTATTACAGGCGGAGCTTCAGGCATTGGCGAGTGCATGGTGGATCTTTTTGCACAGGAAGGTGCCATCGTGATTGCAGCAGATATTAATGAGGCAGCGCTGGAGACAGCTAGCCAGAAGCAGAATGTATATGGAATGAAATTAAACGTGGCGTCAGACGAGAACTGGGAGGCACTGGCGAAGGTCGTCAACGAGCGATTTGGTAAAATAGATATCTTGGTCAACAATGCAGGTATCTCATCCGAAAAACCATTTGAGGAGATCAACGCACAGGACTGGGAGAAGATGCTTTCCATTAACGGATTTGGCCCGTTTGCGGGTATGAAGCATGTGACTCCATATATGGCCGCTCAGAAGAAAGGTTCCATCGTTAATATTTCTTCGTATACTGCAATGATTGGACAGGGGTTCAATCACTACTCGGCGTCGAAGGGCGCGGTACGTGCGTTGTCCAAAGCAGCGGCTACGACATTCGGACGTCAGGGCATTCGTGTCAATGCTCTTTTCCCAGGGATTATCGAAACGCCTATGACCCAATCCCTTAGCACGTCCCAAGAACTGCTTGGTCGGCTGATTCAGGCAACGCCTCTACAGCGTCTGGGTCAAGCTATGGATATTGCCAAAGCGGCACTGTTCCTGGCTTCTGATGATTCCTCCTATATTACCGGCTCCGAGCTGGTTATTGATGGTGGATACTCCGCACAATAGTGTGTAGAATAATGACAGCTCTTAATTTTCATTAGGGGCTGTCTTTTTTATGAGGAGGCAGTTATGGAAGAGAAAACAATTTTTGAAATCATACACAATATGGATACCTTCACCAACAAGTTGATTATACAGTGGAACAAATCATTTAATGAGGACCTGGGCGTATCTCATGTGCTTGTGCTTTCCCATTTGAAGCAAAACGGAAAAAGTCGACCTTCGGATATTGCGAAAGTACTGGGGCTTACCCCGCCAACTCTCAGTTATTTATCGGACAAGCTCGTCGGAAAGAAACTGGCTGTCAGAGTCATTGATGAATCCGATCGCCGCAATAGTTACCTGGATATCACCGAGGATGGCTCCGAAGTTCTTAGCAGAGCATCCATGGAGGGGCAAAAGCTGCGCAGAGCGTTATTTGAAAAGCTAACAGCACAGGACCGGGAGAAACTAGCGGAGATTTTTGAAAAGCTGAATCGGTAATGTTGTGTTAAGTTTTATATGTAAGAATTGAGTGGATGTTGACATAGGGCAACTTTTTTTCTTATGATAAGTGGGACTGCACCATTATGCTCTGAAGGAGACTGAGCCGTGATTGAATCCAACACGTCAAGACGCAATGAATCTCTTTTGCAAGTGCTGAACGTGCAGCACAAGGTCACCACTGACAATATTGCCAATGCAGACACACCCAATTACAAAAAGAAATCGGTGGAGTTTGAAGAAGCGCTGAGACGTATCGTTGAAAATGGTACAACCAGAGAGCTGGACATGCACCGGACACATCCGAAGCATCTGCCTGCCAAAGACCTCAATTCTTCTGTCGTTCCATACCGGATTGTGGAGAACAACGAAACAACGATGAACAACAACGGCAATAATGTGGACATTGATGCCGAAATGGCGAACCTGTCGGAGAACCAGCTCATGTATAACTACATGGTTGACCGGGTAAGCGGGCATTACAACAAAATGAAAAACATTCTGCAGAGCTTGAAATGAAGAATATCCAGCGGCCCCGAGGGCTGCTTTTTTTATTGGCTGATAACGATGTACCATGGTCTATAATTAAATTGCAGAGAGGATTGTATTGTAGACTAGAAGGGAAAATGGGTATAGAGGGAGGCAGGAGAGATATGCAGGAACCGATCAAAGTATATAATACTGCGGTCGAAGCTTTACTTGAAGTGATTGGCGGCAAATGGAAGCCCGTTATTCTGTTCCATCTTACTTTTGGCAAAAAACGTAATGGTGAATTGATGAAGCTCATGCCTGCCATTGCTCAGAAAGTATTGACCCAGCAGCTTGGTGAACTTATGGAGGCGGGAATCATATCCCGTATTTCCCATCATCAAATTCCACCGAAGGTTGAATATGAGCTAACGGAATATGGGTGGACTCTTAAGGAGATTCTTCACTCGATGTGCAGATGGGGAGATACCCATGTTGAGAAAGTATACGGTAATCGAGCGAAAATCCTGTTTAAGCCTCCCACCTCGGATGGTTAACCGGGAAATAGAAAACAAGCAGATACCCGATGTTCGGGAATCCGCTTGTTTTGCACTTTATATTCCAATTCCGTTACGGAATGATTCTGCGCTCACGCAAATTCGCGAATATATCCATAAACATCGATTCGGTTTCAACAAAATCATGAAAGCCAAAGCGGCGGGCTTTGGAACCATCTGCGAAGAAATCATAATCCCATGAGAATACAAAGTCGCCGAAGGCCCAGGAAGAGACGTCATCATAGGAGGTTTCCATCAAGCCATACTTCTCAATCATGGATTTCCACAGACTTTCTTTGTCTGCCATCACCGTGGCGAGCGAGAGCGGCAGTGGAGGTGCCGTTTCCAGTTCAAAAAAGGCAGCGATTTTGGGCCAGAGTTCATTCCACCGAAATAAATCACCGTTGGTAATATTAAATGCCTGATTGACGCAGCGGGGGTCGGTTGCCGCCCAAATGGTAGCGCGAGCCAGCAGGGCAGCATCGGTCATTTCGAGTAGGGAGTGGTAAGCACCTGGCTTACCGGGGAAGCGAAGTGGGAGCCCAAGTTCCTTGGAGATGGACGCATATATTCCAATAACCATGGCGAGATTCATTGGATTGCCGAGTGCGAAACCACACACAACAGACGGACGCAGGGCCGACCAGGTCCAGCCGCTTCCGGGCTGCCTTCTCTCAAGAAACTGCTGCTGATCCACATTGAATTCAGGTGGCATATGGTGTGCATCCGTTTCCCGTGCAGGTGTTTTGAACGGGCCCAGATGAGCACCGTATACCTTATAACCTTGCTTTAGACTGATATGCTGGAGGTTGGAGGCGATGGGCTCGATGGCATTGACCACATTAACGAGCATTGCCAGGTTGGGTTGTATCAATTCGGCCCATGTAGGGCGATCCTGATAAGCAGCATAAAAAATATGAGTGACTGTCGTCAATGGACTCAGCTTGGCCTGAGTATCGGCTTCATTCAATAAATCCACCGATATATAACGAAGTCTCGGAGAGTTTTGCCCTCCGCGGCGTGATACCCCAATGACATTCCATTCGGGAAGTGTCGTCAGATAATCAATAAGGTTACTTCCAATGACTCCGCCCGCACCAATAACGAGAGCAGTGTGGCGTGTAATAGGTTGATTGGGTTTCAATGGGCATGCTCCTTTCTTTTCCTGTACATTATTGTGAGCCAGCAAAAGAAAGGTGTGAAGTACGCACCTTGAAGTCATATACGCACTTGAAAGTAATATTTCGGCTGTTAGGCAGGTTCACGGGCTTTGGAAATGTAGTAAAAAAAGACTCGGATGCTGCTATGCTACATCGTTCATTTTCTAAAGATGAATGCGTATGTTACTATATACAGCATTAGAAGCCCGAACGGTATTTGCAAGCGCTAATCGGGCATGTAGGAGAAAGATATGCGTAATTGGCTTAAAAATGAGAATGTACAAATGACGGCGGTTGCCCTGGCTACAGCCATTGGTGCGCAATTTAAGATCAATCCTTTTCAGGAAGACTATTTTCGAATCGGCTTGGGCGTAAGTATCCTATTGTTCCTGCTTATGATCATGCCGCATCTGTCTTATGTGAAGACGGGGATTCTGACGGGGATCGTGAGCTTTATCGTGCAATCCATTGATTTACTGTACGATGTGAATTCGATGTCGGTCCTGGAAAGTTTGCATGACAACATCGGAGCGGGCATTTATTATATTGCCTTCTCTTATGGTCTTAGCAAGTTCAAGAACAGGTTCCACGAGATTCAGCCACTGCTCCTGGGTGGCATAATTACATGTGTTGATTTTTCCTCCAATCTCATTGAGCTTTTCACTCGCGGTGTATTGAATGGGACCAGCATCTTCGATATGAGAGAATGGCTGTATCTGCTCGTTGTGGGTGGGCTGCGAAGTTATTTTATTAGCGGTTTGTATAACAGTATCGCGGTAAGACAGATGAGGCTCATGCATGCCGAGCAGGAGAAGCGGATGGAGCAAATGCTCAATGTAAACTCCGGTCTCTACGGCGAGGTCTTCTATCTGAAAAAGGCCATGAAGACAATCGAAGACATAACGGCGGATAGCTACGACCTATATCGGGATCTTAGGGAACAGGAGATGAATCAATACAGTCAGCGGACACTGGGGATTGCTCAGCAGATCCATGAGGTGAAGAAAGACTCGCAGCGCATCCTGGCCGGACTACTGAAACTATATGACAGTGAGAAGGCAGTCAACATGAGCCTGTCGGAGGTTCTGAATTTTGCCGTGAAGGGCAATCTTAAATACGCTGAGATGCTGGATAAAAGAATACAAATTCAAATGGAGCAGCAGTATGATTGCGAGTCGCCTTTTTACATTCCACTCTTAACGGTGATGAACAATCTGATCGCCAATGCTGTGGAAGCGATTGAGCTCGAAGGGACTATTCGGATACAGGTATATGAACAGGATGAGGATGTACATTTTGCAGTCATCGATTCGGGCAAAGGAATACCTGAAGCCAAGCGAAATATTATTTTCGAGCCTGGCTATACGACGAAATTCAATCAGGCAGGTATTGCCGCAACAGGAATCGGTCTGTCCCATGTCCGAGATATTGTGCGGTCCATGGAGGGGCATATCACGGTCAAATTTGCTGAGAAAAGTGGACAAGGAACTGCCTTTGATGTGTCGATTCCCAAAAGGAACCTGATTAAAGGAACGGAACTTGAGAACACGATCCGTCCAGATCAAAATCTGTGATAAACAGAAAGATAGCGACTGTACCCTACTCACGGGAAAGTCGCTATTTGGCGTGTTCAACTTTAATCCAAAATGACTTCTTTGGCGGGATGATCCAGAAACTCAAACATGGTCTTTACCTGCTCTGCTGTATTTCTTTCAAGCGAAAGCTCAGGCAGATCATGCCTGTCGAAGAACTGGACTGCACTGGTTTCCACACCGGTTTCAGCTGTACCACCTGTAATCTCGCACCGAATAAACATCTTGTAGATATGGTAAGGTTCGGGCGGATGGCCATGGAATTTCTTATCCAATACAGCCAATAGGCGCAAGGGCACGACATCGAAGCCGGATTCTTCCTTGATTTCCTTCACGGCTACTTCCGATGGAGAGAGACCGATGTCGCTCCAGCCCCCTGGCAAGGCCCAGGCACCATCGATTTTTTCCTGTACCAAAAGGATTTTGTTATCCTTGAAAACAACACCCCGAATATCGACTTTGGGCGTTGCGTATCCAGAATCACTCGCGAAAGTGAGTGCTATCTTCTCCTTGTTTACAGAAGTGTAGTTAGCCAAGATATCCACACTAATCTTTCTTAATTCCTCGTAGCGTTCGATATCGTATACATCATTGCCATAAGTTAAACCGGTCTGAGCAATAGCCTGAATCTGTTTAGCCCAATCGAGCCACTTCATGTCCATGGTAGCATCCCTCTTTCTTAGGTAAATCTCGAAATATAATTCTTATAGGAAATAAATCCATTATAGCAGAGGAATTCCAGTGAGTGATTACAAATAAGAAGCAAACCCTGGAATGTTGGGGGAGCGAAAAGTTCCATTTTGCTGTGAAATATACATTGCTTTTTGCGAAGGAAATGCGAGATAGTATAGGGAAATGAGATATGGAAGGAGCACGTGAAATGGATATTACAATCGATCAACAGGGCAACTCCAAGGTTGCTATTATTGAGAGTAACGACATCGTCATCAGCGAAGTGCAAGATGCACTGGATCTGATGGTGTCGGTAAATTATCTGAACGAGGCATACAAGCTGATCATCGACAAATCCAACATTACGGAAGAATTCTTCGATCTGAAAACGAAGCTGGCCGGTGAGATTTTGCAAAAGTACGTTAATTACCAGGTGAAGCTTGCCATCGTTGGTGATTTTGACGGCTACAGCAGCAAAAGTCTGAAGGATTTCATTTATGAGTGCAATAATGGCAAGCATATGTTCTTCGTAAAAACAAAAGAGGAAGCGCTTCATATCCTGCATGGCTTGGATTAATTATTATTCGTAGAGGAGGAATACAGGGTGAAAGAGAGTGACAAGTTACAGGTGCACGTTCTGTCTGAGATACAGAATCTGAAGGTACATGGCAGGACAACAGAGCAGCGGGCACCGCTAACGTTATTTTGGACAGGTAGCGCAATTGAACTCCAAGTCACAGGATCTGAGCTCTGGGTGGAAGTGGAGTCGGACTATGATATCCATGAACCGTGGATCAGTATCCTGATCAATGGAGTTCCTGTAAGCAGGCAGATGGTTACAGCAGGACGGTATTGGATCTGTATCTTCCGGGGCATGAGCGAAGGTACAGTGAAGAACGTACGCATCGTCAAGGATGTGCAGGCCATGAGCTCAGACCCGGGCTGCTTATTGCAGTTCTATGCCCTGAAGTCGGATGGTGCATTCCTGCCTGTGGAAGAGAAGCCGTACAAGATTGAGTTTATTGGGGATAGCATCACATCTGGAGAAGGTGCAATAGGGGCCAGAGCGGAAGAAGACTGGATTCCAATGTGGTTCAGCGCGATACATAACTATACGTACATGACAGCGGAGGCAATGAACGCAGACTACAGAGTGATATCCCAGAGCGGTTGGGGTGTACTTACAAGCTGGGACAATAACCCGAACAATAACATTCCTGATTATTATGAACAAGTCTGCGGGTTGCTGACGGGTGAGAATAACCAGGCAATCGGAGCCGGGGACCTGCATGATTTTGATTCCTGGCAGCCGGACGTGGTTGTGATCAACCTGGGAAGCAACGATGGAGGTGCCTTCCAGACACCGGAATGGAGAGATCCCGTAACTGGAAAGGTACATAAGCAGCGTTTAAATGAAGACGAGAGCTATCATGAAGAGGACTTGACCGCTTTTGAGAATGCGGTAGACCGGTTTCTGGTCAAACTCCGCAAGAATAATCCGAAGGCACAGCTTGTCTGGGCCTATGGCATGCTTGGTTTTCCCATGATGCCTGCCATCTATCGTGCAGTGGATCGTTATACGAAGCGGACAGGCGACCGAAGGGTATCCGTCCTGCAGCTCCCGGATACAACCGAAGAGACGATTGGGGCTCGGACTCATCCGGGTGAGTTATCCCACCGCCGGGCAGCAGAGACGTTAACGGAATATCTGCAAGGAATTTTGGCTTAAAGAGGAATGCCGTACTAGGGCTGGCTGAATAAAACAAAGACCACACTTCTTCTTGGGGGAGCGTGGTCTTTTTCTCGTATTGGTTGGGTTATATCTGAACCTGATAAAGGATGGATACGATCTGACCGAGTGTCTGTGTTCTCATCATCTTCAGATTACTCGGTACAATTCCCTGGGGAAATAAGGGGATGCCTTCTCCGAGAATTTTCGGAATGATGGCCACTTCAATTTCATGAAGCAGTCGTTTTTCCATAACGGCCTGAACCAGCTGGCCGCCGCCAACAATCCATAGATCGGCATCGGATGCCTGCTGTAAACGGGGAATCAGGCTCTCCACGGGCTCAGTTGTAAACTGCACATGAGGGGCAGGCGGCTGCTCCGAACGGGAGAGTACATATGTGGGTCGGTCTGCATATAGGAAATCTTCGGATAGCTTAAGCACGTCTTCGTACGTGGTTCGGCCCATGACTACTGTCCCAATCGTTTGATAAAATGCAGCATACCCGTTATCTCCGCCATCCCCTTCCACGTCAAACAGCCAATCTACCGAACCGTCCTTTCTTGCAATATAACCATCCAGACTCATCGCAATGTACAGCACTACTTTATTGGACATAATAGATCGCTCCCTTCTGTTTCATATGATACACTCTAACTATGACAAATATTGACGCAGTTAGGTGGTGCAATCATGAATGGTCGAAAACTAGCCATAATGAGACTGATGGATTCAAGAAAAAAGTTTACCGCCCGTGAACTGGCGGAACGATTCGGTGTATCCGTCCGTACCATTCAGCGTGACTTGGATGCGCTGCAGGAGATGGGGTTTCCTTTGTACACGGAGGTCGGCGTGAATGGGGGTTACAGGGTTTTGCCTAATCGAATTCTGCCGCCCCTGCAGCTGACACAGAACGAGGCACTTGGTCTGTTTCTGATGATCGAATATTTGCAGCAGGTCCCGGATTTTCCGTATGGATCCATGCGAGAGCATTTGGCGGAACAGTATTTCTCCACCTTGCCGGCGGATGTGCAGGACCTGATTGTACGCATGAGAGAACATGTGACGTTTGTACAGCATCCGGGTGAGCACGCAGAAATGTTAACGACCGAAATTCTTCATGCTGCCGTAGATAAAAGAGAGATTGAATTTACGTATCATTCCCGAAAAGGGAGGAAAGAAACACAGGCCTATCCCATTGGTATTTACTATGAAAATGGATTTTGGTACATGCCTGCACGTCATAAGGAGCACGTGTTGTTATATCGCGTGGACCGCATGCAGCAATTGAGAGTGCTTGATTCCATAGATGAGTCCATTCCCAGCCTGCAAGCATGGTTTAAATCCGAAGACGACAGGGAAGGCGTGGAAGTGGTGCTGCATTTCACCGAGTTTGGTACAAGGCTCGCACATTCGGATGTGCTGTTCCAGTCGATTCAAGGCAATGAATGGCGAGGGCTGGTTCCCCTGGAGGAATTCCCATTCACTGCACGGAAGCTGCTTGCCTACGGTCCTGAAGTAAAAGTGGTCTCGCCAGAACCATTGCAGCAGGCTGTTCGGGAGATGCTGGAGAAGAGTTGGAGCCAGTATTCTTAATGTGGAGGCGATGGAATGGTGCTGATCAGGAGGATATCACCGTGCGTGGATCGAATGGATTCATGTGAGGGTCAAACAGCGCCTACATATGGGTGCCGAATGGGGGGGCTACCATGATTCAATTCATAAGAGGTTTCACGATCCGCTCTATGCAGAGTCCATGCGATGAACAACGGCGGTTGTTTGCATAGAGCCATGACTTTCCTTTCCGCCACATAGAACTCAGAAGTGTACGTCGTATGACTCTGCTGCCTTAAAGACTAATTTTAAGGAGCGGAGCAGCATGAATTATATCAATGCAGATGCCATCTTGCCGGAAGAATTATTAAAAGAGATCCAGAGGCACATCCCGGGTGGGCTGGTTTACATTCCAAAACCCAAGGAAGCTCACAAAAAGTGGGGCGAAAAATCGGGCAGCAGGGCGGTTGTGAAAGAGCGTAATGAGCAGATCCGGCGCCTATTCGCTGCAGGTGTAACTGTACACGAGCTGACGGAACGTTTTTTCCTGTCCATCGACAGTATTAAGAAAATTGTGTATTCCAAAAAATAAGGGTGAAGAGCCACATTAGAGAAATCTAATGTGGTTTTTTTTGTGTAAAGATTCGTTATTACATGTTCGTTACACCTTCATAAATAGCGAAAGAACATACAATGGAATAATCACCCTGTACAACAGGATTTCTAAATTGAATATGGAGGTTGTTTACGTATGAACGCTAAGGTAATTCAGCCGAATGCGTCTAATCACTGGACAATTTAGCCAAATAAAGGTGATAATTGAAGGTAATGATGACGCGAAAGGATGAATCAATGATGCGAAAGTTAGTCTGCCTAATGAGTGCTTTATTCCTTTCAGGAATGATTATGGGATGTACGGAATCGAAGACGACCGATCCTGTTCAAGAGACAACACCTCCAACCAACCAGCAGAATATACCAACGAGCGAAAAGGCTGATGCGCAGGATGAACAGAAGGCTCTGGATATGTCCATGGAATATAAGAAAACAGAATTAACTGTTGATTATGCAGATTACGAAGATACTCTAACCGTAGAGGGTCTATTGGCCAAAGGGGAGACCATAAAACCATTTTTGACGGAGAAGAACTATGAGTCCTACATGGCTAATCGGTATGCAACGTTACCTCTAATGGTGGCAGACAAGGAGAAGGCTCTACTCCATCCCGGAAATATACTCGTGGAGATCAAAGAGAGCAAGAACGATTGGATCCTTGTAGAATATAGACTGAATCTGGTCTTTACGGATCGCGAAGGCAAACAGTTAAAGAACATTCCACTATCAGGTGATATCACTTTTTTACAGGACCAAGGCGAATGGCGCATTCAGGACGACACCTATAATATCAAAGATTTGCAAAATATCGCTTATGAGGTAAAAGAGTAGCGTGATATGAACCGAACAAGATAACAAAAGGCTGCACACTTAGATCAGATTCTAAGATGCAGCCTTTTTGATAGTGGGATCTTACGGATCAGATAAAGCATCACAACGTCAAACTAGAAATTGGTTCGCCCGAACGTAGCGTCGCTTTTCACGGTAGAGCTGCTGGATGCGTTAATGGTATCGAGCTGCAGTACGTAGTCATAGTGCCGGATGTAATACCCGGGCTGGCTGTATGATTGGAGTGATATTTTGGAGCTGTCTGCCCAGCCGGGGCTGCTCAGAAAGGTTGCATCTCCCTTATAAGCGGCTGTGTCTACATAGGCTTCAAGCACAATTTTGTTGCTGCTGTTTCGCTTCAGGAAGTATCCCGGGAAGTTGATGGACTCCAGCGAAATGCCCGTTGAGCTGGCGAGACCAGGAACAACGCGGAACTGGGAGTCAAGTGCAGGTGAGACATTCGCGTCAATACGAGCTGTGAAATTGGAATGCCGGATAGAACGGTCCGGATAGTTATGTGAGCTGAACTGGCTGTAGCCTGTCGCTTCCGGGGCAGCAGGTCCCAGCATTTTAACCTCATGCAGTGTTGGAGTGTACCAATTACCCGGGTTGTTCCACAGCACGGCATTTACCATATGGATACGTACATAGCGGGCCGTAAAGTGCACTGTATCTGTGGTAAACCCGTAGGTCAGGTTATTGGTCCGATCCAGTGTGGAATAGTTGACACCATCGTTGCTGATCTCAATCTTGTATTTGTAATACCCCTCCGATCCTTTATACATAAACCAGGAGATATCGATCTCGGTAATGGTCTTCGGCACTCCGAAGTCAACCTGCCACCAAGCAGGCCATGTATTGGAAGAGGCCGCCCACGAAGTCTGGTAGTTACCGTCATTTACATTGGCAGCGGAAGAACCGGAGGCTGTCGAAATGGCCGTAGCTGTCTTGCCTTGAGCGTGATTGACGAGAGAGGACGGCGCTACCGTACCTGCAGCAGCATCGATACTCCAATCCTTATACCACTCCAGTGATGCCGTTCCGTTGGTATCGTTCAGGGTCAGAGGGAGCCAGATATGCTTGTGCTCGCCCAGATTCATTGGATTCCAGCGGTCTCCCATATAAATATAGGACGTGGTGCTGCTGCCTGTAATCGTGGCAATATCATGAATCTGCGATCCAAAGGCAGAGGGATTGCCAGAAGGGGTCAGTGCAGACCATGGTCCAGTCATGGATGTGGCTGTCGCATAAGCCCCCTGATTCGGATACCAGCCAGCAGCCTGGGAGGTGAAGAGGTAATAGCGGTTTCCCTTTTTCACAACGGCAGGGGCCTCTCGGTAGCTGTTCTCAAATAACCAGCCAACAAAGGATTCTACGCCTGTATAGCTTGCGT
Source organism: Paenibacillus sp. P13VS (assembly GCF_015143645.1). NCBI lineage: Bacteria > Bacillati > Bacillota > Bacilli > Caryophanales > Paenibacillaceae > Paenibacillus > Paenibacillus sp. P13VS. Next base: position 7,747 of record NZ_WYEV01000013.1, on the reverse strand, counting down.
TCATTTTGAAAATAGCCATCGTATCGTTCGCTCCGCCATTCTTGCGTGACGCACTGATGAGATAGCCCGTACCATCGGTATCCACGAACACTGTCATATCGCGGGACTCATAGTCCAGTGGCCGGAAGCTGCCCTCATACGTGAATTTGCCACTTGGTGTATTGCTGGTCGCTACGGCGACACGTCCCAGATTATAATCCGTTCCGTTCTCATAATGTGCCCAGAGCACATACTGCTGCGTAGCGGGATTGTAGATCACTTTGGGGCGCTCAATCTTGCTGGAGGCAAGCTCTGTTGCGGAATCCTTGGTGAGGATGGCATTGCTGAATGTCCAGTTTTTCAGATCGGTTGAAGTATAGACGTTAACACTGTCAAACTTGCCACTTACCGCATGCTCACCATACCAATAATACGTGCTTCCCACTTTCAGAATATTGCCGCTGTTCGCATGAATGGGGTTACCTGCGGTATCCAGCCAATCGGAGCCGTTGCTAATGGTCACACTTGCCGCGTCCGTTCGTTCCGGATGGAAGCCAAACATCGTCAGTGTCAGAGTCAGAACCAGAATCCATGCATACTTCCTGCTTCTCATTACATGCACCTCCCCAAGGTATGAGCAAAGTGTAGCGCTTTCACATATATTCTAGCTGGACTTCCATTCGTTTCAAGTGAACAATTCATCCATTGCTGAACAAAAAAGTGCTTTTCGATATAAAGCGGCGAGAGCGGGGGGTTTTTGTATAAGATATGTTCTTCTGCTTGCTGAAAACCTGTATAAATCAAAGAAGGAGTGCCTCAAGACACTCCCTCTTCTAAGATATATTAAATTCGTATCATGTGCTTACACATGCTTCCCTTTGCGGACCTTCAGCTGCTTGCCCTTGACCGTTGTGTTTTGCATCATTTCCAGTACAAGCGGGCCTTTGCCGTTTAGAATCTCCACATCGGTTACATTATCGAGAATGGTGATAATCCCGATATCATCTGCGGTGACCCCCTCCAGTTTGGCGATGGTACCTACAAAGTCCACGGCACGCAGTTTTTTCTTTTTGCCGCCGTTGAAGTTCAGCTTCATGATCTGCTGGTTCAGCTGCTCACGCTTGTCTTTTTTGCGCTCAGGTACAATCTTCAGGCGTTTCTCGAATTCTTCCCTGCGGCGATCGACAGCTTCTTCAGATGGCGCCGGAACGACCGGGATCTCGAATCCGATATAGGATTCAATCTCGGCCAGGCGTCTGCCATCCTTCGGCGTAACCAGCGTGATGGCCTTGCCTGTCTTACCAGCACGTCCGGTACGGCCTGTACGGTGCACATAGCTCTCTTTTTCCAGCGGAATATCATAGTTGATGACATGAGTGATATTCGTGATATCGATTCCACGTGCCGCAACATCGGTCGCAACCAAATAACGGAATTGGCCTCTTCTGAATGCATTCATGACTTCGATCCGCTCGTCCTGCTCCATGCCTCCGTGGATTCGGTCTGCTGGGTAGTCCAGGTCAGCCATCACCCGGAACAGTTTATCCACGTTCTCCTGTGTTCGGCAGAATACAATGCAGCTGTCCGGATTTTCCACGATAAACAGATCCTCCAGCACAGCAGTCTTGTTGACTTCGGATACCCGAACAACCTCGTGTTCTATTGTAGCTGTTGTGAGACCACTTGCTTTGATCTCGATCTCTACCGGATGATCCATATACTTGCGTGAGAGACGGGCAACGTCCTCAGGGAATGTAGCGGAGAATAACATCGTTACGCGCTCGCTAGGCAAGGCCTGAATGATAGCTTGTACCGTCTCGATAAAGCCCATGTTCAGCATTTCATCCGCCTCGTCAATGACGAGATAGGCAATCCGCTCGAGCGGCAGTGTACCGCGTTCGATATGGTCCAGCACACGTCCCGGCGTACCTACGGCGACATGTGTTCTTTGTTTTAGCTCTGCTTTTTGAATATAAAAAGGAGATTGTCCATAGAGTGCCGTAGCTTTAATTCGCTTATAGCGTCCAATATTGGTGATGTCTTCATTGACCTGCAGGGCCAGTTCACGGGTTGGCGTGAGAATTAAAGCCTGCGGTTTATTTTCATTCCATTCCACCAGCTCACAAATCGGAATACCATAGGCAGCTGTTTTACCACTGCCAGTCTGGGATTTGACCACGAGGTCTTTATTTTCCAAAGCGACCGGGATGACTTCAGTCTGAACCTCGGTTGGCGTTTCATAACCCAGACTATCCAGTGCCCGGACGATCTCTTCGCCAAGCTTATAATCTTTGAATTGTTGCTTGCTCATTGTTAACCTCTTTTGCATTAGTTTTAAGTGCTCATACCAGAGACGTGCAGGATGCTTACTATAAGCATTGCACCATACCTATATCGTATACCTGTTCATTATACTCTATATGCAGGAAGGCCAGTGGAGGAATTGACCTAGGTACATGGGCAAATCAGGAAATTCATGCTGGAACCAGGAATTGGAATATGTTAGCATAGGGGTAACTTACTGAACGGAGGGATACGTGTGGCACATTTTTTCCGATTGAGATAGCAGCGAAACGTTTGTTTACGCGTGCTGTTTGCTGCCTGTGTGCAGATAATCGGGAGAGGTTTGCCTATTTACACGTATGCCGTAATCGATAGTGGACACTCTTGCCTAGGAGTGGTTCTTTGATGTACTACTATCGGGCTGCTCATATTTAGGTTTATCCCTTAATCCGAGATCAAGGCACAGGCGTGAATGTCTGTGTTTTTTTATTTTTCTGAGGAAAAGAGGAGGAAAGGGTATGACAGGACCAATTTCGAATGAACAGGTAAAGCTTCAACAGGAGATATGGCTGCTTGCTGAACAGAATGGGCTTCGAATCCGCAAAGATTCGATGGAAATCAATGAGTCCGGGATGGACTTCAGGGTGGCCTTTGCTACGGATGAGAGTGGGCAAAAGTGGGTTCTGCGCCAGCCAAGGCGTGGAGACGTATGGGAGCGTGCCGAGAATGAGCGCAAGGTATTGGGGGTCGTACAGGATAACTTGTCTATAAAGGTGCCGGATTGGCGAATTTGTACACCGGAGCTGATTGCTTATCCCTTGCTGGACGGTGAACCGATTGCTGTGGTCGATCCTGCTGGGGGAGGGTATGCATGGCGCTTTCCGCAGGAAGACCTGTCGGATGTATTTTTTGATTCGCTGGCTGCTGCACTCGTACAATTGCATGGCATTAATGCCAATGAAGCGGTACAAGGCGGAGTGCGGCAAAAGACGCCTAGGGAAGTGCGCCAGGATTTTGCCGCCAATATGGAGCAGATTAAGCAGAGCTTTACGGTACCAAAGGGACTCGCCGAGCGGTGGGGAAAATGGGTGTCTACAGACCATTTCTGGCCTGAGCACGTCACATTCAATCATGGTGATCTGCATCCACCGCATATTATCGTCGATCCTACACAGCGGGTTACCGGGCTTATCGACTGGACGGAAGCGGAGATCGCCGATCCGGGGAAGGATTTTGTGATCTTGTATGGGCTTTTCCAGGATGCTGGATTGCGCGATCTGCTGAAGCGGTACGAAAAGGCAGGGGGAAAAACATGGCCCCGGATGTTTGAGCATATTCGGGAGCATTGGGCTGCTTACCCGGTACTGGTTGCTAAGTTTGCTCTAATCACTGGGGAAGAGTCGACCATGGAGATGGCGAGGGGTATGCTGGCTAGCTGGGATGTGCCACAGGATTAAACCGATTGTATAAATAATAAGCCTATCGCATGTAGTTCATACAAGAACTTGCGATAGGCTTATTTATCGTAACATTTAAGAGTCAATACTGTTGTCCACCTGTTTATTCTCAAAAATCAGAATCGTTTTGCTTCTCCCGATATATCCGACTGTCGTATTAAGCTGCTCCGAAACAAAGCGAACGGGCACAAAAGCCGTGCCGTTTTCAATCAACAAGGGGGCATCATTCATCAGGAGCGAATCGTCTACAACCACCTGTTTGTTACCGGCAGTCCAGCGAATGGTTTGTTCACCCTGTGTGATAACGGCCTCCTGCTTGTTTCGATCCCAACCCACCTGGGCATTCAGTTGTTCGGACACAAATCGCAGTGGCACATACGTACGCCCTTCATGGATAAAAGGTGCAGCTTCCAGGGTGTATGTGCGATCACCCACATAGGCTGTGGTCGATCCTTCGATCAGACGCTGGAAACGGCCTTGCGGTGTGCGTTTCTGTTCCCGCACATTCATCTGGTTAAGGAGACTCATGGTACTGCTGCCACTCGATACGTCCAGGTAGTTATTTTGCACAGTCAATCCGGCGGATTCCGCTTCCGTCATCGGGGTCAGTACGTTAGGAGATACAGAGGAGGAGGCTCCAATGTCCTGAACCATATTCACGGGAACAGCCTGTGTAAACGTAAAATCGGCAATCGGCGTCAGATCCCATACACGATTGTTTGCAAGCTTCAGTACCTCCAGCTTGGTGAGCTGTCGTAGTGGCTCCAGATCATAGATCTGATTGGATTCCGCATTAAGCTCGGTTAACCGCACCAATCCTTCAAGTGCCTTGAGATGCTGAATGTGGTTACTCGAGATGTCGAGCCCCTGAAGACGCGTCATATGCTGCAAGGGTGTCAGGTCCGAGATGGCATTGCCTGCCACGTTTAGTCTAAATAATGTATTGTCCATTTCGGCCAGTGGAGCCAGTGATTGAAGCCGATTATTTGCTACGTTCAGCTGCTGCAGCCGAGATTGATGAACCAGTGGAGCCAGATCCGTAATCTCATTGTTGGAAATCTCCAGCCATTTCAGATGATCTAGTTCAGACAAGGCAGATAGGCTGTAAATTTGATTGCCACTCGCGTAAAACGTATGTAAGCGGGTGAAGCCACGAACCACTTCTATAGAAGAGATAGAGTTATTGCTGATGTACAGCCGTCCCAGTTGCTTCAGCTCAGCGAGTGGATCAATGGAGGTAATATAATTATTGCTTACGTCGATTTCCCGGAGCTGGTCCAGATGCTTCAGCGGGGTCAGATCCTCAATCTCATTGCCATATAGGCGGAGATGTGTCAGGTTGGTCGCATACTCCAGTCCCGACAGGCTCTGTATCCCTGCATTACTCAGATCAACAACGGTAAGCTGTTCTAGGTCGGAGGAAGTTAACGGTGAATCTACCGGTTTGTTCAAGATCAGTTTAAGTCCGTTTTCCAGTGCAGGATCTTCTATGATGCCTTTGCCTGAGTCCATCGTTGCGTAGGCCATGGCTTGCCCCGACGCACCGATACTTAGAATGAATATTAGACATAGTAGTGCCAATCTTTTCATTGCATGCATTCCCTCCGATATTCTTGAAATTCTCTGCTTTTATGTAGTCCATCTCCAAAGTTAAAGTCAGATCAACAGGAGTAATTCTTCATATTTCTCTAGTTATTAACCCGTCAGCCGAGAAAAGGAACATTAATTTCAGGGGACAGGTAACAACTCTACTTCTATTCTATATGAAACAAGCCTTGATCTGTACTCCTACAGGTGAACTTTACCAAAAAAATCTTTTGGACTGCGAGCCTTATTCATTCTCCCCCGAGAAAGGGTATAGAAGAAGTAAATATGTGCAGGTGGAGGGGAGAGGCGTTTATGCGTCAAGCCATGATCATTAGCAATCCGTCATCGGGAAAAGAAGAGGCGCAGCAGTACGTGTCTGAAGTTCAGGCGATTCTGGAATCGCAGCAGTATCAAGTAATGATTAATGAGACAGCCGGGGTGGGTGATGCAACCAGTTACTGTCTGGATGCCTGCAAAGGCGGCTGTGATCTGGTCATATCCATTGGGGGAGACGGCACACTGCATGAGACCATTAATGGCATGATGGATCAGAAGCATCGTCCCAGGCTGGGTATCGTGCCACTGGGTACCGTGAATGATTTTGCCCGTGCACTCCATCTGTCTCTCGATCCGGATGAAGCCATTAAGCAGCTTGGCTCCGAACAGGTACGCAAGGTGGATCTGGGGAAAATTAATGATCGTCTCTTCGCCAATGTCGTAGCAGCCGGTTCTTTGGCCGAGGCGTTATCTTCTGTCTCATCAGAAGACAAGTCGAAGCTGGGCTCCCTGGCTTATTTGAAGGAAGGATTGAAGGACCTCGTGTCCTCGCCCGCCTATCCTTTGAAGATTGAATACGATGGGCTGACGTGGGAGGGTGAATCCCCGTTGTTTCTTGCTGCGCTAACCAATTCGGTTGGTGGATTTGAGAAGCTGTCTCCGGATGCAGTAGTGGACGATGGACTGATTCATTGTTTTGTAATCCGCAATATTAGTGTGTTCAACAGCCTGACACTGGGAACCTCCTTATTTTTTGGGCATCTGAAGGACCATAAGGATGTGGATTATTTTACGGCAAAAGAGATCCGGGTAAGCTGCACTGAATCGGTTCGCACCAATGTGGACGGGGAGGAAGGGCCTGCACTACCTATCCAGATCAGCGTCCTGCCTCAACATATTGAAGTGATTGTGCCTCAAGAAACGTAAGCCCGCCGAGAAATGGAGAAAAAACGACCATTTTTCCATATAAGATATCTAAAAATCCATTGAAACCGATTGCAGATCTGTGTCACAATCATAGCTGGAAGACAAGTATATACAATCTATCCGAATATGGAGGGAAATCACCTTGAGAACAATAAAACTTGGCAGCAGCTCACTTGAAGTACCAGTTGTGGCCGTAGGCTGCATGCGCATCAATTCACTCAGCAACAAAGAGGCAGAACAATTTGTTCATTCCGCCATGGAAGTCGGTGCGAACTTCTTCGACCATGCTGATATTTATGGAAACGGGGCATGTGAAGAGATTTTTGCAGAGGCGGTACAGATGAATCCCCAGGTTCGTGAAAATATGATTTTGCAATCCAAATGCGGTATCCGCAAGGGCATGTTTGATTTCTCCAAAGAGCATATCCTGAATTCAGTGGATGGCATTCTGCAGCGTCTGAAAACCGAGTATCTTGATGTCTTGCTGCTGCACCGTCCGGATGCTCTCGTGGAGCCTGAAGAAGTGGCAGAGGCATTTGATCTGCTCGAGCGCGAAGGCAAAGTGCGTCATTTCGGCGTATCCAACCAGAACCCGAACCAGATTGAACTGTTGAAAAAGTACGTGAAGCAGCCGCTGGTAGCCAACCAGCTTCAGCTGAGTATTACCAACACAACAATGATCTCCAGCGGGATCAACGTGAACATGGAGAACGATGCAGCCGTGAACCGTGATGGCAGTATTTTGGATTATTGCCGTTTGCACGATATCACGATCCAGCCTTGGTCTCCGTTCCAGTATGGCTTCTTCGAGGGCGTATTCCTGGGCAGCGACAAGTTCCCGGAACTGAACGCCAAGATCGATGAGATTGCAGCCAAATATGATGTGAGCAACACCACCATCGCGATTGCCTGGTTGCTGCGTCACCCAGCTCAAATGCAGCCTGTAACGGGCACAACGAATATTGAACGCCTGAAGGACTGTGTGAAAGCCGGAGATGTTCATCTTACACGCCAGGAGTGGTACGAAATCTATCGTGCTGCTGGCAACATCCTGCCTTAAATCTGATTCACAAACAGAGTTGCAGAGTCTACTCTCTTATACGAAAACACGAGCATTTATGAACTGCACCCCAATTGTTAGACATTATCAACAATTGGAGGTGCAGTTTTTCTATGGCTAAATTTACAAACGAACAAAAAATGGATGCAGTTATTAGATATCAAAGCAAATCGGAAAG
>NZ_WYEV01000012.1:0-156103 GCF_015143645.1 Paenibacillus sp. P13VS | reverse complement strand
TACAACCAAAACCGATTTCAGAAAAAACTAAACGACCGTTCCCCGGTAGAATACCGGGAAACGGCCGCAGCTTAAATCTTGTCTTTTTTTGTACTGTCTACTTGACAGGGTTATGACCAGTTTCCCGTGGCTTCACATGATTTCTGCATTTCCCTTATACAGTTCCACTCACCATTTGCCCCTTGTACCATACCGCCTGCCGGGCAGATTTACGGGCAACAGCTTCCGCCGAGCAGCTTGCCTGAACCAGTACAAAGCTCGCCGCATCGCCTACTTTAGGCCAGACTTGATTCCCCTCCGTATCCAGCGGTGTAACTCCACCCGTGATGAAACCAAGAGACTGGGATAACGAACGTTCATCATTGTATCCATACAATTCGGCGAAGCGCCCTGCTTTCTCCAGTTGATCTCCACTGCCAAAAGGTGACCAATGATCGGTCAGGCTGTCTGTGGCCAGCTTCACGTTGACCCCGACGCGATGCAGCATCGGAAGGGGCATAACCATTTTGCCAATGGGTACCGTTGAAGCCACGCTCATGCCAAGAGCGGCCATACGCTTCGCCATATCCTCCGCCTCCTGCGGCTCCGCTTGAGCGAACCAAAATGCATGACTCACCGTGACCTTCCCTTGAAGTCCTGCCTCTTCCGTCAGGTCAACGAGTCGCTGCAGCGTTTGCTTGCCCGGCTCATTGCGATCATGCAGATGGATATCGATCCCCGCCTGATGCTGCACAGCCAGATCTACCATGGCATGCAGCGATTTCTCGATATGCTCATCCACCGTATGAGGATCAAGACCTCCCACGATTGCAGCCCCTTCTTGCATGGCTTGATGCATGAACTCCACCGAATTGGAGCGAAGCAGCCCATGCTGTGGAAACGCCACAATCTCCGAGGAGAGCTTGCCCGAGAAAGTTTCCAGTGCCTGTCTGGTGGCCTCAAGCCGTTTTAACCCGCTGACGGGCTCAATGTTGCAATGGCTGCGTACATGAGTGGACCCATAACCCTGAATCAGATGCAGGATACTCTCCGCTTGACGTTTCGCATCCGGCAGCAGCTTGGGCAGCAGCACCTTCTCTTCTTCAATCCGTTCGAAAATGCTGGATATGCGCCTTACGGCTTGCCAAGGTCCATCGTAATACGTTTTATCCAGATGGATATGAGCTTCTTCGAACGAAGGCAGCAGCAGCTGCCCTTTAGCATTATATTGAGGCAGATCCGTCTGAAGTTCTACTCCCTCATCCTTCATCTCAGTAATGATTCCGTTCTCCACCCGAAGCTGGGCCTTCTTTGTCTGTGTTCCCGTTACCTGGCCCTCTTCCGTAACATAACCCTGCTCCAACGTTACGTTAGTCAACCAATATGCCTGATTTAACATGTCATCCCTCTTTCCACGAAGTGTGCCGTGCATGGTATCGATCATCTGTGCTCTATGGTACCATAGGGTTGAACGAGGCAAAAATATGTAAAACGTTGGTGTTCCATACGAGGATCGTTTGGATCTGACTAGCGGAAAGGTGTGCCCTCAACATGAATAAATGGCTTCATATCTTCGTAAGCGCAATCGCAATTACACTTTTCATGATGCTGTACTATACGGTAACCGGGACGTCCCTTTCAGAAGTACGTTGGGGTTCGTACACGGTGATCCTCCTACTTGTTCTCGTTATTCCACAGACGCTCGGAACGATAATCAGAGAATGCAAAAACAGGCACAACTAAGTGCCTGCACCCTATCCCCCTAAACCACCGCTCTTCAAAAATGAAACCGCTCATGCCCGCCATCCGTCACGCCTTCAATCCGCTCTAAGTCCAGCAGTCTGCGCTTCAACTCCAGGCCTCCGCGAAATCCGGTCAGCTTGCGGTTGGCACCGATGATGCGGTGACATGGTAACAGAAGGGGAATGGGATTCGCTCCGTTCGCAGCCCCAACTGCACGAACCGCCGTAGGTCTGCCGATTGCAGCTGCAATGTCGCCGTATGTGCGAACTTCACCATAAGGGACACGTCCCAGCTCCTTCCACACCTGCTGCTGGAATGCTGTGCCAATCAGATCAAGTGGAATCTCATCCGTATAACGAGTCTGCTCCCCTGCAAAGTAAGCTTGCAGCCAGTCCACCATGCCTGTCCCCTTTATGGCTTGTTCATCTTCTGCCAGCTCTGCTCCCGGGGCAATCCGGGCAATCCAGCTGCTCCAGTCCTCCAACGTTTCATTCGGCATGACAATACGGCAGATCCCTAGTTCCGTAGCGGTCAACACCCACGGACGTCCGTCCAGCTCCAAGGCAGACCATATGATCTTTTTTCGCATGTGTCCACGCTCCTCCCTATTGAGTATTTCATTTCGTTTCTTTCTATATAAAGAAGGTTCCGCTGCTAAACACGAACAGATCTCTTGGTCTTCCGCTTCATGCTGCGAATCATCTGCTTGGTCTCCGGATCCACGCGATAGGACTCCGTTATTTTCTGCAGAGCTTTATTGTAGGTGAAATCATCAAGCGTATTGTTTTTCAAATAGTGCATCGTCACTTCCGGCTGCTTCACATAGGCCATCGATATTGCCCATGCTACCGCCATTTTGACGTAGTACGCTTCATGTTTAATCTGATCCAATGAGACCAGAACCCGATCAATGTATGTCTCATCCAGATAAAAGTTCAATAGCATGACCACGCCAAAACGTATCTCGTACTCCTGATCCGACTTCAGATAAGGCTGCAGGAAATTCCACACGGATTCTGCATGTACCCTCGTATATTTCAATCCAGCGCAGAAGCTGTCACATATCGACCAGTTATCAATCTTGGGAACAAAAGCGGCGACATGCTCCAGCCATTCATCCAGATCCGCCTGGACATGACCAATAACCATGGCCTGCAGCATCACTTCTTCGAAATAGTCATCGTCAGCCGTCTTCAGGTACGCACGCCAGTCCCCTGCAGCGATCTTTTTCGCCATCTTTCGTATCGCAGGCAATCGAACACCCATCAGATTCGTAATATTGGGAATCAATGCAGCCGAGAATTTTTGGTACTCCGGTTCGGCCAGACTGAGCAGCTGTGTTCTAATCTCTGTTTCCACTCGTGCAAGTCCTCCTCATCAGTTACTTGTACAACCAGTATATCTCCGCAGCGCCTATTTGTAAGCCCGTTCCGAATGGTTGAGCAAGATTTCAATAGCGTAGTCCACGCTTCACTCATCCCATTTGCTGTTTACCTCGCTTACATTGCGTTTAAAAATACGGAGCCCCGCCTCTAGAAAGGAGTCTTGATATGAACAAGAACGGACCTCAATCGCCTAAGAATAATTCAATCGAAGAAATCACCGAGCTGCTGGTTCAATATGTACAAACCCAAGACCTCCCCGAATTTTATAAAGCGATAAAAGAGCTTCATCCCTACGATCTTACGCTCATCTACAAAAAGTTTCCCGAACAGGAAACGAAGCGGCTGCTGCTGCTGTTCAAGCCTGATGTTCTCGCCGACATGGCGGAATCGCTCAAGCTTCATGACCAGATTAAGCTGTTCGAACAGCTAGGGCCGGAACGTACGCTTGAGGTCATGCAGCAGATGGACAAGAGTGATCTGATCAAGTTCCTGCATGATTTGCCTGCCAAACGCAGGGAACACCTGTTGTCGAACATGCATCTCGACCATTCTGCCATTATCCGCTCCGTGCTGAACTATCCGCCGGAGACAGCCGGCCGGATCATGACCGACCGTTACCGCACTCTTCTGGCACATGAGACTGCGAAGGAAGCGATAAGGGAATCCCAGGGCACGCCGCCTATAGCGTCAACGAGCTATCTGTATGTAACGGATGATGAAGGCAAACTCGTTGGAGTGGTCAGTCACCGTTCCCTGCTTCAGGCGGGTGACAAGACCCGGGTAGAGGAGCTGATGACCAAGCGTGTCATCTATGCGACTGTGGACATGGACCAGGAAGAAGCTGCGCAGCTGCTGCAGCGTTATGAATTTATCGCCTTACCCGTCGTTGATGAGAACCACAGACTCTGTGGTGTCATTCAGATGGATGATGTCATTGATATCATCATGCATGAAGCCAGTGAAGACCTTGCGAAGATGGGTGGCGGCGGCAAGGATATTGATTTTGATACCAAGCCACTCGTGGCGGTCAAACGCAGGCTCCCCTGGCTCATCCTGTTACTATTCATCGGACTCATCTCAGGCAGCATTGTGGACTTCTTCGAGGATACGCTGAATCAGGTCGTTGCTCTCGCATTTTTCATGCCCATGATCGCCGGTATGACCGGAAATACGGGAACACAGTCTCTGGCTGTCGTCGTTCGTGGTCTCATTGGTCGCAAGCTCGACAAATCCACCGTACTGGCGTTGATTGGCCGGGAAATCAAGGTAGGTACCCTGATTGGACTTGTATGCGGAGTCATGATTACAGTTATCGCCTACTTCTGGCAAGGGGACTGGCTGCTCGGCACCATTATTGGCGTGTCCCTCTTCTTCACACTCGTGATCGGTACACTGACAGGTACATGTATCCCCTTATTGCTAAGTCGCTTCAAGGTTGATCCCGCCGTTGCCTCCGGGCCCTTGATCACTACGCTGAACGATATATTGTCGCTGTTTATTTACTTCGGGATCGCAACCCGGTTTCTGGATGCACTCATGTAAAACCGGCTGTGCCTGACATACGGAAAACAGACCCACTATGAAGGATAGCGGGTCTGTTTATGACTTTCCAAATGAATGAACATTTTGCATCTAATCCTAAGTGAAATCCAAGCTATAAGTTATCGATGAGATGAAATGATCTATTTTTCTATCACTCTAAGCCGATCTTTTATTTTTATTGTAGATATCGAAGGCTACGGCAAGCAGAAGCACCAGACCTTTAATTCCCTGCTGCCAGTCAATGCCCAATCCAATGAGGGACATCCCGTTATTCAGTACCCCCATAACCAAGCCGCCGATGATGGCTCCAAACACGGTTCCAATACCCCCGGAAGCTGAAGCTCCACCGATAAAGCAGGCAGCAATCGCATCCAGTTCGAAGTTGGTACCCGCTCTTGGGGTAGCCGCATTCAGACGAGCAGCGAAGATCAGACCGGATACAGCAGCGAGTACACCCATGTTTACAAATACCCAGAACGTTACCTTTTTGGTTTTGACTCCGGATAATCCTGCTGCCTTTTCATTTCCACCAAGTGCGTACACATGACGTCCCATTACAGTGCGGTTCATGACGAAGGAGTACACGACGATCAGCACAAACAGCAGGATCAGGATATTCGGAATGCCAGCGTAACTTGCAAGTACGAAGGTGAACAGGTTCGTTACCGCCGCCACAACAATCAGCTTGAGCAGGAAAAGTCCCTGTGACACCACCGCGAATCCGTATTTCCGCTGGGAGCGGCGTTCCCGCAGTTCATTTACGATATACCAGATTGTAAGTGCAATCCCTACAAGAATCGAGATGAGACCGAAACCTGAGAATTGGATATCAGGCAGGAATCCGGAGCTTATCTTTTGGAATCCCCCCGGAAAAGGAGAGATGGACTGGCCCTCCAGCACAATCATCGTCAAGCCGCGGAAGAGCAGCATGCCCGCAAGAGTTACGATAAAGGCAGGAATCCGCACATACGCGATCCAGAAGCCCTGCCAGGCTCCGATTAACGCCCCTACCAGCAAAGAAGCAATTACCGCCAGCCAGGCGGGAAGCTGCCAGTCAACCATCATAATTGCCGCCACTGCACCGACAAAGGCTGCAACAGATCCGACCGACAGATCAATATGTCCGGTAATGATGACCAGTACCATCCCGATGGCGAGCACCAGGATATAGCTGTTCTGCAGAATCAGATTCGTAATATTGATTGGCTTCAGCAAGAGCCCGCCAGTCAGCACCTCGAACAAGATCATAATGACAACCAGTGCGATAATCATGCCGTATTGGCGTATATTGTTTTTGAACAGTTTAGTTAGCATTTCCATGCTTCTCGCCTCCAGACTTCGTCATATATCTCATCAACGTTTCCTGCGTCGCTTCCTCGCGGCTGACTTCACCCGTGATGCGCCCGGCATTCATGACATAAATTCGGTCACACAGGCCCAGAACCTCCGGGAGCTCGGATGAGATGACCAGCACGCCTTTGCCCTCAGCAGCAAGCCGGTGAATAATGGTATAGATCTCGAATTTTGCGCCCACATCGATTCCGCGGGTCGGTTCATCCAGAATGAGAATATCCGGTCCGGCAAATATCCATTTGCTCAGCACCACTTTCTGCTGGTTACCCCCGCTCAGATTGCCGGTTTTCTGAAGGATGCTTGGGGCTTTGATATTCATGCTTTTCTTCATCTCTTCGGCAACCAGCACTTCTTCACGTTCATTCACAACGGCGTTTTTGGTCAGCTTGCCCAGGCCGGTCAGTGAAATATTGCGTTTGATATCATCCATAAGAATGAGCCCGTATTCCTTCCGATCCTCTGTCACGTAGGCAAAACCGTTCTGAATTGCTTCCGTTACACTGTTGTTCTGAATCGGTTGGCCATCCTTGATGAGCTGACCCGATATGTTGCGACCATAGGATTTGCCAAATATGCTCATGGCCAGTTCCGTGCGTCCCGCACCCATCAGACCGGCTATGCCGACGATTTCACCACGCCGAATGTTCATGTTGACCCGGTCCAGCACTTTGCGATCAGCATGATGCTCGTGGTAAACCGTCCAATCCTTCACTTCCAAAATGACGTTACCAATATCGGCATGACGCTCCGGATAGCGGCTTGTCAGATCACGGCCAACCATTCCACTGATAATCCGGTCCTCGGTGACGTTATCCTTCCTCATGTCCAGCGTCTCGATGGTCTTGCCATCCCTCAATATCGTGACGGAATCCGATACCTTGGACACCTCGTTCAGCTTATGGGAAATCAGGATACACGCAATTCCCTGCTTCTTGAACTCCAGCATTAATTGGAGCAGGTTCTCACTATCGTCCTCATTCAGCGCTGCCGTCGGTTCATCCAGGATGAGCAGACGAACCTTTTTGGAGAGTGCTTTTGCAATTTCAACCAGCTGCTGCTTCCCTACACCGATGTTGGATACAAGGGTGTTCGGATTTTCGCTCAAACCCACTTTGGAGAGCAATTCACGTGTGCCGACCAATGTTTCTTTCCAGTCAATGATGCCTTTGCTGGCACGCTCGTTGCCCAGGTAAATGTTCTCGGCAATGGACAGGTAAGGGATCAGTGCAAGCTCCTGATGGATAATGACGATTCCCAGATCCTCGCTCTGCTTGATGCTTTTGAACTCACATGTTTTCCCCTGGAACAAAATATCCCCTTCGTACGTTCCATGTGGATATACACCGCTAAGCACTTTCATCAGTGTGGATTTACCTGCGCCGTTCTCACCGCACAGGGAATGGATTTCACCTTCCCGGATCTTGAGATTGACGTTTTCCAGTGCTTTGACACCAGGAAAGGTTTTGGTGATGCCCTTCATTTCCAATATGATTCCGGTCATGGGACTTGCTCCTTTCCATTATTATTTCAGTCCGATTTCCTCTTTGGTGTAATAATTGGAGCCGACAATGTCCTTCTCCACATTGGTCCGGTCCACGGAGATCGGGTCCAGCAAATAGGCCGGGATTATTTTAATACCGTTGTTATATGATTTTTCGTCATTCACTTCTGCTTGTTTTCCTTGTAAAATGCTATTGGCCATCTCTACCGTCTGCTCCGCGAGCTTGCGTGTATCCTTGAATACCGTCTGTGTCTGCTCTCCGGCAACAATGGATTTGATGGAAGCCAGCTCCGCGTCCTGTCCAGTAATAACAGGCAGAGGCTTACTTTCTGATCCGTATCCAACGCCTTTCAGTGACGAGATGATGCCTATGCTGATTCCATCGTACGGGGACAACACGGCATCCAGGTTATCTCCGGAGTAATAGGCACTTAGCAAGTTATCCATCCTCGACTGGGCAAGTGCTCCATCCCAGCGTAAGGTCGCAATCTGTGCCATTGTGGTTTGGTTGCTCCGTACCACAAGCTTGCCGGAATCGATATAGGGTTTCAGTACAGACATTGCACCGTCGAAGAAGAAATACGCATTGTTGTCATCGGGTGAGCCGCCAAACAGCTCGATGTTGAATGGTCCTTTGCCTTCCTTGAGGCCAAGCTTCTGCTCAATGTAGGAAGCCTGCAGTACCCCAACCTTGAAGTTGTCGAACGTCGCATAATACGTGAGATAAGGCGTGTTCCGGATCAGGCGGTCGTATGATATGACTTGGATGCCCTCATCGTGGGCCTTCTTGATTACATCCGTCAGTGTATTGCCGTCCACGGATGCAATGACCATCACATCCACTCCCTTGGTGATCATGTTCTCAATCTGTGAAATCTGATTTTCGACCACGTCCTCAGCGTACTGCAGATCTGTCTTATATCCTTGTTCCTGAAATAGTCGGACCATGTTCTCTCCGTCACCGACCCAGCGCTCGGACGATTTCGTTGGCATGGAGATGCCAACATATCCTTTTTCCTTGCTGCCTGTTCCGCTCTCAGCCAGATTGCAGGCCGATAACATCAAGGTCATCACCAGAAGCCAGATCATCACTGCTCCTTTTTTCATATCAAGTTCCCCTTTCCTCGAATCATGCGGATCTGATTGTGTTTCACAAGATAACGCTTACAATCCAGAAATGAACTTCAATTGCCTTCTGTTTCTGCCTGATCCCATCGTAGCATTGTCAGGTTTAAACAGTCTTTGCAGCTTTTGAACCTTTTTTATAAAAATTTAACTTTTGTATTCTCAGAAGGAGTACCTCATCCCTATCATTGAATACAGTTCCAAATCCATCCCCAGGCACGAAAAAAAGAGCTGATCCGCTTCGCAGAAGCAGATCAACTCTGTTGTCTTCGCCATATCTTATGATGCTACACTCGGTCTGCGGAGGCACTCTGCCCTGTGCCCCCATCCTTCCGGTACTGTGCGGGTGAAATGCCCATCACTTTCTTGAACGCCGTGCTGAAATAGTGCTGGGTATCGTAACCGACCCGTTCTGCAATGCTGTGGATAGGCAGTGACGTTGAATCCAGCAGCTGTACTGCTTTGCGGATGCGGGCATGGGTAACCAGGGTTACGAATGTATCGTTTAACTCTTTCTTGAGCACCCGGCTGAGATATACCGAGGAGACTTGCAGACGCGAAGCGAGCGATTCCAGTGTCAGTTCCCGATCCGCGTACCCTTCATGAATGATCTGCCGAGCTCTGCGCACCAGCGGAGACAAGCGGGCTTCCCCATAGATAAGCTCACGGCATAACTGGTAAGCACTCGGGACGTCCTCCAATGCACCTGTATTCTGCTCCACATGAGCATGAACAGCAATGTTGAGACAGGCACTGATTTGCTGTTCAATCGTGCAATCCAGTTCTTCCGGAGCTGCCTGCCAGAGACAGAAGCCAATTAATCCATTCGGGTCCCGGAACAGGACATGGGGAAGATCTCCCAGCAGTTCACCGATAATATTCTCCACGGCAAACAGAAACAATTGACGATCATTCTCCCGCATAAGGGACTGCCGTGCTTCCGCAGCAGGCCAGCGGACGACCCCGATCTGCACAGGCGGATCCGATGGCAGGCGCAAGAACGTAAGCTGCTCTGTCAGATCTTTTCCTTCCGCCCGTCCTTCCAGCCACTCCAGACAAAAACGCTGACGGAGCAGCGGAATATTGCGCTCGATCTGGTCGGCAGCCTGCTTGACGTAGGCCGTACGTCTATGTTCTTCATCCATGCGCTGTTTCAGTCGCATAAGCGCAGCGTGCAGCCGCTCTGCATCTACTGGCTTAAGAATGTAATCCTCCACGCCAAGTCGCACAGCCTCCTGGGCATAAGCAAACTCATCATGCCCGGAGATGATGAGGCAGCGGCAATCCGGACACTCATCCTGGAGGCGACGGATCAGATCAATGCCGTTCAGAAATGGCATGTTCATATCGACTAGAAGGATATCAATACCGAACTGGACAGCCAGCTCCAGCGCTTCCTCTCCGTCCTCCGCTTCACAGGCAACCTCCATGCCAAGCGCCTCCCAGTCAATGGCATCCCGAATGCCTTCGCGAATAATCGGTTCATCATCTGCAATCAGCACTTGGTAACGCCGGGCCGACTGCAATGTCTGGGCTGCAGCCACCGATGCTGCCGTATTCTCCATCTCTGCTTCTGTCCAAGCTGCTTGGATCATTGCTTCCTTCATTGACTATCCCGCCTTCCCTCAGTATCGAATTGCCACGCTTGTGGAAGTTCTTTCATCAACGGCTGAGTGATGGTTACACAAGTCCCTTCACCTTCCCGACTATTCAAACTAATCCCATAATCTTCTCCAAAAGAAAGCCGAAGGCGTGCCTGTACATTCAGCATGCCATAGCTTTTGCCGCCCTGACCAGCTTCCTGTGTTTCCATGCTTTCCAAGGGTGTACCAAGCAGCTGCGCCATCTCGTGCAGCCGCTCGCTGGACATCCCGGCGCCATCATCCTGTACCGTCAGAACCAGCTTATGATCTTGTACTTTGGACTCAATTCGAATCTTACCCGGACCTCGTCTGCCCTTAATCCCGTGATAGATGGCATTTTCCACAATAGGCTGCAGCACCAGCTTAAGCACAAACAGCTCCTTCAGCTCCTCCGGAATCACCAGCTCACATTGAAGTCGATTCCGGTACCGGGTCTGCTGAATTTGCAGATAACTGGATATATGTTCAACCTCGGATTGCAAGGGAATGAAATCATTGCCTTTGCTGAGCCCGATACGAAATAGTCTGGACAGGGCGCCCACCATCTCGGATACATCGTCCACACCTTTCCTTTGTGCCATCCAATGGATCGTATCCAGGGTGTTATATAAAAAATGAGGTTTGATATGCTCCTGCAGGCTTCGCATTTCAGCATCCCGTTTTTGCCGCTCCCGTAATTCGTTAAGGGACATGAGCTGCCGGATCTGTGCCAGCATTCGGTTAAAACTTCTACCCAGCATGCCGATTTCATCAGCCCGATCGCTCCAGCGGCCGGATCTGAGATTTCCCGTTTCCGCCCTGCGCATATAAGACATTAACCGGAAAATAGGCTGAGCGATGGAACTGGAGAACCGAAGGGAAGCACTCAGACCAAAGAGACAGACCACGAACACAAAACTGACAACGTAAAACTGGATCTGGCGCACTTCCGCTATCGATTCCCTCGCCGGAAATACGCCTACAGTTCTCCATCCTGTAAACGAAGAAGACTGGTACATGAATAACAACTCCTTCCCATCCGCTTCAGCGTTGAATATTCCGCTATCCCCGGAAGGGAACCACGCGGATGGAATCTGCTCAACAAGGGGGTTGTCGGGCATATAGACACTTCGCCCTTCTGCATCGGTCACCATCACATATCCGGATTTCCCCAGCGTCACATCTCTGGCGGCCTGAGATACGGTACGCAGTTTCAGGTCAATCATAATGACACCGAGCACACGTCCTGATGTTTCATCCGTGATGGAACGTGCAACAGACACAATTTCACTATCCTTATACCGAACATGTGTCGTGATGTTGCGCTGTCTCGGTTGACCCAGCACAGTAAAAATGCCGGCATTCCGGGACGCACCTTGGTACCACTGCTCCTGGACCAGGCTCTGATTGGTTTTCGGGTACATCTCGTTGCTAATGTAATCTCCATTTCCATTCACAAGGACAATTCCTGCAATCTCCGGATACAATGTCGTGAATCCCTGCAAAAACTGCTTGATCCCATACAGTTGATCCTGATCTGTGGACTGGTTCGAATCGCCACCGGATACCGCTGCTCCAGTATGACCGTCAAACTCCGTTTTCCCTTCCATGAACGCACGGATATCCGGGTCAAACGCGATCAGATAGGTCATGTTTTGCAAATTCTCCATCTTGCTGTCGAGTGCTTCATTGACTTTGCCGATCAGCTGCATCGTGTGTCCCTCGACCTGCCTTTCAACAATCCGTTCCACAGTCCAGTTCACCAGCAGTCCGAGTCCCATTGAAGGAACGATGGCAAAAAGCAAAAAGAGCAGCATCAGCTGATAACGCAGCGGCATATTACGCAAACGCAGCCTCTGCAATCCGCTCTTCATCCGAAAACGAATTTTCTTCCAGCCGAGGGGCATTCGAGAACGATGTTCTGTTTTATTTGGCATAGTAATCATCTACATTCGATCGTGTCACGACAGAGATTCCAGTATCCACCCTAACCGGCAGCGGTGCATTTTCATCGGAAGAAGACGGTGCAGGTACGGTCAGTTGGTGGTGCAAATGAAACAGGTATTGAAGGGACCAGTAACCCATGTTCCAGGTCCCCTGTGCGATCGTTGCAGAGATTGTGCCGCTCTTGATCATGTCAAGTGTTGCTTTATTGGTATCAAAGGATATGATCTGCAGCGGATAACCTGCATCCCCATTCTGAACCGCTTCACCAACGCCAGCTGCTCCTGTCGCTTCGGTTACAAAAATACCGCCGAGATCCGGATATGTTTTCATCATTCTAAGAGCTTCATCTCTTGATTTCATTGCATCTCCGTGCCCGTCCGCGACTTCAACAACCTTCATGGAAGGGTATCGATCACGGATAGTATCGCGGAAGCCTTCCGTTCGTTCCTCATGATTTTGCTGACCCGGCATGGTCAGAACGGCGACTTCTCCCTCCCGGCCCAGAAGCTCGGCCATTTTGTCCGCAGCAGTCACCCCTGCTTGATAATTGTCCGTGCCGAGAAAAGAATATGCCCTGCTGTCCGGGGCATCCGCATCAAACAAAACCACCGGAATACCTGCATCCAATGCTTTGTTAATCACAGGAATAAGCGATTGCGGGTCAATGGCGGAGATGGCGATGCCTGCCGGTTTCCGTGCAATCGCTTGCTCAATGATCGTCGTCTGTTCCTTCGGGTCATATCGGGTAGCTCCCCGATACTCCACGGTTACTCCGAGCGCATCACCCGCATCCTCGAAGCCTTTGAGCACACTTTTCCAATATTCCAAGCCGGACTGAAATGTGATCATGATGTATGTTTCACCAATATCTCCACGCAGTCCCTTGGCTTCCCAAGAGCCATTCGCTTCGCTTGCGTATTCATACCTGAGTACGTACAGTGCAAAAGCCGAGATAAGCAAAATGTAGACCAGCAATGTCTTTTTCATATTCGTTTTCACATCCTTGAGATCTGTCCACTTGTGTTTCGCTTAAATTGTAAACGCAAACACGCAAAAAAGAAACCGCTTTCCCCTCTAACCAAAGTATCTTCATACTTTCGCTCTCAGGTTGTGCTGCTGCAATAATGTACTATCGGTTCAACCATCCCCGCAGTATGATCATGAAACTACAACCCGGGGAGGCATTATGAAACGATGAATCTTACCTCTTTTTTAATTTATTGCATTGTGGTTACCTTTACGCCAGGACCCAGCAATATTGTCATTTTATCTTCAGTTCAGCACGCGGGTGCACGCAAAACCATGCATTATGTGTGGGGAGCCACCGTGGCGTTTGGGATGCTGCTTGCCGCCTCGGCTTTCCTCAATCATCTTCTGGCGGGCATCCTGCCCAGTATTCTTCATGTGATGCAGATCGTTGGCAGCCTGTATATGCTGTACCTCGCCTATCAGATCTACAAGATGGGATCTTCCGAGGAGGCACCGAAGCAGGCAACCGGATTTGTGAGCGGTTTAATCATGCAGTTTCTAAATCCGAAAGTAATTCTGTTCACGTTCACCGTAATCCCCAGCTATGTGCTGCCCTATTATGACACCTCGCTGTCAACGGTGCTGTTTGTCTGTCTCATCACATTGATTGGATTTTTGGCCTTTACCAGCTGGGTTGTTTTCGGTTCTGTGTTCAGGCAATTTTTGCATGATCATCAAAAAGCTTTTAGTATCGTGTTGGCTCTCTTTTTGGTATACTCAGCCATTATGGTATCGGGACTCATCTAGATTGGAGGTAGGCATGGAGTGGAGCTGTTCAATTATAAGAAATCGTCTGATGTCCTGGCCCTTTCGGCCAGTTTTACAGATTTTACGTATAAGAAGCACTGTCACGAGGAATATGCGGTTGGTGTGACGCTGCGCGGTATTCAGCAGTACCATCTGGACGGTCATTATCAGGCTTCCCACCAGAACGGTGTCATGCTGTTTAATCGGGAGCAGTCCCATGATGGCAGTTCTTACGACAAGGCTGGTATTGACTACGTCATGTTGTATCTGAAGCCGGAGGTGGTAGAAGACATTCTGGGGAAAAAGGAATTGCGTTTCTCCACTCCCATTGTCTATGATCCTCAGCTGGCACGAAGTATTCTCATGCTGAACCGTGCCGTTCAGAGCGGGCAGGATGAAGCCAAATGCAGTGAACTTCTCTTCAGCCTCGTACATCAGCTGTCCCGGTCGGAGATCGATACTCACATTCCCGGACCTGGTGACGGGCTTGTCCGAAAGGCCAAAGAAATGATGTTCAGCAGGTTCGATGATGTGCTGAAACTGGATGATCTCTATACCGAGTTTAATATGTCCAAGTTTCAGTTTATCCGGGAATTCAAGTCACATGCCGGCATATCACCCTACCAGTTCTTCCTGAACTGCAAGGTTGAACATGCCCGGCAGGCCATAGAGAAGCATAAGGATGTCTACTCCGCGGTAGCCGAATGCGGATTCGTCGATCTTACGCATTTGAACAGACATTTTAAGCGTGTCTTCGGTGTTACCGCCTATGAATATATGCTTCAACTGAACTGAGTCGCTAACCTTTTTGTTCAAGCAATATTTAAGGCGAAATGATAGCATAATATCCATATCGTATGGCTGGCGGCCCAACATATGAAATTCAAACATCCTGGAGGAACATGACATTTGAACCAGCAAGGAAAAAAGGCCTTCTCTATCCCGCTGCTCCTTGCAGCATTGAGCCTTACCGTATTTGCACTGATTGCCCTGTCTATCAGTGATAACCAGATCCACCGGTTTGATGATAACCTGATTGGATGGATACAAGGGATGGAAGCTCCCGGAATGACCAACTGGATGCAGGTCTTCACCTGGATTGGCAGCGGATTGCCTGTGATCATCATAATGATCATCTCCATGGTGGTCTTATATCTTTTCCTGGGACACCGACGGGAACTTCTGTTTTTGGCAGCAGTCATCGCAGGCTCCACGTTGCTGAACACCCTGTTGAAACTGGCGTTTCAGCGTGCCAGGCCCACTATTCACCGCATCATCGAAGCGAGCGGTTACAGCTTCCCAAGTGGACACTCCATGGCAGCGTTCAGCCTATATAGTGGACTTGCCTTTCTGATCTGGAAGCATATCCCGACAGCAGCAGGCCGGGTTATCATGATCATCGTGAGTGCAGCCTTTATTCTGACCATTGGCATGAGCCGAATTTATCTGGGGGTTCATTATCCCAGTGATGTCATCGGAGGTTACTTTCTGAGCGGCAGCTGGCTGGCCATTTGCATTTGGTTTTATCAGCGTTATGCAGAGCGGCTCTCCCTGCTTCATTCCAAACCTCTGACATAGAACATCAAAATTAGAACATAGGTAAGACCCGCTATCCTCAAAGCTGAGGTCAGAGCGGGTTTTCCCGTTTTTATTCCTGAATACCATCCTGGACGAGCGTCAGCTCCACGTGGGCCCGAATATCCATCGAGCCATAATCCTTATAGAACGTTTCATTGTCCCAGTGGTGCGTACAACTTCTCACATACTCTCCAAACCCGAACGGGTCCACATTCTCTCTCTGGCACTTGCGGATCAGTTGATTGATTTTGGCTTCCATATGCCTTTTCATTTCTGATTCCAGTTCCTTCATCTCCTTGCCGGATAACAGAAAATCATTCCGTGAAGCCTTAATCACAGATGCACTGATGTGAATCTTTGAATCCAGCGCTGCTGCTGGGGTGTCTGAACGCATCCGATGCTTCACGGAGGAAGATAAAATTTTGATTAGGGCATCATTGTCTGTTGTATTAGCCGTTTGCCTCTGTGCCCCCTCAACCTCATTGATCTGTGCAAGAAACTTGCCATTCTTGGCATCCTCCGTAAGCAGCTTCAAACCAAGCCCCTCTTCATCACTCAGCTGAAGTACAGCTTTTTCCCCTTTGAAAACCACGAGACCATCAAGCATAATTTTATCCTGATCGTTCAAGCGAAGCCGAGGGAGATAAATATCCTGTCCTTTGCTGAAATATTGGAACAACGTCTGATGCAGACTGAAGTGAGGCAGATTGGCAAAATTGCCGTTTTGCTCGATTAACTTCATCAGATACAGCGGATCATGAGCGGGAATGGATGCCTTAATGATATCCAGCGCCCTTCCTTCCGCTACGGCAAACTGCATACGTCTGGACACCCGGGTATTATGGGATAACACGCGCAGAATATCGCCTATCCCGTGTTTCGCATAGTCCTCCCCCAGCACCATCATTCTTAATTGGCCATACTCAATAGGTTCTTTCGCCTGCATATTCATTCTTGGCATGACATCGAAGCTGTTGGTTGAGTCGATCTCCAGCAGTTCGACATCACTCTTGTCCTTCTCGGTATACTCACCGATGAGCACGCTGTTGTGAATTTGTTTATCTTGCAAATCGTAAGCGGAAGTTAGGACGAGGCTGATCTCATTCACAATGCTCGTATCCTGGCAGGAGCTGAGCAGCAGCATCCCCATTACCCACATTACGGCAAGGAACCATTGGGATAGACGTTTCATACGCTCACTCCTCATCCAGTTGATTCGTTTGGTGAACCCTTCCCGGCTTGTAGCGGATGAAGGAGAGCGGCCTTAAATAGCTCGGCCTCTTATCCGTCTGTTGATAGGAAGCACGAATCAGACTGTCTTTCAGATCCCTGAACCGCATTGGATAGAAAGGAGCCATATAAGGTGACCCCAGAGACTTTAATCGCGACAGATGGACGAGGAGGAAGCACAGTCCGATCGCAATCCCGAATGCGCCCCAGATGGCAGCCAGTATAATGATCGGAAATCGCAGAAAACGAATGGCATTGGACATTTTATAGATCGGTGTCACAAACGAAGCCAGTGCAGACAAGGACACGATGATGATCAGTACGTTGCTCGTAAGTGCGGCCTCCACGGCAGCCTGTCCAAGAATGATCCCGCCAACAATACCCAGTGTTTGTCCGATCCGGTTCGGCAGTCTGGCTCCTGCTTCACGCAAGAATTCAATTGTCGTCTCCAGAAATATGGCTTCCACAAAAGGGGGAAACGGTACATTTTGTCTGGATGAGATCAACTTGCCAAGCAGCTCCTTGGGTATGACTTCATAGTGAAAGGTCATTAATGCCACATAGAGGGCTGAGGCAAACAGCGAGAAAATGACGCCAAAAATGCGAATCAACCGAAAAAAAGATCCAAGCGCCCACGGCAGATAATAATCTTCCGGCGAGACAAAAAAATCAAACAACGTGGATGGCCCTGTAATAAAACTTGGCGAGCCTTCACTGATGACCGCTACTTGCCCGGTGATCAGGGCATAGATGACTCTGTCCCTCCGTTCGGTCGTCGTAAACAAGGGGAACGGCGTAAGTGAGTTATCTGCGATCAGTTGATCCAACTGTGACGTATCCAAGACAGCATCAAAGTCGATTCCCTTCAATCTGTCCTCCATCCTGCTGACGTTCTCGGGATCAGCAATACCATCCATATACAGAATGGCCACTTGGGATTGGGACAAGGAGCCCAGTGTCATTTCCTTGATGATCAGATTAGGTGTTCGCAGCTGTGTACGGATCAGATGCAGGTTAACCGGCATTGCCTCGACGAATCCAACCTTGGGTCCGATCACGCTAAATTCATTTTCCGTGTCGTTATCACTTCGTATCCCTTCCTTGCCTGGCATGGGAACCACAATGCACTCATGGGTCTGTCCGCACTGCCGGATAAGCAGGCTGCCTTGAAGAAGGGATTGGACCATTTCCTCGTCTTGATTAGTAAGGTTCGTTTCCTCTATGGGAATATGCAAGAGCACATCATGCAAATTCACTTCTTCGCTTGAAGGGATGCGTTCCTGCAGGGAGTGGATGGCTACTTCAAGGAGATGACTGTCCACGAGTGTTTTATAGTAGCAAACTTCAAGGGCCAGTCCGGAGACGGTCATCGTACTTACGATAAAATCATCAGAGCGACGGCATGGATCGAGCGGGTCATGAGATGTACTGGACATCTGTTGGTTGTCACTGGCAGGTGAACTCATGCTTCCTCTCCTTTGGGCTGGTCGGGCATATCCTGATG
Organism: Paenibacillus sp. P13VS; assembly: GCF_015143645.1. NCBI lineage: Bacteria > Bacillati > Bacillota > Bacilli > Caryophanales > Paenibacillaceae > Paenibacillus > Paenibacillus sp. P13VS. The sequence goes on along the minus strand of NZ_WYEV01000012.1, from coordinate 137,818 downwards.
TCCGGTAGATCCCCCCAGATTCTTGCGGAACAGCGAGATGATAAACAGAAGCGGGACATATAACATAATCAATATTTCCCCCGTTCTGGTGTATATCTCGTTGACCATATCAATATCCACGGTGTCTTTAACTACAAACAAAAGAATGGCAAAAAGGACGATGGCGAGTTTCAGTCCGAGACTGGGCTTGATCGATCTCTCCAGCTTCAAACAATGACATGCTGCCCAAAGCCCCAACGTGATGATGGATAGAATTTTTAGCAGCCAAAAGGATAACACCAGATACTCCATCCGCTGGATCAATGGCATTTCAATAATGCTGATCAGGCTCAGGGTAGGCCATAAATGTTCCTTCATCTGTCCATGATTGAAGTACATAAAGGAATAGATAAAGAAAACCAGATACACTATGGTTGCAGTAACCAAGGCGAGATAAGCCCATTTGATCGAGCGACCTGGCGTCTTGATGTATGGATATACGACCAGCAAAATGCCGCAGCCGATAAATTCATGAAGCATATCCCTTGTGGACAACCATATGGATGTGACATCATGATCCAGCACAGGAAGAAGGTTTCGTGGATGAAGATAGGAAGAGACCAGGAATATCTGCGGGAAGACAAATACTAGGATGAAGAGGGTGCCCCAAAGGCACATCCCGGTGACCGACTGTATGCCGCCCGACACACAGTAATAGACAAGCAGCAGAACCACGATGCCCAGCAGCCAGTTATTTTGTGTGGGAAGAATCCACAGCTGGATGATATGAATATAGGAGCTATAGGCTACAAAAGCACCCAGCAGAAAATATAAAATAAAGATCCAATTCAGAACTGAACCCGCGATTCGGCCCCAATACCGTCGATTGATGTGAACGAGAGAGGAATGGCCGGGGGATTGGCGTGACAGCAGGACAAACATCATTTTAAGGATGATAGAGATCATGACAGCGGCGGCCAAAATGCTGATCCATCCATCTTTCTCCGCGCCGCGCAGCATTTTATATTGAAAATTCATTAAACCTACGCCAACCAAGCTTACATAGAGCACAAAATACAGATGAATGGGTGACATGCTGTAGCGATTCCCGGAAGTGTTCACAGAGATCTCCCCTTTTCTGAACGATCATATGAATCTGCTGAAAAATTCACATCTAGCGTTGTACCTTCACTTATGCTCAGTCTCTGAGTTAAGTATGTAAATTATTCGAGATTTTATTCAAAAGCAAATACCCGCCTATTCCCATAGAGGGAACAAGCGGGTACGACATCTCTTTTTTTATCAGCAATCGATTATAGTTCTTCGCCATTGGATTCAATGACTTTTTTGTACCAGTGGAAGCTCTTCTTCGGCGTTCTGCTCAGATCACCATTTCCATCATTATCCTTGTTGACATGAATGAAGCCGTAACGCTTCTTCATCTCTCCGGTTGATGCGCTGACGAGGTCAATACATCCCCACATTGTGTAGGCAATGAGCTCCACTCCATCCGCGACTGCTTCTTTCATTTGCTCAATGTGACCTCTCAAATAATCAATGCGATAGTCATCCTGAATGGTGCCATCTGCTTCTACCACATCGACTGCACCCAGACCATTCTCAACGACCATCAATGGCACCTGATAGCGATCATAGAGATGATTCAGCGTGTATCGCAATCCTTTCGGGTCAATCTGCCAGCCCCAGTCGGAAGCTTCCAGGTACGGATTTTTGATCCCGCCCAGCAGGTTGCCCCCGGCTCTCTCCAAGGACTCGTCCGCACTTTCAACCAAGGACATATAATAGCTGAAGGAGTAGAAGTCCACGCAGCCCTCACGCAGGGTTTGCTCATCTTCAGGCTGCATTTCGATCTGAATGCCCTGCTCTGCGAAGAAACGTTTGGCGAAACCAGGGTATGCTCCTCTCACTTGCACGTCCCCACAGATCATATTGGAGAGCTGATCCTTCTTCTGCGCAAGCAAAATGTCGTCCGGATTACACGTGTTCGGATAAGTTGTCATGAACGCAACCATGCAGCCGATTTGGAAATCGGGGTTAATCTCATGTCCAAGCTTGACGGCCTTCGCACTCGCCACGAACTGATGATGCAGGGCCTGGAATCGGGTTTGCGGATCGTCGATGCCGTCCGTCAATGTTTCTTTTCCTTCAAACAGAATTCCTGCCGCCATATATGCGCCCATCGGCATGGTCAGACAGTTGATCTCATTGAATGTCAGCCAATACTTCACCTGATCCTTATAACGGTTGAACAGAGTTTTACAATAACGGAGGTAACAATCGATCACTTCGCGCGAAGCCCATCCGTTGTATTTTTGCGTCAGACCAAATGGGGTCTCATAGTGAGAAATGGTTACCAACGGTTCGATGTTATATTTCTTCAATTCGGCAAAAACTTGATCATAGAACTGCAATCCCTCTTCGTTGGGCTCCAGATCGTAACCGTTCGGATAGATCCGGGACCAGTTGATGGACATGCGGAACATTTTGAAGCCCATCTCTGCCATCAAGGCAATATCTTCTTTGTAATGTCCGTAAAAGTCTACAGCCTCATGGCTCGGGTAATACGTGCCCTCTTCAAGTACTGGCGTAATCCGCCGCGGAGTCGTATGGGTTCCGCCTGTCATCATATCGGATGTGCTCGGGCCTTTGCCGCCCTGATTCCATCCGCCTTCGAATTGATTGGCAGCTGTTGCGCCGCCCCAGTAAAATCCATCTTTCATCTTCATGACAAGTCCTCCTATGAATGAGCTGCTTAACACTGTAATACCAGTGTAGCATCCATACCCTGACACCTATTGTCATGGTATAATCATAGCATGGAAAATAACCGATTATTTCGAATGCTGCTGCTGTTACTCGAGAAGAAAAAAGCCACCGCGCCCGAACTCGCCCGCTTGTTTGAAATCTCGGTACGCACGGTTTACCGTGACATCGACCGGCTGAGCGCAGCGGGAATTCCCTTCTACACCACCACTGGCAAGCACGGTGGCATCCATCTGATGGACAATTATGTGATGGACAAGTCCCTGCTGTCTGAAGAAGATCAGAACGAAATTTTGCTTGGCCTGTACAGTATCAGTGCCATTCCACACCTGAACAGTGTTCATATGCTCAAACGGCTGACTGCCTTGTTTGATCACAAACTGGATTGGATTGAATTCGATTTCTCCCCGTGGGGCAATATCCCTGTGCAGGAAAGAGATATGTTCAACTTAGTGAAGCAGGCCATACTGACCAAGCAGGGGATGACATTCAACTATATCGACTCTGATGGAGAAGCAAGTGTGGAGACCATTGCACCCGTCAAACTCATTTTTAAAAATAGTACATGGTATATCGAAGGACAGGACGAAAGCCTGCCGTATTCTACCGAGAAAAAGACATTCAAGATGAAACGGATCTCCGAGCTCCGTTTGCTTCCAAGGCTGCAAGAGCATGGATCAGCTTCGTCCACAGCCGATGTGGAAAAGACACCTGTGAACGCACCCTTATCCCTGGATCTCTTATTTTCAAGTTCCATTGCTTATCGGGCGCTTGATTTCTTCGAACCTTCCCGGATGAAAAAACAGTCGGATGGTAGCCTTCGTGTGACGTTGGAAATTCATGAAGGTGAGCGGCTGTATTCGTTTCTAATGTCATTTGGTGCTGAACTGACCGTTCTCGAACCCCCACATGTCAGACATGAACTGCTCCGCCGATATCAACAGGCTGTCAAACACCTGCAAGCATTCAATCCTGACGGCTTCCAGCCCGATGAATGATATAATGGAATCGCCAAGAACTTGAATTCATCAATTCATTGTAAATCGCCCATTTTGTAGAGGAGGTTTATCCATGCAAGACATCAGACGCAACAATGTGGAACGTTTCAAAGGCTTCGGTACGTTATATGACCAGAATCGCCCGGCTGCACCCACCGAAGTCGTGGAAATTCTGAACACCTATCTCGGCACCAAACCAAGATTGGTTGCAGATGTGGGCTGCGGCACCGGGTTATCCTCATGGATCTGGCTGAATGAAGCTGAACGCATTATTGGTGTAGAACCCAGCGATGACATGAGAGCCGTGGCGGAGGCCAAATGGGAGGCTGCGGGCAAACCGGATCATCTGCGATTTGTATCAGGCTTATCTCATGAACTGGGATTGCCAGACGGCAGTGTGGATATTGTGACCTGCTCCCAATCGTTCCACTGGATGGAGCCTGAATCCACACTTCGTGAATTCGCACGTGTACTGCGACCAGGAGGCATATTTGCCGCTTATGATTGTGACTGGCCTCCTATCCTCGATTGGCAGCTGGAGCAGGCATATCAGCAGTTGATCTCGGAAGCCGATCTGCAAGCCTCCAGTCTGGAAGCACAGGAAAACCAGGCTCATAAATGGAGTAAGGACGGCCATCTGCAGCAAATAAGCCAATCAGGCCTGTTCCGCTATGCCCGTGAGATCGTATTCCATCACCATGAGACGTTTGATGCGGATCGTTACGTCAATCTGGCCCTCAGTCAGGGCGGCTTGCAGACAGCGCTGAAGCTTGGAGCAGACGAACTATTAACGGCCGCGGATGAATTCAGAGCGCTCGCAACCCGGATATTTGACGGACAAACGAGAACGGTCTTGTTTTCTTACCGCATGCGTCTGGGTATCATCTGACTGATCATTTCAACATTCCAATCGTATAGATCCATCCCGGAAGAAAGGCAGTGAATCGCTTTGAGTCATTCGAACATCTTGCTGCAAGATCGGACGTATATTCAACAATGCTTGGATAACTATTCCAATACCCCTCATCAAGACATCCTGATGACCCTTCCAGCCAAAACAGAGGATCAGGATTACGGCGTGCCTATGGATATGCAGGATGGTACAGTAGATGACGAAGGCTGGGTTCGTTGGAGAATGCTCGCTTCTATGGTGACGGAGGATCAGATAAGCGAGCTGGAGCAGTCCTGTGGATTGCCCGTTCCCGTCCCGCCGCTCTATCGTGCATATCTGAGCACAAGATACGTCATGAATGTCTATCTGCGTTACGATGATTTTGTCATAGGTCTACCTGATTTACCCTCCGATCGTCCATTACGTCGCTTACAAGAGTTATGGGTAGCCTGGAAACCATTAATCGCCGAAGGGTACATTCCACTCGCTACATACGAAGATGACGCCGGACCGGTATGCTGGGACATTCGCAAACCGGGTGGTGACCATGATTATGCTGTCGTTTGGTTCGATCATGAACTGCTGGTGCACGATGAATGGCCTAGTCGCGAACAGCTTGAAGGCTGGGCTGTATCTCTATTCCCATCATTCCGGGATATGCTCAGCCCACTTGCGTCCAGCCACGATTCATAACTTACAGCTATTCAAAAAAGACGGTTCCTCCTCTGCGGAGAGAACCGTCTTAGGCATATGGATCACGATGAGAACAGATGGCTTAACTGCTCTTCCTGTACATTCAATGCCAGTACCAGCTTGGATGGATCCTGCTTGGAATAGATGACGTTAATGATGTGACCCTGCTGAACCTGAGAGAGGGCGGAAGGCAAAATATCCTTTTGCGTTGTCACTTGAAACGTCTCCCCATTCGGCGGGGTCACACTGAGCGTAAGCTGAAGCTTGATCTTGCCTGTTCCCGAATTCCCCAGCGGGGTGACGTCGAGAATTTTGGCCATTGCTTTCTCCCCCGTACGGGCAATATCCATCATATCTGGAGAAACGCCCTCCTGGATCATCTTTTCGTTAAGCAGTTCCTGCAGGTCCGCTTGCGATAGCTGTCCTTTCAGATCAATCCCCACCTTACGCTCATCCTTCTCGGAAACGACCAGCGGAACAAAACTTCCTGGCTGAAACTGTGCCAGCGCTGTAAGGGGGACGACCGTCTTCAATTCAGTGTCATATTTCTCCCGTCCTTTGCGCGATACAGTCAAGCTGAGACGCACTTCTGGCTGTTCATTAATATACGTGCCAGTCTGCTGAACACTTCGAATGACGCCCACAGCAGGAAGTCCTGACTTCACCCGACCCACGCCGAAGATGTTACTTAGAATGGTCGGAATGAAAATTAGTCCAAAGCCTGCAAAGATCGCCGGTTTATACCACCAGGCCTGCATGATGATAAAGGGATCATTCCAGAGCTGCTGTGCCAGAAATGGCGAAAACCCCACCCCGAATACGGTCAACACACCAATCATTCTCAATATACCTGTCATATCCCCCACTCCTTCATCTCTATAATTCGTTGTTATATGAATAAATGTAACCTTTTCTCTTTCCATACTGCTTAATCCTTGGGGTGAACACTTAACCTGTCAACAATCCCATATAAATCAGTTCCGACGGATTCGCAGGATTCTGACCTAATCCAACCCGGTCTCCCACCCGGGGAATCTGCATCTTGGATACTAGCGTTTCCAGCGTTCGCTGATACTGTCTTCCACTCGTCTCCGTTACATCCAATACGAGTACCACAATGGGATCGAAGTTGATCAGCTTTCCTGTATCGGTAATCGTGAGGACCGTAGCCGTGGCTGTTAAGGGAAGTGAACCCGTCGCTGCCAGTTGTGCCTGTTTCGCCGAATCCAGACTCTGATTGATTGCTTCCCGGTGCTGCTTGGGTACAAAGCCTTTCATCATCAGGCCGGTAAGTCCTTTGTTCATCACTCGATCTGCTTTTGCAATGGCGTCTTCCTGTTTGTTCTTTTTGCTAAACCATCCCATCCGAAACACCTCATTTGTTTGTTTTTTGTTATATATTCATTATAAACAGGAGGGCTTCGCCTTGAATATACTTCTGACTGCATACAAAATAAACGCCAAATCCGTAAATTCAATCGCGATATGATGGCTGATTTTTATGTTTATATCATTTAATTCGCAAAAAAAGAGCCGAGTATCGGCCCTTTAATTGGTCTGGGAATCTTTTGTTTTGTAGAAAATGGACCACCGCTGGACAAAAAACGTGATCAAAGCATGCGTTTTAAGCCGATGTACTCCCTTATTTTTTGCGCAGCAGATAAACCAGCTTCTTATAATACATCGCTGCCTCTTTATACCTGCGCTGATCCTCGGATACCACCGCGAGTCCCTCATATAACGGCTCCAGTCTCATGGCATGCTGTGTCGATTCGAAATAGGGAAGGCATGCGAGAGCCTGTTCCATAAACGCTTCACGATTCCCATGTGCCAGGGCCAGATGACTCTGATAAAACGTTCCACTCATCTGTTGATCCTCTGTTATTGCACATTTCAGCAGTTGATCCACACTTTGCGCAAGCATGCCCCAATGTTTACGGCCAAGTGCCACCTCACAGCGATACACACAGATGAGCGGCTTCATCGCCTGCTGTGTTTCTTCCGGTTCCTGCATGAGCAGCGTCTCAAATCGCTCAATCTCCGTCTGAGCCTTGTCTAACTCACCCGTCATGGTCAGCATGACAATCCGATTGTTTGCAATTGCAGTAACGAGATCTCCCTGATTCCCGGCATATACCAGGTTGGCTTCCGCCATCGTAAGAGCCGAGAGGGCTTCCTGTACAAGCCCCATGGCGAAGCAATAACCGCTATATGCTACATATAAACCCGACAAACGGTGGAATAGACGCTGATCATACACATGCCGCATCGTCTGCTCAAAGACCTGTTTGGCCTCTTCATATTGTTTGACCTGAATATAGGCTTCCATTTTGATATTTTGTACGGACAGCCAAAATTCACTACCAGGGAGAGCCAGCTCACTGAGCCTTGTTGCATGAGTCAACACATCGACGTATGCAAGCTTGGAACGATAATACTGCACCTTGTAATACAAGAGGGCTTTTGCCAGCGGACGGGGCAGATCCACATCATCCGGACGACCGTATTTCTCCAAATAAAAATTCAAATAGGAAGTATGGATGTATTCATGAGCGGCTGCGTCGTTCAACTGCTGGTAATACACTGCTTTCATAAGAGCGGTCGTCAGTTCAACCGTCAGTGCATCATCCCGATCTTCCAGCGCATGCACGGTGTCTTCCGGTATGGCCGAAGCCGGCATGGACAGCTGTGCAAAAATAGCCTCTGCCCGTTCCATCGTCTCCTCGCTCTGATCCGCTGCGTGCAATAGGTAAGACGGCTTGACTGCCAGGCGTGAAGCAATGGCTTCAGCCAAGTCCTCGGGGAGCGGATAACGATCCGCCAGTATGTTCGCAAAATGAGCCTGTGTCACCAGACCCTCAACCAGATCCTTGCGGGAAATTTGCTTTCTTTTACTCAGAAATTCAATCCGTTCCTTCAGCATGGGCGTGTGTTCCTTTCGATTCATTGCTGTAAATGCTATGAACTATCATCGCAAAATCAGGGAATCAATGCCACCCTTTTAACGAATTCAAATGAAACGGTTTCCGTTTCGGTGACAATTGTTTTACAATAAGGAGGTATGCAATGGAGAATATAGACTAACTATTAACACATGAGTTGATAATGAAAGGATGCCAATGAATGATTATTAAACCAAGAACGCGTGGTTTTATTTGTACGACTTCCCATCCTGTAGGTTGTGCCGCACAGGTGCAAGAACAGATTGAATACGTGAAATCCCAGCCGGCGCTGAAGGGGCCACGTAATGTGCTCGTTATCGGTGCTTCTACCGGATACGGACTCGCATCACGTATTGTCTCTGCATTTGGTGCAGGAGCGAATACCATTGGTATTTACCGCCCAAGCAGCTCAACGGACAAGCGCACCGCTTCGGCTGGATGGTACAATTCGGCTGCATTTGAGAAGGCCGCGGAAGAAGCAGGCCTGAAATCGTACAGCATCACTGGGGATGCATTTGCTAATGAAACGAGAGAAAGAACAGTTGAGCTGATTCGCAGCGAATTCGGCCAAGTTGACCTTGTGGTCTACAGTGTAGCATCCGCACGGCGCACCGATCCGAACACAGGCGAAGTTTCCAACTCCGTCCTGAAACCGATTGGACAATCGTACACGAACAAAACGGTTAATTTCCATACGGGCGAAATTACTTCCGTTACCCTGGAGCCAGCAACCGAAGAAGAGATTCGCCAAACGGTAACGGTAATGGGCGGCGAAGACTGGGAACTGTGGATGGATGCACTGCAGCAAGGCGGCGTGCTGGCTGACGACGCAACGACGATTGCTTTCTCCTATATCGGTCCTGAACTGACACAGGCCATCTATCGTGAAGGCTCCATTGGTCAGGCGAAGGATCATCTGGAGGCGACAGCACACAAGCTGAATGATCGCATGAGTGCGACGGGTGGACGTGCATATGTGACTGTAGCGAAAGCTCTTGTCACCCAGTCCAGTTCCGCGATTCCTGTTGTACCGTTGTACATCTCTGCCCTATACAAGGTCATGAAGGAAAAAGGACTACACGAAGGCTGTATCGAGCAATTGCAGCGTCTGTTCGCTGATCGCCTGTATGCCGGAGGGGACGTTCCAACAGACGAACAAGGACGCATTCGTATTGACGATTGGGAGATGAGAGAAGATGTGCAGGATGAAGTCGCGAAGCTCTGGAATGAGCTGACTACCGACAACATCTACGATCTGTCGGATCTCGAAGGGTACCGTCGCGAGTTCTTCCAGCTGTTCGGTTTTGAAACCGATGGCGTGGACTACGAAGCTGACGTGGATCCCAATGTGGAAGTACCGCATCTGCGCTAATCGCTTTTCAGAGATAACGCAGCGCGGGTACGTACATCAAACGAAGTGATATAACATCAAAGGAGAGCCTTGGGACTCTCCTTTTGTTATGTTCAGATGTATAGAGTGAATGATTTATCTTTTTCCAAAAGCCTCATATACCCTTCATGCATCAGAGGATCAGAGGGACTTCAATCCTTTTTTTAGAGCTGCAGGTACCGTCTTTTCCACCTTGATGGACTGGGCTCCATGCATGGTTGCGAAGAAGGCAAGTCCATCCCGAAAATCAGACATCCATTCTTCCACGGGAGGAGCATTCTCCTCCATGGATAACAAACGGACCGTGAGTGTTCCCGTTTTACGATCCAGTCTGGGATCCATCCGTCCGATCAGCCGATCCCCGTGAAGAATGGGCATGGCGTAATAACCATACGTCCGTTTCGCTTCAGGCGTGTAAATCTCCCACTTATAATGATAATCAAACAAATCCACAATCCGTTCCCTTCTCCAGAGCAGGTTATCCAATGGGGGTAAGAAACGGACCGGACCTGATGCCTCATAATGTGTCTCGTCCTGCTGCATTCTCAGCAGCAGCTCTTCATCCTCTGTCCGGATGTAGTAGGGTGTCACGACACCCTCAATCTCCAGTTGGATCATTCGTCCATCGGCCACACGTGCAGCCATTTGCGCACGCCGCTCAGCTGCGGACCATTTAAGCCATCCGAGTCTGGCATCACGGGTATCCACCACCCGATAGGCATGAATGTATTTATCCAGAAGTGCCTGCTGCTGCATATGCGTCTCCTGTTCGACACTAAGGCCAGGCCTCTGTTGAACCAAATTCGGTTCAGTGATCTGGAAGTATCGTTCATTGCCCTGCCTTGCAACGACCCGGATGGCCGCAGTATCCAGCAGCAGGTTCAGCGCGAGACTTGTATCCTTAGTCTTTGGTGCATCCGGACGATCCCAATAACCACTGACTCGTTCAACCGCACGAAATGCTTTGGAGGGCAGCGGTCCTTCCTCAGCAAGACGCTGCAGGACATGCTGTACAGTTATCTCCAGACGCTGCAGGGATGGATTAAGCCGTTCTCTTAATCTCGCACGCACAGGTTCGAAATACGCGTAGTCCTCCATCGGGATGACACATGCGGCATTGGCAAAATACTCGAATACCTTGTGCTCACGAAGCAATGTATGTAAATGGGCAGGATCGTACCCCGGATCGCGGGCTCCCAGAACCAAATGCTGATTGCCAGTCACTGCTGCAACCGGATCGATCTGCACGCAGCCTAGCGTACGAATCAGACGCATAACCTGATCCGGTCCGGACGTTCCCGGTTCTGCTGGCCAGCGTTCCAGCAGCAATTGTGTATGCAGCAAAAAGCGCCGAACAGCTGCCTTTGTCGTGCGCAGGGTTGTCGTCATGATGGATCATTCGTCCTTTCTCACAGGATTCATGGTTTCCTTTTACAATTTTACAGTTTGTCCTATTTTTCCATTTTATCAGTCTTTAACGAAGCAATCCAACCAAAGCATTAAGTAAAACATTCATTAAGCGCCCTTGCCGCACGTCCCGTGGACAAAATAAAAAGAAGCACCACCATCCTGGATGATCCGCTTCTTGTGTTTGACCTTTTGCAGTTTTTCTTGTTTGGTTGGCATGAGTCGAACATGTTGGGATAATGCACCATAATTTTCGTTTACTCTTCGGCTCTGTTCGGGACAGTATTGTCCTGAGCGCTCTGCTCTGCGTAATGCTTTTTGTGTTTGGGTACGTGCCATAATGGATATCCACTCTCCTTTGGTTGAATACACTCAATATATCATGTGCAGGCCTGCAAGTGAAGGTGAACCCTGCCTAATGTCTTCGTAAAAAGGCCCCATCGGGGCCTGATAAATGCATTTCTATTCTAGGCTTTAGCGTGTAGTTCGTTTTCGTCTCGATTGCCACGTTTCTACCGGTTCCTGATCATCTTCTTCAATGAGCTCCATGGCTTCTTCCACTCTTCTCGACTTGAACAGGACAATCAGATCCATCAGATCTTCCCGGTCCAGCAGCTTCACACCGTTGACCGCAGCCAGGGTTCGGCAGGCTTCCGTGTACCTCGCTGAAGTCAGGACGATTGAGCGGTCTGCCTCATAATAACGCATCGAGGTGTAAATCTCCTGCACGGCACTCAAACCAACCGGATGATTCGCTCCATATCGTTTGGCCTGAATCACATTCCGTCTGCCCAGCCGGTCCGTAAACACAAGATCCGCTCCGAAGTCACGGCTGCTGGTCGTCTTGTGAACTTCTTCGTATCCGAGCTGTTGAAACAAATGAAAGAGATATAACTCAAACTCCGAACCATCTTCCATTTTATCGATGTCCTTGATTGAAATCTTGCGAGGGTTGGCTTCACTGCGTATACGCTGTCCCCGCCGGATGATTCGCCGAATTACCCAAGCCAGCAGCAGCAATACAGCGATCAATCCAATGACCCAAGGGGTTAAGTTGTCATTCCAATTCATGTCTGTTCTCCTTGTACATTCCTCTGTCAGAATCGTGCCTATGTTAGAATTAACCATGATTACCGACTTAATATAACAAACTTCTACCTCGTTCGAAAGAAGATGAATTCCCTGTAACCGTTACACTTCAGCAAACATAGATAATGGGATACATGGGGGATAAAAGGTTACAGTCTCTCAGGTTGAATTCGAACTGGCTTAAATGGTAGAATTCAACAATCGGTTCTATTTTGAACCGAAGAAAGGTGGTTTATAACTTGCTTACATTAAACAAACGCAATACCAAAACATGGGCAGCCCTGCTACTCAGCGGCGTGCTCCTCTTCAGTATGAATACAACGGGTTATGCGGCAGTACAGAGTGAGCCGCTTCCGAAACCTGCTTGGACTTCGCCTTCACTGATGCAAACCCAAGTCAACACGGAAAAAGACGTCCTGGTCAAGGAGATCAACGCTGTCCCTGCCAAAAACCTGGTATACGTACATTCCTCCCAGCCTGTGACCAAGACAAGCAGTGCCACAACGCTGGCCTGGCAGCTGGATACACTTCAGGCCCTGGATGCAACAACTGGTAAAGTGAAATGGAATTATATTTTTCATGAGAAAAGCGGGCCGTATACGACCTACTCCGATTCAATATACACCAGTTACGGCACAGCCTATGTATATATGGAATATTCGGATGGAACCAAGAAAGTATACTCATTTAACACATCCGGCAAAACGAATTGGGTCAGAACGGTAAATGCTCCTTCCGATCTGTATCTGCTTGATGACGAAACCTTGCTAGTCGCTTCCAGTCAGGGTGCACAGTCCAACGGTTCGGTTCGAACAGCAATCTCGCTCTATGACAAGAAGGGCAAGCTGATTACCGAGAAGACGATTAATGGTGCTGTGCTTCAGGCAGGCAGTGACCGCATTGTGGTAGATGCAAGCAAACGAATCAAAGTCGGCAGTTACTGGCAGCCTGCAGCGAATCCCAAAGTGGAGATCTATGATCGTTCGCTCACCCGCCTGTCCTTCTATCAATTCCCAAGCAATGCAAACACGCAGGGAGACGGCGGTGGTGAGTCACTTGCCATACTGAACGATGGCTCCGTCATCATGCGTGCCAACTTCGAGAACACGGGCAACAAACTCATGGGCTTCGGAGCAGATGGCAAGCTCGCTTGGGGACGCAGCATTCCAGGTAATGCCTTCATTCAGACCGCAGGCGACGGATATACCCTGTTTACAGGTTCCAAGCTGGAGCTGTACAACATGAAAGGCAAAGTAACCGAGCGCACGTTCAAGGATCAACAGCCTGTATTGATGCAAGTGAAGCGAACTCAAGATGGGCAGTATCAGCTTGATTTTGCCAAAACCGGTTATATCGTGGACCCCAAAACCCTGGAAGACGTGCATGTGTACACAGCAAGCGCTTCGGTTCCTTCTATTATAAGTCCTTCAACGTATGTTAATGGTGTCCTCTACACCATTCAGGAGGATGCATTGTCCAAACATGTGCTTAAGTCCATGTCCGCAAAATAATTCATCAGCCTTGATTTAAAAAAAGCCGGGTCGACTCCAAAAGGAGCCTGCCCGGCTTTTGTAATATGATCTTCCCTTGTCTTACTTCCAGTTTGCTTCAATAAATTCATCCCGTCCGGATTGGGCACGGTCTTCCTTGTAATGCTTCTCATTTTTCTTATGGTAATCCTGATGATAGTCCTCGGCCGGGTAGAACACAACCGCATCCCGAATTTCTGTCACAATGGGCTGGTTAAATCGTCCACTTGCGGCCAGATCCTGCTTGGACTGCTCAGCCAGTTCGCGCTGTCGCTCATTGTGTACAAAGATCGCTGTACGATACTGGGTTCCGCGATCCTGGAACTGACCTCCGTCATCGGTAGGATCAATCTGCGGCCAGTAAAGCTCCAGGAGCCGTTCATAGGGAAACAGCTCCGGATCAAATGTGATTTCAACCACCTCAACGTGTCCGGTTTCCCCTGTTTTGACCTGCTCATATGTGGGATGTTCAACGTGACCGCCTGTATACCCGGATACAATTCCGTGAATGCCTGGCTGTTCTTCAAATGGTGTAACCATACACCAGAAACATCCTCCGGCAAATGTCGCTTTTTCCATGGTCTCTCTCTCCTTCGTGCACTCATCTATTATTAGGAAACCTTGCCTGTCACCCAAACCAAGGTTTCGTTATGAACCGCTGCCTATATATCTTAAAACAAAAAGAGGTTGATGGAAAGCCATCCCTATGGCTTCTCATCAACCTCTTCATTATAAACGGGAAACATCATTTATTTCCCATGGATTCGTAGTGCAATAACGTCGTTACCCGCGACTACGACCCATTGAACGGAAGATCAAGCTTACGATTGCTACAAGTACGATGGCACCAATTAATGCCGGTACGATGTAGAATCCGCCCATTTCAGGACCCATCTCTCCGAAGATCACGCCGCCTAACCATCCACCGATGAAACCAGCGATAATGTTACCAATAACACCACCTGGGATGTCACGACCAACGATCAGACCTGCCAACCATCCAATAATACCACCGATAATTAATGACCATAACCAACCCATACTACTCACCTCAATTAAAAGTTTTTGTTGTTGTCTGTCTACTATTAACCGCTACAGAAGCATTTAAACAACTGAATTAAAAATTGTTGTATATTACCTTTTATTCATATGCTTCATATCCGCACGACAAGCCCGTCTCAGCAAGGAAACAACTCATTTTTGCTTTCCGTTCAACCTTTATTAGCTTCAACGGCTTAATTGTACCTCCCGAAGGTCATTGTATGTAGGAGCAGACAACCGTAGTATATCCAATTGAGATGTATAATATTTGATGGTGTATGGTATTAATAAAAACCGGCTCGTCCCTTTCCTGGCTGAGTCAGCCAGTTATGCTTATGGCTCTTGTCCAGCTCTCCCCGCATGGACTGAATAACTTGTACAATGTCTGTCTGGCCATTCTGATGCCATTCGAGTGCAGCACTGACATATAACTCACCGAGCTGTGCAAGGGAGAATGTATCCGTGAGCCGAGCCGCTTCCTGCGTTCCTTCTTCGCCGGCAAAGACCGAAAATCCCCGCTGCTGCAAGTATTGCAGTCGCAGTGCTTCGTCTGGCAGCGGAATTTCATAAGCCCGATCAAACCGTCCGGCACGGTTCATGAGACCTGGATCTATTTTCTCCGGATAATTCGTTGTACCGATCAGAAAAATACCCTCTTTGGATGTAGCTCCATCCAGTGTATTTAGGAAGAAGGAGCGCACTTCGTCCGGCATCGAATCAATATCTTCAATGATCAGCACCATAGGAGCCAGGCGTTTGGCTGCCTCGAATACTTCCCGAACGGACTCACTGTTGGTATACTCGGTAATTTGCCAGTATGCAGCTGGACCCGGGATGCTGCCCGCAATGGATTTGACCAAGGTTGTTTTCCCGTTGCCCGGGTGACCATACAGCAGAATCCCCCGTTTGTAGGGAATATCATATTCCCGGTAAAAGGAGCGATCCGCTTCGAAGAACTGATCCAGCGAGCGGAAAATATCCTGCTTAATTTGGGGCGAAAGAACCACATCGTCTCTTCCCACCGAGCGGGTGATGGATTCGACATGGCGTTCGCTGCCATTGCGGGCATCGGTATACACCGTAACCTTTTTCATATTTTGCTGACGCTCCCGTTCACGCACACTGCCCAGAAACTGCTTGAGTTCTTCCTCACCTACCGCGAATACAAAGTCCTCATTGTAGATGCCATTATCCCGGAAAAAGGGAATACGGACGAGTGCAACCCCCCATTTGGGATATGCAAACACGTTGTTCCGAATGGAATAATGCACCCCATATGTAGGCACATCACCATCATCTTCATAATGAAGGGTACGGAGCTCCAGATCCTCGAAAATACGGGCAACCAGCTCCACTTCGTTACTGTCGCTCAGCAAATCCTCCTTCAGCAGCTCCCAGTATTCGTTGTTCGGATCATCACTGGCAAACAGTTCATAACGAACCCCGTACTTGCTGCTTAACGCTTCAATAATGCCCCGGATCAGGCGTGCATATGTCGCATAGCCCTGGATTCGGATCTGGTCGTCCTGCGTGTGGTCGTAAGCATAGATAGCTTGGGTGTGATTTACTTTTTCATTGGGTATAATCATTATTTTGCTCCTTTCACAGCTGCAAGCGGTTTGCATTTGGCTACAACCTGAGCCAGGCCTGCACCGGTAACACTATCAATAATTTCATCAACATTTTTATATGCCTGTGGCGATTCATCTATAATCGATTCGAGTGATCGCTGATTCACCACAATTTCATCTTCTGTACCCACGCCGAGTGCGGATGCAAAATCTTCTACCGTAACCAGACGCTTGGTAGCAGTACGTGAACGAATGCGCCCTGCACCGTGGCAGATCGAATAATAGTTATCTTCGCCCTGAGGCTGACCTACCATGATATACGAGGCTGTCCCCATCGATCCTGGAATAAGCGCAGGATGACCTGTAGCCATATAAGGTTTCGGATTATCCGGGTGCCCGGCAGGCAGGGCACGCGTTGCCCCTTTGCGATGGACAAATACGCTGCCTTCTTTGGCATGAGATTCCTCCCAGGCATAGTTGTGCATCAGGTCATACAATGTACGGAATTCACATTTGGGTCCGAACACTTCCCGGAACGCCTCCCGAATAGCGAAAGCGATCAGATGCCGGTTAACCACAGCATAATTCAACGCGGAATACATCATGTTGACGTAATGACGGCCTTCGGCGTGTTCCAACGGAGCAAAAACCAGTCTCGGATCCGATGTACCAAGCCCGTTTCGCTGCATCATTTTGGCAATGGCAGACGAGCTGGTCTGGCTCACATGTCCGCCCCATGCACGGGAACCTGAATGAATCATGACGACGATTTGACCATCAACCAATCCCCAGGCTTCCGCGATCTCACGATTTTCCTCTGCAATTTCAATAGACTGGATTTCGGCAAAATGATTGCCCCCGCCCAAGGTGCCCAGCTGACGGTGTGCACGATGCCAGGTCATATCCGGAACAAGATTGAGCACGTCCTCATCGTAGGCAAATTTGCTGCTTTCCACATGGGTGATGGATGTCGACTTCTTCGGCGTGTAACTGTCCGGAATATATTTTTTGGGCAAGCCATGCAAGCCTTTGCGAACAATGTGTTCAAGTCGGATATCCGAGAAATGCCCTCGCTGACTAGCCTCCATTGGCAATACCTTTTCAATGGCCTTGACCAGCTTGCGGCGCAATTTTACATCTTTCAGATCATCCCTATGCAGATTCGTCATATGCACCCGCATCCCGCAGCCGATATCACTGCCAACAATGGATGGAGACACGTAACCCGTCTTTGCGTCCCATACGGCCGTCGTGCCGATGCAGGTTCCCACACCTACGTGAACATCCGGGGTATAACTCATATAGGAAATGCCAGGAATTTGCAAATTGTTGTTCGCCATTTCAAACACTTTATAGTCCAGTGAGGAAAACAATTGCTGTGCGGCATATACCGTCAAGTCTCCTGCTGGCAATTTCACTTCATGCCGATATCCGCCAGGGAATTCGTTTTGACTCGTAAATAAATTAGGTTCTGTATTCATAAATGCTTATTTTTCCTTCCTGTTTATCATATTGTGGTTGTTTTTCAAAATAAGGAATGTTTGTATCGCATGGTTCATTTCCGCTTCAGTCGATACAACAAAAAAAAGAAGCCATGGACGCATCCGCCCATGACTTCTTCATGACATAACAGAGAACAGGACGGCATGAAGATGCCATACCTCTGTTCTCCATCGCTATATAAGCCGAGAATGACATATCGATACCTGCATTAAGAACAGTGAAAAGATATGCCGATCCTCCTATGTCGCCCGTAAGAGGCCAAAGAGACGATGAGCTGGATATGCAGTTGTAACTATGCGACTTGTTGTATGTGTCAATCGAACATCATAACCAACCATCATGTCTTTCGGCCTCCCTTCGTAAATGATAAGTCTTATATTAATAGGACTCGTTTCGATATGTCAACCCTTTTCTTGGAAAATAAACCGTTTGACATGAATATGCATATACTAAAAAATCAGGGGTCTGTTTGAATACAGCCCCTGATTTTTACGACGACATATGCTGTTTGTGTTAAGCTTATACGCTTAGTTTCCTGCTTGTTTTTCCAACTCTTCAATCGGATTTTCATCCTCTTTGGCTGGTACCTTGGAAGACAGGAACCAACCGCATACCGCAATGGTAATCAATACGATATAGAATCCGAATTTCCAAATTTTATTTTCCGGGAAATGTTCATCCAGAACACCAAGTGAAGGATGTGCCAGCGTAATGACTGCGAGCTTAACCCCTACCCAACCTACGATAACGAAGGCTGCCACTTCAAGTCCCGGACGGGAATGAAGCAATTTAACGAAGAAGGAAGCTGCAAAACGCATAATGACGAGACCAATAAATCCGCCCAGGAAGATGACGATAAACTGTCCACCATCCAACCCGCCAATTGGAGGTAATCCACTTGGTGGCAGCGCCACAGCCAGTGCTACGGCTGCAAGAATGGAGTCGACTGCAAAAGCAATATCCGCTACCTCGACCTTGAAAACAGTCATCCAGAAACCGGATTGTTTCTTGGGTTTCTTCGGTGCATCATCGGCTGCTTCGTCTGTCTTGTTTCGGCTGCCCATAACTTTCTTGGCAATGTGGTTAATCGAGATGTAAAGAAGATACAGTGCCCCGATCGCCTGAACCTGCCACACATCGACGAGGAACGAGATCAGGAACAAGGAACCTAACCTGAAGATAAAGGCTCCGAGCAAACCGTAGAATAGCGCCTTTTTGCGCTTCTCATCCGGTAAATGCTTAACCATAATCGCAAGCACCAAAGCATTATCTGCTGCCAGCAATCCTTCCAGGACTACCAGGACGATTAGTACCCATCCATACTCCAATAATAATGACAAATCCAAATTTGACTCCTCCTTAGTATCCTTATGATGTACAAAAAAAGGACCTTTACCATCGCTGGTAAAGATCCTTTTATATCCATAAAAAGAGACCTTTACCCAGCGTGAAAACTTGGTAAAGGTCTCGCTAACAACAAATTGCTGCCAATAAAGCCGGGGATGTGATCCCGAATTGACGACTTTACTGTGAAAGCTACTCCCCTTTAACATCAGGAATATGCAGTTGTAGTTGGTGCATTTCTTACAGTTCAAATAACCTGTTCTCATCATATTCACAACACTACACAAAGTCAAGCTTTATTTAACAGTACCTTGACCCTGCTCCATTTTGCGAAAAACGAAAAAATCATAAACGAAATTGCCCAGAGGGATAAACGATATGAAAAATAACGCGATCGGACGGCGTAAACGCCACTTTTGCGTCGTATACAGACTAACCATAAACAACATATACATCAAAAACAGAAAACCGTACAGATTGCCAAACCAGGTGACCGATTGAGGCAAAATCCCTGCATTTTTCAAGGGGAATGCAACAAACAGCAATAATACATATGAAAGTCCCTGCAGCCACAGCAGTAATCGGAAGCGGCCCAGTGTTGAATGTAACATCATGTTCCTCCTGTTTCTATCCACGTAACGAGTAATTTGCAGCCTGTTCATTATATCACAAGTACCTATTTCTTCGGTACTGCCGAGGCGCCAAACGCTTCATAAAAGCATAAGATGTGACAAAGATTCGATACGCGCATGGGACAAGGAGGAGCCGCCCAATGAAAATAGCAATGGTCGCACCGGAGAAACTACCTGTGCCTGGAAACGGTTCAGTTGAAATAAGCATTCTGGGTATCGCTCGCGAACTTGCAATGCGTCATGAAGTGACCATTATTAGCCGCGAAATGCCTGGTCTTCCAGCCAAAGAGCAGCTTGAAGGCATTACGATCCGCCGTGTTCCATCCAGCAGTCCTGATCGATATATTCAGGCGGTCATTCGGCTCTTAAAGGAGAATTCGTTTGATCTGATCCAGGTGGATAACAGGCCGCGCTGCTTGGCCCGAATCAAACGAAGCCTGCCTGACACCCCTGTAGTCCTGTTCCTTCACTCCCTGACCTTCGCTCAGCCTGGACCAGCAAGATTAGCGTTGTTACAACAAGCCGACTGCATCGCCGTCAACAGTTTGTCGCTCAGAGACAGATTAGGGCGCAGGTTCCCTTCGGTGAAACATCTGATGAATGTTATTCCTCTGGGTGCCGATCTCACTCGCTTCGTTCCAGCACTAAGCGATGGAACAAACTTCACGCTGTCAGAGCGTTCACAACCCTTTTCCGTGCTGTATGTCGGCAGACTGATTCCAGGCAAAGGTGTGGACATTCTGATTCGCGCAGTAGCACTTGTGCAGCAGAAGGTTGATGTACAGCTGATTATTGCAGGCAAGGGACCACAGGTCTATGTGCGCAAGCTGCGTCTGCTAGCCCGAAAACTCGGGATACGATCCTCTTTTCTCGGACAGATTGCCCATGAACAAATACACCACTTGTACCGGGCCGCTGATTGCCTGGTCTGCCCGTCTCAAATGCACGAAGCCTTCGGGTTAGTTAACGTTGAAGCCATGGCTTCCGGTCTGCCTGTGATCGCTTCAGACAATGGTGGCATTCGAGAAATTATTGAGTCTGGCAGCAGCGGTTATCTGGTTTCTCCATATGACAAACCTCAGCCATTTGCGGCTTGCCTTCAGAAGCTTGCCCGGGATCCGAAGCTAGCCGAAACTCTTGGCAAGGCTGGGCGGGCAATTGCCGTGAACCAGTTTGGCTGGTCCCGAACGGCCATGCATCTCGAAGCAGCTTATACAAGACTAATCCGCCAATGAGCATAATTTGAACAGAAATCATAACAAAGCTGCCCCAATTGCTGCGAGGGACTGGTTAGGCTTTTTCCCGTGACTGCCAGCTTGTGATCCATGACTCCATTTGGGGGATGGGGACATGTACCATTTCAATCAGCTCAACAATAATCATATCTTTCATGGCAAACCGGACCTTCGCACAGGTCTGCTGGTGAAAAACATCATAAAATCCAGAGCCTGCCCAGCACCCGTGAGGAACAACGACTGGGTCGTTTACGATATATCCCACGGTACCTATAGGTGGAATTACCACCTTGATCGCCTGATGATCTGTACGATTATTGGGATCCTTAACCAAAAATACGGTATCATCTACATTTAATGCCTGGATACCATAATAATGCTCCATTCGATCCATGGCTGCAAATAAGTTGCTGCTCATAACATGTTCTTCTCCTTTTCCTTCATTCCACGTTTCAAAGTTAAAATAACCAATCATCAAACTATTCATCTCCCTCATAGTGCTTCAACCATTGAGTCAGTTGTTTGCGAATCTCTGTTCGAAATTCTCGGGGCTCAAGAACCTCCGCTTGAGGGCCAAATTGATATAACCACATCAGGAACTCACGACTGCTGTTTAGCGTGACTTCGAATAACAATCCGCCATCGGGCAGATCCGTCATGCGTGGACGAACAAACATTTCTTCTTCTTTTATGTAGGGTGCCATTCTTTCCGTAAATCTCACCTTGAAATGAATATGTTCGTCCCCTCGATCAACAGACCACGTATTTTTCATATACTGCGCTATGTTGAAATCCGCTTTGTCAAAGTGGGTACCTGTCTGATTCACGTCCATAAATCGACTCATGCGAAACAATCGCACCTTTTGCACCAGATGGCAGTACCCGACGAGATAAAAGCGCTGATCGCGTGGAATTAGATAATAGGGATCGATGTCACGGACCGTAATATCATTGTTGGTCAGTGTTCGGTACCGGGTACGTATGGTTTCCTGATTAAGAATAGCTTCAATAATCGGGATAAGCAGATTGGGGTCTTTTCCTTCCTCCCGGTATGCAGGCGTGCCCATGCGTATGATACCTGCAATGTTCTCCACGATATCACTGTTTCTTGATTTTAGCTTGGTATGGACCGACATCACTTTGTCAAAAGCCGCATCGAATTCAGCCGGCAATTGGGAAGTATCCAGAACAGACGGAAGCATGGAGAAGACCATAGCCTCCTGCTCCGTGAAATCGAGTGGATACAAGGCGAAATTCCCAATAAACCGATAACCCTTGCCGTAGCCTTCGTTCATGATAGGGGCAACCCTGTCCAAAATCCGGAGATCGCGATAGATCGTGCGTACAGTTGTATCACATTTCGCAGCCAACTCCTTGGCTGAGATTCCGGGATAGGCTTGTATAGCCTGAAGTATACGCAGCAGACGAATTAATTTCTCTGTCATGTAGTTTCTCCCCTTCGATATTTTATCGGCAAGGAAAACTAGTTCCTTTAGTACATCTATAAATCTTTAGTCCCATTCATTATTTCGCAAATTCACTAGTTATGTATAGTTCAATTGCACTTTTTCTCCTTTATTAATATACATTTTATGACTATCTTGCGTAAAATATTAGATACAAGCCCTTATACCTAAGCCTCAAAGCCTATTTAACATTTCTAATAAAATGACAAAAAAGCCCCGTCTCGTGGGAAGAGACAGGGCTTAACGAATGATTAATTATGCAGCTGGACTAATTTTTTCAGCACGTTCACCAAATGTTCACATAATTCCGGAATATCTCCCATCTGGTCTTCATTCACGTTTCGATCAAAATACACATGACTTGAAACGTTATACCTGATGGGTTCCTCTCCATACACAAAGTGAATGTCCTGTACCAAGCGCTGATCTGGCCAGCTCACTTGTATGATGGAGCGAATTGCGGGACATAGCCTGTCTGGCTCAGGAGTCTCCTGGCTAAACCGAAGCTCAAGCCGGCATCCCGGCTGGCTGCCAGGTGACTCCAATATTTCGGCCGCCAGCGCTTCTAGAGAGCTTCGGAGTATAATTTCCCCTTTGACCTCAGAATGCTCCCTTAGAACGAACTGCAGCACGAACTCTCTGGACATGCTCGCCATCTCCAGGATGTCTTTGCGGTTGGATATGTGAATGACCTCATCTAGATTGTCGAGATCATACAGATAGTTCTCAATACCGACCTTGAGATTGTCATACACGGTTGGATCAAACATGAACTTGCCTACTTTCCTAAGAACTTATACTGACCTGTTTGCGAAAATGACGTGATCCGCTTCAGATCAGTGTATCCTATTATAACCAACTCTACGATTGCAAAAAAAGCCCGGTCATCATGACCGGGCTTCGTCTGGGGTAGGGGAGCCGAACTCCCAAGCCCCTATT
Source organism: Paenibacillus sp. P13VS (assembly GCF_015143645.1). Lineage (NCBI taxonomy): Bacteria > Bacillati > Bacillota > Bacilli > Caryophanales > Paenibacillaceae > Paenibacillus > Paenibacillus sp. P13VS. Next base: position 114,384 of record NZ_WYEV01000012.1, on the reverse strand, counting down.
ATTCCTCTGCTGCCTTCTCTTCCTCTGCAGCCACAGGTTCTGCCTCATCAGCAGAAGCTGCCTTCTCTTCCTCAGCCGCTTGAGGTGGCATAACGGATGCGATAATGGAATCGGGTGACGTAATCAGTGTCAAGCCCTTATCCAGTTTAATATCTTCCGCTGTCAGGCGATCACCAATGTCCAGCCCGCTGACATCCACCTCAATGGAAGTCGGCAGGTCGGCTGGAAGTCCTTCGACTTCCAATTCGGTTTCCTGCGTCTGGAACACACCACCGGCTTTGGAACCGGCAGCCGTACCTTGGAAATCGATCGGTACACTTACGCTGATCGGTTTATTTTTGGATATTTGCAAGAAGTCCACGTGCAGCAGACGTCCATTGCGCTCCTGCTGATCCTTAATCAGCACAGGAACGGTTTTGCCACCCTCCAGATTGAGGTTGAACATCTCGGAACGACCTGTACGAGCGACTTTGAGCATCTCTTTTTCATCCACATGTATGGAGGCCCCTTCAAATTCTGGACCATAAACGACAGCCGGAACACGTCCGCCTTGTCTTAACAGGCGCAATGCCGCACCTTTCTTTTCAGTTCGTGGAGTTGCAGTAAGTTGAGCCATTTTTCCGTTGGATTTCATGATTGAACATCCTCCTTCAAGGGATCCCTACTTTGTTTGGTGTTGGGAAGCATTCGGCTTCTCTCATAGACCAAATGGGTCTTTTTTTCTGCGGCCAAATCTGGGGCCATATCTATATATACCCCAATGAACGTGTTTCTCAAACATTGGCCTGTACAATTCATCCCTTTTTCCAATCAAAATCCAAGCTCTGCGCACCAAAAAAAGACAGCCGGAAAGACCCTCCGACTGCCTGCTGCTTCTAGGTTGATCTAACCCTACTATACGAATCTAACAAGAGGATTCAAGCACTTGTACGGTTCTCCTCTTCATCACTCTCGCGTATAACCTGCATTTGGTCTGTACCGCTCTGCACAACAATCTGCACATCCCCGTCTTCTGGCACAATATCTACATATCGGTCTCCACAGGTATCCTTGGCCTGCCACTCATTCAGCCGAATAATCAGCCCCAGATGATGCAGGCCTGGAGCTACACGAATACGGGCCTCTGCGGCATTGCCCACTCGTTCAAGGGGTACCGCTCCATCTGCCATTCCTGTGCCCCATACCCAAACATCCCATCCCTCGTACTGTTGATCCTCCCGTTCATAACGAAGCGTAACCAGACGTGAGACGTGCTTGTGGACTTTGATTGTTGTCGTAGACTGTATACTGCCAGCCATGGCTGTAATTTGCGCTGTCCCTGGGGATAAGGCACGAACGATTCCAGCCGTACTGACCGTTGCAATATCCGAGTTCGAGGAATGCCAGCGTATGGCAGTCCCTTGAAGCGGCTGCCCAAATTGATCCAGCACCAATGCACGGAAACGACTGATTCGTGTCGTATACAGAAACGTTTCACCGACAAGCTCAATTCGTTCGGCATGACGATGCTCCACCTGCAAGAGACTTGTAGCAACGATATGACCACATTGAACCGTTATCGCTGCTTCACCTGTCTCTTTGGCATGGATCGTTCCATCCGGGTCAATCTGAATCCGCTGCGGCTCCGAAGAATGCCACAGGACTTCGCAATTCTCTACTACATTACCGAGACGGTCACGCACAATCGCCCGCAGCCCTGCCGTTTCACCTGGGCTATACACCTGCCGTGGAGTATTAATCTCAATGGTAGCCGGTTCTGTTCCGCCCACATGTTCGAAATCATACAGTACCATTAACGACCAGCGTTCTATAGGAGCAATGCCGCTAACCGTCCCAATCGAGTCTGTACCTGCCTGATGATCGTTAACGACCACATGCCAGTCACCTTCCGGCAAATGAATCTGCTGCTGGTACGCTGTCGCATTATAGGCCACGATGATCCGATTCCAGGTATCCTGATTGGCTCCATCCTGAAGCATGAATATGACGACATTACCGTCAGCACGTAGAATGCGAAGGTGATTCCGGATCTGGTCTGCGCTGATCATACGAAAGGCAGGATGAGTACGGCGCAGATGTATTAACCCCCGGTAATAGTCAAAGACAGGTCTGAAACGGAATTTGTTCGCCCACTGAATGGCGTTAACCGCATCTCCGCTGCGGTAACTGTTGTGATCTCCCGCTTTTGATCGTAGGAGCTCATCCCCTGCATGCAGAAAAGGTATCCCCTGAGAGGTTAGCAATATTCCGGAGGCTAGCAGCGAGCGGCGAACCATCTCATGGTTAAGCACATCATCAGCATCCACATACCGATAGGGATTTGCTGCCTTTACCGCCGATTCTGCACTCCCTCCCTCCACCGGTTGGCCGTCTCTCCATGCTGGGAAACCCAATTCATGTCTGAGATTCATTGTGGTTGCGATTTTGTCCCACAGGTTCAGGTTGTCATGTGCCGTGACATAATTGACGGTCTCCACAGGTGAGGATGTAAAGTCATCGATAGCTCCGGAAATTCCCTTAAGCAGTTCATGCTCCAGGCCATCTGCTCCGGTTACATACCCTTTCCCGCTCCCATCGCTGTCCCCTTTGATCGCACTGCGGAAATGATCATTGAATACGGCAAATCCCTGCCCCCGCTGAGTACCTTTCAGGGTTTTGCGATCCAGTGGTGAGTCTCCGCCTGTCCACGGCTCCCCATAAATTAGCATGGCAGGATCAATCTGCTCTCGCAGCTCACGGGTCAATTCATTCATCGTATCCGTGTCAATCAGGCCCATGAGATCGAAACGGAAACCATCTACATGATATTCCTCAGCCCAGTACAGGAGAGAGTCTATAATATATTTTCGCACCATTGGGCGCTCTGTAGCCAGTTCATTACCTACACCCGATCCATTACTCAGTGTGCCGTCTGTCCGATAGCGGTAAAAATAACCGGGTACAATTCGTTCAAATGGACCTTCGTCCACACCATACGTATGATTGTAGACCACATCAAGCACGATACGTATACCCTGGCGATGCAGAGACTGCACCAAGGCTTTGAACTCACGAATTCGCACGGCCGGATCCCGCGGATCCGTCGCATAGGAGCCTTCCGGGACGTTATAGTGCTGTGGATCATAACCCCAGTTATAAGGTGCTCTGAACGTTGTGCCTTCTTCAGCAGATTCCAGTTCATTTACCGTCTGGTAATCCGCCACAGGCAGAAGATGCACATGGGTAATCCCAAGTTCGGCAAGATGATCCACCCCGATACGATGACCTGCCCTGTCGGTCAGTCCCGAAGCGGTGAAGGCCAGAAATTTCCCTTTATACGGAATGTGTGCATGGGGATCAGAGGAAAAATCACGCACATGCAATTCATAAATGACGGCGTCCACCGGCCGCTGAAAAACAGGCTTCACGTCCAGCTCCCAATCCGGTGGATGCGTTGTATCGAGATCAATAATGGCCGTCCGCTGACCATTGGGCGACACGGCGCGGGCATAAGGATCTACCACGACTTCTATGCGTTGATCATCGTGGGTAATGCGATACATGTAATAAAATCCGGCCCAATCGCCTGCCAGCTTCACGCTCCATATACCGTCTTCATCACGAGTCATGTCACTTGCCTGCCCACCATCATGTTCTGTTACCCATCCTCTTGCATTGTAGCTGCCCTCATTTTCAAAAACCAATATAGAAACCTGCTGGGCCGTTGGGGCCCACAGCTTGAAAGTACTGGAAGCACGAGTATATGTTAAGCCAAGATCGTTGCCTTCGTAACGAAAAGATGTCCATTCCGGCATCGTTCCCACCGCCTTTATATCCATTGATTTCGTGTTGTCCCGATGGTACGGAGTGGGACGTCATTTGTCAACCCGGGGTTGTCTGTACTCAACATATCGGTTGAACAGAGGCTTTCATGAAGTCACTCGCTGGATTTTGGTCAAACCCTTGCAGCAATCGCTTTCAAAATACAGCATATGTAAACAAGCGCCGCAGATTGACAGCATTTGTACCTGTCTGATCAAAAAAACAAAGCACCCTTTTCTTCGCAGAGAAGAAGGGTGCTTTACTACCATACGAAAAAATTTAATTATTGGCATACATGACCATCAGGGATATCGCCGGTACGCTGACCTGCCCATCGTTGACGGTGCGCAGTGGTTCAAGACCTGCTTGTCCCTGCTCTACAACAATATTCCACATTCCGGAAGGAATAGGGAGGATTCGGCTTTCCTTTGCCGCGTTGTAGATCACAATAATCCGATCCCAGGAATCCCCGGCAGCCGTGCCTGATAGCTCATAGGCAAGCAGGCTTTTATCTTTTTTTAACAGAGATACATGTTGATTAATGTCGTCCCGGGTTCTGAAACGGAAGGCGGCATGTTCACGGCGAAGACGAATCAGTCCACGGTAGTAATCGAATACCGGCTTGAACCGCTGCTTTTGCTCCCAACGAATCGCATTGACGGCATCACCACTCTCGTGACTGTTAGCATCGCCATATTTACTGCGCAAAAACTCATCCCCCGCCGCAAGCAGCGGAATCCCTTGGGATGTCAGCACAATGCCATTCGCAAGCAAGCAGCGCCGAACCGTTTCATTCTCCAGCACATGATTCGGATCAATCTGCATATACGGATTCGCATGCTGTACTGCCTGCTCTACACTGTCATATCCACGAATGTGACCCTCATCATCATAGGAGATAAACCCAAGCTGTTCTTCCAGTTCTTGTGTATGCACAACCTTGTCCCACAGATTCAGATTATCATGAACCGTTACGTAATTCACCGTCTCGGATGGACTGGCCGTAAAATCGGTAATCGCTCCCCTTACACCCGTCCAGATATCCTCTTCCTTTCCCTCCGCACCTGTCGCGAATCCTTTCTCTGCTCCATCACTGTCCCCTTTGATCGCTCCACGATAATTATCGTTGAATACAGCTAGCCCGTCTCTTTTCTGATCTCCCTTGAGGGTCATTCGCTCTCCTAGTGGGGAGTCCGAGGCCGCCCATGGCTCACCGTACAATAGGATGGATGGAGAAACATGTTCATGCAGTTCCGCAGCCAGTTCCCGCATGGTTGTCGTATCAATCAACCCCATCAGGTCAAACCGAAACCCATCAATATGGAATTCCTCTGCCCAGTAACGCACCGATTCCAGGATAAACTTGCGTACCATCGGACGTTCTGTGGCTACCTCATTCCCAGTCCCGGATCCGTTGCTGTATGTGCCATCCGCATTCTGACGATAGTAATACCCCGGTACCAGCTTCTCAAACGAACTGTCTGCCGTATTAAACGTATGGTTATACACCACATCCATAATTACTCCGATACCTCTCTGATGAAGGGCTAGCACCAGAGCCTTGAGCTCACGGATGCGTGTACCAGGCTCATCTGCACGAGTGGCATAAGAGCCTTCGGGAACGTTGTAATGCAGCGGATCATACCCCCAATTATAGCTGGAATCCTCGGAATCACCGTAAGCACGGTCTCCAGCCTTGGATTCATCCACGGTGGCAAAATCAAATACGGGCAGCAGGTGCACATGGGTAATCCCAAGCTCGGCCAAATGATCAATCCCCAGTGTATTGCCCTCGGAATCGCGCAGTCCTGTTTCCGTAAAAGCCAAATACTTGCCTTTGTTCACCATGCCTGATGATGGGTGAATTGAAAAATCCCGCACATGCAGCTCGTACAATACGGCATCCACCGGACTCTTCAGCTCTGGACGAACATCCTGGCTCCATCCTTGGGGATCAGTCTCTTCCAGCCTGATAATAACGCCCATTTCACCATTCATGGTAACTGCCCTTGCATAAGGATCCACCGCTGTCTCCTGTCGTCCTCCCTTGAAGGTGGCCCGGTACATATACCGATACCCATTCCATTCTCCATCCAGCTTCAACAGCCAGATGCCCTGCTGCTGTCGTTCCATTAGGAATTCCTTTGGCTCGGCACGTTGTTCCCCGGTTCCTCCCTGTCCTCCTGGAAGCTCAGCAGTAGATGCCGGGTAGAGCAGCACGTGCATCTGAACGGCATCTGGCGCCCATACTTTGAATTGGCAGAATTGAGCGCCGATCGTTACCCCCAGATCTTTTCCCTCGTATGTATCATTTCCTGCTATGTCTTGCTTGTCATGTTCTTCAATCATGATGTCTTTCCCCTCTCGCTTGAGTATAAATGGATGTGAAAAAGAATGTTCCTTTCTTGTATACCCGTTCCGCTGCCCAACCATAATCCTGTATTAGAAAAAGAAGCCATGCTTCACGTCCATTCACGTAAAACATAGCTTCTTGGGGCACACGTATGCTCTGCGGTTGCTCTATTTCCCGTTCAGTTCGGCGTAGGATGCCTCCAGTTCAGAGATCAGCTGGTCTCCCCCGGCTTTTCGCCAGTTAGCCACTTCCTGCTCCCAGCCTGCGTCGTCCATCTTGCCCATAATGTACTTGGTCTGTGCATCCCAGATCATCTGATCCAGTTCCTGACCCCGCTCGGTGTAGATGGCCGATGACAGTGTCAGCGCAGGATTCGGAATGGCATACTGCTCATTCTCGCGAGCCATCTTGGTGCCCTTCATGCCAATCGGAACATCGACCAATTCAGCCACGTTGTATCCTTCAACACTTAACAAATTGTCACGGTACGGCTTCACTTCGCGTTGATAAGCGTCAAAGTCCTTGAGTTCGGTTTTACCGTCGGCTGTCTTGGTGTAATGCACATCGAGCAGCCCGCGAAGCTGCAGCGTACTCAGCTCCTCATCCATCAGCTGATCGAGGAATGTGAGCACTTTTTTCAATTGTTCCTCATCCGGGACGGCGGCCTTCGGGATCACCAGCATGCCATAGTTCCCCGGTTCCCCAGCGATGCGTATACCATCTGTTCCCTGGAACGGAGCTACATCGATCACCCCATCCGGAGCGTTCGGCGTCAGCCGCTGCTGGGATGACTTGCCGTTCTGCGCCACGCCGTTCAGCTTCATCCCGACCAGGCCAGAGTCCATTTTTTTATCCGCATCCGAAGGATCGAGCGCAGGGAAATCACTGTTGATCAGACCTTCACTGAACAGTCGCTTGAACAGCTTCATGGTGTCCACATATTCAGTGGTCAGGAATTCCGGAGTCAGTTTGCCCGCATCATCCACCCCCCACTTGTTCACACCCCCGATGCTCACGGCAATCCGGGTCAGCGGTGAAGACACGCCTTCGTTATACTTCTTAAAGAGCAGCGCACCATACGTATCTTCCTTGCCATTCCCGTCGGGATCATCCTTGCGCATGGAACGCATCACTTCATACCAGTCATCCAGTGTCTTTGGCACATCCAGCTTCAACTTGTCAAACCAATCCTTGCGGTATACAATGGCCGTTCGTCCGATATCGCGGAAGTTCGGAATGCCGTAAATTTTTCCCTCAATCTTGATATTGTTAAAATAGGCCTCGGATTGTGCAGACAGATTTTTATAATCCTTCAGGTAGGGCCCCAGCTCCCAGAACAGTCCCGTTTTGGCAGCATTGAACGTGGTCGGCACGTAGTTTACACGCATAATGGTCGGCATCTCTCCGGAAGCAACCATGACGTTCACCTTGTCATCAAAAGCCGACTGTGGAATCCACTGAACATTGACATCCGTATTCGTATACTCCTCAATCTTTTGCTCCACCCCATTTTCCTTCGCGGGCACATCACCAACCTGCATCAAAGAGATGGAAATGGGAAACTTGCCTTCCCCGGCGGCTGGAGCCTTTTCTCCTCCACAACCTGCAAGCAGTCCGGCGGACATTGCACCAATGACAACCAATCCACCTATACGGGACACCCGACCTTTTGGACTCATGAACCATCTCTCCCTTTTATATTATCGTCACTACCAGCATTAGGCTCGCCTGAATGAATGCGCTATCATTATTCTGTCTGAAGAAAAGAACCAGCGTTAAGCCAGTTCCATCTCCACACCTGCCAGAATAAACGGGGCAACCGATTTCGGATCATTGATTCGGATCGACTCGGTTACATAATATTCGTACGACCCGTCACGATACGGACTTCCCCCAAGACCTGCACCGCCATTGCACTGGGTCAGCGACAGTACACCTTCACGATCGGTTTGCAGCAAGTGCTGGAGCAGCCCCTGATATCCTTGTTCTGCGATCTCCTTGAACTTGCCGCTCAGGTAACCTTTGCGTACACCTTTGGCCAGCGCATATACAAACATCGATGTACCCGACGCTTCCAGATAATTGCGCTCACGCCCCGGCTGATCCAGCAAATGAGGCCATAGCCCCGTCTGTTGATCCTGTACATGAACAAGTGCGTTTGCCACACGTTCAAAAATGCCGACAATCTGGCCGCGCTGTTCATGATCTACAGGCAGATGATCCAGTGTATCCACCAGGGCCATCACGTACCAACCCATGGCCCGGCTCCAGACATGGGGAGAACAGCCGGTTTCGCCCGAACTCCAGCGCTGCTCCCTGCTCTCATCCCAGCCATGATACAGCAAACCGCTGCGCGGATCACGGGTATGCTTCTCCACCAGCAGCAGCTGCAGAGCCGCCCGGTCAAACCACTTTTCTTCGCCCGTTACTGCCCCATACTGCGCGAGGAACGGAGTTGCCATATACAATCCATCCAGCCACATCTGAAAAGGATAGATCTTCTTGTGCCAGAAACCGCCTTCGCTGGTTCGCGGCTGCCCTTTGAGCTGAACCATGAGCAGGTCTGCTGCCTTGCGGTATTTCGCTTCACCTGTTTGAGCCATTAGGAAGAATAAAGATTTCCCCTGATTAATCTGGTCCAGATTGTACTCCTCGACGTTATACGAGCGTATCGTGCCATCCTCCTGAATAAATTGATCCATCAGCTCCCGGATATAATCGTAATACTTGGCTTCCCCCGTACGATGATATAGTTCTTCCAGCGCTTTCAGCAGGCAGCCGTTCTCATAATGCCAGGTGGGGTACAGCTGATGATTGCGGTAACTTTCCATGAACTGATCTGCCATTCGTACCGCTGTGAACTGCAAGGTTTCCTTCATCGATACCCTCCGCATCCGCTCGCTTATTGAGCCTGTTTTTTGTAATCTTCTGCGTATTCCTCGCGAATCTTGGTTCCGCCCGCATTGGCCCAGTTCTCAATCTCCTGTTTCCAGCCATTTTCATCAATCTTGCCCATGATGTATTTGGTTTGCGCATCGGCAATCATCTGATCCAGATCCGCCCCGCGATCACCGTAGGTTGGCGAGTATAACGTAAGTGCAGGATTCGGAACTGCATGTTCGGCCAGCTCTTTGGCTAGCTCCGTTCCTTTTACCCCCAGCTCGGTATCCTTCAACTTCGGCACATTGTAACCTTCAACGTATGGCAGATTGTCACGATATGGCTTCACCTCACGCTGGAACGCATCGAAGTCGCTCATTTCCACTTCATCCTCGCCCACTTTGGTGTAATGTTTGTCTTCTATTCCACGCATGAGCAGTGTGGCCATCTCCGGTTCCATCAACTTATCCAAAAAGCTCAGCAGGCTTTTCAGCTCCTCTTCGGATTTCACTGTCGCTTTAGGAAAGGCCAATATGCCGGAGTTGCCTGTCTGGCCCGCAACACGGTCGCCATTCGCACCAAGCAAACCTGCAATGTCCACAACCCCGTCCGGGTCATTCTTGGAGAGACGCTCCTGCTGACTCTTACCGTTCTGTGCTACGCCGACACGCATGCCGACAACGCCGGAGTCATACTTTTTCTCCGCTTCCGTGGAATCAAACACGGCAAAGTCCTGATTCAGCAGCTTCTCATCATACAAGCGTTTCAGCAGATCCAGCACCTGCATATATTCCGGGGTCATGAACTCCGGTGTGAAGCTGCCATCATCCTCAACTTTCCACTTGTTCGGCGCACCGAAGCTTACGCCAAGACGCGTCGTGAAGGAATATTGATCTTCGTTGTATTTTTTGAACAGCATCAGACCGAATGTGTTATCCTGCCCATCTCCATCTGGATCGGAAGTTGCCAGGGTTTTGATCGTTTCATACCATTCATCCGGTGTGGTCGGTACCTTGAGATTCAGCTTATCGAACCAGTCTTTGCGGTAAATGACCGTTGCCCGTGCAATATCAGAGAACACCGGCACGCCATAGATTTTCCCCTCTACCTTGATGTTGTTGAAGAAGCGCTCGTTCTGGGCGGACAGATTTTTATAATCCTTGAGCAGGGGACCGATCTCCCAAAACACATCGTTGCGCATGGCACTTGTGACTGTCGGGTTGTACTGCACTTTGACGATCTTCGGCATATCGCTGGAAGCGATCATGACATTAATTTTGTCATTGTACGCCGAAGCGGGAATCCACTGAATATCCAGCTTGGTGTTGGTAAAGGCTTCGATTTTTTGCTGAACCTCATTTCCTTTACCCGGTACATCACCTACCTGTGCAATCGCAATGGAGATGTTCTGTACGCCGCCCTCGGCAGCCTGACCCTCGTCTGATCCACATCCAGCCAGCAGCCCCGTTACCAGTGCAAGTGTGCTCAGGACAGCCAGAGCTTTCTTTTTTGTTCCTCTCATCAAATGAAAACCTCCCCTTTTATACATTGCTGATTCCGCATGCAGCATGTTACATGCTGCATTCTGCAACCATCCATTCCATCATCAATCTCAACCTTTCACAGACCCCAGCATCACTCCCTTGGCAAAATGCTTTTGCAGGAATGGATACACAAGCATGATCGGAATCGTTGAGAACACAATGACAGCCATGCGAATGGTCAGCGGCTGAATCTCCGTCTCCTCAATACTCGTGTCACCAATCCGGCTCTGAGCCAGAATGACAATCTCACGAAGCCATACTTGAACCGGCCACTTCTCGCTGTCATTGATGTAGATGACGGCGTTGAAGAAGCTGTTCCAGTGAGCGACTGCATAAAACAGGGAGAACGTGGCCATTGCCGGCATCGACAAAGGCAGTACAATACGGAACAGAACGCCGACATCATTACAGCCGTCTATTTTGGCAGCATCCTCCAGTTCATCCGGAATGGCCTGGAAAAAGTTCTTGAGTACGATCAGGTTGAACGCACTGATGGCGGTAGGCAGCATCAGGGACCATAACGTATCGGTCAGGTGCAGTGATTTAACTACGAAATAGGTAGGAATCATGCCTCCGCTGAACAGCATGGTAAACAATACGCCGAGCAGAATCGGCTGCCGTCCTCGCAGATATCTTCTGGATAGCGGATACGCCATCAGTGACGTGAATAACAAGTTAATCAATGTACCGACCACAGTAATGTAGATCGAGACTCCGAGACTGCGAATCAGTGTATCTGTCGAGAAAATGTAGCGATAGGCCGCCAGGGAGAATTCTTTGGGAAAAAGGATGAATCCTCCCTTCGCCACCTCATGCGGGCTGGTAAACGAAACAGCCAGAATGTAGATAAACGGAATGACGGTCACAATTCCGATCAACAGCAGCAAACCATGATTGACGATATCGAAGATTCGGTTGCCCCACGTTTTATCCTGTTGCATCTTAATGTTCACTCCTGTCTGGTGAAGACGTCTGCTTGCTCATGTTAGTAGACGCCTTCCTCCCCGAATTTTTTGGCCAGCTTGTTGGCACCCAGTACAAGCGCAAGCCCAACAACCGACTTGAACAAACCGACAGCAGCGCTGTAGCTGTACTGTGCTTGCGTCAGACCTTTGGTGTATACATAGGTATCAAATACCTCACCCACATCCCGGTTGGTTGGCGTCAGCATCAGGAAGATCTGTTCAAATCCTGTATCCAGGAAGTTGCCCAGACGAAGAATGAGCAAAATCACGATCGTACTGCGGATGGCAGGCAGCGTAATATGCCAAGTCTGGCGCCAGCGGTTGGCTCCATCAATCCGCGCAGCTTCATAGAGCTGCGTGTCTACACCGGAAAGTGCCGCGAGGAAAATAATCGTGCCCCAGCCCACCTCTTTCCAGATGGATTGTCCGACAATCATGGAACGGAACCAGCCTGGCTCCAGCAGGAACGCAATCTTTTGCCCCGTCAGACTGTACAGCAATTCGTTGATGGCGCCGCCCTCCGTAGTAAACAGCATGTAGAACACCCCAACGACCACAACCCATGATACAAAGTGCGGAACATAGACCAGCGTCTGTACAAAACGCTTGAAGCGCTCACGGCGCACTTCATTCAGCATCAGTGCCAGCACGATGGGCAGGGGGAAGAAGAAGACCAGATTATAGATCGCCAGCAAAAACGTGTTCCGGAACAGGGTCCAGAACTGCGGTTCCCCGAAGAAACGCTGAAAATGCTTGAGTCCTACCCAGTCACTCCCCAAAATTCCTTTGTACGGTGTGTAATCCTGAAAAGCCATCGTAATGCCATACATGGGTATATATTTGAAAATAACAAAGTAAAGCACTCCCGGTATCAGCATGATGTAGAGCCACCGGTTTTTGATAACGTCCCTCCACAGCAGGTTTTTGTCACTGCGGGCAGCGGGCCGTGTCCGAGCCGTCGTTTCGGCTTTCATAGTGTTTTCCTCCCCACATTGGAAACGATTACAAAAGTTCAATTCCTGAACTCATGCCTTCATTGTGGAGGATAAACGAATCACTGGCTATCGTCCGGTTTTAGCTTCTTGTTTTTCCTTGACAGGCAAGGGTTTAGGGCACTTCGCCCGTTGAAATCTCAGGCGCAGATGCACCCGTTTTAACCTCTATAATCCTGTCTTAACCCGGGACGATGGAGCGTGGCCAGCAGGGTGTACAAACATAAAAAAGCCTGCCCGCCATGGCAGGCAGAGCAGGCTTTGTTTTACCGTTGCTGTTCCCGATACTTGCCGGGAGTTGTTCCCGTAATTTTACGAAACGTTCGGATAAACGCAGTGGGGTTGGTGTAATTTAGTTTCTCGGCAATTTCCGATATTTTGAGGTTGGTGGTCTGAAGCCAGGTCTTGGCTTTTTCCATTCGATACTCTGCCAGATATTCCGTGAAATTCACACCGGCTTCCTTCTTGAACACCCGGCTTAAATAAACAGGATGGAAATTCAGCTCTTCCGCACAGGCTTCCAATGACAGTTCACGGTCATAGCGTTCCTCGATTAATCGGATCATCCGCCGGGCGATGTTCATATACTGCGATTCTTCCTGCTCCCGCCAGAAACGAATGACGGGTACAAATAACCGTTTACGGAACCAGTTCGTCATCTCATCAAGGGTAGAGAGCTTCAGCAGATGAGCCATAGATGCCTTCTCACCAAACACTTCGGCCACATCTCCTCCCTGTTCCTGCACAAGCTGGTACACACGGGACAGAAGCTGGACCATAATTACGGGATATTCACTAAAATGCAGTTTCTTGTCGGCGAGCAGCCCCAGATACTGTGTAAAATACGCATCGGTTTTTTCCTCATCCCCTTGTTTCAAGGCCGAGGCAAGCTGATCCTCGATCATTCTGAGCTGTGTATATAAGGCTGCCTCGGTCTGGCCTCGCGGCTGGATATCTTCATAATGCAAAATGATACGGCTTCCCAGACTCACCCTGCCCTGCAGCGCCTCCCGGCTCTCCTGATACGCCCTAGGTGTATCTCCAATGGCAAAATATGAACGGCTTATGCCGATACTTACGGGCAGATTGAGATAGGTCACTACGCGTTCCCTGATCCATTCGGCCTGAGTGTGCATCCACTCCTTGAGCTGCAGCTCATCATTCAGCCTTGTAGCCAGAACCGTCACTTGTGCATCATCGATCATAACCGGGGTGAAGCGCAATTCCGCAGGCAGAAGCTCTCCAACCATATTGTTAACGGCAAACAGCAGCAGGTCCCTGTCCTGTTCTTCGTACCTGGTTCCTTCGAGCGTATCGATCTGCAGTGTAAGCACACCCAGGCTCGACCAGTCTGCCGGAAAATCATAACGTTCACCCTGATACCTGAAATCCTCTTCCGAGATTTTGCCGGTCAGCAGTTTGGTCATGAAAAATTCCTCCAGATGAACATGCTGTCCCTTCATCTGTTCCCGCAGCGATTTTTCCGAGCTGAACAGCGTGGATAAACGTTCCTCAATATAAATAAATTCATCCTGACGGCGGCCCGTCTGCAAAACCGGTGAGTCCAGCCCCTTCGTAAACTGAAGCAGTCTGGAAATGGGAGAATACATCCGGCGGCTGCCATAGATGGCAAACAATCCGGTCACGCATAACATGACGAGTGTAGCTACCCCGGTCACAAGAGCAATTTTCTGCGACTGGGCAGTGATCTGTCCAAGAGATACCACTGATACATACAGCCACCCATTGAGCGGTGATTTTCTGTAGCTTACAGCCACCTGGTTTCCTTCCACTTCAGCGTTAAAGAAGCCTTCTGCCTGATTGCTCGTTTCCACCTTAGCCTGAATTTCCTCATTCAAGGCAGCATATTTCTCTTCTTGCCCATTCTCGTTCAGAAAAAAGTTCTGATCCCGGTCCAGGACATACATATCTCCGGTGTTCGGATTTTGGCTCAGAAACGTGCTAATTTCCGCATCTGCGATATCAATCACAAGAAATCCCTTTGGGCTCACATTCGTCGGCACCATTGGAATTTTGAATACCATACTGACCACGTCATTCGATGAAATGAGTGTGGGCATCTGTTCCTGCGACTCTTCGGCTATTCCAGCCGAAGCCGGTATGCTTTCCGTAGACAAATGTTCATTCTGAGTCACCCAGAAGAGACTGTTCGAATAGGTGAGATAGGAGCCAATGCGGTCCCGAATACTGAAATCATCCAACTTTCCAAATGATCTCATGGAGACCACCCAGTCCTGATCCAGGTTAACCAGATAGGCCTGATCTATATTTGTAACCGCTTGCAGGTTGTTAAACCCGGACGTGAGATCACGTATTTCCTGAAACTCGGAGCTGTCCAGCGGCTTCTTCATGGCTTGCAGTACTAAGGGAGAATTCACATACTGGATGGATGACAATTGCAGGCTGCGTAAAACTTGTTCTACCCGCATTTGGGTTTGATGCAGAATCTGCAGATTGCTCTCACGTACTTTTTGTTCAATGTCGCGCGAAGCGATCGAATAGGAAACGGAACCGATAACGATGACTGGAAGGGCTCCGAGAATCATGGTAAAACAGAGCAAACGCAGCAAATATTTAGGCAATGTGAGCATCCTCCTTTGTATAGAATCTGCATATATGAATGCCTGATGGAATACATATCCATCTGTATAATATCGCTTTCATTGGATTAATTTACTATTGTTATTTTAAAACCCAATCTTATTCAAGTCCACTATTTATTCTTAAGATTGACTTTGGGACTGTTTCCAGTTTATAGTGGAGGCATATTCCTCAATTCGAAGGAGAGATTTTGATGTCGGTGAGCGTTCTTAACTAATCAAGTTTCATATTCAGGAGTTTGGCCTTTCATGTGCGCTTGTGCCTTATGGCATACGTGTATTTCTTGATGCGCCATAACCCTGTACTTAGTTAAGAACAGCGGATATCATAAATCGCCTCCGGGATTGTACTTGTCCGGGTCTATTTCCGCGCTGTGTTCAGCGTGGATTTTTTTGTATAGACCTATCATGGACTCTGCTTTCCCCTACATGAAGGGCGGAGAATGACGTTTGTTCATTCTCCGCCCTTTTTGCGTTTTCAGGAATAGATTCAGAGTTACCACCGAAGTTACAAATTCAAAATCCAAGGAGAGATCAAGCATGTATGAAAACACAATGAATACACTGGGCTATCATCAAATTCAAAACAACGTCGCTTCCTGCGCCCTTTCTTATCTGGGCAAACGTTACGCGAAAGAAATGAAACCCATGGTGGACCCCGGGCTGATCCAGATGCGCCTCGCTGAAACAGAAGAAGCCTCTGCTCTCATCCGTTACGGGGCCAGTGTTCCCATCCCTTCGCTTGACGGTATGGAGACCATTATGGATCTGCTCGGTACCGGTTATCTGTTTAGTGAACGGGACTTCACTCAACTTGCGCAGTTTCTGCGAAGCTGTGCACAATTAATGAAATACATGGAGGGCAAATCCGAAGCAGCTCCTACGGTAAGCCGGTATGCTGCATCCATGATGCGGATGGAATCCCTGTTAAGCGAGATCGAACGCTGCATTTACAGCGGCCGAATTCAGGATCAGGCGAGCAAGGAACTGACACGTATCCGGAAAAAGATGACCGTGAACGAGGAACGAATGAAGCGCAAGCTGGATTCTCTCGTGAGCAAGCACCGGTCCATTATGCAGGAGAACGTAATCAGCCAGCGCGGTGGAAGAACAGTATTACCCATCAAGAAAGAATTCCGCAAGCAGGTGAAAGGCAGTGTCCTGGATGAATCAGGGAGCGGGCAAACCGTTTATATTGAACCCGCGGAACTGGTGGGACTGCAGATGGAACTCGCTTCACTGCAAGCCGAGGAATCCAGAGAAGAAATGAAAATCCTGGGTGATTTAACGTCGCTCGCAGAATCTTATAATCGCGAGATTGCGCTGAATACCGAGACGGTAGGTGTCCTTGATTTCCTGTTTGCCAAAGCGAAATACGCGGCAACCATGGATGGACGTACGGTCCAGGTAAATACATCGGGCCGAATTACGCTTCAGCAGGCGCGCCATCCTCTGATGGGCACCTCCATGATTCCGCTTGATTTTGCCATCGGGAAGGATTATTCCTCACTTATCATTACAGGGCCGAATACAGGCGGGAAAACGGTAGCGCTCAAAACATTGGGGTTGCTCACCCTGATGATGCAGTCCGGTCTGCTCGTTCCTGTGGGTGAAGGCGGCGAGATGGCCGTATATCATGAAGTGGCTGTCGATATCGGAGACGGACAAAGTTTGGAGCAGGCACTCAGCACCTTTTCAGCTCATATCCGCAACATGATCGGCATTCTGGAGCAGGCTGATGCATCTACCCTTGTGCTGATTGATGAGATGGCCTCCGGAACAGACCCGGGAGAAGGGGTCGGTCTTTCCATCGCCATGCTGGAGGAACTGCACAGCCGCGGAGCAACCGTAGTGGCTACCACTCACTTTGGGGAAATCAAGCATTTTGCTGCTGCCGCACCAGGATTTGAAAATGCACGGATGGAATTCGATACGGCTACGCTGCAGCCCCTTTACCGGTTGCGTATCGGTGAAGCAGGGGAAAGTTACGCATATTCCATCGCCTTGAAGCTGGGAATGCCACAGCGCATTATTGATCGTTCCCAGTCCATATCGGACCAGGGCATATCGAAAAGTCCTATCAACAGCATGAGCTCCATCATGCCGATAGTGAAACCAATACCAACTGAGAGTTCTGTCCTTGAGCCATTTCCGAACTCCGCAGCTGCACAGAGGGCGGAGAAGAAAGTACATTCCCCGGCATCGACTAAATCTGGAGACCAATCCCAGCAGGTAGAAGATACGAAGTCGGTTCCCCCAGCGAAAAAATTTCGAAAAGGGGATCGTGTATACGCAGCCTATTTGAACCAGTCAGGAATCGTCTGTGACGTGGAAGACAGCCGTGGAAATATCGGGGTAATGCTGCGCGGGCGGAAAGTCAAAATTCACAAGAAACGCCTCACACTTCATATATCTGCAGATGAGCTGTATCCAGGCGATGACTATGATTTGGATATTGTGCTGGAGACAAAGGAGAATCGGAAGAAGCGCAAATTAATGGGACGTAAACATGTCGAAGGGCTAACGATTGAATTGCCACCTGAAGAATAGGGCCAGCCCTGTTATACTATGAAGTATGACGATATGGAGAAAGTAGGCGTGCCATGAGCGGAAGTTCCAATTCACAGACCAAGAAGACAGGGACCAATGTGCTCTTATGCCCACTGTGCGGGGAGGCCAATGGCTGCTCCTATGCGGCTGGCCGTCCCCATTCGGAATGCTGGTGTAACCATGCCGAGTTTCCCGAAGGTGTGTTTGACCGCATTCCGGCAGAGCAGCGGCGTAAATCGTGCATCTGTCAGCGATGTCTGGAATCGTATACAGATCAGGCTGAACACAAACAAGAGCCTCACAGTTAATTCCTGTGAGGCTCTTGTTTTGCAATGGGATACCATAACACGGCACGCAATCATATATAAGTTGTTTCTTACATTTGATGATAATGTTCTACAGCCTGCTTGAGCACAGGGTGCTGCTCATCCATGGCTGTGTAGTGACTAAGTGCTGCAGCAATGCCCTTTTGTTTGATCATATCCTGAAGCTCTGCTGCCTCCGGATCATCCTGTACATCGAATTTGCAGGCGGCCGCCATGCCTCTTGCCAGGTTCGTCGTGCCCATTCCATAGTCATGTGCCTGTAGCGCCGGACGAACCAGACGGTCGTTGGGCGAAAGCTTCCGCAGCGGCGAACGCCCTACCCGGGTGACTTCATCGGTGAGATGCGGGTTTACAAACCGCTCCAGAATTTTTTTTATATACTTCTGATGATCTTCGGGGTCGAAACCAAACCGTTTCACAAGAACCTCACCCGTTTCCTGCAGTGCACTATAGACAAGAGATTTCACTTTATCGTCTGCAATCGCCTTCTGAATCGTATCATACCCGTTCACGTAACCGAGATATGCCGCGCAGCAGTGTCCCGTATTGACGGTAAACAGCTTCCGCTCGATATAAGGCTCAAGGTCATCCACATAGAGTACACCTTCAATTGGAAGGAATGCAGCCGCCATCTGTGAACGGTCCACAACCCACTCATAAAAAGGTTCAACCTGAACATGCAGCGAGTCTTCGTGATGCTGTATGGGAACAATCCGGTCTACTGCGGAGTCAGGGAAATACACATATTGATCAGCAAGAGCCTTAACGGGTTCTTCCAACAGAGCATACACATGCTCTTTCAGCTGTGTGCTGGCCCCAATGGCATTCTCACATGCAATGATGTGAAGTGGTTTTTGTACCGAACCTGAATTCAATCTTGCCTCAAGCCCCTTGGCGATGCCTGGTGCAATATGTTTCAGGATGCCCACTCCGACTGCGGTCGTAACGAGATCTGCCTCTGCAACGTTCCGGGCAACCGTCTCCAGCTGCCTTCCATCAATGGCATTGACCCCTTTGACCGTTTCCATATCTTTTGTTTCGTTGGCCAATTCGACCGTATACTGTCCACGCTCCTGTAATGCCTTAACCAGCTCCTGGTTCACATCCGAGAAGATGACATTATATCCTGCCCGTGACAGGATTAATCCGATGAACCCGCGTCCGATATTACCTGCTCCGAAATGTAGGGCCCTCATAGTTCCATTTCACTTTCGAGAATGGTAATGATCTCTTCCGCCGTTTTGGCATAACGAAGGGCTTCCATGTTCTCATCTTCAGCACAAATGACTGCAATGCTGGTCAGAATCTCCATGTGCTCACCGCCCTGAGCAGCGATACCGATCACCATGTAGGCTTTTTCATCCCCAAAATCTACACCTTGCGGGAACTGAATCACTGAAATGCCTGTGGACAGAATGAACGATTTGGATTCTTTGGTTCCGTGTGGAATGGCAAGTCCATTGCCCACATATGTCGATACGATCTCCTCGCGCTCAAGCATCTTGTCGATATAATCGGCAGTAATGTGTCCTGCGTCTTTCAGAATCTGTCCTGCCATGCGAATAGCCTCATATTTGTCCTGTGCCGTTGCGTTCATAACCACTTTATCTGTTGTAAGTATACTCATGTTTGTTAACCTCCAATTTCGGTTTTACTTCGATAAAATCCAACCAATTCCCGGGACAGATAATGAATAAGATCATCCCGAACTCCCTTTTCCAGCAGTGTAATCATCTCATCCTGCAGTAACAATGCGCTGATCTCGCTTAGCACCTCCAGGCTCTCCCGGGATAGCTCCCTCGGCCCAACCATCAGAAGGATATGGCTGATGCCAACCTGGTCCTCCGTCGTCACAAGCAGCGGCTCTGATAATTGAAACAGGCTAATGGACGGCCTATATATGCCATCACTGCGGGTATGAAACAGCGCGAGTGATGTATCGGGAATTTTCTGGCTGCCCACCTTCTCCCGCGCTTCAAGCAGCCTGGCGATTTCCTCTGGATCCTTAAGCACCCCGGATTCCTGCAGTACCTTGCACATGGCAAATGCCGTTTCATAGAAGCCCATCTTACGGTTATCCAGTGGAAACACCTGAAACTTGCCTGTGATCCTAACGATTTCAATAAGTGTGGCATCAAGCCCCGCTGGATCAGCATGGCGGTCAGGTGCCTTTCCACTGGCTTTACTCTCTCCATACTTAACTTGTACCCGCTGCAGCGTCGTATTTTGAATGTACAGACGCAAACGTTCGCTTTCTTCCGCTGTTAACAAGGGACTTACCTTGTAATACTGATGCGGTTCCATCGGCAGATCGACTGTGGATAAAATGAGGTCATAATCCTCTTCGGGGATCCGAGCCGCCTCATACCATGATGCACTGTCAACGATCCGGATCTCCGGAATCTCTTTGGACAACCGGCTGGAAAGCATACGGGATGAGCCAATTCCGCTTGTGCACACGATAATGGCCCGAATCTCGCGCTTCAGCACACGCAATCGCTCGATGGAAGCGCCAAAATGCATGACCAGGAATCCAATTTCCTCATCCGGCACGTCCGTATCCGGCCATGCGTCATGCACTGCGTTTTTCACATCCCCGAACAACGAATCGTAATCCTTGCGAATCTGCTGAAGCAGTGGATTACGTATGCTTTGCCTGCCTCCAATCCGCTCCATCACCGGCTGCATATGGGCAATCAGCCCTTCCCGCAGAAGACGATCCTCCTGAAATGCATAACCCGTTCTCCCCTGCATCTGATCCATCAGGGAACGAACCATGTCCAGCAATACCAGATCGTCAACAGGCAGTAAGCGTGTGGAGTGAATAAGCTGCTCGGTTTCAATTAATAATTTGTGCAAATAGCTCTGTTCTTCCTTGGCAAACGAGATGCCAAGCTGATCGGAGAGCACGCTGCATAGTCTCGCAGCCATGTATTCAGGCACACTCTGATCTCCAGTAGAAGGGTAAACCGCTTTTTTATCCGAAGAAGGAATACGCCCGACGGTAAACCCCTTGCGAATGCGCACCAGCGCAACGGACAGTTGAATAAGCAATTTGGTATACTGGCGCTCGGGAATATTTTCGAGCCAGTCAATATCCGGCTGCCATAAGGCATTCTCGACCGTCAGTACATCACGATGGCCAATCATGCCCAGCAGCTTCTGGTTCACCTTGGAAATCCCCTGGTCAGGCTGCCTTCCGAACAGATCAGATTCATCCAGATATTCAAGCGCAAGTCCTGCGATTGCTGCGCGATAGGCTGTTTCACTGCCATTGATCTTCACTCCGTATCCTCGCCTGCGAACGAGCTTCAGGCCGGCTTGACGAATCCGGGGTTCCAGTTCATCCAGATCATTGCTCACGGTCGAGACCGTTACTCTCAGATCCGATGCGAGCGCAAGCAGTTTTACAGGCTCCGCCTCATCCAGCAAAATACAAAGCATGAAGAGTTTACGCTCTTCGGGCGTAAACTCCACATATTCGTTCAGCTCCAGCTGCTCACGCAGTGAAGCCAAATCATCGGAACCAGGGTCTATGCGGACCCCGGTTCCTGATTTTTTTTCCAATTTCATGCCAAAGGGTGCAAGCCACTTCTCAATCATCTGAAGCTCCCGATGGACGGTTCGTGTGCTGACTTTGACCGCTATTGCAATGTCGCCGGCGGTTACTTCCTGCGGATGTTCCAACAGGAACTCCACAATTTCACGCTGTCTTTTCGTAATACTCATATCTCAAGCCTCCGGCTCAGGGAAAACGATCGCAAACCTGTTATTTCAGGCGTTCAACGAGCGCATCGTATTCCGGGCTTTTTAGGAAGTTGTCGATGGATATATGTTCTGCATTCGGTGCCACGCTGCGGGCACGGTCCGTCAATGTCTTCTGCGTAATAACAACGTCTGCGTCCTGCGGGATATCACTGATTGCCGTGTTGGTTACCGCAACGTCAATCCCTTCGGCTTTCATCTTCTTGCGAAGAATGGAAGCCCCCATGGCACTTGAACCCATACCTGCATCACAGGAGAAGACGATTTTCTTCACATCGGTTTTTGCTTTCACAGCGGAAGAAGCCAAATCCGCGGCTCTGTCTGCTTCACGATTATCTGCTGTAATAGCAGCATTTGCTGTGTTGCCTTGGCTCTTCATGTCTTTCATGCGATTCGCTGCAGACTCCAGATCTTCTTCTTTTTGCTTACCTGTTTTCAGCAGCAGTGCTGCAACCAGGAAGGATACGATAGCGGCCACAGCCACCCCGGCGAGCATCGGCAGATATCCACCTTTTGGCGTTAACAGGGAATATGCAATGATACTACCCGGTGAAGGTGCTGAAACCAGTCCGGCTCCGGTAAGCATGAAGGTTGCTGTACCTGCCACGCCGCCCGCGATTGCTGCAAGAATCAGAATCGGTTTCATCAGAATGTAAGGGAAATAAATTTCATGAATTCCCCCGAAGAAGTGGATGATAACCGCACCCGGTGCGGAAGATCTTGCTGTTCCACGACCGAAGAAGCAGTAAGCCAGCAGGATACCAAGTCCGGGACCCGGGTTCGATTCAAGCATGTATAATACGGATTGACCCAATTCTCTTGCTTGATCTGTTGCAATCGGTGTTAGAATGCCGTGGTTGATTGCATTGTTCAGGAACAATACCTTACCTGGTTCAATGATCAGGTTGACGAGTGGGAGCAATCCCAGATTCATCAGCCCCTGTACACCAGCCGATAATACGGTGCTAATTCCTTCTACAGCAGGTCCGATACCCAGCAGTGCAATGATCGCCAGGATACCACCGATAATACCGGCTGAGAAGTTATTAACCAACATCTCGAACCCTGCTTTGATCTTGCCTTCAACGGCTTTATCGAACTTTTTGATGATCCATGCAGCCAGTGGTCCGGCAATCATGGCACCCAGGAACATCGGAATGTCACTGCCGACGATAACCCCTATAGTCATGATGGCACCAATGACACCACCACGCTGGCCATGCACCATCGTACCTCCAGTGTAACCGATAAGCAGTGGCAGCAGATATTTGATCATCGGATCTACTAACGTTGCAATCGTTTCGTTAGGGAACCAGCCTGTTTTGATAAACATGGCCGTAATTAGCCCCCAGGCAATAAATGCACCCATATTCGGCATAACCATACCACTCAGGAATCGGCCAAAACGCTGAACGCCTACCCGGAGACCGCCTTTGGAATTGGACGTTTGGTCCAAGTTACTCATTGTATTATCCTCCTCGGATCAAGTAGTTATCATTTATGAAAGGGGTATCATTTCTCCCCTGCTGTTATCCTAAGCCAGATTGGTCTCCGGTTCAACGAAATGAAAGCGTACTTTCGTCATGATCATTGATGACAACATTGTGTTTATGTAATCGTTTTTATGGTGATGAGAGGGTTCTAACCATTGATATACTTAGCTTTTTTGGTGTGTGACTTATATCATTTACGGTGTTGAATTCTATCATATAGCTTGTGCGATTCAGCCCTATTCCATCCTGTTCAAGTGCCTTATATGGCAACAAGCCTGTCCTTGTGAACACAAAAAAACCTGCATGAGCACCAAGGCTCACACAGGCTCTGAAGACGTGCACGACCGTCCAATTTATCAAAAAAACATGGATTATTAAAGGTTATTTAGTGCAAATACATTCTACTCCTCGGTATGCTTTCGATATGCATCAGCATTCATAAGTTTAGACAACGCTGCTGTCAGATCACCTTCAACACGAATCTCGATCATCCAGCCTTCTTCGTAAGGCGAACTGTTGACGAGTTCAGGTGCATCCTGCAGTGCTTCATTCACAGCAATAATCGAACCGCTTACCGGAGAAAACAAATCCGAAACCGTCTTCACGGATTCAATCGTACCAATGCTGTCTTCTGCTTTTACATCCGATTCAAGGTCAGGCAATTCCACAAACACAATGTCACCCAGCTGATGCTGCGCGAACTCGGTAATGCCGATCCGTACAGTATCCTCCCCTACGGTTTGCACCCACTCGTGCTCTTCACTGTACAGGAAATCACTTTTCAATTCGCTCATCGATATCCGCCTCGCTTTTCATTAATGAGTGCATGCGTCCTTCGGCCAACCTTTTTCCCAGAACATAGCGTAAGATATTTTGGATTGAAATGTCAAGATACCTCACAAATTATTTGATTTTTGATGATTACCGCCTGTAACGCAAACACCCTCACTCTACATATAATGGGTAATATTAGAATAGTAAGCGCACTCTTTTTATATACACGAACAATAAGTTAAGATCACTAAATATTATTCGGTTTTTTATCAATTTCTGTGATATCGTTCTTGACATCGATAGGGGATTCACGTTTTAATGAGAGAGTAAATGTTAATCGTTGTGTGCATCACCCGCGGATGAATGTAAAGGGAGAGATTACCCGTGACGCCCAACTCTTGGATGCATGCGGTAACGCCGAAGGAGTAAACCACCCGACAAGCGGGAGGTGAATCTCTCAGGCAAAAGGACTTTTACGGGACGCAACTCTGGAGAGCATCTATTCGCCCGGTAGGGGCGTTTTGATCACCCAAGGGGAAACCTGCTGCAACCTATTGGCGGGGTAACTCTCAGGTACCAAGGACAGAGCCTAAGAATACAGCGTGCTTCTGGCATGCCGGTTCTTTGGCCTGTCCTTTTCCTTTTTCCCAAAAAAAACGAAATTCAGGATCGAACCGGCGCTGTCATTAGCAGCCTTAACCATACTTATCCAAGAAAAGAATGCATCATTCATGTTATACACTCGGCCCGGTAGCGGCCATAACGAGGTGATTTGATGTCCGATTTGCTTAGAACTCCACTTTATCCACTTTATCAGCAATATGAAGGTGTACGGTGCATCGATTTTGGAGGCTGGGAGCTTCCGGTGCAATTCATTGGAATTCAGAAGGAACATGAAGCGGTGCGCGAACGGGCTGGACTGTTCGATGTATCCCACATGGGTGAATTCACGGTGCAGGGTGAACAGGCCGAAGCATTTTTGCAGAAACTGACGACCAACGACGTAACTACACTGGTTCCCGGCCAGGCACAATACACATTAATGTGTTACCCGGACGGTGGCCTAGTGGACGATCTGCTCGTATACAAGCTGGAAGATCATCATTATATGCTCGTCGTGAATGCCTCCAATATCGACAAGGACTGGGCATGGCTGCAGGAACACATGGTCCCTGGGGTGAGCATGACGAATGACTCCGCGGAAACAGCTCTGCTGGCTCTACAGGGCCCGCTTGCTGCAGACATCATCGGAAAAGTTACAGATACCGACGTATCTGTAATCGAGCCTTTCCGTTTTGTACAGAATGCTGAGGTCTGTGGTGTAAAACTGCTGCTGTCCCGCACCGGTTATACCGGAGAAGACGGCTTCGAACTATACGTACAGGCAGATCAGGCCCCTGCGGTCTGGAACGGATTGATGGAGGCGGGAGCTGACCACGGACTGGTTCCGGCTGGACTTGGTGCACGGGATACCCTTCGATTCGAAGCGAAACTGCCCCTCTACGGACAGGAATTATCGCCGACCATTTCACCGCTGGAAGCAGGCGTTGGCATGTTTGTGAAGCTGAATGCCGGACCTTTTATCGGACACGAAGCGTTATTGCAGCAAAAGAATGATGGACCTGCCCGCAAACTCGTCGGCATTGAAGTACTGGAACGCGGGATTCCACGTCCCCACTATCCCATCTACGCCGAAGGCGTGCAGATCGGGGAAGTAACAACCGGTACACAGTCCCCTACGCTGAAGCGCAATCTGGGGCTCGCCTTGATTAACAGCCAATATGCTGCACTCGGCACCCCGCTCGAGATTGAGATTCGCGGCAAAAAGCTGAAAGCCGAAGTTGTGAAGACCCCTTTTCATAAACGGACACGTACGTCAAAGACACCTACCCAAGGAGCTGAGCAAGCATGAGCAAGCACCGCTATATTCCCATGACTGAACAGGATCAGAGCGCCATGCTCGCAACCATCGGTGTGGACACGATTGAAGATCTGTTCCAGGACATTCCGCAGGAGATTCGTTATCAAGGCGAGCTGCCTGTCTCCTCCAAACTGGATGAATACGCACTGACGCGTCATATGTCCAAGCAAGCCGGCGCGAATGCCAATTTTGAGACACACGCCAGTTTCCTGGGCGCAGGCATATACGATCATCATATCCCTTCCGTGATTAATCACGTCATTTCCCGTTCCGAGTTCTATACCGCCTATACGCCATATCAGCCCGAAATCAGTCAGGGTGAGCTCCAGGCGATCTTCGAATTCCAATCGTATATCTGTGAACTGACTGGCATGGCTGTAGCCAATGCGAGCATGTATGATGGCGCGACCGCATTTGCCGAAGCAGGGAATCTGGCCGCAGCGGCAACACGCCGCAAACAGCTGATCGTCTCCCGTACCGTTCATCCTGAAGCCCGTCAAGTGTTGAAGGCTTACGCCCACGGTCTGAATTTGGAGATTGTCGAGATTGGTTATCAGAACGGGGTGACCGATTGGGATGCCCTTCAAGCCGCCGTATCAGATGATACCGCAGCTGTCATGATCCAGAGCCCAAACTTCTTCGGTGCCGTGGAAAATGTAAAACAGGCTGCAGACCTCGCGCATGCGCACAAGGGTCTGCTCGTGGTCAGCGCAAACCCGCTGGCGCTAGGTATGCTCGAAGCTCCAGGCAAGCTGGGTGCCGACATCGTTGTCGGTGATGCACAGCCGCTTGGCATCTCCGCGTCGCTCGGTGGTCCGACATGCGGATATTTCGCTGTATCCCAGGCTCATATGCGCCGAATTCCCGGCCGAATCGTTGGCCAGACAACGGATCGCAACGGTAAACGTGGTTTTGTACTGACACTCCAAGCACGTGAACAGCATATCCGCCGCGAAAAGGCGACATCCAATATTTGCTCCAATCAGGCATTGCTTGCCCTAAGCGCTTCGGTGTATATGTCTACTATGGGAAGACAGGGCATGATTGATGTGGCTGACCTGAATTTGCAAAAGAGCCATTATGCTCTTCAAGCCCTGACAGCAATTCCTGGCGTCAGCCTGACCTTTAGTGCCCCCACATTCAATGAATTTGTCATCCAGCTGCCCGAAGGGACAGACGTTGATGCCCTTCAGTTGAAGCTGCTGGATGCCGGTTTCATCGGTGGATATGAACTTGGACGGGATTACCCGGAGCTTGCCGGACATATGCTGGTCGCTGTTACGGAACGGCGCAGCAAGGAAGAGATTGACGAATTCGCACGTGTATTGGAGGGATCGCTGTGACTCAGGAAATGACAACCATCCAAGGACAGCCGGAAACGGCAGCTCCTTCCCAAGCCGAAACCAGCACGCAACAAATGACACAAGCAGCATCGCCTGCTCCAGAGCAGTCGCTGATCTTTGAACTGAGCAGCCCGGGGCGTGTCGCTTACTCCCTGCCTGAATGTGATGTTCCGCGTCAAGATCCCGCGAGCTTGATTCCCCGGGAAATGCTGCGTTCGGAAGCAGCTGCACTGCCTGAGGTATTTGAAGTGGATGTCATTCGTCACTATACTGCCCTTTCCCGCCGGAACTTCGGGGTAGATAACGGATTCTATCCACTCGGCTCTTGTACAATGAAGTACAATCCGAAGATTAACGAAGATGTAGCTCGCTACAATGGATTTGCCAAGATTCATCCGTATCAGCCTGAATCCAGTATTCAAGGTGCACTTGAACTTCTGTATACGTTGCAAAACGACCTTGCAGGTCTGACTGGCATGGACGCGGTGACCCTGCAACCAGCTGCTGGTGCACATGGTGAATGGACCGGCCTCATGATGATTCGCGCCTATCACGAAAGTCGTGGTGAACAGCGGACCAAAGTCATCGTCCCGGATTCTTCACACGGCACCAACCCGGCCAGTGCAACCGTGGCTGGCTTCGAGACAATAACCATTCCATCCCGTGCGGACGGTCTGGTCGATCTGGATGCACTGCGTGCAGCCGTAGGTTCGGATACCGCAGCCTTGATGCTGACCAACCCAAATACCCTGGGATTGTTTGAAAAGGACATTCAGGAGATTGCCTCCATCGTGCATCAAGCCGGCGGCCTTCTCTATTATGACGGAGCCAACTCCAATGCCATTATGGGTATTACCCGTCCTGGTGACATGGGCTTCGATGTCGTGCATCTGAACTTGCACAAAACGATGAGTACTCCGCATGGCGGAGGTGGCCCTGGTGCCGGACCCGTCGGCGTAAAAAATCGCCTGATTCCGTTCCTGCCGAAACCGATGGTGATCAAGAACGAACAGGGACAATACGCGCTGGATCGCGAAGGAGATCAATCGATCGGTCGGGTCAAAGCGTATTACGGAAACTTCGGTATCTTGGTGCGCGCCTATGCTTACATTCGTACGTATGGACCTGAAGGCTTGCGCCGGGTATCCGAATGTGCCGTACTCAATGCAAACTATATGATGGCACGGCTTGCCCCTTATTACGAAATTCCGTACCCAGGCGTATGTAAGCATGAATTTGTCATGTCTGGCCGGGGCCTGAAGCAATATGGTGTAAGAACATTGGATGTAGCCAAACGACTGCTTGATTTCGGGTATCATCCGCCAACCGTCTACTTCCCGCTCAACGTAGAGGAATGTATCATGATTGAACCAACGGAAACGGAGAGCAAAGAAACGCTGGATGGCTTTATCGATACGATGATTCGCATTGCCAAGGAAGCAGAAGAGACACCTGAACTGGTTCTCAATGCCCCATACGGCACCCCGGTTACCCGTCTGGATGAGACCACAGCAGCACGTAAACCTGTATTGAACTGTGCGTGCAGTTAAGGAATAATCATTAGCTCAAATCAAAAGCTCCTGCTGATGTTTAAACGTCAGCAGGAGCTTCTTTTATTTACTTATGTTCCTGCAGCCTTCACGCGAAAGGTCTCTTCTTTCATTTCACACGATCCCCCATCAACCCGCAAAAAAAGCCGGCATCCGCTGTTCGCAGATACCGGCAATATCGCTGCATTTCTGCAGCCCATTCATCGGAAAAAGAAAAGACCTTAAAATCCGGAGGAAAACCCTCGCAAAATTACGCTTTGATGCTTTGAACCAATTCAACCACTTGCTCAGCAGTTTGCATATCCAGAGCTTTGGCAGCCAGTTCCTGCATGTCCGCACGGGACAGCTTGGTGATCTGGCTACGAGCTGGCAGGATGGATGTTGCGCTCATGCTGAACTCATCCAGTCCGAGACCAAGCAGCAATGGAATTGCTGTTTCGTCTCCCGCCATCTCTCCACACATGCCAACCCATTTACCTTCGCGATGTGCTGCATCGATGACCATTTTCACCAGACGCAGAATAGCAGGGTTGTATGGTTGGTACAGATAGGATACACGCTCGTTCATACGGTCAGCTGCCATCGTGTATTGAATCAGATCGTTCGTTCCGATACTGAAGAAATCAACTTCTTTGGCAAATTGATCCGCAAGCACAGCAGTCGAAGGAATCTCGACCATGATACCCAGTTGGATGCTGTCGGAAACAGCAATCCCTTCAGCTACCAGCTTTTCCTTCTCTTCGAGCAGGACCGCTTTCGCTTCACGGAATTCACCCAGTGTTGCGATCATTGGGAACATGACACGCAGGTTGCCATGTACGCTTGCACGCAGCAATGCACGCAATTGTGTACGGAAAATATCCAGACGGTCCAGACACAGACGAACTGCACGGAAACCAAGGAATGGATTCATTTCTTTTGGCAGATCCAGATATGGAAGCTCTTTGTCTCCACCGATATCGAGTGTACGAACAACGACAGGCTTGCCTTCCATTTTTTCAAGTACAGCTTTGTAAGCATTGTACTGAATATCCTCGGAAGGAAGTTTGTCTCTGCCCATGTACAAGAACTCGGTACGGTACAAGCCTACAGCCTCTCCACCGTTCTCCAGAACACCAGTAACGTCATTCGGCGTACCAATGTTAGCTGCCAGTTCCACATGAACGTTATCCACCGTTACCGTTGGTTCGTCACGCAGTTTTCTCCACTCGGCACGTTGTGCATCATATTGTTCCTGTTTGGAACGATACTCCGCAATAACTTCATCTGTTGGGTTAACCAGAACATGACCGTCCAAGCCATCAACGATAATCATATCGCCTTGTTTAGCTTGAGCCAGAATGTCTTTGGTTCCCACAACAGCCGGGATTTCAAGAGAACGAGCCATGATTGCAGAGTGGGAAGTACGTCCACCAATGTTGGTTGCAAAACCTTTAACATATTGACGGTTCAATTGAGCTGTATCGGAAGGCGTCAGATCCTCCGCCAGCACAATCACTTCCTCGCTGATCTCAGCCGGACTCATGAAGTCGATACCAAGCAAGTGATTCAGCACACGTTTGGTTACGTCACGCATATCTGCAGCACGTTCCTGCAGGTAAGCACTCTTCATGTTTTCGAACATGGAGATAAATTGCGATGCCGTTTCGTTGAGTGCAAATTCTGCATTCACTTTTTCATCAGCAATTTTTGCTTTTACCGGATCAATCAGTTCCGGGTCATTCAGAATGAGCAAATGGGAAGCAAAGATTTCAGCTTTCTTCTCGCCAAGCTCTTGTAAAGTACGCTCTTTGATCGCCTCAAGCTCAGACTGGGACTTGCCCAGTGCTGAGTCGAGTTTTGCGATCTCTGCGTCAACGTCGTTGATTTGGCGTTTTTCTACAGAGTAATCAGGATGCTCCAAGATAAACGCCTTGGCGATAGCAATACCCGCCGAAGCCGCGATCCCGGAAACATTAAGCATTAATTTCGCCCAGCCCTTCGTTAACCATAACGTCAGTCAGAGCTTGAAGAGCTTCAGCTTCGCCTTCGCCTTCAACGATGATGCTGATGGTGTCGCCTTGTTCCAGACCGAGGGACAGAACGCCCAGGATGGATTTCAGGGTTACTTTTTTACCGTTAGCTTCTGCAAAGGATTCTGCACCTTTGAATTTGTTAGCTGTATTAACCAAGGCTGTCGCCGGACGTGCGTGGATACCATCTTCGTCTGTAATTCTGAATGTTTGTTGCATTACAATCATCTCACTTTCAAGTAGTTTATTTTAGGCATTGCATATATTTACACTTGCTTGCCATTGTCGGAACACTTCTTATTTTATCTCAATGATTGGCTGATCGCCAATTTTCAGTACTCCACTCTTCTTCAGGGTCACTGTGGAGCCTTCAGGCAAGTTGGTGAAAATCACTGGAGAGATGATGGATGGAGCGTTAGCTTTCACATACTCCAAATCCACTTCCATAATCGGTTGACCCGCCGATACCAGGTCACCTTCCTGCACAAGCACGTTGAAACCTTGACCTTTCAATTTCACCGTGTTGACACCTATATGAACCAGTACTTCCTTGCCGCCGTCAGACATGATGCCGACAGCATGTTTGCTAGGGAATACATTAAACACTTTACCGTATACAGGCGAAGTAATCTTGCCATCATGCGGCAGCACAGCGAAACCGTCACCTGTCATTTTCTCGGCAAAGACCGGATCAGGCACGTTAGTGATATCCATCAATTCACCGTTAACCGGCATGACGATATCTTCGGCAATAATGCGTTCGCCTTCTGCTCCCGCTGCCTTCTCCTCTTCAGGGGCAGGTTTAACATCAGCAGCTGGTGCTGGTGCCGGGGTGCGTCCTGCAATGATGTCCTGCATTTGGGACTTGATTGTATCTGAACGTGTACCGAAAATGGCCTGTACATTATTACCCACTTCAAGCACGCCAGATGCACCTAATTGTTTCAAACGATCTTTATTTACATTGGATTTCTCATTTACTTCGATCCGCAAACGAGTGATACATGCATCCAGGTGTTTGATATTCTGCTGTCCACCGAAGGCTTCCAGAATATTGTGTGGCAGATCGTCTGTTGAACCTGATCCTCCACCCGAATTTGTTTCAGGTGTTGCATCTTCGCGACCTGGTGTTTTGAGGTTGAACTTGCGAATGATCATTCGGAATCCGAAGTAGTAGATCACGGCAAGAATCAAACCGACGATAATAACATCCCACCATGGTGTGCGGTTCGGGATGATCCCGAAAATCAGGAAGTCAATGAATCCACCGGAGAACGTCATCCCGATTTTGACACCCAGAATTTGCATTGTCATGAAAGACAAACCTGCGAAGATACAGTGTACTGCAAACAGGACTGGTGCCACAAACAGGAACGAGAATTCAAGTGGCTCTGTAATCCCGGTAAGGAACGAGGTCAGCGCAGCTGAACCCATGATCCCTGCAACATACTTTTTGTGCTCCGGTCTTGCTTCATGGTACATCGCAAGTGCCGCAGCCGGCAAACCGAACATCATGAACGGGAATTTACCCACTTGGAAGGTTCCCGCCGTGAGGTTCACACCATCACGCAATTGGTTGAAGAAGATCTGCTGGTCCCCACGAATAACGTCTCCAGCCTTGTTCACATACTCACCGAATTCAAACCAGAATGGAGAGTAGAAAATGTGGTGGAGTCCAAACGGAATAAGGGACCGTTCCACAACTCCGAAAATGAATGCGGAGAGCGTCGGACTCGTATCTACCATGAAATGAGATACAGCATTCAGTCCATTTTGAATCGGTGGCCAGATAACCACCAGCAGTAACCCGAGCAAGAGGGAAACAACCGACGTGATAATCGGAACAAAACGTTTACCTGCAAAGAATCCAAGGTAAGACGGCAGTTCGATTTTGAAGAACCGATTGTAACACAGTGCTGCGGCTATACCAATGATGATACCTCCGAACACACCTGTACTCAGTGTAGGAATACCCAAAATGCTGGCATAACCTGGTACTTCGCCGATCATTGCCGGCGTTACACCAACGGCTGTACCCAAAGTGACATTCATCACCAGATAACCAATGATGGCGGCAAGACCTGCCACACCTTCGCCACCGGCCAGCCCAACGGCTACACCTACTGCAAAGAGCAATGCCAGATTGTCAAATACGATCTGACCTGCGTTCATCATGATTGTTGCAATTGAGTTTACCCATGGGGTATCCAGTGCCGTTACATATTGCAAAAAGTCCGGATTCACCAGCATGTTACCGATTCCGAGCAACAAGCCCGCTGCTGGTAGAATGGCTACAGGAAGCATAAGAGCTTTACCTACTCTTTGCAAGACGCCAAAAAGCTTTTTAAACATCGCGTCGTATTCACCCTTTCGTTTAGATCTGTATGTCGTGATGCAAGCAAGGGAAATCAAAAAAGGCATAAGCTAATAAAGCGAATTGTACCAACCTTCGGGTATAGCATACCCTGTATAAGGTAAGAACAATCACACTCTAGAAACTCATGCCTGATCGAGTCAGTAACACGTCGCTTATGTTTTTTTCAGTTGCTTGATTACGGACACCATTGTAGCATCACTTCAAAAACAGTGCAAGCCTTTACACTAAATTTCTCAGGACGCCATTCCATACGTGGAAAATTTTCACTTGTTCTCTTCTTCTTTCCTTTGATACAGCCGTTGAAGATGAATTGTCAGATAACCCACTTCTGCAGGATAGACAGGAAGATTCAACCTTTTCTCCATGACTTTGGTCAGCTTCCATGCAAGCGAGTACATTTCGGGATACTCCAACTTGAGCAAGGAATCGAGCTTATGAAGTTCTTCCACCTTGTCCCCTCGACGCACACGTTCCAATGCAAAGCGAAGATGCGTAAGCAGGCGCGAATAGTCCAGCGACTCCGTTTCAAACGAATATTCCAACTGATCCGAGACGATTCCTACCAAGTCGGTAATGAGCTGTGAATGTTCGCGTACTTGGGATATGTTTTGGTTGGTCATGGCACTGTAGATATGCAGCGCTATAAATCCAATTTCGTCCATGCCCAAGTCGACACCGAGCTTCTCCTTAATGAGGCGAACAGCGTATTCTCCCATCCGATATTCTTCTGGATAGATCTCACGTGTTTCATATAGAAACGGATTCTGGATGACAATGCCCTGTTCTTTGCGCTTAAGTGCAAAAGAAATATGATCAGTCAATGCAATATGAATATGTTCATTAAGCGGAACATCCGTACGCTCTGCAATATACGTAATGCATTCGTTAATAATCTCGATCAATGCCTCATCCACTTGCGGAAGAAGCTGTTTGTACTGCTCTTGTTCCTGCTGGTTTTTCAAAATAAACATTTTCTCCACAGCCATCAAGGGAATGATGTCACCGGTTTTCCGGTTGAAGCCAATGCCTTTACCGATGACAACGACTTCTCCATGCTCAGGATGCTGTGCAATAATTACATTATTATTTAAGGCTTTGTTTACATGCAGGCTGCTCAATGTTTGCACCTCTTTTTTCATACCATCTGGAATGTGATTCGTCACATCCTCGTAATGAACGAAAAGACGTCCGGTGCGGGCAAACCGCGCCGAACGTCTCGCTTAAAAAGTAACAAAAAATCACGTTAAGGTCAATAGAGCTTCACGCATCGTTCACACCTCGTCCTAATCCTCTGCCCCAGTTCTTTCCACAATCTTGTCAATCACAGATGGAGTTGTTGGTGTCTCGCTTTGCTGAACAGCAACAGGTGCTGGTGTTTTGGACTTGGTCAAACCTTTAATTAACTGCTCTACATCAATGCCTGATACGCTTTTCAGCATCTCAGGAGCTGTAGACATCAGTTCGGTCACATAGTTACTTACACGTGCTGCACCCTCACCCTTACCTGTATCTACGACCGTCAATTTATCAATGGATGAGATCGGCTCAGCAATTTTACCTGCAAGTTCAGGCAGCATCTTGACGATGATATCGAGTACTGCAGCTTCGCCAAACTTCTGGAACGCTTCCGCCAATTTTTCCTTCGCTTCCGCTTCGGCCAGACCGCGCAAACGAATGACTTCTGCATCAGCAGTACCTTTGGCCCGTTCTGCATCTGCCACCGCCTGACCTTCAAGCCGTTTTTGTTCTGCCGTTGCCTTGGCTTGGGTCTCGATGGAGTACTGCACTGCATCGGCTTCGCGCATTCTTTTTGCTTTGTCCGCTTCGGCCGCCTGCTCGACAGCATAACGATCGGCTTCGGCTTTTTTCTTCACTTCGGCGTCATACTGCTTCTCGCGTACGGTGATTTCTTTTTCCTTCAGATCAATCTCACGTTCTTTACGAACGAGTTCAACTTTCATTTGTTCTTCAACAACCGTCTGTTTCGCACGTGCTTCTTGGATATGATACGCTTGGTCCGCTTCGGCCTTAGCCGTATCCTGATCGCGCTTAAACGCTGCCACTTTCAATTCCTTCTCTTTGGCTGCTTCAGCGATATTGGTATCGCGGAGCAATTCCGCCTTTTGCCCTTGCTCTTCTGCATTCGCTTTTTGAATACGCGCATCTCTCATCGCTTCGGCTTCCGCAATTTCGGCATCCCGTTTCACGGCAGCAATTCTCGGCTTACCGAGCGCGTCCAGATATCCTTGTTTGTCACGAACATCCTTGATGGTAAAGGATACGATCTGCAGACCCATCTTCTTCAGATCCCGTGCAGCCACACCCTGAACCTCTTGTGCGAACCGATCCCGATTTCGATAAACTTCTTCTACAGTCATCGTTCCGAGAATGGCCCGCAAATGCCCTTCCAGAACTTCCTGTGCTTCGCCTCTTAAGGCATCGACGGGTTTACCGATGAATTGTTCAGCTGCTGTGGCTACATCTTCCACAGCACTACCAACTTTGATAATGGCTACACCGTCTGCAATTACCGGAACGCCTTGTTCCGTATACACTTCAGGCGTGGATACGTCCAGCTTGTGAGACAGCAATGAGATAAATTCGGACTGCTGGAACACAGGCCAGATGAAGGCACCACCGCCGCGTACAATTTTAATTTTGCGACCGGACTCATCTTCGGAAATATTTTTATTCCCCAGGAATGAACCCGTAACGATCATCGCTTCATCGGGTCCAACCGTCTTATATCTCGCCCAGAAGGCCAAACCAAGAACCAGAATGACACCTACAACAATTGCAGGAATCAACAAAACATCCATATTCAAATTATCCATTCACATCTCTCCCCTTATTACAATGATGACAAAACAATTCTCTCGTTCTACTCAAACGTCTTTAAGTACATCCTCATCCCATTCCGCCACACGAAGCACACCTTCAGTTACGTCCACCACCACAACGCGTACTCCCGCCGCAATAGGGCGATGTTCGAAGCTGGATGCCGTATGAATCGTGTTACCGGAAGCAACACGGATCATGACCTCACCGAAACCCCTTTCAGGTACTGGAATCGTAATTTCTCCAATTTTCCCGGATAGTTCCTTCATGGAAAATGCAATGGAAACCTCACTATTCCGCATCGGCTTGATATAAGCAAAGAATACCAGCATGGCAGCAGCAATACCTATAAGCAGGGATAAGATAAGACCCGCAATGGCACTTACCGAGCTATAACGTGTCAACATGATACCAGCTCCGCCAAAGGCTGTGATGGAACCAGCAAGTACAACAGGTTTGAGAAAATCA
Organism: Paenibacillus sp. P13VS; assembly: GCF_015143645.1. Lineage (NCBI taxonomy): Bacteria > Bacillati > Bacillota > Bacilli > Caryophanales > Paenibacillaceae > Paenibacillus > Paenibacillus sp. P13VS. The sequence continues at coordinate 77,811 of NZ_WYEV01000012.1, read as the reverse complement.
ATGCCTGGCAGTTCAAAGGCTCCATCCAGCAATCCGTCAATCAAATCACCCAGCACCAAGCTGACGATCGCAAATATGGCTCCTCCGATTAGACATCCCCAATAGATGGACTCCATTCCCCGTTCCTCCTCTCTTCTGCCGTAACACCTAACTCACTGGGCATTCCTCATGTAAATAAATACGTAGCTACCCGCAAAAAGTTTCAAAATCTTTCCTCATTTGTATTCCAGACCCGATAATGGTTATTCTACATGATATTTCACGCAAAAAGACCGCATATCTCTATATTGTGGAGATATGCGGTCTTTTTTAATAATTGAATGCAGTTTATTACAGCGATGCCTTGTAAATGGATACAACATCCTCACGCTGCAGCTTCTTGAAGTTACCAAATGGGCCAAACAGCATCGCTTTGTCAGCCATGACATCAATCTGGCTGTCGTCAATGTCATAGTCAGCAAGACGACTAGGCGCGCCAATGGACGTCCAGAATTTGCGCAAGGCTTCGATGCCTTCCTCGGCAACCTGTTTGTCCGATTTGCCTTCCGGATTGACTTCAAAGACATTAATCGCCAATCGTTTGAAACGATCCACGTTTACGTCCAGGTTGTGTTTCATCCAGTTCGGGAACAGAATAGCAAGACCCCCGCCGTGCGGGATGTCATATACCGCAGATACTGCATGTTCAATGTTGTGGGTTGCCCAGTCACCAGCAAGACCCATATTCAGTACACCGTTCAATGCCATGGTACCGCAGTACAGAATCGTTTCACGCAGCTCATAGTTTTCCAGATCCTCTACCAAACGAGGTGCTGCATCCATAACCGTACGCAGAATCGTTTCACAGAATCCAAGTTGTACTGGCGTATTCTCATCCAGATGGAAATAATGCTCCAATACGTGAGACATCATGTCAACCATGCCGTATACCGTCTGATCCAAAGGCACGGTATATGTATTAACCGGATCAAGGATAGAGAACGCAGGGAACGAATACGCACTGCCCCAGCCCAATTTTTCCTGTGTATCCTGATTGGTAATAACGGAACCCGAGTTCATCTCGGAACCTGTTGCTGCCATGGTCAGCACCGTACCAAGTGGAAGTGCATCCTGAGCAACCGCTTTGCGCTGAGCAAAGTCCCACATGTCGCCATCATATTTCGCACCTACGGCAATCGCTTTGGCGCAGTCAAGCACACTACCGCCACCTACAGCGAGAATCAGCTCGATGTCCTTAGTTTTACAGAGGTCTACCCCTTTATGAACAGTCGAAAGACGCGGGTTCGGTTCCACGCCCGCCAGTTCTGTAACTTCTGCTCCAATTTCCTTAAGCAATCCGATCACTTGATCATACAGACCACTACGTTTAATGCTGCCGCCGCCATATACAAGCAAGACCCGTTTGCCATACTTCGGTACTTCGGTTTTCAACGCTTCCAGTTGCCCTTTACCGAAAATCAGACGGGTCGGGTTATAAAATTGAAAAGATTTCATAATCTATGTCGCCTCCATTGGAGTTAGAATGTTTGTGCAACTCCAATTATAGTACCCCGATTTTATAAAAACAAATCCACAGTCACTCACTTATAACAAGCCGTTGATTTGCAGATGGGCACGGAACATATCCATGCTGGAAGGCAGACTCTCCTTATCCACCCAGGTCTCGGAAGACCACAAGCCCGCCTGCTTGAATGCTCTTGGGCAATGGATAAAGCATTCATTCACGTCTACAATAACCGCTGCCCCAATCGTTTTTCCCGTCCAGCCCATACTATGGATAAACTCCTCATCCTTCGTAATAGAAGCTGTTCCATTGATGCGTAATACTTCGTTCATGCCAGGAATGAGGAAGAGCATGCCCACCCCAGGATGGGTTAGGATATTTAACAGCGAGTCGATGCGGCGATTGCCTGGACGTTCGGGATAGACCAGACGATGCGGATCAAGAACCTTCACGAAGCCTGCTTCGTCTCCCCGGGGGGATGATCACTTCTACCTTCCCCATCGGAACTGGACAGAAAAAATAGGGGTGACATGGATAAAAAATGTTCAACATGGGAGTCCACAAACGATATCGCTTTGTTTCTCACGTGCTCATGAGGCTCACCCACCATGTTTTGCAGTTCTGCTGCATCGGTGATTAGCGGTATGTTCAGTGGCTTCTTTTCCATTTATTCGTCCCCGTTTCCTAAACTTCAATATTTGTTCAAGCCTATGATAATCATTCTCATATTATACAATGAACCATCCCCCTCTGCCATGGCCCTGTGTTTATTGCTCAAGATAGAAAGATACCTTGGTTACATGAGCTACATGAGCACAAATAACCATCGAGCGACATACCCAAGGATTTGCAATATGAATGATTTATTGTATTGAAAAAAAGGATAGACGAGCATTGCTACTCACCTATCCTTCGCAAATGTTTATTCATAGCATTATATTACTGCCCATTTATACTTATTCGGTATATCCCATGCTTTCTACAAATCGACGGAAAGCCTGACGTCCGGCTTCATCATATTTGTACACTCCGGCATGCTCCAAAATCTCGGAAAACTTAAGGCCTACTTCCTGCTGAATCACAGCAACGGCCTGTTCCTTGTCCAGGTTGGAACCGAAACGTTCTTTCAGATCCTCCGCCCAGCAAAGATGCTGGTTCAAAACATGATCAGAAGCCTGGGCAGCTTCCGCTAGCTGAGTGTCTCCTGCGAGAATATCAGCGATTCCGTCCAATTCTTCTTTTAATCGACCTGGAAGGATCGCAAGCCCCATGACTTCGATAAGTCCGATGTTCTCTTTTTTCAAATGATGCATTTCACGGTGCGGGTGGAAAATCCCCTCGGGATGCTCTTCATTCGTACGATTGTTGCGAAGAACCAGATCCATCTCGTAACCACCGTCCGCACTGCGACGAACAATTGGCGTTACGGTGTTGTGAGGTACCTGCTCTCCATCCACCTCGCTGAACGCCTGGATCTGAACGGAAGGATCACTGTACAGTTTCCACGCTTCATACACGGCGTTACCCGCTTCGAGCAGCTCCGCTGGATCATGTGAAGCGAGCCGAAGAACAGACATTGGCCATTTGACCAGACTCAGGGTAAGCCCAGGTGCATCCGCATGACGAAATACCGCTTCAGGTTTCGCATTTTGGATGGCAAAAGTATGGCGTCCGCCTTGGAAATGATCATGAGTCAGGATCGAACCACCCACGATAGGCAGATCGGCATTGGAACCGATAAAATAATGCGGATACTCGCCTACAAAGGCAAGCAGCCTGCGCAGCGTATCTTTTGTCAACTTCATAGGCACATGATCATGATGGAAAATGATGCAGTGCTCGTTATAGTACACATATGGCGAGTACTGGAAGAACCAAGGTTCACCGTTTAATTCCAGCGGAATAACGCGCAGGTTTTGACGGGCCGGGTGGTTGACCCGGCCAGCATAGCCTACATTTTCCCGGCATAATTGACACTTCGGATACACCGGCGGCGGAAGCAATTTGGCCATGGCGATTTCCTTCGGACTTTTCTCCGGCTTGGACAGGTTAATCGTAATTTCCATATCGCCATATGGCGTTTCCTGTGTCCAATACACATTCTTCGAGATTCGGTCCATACGAATGTAGTTGGAGTGAATCGACAGCTCGTAAAACTTCGATGTGGCTGCTTCGATACCTTCTGTTTGCTCTGTGTGGCGGAACGCGCGAACCACCTCGGATGGACGGGCCATCAGCTGACCCATAATTTTCGCATCCAGCAAATCACGGTACGTATCCGTATTCTCCGGAATGAGTCCAATGGCATAACCATAGTCAATCAACGTATCCAGCAAGGATTGCGGTCCATCCGGTACAATCTCGTTCAATGTTCCATCGTAAGGCTCGGAAAATCCGAACTGTTCCAGCAGAAGGTTGCGGCTGTAATCCCGATCCGCTTCTTCAATCAGCTTGTTCTGCAAGGCAAATGCAACCAGACGTTCAATGGCATGCAGTGCTTCCTGCTGCTCCGGTGTCCGGTCTGTGGTGCCTGCAGCATTATGGGTCTGTGACATATTGATGTTCGCCTCCTAGTTTTTTCCGTAGCCGTTAGGATGAGATTGATGCCAGCTCCAGGCACTCTGAATGACATCTTCCAGATTGGTCCGTGTCGGATTCCAGCCCAGTACGGATCTTGCTTTGGCAGACGAGGCTACCAGGACAGCCGGATCACCTGCACGGCGCGGCTCCTGTACAACCGGGATATCCAGTCCAGTCACTTTTTTCGCAGTTTCAATCACCTGTTTAACCGAGAAGCCTTGACCATTACCCAGGTTAAACACGTTGCTGTTCTCCCCTTTGCGGAGATAATCTACCGCACGCAGATGCGCATCTGCCAAGTCACTCACGTGAATATAATCGCGGACACAGGTTCCATCTTCTGTCGCGTAGTCATCGCCAAACACAGCGATGTGCGGACGTTGTTTCAGTGCGGTTTGCAGCACCAGAGGGATCAAGTGGCTCTCCGGCTGATGGTCTTCACCAATTTTGCCGCTATCATGTGCTCCAGCTGCATTGAAGTAACGCAGGGACACATATTTAATCTCCTGTACTTTATCGAACCAGGACATCATGCGTTCCATCATCAGTTTCGTTTCGCCATACACGTTCGTAGGTTCAGTGCGGTCGCTTTCTTCGATTGGCACTTTCTCAGGCTCGCCATATGTCGCTGCTGTCGAAGAGAATACGATCCGGCGCACATTGGCTGCATTCATCGCTTCCAGCAGGCACAACGTACCGAACACGTTGTTGTCATAATATTTAACCGGATCCTTCATGCTCTCGCCGACCAGCGAGTTGGCTGCAAAGTGGATGACTGCATCAATGGAGTTCTCAGCGAACAGCTTTGCCAGAAACGCCTTGTCACGCAGATCTCCTTCATACAGCTTGCCGCCGAGCAATGCTTCACGATGCCCTGTCTGCAAATTATCCAGAACCACAACTTCCTCGCCGCGTTCCAACAAAGCCGCTACCGTATGCGAACCAATATATCCTGCTCCACCTGTCACCAAAATTGCCATTTTACTTCGCCTCCTTCAATTCTTTGACACCGTCGCCTACTCCGCACACATAGAAGTCTCCCTTGAGACTTGTACGTGCTTCATACGCTGCCCCCACTTCGCGGACAAAGCGCTCTACATCATCCTCATGTACCAGTGACACCGTGCATCCACCGAATCCGGCTCCCGTCATGCGTGCACCGAGTGTGCCTGGAATGCGCTGCGCTTCCTCTACCATCACGTCCAATTCCTCGCAGCTTACTTCATACAGATAGCGGAGCGATTCATGGGATGCATTCATCAGCTTGCCGAACGTTTCCAGATCGTTACTACGCAGTGCTTCCACCGATGCAAGCACACGTGCATTCTCTTCCACAACGTGCTCGGCACGCTGTCTTACCTTCTCATCCTTGATGTGATCCTGCAGGGTTACAAATTGCTCCGGCGTCAGTTGCGCCAGATAATCAAGTGCAGGCAGCTGTTCCTTCAAAATGGCAAGTGCCTGCTCGCATTGGGAGCGCCGCTCGTTATAGGCCGAGTCTACCAGACCGCGACGTTTGTTCGTATTGCCAATGACCAGCTTATAAGAGCCTGTACGGAAAGGTACTTTCTCATATTCAAGCGTATCACACATTAGCAGAATTGCATGATCTTCTGCTCCGTTAGCTACGGCAAACTGATCCATAATGCCGCAGTTGACGCCAACAAACTCGTTTTCTGCTTTTTGGGACAGAAGTGACAACTGTACTGTATCGATCTCCGATACACCTTCCATGGATTGAATCGCGTATCCCGTAAGCACCTCCAGTGAAGCCGAAGAGGAGAGTCCGGCACCGTTCGGAATTTCACCGTGGTACAGGAAGTCATATCCTTTCGTTACCTTCACGCCTTTAGCTTGCAGTTCAACCATGACACCAACTGGATAATCTGTCCACTCCCCTGTTTTCTCCTTGCCGATCGAGGATGTATCCAGCACGCCTTCATAGGACATGTTGGTGGAAGCCAGCTGTAATTTGTCGTCCTTCCGTTCCCGGATAACAAGTGTTGTACCGAATTCAAGTGCTGCCGGAAGCACGTACCCACCATTGTAGTCGATATGTTCCCCGATCAGATTTACACGTCCAGGAGCATGGAATACACGGAGATTCGCTTCACCCTCTCCGTACTTCTCAATAAACTTTTGTTTCAATTCATGTATGTTCATTGCTGCTGCACCTCATCTCAATGTTGTTGTTTTGTTAAGGTTATTATACAAGAAAGCGGTACCTCTTGAAATGCAACCATGTGTGTTTCATATGGATAAATGTGACCTTCCGTCATATAATGGAAAGAACACCACAGAAAGAAGGAACGGCACATGATTGATCAACACAAGGAACATTCAGCAGTAGACCCGATAAAAAACATCCAGGAATCCTCGGGGAAAAGTGGAGCAAAAACGTACTCCGTTGCCTCCAATCCGGTCTATTATGAAAAGGGGCCATTACATGTCCTTTTTGCAGGCGCAAGCCAGACCCTTCCGGGTCATGCCCTTGGTCCAAAACTATACGATTATTATCTGCTTCATTATGTAGAAAAGGGCGCTGGTACATTCCGTACGGAACTCCATACCTACGAATTATCCGCAGGAGATTGTTTCCTCATTCATCCCGGGCAACTGGTAAGCTACCAGTCCGATGCCCGCCGCCCCTGGGAATATCGATGGATGGCCTACACAGGCAGCCAGGCTGGGAAACACACGGAAGAAGCGGGCTTTCGTCCGGAAAAATCCGTTTTTCATGCCGGACCGTCCTGCGGAATTGCTGACTGGCTATCCGTCATGCAAAATGCATTTGCGGAGCGCAAGGAAAGCTCTCATTTTACATCCATCGGTACGTTATATATGATTCTAGCCGAAGCCCAAAATCACCTTTCTCAGGGACAAACTCTGATTCCTGGTGAATCTTCGATTAGGCGGACGGTAAAACAGATGATCCAATACATGTCTACTCAATATGCTCACCCCGTCTCCATTGAACAGATGTCGGCTAGTCTTGGCTACAACCGTGCTTATCTATCCCGGATATTCAAGCAGGAAACCGGTCTATCCCCGGTCACGTATCTGCTCAAGCTCCGCATTGACAAGTCACGGCAGCTGCTGCGTGAACGTCCGGATCTGTCCATTGAGCAGGTATCCGCATCCGTAGGACTGCCAGATGCCCTTTATTTCTCCAAACAGTTCAAACGTTTCCATGGAGAAGCACCGACTCTCTATCGGGAAAATATACTCTCCAGACCTCCAGCTTCGAGGCCCGGCATGACTCAGCCAAACAAGTAATAACCCTTCAGGAAAAGTGGTAAGTGTTACGAAAAACTCCTCGTTACTAGGGCACCATGCATGATTGCAAATTAGTGAAAAAAAAGAAGATGCATCTGCCATTACGGCTAACATGCACCTTCTTTTTTTCATTTATTATAGGTTCTTAGTCACATGCTTATTTGTCATGAGGTTCGGGACTAAGAATGGATTCAATCCGCTCCAGCTCTTCCGATGAGAAGTCCAGCTGATTGAGCGCGGCCACATTCTCCTCGATCTGCGATGTACGGCTTGCACCGATCAATGCCGACGTTACCCTACCGCTTCGCAAAACCCAGGCCAGCGCGAACTGCGCCAGACTCTGACCACGAGCTGCAGCAATCTGATTGAGAGCACGAACTTTGCGCAGCGTCTCAGGTGAGATATTGTTCTCGTTCAAGAAAACGGACGGCCCTTTTGCACGAGAATCCTCCGGAATGCCGTTCAGATATTTGTTCGTCAGTACCCCCTGTGCCAAAGGACAAAATGCAATGCTGCCTGCACCATACTCATCCAGCACATCCTGCAGCCCATCTTCAATCCAGCGGTCCAGCATGGAATACTTCGGCTGGTGGATCAATAGAGGTGTACCCAGACCTTTCAGAATTTCGGCAGCCTCTCTCGTTTGCTCTGCCGGGTAATTGGAGATGCCCACATACAGTGCCTTACCCGAACGAACAATATGGTCCAGAGCCATCATCGTTTCTTCAAGCGGTGTTTCCGGATCATAACGATGTGAATAGAAAATGTCGACATAATCCAGACCCATGCGCTTCAGACTCTGATTCAGGCTGGATACCAGGTACTTGCGGGAACCCCATTCGCCATACGGTCCGGGCCACATATAATATCCCGCTTTGGTGGATATCACCAGCTCATCCCGATAGGGCTTCAGATCCTGGGCCAGCACCTGACCAAACAGCTGCTCTGCAGAACCTGCGGGCGGACCGTAATTGTTGGCAAGATCGAAATGCGTAATGCCCAGATCAAAGGATCGAGTAATCATGTTTCGACCGTTCTCCGCATTATTGATGCCGCCAAAATTATGCCAAAGTCCAAGTGAAATGGCCGGAAGTTTCAACCCAGAACGTCCAACCCGGTTATATTTCATCGTTTCATAGCGTGTATCGCTGGCTAAGTAGACCATCATGAATCCCTTCTTTCCCCAGGTTCCGCTTCCTGCACTCTGTTCGAGCGCGGGAGAAGGCGGTTATTTCAGACAAACCGTTTAACCAAGAAGCTGGTCCACCTTAATCATTACCTCGCCGATCGGCTCGGTAATCAGCAAATCCGCCTGCCGGTCATACGCCGTTGGCGTGGCATTCAGTAAGACGGTATGTTTTCCCCGAAAATACGTAATTAGCTGTGCAGCAGGATGGACGGTCAGCGAGGTACCGCCGACCAGCAGCAGGTCAGCAGAAGAGATTGCGTCCACAGACTGGTAAAGCGTGTTCTGGTCCAATTCCTCTTCATAGAGCACAACGTCAGGCTTAATGACTCCATGACAAGCTGTACAGCGGGGTACCGCATCCTTCGACCGAATGATATCATCCAGCGGGTAGAAACGCCCGCAATCCATACAGGCATTCCGATGAACGGAACCATGCAATTCGAGTACGTTGGTGCTGCCTGCTTTTTGATGCAACCCGTCAATATTCTGGGTAATGACCGCCTTCAGCCGACCTTCCTGCTCCAAACGTGCAAGGAGCTTATGACAACCGTTGGGCTCGGCATCGGGATGAAGCATTTTGCCCCGATAGAAATCATAGAAAATATCGGCATGCTGATCGAAAAAGTGACGACTCAGCAGTTCCTCCGGCGGATAAGGGGAATGCTGCTCTGTCTGATATAGACCCGCGGCAGAGCGGAAGTCGGGAATCCCGCTTTCGGTCGACGTTCCTGCCCCTCCGAAAAATACAATATTCGAACTTTCCTGAATCCAGGAAGCCAGCTGTTCTACCCCGTTCATCCTCTCTCCTCCTTAGCGGAATAATCCCGTTCAGGCACCATCCGGACTCACCCGGATTTCATGATAATCCCCAATAACGACATCCGCATCCTGTAAATGTACTGCTTCCTTCCCAGGGGGACACACACCAATAACATGCGAAACACCTGCATTCAGCCCCATCTGCATATCCCCGTTGCTATCACCTATAACGATGGCCTGGTTAGGATGAATATGTAATTCATGACATGCCAGCTTGGCAGTTTCGCCATTCGGCTTGCCTAAGGTAACGCGGTCACAGCCTACGATCGACGTAAAGAAAGATCGTATCCCCATCCATTCCAGATGCTCTTCTGCTGCGGACGTGCTGTCCGAGGTTACCACCGCCACCTTGATCGAAGCTGCTCGGCAGCTCTCCAAAAAAGAGACCAGTCCAGGCATAGGCTCAGCCTGCCGTTTGGAACGAACTTCCTGCATGGCTGAATTGGAGAGCTCGCGGACTGTTGTGATCGCATCATTCCAGGGCATGCCTGCTGCATACAACTGTCCGGCCAGGAGCCCGGTACTCTCATCTACGGTAGCGATGGCCAGCGGACCCTGCCTGTCATAATCAATAATGTGTCCTTCGCTATCGTGGACTGTACCAAGTACCCTGCCTCTTTCTACCGTGAAACCAGACCCCATGCCTGATAACACGGCTTCCAATTGATTTAGCAAGGAATCGGCCCACGGACCCCATAATTGCAAAAATTCAAGCAGTGTCCCATCCTTATCTAACAAAATGCCCTGGCAGGGAAGCTGCAGACCCTTTATTTGAAGTATGGCCATAACCTTGCCGCCCCTCCTGGCAGATGTATTATTGGATACCTTCGAGCCATTCAGTAACCGCCTTTACCGTTTGAGACAACTGCTCTTCGCCTGTAATTTCAGGTTCTCCGTCACCACTCTGGTGCCCGTAGTCACCGAACTGCGAGTGGTTCCCTCCTTCAATTGTGTAGTACACCGTGTCTTCCGGCAGATAGGAGCGGCCATTTTGGTATTTTGTCGCATTGACGACTTCGTCATTGGTACCCAATATGGATAGCGCCTGAATCCCCAATGACTTCACGCTGCCTTTTTGATCCGGATAGGACGCCAGGAAAAAGATACCTTGAAGGGCGTCTGGATGGGATGCTGCATAACGTGCAGCCATGGATCCACCCAATGAGTGTCCACCCATGACGAATGATTCGTCCGGATAAGCATTAAGAATATCATCTGCAAGATTTTGTTTCAGTACTGCCAGATTGACCGGCATTTTGGCAATGATGGTATGGTGTTCGGCCTTAGCCAACTCGTGAGCCAGAGGAGCGTAGCTTTCCGGTTTCACCAAACCACCTGGATAGAAGATAACACTAATCCCTTCAGGTTTGTCTGGCATAAAATCAATCCAGTTTTCCTGTTCACTCACCGTAACCTGATCCGCTGTTTGCATAGCCTTCTGGGCCATTTCCTGCGGTCCGTACGGGGTAAATAGCTTCCAGGCAACAAACCCGCATCCAATGACAATGAGCGCCAGAAGTACGAGCAGAAATTTTCCGATGCCCCTCTTCTTGCGCCCTGTATTATACCGGTTCCTCAACTTCAATCACCTTTCTTCACTTACCGCAGGTGTTGCGGCTCTTGGGGAATAGGAGCAAGGCTGAACCTTCTCACATTCCCCGCCTTGCCTCTATTCCGCTTTCGCCTTACGGTAAGCATCCATATATTGTTCCGCCTTGCGGCGAACATGACTTAAATCCCCTGTTTTCATCGCTTCGGAAGTCAGGTCGGACCCGATTCCCACAGCTACGGCCCCTCCCTTGATCCAATCACCCAGATTGGACAAGGATACCCCGCCGGTCGGCATAAAATTCGCTTGAGGCATAGGCCCCTTCATCGTCTTGATAATGGATGGATCATACAGATTGCCTGGGAACAGCTTCACGATGTCCACACCAAGCTCAAGCGCACGTTGAACATCGGCAATGGTCATTACGCCAGGCAGGATCGGAATTCGATAGAGATTGCAGATCTGTACGGTATCCGGATTCAGCGATGGTCCGACAACAAACTCAGCACCTGACATAATTGCTGCTCGCGCTGTCTGGGGCTCAAGCACTGTACCTGCTCCTATTATCGCAAACTTTTCGGGATCCTGTGTGTTCCAATGGTAGACACGGCTCAGTTTCTCGATGGCTTTGAGTGCACTGGGAACCGTCATCGTAATTTCAATTACTTTGATTCCACCGGCAATGGCTTGCTCGGCCATGGCAATGACCTGATCGGCAGAGTCGGCCCGAAGCACGGCGACTACCCCGTTATCCGTTATTTTTTGCAGCAGCTGAAGCTTCTTCATTTCATTCTCTCCCTTATCAATGTGGTTGTTTATTACAAGCCTTACAATTGAAGATCGAAGATGAGACTTACATGATATCAGCAGCGACTAGCGCTCAACATGAGTTACGTTGTTCAGCTTGGCCTCAACTTGCTCCCACGTCGGAAGCGCCTCCCAATCGCCAACGGCCTGTATGACCATGGAGCCCGTTAAGTTCCCGAGCCGGGTAGCTTCCTCCGGAGAGTATCCTTTGAGCAGGCCTGCTAGGAAACCTGCACAAAATCCATCTCCCGCGCCAACCGTATCCAGCACATGATCCGCCTTGAAGTACGGAACTTCCGTTAGGGTACCATTCACCAATACATAGGTCAAATCCGGTCCGCCTTTCACGATGGAGACGGCATTCAGAGCTGACAAACGCTCAAATATCTTCTGCTCATCCTGTTCGTTATACAGAAGTTTCATCTCATCCAGGCCTGGCAAAAAGTAGTCAGCCTGCTCTGCCAGACGAAGCAAAACCGGACGAGCCTGCTCTGCTGACCAGAGTTTGAGACGCAGATTCGGATCAAAACTTACTTTTACACCAGCCTGTTTGGCTATATGTATGGCAGCTTCTACCGTTGACAAACCCGAAGGGCTTATAGCGGCAGTAATACCAGTAACATGCAAAATCTCAGCCCCGGCAATATATTCCGGATCAAGATCATCCGGAGTCATCGCACTTGCAGCGGATAGTTTCCTATAATAATGTACAGAGGATTTCCCGGAAGCGTTCTCACGAATCATCAGACCTGTCGGCTCCGCGTCACTCAAGCGTGCTCTGGATACATCTACACCTTCACCACGAATCGCTTTTAATATCATGGTGCCGATGGGATCCTGACCCAAGCGCCCAAACCAACCACTTGTATGGCCCAGACGGGACACACCGATGGCCAGATTGCTCTCTGCGCCGCCAAACGACTTGTCCAATGAAGCCGCGTATTCAAGACCTCTTGTATCCTTGGCTGTCAGCAGACCCATACTTTCACCGAATGTAACAATTTCTGGACTTTGGCGGGTATTCGTTGACATCGTTTCTTAGCCTCCTTAAATTTACAATTCCTCATCTTCTTTTCCCATTGTCATCCTCTATGCAACCGTTGTCAATCCCGCCCGTTCATTTTGTTGTCACAGCTCCGGGAAAGGATAACGCTTTCTATTGTGAATTATATCACAATGATTACTTCATATTCATATTACCCTTATGAAAGATACAGATGGCCTCGATCGTGAGGTCAACAGGAGGGTTACAACATGAACAACCGGACTGGAAACCGTGGTGATCAGGAATCATTTTTTTATAACTTGCGCTTTATGCTTATAGTCTGTGTACTCGTTGGAAATGCGCTTGAACCACTCATTACACGCTTTGCGGGAGCAGAGGCTCTGTTCCTGTGGATATATACATTTCATATGCCGTTATTCGTATGGGTTACCGGATATTTCGCCAGACATGCTCCTCAGGGTGCACCCGGACGCAAAGTGCTTAAACAAATTGCGCTTCAATACGTTCTGTTTCAATCGTTATACGCTCTAATGGATGTTACGGTGTTCCACACTCCGCACATGAAACTGTCTTTTTTTGCTCCTTATCTGTTGCTGTGGTTTCTGGCCAGCCACTTCTGCTGGAGGCTCCTGCTCAGAGCTACCTTATCCTGGAAGCCCATCTATCGGCTCATTGCCTCCATTCTGCTGGGAGTCGTGGCGGGTTACCTGCCTGTGGACGGATTTTGGCTCAGCTTCAGCCGAACATTTGTATTTCTCCCTTTCTTCATGATCGGTTATGACTATGGAGCGGCCATCCGTTCTTATGTGCGAACTGGCTGGGGGCGTCATGCCGCCGCAATATTATCTGCTGGTCTTTTGATATGGATAGGCTTGGGAGGACTTCAGATCTCCACAGGCTGGTTAATGGGCAGCATGACTTATGCTGAACTCGGTCACCATGAGTGGTATGCCGGAATCTATCGTCTTGCAATTTATGCCCTCGAAATGATCTCGGGAGCTCTATTTCTGGCCTGGGTGCCTTCTCTTACATCCAGACTGACCGATATGGGACGGCGTACACTTTATGTATTTCTCCTGCACGGATTTCTCGTTCGCCTTCTGATCTGGTCAGGCGTTTATAATTATATCGAAAGCGGATTATACATTCCCGTGATCGTTGCCATTGCCGTAATGTTTGCTGTACTATTGGCCCAGCCCGCAGTACGTCATGCCTTTCGGCCCGTAATCGAACCGGATATCTCCCGGTTTTCCCTGCATCGCCGTGAAATATTCAAACGTTCTGCGTGAATGCTCATCTGTCCCTTGTTCATTACTCTCTAGTAACGGCTTGTTTCATGGTGGAAGCAACGTGGTAAGTAGGGATACGCGCTACAAAAAACAACTTATCCCTTAAGGAGTGATTTGTAATGGCACGTTCACAGGCAGCTGGACAAAAGATGAGTCGCGAGGAAGCAGGCCGATTGGGTGGTAGAGCCACTTCCAAAAATCATGACCGCAGCTTTTACCAAATGATAGGCAAAAAAGGTGGAGAAGCGACCTCCGATGCTCATGATTCCGATTTTTACAAGGAGATTGGCCGCAAAGGTGGCGAAGCAACCTCCGAAACGCATACCAAAGAATTCTATCGTGAGATCGGACGCAAAGGCGGAAGCAACTAGCCTTTTGCACCGAATCCTATCCGAATAATAACAAAACGTTATATTGCTGTTAAGAAAGCCGAACTCCATGGAAATGAGAGACGGCTTCTTTCTATTGATTGTAGAAATATGACGACGGTTGTGATAGACTCTATAAAAAACCGGGTTGTTCACGGGTTTAAAGCAGCAAAGAACTTCATAAACTACGGGAAGCTCGAAGCCGACCACGTCGGTTATTTTTTAGAGTACGGATGAAATTAAACGACAGATGCACTGCCATTTATATTTCCATTCATGTTGCTCAATATTATATATTTGGGGGGAAATACACCATGTCAGCCAAGAAGATGCGTTCCGATATGATCAAAAAGGGTTTTGACCGTGCACCGCACCGGAGTTTGCTCCGCGCAGCGGGCGTTAAAGAAGAGGACTTTGGCAAGCCGTTTATCGCTGTATGTAACTCTTACATTGATATCGTGCCCGGCCACGTTCACCTGCAGGAATTCGGTAAAATTGTTAAGGATGCCATCCGTGAAGCCGGCGGCGTTCCATTCGAATTCAACACGATCGGCGTAGACGATGGAATTGCCATGGGACATATCGGCATGCGTTACTCGCTGCCAAGCCGTGATATCATTGCCGATTCTGTTGAAACGGTTGTATCCGCGCACTGGTTCGACGGCATGGTCTGTATCCCGAACTGTGATAAAATCACGCCAGGCATGATGATGGGCGCACTCCGCTGCAATATCCCTACTGTATTTGTAAGTGGTGGTCCAATGAAAGCAGGTCGTGACAGCAATGGTAAGGCCCTGTCCCTGACTTCCGTATTTGAAGGCGTAGGTGCATTCCAGGCTGGTAAAATTGACGATAAGAGCTTGCTTGAGCTTGAACAGTTCGGTTGCCCAACTTGTGGTTCTTGCTCCGGTATGTTCACAGCGAACTCAATGAACTGTCTGGCTGAAGCAATGGGACTGGCTATGCCAGGTAACGGTACCATTTTGGCAGTAGCTCCTGAGCGTCGTGATTTTGTTAGACAATCCGCGAAACAATTGATGGAACTCATCAAAATGGATCTGAAACCACGCGATATCGTTACGGTTGAAGCGATCGACAACGCCTTCGCACTGGATATGGCTATGGGTGGTTCAACCAACACTGTACTGCACACGTTGGCTCTTGCTCATGAAGCAGGCATCGATTATCCAATCGAGCGCATCAATGAAGTGGCTAACCGCGTACCTCACCTGGCGAAGCTTGCACCGGCATCCGACCTGCACATCGAAGATGTACACAATGCCGGCGGCGTAAGTGCAGTTCTGAACGAATTGCTGAAGAAACCAGGCGCGATCCACGCTGACTGTATTACCGTAACAGGTAAAACGATCCGTGAGAACGTAGAGGGACAAGAGATTCAGGATACGAATGTTATCCACAAGCTGGATAACCCGCATTCCGAAAGAGGTGGCCTTGCGGTATTGTTTGGTAACCTTGCACCGGAAGGCGCGATTATCAAAGTCGGTGCGGTTGATGCTTCGGTTGGCGGTTACCACAAAGGACCTGCAATCTGCTTCGATTCACAGGAAGAAGCACTTGAAGGCATCGCGAACGGCAAAGTAAAAGAAGGACACGTTGTCGTTATCCGTTACGAAGGACCAAAAGGCGGACCAGGTATGCCTGAGATGCTTGCTCCAACTTCCCAGATCGTAGGTATGGGACTTGGTGCCAAAGTCGGTCTGATCACAGACGGACGTTTCTCTGGTGCATCCCGCGGTATCAGCATCGGCCACATCTCTCCGGAAGCAGCAGAAGGCGGTCCAATCGCTTTTGTTGAAGAAGGCGATATCATTGAGCTGGATCTGAACAACCGCATCATCGAGCTGCACATCAGCGATGAAGAGTTCGAACGTCGCCGTGCAGGTTGGAAAGGCTTCGAGCCGAAAGTAAAAACAGGCTTGCTGGCTCGCTATTCCAAACTCGTTACCAACGCAAGTAACGGTGGGGTTTTGAAAATTTAATCTCCTGCCATTTTTCAATTGTTTTGCTATCTGATGCAAAATACCAAATAAAAAGGGTTGCTCCTCTGCCAGTGATGGCAAGGGAGCAACCCTTTTTGCATTGATTTACATGCAAACGAATTAGATATGAATAATACTCTTCTAGTTTATTAAACCGTTGGTGTGTTGTTCAGCTCAGCACCGGCCAGTACTTCCGCTTCAGTCTCCACCAGATCAGATTGCATCTGTTCCGTTGTTGCAGCTACAAGGGCATGTTGTCCGTAACGCTCCATTAATGCATCCAGCGGCATGGCAATCATTTTTGGAACCAATTGCTCGGAACGCTGTTTCAGACGCTTGGTTCCTGATGGATGAATTACGCTGAGCAATAGTTTAAGATACACCTTGGAAGCCGAACTGAAAGGTCCAGGCGGCAGATCCTTAACGGTGAATCCGAATTTCTCCGGCCCCCGGTTAATCATGCTTACACCGTACACTGCTTTGGCAGAACGGAGTTCAGGTTCCGATGCAATCTGCC
The DNA here is from genome assembly GCF_015143645.1 of Paenibacillus sp. P13VS. Classification (NCBI taxonomy): domain Bacteria; kingdom Bacillati; phylum Bacillota; class Bacilli; order Caryophanales; family Paenibacillaceae; genus Paenibacillus; species Paenibacillus sp. P13VS. Next base: position 60,907 of record NZ_WYEV01000012.1, on the reverse strand, counting down.
GCGCCAGATCGGGAAGCTGCTGTTCCATGGCCCGAATCATACGGATGGCCAGATGCATACTGGAACGCGAGGTCATCCCGAGCTCAAATAATTTTTTATTATCAAAATGAAGTTCAATAACCGGGTCCCCGTTTCGGATCACTTGCCCCTCGCTCATTTCAACCAGCGCACCGTGATATACACGGGATCGATAATGAAGCATCGGGTCTTCCGGCGAAGCCGTCCGCAGATGGTATACCCAGTGGAACAGCTTCTCCCAGCCAAGCCATAAAGCAACCACAATTCGTTTCCATGGGGATAATACGGTCTGAGCTGGACTCGTTTTCTGAGGTTCACTCACGGTAATGCCTCCTCCCATCAAGGTATCGATGCGTACACTTTGCAATCCCTGGCGCTCGGCCTCTTGCAGTACCACTTCCAAGGCCTGGAGCATCTGTTCAGGTGCATGTGCGTCAGCCCCAAGCGTGGTACCCCGGTCATGCAGCAGCATGACTTCTCCGCCTCTGAGCTCTTTCAACATGCGTTCTGTCAGTTTCTTCGCTCCGACACGACTTCTCCAATCCTCGAACATCGAAGACCACAGAACAATCTGGCGATCCTTTTTGCTAAAAAAGTCAAACAGGTTCATGATCCCCCAAGGCGGACGGTAAAAACAGGTTCTTACCCCCGTGACCTCCTCTATAATCTGGCCTGTTCGCTGTATCTGATTTTTAACCGTACGCGGCCGCATTAACCAGTTTGTTTTGTGGATGTAGTTATGGATTCCGATCAGATGTCCTTGCTCATGAATGTGCTGGATAAGTTCCGGGTGACTGGCCGCATGCTCCCCAACCACAAAAAAAGTCGCCTTGGCATCGTATTGCTTCAGCAATCGGAGCAACCTTGGCGTGTATACCGGATCGGGACCATCATCGAATGTTAACGCAAACTGTGTATCGCTTTTCCCACGCCTGAACACGCGCAACCCAAAAAGTCTGCTGATCAAACTTGGAATAAAGGCGTAAAAAGATGAAATGTACAATGCCCATAAAAACAGGCTCTGAAGTAAATTTGTCATGCTCTGATTCCCCACTTCTCTTGCTGAATGACTGCTCCCATCCAAGTACTATGGAAAATAAATCGCCTTTAATTTTATCACAATTTAAACTGTTCTTGAATCCTGTTTTCCAAAAAACAAGTCAATCGTGTACAATAAATGGAATGAATGACGGATGAAGGAGCCCTGCCCATGTTACCCCTTTATAGAAAATATGGACGTACTGTTTTTGACATTGCTTTACTTGTGTTAACTGTATATTTGGTCATGTATGGCTTTAGCCGATTGTATCAACTCGCTGCACCTGTATTTCTTTCATTTATCGTATACTGGATGATTGAACCACTGGCCCGTTTTTTGCATCGCCGAGGACTGCCCAAAACACTGGGAGCGGCGATATCCGTTTTGCTTTTTCTCGCACTGATTGTTGCTGCCTTTTTTGGCGTGGGTCTGATTATCATTTCTCAAATATCCAATCTGCAGGATAACTTCCCTCGATACGTAGAGCTGCTGCAGAGCGAGTTCACCAATCTGGCCTACTTTCTTCAGGACAAGTGGAACGCACTTCCTCCTGGTATTATTGAGAAGATAAACGATTATTTTGCAACCCTTACCGGTTTTCTGTCCAGCTGGGTGACCAGTGGCGCACAATTCATTATTGGATTTCTCGGTTCATTTTCATCCTTTATCACAAACTTTGGGATTGCGATCATTCTTGCCTTCTTTCTCAGTATCGAGATTGAATCCTGGCGCAAGTTTGCCCGTGCCAAGACACCGAAAACATTGAAGCTCGCTATGGCTTTTATGCGCAACCATGTCTTCAAAACCATTCGTTCGTACTTGAAGGCACAGATGATCATGATGCTGATCACCTTTGTATTGATCTATGTTGGACTGCTCATTCTTGGAACCAATAATGCCTTTACGATCGCTGCAGTCTGTGCGGTATTTGATCTCGTGCCTCTTCTGGGGGTTCCGGTTATATTTATCCCATGGATTGTCTATCTGTTTATCATAGGCAACAGCAGCTTGGCCATTGGTCTGGTCGTCGTTCTCGTGATTACCATGCTGACACGTCAGCTGCTTGAACCGAAAATATCCGGCAACTCGATCGGAGTGTCTTCCGCATACCTGATGCTTTCATTTATGCTGATCTCACTCTCCATATTCGGCCTTGCCGGAGTTGTTCTATCTCCAGTACTGCTGATTTTGCTAAAAGAACTGCTGCAGCAGGGCTATTTACAGCGGTGGATTCATCTGCCCAAGGATGAATTCGATTCTTCTCCATTAGTCATGGATACGCCTGGGGGTGAAGCCGCGGGCGTGAACACCGAAGCATCTGCTGAAGCTTCAACACAGACTGCAGATCAGGAAGATTCGGCCAAGTAATCCATCACACGGCGAAAGAGTTCTGTAGCCTGGTGGTGTCCGCCTGGTGTTACATTCTGCACCAAAACAGCAACGGCATATCGAGGCTGCTCTACCGGGCCATACCCGATAAACCATTGATGATTGCGTTTCCGTCCTTTCTGCTCCACCTGGGCGGTACCTGACTTCCCTGCAACGTGCCACCGTGCATGCTGCAGGGTTTTTCCGGTTCCATCCGTTACAACCTTACGCATCCATCTCAGAAGCTGATGAGAGGTTGCGGGAGAGATCTGGCCGGCTTCCGAAGGCGAGTGCTGCGGGGACATCTCAAGCATCACATCACCATCAGCATATCGGATACGCTGAACAAGCCGCGGTGCGTGAACACGGCCATCATGAAGCAGGGTCACAATCAGATTCGCCGCCTGTAACGGGGATACACGGGTATCACGCTGACCAATGGCTGTCTGTATCCGGGCTCCTTCATCCTTCGAGGAGACTGTTGTTGTACGTACACGCCCAGCATCTTCGTGATCAAAATGACGCAGGACCGGCATTCCAGCCACATTCTTCTTCTCCCAGCCGATGGTCCGTGCTAGGCCCAAAGCATCGGCAGTACGATCCAATTGCTCCATGCTGAGGCGGCGGGCGGTTTCGGCAAAAACAATATTACAGGACTCAGCGAAGCCCTGCTCCAGCTTCAGATCACCATGTCCATGTGCTTTCCAGCAGGACAACCCATACTTTCCCCATTCTCCGCCACAATGAAAGGTTTCTTTGGTTGAAACAGCTTGGGATTCCAGCGCCGCAGCCGCCGTAACTATTTTGAATATTGATCCGGGGACAGCACTCTGCACAGCCCGATTCGCCCAGGAGGAGTTGGCCGGATCCACATGCAGCGGATCGTAAAATGGAACTGAGACCATTCCACGTACATCTGCATTTGCCGTATCCAGTACAACAATCGCCCCTTCTTGCATACCCGCTTCCTCTGCAATCTGTTCTATTCCTTGTTGTATGTCTGAATCGACTGTGGTCTCTACCTTTAAAGGATAGTGACTATTTCTCGGGGCAATTACCCTTGGTGCGTATTCGGGAATAATTTCTCCTGATCCGGTAACCATTCGAGTCAGCAAGGTTGGACCCATGCCCATTAATAGGGGATCAAGCGTCCTTTCCAGTCCAGCTGCACCCGACTTCAGCGCAAAAGGTTGTTTCACTCCATCTGTATGTTGATCTCTCACGCTCAGAACATCAGGTTGTTCAGCCAGGTAACCTAACCATTGCCTTCCTGTACGGCTCTTGTCATAACGTGACATCACGGGGTATACGCCAGCTCCATCTCCTTCGAATTCCTGAAGTTTCGCTTGTTGGGCCTTGTCCAATACCATGGGTTGATGTGTGCCTGCTGTCCAAAAATGAGGGGCGTCTCCCTGCTCCCACTCTTTAATCAGGTGTGTTGTATCCGTATGTAGTATGGCTGCCAGCTGCTTCAATCTGACGTTCGTCGTACTCATCACCGATTGGACATGCCCATGTGCAAAGTGCGGAAAAAGCACAACACCCCACTGCAGGCTTCCTGTCAGTGATTTTCCCTTACGGTCTGTGATTTGTCCTCGGCCTGAATCAAGCATAACGCCCCGTTCACGCTGCAATACAGACATCTCACGTACCGTTCGTTGGAATCCCGGCATGACTCGATTCACCTGAACCATCTGAATCCAACCAAGACGAAGGATAAGGATTGCAAAAATGAAGGTCAGGAAGACACAACCCATATAAATTCTTCTTTTTAGTTGTACATGCATGCTTCCTTATCCCCCTTCTTCATTTTTCTGCATAGTATGCTTCATCGCATCTGGGATTATCCGGAAAACAGCAACAAACCTGCTCCAGAAACGGAACAGGTTTGTTGAAGAGATTTCACACTATTTGTATTTGATTATACCGTAAAGCGTGACAGTGTATTTTTCAGTTCAGTCGATACATTCTCGAGCTTATCGGACAAGTTTACTAACTGATTGCTGATATTCTGCTGCTCGCTGCTCAAGGAAGCCACTTCTTCAGAGGTTGCAGAGGATTCCTCGGCAACTGCGCTTACATTACTCATCGCCTCAGACAATGTACCTTGAGACTTGCTCAGATCCCCGATGGAGTCCGTTACCATGCCCAGCTTCTCTACAAATGCTCCCATCTGCTCTTGAACCGAAGCAAAGATCACATTGGTATCTTTAACGGCATCCATCTGCTCTCGGAACAAAGGATTTACATTGGACAATGCAGCCACCGTTTCATTCATCTCATGCATGATCTTATCGGTAATCTCGCCCACCATGTCAATGGATTGTCTGGATTGCTCGGCGAGTTGACGAACCTCACCAGCAACAACCATGAATCCGCGTCCGGCTGCACCGGCACGTGCTGCTTCAATGGTGGCATTCAGTGACAGAATATTCGTCTGCTTCGTAATATTCTGAAGCACATCCAGAACCTTCAGAACGGAGGATGTACTCTCTTTCAGGGAGTCTACCTTGTTCACCAGAGCACCGATCATCTCTTCGGTCTTCTGCGTCTTCGTCATTAATTGATTCAAGTGCTGTGTGCCTGTCTCACTGGACTGCTCGACATGACGGGCGGATTGCCCCATCTCCTCGTTCGCGGCTACAACACTCTGCATCTGACGTGAGATATTATCAGTCAACTCATTACCACGCTCGGCTTCGGTAGCCAGGCTGCTTGCACCACCTGCAATCTCTTCCGTTGCTACTGCAATCTCCGATGCGGAAATGGCCGTCTTCTTGGATGCATTGCTTAGCTCGGAAGCGGTATCCAGTACCTCCTGTGCGGAACGATTCGTTTGCTCAACCAGCTTCGTGATCTGTTCCATCATCAGATTGAAGGCGGCTGATAATTGACCAATCTCATCTTTGGAGGTAAACGGTGTACGTACCTTCAGATTTCCTTTGGCACCTTCCTGCATGAGGTCTTTCAATTTTCCCAGCGGACGGGCAATCATACGTACCATCCATACCCCAATCAATACTGCAATGGCTGCATCAACCAATGCCATCCACAGTGTCAGTGTCAAAATGCCTTTGGCATCCTTAACCAGCATTGAAGTAGGCACCATTCCAATCAACTTCCAATCTGACGTTTCCATCGTGCTGTAAACGACAAGCATATCGGTCGATTTCCCATCAACCGCATACGCTGCATTGGTACTGCCTGTCTTTTCAGTCAATTCTCCGTAAAATGCGAGCTCTGTCTCCTTACCTGTGCGGTCAGCAATCGTTGAGGCAACAACTTTTTTATCCGGAGCAATAAGCTGAATTACAGCTCCCTCTCCAAGATTAAGCGATTTCAACTGTTCCTCCAAAACTTCCAGTTTCAACTCAATCACCAAGACATAGGACTGATTTGTCCCCTGCAGGTTTTTCATGGAACGGGCTATTCGGAACGTTGGCGCACTTCCGTCTTCTTTAATTTCTGTTGGAAGCCAGCGATATCCGCCGGACTGTACGATTTCGTTATACCAAGCTTCGCTGCGAATATCACCCATGGATGCACTGCTGCTGCCGGTTCCCATGGTAGACTTGGTATCATCTGTCGGCACCAAATAAATCGCTTCCATAGATTTATTTGTAAAAGCAACATTGGATAGCTGTTTATTGATCGAGCTTGAATTGATGAACATATCATATGCTGTCAAATCTTTATTAGACATGTTTTGCAACAAGGATTGCATCTCCGGATCAAAGAAGATCTGGGTTGACGTATCCACAAAACGCTCCAGAATGATATCCATTTTTTCTTTGGTTTGATCAATCGTTTCCTGGTTTGCCCGGGAGGCATTTTCCTCAATGGTGTTTTTGGCTTTCGAGTAGGATAATAGACCCAAACTAATAACAAAAATCATAATCCCCGCAAAAAAGATTAAGAATAGTTTGACCCCTACCGATTTAACCGGATTTGCCTTCCTGACCTGAGTTAACGTTGTCCCTCCCATCTTATTCCACTGGATCTTTTTCCAATCCAGCTTAAATGGCTTCTTATTCGATGGTTTTTCCGTCTTGCTTTTGAAGAAGCTCAATTTCTTAAACTTTTGCTCTCTCGGTTTTTTTTCCTTCACTGGTTTCTTCACCTTTTCCCCACTGTCCTTCTGCTTCTTTTGAACCAATTCCATTCACCTGCCATTTTGCTAGTTGTTTTTCTTTCTCTCCCCTATAAATATGTAATATTCGACAGTTTTCCCCTTTCCCCTTTTGTTTTTAAAAAATATTTTGCAACTTTTTTCCTATTTTTCTATAAAAAAAAGCCCCCCATATACCGATATACGGAGGGCTAAATCGTTAGATTCATAACAACATATTGTTAATTCATAACACAATTTTGTTATCGATAGGTCATTTAACCTATTTCTTTTTTCTCATCATATCAAAATAGGATACAGGCTGGTCTACCTTCATTTTGATCAACTGCAGTGGGTGCCTTGCTGCGTCCAGTACATTGCCTTCTTCATCCTGAATTTCACCTACAACCTGTTTGAAAAAGGTGCCGTTTGGACCGAAAAATTCGATCTCTTGTCCAGGCTTGAAATGATTCCGCTGCTGAATGGTGGCCATTCCTGTAGCGGCATCGTAGTCCATAACCAATCCGGCAAAATCATAAGGTACCGCTTTTTCTTCCGGCTCGTAGATGTGATCCTCATGGTCCGGTGTATCATAGAAGAATCCGGTGTTTAACGGACGGTTGGCAGCCTTATTCATCTCTTCGACCCATTCCGGCTTCAACACATAGTTTTCCGGATCAGCCATGTAAGCATCGATCGCTTGACGATATACGTTCACGACAGTAGCCACATAGTGGATCGACTTCATGCGACCTTCAATTTTGAAGCTATCCACGCCTACATCAATCAACTCGGGAATATGGCCGATCATGCACAGATCTTTCGATCCCATGGAGAATGAATTATCCTGTTCCTGGAACAGGGGCAGCTGGTTCTCACCCAGCTTGAAAGGTGCCGGTGCCTGCATCTGCATTTCTTCCTCGCTTACCCACACCGCGTCTTCTCTGGCATCCTCAAACAAATCATACTTCCAGCGGCAGGATTGGCAGCAGCCCCCCCGGTTGGAATCCCGATCTGTAAAGTGATTGGAGAGCACACAGCGTCCGGAATAGGAGGAACACATAGCCCCATGAATGAAGGCTTCAATCTCGATATCGACATTCGCCTTGATCTCTTCGATCTCCTCGAAGCTGGTTTCACGCCCCAGAACCACACGCGGGAGTCCCTCGTCTTTCCAGAACTTCACGGCTTGCCAGTTCAATGTAGACTGCTGTGTACTTAGGTGCACCTCAAGGCCGGGTACGGCACGCTGAGCGACTTCAATAATCGCCGGGTCCGCCACGATCACGGCTGCGATACCCGCATTGTACAAGTTTTGCAAATATGCCTCAATGCCCTCAATGTCTTCATTATGTGCATAGATATTGGTCGCCACAAATACTTTGGCGCCGTATTTGTTGGCAAATTCCACACCTTCACGCATTTCTTCAAAGCTGAAGTTGTCTGCATTGGAACGAAGTCCATAGGCCTGTCCGCCAATATACACAGCGTCTGCGCCATAATGAATCGCAAATTTAAGTTTTTCCAGATTCCCCGCCGGAGCAAGAAGCTCCGGTTTGTCCAGACGGTTACGTTTACCCGAGAACTTCCGCTGTACCGCCACTGTTTCCATTTCGTTCACCTCGTCTATTAATACACCTGTTCTTTGTAGAAAAAGCCAAATGACAGCTCCCGTTCAGGATCCTGCAATTGGCGGACCTCATCCAGCCACTCATCCGAAAAAGCATATGCATCCGCATCTGCTGCATAACAATCAATAGCTTTCCGGTATGCCCGGACAACAGCCTCATTATAAACCAGCGGTTTGAGAATACCTTCAATCTTGAAGCTATGAACACCTGCCTCCATCAACAGATGTAGATCCTCTAAAATGCAAATATCTTCAGAACTCATAATGTGCGTACCGTTGACATCTTCATAAATCGGGAATTTCTCATCCCGGCGTTCTGCCTCAATCAGAAATAGCCCGCGTTCTTTACCAAGGTGCCCCTCTACCGGGCGCCCCTGATGAGCCATATAGCTTTGCACCAGACTGCGTTTGGAATGATAAATATTCGTCATGCCATGCACCTGGACCTGAGCTTCAACTTTTAGAAAAGGAACCATCTCCGTCAGCTCATCCATGTTCAGCTCTCTGGCGAGTACAACACGACTGGCACCTTTATTGCCCCAGTAGTTTGCCGTTGCGTAGTTCGTTGAAGTCATCTCCGCATTCCAGTGCAGCTGGATATGGGGAGCGTACTCCTTAATCGCAGCCAGAACGGATGGATCGTTAAATTCCACGGCATGGACCCCAATGCCGCCCAGAGCTTGAACATACGCAGGGAGCTCCTTCAACAGCTCGTTGGACATCAGGTTATTCATGGATACATATACACGAGCCTGATGTTTGGTAGCCAGGGCAACTACTTCTGCTGTCTCTTCCACAGTGAAACTGCCGGGTAATCGCATCCCGAAGCGATCATCTCCAATTAACAAGGCATCTGCTCCGGCCTGCAGCAGTACTTCTGCTTCCTTAACATTTGCTGCCGTAACGAGCAGTTCATGTTTCTTACTCATATACATCCCCTCCGCTTATTGCGCAGCCTTACTTTTGGCTATATTTTGCTGATGTTCCTTGTACGTTTTGGCAAACAGATGCCCGGATGATCCATCCTTCTTCGTAACATAGAACAGGTAGTCTGAAGCTTCCGGTGCCAGAGCCGCCTCAATGGATTCCAAACTTGGGCTTGCAATCGGCCCTGGCGGCAGTCCCTTGTTGAGATACGAATTGTATGGACTCTTCACCTTCAAGTCTTTGAACAACAATCGTGCCTTGGGCTTGTCCAGCAAATACTGAACGGTTGCATCAATCTCCAGCTTCATGTCCTGCTTGATCCGGTTATCAATAACCCCTGCAACCAGAGCACGTTCCTCATCCACCACAACTTCTCGCTCCACAAGGGAAGCGATCGTAAGCAGCTCATGCAAAGAGAGATTGCGGGCTTTCAGTTTGGAACCCAGATCCGGTATGGTATTGATTTTGGTCTGAAATTCTTCAAGCATTCGCTGCATGACGTCATGGGTGGAGCTCCCCTTCTTGAGCTCATAGGTTTCAGGGAACAAGTATCCCTCCAAGACGTAACGAAGTTCTTCATCCACCGGAATATCCTTAATGATATCGACATCGAAGGAAGACGGATCGTTTGCCAGCTTGATGAATTCTTCACGATCGACTACACCTTCCGCAGACAACTTATCCGCCATTTGCAGCACGGTATATCCTTCAGGAATCGTAAATTTCACCATTTCTTCGGGCACCACTTCACCGCTGTTCAGCTTGCTAATAATCTCATCGTATGACACGCCAGGATTCATCGAATATGTACCTGCCATAAAACTCGATCCTTGCTTCTTCCATTTCAAATATCCCTTGAAGGCTAAACCGCTTCGAATCAGTCCTTCTTGTTCCAGCTGATCGGCAATTTGGGATGTCCCTGATCCGCTTTTGATCTCGAATACGACCGGATCTGCCGAAGCCGCAACGGGACGCATCATGTTCCAGACCGCCGCACCCGCTCCTCCAGCTGCAATCACAATGATAAGCAGAACGACTAGTATGGCTTTCCCTTTCAAAAAAGACACAACTCCTTTACACAACCAAAAAGAGCGGACTTCTCCGCCCTTCCGGTTTCTTCAATTTGAAGCTGGTTAATCTTCATCAATAGGGAGAGTACACTCATCGTACAATTCCGATATGTTCTCCCATTCATCGTCATCATCAATCGTAACTAACTCCGGCATGATCTGGTCTTCGCTTCCCGGCAATACCCGCAGAAGTTCAACCTCGTCATAAGGACGCAATGAACTGCGGAGTACCGCGTACTGTTGACCATGCACTTCAAACTCAGCCAACAAGTCATACGGTTGCGATTTACCGTTCTCTTCCTCGAGCTCAACATGAGCACCGAATGCCAGACGCAGTGAATCTGTCCATTTCAGGTCTTTGCGGCTATATTCCGTCATTTAGTTCGCTTCCTCTTCATCTTCAGCTAAAAATGTATTAAACGTCTCCTCGACAATATCCCATTCGGCATCATCTTGGATGACGAAAAGTTTAATATCGTCGCCATCTTCTTCGTAACGGAATGCATATACATCCGTTTCGCCATCTTCAGGTTCAACCGGAGCAACCATCATATACTTGGCCTCCGACCCATCCACTTCAAACTTCATGATGACTTCGAATTCTTCTTCATTGCCCTCGTCATCCGCGATGTAAATAATCTCCGATTCTTCTTCCATACCCAGTCGATCTTCAGCCATTGTTGATCCCCCTCACCTTTTACTGTTCGCATCCAAATAATTTTGCAAAATCAAGCTTGCGGCCATTTTGTCCACAACCTGCTTGCGTTTTTTCCGACTGACATCCGCTTCAAGCAGCGTTCGTTCTGCTGCCATGGTTGTCAGCCGTTCATCCCAAAGGTGAACAGGTAAATTCAGTTCGCCCCGCAGGCGTTCGGCAAAAGCAATGCAAATTTCACCACGCGGCCCTACGGTGCCGTTCATGTTTTTGGGGAGCCCGACAACGATCTCGCTGATTTCGTGCTCACGCACAAGTTCAGCAATACGACCGAACTCACCTTCATCCCGGCGGCGTTCAAGCACTTCTAATCCCTGGGCAGTCCAACCGAAGGCGTCACTAACGGCAACTCCGATTCTTCGGTCCCCATAGTCCAAACCTAATATTTTCATCCATGCTCTCCCATCCTCAAGCCCGCGCGGGAAGATAAGATTCTTCCCTTCTCAAGCTTCAGGCTGTCTTCTGTCGGTTCATTTCCCGCTGCATGCATGGCTGCTCACAGCGGAAGCGGTATACATTACCGGTGATTGGCCAGATAAGAACGTACAAGCTCTTCAATCAGCTCGTCGCGCTCCTTCTTCCGGACCAGACTGCGTGCGTTGTTATGACGAGGAATGTATGCAGGGTCTCCCGAAATGAGATACCCGACAATCTGGTTGATTGGATTATACTCCTTATCCACCAGTGCATCATACACCGTGAGAAGAATCTCTTTGGAGGATGCTTCCTGCTCGTCAGCTTTCACATTAAATTTAACCGTCTTATCCATGGAGTCCATTGATGACACCTCGCTCCTGCATGAACATGGGGACCATGTCCTGCCGAATTGATTTCTGCTTATATAATAACATATTCTGACTGCCACGAGTAAACAAAGGAGAATGCAATTGTGTTTTTTGCTTGTCCGTTATTAACCTCAGCATGTTGCATAATTCGATTCCACTCGCTCCCGGGAACAAAATATAGCCGAATAGAACCATTTCGATCTATATTTTGGTCATTGAAAGCCGCTTATTGGATTTATGCAATATGCTAACCGATGAGTGAAACGGCCAGTTTCAGCGCTTCATCCAGCTTGGACGCATCCTTGCCTCCGGCTTGTGCCATGTCTGGACGTCCGCCGCCGCCGCCGCCGCATACTGCTGCAACTTCCTTGACGATTTTACCGGCATGAAGACCTTGCTTCACTTTCTCAGCAGGAACAGCAACGACGAAGTTTACTTTGCCATCTGCAGGAGCACCCAGAACGAGCACAGCATCAGGCAATTTCACTTTCAATTCGTCGGCAACAGTACGCAGGGCATCCATGTTCGGCGCGTCCACACGAGCTGCGAGTACTTGTGTATCTCCTACCTGTACCACTTGATCCGTCAACGAGCCTGCTTCCATGGCACTCAGCTTGCTTTGCAGCGATTCCGTTTCTCTCGCAGCTTCTTTCAGCTGTTGGTTGAGACCTTCGATCCGTTTAGGCACATCTGCAACATTGGCTTTGAGCAGGGCTGCGGATTGTTTGAGCAGCTCCAGCTGACTTTCAACGAAGAGGTACGCACCACGACCTGTTACAGCCTCAATCCGGCGTACACCGGAACCAATGCCGCTCTCGCTGACAAGCTTGAACATGCCAATCTCCGATGTATTGTTTACGTGACAGCCGCCACAAAGTTCCAAACTGTAGTCTCCGATCTGTACGACACGTACAATATCTCCATATTTTTCACCGAACAATGCCATAGCGCCCATTTCTTTGGCTTCATCAATGGCCTTCAGTTCAATGTTCACATTCAGGCGATTCCAGATCTGCTCATTCACCTGACGTTCAATCTCTGTCAATTCTTCCGGCGTAATGCTGCCGAAGTGAGAGAAGTCAAACCGCAGACGCTGCGGCTCCACAAGGGAACCTGCCTGATTGACATGCGTACCCAGTACATCCTTAAGCGCTTTGTGCAGCAAATGGGTAGCGGTATGGTTTTTGATAATATCTCCGCGCTTGGACGCATCCACTTCCGCTTGAATCACATCACCTACACGCAATTCACCCGACTCAACGCTTACCATGTGTACGTGCTGTCCTTGCGGAGCTTTGAACAGCCCTTGTACTTTGGCAGTAACGCCTGTTCCGCTCAGCAAGCCCTGGTCGCTGACTTGTCCGCCGCTCTCTGCATAGAACGGAGTTTTGTCGAGGATCACCTGACAGGTTTGTCCCTCGCTTACGGAATCGACAAGGGCATCGCCTGCAACGATGGCAACCACCTTTGCTTCCGTCAACAGGTCAGTATAACCAACAAACTCGCTTTTAACCTCCAGATCGGCAAGTGGTCCGCCTTGGACCTTCATGCTTTCGCTTTCCTGACGGCCTGCACGGGCACGATCACGTTGCTCTTGCATGGATGCATCGAACCCTTCACGATCAACAGTCAAGCCATGCTCTGCCGCATAATCTTCAGTAAGGTCAAACGGGAAGCCATATGTGTCATACAATTTGAATGCTTCCGGACCACTGATCACCGTACGACCTTCGGATTTGGCTGCAGCACTGATGTCTGCCAGAATCGCCAATCCGTCACTAAGTGTTTCGTGGAACCGTTCTTCTTCGGTTTTGATGACCTTCGCGATAAACTCCTGCTTGTCTACCACCTCTGGGTAGTATACGCCCATGACTTCTCCAACGGTTGTTGTCAGTTCATAGAGGAATGGACGGTCCAATCCGAGAACCTTTCCGTAGCGTACAGCACGGCGCAGCAGGCGGCGGATAACGTATCCACGTCCTTCATTACTTGGCAGAACGCCATCGCCTACTGCAAAAGCAACGGTACGGATATGGTCAGCAATAACTTTCAGGGCTACATCAATCTCCACGCTGTCGTTGTATTTCACACCGGCAAGTGCCGCTGTTCTTTGAATCATCGGCTGGAACAGGTCTGTGTCAAAGTTGGAATCCACGTTCTGCAGAATGGACGCAAAACGCTCCAAACCAGCACCTGTATCAATGTTTTTGTTAGGAAGCGGTGTATAGCTGCCATCCTTGTTGTGATTGAACTGGGAGAATACCAGGTTCCATACTTCAAGGTAACGCTCGTTTTCCCCGCCCGGGTACATTTCCGGATCGTTCATGTCATTGCCGTAGGCTTCACCGCGGTCATAGAATATTTCAGTACAAGGTCCGCATGGGCCTTCACCAATATCCCAGAAGTTCTCATCCAGTTTGATGATACGTTCTGCCGGCAATCCCACTTTTTCGTTCCACAGTTTGAAAGCCTCTTCGTCTTCCGGATAAACCGTTACCGACAGACGCTCTGGATCGAATCCGATCCATTCCTTGCTGGTCAGGAATTCCCATGCCCAAGTAATGGTTTCTTCTTTGAAGTAATCTCCAATGGAGAAGTTACCCAGCATTTCGAAGAACGTATGGTGACGGCGTGTTTTGCCGACATTCTCGATATCGTTGGTACGAATACATTTTTGGGAGTTCGCAAGACGCGGATTCTCCGGTTTCTCACGTCCGTCAAAATACGGCTTAAGCGGTGCCATTCCCGCATTAATCCACAAAAGGGATGGATCGTTGTGAGGTACGAGCGATGCACTTGGCTCGATTTTGTGACCTTTACTTGCAAAAAACTCTATCCATTTGGAACGGATTTCACTGGCTTTCATACGAACTGCCCCCAATTAATTATAATGGTCCGGTGCGAATTGCTCCGGTTGGTAAACATTGCTTTTGTAAAAACAAACACAAAAAACGCCCCTGAAATATCAGGGACGATGTTATCGCGGTACCACCCTGGTTATTGCTGCATGTCCCTCATTTCGGACCAATCAGCAATCTCCTCGTTGATGCGAATAACGGTCGCGCCCGGCAGGGTTGTCCTGCACTCCGAAATCAGCTTTCCGCCGCTTCAACTTTCAAGACTCTTCCAGCCATCGGTCAGATCTGAATCTGATCCGAAGAAGTCTATTCTCTGAGGAAAGGAACCCCCGGCGTACTTCATTTCATCATCGATTTCATTTTTGAAACATGTGACTTCATTATATCGATACGCCATGCGAGTGTCAATGTACCCCCCAGGACGCCTCATCCTCGAGCTTTTAATCCGTCCTTCGCTTGATGTAGTAGGCAAAAAAGTGCTGCACGATGACTTTCAGAACGGCAAAAACAGGTACCGCCAGAATAAGACCTACAATTCCTGCCAGTTCTCCACCTACAAGCAGCGCAAAAATAATCGACAATGGATGCAGATGCAGCGTCCGCCCTACAACCTGCGGGGAGATGACGTTGCTCTCCAGTACCTGGCATAGCGTGTTTACGATGACCACCAGCAGGACCATTTTAACAGATACGGTTGAAGCCATAACTACAGCTGGCGCCGCACCCAGGAAAGGGCCCAGGTATGGCACAATATTAAATACAGCCACTATGCTTGCCAGCAGCAGCGCGTAAGGCATATCAATAATCACGTAACCGATATAGGCGAAGATGCCAACAATGACACAGACGATGAACTGTCCCCGAATATAATTACCGAGTGCTGTATCAATCTCTTTCATAACCGATACGATGGCTTTGCGGCGAGAACGCGGTAGATACGCAACGACCGTGCGTTCGAATACCTCAAAGTCTTTTAACATATAGAAAATGAGAAACGGCACAATAAATACGTTAAACAGCACATTGATTGTGGCTCCGATATTGTCCATCAGCATCGTTATGCCTTGAGTAAGACGGTCTTCCATCTGGAAGAACCAGCTGTTCATGCCTGTGCGTACGCTTGGTGGCATCAATTTATGATCCATGCTGTTCATGAGGCTCTGCGCGCGCATCGACAATTCAGGCATATGCTCATTCAGTTCTTCAAGCTGTTCAATCAGCACCGGAATGACATTCATGAGGATGACGCCGATACAGGTGAGAAAAAAAGCATAAATCAGCAAAACAGCGATGGAGCGTGGCACCTTCCGTCCACCCAACATACTTACAATGGGATTAAGCACATAGGAAATAATAAGGGCCACGATAAACGGTGCAAGTACGGTTTTCAGGAATCCGTATATATGAAGCAGCAAGGGCCTCAGCAGCCATATAAAATACAGAATGATCAAGCCGAGCAGCAGCCAGATGGCATAACGGAACAGCTTGTTTTTGGTTAATTGCTCCACTTGCATCTCTCCCCTTTGGACTGGCTCTGAGAGTCAGTATATGTAGGAAAGGGAATATTTATTAACCCCGCACAGATGTGGAAAAGAAGAAAACAAAAAAGCGCCCCTTCACTAAGGAAGGAGACGCATGTTAAGGCCTGCCCCAGCATACATTAATGCAGGCTGGACAGACTGCTATGTAACTGTCATCTATACACATCTGTCGTCGCTTTCCGACATGTTCCGTGACGTTCGTTGTCACAAAACCGCATATAGAGGAAGTTTCACTCGCATGTTAAGAAGATGCGTGCAAGTGCGGGAAGTCCTGTGGCAGCTCTTCCCCGAAGAACAGATCGTCAAGCGAGCTGAGCGTTCCATCTTCTTCAACTTGGTATACGGACATTTTCTCACCGTTTACGTTCAGTTCAATAAAGCAACCCCAGCAATAAAACTGGTGGGAACCAATTTTCCCGATATCTTTGGAACTACAATTTGGACATTTCATATACATTCACCTATCCATTAACAGAATGAATGGCATTTTCCAAGCGCTGCTCACTCAGTGCAGGCACCATAATGGCACTTTCACCGATAGACATATCGCTTGTACATGGCAGCCATTTACGGCCCTCGATCAGATCGGACACAAAACCGTCCGTAATTTCAATCCCTATTATTGTATTTCCCAACTCTTGGTCAAAATAAACATCGGAGACTCGTCCAAGCAGCAAACCTTCCTCGGTCAGCACGGACATTTCTTTCAATTTAGATTGGCCAAGAAGATACGTGTGTTTTATGTCGTCGGCTCCCGTCTTGCGGACAGCCTGTTGATTACGGATCATGACGGCATCTTCGCCGTAGGCAACAATGTCTTGCCACTGCACGATTTTGACATGATTGGTAAACAGGCCTTTGTTCTCAAGTTCAATGCCTTCAATTTTCCAATCGTCACTAACAATGAAATCCTGGATCTTCCCGACCTGTTTCCCGTCCTCGACATCAAAAACGGCTAGTCCGATCATTTCCTGAAGCTTCATCGCAGGGTCCTCCTCATCTTCTTATCATTAAATAGGCGCGGCGCTATTGCTAGGTATGCCCAAAGTTGATGAGTGGCAATCAGACGCCGATCATCAAAACCGCTTCTATCTAACCGATGAAATGGAACTTCTTCCCTCCTTTTGTTCCATGTGCAAAAGAGCCCCTTAGGGTCTATTACGCAATCGTTCAAGAATGGTTCCAATTTTTTCGGCAGTTTTCATGATTTCTTCCGTAGTATTACCCAATCCCCAGCTAAAACGAATCGCTGAATGCAAAAATGCCTCCGGCAGCATCATTGCTTTGAGTACATGAGATACTTCGAGAGAGCCTGAAGTACATGCAGAACCGCTCGCAACCGCGATGCCTTCCATATCCAGGTTCATTAACATGGTTTCCGTAGATACCTCAGGAAAACTGATATTCAGAATGTTCGGAAGCGTATATTCGGGATGACCATTCACGTGAAAATGGGCTTCGCCCACATGGATTTCCAGCTGTTTTAACAAAAGCTGCCGTAATTCCAGATCATGCTGACGGTGCGCCTCTGCCTGCGCTGTCGCAATTTTGAGTGCCTCTGCAAATCCGGCAATTCCTGCGATATTCTCCGTACCTGCTCGGCGCTGACGCTCTTGCAGTCCTCCATGGGATTGGGCTTCCAGTACAATGCCACGACGCACATAAAGTGCCCCTACACCTTGGGGACCATTAATTTTATGCGCAGAGAAACTGATCAAGTCAACCGGTAGATCTTTACAAGAGATGTTTTGGGTGCCCAGAGCCTGTACTGCGTCGGTATGAAATAAAATCTGATGCTTCCGTGCCAGCTCCCCTATTTCGCGGATGGGCTGAATCGTTCCTACCTCGTTATTGGCAAACATCATCGTAATCAGTACCGTATCCGGACGAATAGCCTCCTGCAGCTCATCCACACTTATTCTTCCATGCTCGTCTACAGGCAGATAGGTAACTTCATAACCTTGACGTTCAAGCTCCTGGCAGCTGTGAAGAACTGCATGATGTTCAATCACCGTTGTAATCACGTGTTTCCCCTGCTCTTTTCGTGCAGAAACCGCACCAAAGATCGCCAGATTATCACTTTCCGTACCACCACTCGTGAATACGAGTTCATCCGGGAAACAGTCCAAGGAAGCCGCAATACTGTCCCTTGCTCCGCTAACCGTCCGTTTCGCATCTCGTCCAAAAGAATGTATGCTCGAAGCATTGCCATATTGGCCAGTCATGACTTTCATCATCGCTTCCGCCACCTGCGGATGCATGGGCGTGGATGCAGCGTGGTCCAAATAAATTCTATTCATTGAATTCACCCCGTTATATGTTGAAATTTCATTTGATTTATGGGTATAAAATGTTGCTTTGCATGGCTAAAGCCCCCATAATGGGGGCTTTAGTGTATGGCTGAATGTTCCATAATCAACCTTGATTAAATGTAGAACATGTAGCTGTCTTTTTGTTCCTGATCCTGGAATGAAATCAGGTCTTTGAGCGTTGTGGAATCCAGCACCTCTGCAATGCTGTCACGAATGCGCAGCCACAGATCCCGTTTGGCCGGGTCATCTTCCTCGGTGAAGTCCACTGGGGAGATCGGCCCCTCCAGAACACGAATCACGTCACCTGCAGTCACTGTCGCAGGATCTCCTGCCAAAATATATCCACCGTATGCTCCACGGATACTCTTGACGAGTCCGGCATTGCGCAGCGGTGCGATCAGCTGCTCCAGATAATGTTCCGAGAGCTGATTGCGCTCCGCGATGCTTTTAAGGGATGTAGGGCCTTCGCCAGTTCTGGCTGCCAGCTCCATCATGATAGTTAGCCCATAACGGCCTTTTGTCGATATTTTCAAAGGAGTCACCTCTTTCAATTTTCAGAAAAACAATTACAATATATACTTGGCGTGATGCAAGACCGTATTTTTCCATGATCCGCCACAGCGGGATATGAATAATACAGATCTCATGCACGTAATCCTCCGTATTCCGATCATAACCCTCAGCTAATGTTAACATATCTGCAAGCTTTATGGAAAAGAAAGATTGACGATATTCCAAATTGTGCGCCTGGAGTGGACACTATCCAAAATTGGCCGGGTGTATCGTAACTTGAGTCCGGTTATGCTAGAATAGAAACGAAACACATTTATATATAGAAATGGTGATAACGATGTCCAAAACAATTGAGAATACTCGGGTCGTCGTTGGCATGTCCGGAGGTGTCGATTCTTCCGTTACCGCCTTGCTGCTGAAGGAGCAGGGATACGATGTCATCGGCATTTTTATGAAAAACTGGGATGACACGGACGAGTTCGGCCACTGTACCGCTGAAGAAGATTCAGAGGACGTTCGCCGGGTTTGTGAACAGATCGGCATTCCTTATTACACTGTCAACTTCGAGAAAGAGTACTTTGATAAAGTATTTACCTATTTCCTTGATGAATATAAGTCAGGTCGGACTCCAAATCCAGATGTCATGTGCAATCGCGAGATCAAATTTGGCGAATTCCTGAACAAGGCCCTTGATTTGGGTGCAGACTATGTTGCCACAGGGCACTATGCTCGCCTTATCGAAGAAGACGGCACGTTCAAGCTGCTGCGTGGCGTGGATAGCAACAAGGACCAAACCTACTTCCTTAATGCACTAAGCCAGAACCAGCTGTCCAAAGCGATGTTCCCGATCGGCCATCTTCCTAAACCGGAAGTACGGAAAATCGCTGAAGCGGCAGGTCTGTACACGGCTAAGAAAAAAGACAGCACAGGCGTATGCTTTATTGGCGAGCGCAACTTCAAGGAATTCCTGAGCAACTACCTTCCTGCCAAAGGCGGAGACATGGTTGATATTGTAACGGGTGAAGTAAAAGGCCGTCATGACGGACTGATGTATTACACCCTCGGACAGCGCCAAGGTCTGGGCATCGGCGGTTCCGGCAATGGTGAACCATGGTTCGTGGCAGATAAGGATTTGGAGAAAAATCAGCTGCTTGTGGTTCAAGGCGATGCGCACGCGAGCCTGTACTCAACAGGTTTGACGGCTACTGGTGTTAACTGGATTGCTGGTGCTGACCAAGTGCCTAACGTACCTTTCCGCTGCACCGCCAAATTCCGTTATCGTCAGCCGGATCAAGGTGTCACTCTGACCTGGCAGGAAGACGGAAGCGTCGATGTACAGTTCGATCAACAACAAAAAGCGATTACCCCGGGACAAGCCGTTGTATTCTATGATGGTGATGTTTGTCTCGGTGGTGGCACGATTGATCAGGTTCAAAAAGTACCTGTACCAGCGATGCAATAACAGGTAAGCTTCCAATATGTATAGATAATGTGGAATACCCTGTATTCCCATCATAAAAGCCATCTTTCATGTATACCATGAAGGATGGCTTTTTTCCTGCTTTTTCCTGAAAAAACATTTTAAATTTTTAGTTATGCCGTTAACCAAACGCCAGCAAAGGAGGCAGCTACACCCAGTAAAACGGAACTTACTACATATAAAATAGCTGACGGATAACGGTTCATGGTGAGCAATTGAATCGTTTCATACCCGAAGGTCGAGAACGTTGTATAGGCTCCGCAAAATCCGGTGCCCCACACAACCCAAAGTCCATCCGAGATCATCTCCGATTGATGCCATCCATATAACAAGCCCAGCAGCAGAGAACCACTGATATTAATGATCCAGGTCCCCCATGGAATAGCTGTGCCCAATTTTCCTGAGATCCATCGCCCCAGACTGTAACGAAGTATGGCCCCCAAAGTACCTGCCAGTCCAATCCAGATCATCATGCTGCACCATCCTGTGACGGTTTACCCCGCATGAGCTGTCCAAGCCGGATCCCCAACGCGCAGAGCAGCAAACCCGCGAGCAAACTCGCCACGATATAAATTGCGGCCTTCGTCCACATGCCGTTCTCGGATAGGCGGACAATATCCAGCGTAAAGGTAGAAAACGTAGTAAATGCACCTGTAAATCCGGTGCCTATCGCAAGACGAAGTTGTGGTGTTATTTTGTCCGGGACGGCGATGGTAAAGAACCAGCCTAAGAACAGGCTGCCAATCGCATTAATCAGCAGGACTGCCCAAGGAAAGCCTACGCTCGCTGATGGAATCCCCAATTGAATGGCATATCGGGCCAGTGTACCCAGAAACCCACCAGCGCCTATATACAGAAGCTCTTTCATGTTGTATGCATCTCCCGGGTCACCAATCTTACAGTTCTTTTCTCCGCTGCTGATTCAGTCTGATTTTCGACTCATTGCCCTGCTCTGTTGCTTCATAGAATACTCTTCGCGAGAGCTGTTTGGGCAGATATTCCTGCTTCACATAGTGCCCCGGATAATTATGGGGGTATTGATAACCTTCATGTCCCAGCTTCACTGCTCCCGAGTAATGGGTATCCCTTAAATGGAGCGGTACCTCAGCCGACTTCACCTCATCGATGGCGCTCATCGCCTTCGAAATGGCTGTGTATACCGCATTCGACTTCGGACTCTCCACTGCGAATAAAATGGCCTGTGCAATATTCAGCTTCGCTTCGGGCCATCCGTTGTTACGGTAGGCATCCAACGCACCTATAGCCTGGGTCATCGCTTGTGGATTCGCCAGACCGATATCTTCGCTGCTCGCGGCAATCAGACGCCTGATAAATGTCATCGGATCCATGCCAAGCTTCTCTACTGCGTACAAAAACCAGAACAATGCGGCATCACTGGAACCGCGAATGCTCTTGTGAAAAGCAGACAGCACATCATATTGCGTGGACTCATCCGCCTTCACGATCGGACGACGAATCGACTCCTCTGCCACGGCAAGCGTAATATGAATGGACCCGTCCTTCTCAGGCGGCGTGGTCAGCGCAGCCAGTTCCAGCGCATTTAGAGCACGGCGAATATCTCCATTGGCCATGGTGGCAATATGATCCAGAGCTTCGTCATCTGCCCGCAGTTCCATGAATCCAAGCCCTTTATCGGAATCCGCCAGCGCACGGCGCATCGCAATAAGTGAATGTGCCTTGTTCAGCGACTCGAGCTGAAAGAGGGTTGAACGGCTCATCAAGGCACCATTCACATAGTGAAATGGATTCTCTGTCGTAGCACCGATAAAAATGATGGTGCCCTTCTCCACTGCTGGCAGCAATGCATCCTGACGGGAACTATTAAAGCGGTGTACCTCATCCAGGAACAATATGGTTTTGGTTCCGTACAGCTGCTTGTTTGTCTGTGCCTGCTCGATCACTTCACGAACGTCCTTCACCGAGGCGTCTACTGCATTCAGACGAACAAACTCTCCCTGTGTATGCTTGGAGATGATGTGGGCAAGCGTCGTCTTCCCGCAGCCGGGAGGACCGTATAACAAGATGGACGAGATCTGGTCCGCTTCAATCGCACGCCGCAGCAGCTTACCTGGTCCGATAATATGTTCTTGTCCAATATATTCATCAAGATGCTCTGGTCGCATGCGATCAGCAAGCAGTCTTGCCTGGGGCTTGGAGTCCTGTTGAAACGAAAATAAATCCACTGCTCATCACTTCCTTAACGGATTACCTATCCTAGATTGGATCTAAACACCTCAATATTCTCTACTCTCTATCATATCATAATCCCGCGGCAGCATAGCCATAAATGCACCGAGCGCACTGCTGACAAATGCATCCTTGCGTGTAATAAAACGAGTCATCATCCGGCTCATGCCCGCAGGAAGCGAATGCTTGCGAAGTATGCCGCTATTCATCTGCTGACGAATAACAATCTCCGGTAACAATGAGATGCCCATCCCCGATGCTACGCCACTGATAATGGCTTCCAATGTGCCAAATTCCATGATTATAGGGCGATTTACCCCGCAGGTTAGCAACCACTCCTCTAACGTCTGGCGGTAGGAACATCCCATGCTGTAAACAAGGATCGGTTTACGAGTAAGCTCATCTTCTGGCATTACACCTGATGAAACGACAAACAGTTCTTCATCAAATACATCCAGAGATGTGATCTCGGGATGATCGCAGGCACAACCAATAAATGCACCTTCCAATTCATACCCGATAACTTGGTCTATAAGCGCTTGTGAATTCCCAGTAGTCAGTGACAAGGACACGTCGGGATATTGCCTATAATATGCTGCAAAAAGTTCGGGCAATCGCACCGCTGCTGCAGTCTGCGTAGAGCCTATTCGCAATGGACCCGATGGCGCACTTGTCGCCTGAAGCGCTTTGGAAGCATCGTTCAGCAGACCAATGATTTTATCTGCATAACTCATTAGCATCTCTCCCGCTGGAGATAACGTCATTCCCCTGTTGTGACGAATGAACAGCTTGGTGCCCACCTCTGCTTCCAGATGTCTGATCCGGGCCGTGACGTTGGATTGCACATATCCCAGCTTCGAAGCAGCTTTCGTCAAGTTTCCTTCCTGTGCCACACATTGAAATATTCGAAGATCTCCGCTCTCCATCTTATCCCCCACTTCTGACATCATTCAGAATGATGGCCAGTTCACTAACAATCATTATACTCCATGCGCAAACCGGACTACAATTCATGTAGATTCCAAACCAGTTCACCAGCTGGATGATGATAAGGAGTGTTCAACATGACATATTGGAACAACAGAGTAGCCTTAATTACAGGCGGCGGAACAGGCATTGGTCGTGCGGTGAGTCTGCTGCTCGCTCAAAAGGGAGCATTGGTCGCTCTCAACTACTCCCGGTCGCGGGAAGCGGCAGAAGAAACCGTTCAACAGATCGTGGAGGAAGGAGGTCAGGCATTCGCTGTTCAAGCCAGCGTTGCTAGTGATATGGAAGTTCGGAAGATGGTGGCTACAGTTACTGAAACGTATGGCCCCATAACTGCCCTTGTTAACAATGCCGGAATCACCCGGCACATTCCTCTGCAGGATCTGGAATCCGTTACGGAGGATATATGGAATGAACTGTATGATGTGAACGTGAAGGGCATGTTTTATTGCGCTCGTGCAGTGACAGAAGGCATGCAGCAGGCAGGCGGCGGCTCCGTTGTGAACCTGGGCAGTATTGCGGGCAGCACAGGTTCCGGCTCCTCCCTCCCTTATGCCGTTTCCAAAGCGGCAGTTCACGGCCTGACCTTATCTCTTGCCCACGCACTCTCACCGCTCATTCGGGTGAATGCCATCGTCCCTGGTGCCGTTGCAACCCGTTGGTGGGCCGGAAACGAGGAACGAATGAATCGTCTCGCTGGCTCGCTGTTATTACAGAGAATCTCCTCTCCCGAGGATATTGCGCACATGATATGCGCTGCGCTTGAACAGCCATCCATGACCGGACAGCTGATTACCGTAGATGGCGGTCAGACGTTATGAGCCCCGGTACTCAAGCTGATAGCCTCACGATGAAACCATTAAAATATACAATATGGATCTTGTTAACGACATTGATTATGGGTACTTCTTTTCCGGTTGGCAAAATCGGCATGCTGTATGCTCCACCGTTCCTGCTCATGGGCATGCGTTACGTACTGGCAGGGGGCCTGATGGCCTGGTTTCTGCGGAAACGCCCTCTACCTGCAGGATGGCAAGCCTGGCTAAGAATCATTTTAATTGGCCTGTTCCAATCTGCTGGAGTGATGGGATGCGCCTATTACAGCATGAACTGGATTACATCCGGTGAATCTGCCATTCTTACCTTTACCAATCCGTTGCTGGTCATTATCATCAGTGCTTTGTTGTATCGGTTAACGTATCGTTTCAGCCAGTGGATGGGTGTACTCCTCGGCCTCGCCGGCGTCCTGTTAACCTTTGGCTCGCATATGAGTTTTAGCCCCGGAACCTGGATTGGAATTGGTGGTGCGGTTTCCTTCGCAGTCTCCACATTACTTATTAAACGCTGGGGTAATCGTTACGACACTTTTGTGCTTACCGCGTACCAGATGCTCGCTGGAGGCGCAGTACTGCTTCTGCTTACCACATGGACTGAACAGCCTTATTTTATTGTGAACCCCACCTCGGTTGCAGTGCTGCTCTGGTTGTCCCTTGTATGCTCCATAATCCAGTTCTCACTCTGGTTCTATTTGCTGCAGCATAGCGATCCTGCCCAAACCAGTTCCTATCTATTTCTGACACCGTTCTTCGGAGTGTTGTCGAGCTGGATTTTACTGCAGGAACAGGTCCAGTGGTTCGTTGGTGCTGGCGGCATACTCATAGGTGTTGGTATTTTTCTGGTCAATCGTCGTTCATCTGCACAGAAAACGAAGGAACGCCCATCTGAACTCCGCAAGCATTATCCTCCAGTGAGTTGAGATGGTCACACACCAGCAGAAAAAGGCATGCGCTCATGGGATTCCCCATGAACGACATGCCTTTTATATTCTTGATTTTACATTGCTCTACCCATGTCTATTCGGCGTCACTATCCGGCCAACCCTGAATGGTTACCGGTTCGCCTTCCGAATGATGTGTTGCCGCCGCATAAGACGGTAGGTCACCTTTATGGAACAGCCACAACTCGTGCAATGCCCTTGTACAGCCCACGTACAGCAGCTTGGCATCGCCTGCATTAGACAAGTAATGCTGCTCATCCGCGTCTGCCACAATAACTGCATCAAACTCTAGTCCCTTGGACAGATAGACAGGTAAAACGGAATGCCCGCCTGTATACTGCTTTTTGCCCCCATCGATCAGGTTCAGGTCCCAGCCCGCATCCAGAAGTTCACGATGAAGCTCAATCGCTTCATGCAGGGTACGCGTCAGAATGGATACGGTGCGGTAGTCTTTTACCGTTAACAGCTTCAAAGCCCGTTCAAGACTCTTCGTTCTTCCTTCACCGTCATAGGCTAATGTTCGAACCGGATCTCCGCTCCGGAAGACAGGGATCGCCGTAATCCCGCTTTTGACCCCACGTTCGAGTATCGTATTGGCATAATCAATAATTTCCATGGTGGAACGATAGCTCCGGGTCAAGGCAAAGTAAGCATTCTGCTCGTCGGGGAACAGGGTACTCATCTCTTCCCATGCATGAACCCCGCGATACTCATGAATACCTTGGGACAAGTCACCCAGTATGGTGAAGGAATGTCCTTTGACAAACAGATCCAGCAGAGCGACGTGAAATGGCGAGAAATCCTGTGCTTCATCTATCACGACATGATCGAATCGTTCCGCTCCTTCAATATCATGAATAAGGGTGTGAATATACACAAGCGCAGGCAGATCCTCTTCACGAATCACATCCTGCTTCAGATCTGCTGTCGTCTGCTTCATTACACCTTTGGGAATAAGACTGCTTAGTGAAGCAGGCACTGAGCCACCCTTAGCGGCCTTGAACAGCTGTTTATACAGCGTAAGCGGTTCATATTGGGGCCACTTTTTGGCATATGCTTTTTCACGTGTCGCTGCTTTCTTTTTGCGTTCTTTGCGCACGCTCTCGGGACAAGGCTTCTTGAGCTCCATTTCGATCCAGCGGTGGATCCGCGCCATTACCCGCTCCTTACGTTTAGCCAGTGGGTAGTGCTTATATTCTTCGCTAAACCAGCTTTCGATCTCTGCCTTGCTAAGTACCGCACCGTCCCAGGGAGTGAAGTCCAGATCGGGTACCGATTCCTCCTCCATGCCTGACAGCCATTCTTGAATGAGTTTCATGAAGCGTATCGAGCCCTTATAGCGCCCAGGTACGTCATCATTCAATTCGGGACGTGCTTCCGGCGTCTCAAACCAGGTGTTTAGTGTCTCCGACGTATCTGCCAGAGGCATCTCCAAGCCCAGCAGATTCATCGCCCAATCCGGGAATGTGCGCTGCTGAATATCTCCGACGCCGAGTTCCGGGAGTACATCCGAGATGTAATCGAGGAACATGTGGTTGGGTGCGAAGATAACCATCTTCTCCGCAGATACCTGCTCTTTGTACTGATACAGCAAAAAGGCCAGCCGGTGCAGGGCAACAGTTGTTTTTCCTGAACCCGCCACACCCTGGATGATCAATGCCGTATTTCTTGCAGCACGAATGATCTGATCCTGTTCTGCCTGAATGGTGGATACAATGTCACGAAGCTTGTTATCCTTGTTCTCTCCCAGCCGATAGACGAGAAACTCATCCGATACGGCCGGCTGATCGCTATCCCGGTTGTATGTATCTGCAACGCGCTCCAATATCCGCTGCCGGATAACCACGTTACGTTTCAGATAGACCAGGCCTTCAATCAAACCTTCGGGTGCATCGTAGGTTGCGGAGGCTTCCCCTCCCGTAAATGAGTAAAACAGGCTCGCGACCGGAGCACGCCAATCGATGACGAGCGGATGCTCTCCCACCTCTTCGCGGTCTACGCCGACTTTGCCAATGTACAGCGGCTTCCGTTCCCCGCTGCCCTGTTCTTCGAAATCCAAGCGTCCGAAATAGGGTTGCTGCGCGCTCTTGGACAAGGCGGTGCGGCGCTCTTCGCGTCCGGCTTCCAGCACTTGTTCGGTGAAATCGTGGCCAGTATACACCGGTATATTCTTCAGCCGTTCCAGCTGACGATCCACTTCCTCCATCGTTCGCTCTAACCTGTACTCTTCTTCTTGATAGGCACTTTGAAAGCTGTCTGACATGTTTCAGTTACCTCCTAAGAATATGTTTTTTTGCATAGCCAATCTGACGACACAAAAGGATACCCACTATATCATATTGAATGGCAAAAAGCTACAGCTAACAGGACGAAAAGACAAATGAACCGCTGTTCCCGTCCCTTTAAGACGAAAAAACAACGGTTCACATCGTTTATCAATTAATACTCCTTGGGCTCTGGCTTCCCATCTTGTGCAACAAATTGTTTCTGAGCCAGCTCACGATATACCGGATGCGTGCTGATTAGCTCTGCATGTGTACCCGTCCCGGTGACATGGCCCTGCTCCAGTACAACAATCTGATCCGAATCCACGACTGTGGACAAACGATGCGCAATTACAACCGTTGTCCGTCCCTCCATCAAATTCGAAAGGGCTTGCTGCACTTCATGTTCCGAAGTACTGTCCAGACTGGACGTTGCCTCATCAAGCATGAGGATATCCGGACTGCGCAGTAGTGCCCTGGCTATGGCAATGCGCTGACGCTGACCGCCCGAAAGCTTGATTCCACGTTCGCCCACCTCGGTCTCGTAACCCTGGGGCAAGCTATCGATAAATGTTGACGAATATGCCATGTCAGCGGCGTGCCGAATCTCGTCCATACTTGCTTCTCGTCCAAGCCCATAGGTAATGTTGTCCTTAATGGTACCTGCCATTAGCGGACTCTCCTGTGAAACATATCCGATCTTGCTTCGCCAGGAGGCGAGTGAATAGTCCCTTATGTCTTGTCCTCCGTAAGTTATGTTACCCGAATCGGGAAGATAAAACTGCTCAAGCAGTGAGAATAAGGTTGATTTGCCACTGCCGCTGGGACCAACGATCGCCGTCACTTTACGCGCAGGAACGGTTAAATTAATACCGTGCAGCACTCCTTCTCCTGTGACATAGGCGAAATGCAGGTTGTTGAATGCAATGGTCTCGTTGCCTTTTGGAGCTGCCTTCACATGGTGTTGTGGTTCTTCTTCATGTGCAAGAATAGCCTGAATGCGTTCAGTTGCACCGACTACTTTTTGCAAACGCGAATACAGTGTCGTGAACTGCCCCATCGGCATAATAACCTGGAACAGCAGCAGGATAAAGGCTACCAGTTCCCCGGGTGATAACAATCCAGATGCTACCCGCATACCGCCAACACCCAGAATAACAACTAATACAGCGGTCATGACAAAGGTAAAGAGCGGTCCGATCAACGCCAGGATTCTTGCTTCCTGCAAGCCAAATGCAAACATTTTGTCAATGCGGGAATATCCGGCTTCCGCCTCCTGTTTTTCGGTGCCATACGCTTTTACCAATCGGATCTCACTAATGACCTGGCTCAGCACGGAAGTGAGGCCAGCCATCTCATCCTGCTGCTTTTTGGAGATTTTGTACATTTTACGTCCTACTGGCAGCAAAATCAGCAGCGTTAACGGTACCAAGCTCAAGATAATAAGCGACATGACCCAATCCAGATAAAATAGCAGAGCCACCCCGCCCACCACCGCAACGATATTGGAAACAAAGGAGACCAGATAATCGGCAATCAGCGTCATGATCTGGCTTGTATCATTGGTGATGCGGCTCATTGTATCCCCTGTACGATTACGATCAAAATAGGGCATTGGCAGGGATAAAACCTTGTTCCACAGCTTCGTTCGCAGTGTTGCAACCACGCGTTGTCCTGCATAATTCAACATATAGATGCTGATGCCTGAAGCAATCGCCTGAATGACAAAAGCGCCAAGCAGGAGAAAAATGACGGATGTATTCAGTGCAGACATCGTTAGTCCATCAATGAGGCCCTTGGTCATCAGTGGAACAATTAACCCGGCCGTAGTCTGAATGAGGGTCAGAATCAATGCGACGATCAAAATGAGTTTGGGAGGTTCTGTGGAAGCAATCAGCTTCACAAAATCTTTAAATCCTTTTTTCCCCAGCTTCGGTTCAACCCGGTCCGTCTGTTCCTTCTCTTCCATTCCCCGTTCCTCCATTCTCCACCTGTTCACTAGACATTACACGAATGATCTCTCCGTACGTCCCAACTGATTACAATACGCCATGCAGTACAAAGTTGGCCAGAAACAGAATGGCAATGCCATACATAACCACAGGCACCTGTTTCCCCTGACCTGCGGCCAGCTTCGCCAGTGGATAAGCAATGAAACCAAACGCCATGCCGTCCACAATGCTATATGTAAAGGGAATCATGACCATAATCAGAAATGCCGGGAATGCCTCTGTAAAGTCACCAAAATCCATATCCTTCACACCTTGCACCATTAAACCGCCAATGATGATCAAAATGGGGGCTATTGCACTGTCCGGAATATACCCGAGCAGCGGAATGAAGAAAAAAGTCGCCCCGAACAGCACGGCTGTAACGAGCGGTGTCAAGCCCGTGCGTCCGCCTGCTGCAATACCGGCCGTAGTCTCTGCCGCAGCTACAGGAGGGCTGCTTCCGAATATACCTGCCAATACCGTACTGATCGACAGAGCGCGCAGGCTGCCTTTGAAACGCTGCGGGCGATCAATCATTTGCGTCTGAGCCGTAATCAATCCGATATTCTCGAATACGACAATCAGCAGCAGCAAAAAGACAGCAATCCAGAACGCAATATCTGCTAGATTCATCAGGGACAATTCGCCAAACAACCCGCCGTATTGACGCAGCGCTTCCATCGCGGACACGGGTTCACCCGGGTTCACTGCACCTAGCACATAGGCAAGTCCAGTCCCGATCAGAATACTGATGAGAAGTCCGCCCTGAATATTACGTATGAATAGAATCACAGCAAGCACCAGTGTTACGCAGGCCGTAATGACATTAGGATCATTGAAGTGCCCGATCGCTACAAATGTCGTCTGATGAGCGATAACAATTCCGCTTTTCTGCAAACCAATAAAGGTCAAAAACAGACCAATGCCCACCGTAATCCCATGCTGCAGGTTTTTCGGTATGGCTTCGCTGATCACTTTATATAGTGACGTAAATGCAACGATTGCAAAAAGTATACCTGTAACAGCCACCACGGCCAGTGCTTCTTGCCAGCTCAGCTTCATGGAATGTACGAGTGTGTACGTGAAAAATGCATTGATCCCCATTCCGGGTACAACCACAATAGGTGACTTACCTCCGAATGCCATCAGCAAGCAACCCGCAATAGACGTCAGCAGTGTGCCTACCATCGCTGCCTGTAGAGGCATGCCGGCATCTGCCAGAATTGTAGCATTGACCATCACGATATAAACGACAGCAAAATAGGAGATGGCTCCCGCCACAATCTCCTTTTTCCACTGGTCCCCCGGCTCCACACCGAGACGTCTGGTCATCCAACCTTGTTTCATCCGTTCTGTTCCCCTCTCTCTATGTACACTGCCATTTCTCTATATATTTATCATCATTTCGCGCAGCACCACATATCATACACGGTTTTGAGATTGAAGTACATTACATGATGACTATAAAAAAAGCGCAGGCGCCTTGTAGGCACCTACGCTTTTCGCTCAACAGGTTACTGTTGTTTTTTCGCTGCATTTTCAATCAATTCCTTGACTGCCACACTGACCATGATCAGTCCGGCTACCGGAGGAACAAACGCGTTGCTCGCTGGTGGCTGTTTCGCCTTGCGAATTTCCGGTGCGTTCTCAGGAACGATCTTTTGAGTAACATCTTCACGCGGCTTTAATGGCTCCTCTGTAGAAAAGACCACTTTGACCCCTTTTTTGATGCCTTCTTTGCGCAGTTTTGTGCGAACCACACGGGCAATCGGGTCCATGGACGTTTTCGAAATATCCGCAACCTGGAATTTCGTAGGGTCCATTTTGTTCGCCGCACCCATGCTGGAGATCACCGGAATTTTACGTTTGAGGCATTCCTTAATGAGATGGATTT
This sequence comes from Paenibacillus sp. P13VS, assembly GCF_015143645.1. NCBI lineage: Bacteria > Bacillati > Bacillota > Bacilli > Caryophanales > Paenibacillaceae > Paenibacillus > Paenibacillus sp. P13VS. The sequence goes on along the minus strand of NZ_WYEV01000012.1, from coordinate 29,422 downwards.
TGTAGATGATCGTGTCGGATGCATCCAGGACATAATCCAGTTCATATTTAAAGAGCTCCTCATACGTTTCTTCCGTGTAAAACATGTTCAAAGCGATGGCATCAATCTCAGGGTTAATGAGCTTGACCCGGTCCACCATCAGATCGGCTTTTTTCTGACCAACGGTCGTGGTCAACGCGTGAATCTGGCGGTTAACGTTGGTGATGTCCACCACATCCTTATCGATCAGGATGATGCGTCCAACCCCGCTGCGAGCAAGGGCTTCAACGGCTATACCGCCCACGCCGCCAATACCAAGCACGGCAACTGTACTATTTTTCAAAGCATCCAGACCTTCAGGTCCGATTGCCAGCTCTGTTCTTGAAAATTGATGGAGCATTGAGAATCGATGCCTCCTTTATTTCTTTTCCGCCACCGGTTTACGGGCTACACGGATATGAAGTTGTTCCAACTGGGCTCCGTCCACTTCAGAAGGTGCGTTCATGAGCAGATCGGTTGCACTTGCCGTTTTCGGGAAGGCAATGGTTTCACGCAGGTTTGTACGGCCTGCCAGCAGCATAACGAGACGGTCAAGACCAAAGGCGATACCGCCATGTGGTGGAGTTCCGTATTCGAAGGCTTCAAGCAGATAACCGAATTTCTCATTGGATACTTCAGGAGAAAGTCCAAGGGCTGCAAACATTTTCTCTTGCACGTCACGCTTGTAGATACGCATTGAACCGCCACCTACTTCATAACCATTCAGAACAAGGTCATAAGCTTGAGCACGAATCGCACCCGGGTCTGTATCGAACAGAGCCACATCTTCGTCTTTTGGACGAGTGAACGGGTGATGTTCTGCCACGTAACGCTTCGCATCTTCATCATATCCAAGAAGTGGGAAGTCCACAACCCAGGCAAATTTGAATTTGCTGTCATCGATCAGACCAAGTTGACGACCAATTTTCAAGCGCAGTGCACCCAGAACGTCTGCAACCACTTTTTTGTTGTCGGCAGAGAAGAGCAGCAAGTCGCCTTCTTCAGCGCCAGTGCGTTCTTTCACCGCTTCAATCTCTTCTGGTGTAAAGAATTTCACGATTGGGCCTTTGAATTCGCCGTCTTTCACTTGAATCCAAGCCAGACCTTTGGCACCGTAACGTGCTGCGAATGGTCCGAGATCGTCGATCTCTTTGCGGCTCCATGTGCCACAGCCTTTGGCATTCAGCACTTTTACTTCTCCACCTTTTTCGATGACAGAAGCAAATACTTTCACACCACTGTTCGCTACGATATCGTTCATTTCCACCAGCTCCATGCCAAAGCGCAGATCCGGCTTGTCTGAACCGTATTTACCCATCGCATCTGCATACGTAATCCGCTGGAATGGCAGCTCAAGCTCAATGCCTTTCGTTTCACGAAGCAATTTTGCCATCAGCTTTTCCATCATTGGCAGCAGGTCATCCTGTTCCAGGAAGGAAGTCTCGATGTCGACTTGTGTGAACTCAGGTTGACGGTCTGCACGCAGATCCTCATCCCGGAAACAGCGGGCGATTTGATAATAACGCTCAAGTCCGCCGACCATCAGCAATTGTTTGTAGATTTGCGGAGATTGCGGCAGAGCGAAGAATTCACCTTCATGTACACGGCTTGGTACGAGATAGTCACGCGCACCTTCCGGGGAGCTCTTCGTAAGAATCGGTGTTTCCACTTCAACAAACTCTTCTCCATCCAGGTAGTCACGGAATACTTTGGACGCTTTGGAACGCAATTTCAGTGTTTCGTACATTTCCGGACGACGAAGGTCCAGATAACGATATTTCAAGCGAAGGGACTCATCAACTTCCACACCATCTTCAATGAAGAATGGCGGCGTTTTTGCCGCGTTCAGCACTTCGATTTCCGTAATCTGAACTTCAATTTCACCTGTAGGCAGGTTTTTGTTCACGGTCTCTTCATCACGTTTAACCACTTTACCCGATACGGCGATAACATACTCACTACGTACCCGGTCAGCAATTTGCAGAGCTTCGCCGGAGTAAGCCGGGTTAAATACCACTTGTACAATACCGCTGCGGTCACGCAGATCGATAAACAGTACGCCCCCCAGGTCACGGCGGGTCTGTACCCAGCCGTTCAATGTTACGGTTTCGCCGATGTGTGCGGTCGTTAATGCGCCGCAATGATGACTTCTTTTCATAACCAAACTCCTCATTATGTGAATTTCCGTTCTGTGCAAGTAGGCCAAGACCATTACTTTAACAGCGCGGTTGCGTGAAGACGATATATTGAAAGGCGTTGTACTTACGGGAGCTGTACCAATTTTGGACAAAATCTAGGTTGAATGGCTTCCAGGCCCCGTAAGGCTGCCGAATCATATAAAAATGAATTGAACTTACTCTGGCTTCTGCGAACTTATTTGGTTCCCTGAATGGTTGCAATCAGCTCTTCCAGTTTTACGGTTTGCTGTTCACCTGTATCCATTGCCTTGAGGGCAATCTCACCGCGTTCCAGCTCATCATCACCAAGAATCGCCGTATAACGGGCTTTGTAACGATCCGCTGATTTCATTTGAGCCTTCATCTTGCGCCCCAGATAATCACGTTCACCTGAAAGACCGGACTGACGAAGCTTGAACAACAGACGGTTTACTTCCCGATCTGCTGCTTCTCCAAGAGCAACAAAGTACACATCAAGTGGAGTTAGGGCACTTACATTAATATTTTGGTGTTCCAGAATCAGTTGAATGCGTTCCAGACCAATACCAAAACCGATGCCCGGTTGATCCGGTCCGCCGATATCTCCAACGAGGCCGTTATATCTGCCGCCACCACCTACGGTATCAATGGCACCAATTCCCTGTGCCTTCAATTCAAATGCTGTCATGGTGTAATAATCCAGACCGCGCACAAGACGTGTATTCACTGCATAATCTACGCCGAAATCATCCAGAAAACCTTGAACTTTGGCAAAGTGGTTTGTTGCTTCCTCGTCCAGACTATCCAGAATGGAAGGTGCACCGACAAATTTGTCCTGATCTACCTTACAATCGAGGACGCGAAGCGGATTGCGTTCCATGCGATTTTGGCAATCCTTGCACAAGGTGTCCTTCATCGGTCTCAGGAAGCCCAGCAGCTCTTCACGATAGGCAGCACGGCTTGCTGCATTACCCACCGAGTTCACTTCAACTTTGACATCCTTCAACCCCAGCTCAACACAGAACTGATAACCGAGTGCGATAACCTCTGCATCGATTGCCGGATCTACTGCTCCGAATGCCTCTACCCCGAACTGGTGGAACTGACGCTGGCGTCCTGCTTGCGGACGCTCGTAGCGGAACATGGGACCTACATAATAAAGCTTCGTTACATCTGGCTCCCCATACAGCTTATTCTCTACAAAAGCACGTACAACGCCAGCGGTTCCTTCCGGACGAAGCGTCATGCTGCGATCGCCCTTGTCCTTGAACGTGTACATTTCTTTTTCAACGATGTCCGTTGTTTCGCCTACCCCTCGCTCAAACAGTGAAGTCTGTTCAAAAATGGGTGTACGGATCTCCCGATAATTAAAACGGCGACACAGATCCTTAATTTTCTCTTCGACAAACTGCCACTTCTCCACTACGCCAGGCAGCAAATCCTGTGTTCCCGTTGGTTTCTGAAAAGCCATCTTGTATCCCTCCAGCCTCTAGTTTCTCTATATAACAAAAAAATCCCTCGCCCTGTCGCTGCATACAGCAAACAAAGGGACGAGAGATTGTGTATATACATTCACCCGTGGTACCACCCACATTCCGGAACTCCTGACACTTTTGCCGTTCAGGTAATCATTTGATCATAAAAGACTGCACTATGGCAATACGATCAGACCATCGTTCCGCTCTACGTGTAACGCACGTCCTGCGCAGGCCGGCTAATGGCTATCAGAGTCATCTCTGATGTGTTCGCCGTCTGTTCTCGGGGAAGTCATTCGTCCGCTCATCAAGAGAATCCTTACAGCCAAGGGATTCCTCTCTGTTCATGTGGGCACGGAGTACTTGGTCCCGTCATCAAATCAGTATTATAATTCAAGAAAACGACTGATATTGACTATAGTCAACATATTATTTTCTGATTGTAATGAACCGCAGTACTAAAGTCAAGGGCTAACATCAAAAGACAGCAAAAAAAAGCCTGCACACGGTGTGCAGGCTCAAAGGATATATAAAAAAAGGGGGTCATGTTTGTTATTATAAACGCCCTATGTTAAAGCCTTATGTAACTAATATTACAGTAATATTACAAAAATGATAGCGCTTTAATAATATCTAAATAAACTTATACAGAAGAGCCCTTGTGATCGCGCTGACACGAAATGATGTCAGGCGTCACAAGGGCTCTTCCATGATCTATACGTTAATTCAATTCCTCCACATAGGCATTGTTGGACCGAAGCTTATGAATAATTTCATCATAATCCTCGTCCTGTACTTTGGCAGACAAAACATAATGCAGATCATCATAATCGTCCGAGGAGACGTCTGCTGCTCTGAGCAGGTCACCGTCCGCATTCACATTGTCGTGTACATCCCGGTCCCGGTCAGCATTACGATCCACATTACTAACCACTGGAACTACATTCTCACTTGCCGGAACTCCAGGTGCTGTACCGACACCCATGGCTCCATTTGTACCTGCGCCACCCGCCGTATTATAAGGCACCAGCGGCAGCAAGATGCGTTTGTCTCTGCCAATCGCACTGTCCAGCTGTCCTACCTCCAAATGCTCGGTCCGAAACGTCTGGAGTGAAGTTCTAGCACCCTCCGCCTCATCTTCGGTTCGAAAATATGCCTGAATATGCTTTGCCATGTCAAACCCTCCTTTGTCGGATTGAATTACATCATGTATTGTGAGATTAACTTGATAAACAAGTTAAATCGTTTACCCGTGACCGATTATATGACTTTCAACAGTTCACGAACAAATGCAGGCTCATCGGCTGGTGTTCTCGATGTAATGTAATTACCGTCCACTACAGCCTCATGATCCTTAAATTCAGCACCTGCATTGACCATATCATCCTTAAGTGGCGGATAGGACGTAATGGTTCGCCCTTTGAGCAGGTCAGCGCTGGCCAGAATTTGCGGGCCATGGCAGATTGCCGCGATTGGCTTCTTCGCACTGTTAATCTCCGTTACAAACTTCAGGATGTTTTCATCCGTGCGGAGATTTTCAGGAGATGATCCTCCTGGAATGACTACTGCGTCATAATCTGAAGCAGATACATCTGCAATCGCCTTGTCTGAAGTATAGGAAGCCTTGCCGCCTTTACCTTTGAGCGTTTCTCCTGCCTTCAAACCGATGATTTCCACTTCGTGTCCGGCTTTTTTAACCTCATCATATGGGACCTGCATTTCCGAATCTTCAAAATCGTTCGCCAATAAAAAAGCAACTTTACTCATAACGTACGTTCTCCTTTCCGTGTTCGAAAAATCTTTTCATATTCGGGTTTTGCAGAATTTAGTAAGCTACAAATTCAGTAAATCCATGTACAAACCCTGAACCTCGGCACGATCCTGTGCCTCGTGTTGTTATTACCCTAACTGCAGCTGTTTATAACAGTTTAAGTAATCGAACATTGAGTTTCTTTCTAACATGGAAACGAAAACACAAAAAAGCCCTGATTCGAATATCGAATCAAGGCTTTCGGCTCTCCTGTTATACGAGTAAACTCTGGGCATATAAAATGACTGCTTGCTTACAGCTTTTATTTCAACATAATTAGGCACGCGGCAGGTGACTCTGTTCTCCCTTGTCCGAATCCTGGGTAGACCAGATCGTAGCCACGCATTCAGAAGCTGCGCGAGCCAACTTCAGCGACTCGTACAGATTCCCGGGAATGAGCAGTGGTTCCATACGGGAACGTGTTATCTTGGCAGATTGACGCATAGTGAGAGATACTCCTTTGATCAGCGTATGCTAATACTAGAACTATCCCTCATTATGGCCTGATCCAAGGTGAATTATGCACGTGCTTCCTGACGGAGAGGGCTCTCCAGCATTAATGTCACGGGACCCCAGTTGGTGAAGGACACATCCATCATAGCTCCGAATCTCCCTGTTTCCACCTGAATGCCTTTATCCCTCAATAGTTGATTAAAGGTCTCATATAACACCTCAGCCGCTTCTGGCCGGGCTGCAGCCGCAAAACTCGGGCGTTTCCCTTTGCGACAGTCACCATATAGAGTAAATTGCGAGACCGAAAGGACTGCGCCACCCACATCCATCAGGCTAAGATTCATCTTTTCCTGATCATCCTCGAAAATGCGAAGTCCTGCTACCTTGTCTGCAAGGTAAACTGCATCTTTCTCCGTGTCTTCATGAGTAATACCTACGAGCAGCATGACCCCGGATTCAATCTGTCCCGTTATTTCGTCACCAACGGTAACCTGAGCCTCTTTGCAACGTTGTACAAGCACTCTCATCTGACAGGCTCCTTACTGCATAATCCGATGCACGGAATAGACATCTTTAACCCGTTTGATCCGTTCGACAACAGAATGCAGATGCTCTGTATTGCGGATCAGGATTGTAACGTGCACCAATGCTAATTTATTTTTGTCTGTCCGTCCGGTGACGGCAGATATATTGGTTTTACTTTCGGAAACGGCCTGAAGCACCTCATTGAGCAGTCCATTGCGATCATGTCCGGTAATCTCAATATCGACACTGTAGTTGGCCTCAATATTTTCTTCCCATTCCACCTCAATAACGCGTGCTGCTTCCTCTCCATCCCCGCTTGAAGGAATGTTCGGACAGTCGCTGCGGTGTACGGATACCCCGCGTCCGCGCGTAACGTAACCGATAATGTCATCACCCGGGACAGGATTACAACAGCGTGCAAAACGAACGAGCAAGTTATCGATGCCTTTGACACGTATGCCGTTCGTAGGACGATTCTTGCGTTCAGGTGCAGGCTTCAGCTCCCGCATTTCGGAATTCAATTCGAGCAAGCTCGACTCTTCCTGTTCCTTGCGCAATTTCTCGGTTGCTTTGGTTATAATCTGGGCAGCGGTAATGCCACCGAATCCAACCGCTGCAAGCATGTCATCAATATCGTTAAACGCATATTTTTTGCATGCTTCCATCAATTTGTCATCCGTCATCCACGCAGAAGGATCAAGTCCCATACGTTTCAGCTCGCGCTCACAGCTTTCGCGGCCTTTTTCAACGTTTTCTTCGCGACGTTCCTTCTTGAACCACTGCTTGATCTTGGCTCTCGCATGGGATGATTTCGCAATTTTGAGCCAATCCTGACTTGGACCATATGAATGTTTGGACGTCAGGATCTCAATGATATCTCCAGTCTTCAGATGGTAGTCAAGTGGAACAATGCGACCGTTGACTTTGGCACCAATCGTACGGTTACCTACTTCGGTATGAATTCTGTACGCAAAATCGAGCGGTACGGAACCTGTAGGCAGCTCAATGACTTCACCTTTTGGTGTAAATACAAATACCAAATCAGAGAAGAAATCCATCTTAAGGGATTCGACAAATTCAGATGCATCCTGCGCTTCATTTTGAAGCTCAAGAATTTCCCGGAAGAACGTAATTTTATCTTCAAAATTATTCCCGGTTGCTGCACCTTCCTTATAGGCCCAGTGGGCCGCAATCCCGAATTCGGCAGTACGGTGCATATCCCATGTCCGAATCTGAACTTCAGTCGGCTCCCCATTCGGGCCAACCACCGTTGTATGGAGCGATTGGTACATGTTAGCCTTAGGCATTGCAATGTAATCCTTAAAACGTCCAGGCATCGGTTTCCATAATGTGTGTATAATGCCGAGGGTAGCATAACAATCTTTGATATTATCCACAATAATACGAATCGCAAGCAGATCGTAGATTTCGTTAAACTGCTTGTTCTTCGTTGTCATTTTTTTGAACACACTGTAAATATGTTTCGGACGACCAGACAGATCTGCCTGAATTCCCATCTCATCAAGCTTGGTCGTGATTCCATCCATCACCGTATCGATGTACTGCTCACGTTCTGCACGCTTCTTATGCATCAGATTTGCAATACGGTAGTATTGCTGCGGATTCAAATAACGGAGAGCAATGTCCTCCATTTCCCATTTGATCGCAGAGATACCCAAACGGTTGGCAATGGGACAGAAAATCTCCAGCGTCTCATAGGAAATTCTACGCTGGCTTTCTTCCGATTGAAATTTGAGTGTCCGCATATTGTGCAGGCGGTCAGCCAATTTGATAACGATGACACGGATGTCCTGCGCCATGGCGATGAACATTTTACGATAGTTTTCGTTCTGCTGCTCTTCCTTGGAGCGGAACTGAATACGTTCCAGCTTCGTCAAGCCGTCAACAAGCATGGCACACGTATTGCCGAAGTGAGTGCGGATTTCTTCAAGCGATACCGTAGTATCTTCTACAACATCATGAAGAAGCGCTGCAATAATGGAGATGGTGTCCATCTGCATGTTCACAACAATGTCGGCAACCGCAAGCGGATGCAGAATATACGGTTCTCCCGATTTACGCGTCTGTCCATGGTGGGCCTGATCAGCAAATTCGTAAGCTTCACGTATGCGCACCAGATCGGGTTCTTTGATATAAGCTCCGGCCTTCTCGAGTAATTGCTCTATGCCCATTCTGATCTGTTCCGTGTCCTTTCTATACAAAATGGAACCCGTGACAAATGCATCAACACAGGTTCCCCGTAAAAGTAATTTCCTATAATTATGACGCTTCGCCCGTTTCCCGTCAACTGCTGACGAATAAGAGCGTATATCCAATTTTTTAAAAGAATTTATGACTGGCCCATTCATATCTCCATAATCCGCTCAAAGGGATTGAACCGTGCCTTTATCTTAAATATTATGGCCATTTATATTCGAAATAGAATCAATATTTGCTAAAAAACGTACATTCGGAGCCAAATCGCAAAAAATGTTATTGCTTAATTAAGAGAAACTCTGTAATCTATTGAAGATTTGTGTTTCGGAAAAGGAGATGAATGTTCATTGCAACGCGAAATTCAGGTTAATCAGAAGATGCCACTAGGATCTGGCTCACTGCTCAGTCTGCAGCATTTGTTTGCCATGTTTGGCAGCACGGTGCTTGTACCCAACCTGTTCGGGGTTGATCCAAGCATGATCCTGTTGATGAACGGTATCGGAACATTGCTTTACATATTGATGTGCAAAGGCAAAATACCAGCCTACCTGGGTTCCAGCTTTGCTTTTATCGCGCCCGTTACAGTTGTTATAGAATCGCATCCGGGTAACGGCTACTCCATGGCCCTCGGAGCATTTATTATAACAGGTATTGTATTCTGTCTAGTCGCTCTTATCATCAAATATGCCGGGACAGGCTGGATTAATGTTGTGTTCCCTCCAGCAGTCATGGGAGCCATCGTAGCCCTGATCGGTTTGGAACTCGTGCCTGTTGCAGCCGGCATGGCTGGGCTAATCAATTCTGACCCTGTGAACAATCCCAACTGGGTTCCTCAGGCCAAGCCCATTATTTTATCCATGGTTACTCTCGGTATCACTGTTATCGGAGCCGTAACCTTCCGTGGATTTCCCAAAATCATTCACATTCTGATCGGGATTGTATCCGGATATGTCCTTGGGTACTTTATGGATGCAGTCGAAACGGAAAAGATCGCAAGTGCTGATTTCATTTCAATGCCAACAGTCACCACGCCGACGTTTGACTGGTCCGTTATCTTCACCATTTTGCCCGTGGCTCTCGTTGTTATTGTAGAGCACATCGGACATTTGCTCGTAACGAGCAGCATTGTAGGCAAGGATCTCTCCAAAGACCCTGGTCTCCATCGTTCCCTGCTCGGAAACGGAGTTTCCACTATACTGTCCGGTTTTGTTGGATCCACGCCGAATACGACCTATGGTGAAAATATCGGTGTTATGGCACTTACAAGAGTCTATTCCACCTACGTCATTGGTGGTGCAGCCATCATTGCGATCGTGCTCTCGTTCTCGGGAACATTCTCGGCGCTTGTTGCCAACATTCCGGTACCGGTTATGGGCGGTGTATCCCTGCTTCTGTTTGGTGTCATTGCCGCATCCGGTCTGCGTATCCTCGTTGAGCAAAAGGTTGACTTCGCGAAGCCAACCAACCTGCTCCTGACAACGCTTGTGCTTGTCATCGGACTCAGCGGAACTCAAGTATCCATTTACGGAGTGCAATTGAAAGGCATGGCACTGGCTACTATTGTCGGTATTCTGCTGAGCCTGTTGTTCAAATTGTTTGAAGTCCTCGGATGGTCTAATGACCAATCGGAAAAACAGGCCCTGACTGAGAAAACCCCGGACTAATGTCCTTAGTCGGATCATAATCATCCACATTCGGGGTTACCAACAAACATAAATACCAAAAAGCCTGCTTTCTCAATTCTTAGGAAATGAGAAAGCAGGCTTTTTAATAATCATTAATGCTGTATATTATTTCCCGGGAAACGGGAGATGCACTTTAAAGTGATAAGACAGCACGCATGCAGGGATCTTAGTAGTTCATCAACGTAAATACATCGATCTCCGGCAATTTGGCACGTCCATTCAGGTCAGACAGCTCAATCAGGAATGCTGCACCTACAACTTTGCCTCCCAATTGTTCAATCAGGTTAACGGAAGTTGCAATCGTTCCACCCGTTGCCAGCAAATCGTCAGCAATCAGGACATTTTGTCCTTTTTCAATTGCATCGGTATGCATCGCAAGTGTATCCTTGCCATATTCGAGATCATAACCTACTTCAATCGTCTCTCCAGGCAGTTTTCCACTTTTGCGAATCGGAGCAAAGCCGACACCAAGAGCGTATGCCAGAGGGGCGCCCACAACGAAACCACGTGCTTCAGGTCCAGCAATGACATCAATTTTGAGATCAGAAACCATTACTTTCAGCTCATTGATTGCCTTGCGGTACATTTCTCCATCCTTCAACAATGTCGTAATGTCCTTGAAGCTGATTCCCGGTTGTGGAAAGTCAGGAATGACACGAATATACTCTTTAAAATCCAAAATAATCTCCTCCTAAAATAAATACACAACTTCCATCTAAGATACGCCCTTCATCCGGGATATCATCCATTGTGTCAGCTGCGGTGTAGATGCATCCAGCAGTACCTGTTCTGTCTCGGCCATGTTTTCCAGTGCCTGATAATGACGGGACGAAGCCAGATCGCGTTTGGGCGGGTTATCCACAAACGATATTTTGCCATCCTTGCGGGTGATGAACGATAATTCTTCAAACACATCCAGCATCATGGTAATCATACGCGGCGAACATCCACACTGACGACTGAGCACAGGAGTAATCTCTTGTTCCTCTACCGGTTCAGCTCTCCATTTCGACACCAGCATATAAATACGCTTGAAGAGGTCTCTGGAAGGCATCTGAAGGCGATCTCGGCGGTTGCCTGATCCGTGCAGAAGGATGATATTCTCGGCTCCGCTGAACATGGCCAGCATGGCATCAAGTTGTTCCGGGGTTTCCGGCGTATCAAACACAAATAACGTCCGGACCTGTTCCTGTCCATAATGCTGCGCAGCAGCATTATACGGAAACAACCCGACCTTTCTATCATATACCCAAAGGCACGGTTCATACAATGAATTTCCCTCAGAAACATCGATATCCTTCCGGACAATCACACCTACCGAGCCAGATGTATACCTTAAATGTACTTCAAGTGAACCAAGGAACTGTTTCATCGCGTTCAGTCGATCAGCATTCCCACGCAGATCGAAGACTTGAGCGTGTGGAACATGAATGTCCTGAAGCATCAATTGCGGTTTGCGCATCCCGTTCCATTCATTGATGGACAATTCGCCCATTACATCAATAAGCGTACCCGCAGGTAAATATTCGGCTAAAGCTCCCTTGCCAAAGGCAACCGTTTCGAGCTGCTGCCCGTCTTGTTCGAGAACCAGTTTCAGATGCCGTTTCTCCCGGCCCATCGTTCGTGTTTCTTTTACCATGACATTTTTCAAAACAAAACGAGGTGAAGGATTGCTCATGCCGAAAGGCTGAAGTCTGTCGATTTCCTGAATGACTTTCAGCGGCACGTCACTAATTCTACACTCGTCGTCTGCCAGTCGCTCAGGCATAAAATCCGCTTCCGTCAGAACGGCGGCTGCAAACTCATTCAACCCCGATTCCAGCTCTTCCAGCTGATCCCGATGAAGGGTCATGCCTGCAGCTGCCGGATGTCCACCATAGTGGTCCATTGTATGTTTACAAGCCGTGAGTGCCTCATAGATATCCAGGCCATCAATGGAGCGGGCAGAGCCTTTGCATACACCCGTCTCGGGGTCTATTCCCAAGATGAGCGTCGGACGATAATAGCGTTCCAGTATTTTGGAAGCTACGATGCCCACAACCCCCACATTCCAGCCTTCTCCTGCAAGAACAATCACATCGGGAACTTTACCGGAACGAAGCTGAATTTTTTGCTCCAACTGCGCGCTTGCCTCCTGGACAATGCCCTCGACAACCTGCTGCCGTTCCCGGTTCAACAGATCAAGTTGACCTGCAAGCATATGAGCCTCATCCAGGTTCTCGGTTGTAAGAAGCGAAACAGCTCTTCCTGCATGATCCAAACGACCACTGGCATTAATACGGGGAGCCATCGCAAAGGCAATGTTTACCGATGTCACCTGACTTTGATCCACGCCGCTAATCTCAAGCAGCGCATTTATGCCTGGCAGACGTGTTCCCCGCATGGACTCAACGCCATAACTGACAATAACTCGGTTCTCTCCTTCAAGTGGCATGAGATCGGCGACGGTGCCAATGGCAGCAATCTCCATCCACTCGCCAGGCACCTCACCGATCAGGGCTTGGGCCAGTTTCAAGGCTACTCCCGCGCCGGCCAAGCCTTTGAAAGGATAGGGACAATCGGGAAGTTTGGGATTAATCAGAGCAAACGCTTCTGGAAGAGTTTCAGGCGGTTCATGGTGATCCGTTACGATGACTTCCATTCCAAGTGTTGCCGCATATGCAATTTGATCCACCGCACTGATTCCTGTATCGACCGTAATAATTAGAGTAACCCCTTGCTGATGGGCCCAGTCCAGCGCATGATTGTGCAATCCATAGCCTTCATTGGACCGATGAGGGATGTAGATATCATAGGATGCCCCAAGATGCCGCATTAAATGGATCATTAGCGAAGTACTGGACACACCATCTGCATCGTAATCTCCATAAATTAAAATATGTTCACCACGCTCCAGCGCAAGCCGGATACGGGGTACAGCTTCATTCATGCCCCGTAGCAGATAAGGATCATGCATCTGCCCCAGATCGGGATGAAGAAACCGCTCTGCCTCAGTTTCATTATGGACTCCCCGGCTAACCAGCAAACGTCCAACAAGTGCTGAAACGGAAAGCGCCTGCGAGAGTCCCGCAGCCGCCTCCAAATCGATATTCGGTGTGTTCCACCGGTATTGCGAATAAAGCAATGATAACGCTCCTTTCCTGATCTACGGGACCCGCGCTACATTACTGAATTAATGTCGCTTCATGATCGGGCAGTTCATGATTGGATTTGTATGGATATCCCGGATCATAGGGGATAGCCTGGATTTGTACTTCTTTTACATGACTAAATCGGGTTAACAGCAGGGTCTTGGCGCGATTGGCAATTTCCTGTGCTTCCAGCACCGAGATTCTCGGATTCACACTAATGACCAGTTCAACGGTTACAGCATGTTCCTGTTCCCGGGCAGTCAGATGCTCAATCGTAATAACACCATAAACCCGTTGTACCGTTTCCTTGAAATCCATGGCCTCTTCCTGTTCCAGTTCCTGAACGAGCGAGCCATAGACGGTATCTACAATCATGCGGTAACCCTTATGAAGAACGAAGCAGGAAGCAATAAGTGCGGCCGCTGGGTCCAAATACAGCAGAACATGAATCCCCATCGTTTCACCAGCCATAGAACCTGCAATGCCTATGAGTACAGTGAGAGAACAATAGAGAGCACGACGATGTTCCTGAGCATAGGACAGAGCCTGCGACTGATTACGCCTGCGGTAATATCGATATTGAAATTGGAAAATAGCTTCTTTCACAGCAAGCGCAGCAAAAGCTGCAATAAGTGCATGATCGTATTTTGCCGATTCGCCAGGCTCATCCCCGGTCAATCCGGTCAGAGCAGAGATTGCAATCTGTAGGCCTCCCATAAGGATCAGGACGGACAGCAGTACCGTAATCCCGGGCCTCGCCATGCGCGAATGCTCTCTGACCTTTTCCCTGCGAGCTTTGTTGCTATCCTGTACAGACTTCGAGGGGAAGAGACCTGCCAGTGAGGAAGCAGCTTCCGATGCAGAATACAGACCATCGGCAAGCAGCGATTTGCTGTTCGCCATATAACCGACGCCAGCCTTAATCACTGCAAGTGTCATATTCCCGGCAATACCACTCCACGTTGCCGCTTGAGCAGCTGGAATACGTTCTCTGGTCATGAAAATTCCCCCTTAATCCTGTACGTAAAGTTGCAAAACCGCGCCTGACAGACGCGGCTTGCAAATAAGATGTTTAGTTGGATGCTTTGGCTGCCGTTTTCGGCTTGTCCACTTGTTTTCCTTTGAGAACCAGCCACAGTGGTGCAGCGATGAAGATGGATGAATATGCACCAAACAGTGTTCCGATCACCATCGCAAGCGAGAACATTCGAATGGACTCCCCACCGAAAATAAACAAACAGATGGATGCCGCAAACACTGTAAATGTTGTGTTCAAGGAGCGTGTCATCGTTTGTGCCAAACTGCGGTTAACCACTTCACGCAAGTCGGCTTTTGTTGTTTTCTTGGCGAAACGCAGGTTCTCCCGAATACGGTCAAAAATAACAATGGTATCGTTAATGGAGAAACCGACAATCGTCAATACAGCGGTAATAAAGGTCAGATCCACTTCCAGACGGAAGATGGAGAACACACTAATAACTACAAACGCATCATGGAAGAGCGCAATAACGGCTGCCAGTCCAAAACGCCACTCGAAACGGATTGCAACATAGATCATAATCCCGATACTTGCGATAAGGACCGCATAAATTGCGTTACGTTCGAGTTCTTTGGCCATTTCCGGGTCTACGGTATTGACTTCATAAGAAGCCTCCGGGTCCAGCTTGGTGAACTCCTCTTTGAACTTGCTCTCTTGCGTCTCATCCAATACGTTGGAGAAACGAACGTTAACTCGGTCGGCACCTGGTGTAATATTTGCATCGCCTTCATTGACACCAATGTCTTCGATAATCGGAGTAATTTGTTCTGAAGTGATGGCCTTGGAAACGGTAATATCCACGTTCGAACCTGAGCGGAAATCAACCGCATAATTTAATCCAAGGGAGAACAAACTGATAATCCCTGCCAAAGTCAAAATAATGGAGAACGTATAGGCAATTTTACTGCCTTTAATATAATCATAGTTCCAATTAAAGCGCACGAATTTCACTCTCCTTCACTCCGAAGTACTTAGGCTTCTTCAACACGTTAGCCCGCACAAGCAGGGTCAACAGGAAGCGGGAGAAGAAAATATTCGTGATAATGCTAGTGACGATGTCAAAAATCAGCACGAGCGCGAAACCTTTAACTGCGCCTGTACCCAGGAAAAACATAACGGCCGCAGCAATGATGGTTGTGATATTGGAGTCGATAATGGTACGGAAGGAATGTTTGCTTCCTGCCTTAACTGACGACAGAATTGATTTACCACTCCGCATTTCTTCCTTAATCCGTTCGTACGTAATGATGTTGGCGTCAACCGCCATCCCTATACCCAGGATAAATGCTGCAATCCCCGGAAGGGTAAGCACAAATTCTCCCATATAGAAGATCGCAAGTACCAGCCACGTATGTGTAATCAAGGCAAAGCTTGCGATGATCCCCGGTATGCGGTACAGACCAATCATGAACACTAAAATAATAACGGAACCGATCAAGCCCGCTTTAATCGTTTGGTCGAGAGACAATTTACCCAGCGTTGCTCCGACGCTTTGCGAGTACTTCTCTGTAAGTTTCAGAGGAAGTGCACCCAGGTTAATGGTGTCACGCAGCTGGTTTGCTTCCTCACGTGTGTAACTGCCTGTGATCTGCGCCGAACCGTCCGTCAATTGCTGCTGTACGGTTGGGGCAGAGAGCAGCTGATCATCCAGATAGATGGCCAGAGGTTGTCCAATAAGGCGCTTCGTAATTTCAGAAAATTTAGCCTTATCCTTAACTTGAATGTCGATCATGGGAGCATTGAGCTGATTAAAGACCACCTTCGCTCCATTCTCAACAAATTCATTTCCTCGAAGCTCAATCTTCGTATACTCGCCTTCCTTGTCATTCTCTCCTTTACTACGGAAAGTCAGGACGGCAGGTTCTTTCATTTTGGCTCTAACTTCTTCCTCGTCTGTAACACCAGCCAATTTCAAACGAATCCGGTTGGTTCCTTCTGTGGTTACTTCCGGCTCGCTTGTTCCGAGCGCATTGGCACGGCTCTCCAGACTTCTTGCAGTTTGTACCAAAGAGGCTTTGGTTACTTGCTGCCCTTGTTCCAGCGGCTCTGCTTCATATAAGATCTCGTAGCCTCCCTTTAAATCGAGGCCCAAGCGAATATTTTTGAGCAGGCCCGGACTTGTGCCCAACATGACTCCTGTGGTCACAAGCACGACCAGAATGAAACTGACAATTCTCTTCATGCCGTTCCTAGATCCCCCTTCATTCTCAATATTCCTATTATAGCGATGCCGTAAAAAGCAGTCAATTTCCAACACAAAAAGATCCCTTTCGTTAGAAAGAGGACCCCCGGTATGCAGAAACGGTCATAAAGTTCATAAAGCTTGTTGCTTTCAGTGACAAAATGTCGTTCACCAATTGGTGAAGCGGTGGAATGCCCTGTTTTTCGTATTTATGACTAACGCAATTCCAGACATCTTTGCTGGTCACATATTCGTACCCGACGAGCCTTAATTCCTCCGCCTTGCTGCGACATAACATCTCAATGGATTCTTCCAGCTCCATATCGTTCATTTCTTCCAAGCGGGGAGCGCCTCCCTTCTTACGCACAAGCCTTTATGCGGCATCAATATTACATAATTCGACTTCATATATTCAGATTCCTGCTTGCCCAATCTGGATCTTTTTGTTAATGGAGTCCAAGTTGTCATGAGAAGACAGTGGACTGGCATAGGATGAAGAACAACGGCTTTGTCCCGTTTACGAGACCTGTTACTTTCAACCGGGAAAGAGGGGTAGTTTTGAAGAAACAGACATTTATCCAGGGAGCCATGATCCTGCTCGCTGCAGGCATTATTAATCGTATTCTCGGCTTTATCCCCCGTATTGCGCTCCCTCGCGTAATCGGAGCAGAAGGAGTGGGTTTGTACCAGCTAAGCTATCCTTTCTTCATCGTACTTGTGACATTGATTACTGGAGGCATACCGCTCGCCGTTGCCAAACTCGTTGCTGAAGCAGATACAGGGGCCAACCGCTATTCTCCCCAGCGCATACTACAGATTAGTCTAAGCTTCACCTTGACCTTGGGCGTTGTTTTCATGTTTCTGTGCATTGTCTTTGCACCATGGGTTACACGTTATGTTCTAACGGATGAGAGGGTGTATCATACGTTTGTAAGCATGAGTCCGATGATTGCAATCATCGCCGTGTCTGCGGTGTATCGCGGGTATTTTCAGGGCAAGCAGAATATGATTCCTACTGCCGCTTCCTCCATTACGGAAACCATCGTACGCATTATTTGCGTGATCTGGTTCTCCTGGCTGCTTCTCCCACAAGGTATTGCCCAGGCAGCAGCAGGGGCCATGCTCGGAGCACTCGTCGGTGAATTTGTAGGCATGCTTGTACTGCTATGGAATTATAACAGACATAAAAAGGATCCTGATCGCTCCAATCATCTGATCCCACCAAATGCACATGTTCCTCCACCCGCACTACCCGTTGATTCAAATGCATCACAAACAGGATTGATCAGACGCCTCCTGGCCATCTCTGTACCCGTAACAGCAGGCCGCCTAGTAGGCTCACTCTCCTATCTTGCTGAAACCATTGTCACCGCTCAAAGTCTGGCTATTGCGGGCATATCCCGTGGACTGGCGACCGCTCAATATGGTGCGTTACAAGGCATGATCATTCCACTGCTGCTCCTGCCGGGTGCACTGACTTCATCTCTTGCCACATCACTTGTTCCCTCCCTGTCAGAAGCGTCTGCGCAGGGGGATCGGGCGCTCATCCATAAACGAATGCACCAGGCACTGCGGCTTGCCCTCGTCACAGGTGCCCCTTTTGCTGTTTTTATGTATGTGCTTGCCGAACCGATGTGTTTAGTACTGTATAATGATGCATCGATCGGAAGCATGCTTAAACTTATGGCTCCTTTTGCTCTGTTTATCTACATTCAGGCACCTCTTCAAGCTGCTCTGCAGGCACTCGATCGTCCAGGAAAAGCTCTTCTCAATACATTTATCGGTGCGGTCATTAAAATCACTTTGATTTTGCTGCTTGCATCCAAACCTGAATACGGCATTTTTGGTGCAGTAATTGCTATCTGTGTGAACTCAACTGTGGTTACTCTTTTACATGCCAGAAGTGTGCGCCATTTGCTTCAGTTCCGGTTCAAATGGATGGATTGGGTCAAAACAACAGCCGGCATGGTTATTATGGGAGCAGCAACCCTTTTGGTTTATGAACATACGGCCATTTTGCTGCCCTTCTGGCTGAGAATGATCCTTGCCCCTCTTGCTGGTCTCATTGTTTATTTTATTGTGATGGGCATGACCCGCATGATTGACTTTCATGATCTCTCCCGGATGCCGATCATTGGTTCCTGGTTCCAACGGCGATCTCGGAAGTAAGCAGACGATCGCTATTTTTTATCATCCTTGAGGCTTACGAATACTTTGCCATTATGGTCGATGGAGCATATAAACACATCCTTGAAATCGAGCACACCCTTCTGTTGTATCTGGTTTTTCAGCCAAAAGCGTGTTTTCTGGATCAGCTCCAAATTTTGGTCTTGGACTTTACCATCCATAATTAACGGCAGGGGAAGACCCTCGTATTTAATATTTTGAAAGCCATCGACCTTGTCCTGCCTAGGCTTTTTCATGTTATTTTGCGATGAACTGTTTCCTTGGCCCGAAGAAGAGTTATTCATGGGGATAACGGTTAACTTCCCAGTCGTTTCCAAAATGGCAAATTCAACTTCACCAATACTGTCGATATTCTGTTCACGCAATTGCAGCAATAGGTCATCCAAATTATATCGTTGTTTACGCATTTCATCACGATGGAGTGTGCCCTTGGAGATGAGTACCGTCGGTTTGCCATCTATCATGAGTCGTAAACGACGGCTCTTGAGACTTAGAAAGGCCATGCCAATCTGAACAACAAGTACGGTCACCATGGGCACAATGCCGTGAGACAACGGTTTATCTGTATCCTCGATGACAAATGCGGCTATCTCAGCAAGCATAATGGACACAACCAGATCGAACATGGATAGCTTTCCTATTTCCCTTTTACCCATAATCCGAATGGCCCCATAGACAATAAAATACATGAGAATTGTTCGAAAGATATGTGCTCCTATATCCGAAAAGTTCATACCATGGTCCCTCCTTCACATCTGATTTACAAACAGATACCTGAAGCGTAATCCCTATTTTGACCTGAACCAGGTATGCCCATGCGAATCTTGATTGTTCATTTAATGGAAAATTCAGTTCATAACTCGTGAGGCTTGACCATACAATGTAATAATTTCAAACTTGTACAAGGGGGTTGCTTCATGCAGCTGATTCGCCGAGTGATTTCGTTTCGAATGTCCAACCCGATTTTGTCGGGCCTCTGCCATGCATTTGTATGGATGTTACTGGGAGCGTTAATCCTCTCCCTCTTTCTCTGGATGAGCAGCATGCGGGAGCAAGAACTTTCGCTTTACACGTATGTCGTTCATGGCTTGTCTTTGCTGGTTGGAGGATTTGTAGCGGGAAAACGGTCTGGCGAAAAAGGCTGGTACCATGGAGGGCTAACCGGTATCATTTATGGACTGATCGTATTGCTTATTGGTTTCCTCGCTTTGGATGCTTCATTCAATTGGAAAGACAGTCTGCAGCTTGCAAGCGCATTTCTGATTTCGGCACTCGGAGGAATTTTCGGGGTGAATACACACAGATCGTAGAAGTTTGAATCGTATGACCTTACAGAGAAAAAGAAAAAGAGAACCGGGTCTCTAGAGATCCGGTTCTCTGCACTAACTATAATAATCTATTCAACAGCGGTTTCACGACTCACTGCACTGCTGATCGCATTACGGTCGAATGTAAGCTTAGTTACATCGTTTACACGAAGTACAACCACATCATCCGTAATTTCAGCGATCGTACCGTGAAGGCCACCGATCGTTACAATTTTATCGCCTTTTTTCAACTGGTTCAGCATCGCATTACGCTGCTTTTGCTTTTTGTTCTGTGGACGAATCATCAAGAAGTAGAAAATCGCAACCATGAGTACCAAAGGTACAATCAAAGATACAATTCCACCGCCTGCATTGGCTGTTGTTGCAGTCATTCCCTGGAACATTCAAACTCCCCCTTATCGACTATACTTACAGTTACTGCTTGTTTCTCCGGTTCTGCAAAACCTGATCAGAAACCTTTGTCGTTGTCATGAAGACCATATTGATCGAAAAATTCATCACGGAAATCAAGCAAACGATCTTCCATTATGGCTTTGCGCACATTGCGCATCAAATTCTGCAAGAAATGAAGATTATGAATGGTCGTCAAACGCAAGCCAAATGTTTCATCCGCTTTGATCAAATGACGCAGGTAAGCTCTGGAGTAGTTACGACAAGTATAGCAATCGCATTCAGGATCCAGTGGACCAAAATCTGTTGCAAACTTGGCGTTACGAACAACGAGTCGTCCCTGACTTGTCATTGTTGTTCCGTTACGGGCAATCCGGGTAGGCAGTACACAGTCGAACATGTCCACTCCACGAATCGATCCCTCAATCAATGCATCGGGCGAACCTACTCCCATCAAGTAACGTGGTTTATTGGAAGGTAACAGCGGTACTGTGTAATCCAATACGCCATACATCAAATGTTTCGGCTCTCCAACACTCAGTCCACCAATAGCATACCCCGGGAAATCCATGGAAGTCAAATCTGCGGCACTCTGACGACGCAAATCCTCGTGCATGCCTCCCTGTACGATAGCAAACAGGCCTTGATCATGTGGACGAGCATGACTTTCGAGGCAGCGTTCCGCCCAGCGGCTCGTTCTCTCAAGTGATTTTTTTACATATTCATATTCAGCCGGATACGGAGGACATTCATCAAATGCCATCATAATATCGGAGCCGAGTGCGTTCTGAACTTCCATGGCCACCTCGGGTGAAAGGAACTTTTTGTCTCCATTCAGGTGGGAACGGAAGTGAACGCCTTCTTCTGTAATTTTGCGCATCTCACTGAGGGAGAATACCTGAAACCCGCCGCTGTCCGTCAGAATCGGCCGATCCCAGTTCATGAACTTGTGCAGACCGCCAGCCTGGCGGACAATCTCGTGTCCTGGTCTGAGGAACAGGTGATAGGTATTGCTCAGAATAATCTGTGCATCCATCTCCTTCAACTCTTCAGGACTCATTGTTTTTACAGTCGCCTGTGTACCAACAGGCATAAAGGTTGGTGTCTCGATAATACCATGCGGCGTATGTACACGTCCCAGACGCGCACCGGATTGTTTACATGTTTTGATATGTTCATACGTAATTGCTGCCATTGGTTTTAATCATCCTCTAAAATTAATCGTTAGCCTCAGTATGCCTTTGTGAATCAATAGATTAACATGGCATCGCCAAAACTGAAAAAGCGGTATTTCTCTTGAATCGCCTGCTCATATGCATGCATGATATGTTCTCTGCCTGCTAGTGCACTAACTAACATAACAAGTGTCGATTTGGGCAAATGAAAGTTTGTAAGCATGCCATCTATAACTTTGAAATTGTAACCTGGGTAGATAAAGATTTTGGTCCAGCCGCTGCTTTCCTGAAGCACGCCATCTTCGAACTTGCTGCCTACGGTTTCAAGCGTTCGACAGCTCGTCGTACCTACTGCAAATACACGGTTACCACGTTTCTTCGTTTCATTAATCAGGTTCGCCGTTTCCTGAGACATGGAGTAATACTCTTCGTGCATCTCATGCTCTTCCACAACATCAACAGACATTGGGCGGAATGTTCCGAGACCAACATGAAGCGTAATAAAAGTAACATTGACGCCTTTGGCACGGATCTGATCCAGCAGCTCATCCGTAAAATGCAACCCAGCTGTTGGAGCCGCTGCTGATCCTTCGTGCTTTGCATACACCGTCTGGTATCTTTCACGATCATCCAGAGTCTCTTTAATATAAGGAGGCAATGGCATCTCGCCCAAACGATCCAGGATCTCCTGGAAGATTCCGTTATAGGAGAATGTGAGGGTACGTGCACCCATTTCGCCTTCTTCATCAATAACAGCCTTAAGCTCATCACCGAATACAATAACTGATCCGGCTTTTAGCCTCTTCCCTGGTTTAACAAGAGCTTCCCAGCGGTCGCCTTCCACATTTTTCAGCAAAAGCACCTCTGCTTTGGCTCCGGTATCTTCTTTTGTACCGAACAGTCTCGCTGGCAATACCCGTGTGTCATTCAATACCAATGTGTCGCCAGGCTCTAGAAAATTGATGATATCCGGGAACGAGCGATGGTTAACCTCACCGTTCTCCTTGTTCAATGTCAGCAGCCGCGATGCCGTACGATCAAGCAAAGGCGTCTGTGCAATCAACTGCTCTGGTAATTCAAAATCATATAAGTTCACATTCATTTTCAATTCATTCCTTAACAATAGTCGCATTTTGATAATAGTGTTTCAATATTGTCTGGTAATCATACCCTTCATCTGCCATACCTTTGGCACCCCATTGAGACAAGCCCAATCCGTGACCATTACCTTGGCCGATAAACATGAAGGTTTGACCCTGAGTTACTGCTCTGGCTTGACCATCACCGCTCATAACGACAAGAGCATTACCGGATGATGTTCCCGTTCCGGAAGCGGACAACACAGCAGCACCTTTTGATCCGGTTTTGCTTGAAGTTTGCCCGTCAGCGCCTAATACAGTATAACTTCCGGTCCCTGCAATATCAAATAAAGTACTCGGTAATCCTCCAAGTGCATAACGATATGTATCTGCATATTTGACTGTCAAAGGCTGTCCATTCGCACTCACTTCAAGAGCTCTTCCTGAAGGTCCACGCTTTGTGACCTCCAAGGTAGAGATGGATGCCGGAACGGCGGTCGTTGTTTTCCCTTGTAACGCTTTAACCAACGCAGCAGAGGTAAATGGTCCTCTTACCCACGCGTAATCATTGGATTGAGCCACTTTGGCCAAAACAACAGCCTCTGTGCCCGGGTTCATTTTCGCCACAGGTTCAACCGTGGATTGGATTAGCGGAATGGGACGTACATTCGTGTTTTGGGCAGTGACTGTGACTTTGGACAACCCTGCTTCTGTTTTAGTCGCTAATTCTTTTACATTATCCTCACGGATATATCCACTAACCCCTGAGCTTAGCAGTACATGGTACCATGTGTGTAAACCTGCCTGAGCTGACGCATCTCCAGGGCTGTCCACATTACTGAATACGCCTGCGCCCCCGTTCCATACTTCGGATGGGTGAGCCGTTTGGCCTCCAGCATTGGAAGAGAACACAGCTTCAACGATTTTACCGCCGCTTTTGATGACTTCACCTGCTGTTGCATCTACTGCACTTGTTACTTTATCGTTCTCCGAGCCTATTCCGTTATACGCTTGGCTGAGTGTCGTATCCACAACATTGGCGATTTTGAATCGCTCTCCCTGTTGAAGTGCGTAGGAACGAGCTGCGACAGCCTGAACTTTCAGAGCCTCTGCCGGCCAGGATGAATATACTTCAGCGCCTACAACCGAGTATAGATACTGCTCCAGCGGGACAACGTTGACCAAAGCCAAATCTCCGCCTACGATACTAACTTCCATGTCCCCACGGTATGTCCGTGCGGAACGCTCCAACACTTTAATCCCACTTCCATCACCCTGCACATAAGCTTTTGCTTCAGTTCCTGCAATCGTGTAATGTGGAGCAGTTTTCAGCGTATCTGTGCTGAGTCCCGCATCCTGGCGGATCATGAGCACATTGCTGTCAGATACTGGCGTCAAGCTTACGCCCGGTGCCTTGACTTCCACCGTTTTTTTCAATGCTGCTAGTTCGGCGTCTGTTACCGATTCCCCGACCCACACTGAATATCCTTGAGCCCCGCCACTGAGCTGCAATACGGTAATGGCATTGATTCCAGCAGCTAAGAGTGATTCCTGTGCAGCCTCAGCTTCCTGAAGCGAACTGTAGCTCCCTGCTGACAAATGTTTGTTTCCCGTTACCACCGGTTTTTGACCGCCGAGCCCTGCTGCTGCCACCTTTTGCACTCGTGCAACAGCTTGTGTAGCCAAAGCTTCTGTCGCATAATTTCCTGTGTATAATTGATACGTGGCCTTACCGCTCAACGTCGTTGTGAACAGCAATGGTTTATCACTGGTCGCCTGCAACAATTTTGCTGCTGCTGCAGCAGTCTTGAAGTCCCCGGTTTCCAACACTTTCACACGAAATCCATCTGCACTGAAGCGAATTTGACCAGCAGGAAGTGTGACTCCCGCCCCGCTCTCTGATCCAATGCTCCATTTACCGGTTGATTCAAGTGTAATGAGAGGGGTTGTTGACTTATATGTGCTCCCCAGATTCGCAAACATGGCTACCCGAATCATCTGCCCGTTACTCTCTGCAGCAAAAGCGGGCACTTGCAGACATCCCACTGTTAAGAGTGCAGCAGCGAGTACCTTTAACCGCCGACTCCACTTTTTCTTTTGTAATGCTTTCCCCACGTTCAAACTCCTCTCCATGCTGTTTCTACACGTTATATCGGGAAGTTTACATAAAAACTTCAATTTGATTTCTTAAAAACTACAGTACTTGGTTTACTTTCCGTCCCTCGGCGGTATAGGCAAACCAAGATGATGATAAGCCAGATCCGTAACAACCCTGCCTCTTGGTGTACGCTGAATCATACCGATTTGCAGAAGATATGGCTCATAGACATCCTCAATCGTCTGACTTTCTTCACCAATCGTAGCTGCAATCGTATCCAGTCCAACGGGTCCTCCGCGGAAACTGTTAATCATGGATGTAAGCATCTTGTGATCGATCTCGTCCAAACCGCGCGGGTCAATCTGAAGTCGTTTCAACGCTTCTTCAGCCAGTGCCTGGGTAATGATTCCATCGCCCCTTACCTGGGCAAAGTCACGTACCCGTTTTAGCAAACGATTGGCAATTCGCGGGGTCCCGCGTGAGCGAAGAGCAATCTCTTCTGCCGCATCGCCAACAATTTCAACGCCCAAAATTTCCGTAGATCGTGAGACGATATAAGCCAGCTCATCCACGGTATAAAACTCCAACCGACTGATTACACCAAACCGGTCTCGAAGCGGTGCAGACAGCAACCCAGCACGTGTTGTAGCCCCGATCAAGGTGAATGGCGGAAGATCCAATCGCACGGAACGTGCACTTGGACCTTTTCCGATCATAATATCAAGGGCCGAGTCCTCCATAGCCGGGTACATTACTTCTTCAACGGTACGATGCAGACGATGAATCTCGTCAATAAACAGAACATCGCCTTCCTGCAGATTCGTCAGCAGTGCAGCGAGATCACCCGGTCGTTCAATCGCCGGTCCCGATGTGGTACGCAAGTTTACGCCCAATTCATTGGCAACGATATTGGCAAGTGTCGTTTTACCAAGTCCTGGCGGACCGTAAAGCAGCACATGATCCAATGCTTCATTGCGTAATTTGGCAGCTTCAATATATATTTTCAAATTTTCCTTGACCTTGTTTTGCCCGATATACTCATTCAGATACCGGGGACGGAGGCTCAGTTCAACATTCTGATCCTCCATCATCAGGTTAGCGGAAATAATCCGGTCATCCATGTTCATCCCTACCTTTTTTTGTGCGGGCTACTGCCATTATATATGCAAATTCATCTATCCGGTAAACAGCATTTGCAGCGCACGTTTCATCAACACATCAACAGAATCAGCCGATGTAACATCCTTTTTCAATTTCAGCCACACTTTATCGAGCTCACTGTCTGTATAACCTAGAGCCTTCAAACCGTCACGAGCCTCATCCCAGGCCGAACCGCTTCCCGCTTCTTCAGAAGGTGGGGCAAACAAACCTGTAGCATAAGCCGCCGCTCCAAACCCGTCCAGCTTGTCTTTCAGATCCAGGATCATGCGCTGTGCTGTCTTTTTGCCGATACCCGGCAACTTCGTCAGGAACGTCAGGTTCTCCTGGTAGATCGCGGTAACGACATGGTCTGGCGTACCACCGGCCAGTATCCCCAGTGCAACCTTTGGTCCGATACCGGATACTTCAATTAGTTTGCGGAACAAGCGCTGTTCTTCTCGTGTAACAAACCCAAACAGCAGCATCGCGTCTTCTCGCACATGATGATGGGTATATACTGTGATCTCTCCTTCCTGCTTCGCAAACGCAAACGGATTTGGACAAAACACACGGTATCCCACGCCATGAACATCCAGCACAATATAGTCATTCTCTACATGTACGAACTGTCCTCTTAGAAAATCAATCATTTTCGCAATACCTCATTCAACTTGGAATTTAATGTATATGAGTGCGCGTGACATACAGCCACAGCCAGAGCATCCGCTACGTCATCCGGCTTCGGTATAGCCTGTAAACGCAAGAACATTTTGACCATTTCCTGTACCTGCCGCTTCTCTGCCTTACCGTATCCTACAATCGCCTGTTTAATCTGCATTGGGGTATACTCCGCTATAGGCAGCCCCTTCTGAGCAGCAGCAAGCACCATAACGCCTCTTGCCTGACTGACAGACATCGCTGTAGTTACATTCCTGTTAAAGAAAAGCTTCTCCAGTGCTACTGCGTCTGGTTTGTATTTATCGATCAGCTGCACCATGCCTTCATACACGTGAAGCAGTCGTTCTTCTTCAGGTGTATGAGCTTCAGTCTGAATGCAGCCATATTGTACGGGTACCACTTTACTACCGATCTTATCCACAAATCCAAAACCGACAATCGCAATCCCCGGGTCTATTCCCAAAAAACGCAAAACCATCTCTCCCTTACAATAAAGCGAACATATGTATCGTTCATTTCATTATAACAAAAGATAGACCCTGCGACAGGAAAAACTTTGTCTAATCTCAGGAGTGCATGGTTCGGCATCATACTGGCTTTTCTGCACGAATGCTTGTACTTGTCGACTCGTTATTTTCAACGACAAAAAGGACATCTCTCGATGTCCCATGATTGACCTCTCGGTATGACCACTTTGGATGCTATCCATTCATCCGCCATTTCGAAGCTCTTCTTTATGTGGTCCATCAATGGCATAATCACTAAAAGTTGAAATTACGCTGTTATATTCATCCTTGTCTTGAACACGGATACCTTGCTGTAGCTGCTCCAGTACTCCCTCAGGTAGAGAACTCTCCAACGATCCGACGTCCATTTGAAAAAAAGTGCGAATTACTTTTTCTTCTGCAGGTCGACCTTCGTAAAGATTAAGATTACCCACCGCATCCACGCTGATATATGCCTGTTCCTTGCAGAGCGGAGATAGATCATCCACTTGTTTCTTAATTTGCAATGTATCTGCAGACACTACCTCAGCCTCCCACTCCGGATGCTGTTGAAGTAATACTTTTAATTGAGGTATGGCCATTTTCCCCAATTGTTCCGTTTCAATTCCGCAGATATAATGCGTCTCCATGACCACAGAAGTTAAACGATCCGTCTCGGGTCTAAGTTGCCCCAATATGCTTTGTACCTCTTCTTCGGAACGTTCTTCTGTGACTGGAGCCATGGCTGTAGCGGCCTCACTGAAGTTAGTGGTTAACAGCCGCTCAATATGAGATGAAATCGACAACCCGCTGTATGCCAGGATCGTAATAGCCACCAATGAAGCAGCCATCCATGCAGTACGTTTCCAACGCCGCCATCGTCTTTTAAACTGTTTTCTGAATTTAAACGTGTTCACATGAACCCCTTCTATCACTTTTTTAAACCTAGTGTGACCGAAAGGATTATGCTTTATGCAAAATTAACCCAATGTGAAAAGGCAAAGTACTTTCCTCATTATTTTTAGAAAACATAAAAGTGGACTATCTATAGTAAGATAGTCCACTTCTTAAGATCGGGATGACACGATTTGAACATGCGACCCCCTGGTCCCAAACCAGGTGCTCTACCAAGCTGAGCTACATCCCGTTATGTTATACCGGCGAGAGGACTCGAACCTCCACGGTTTCCCACTCGATTTTGAGTCGAGCGCGTCTGCCATTCCGCCACGCCGGCAAATAAGTTATATAATGGCGCGCCCTGAGAGATTCGAACTCCCGGCCTTTTGATTCGTAGTCAAACGCTCTATCCAGCTGAGCTAAGGGCGCAAAATAATTGGAGCGGACGACGGGAATCGAACCCGCGACCCTCGCCTTGGCAAGGCGATGCTCTACCGCTGAGCCACGTCCGCATGCGGTATTAAATATTAAATGGCGGAACCAACGGGATACTCTCACTTCGTTCGAGACTGCGAAGCTAATGCTCTCGAAGTGTATGCTCCGACGAACCCAAAAACGTATTCTCATCCCTGAAGCATAATCAAGATGGCGGAACCGACGGGATTCGAACCCGCGATCTCCTGCGTGACAGGCAGGCATGTTAGGCCAACTACACCACGGTTCCAAATCACTTTCTGTGAGGAAAGTTTAATTGCGGGGGCAGGATTTGAACCTGCGGCCTTCGGGTTATGAGCCCGACGAGCTACCGGGCTGCTCCACCCCGCGTCGTTATAAAAATGATATGGTGGAGGCTGAGGGGCTCGAACCCCCGACCCTCTGCTTGTAAGGCAGATGCTCTCCCAGCTGAGCTAAGCCTCCATATATGACCCGTAGGGGATTCGAACCCCTGTTACCTCCGTGAAAGGGAGGTGTCTTAACCCCTTGACCAACGGGCCTTACTGGCTCCCCGAACAGGACTCGAACCTGTGACAACTCGATTAACAGTCGAGTGCTCTACCAACTGAGCTATCAGGGAATAATATGCATTTGCAGGGCAAACGCAACATCGTACAACGCTAACATGCAAAGCCTGTTTTCTATGTAAGATGAAAGAGTTCGCTTGGCAGCGTCCTACTCTCCCAGGACCCTTCGGTCCAAGTACCATCGGCGCTAGAGGGCTTAACGGTCGTGTTCGGGATGGGTACGTGTGGAACCCCTCCGCCATCGCCACCAAA
>NZ_WYEV01000011.1:0-163241 GCF_015143645.1 Paenibacillus sp. P13VS | reverse complement strand
ATTTCCCAGTATGTAAGACCCCTTGAAGACGACGAGGTAGATAGGCTGGGGGTGGAAGTGCAGTAATGCATGGAGCTGACCAGTACTAATCGGTCGAGGGCTTATCCAAATTGCAGGTTTTAAGTCGCAGGTTTCGTTTCGGATCTAGTTTTCAGAGAATGATCTCTGAGCGTATAGCAGCATCGTTTGGTGGCGATGGCGGAGGGGTTCCACACGTACCCATCCCGAACACGACCGTTAAGCCCTCTAGCGCCGATGGTACTTGGACCGAAGGGTCCTGGGAGAGTAGGACGCTGCCAAGCGATTCCCTTTGGGGTATTTTTTTTGCCCCCCTCGTAGAGGAAAAGGGATTTATATACGGGCCCTTAGCTCAGTTGGTTAGAGCGCACCTCTGATAAGGGTGAGGTCGGTGGTTCGAGTCCACCAGGGCCCACCATACAAGTTTTATGAAATTCACGGGGTCCCCGGAAAGTAATCGGAATAAACCTCGAAGCTATACTTCACTTTGTGGGGTAAACAAACATGGGGCCATAGCTCAGCTGGGAGAGCGCCTGCCTTGCAAGCAGGAGGTCAGCGGTTCGATCCCGCTTGGCTCCACCATTCCCTGATAGCTCAGTTGGTAGAGCACTCGACTGTTAATCGAGTTGTCACAGGTTCGAGTCCTGTTCGGGGAGCCATATGGAGAGGTGTCCGAGTTGGCCGAAGGAGCACGATTGGAAATCGTGTAGGCGCCACAAGCGTCTCGAGGGTTCGAATCCCTCTCTCTCCGCCAGAAGATTTTTTAGTAAGGCCCGTTGGTCAAGGGGTTAAGACACCTCCCTTTCACGGAGGTAACAGGGGTTCGAATCCCCTACGGGTCATATATGGAGGCTTAGCTCAGCTGGGAGAGCATCTGCCTTACAAGCAGAGGGTCGGGGGTTCGAGCCCCTCAGCCTCCACCATATAACTTTTATAACGACGCGGGGTGGAGCAGCCCGGTAGCTCGTCGGGCTCATAACCCGAAGGCCGCAGGTTCAAATCCTGCCCCCGCAATTATACTTTCCTAACAGAAAGTGATCTGGAACCGTGGTGTAGTTGGCCTAACATGCCTGCCTGTCACGCAGGAGATCGCGGGTTCGAATCCCGTCGGTTCCGCCATTTTAATAAATTCCACACTTTACACCGTGCCGGTGTAGCTCAACTGGTAGAGCAACTGACTTGTAATCAGTAGGTTGGGGGTTCAAGTCCTCTCGCCGGCACCATTTAATACCTTCACATCTTAATCTATAGTAGAATGTATATTATAGACAAGGATGGGAATACTGAGATACTCTCAGGTTGAATTATGGCGATTGTGGCGAAGTGGTTAACGCACCGGTTTGTGGATCCGGCATTCGGGGGTTCAATTCCCCTCAATCGCCCCATGATTTTATTGGGGATTAGCCAAGCGGTAAGGCAACGGACTTTGACTCCGTCATGCATAGGTTCAAATCCTATATCCCCAGCCATTTTATTAAGAGTCATTAGCTCAGTTGGTAGAGCACCTGACTTTTAATCAGGGTGTCGAAGGTTCGAGCCCTTCATGACTCACCATTTATATTTTGCGGTCGTGGCGGAATTGGCAGACGCGCACGGTTCAGGTCCGTGTGGGCTAACCCCCCGTGGAGGTTCGAGTCCTCTCGACCGCACCATATATTCTGCGGACGTGGCTCAGCGGTAGAGCATCGCCTTGCCAAGGCGAGGGTCGCGGGTTCGATTCCCGTCGTCCGCTCCAATAATATATGCGCCCTTAGCTCAGCTGGATAGAGCGTTTGACTACGAATCAAAAGGCCGGGAGTTCGAATCTCTCAGGGCGCGCCATTATTTCCATTAATATCGGGATGTAGCTCAGCTTGGTAGAGCACCTGGTTTGGGACCAGGGGGTCGCATGTTCAAATCGTGTCATCCCGATTTTTATCATTATGCGGGTGTAGTTCAATGGTAGAACTTTAGCCTTCCAAGCTAATAGCGTGGGTTCGATTCCCATCACCCGCTTACAGTAAGCCTCTTGCCTT
The DNA here is from genome assembly GCF_015143645.1 of Paenibacillus sp. P13VS. NCBI lineage: Bacteria > Bacillati > Bacillota > Bacilli > Caryophanales > Paenibacillaceae > Paenibacillus > Paenibacillus sp. P13VS. Next base: position 161,208 of record NZ_WYEV01000011.1, on the reverse strand, counting down.
GTGCAGGAGGTTTTTTTATTTTTCTATTTATACTCTCATATGTACCTCATCTTATATGAACAGCTCAGAATGTAGTAACTTGCTCTTGCCGAATGATTTTGTTTAAATAGGTAGATAGAGGAATATTATGGGTAAAAATGGTTCGGACTTAAAGAGGAGGAATCGTGTGAAAAGAGCACTTGTTATTGGAGGACATGGAACGTTAGGAAAGGCGATTGTTGCCAAGTTGAATGAGCTGTCTGTAGAAGTGGTTACAGCAGGCAGAAGCTCAGGTGATTATCAGGTCGATATGACCTCAACAGACAGTATTAAGGCTCTTTTTGAAGCTGTGCAAAGCATTGATTATGTCATTGTCGCGGCTGGGCAGACACATTATGCCAGACTGGAAGAGCTGACCCCTGAGAACAACATGATTAGTGTACAGAGCAAATTGCTGGGCCAGGTCAATATCGTGTTGATTGGTCAACACTATGTCAATGACAATGGGAGTTTCACGCTGGTTAGTGGTATTATCAAGGATCATCCTATTGCACAAGGTGCTTCTAGTGCTATGGCCAACGGAGCAATCGATGCGTTTACCAAAGCGGCAGCCTACGAATTGCCAAGAGGTATTCGTCTGAATTCGGTCAGCCCTAATTTGTTTGAAGAGTCTGCTGAGAAATATAGAGACTTTTTCATTGGTTTTAACCCGGTACCTGTGGAACGAGTGGCTAATACGTTTATTCAAAGTGCGCTGGGCATCGAAACGGCACAAACCTTTAAAGTATACTAAATATTCAGAGTAGGCTGATCAATTCATCGTTGAATCGTCAGAAAGTTTAATGCAGGCAGCATCTAGTTGATCTCCATAAAACTAAGCTTGCTAAAATAGGATGATATTACTTAGGATACACCCAAAGTAAAAATAACAAAGGACATTAACAGGATAAACCTGCTAATGTCCTTTTGATTATATCTATGCTTTGCAATTCCAGGCGATTAGTATCTTTCCAAAATCGTTTGAGTCTTCAGGCCATCGGCAGGTATAAGCCAGTTGTTGCTTTCCAACACTTGCAGCAGCTCGGTACGCAGGCCGGATACAGCTGCAGCATCTTCGGTTTTGAAAGAAACCTCTACAAGATTCTCGAAACCTGTCCCATCTGCGTTGCGAATAGGCCATACCTCAAACGACAGCTCTTGTCCATTCCATGTACCTGCATAGCGTTGGAACGTTACAGGGCCGTGAGCACGGGATTGTGAGAGCGTTTGTTTACCCCAGTTGGAAGAGGACCAGTTTTTCAGTTTGCCTGGCAGCTTGTCCAGGAGCATATCGAGCGCATCCTTCTCGGAAGGAAGCTGCACGCCTGTAGCTTTGGTATCCACCTTTTTGGTATTGGAGAAGCTCAGCGTTTGTTTGCCATAACCCCAATCGATCTCAGCCTCATAGTTATCATCTGATGCATCAAATCCCTCTTGATTAGCCAAGGTCAGTGCAGCGTTAATGTCACCGTTAATTACGGGATAGCGCTTTTTGTAGGTCAATTCATAGTTGTTTTTGTCATCCTTCTTCCGGAAACGGACATCCCATCCCGCTTGGTTCAGATTCAGAGCATTGGTGTCAAAGTACTCAGCGCTGATGTTTCTCGGTGTAGAATCCAGGGACAACGTCTGAATAACTTCACTGCGAGGCGTTCCATTCGAGTTCAATACCAGCTCCGGTTTAGCCAGAAACTTCACTTCGTAGGCAGGTACGGCATTGGCAGCCGCTGAAGCCTGGGGTGCCTGGAATGCCAGACTGCTCCCCAATGTGACGATACTCAGCATCAATGAGGTTGTTACCTTTTTCCACTTTTTCAAAACCAATCACTCCCTAGGCTGGATTAATGTACAGACCCACTTTAGCGCCCGAGTATATGAAAGTGATTAACGTTGGACAAGCATTGCGTTAACCCTGCATAGATTTGATGAATGGCGAACGAGAGTTTTTATGGGATCAAGCCAAGAAATGAAGGGGAGCCCGAGACTCCTTCTTGAAGAACTTCCTTGAACCGATTCATTTGAACCGAAGGATGTCGATCCTTATTATGGACCGTGTATATATGCCTAGGGGCTTGTTCCCCGGGAATGGGCAGAACTTGAATCAAGCCATGCTGCTCCTCCCACTGAACGGCCATGCGCGACATGAATGAAATATGACCACCAAGCAGAACCAGCTGCTTGATTGCCTCGAGTGAATCCATCTCTACCGTACTGCGAAGCCGCACGGCATGTTGTTCCAACCATTGGTTGGTCAAACGGCGAGTGCTTGATTCGTTCCCATGGAGGGCGAAGGGAATCTGAGAAATGTGGTCAGGTTCAAGCACTTCTCTACTAGCCAGAGCATGCTGAGGAGCACAGATTAATACCAGATCATCTGCGCATAGCGGATCGGCTTGAAGGATCGGACCAACAAACGGTTCAGAAGAGATGACTCCCAGATCAATCTGGTGCCGCATTAACATCTCGCGAATGACAGGCGATGGTTTGACCGATAACACAATTCGAATACCGGGAAACTCTTGTGAGAATGTATTTAGCATCGGAGGCAGCAGATAGGTTGCAGGTACATAACTCGCCCCAATGTGAAGCGTGCCCCGGTAGAGGCTGTCGTATTCTTGGACTACCCGGCGGGCCTCCTGGGTCAGGGCATTGATTTTAACAGAATAATGAAGCAGGGCCTGTCCAGCCTCCGTTAGGAACGTCTTCCCGCTGCGCGATTCGAATAATCGCACTCCCATCTCTTCCTCCAGGGATTTCATATGAAACGTAACCGTGGGCTGCTTAATGCCCAAAATCTCTGCGACACTGGTCATGTGATGATGCTTGTCAATCAGCTCTACAATTTGCAGTTTAATCAAATTCAACGAATTCACACTCCTCTCCCTTATCCAGGGCCTCCATAATAGAAGATGATTTAATGCTTGTTTTCATAAACACGGAGAGTACAGGACCAATCTGAGAAAGCGAAGCTAAACCCTTTCTGAAAAAAAGCTACTTCGGAAGCATACACTTCGCCTTGATCTCCTGATGTCTCCCTTCGAAAAGGGGATCAAGGAAATTCGGGGATAACAATGAACAGCGATCGGAAGATGGTGCTGTAATCTGTGCAACCAAATGAAAAATTAATTTGAATCACCTTATATAGATTTAATCTATGAACATCAACAGAATTCATCTAAAAAGTTAATTTCATTTTTACATTCCAAACATACAACTCGCGAGAGCGGGAGTTAGACTGAGTACAGTACAAGAAGACAGGCAGGGATGCTTATGAAAATGGAGATTTCAGGAGTTCAAAAATCATTCAATCGCACGCCTGCACTATTGCCTACGGATCTCACGCTTCAGCATGGTCAGTTTACAACGCTGCTTGGTCCATCAGGCTGCGGAAAAACAACATTACTGCGGATGCTTGCCGGACTGGAGCAGCCGGATGCGGGAGAGATTGTTGCGGGTGATCAGTGCATCTTTTCAGCAGCCAAGCGGATTGATGTACCTACCCATAAGCGTAATCTGGGCATGGTGTTTCAGGATTTTGCATTATGGCCGCATATGACGGTATATGAAAATGTGGCATTTGGCTTGAGAGCCGGAAAGCAGAAAGCAAATTTACGGCAGAAGGTAACCGAAGCACTTAGCATGGTTCGCCTGCAAGGCATGGAAGATCGTTATCCTCATCAGCTGTCCGGTGGACAGCAGCAGCGGGTTGCTTTTGCCAGAGCGGTAGCCGTAAGACCTGGTGTTATTCTGTTCGATGAACCACTTAGTGCACTCGATGCTGTACTGCGGGAAGAAATGCGGATTGAGATGATGTCCCTCGTTCGGGATATGGGGCTAACCGCACTATATGTCACTCACGATCAGGTGGAGGCGATGTCGATGTCGGATGAGATTGTGGTCATGGAGAAGGGGCGGATATTGCAAAAAGGTAGCCCCGAGACGATCTACTCCTCGCCAAGCGATCCATTCGTTGCTTCGTTTATCGGCAAATCCAACTGGTTAGCACCTAATCAGTCCATGGTACGGCCGGAGCATGTGACCTGGAACAGGATAAGTCATGACGACCTGCGTTATCAGGCCACGGTACTGAGTGTCAGCTATGTAGGGGAGCGTTATGAAATCCGGGTTCAAATGGAAGGGCTAGGCATATGGACGGCTTACCTGGATCGAAGAGTTCGCGTAGGCGAGCAGGTTCAGCTGTATATCTCGCCGGAGCGTATCTGCCGTATGAACGGGCAGGATCGCATGGATGCGAAGCGGGAAGTTATAGCTGCAGCAAACTAGAAGCTTGAATGAGGAAATGAGAAGAAGTTTAAGTTTACTCGAAAAAACATATAACCAAGGGAGATGGAATGTGATGTTGGGAATGAAAACACGGAAAAAAAGCGCATTGCTGCTGTTAACAGCGGTGATGAGCATCAGCTTGTTCGGATGTAGTACGAATTCTACCGCTGGAAACGCAGGACAATCTGCGGGAGAAGGCAGTGCTGCAGCAGCACAACCAACCGAAACAGCAGGCGGCAAACTGGTGTTGTATAGTGCAGGGCCGCAAAAGCTGGCAGATAATATCGTGAGCGGGTTTACAGCTAAAACAGGGATTGAAGTAGAGATGTTCCAGGGAACAACCGGTAAAATTCTCGCCCGTATGGAGGCAGAAAAATCCAACCCTGTGGCCGATGTAGTTATTCTTGCCTCTTTGCCTTCGGCACAGGCACTCAAGGCTGACGGTTTGACGCTCCCATATCCTGAAGCAGCCAATGCCGACAAGCTGAACAAGGACTGGTCAGATGCAGAAGGTAACTATTTCAGTTCAAGTGCTTCAGCACTCGGAATTGTGTACAACACCAAGCTGGTGTCTACGCCACCGACGAGCTGGGCTGAACTCGCTACACCAGCCTGGAAAGATGCTGTAAATATCCCGGATCCAACGTTGTCTGGCTCTGCACTGGACTTCATTACAGGGTACCTGAGTGTGAAAGGTGACCAAGGATGGGATCTGCTGGACAGCTACAAAGCGAACGGTGTCGCCATGGCAGGTGCGAACCAGGAAGCTCTTGATCCGGTAATTACGGGAGCTAAAAGCATCGTTGCAGCAGGTGTTGATTACATGGCCTATTCCTCCAAGGATAAAGGTGAACCACTAGATATCGTATATCCAGAAGAAGGGACTGTAATCAGCCCAAGACCGGCTGCCATCCTGAAATCAAGCCCGAATGTAGAAAACGCCAAGGCGTTTATCGACTATCTATTGTCCGATGAAGCACAGAAGCTGGTTGCCGATGCGTACCTGATCCCGGGCCGTGAAGATATTGAAGCGACCAACCGGGCCAATCTGAAAGATATTCCTCAGCTGAAAGTGGACTGGAACTGGATGAGTGAACACGGTGATGAAACAGCGGCTCGTTTCTCCGAGATTTTCAAATAAGACTGCTGAAACATATTGAAGAACATTCGGCAACACGTGTGACGCGTGTTTTGGTGGAAGTCATGTGAGGTGAAATCAGTGAAACCTGTTGTACTGGACAACAACCGTATTTTTCGGAGAGTGGGCGTGATTCTGGCCCTCTTTCTGCTGACTATAAGTATTGGCGTACCCTTGCTGCTGATTTTCTGGCAGAGCGTGTATCCGGATGGACAATGGGACTGGATGGCTCCGATCCGGACGATTACTGGTCATCATTTGTCGGGTGTGCTGCTCAATTCTGTCTGGCTTGGCATCTGCGTTGTTACCGTCACCACCTTGCTGGCCCTGCCGCTGGCTTGGATGATGGCCAAGACCCGAATGGGCCAGCACCGCTGGGTGGATGTGATCCTGATGATTCCGTTCATGACACCTCCGTATATCGGCTCCATGGGCTGGATTTTGTTTATGCAAAAAGGAGGATACCTGCAGCAGTGGGTGTCATCAGCTGAGAAATGGAGCGAACTCTTCTTCAGTTTCTGGGGCATGGTGCTGATTATGAGCCTGCATCTATTCCCATTTCTATACTTGCTGCTGCGGGATGCACTGATTCGCATTGGCGGCAATCTCGAAGAAGCAGGATCAGTGCACGGAGCACCAGCAGGCTATCGGTTCAGACGCATTATATTACCCTTACTGTTATCTTCCTACGGGATGGGGATTATGCTTGTTTTCGTTAAAACGATTGCGGAATTCGGAACTCCGGCCACCTTCGGCCGCCGCATCGGATACTATGTCATGACCTCGGAGATCCACAAATATATCTCCAGTTGGCCGATTGACTTCGGTAAGGCCACCTCACTGGCATCGGTCTTGTTATCCGTATGTCTCGTCATGTGGTACATGCAGTCTGCTATGAGTCGTAAATTCACGTACCGTCTAGTGGGAGGCAAAGGACAGCGGTCCAAACGGTATTCCCTTCGCGGGGGAGCAGGCTGGCTATGCGGTCTGTATCTCGCGGTACTTCTCATTCTCTCCGTGGGGATTCCGTACTTCTCCATTATTGCGGCGTCGACGATGAAGCTGCGCGGGGCCGGATTGTCTCTGGACAATGTAACACTGGATCACTATCGGGATCTGCTCTCTTGGGGCTCGGTTAGCATGAAAGCCATCGGAAACAGCCTGGGATTATCCCTCGCCGCTTCCACCGTTGCGGTTGTGATTGGTACAGGTTTTGCCCTGGCGATTGGCAAGTCATCCTCATTCATGCAGCGAGTCATTGATCTGTTTAGCCTGCTTCCCAACACCGTACCCGGCATTGTCATGGTTGTGGGTCTGATCCTGTTCTGGAATTCACCTTGGATGCCTGTCACCCTGTATAACACGTACGGGATGGTGGTTCTGACGTATGTCGTACTGTTTTTGCCATATACGGTGCAATACGTAAAATCGAGCTTTACTCAGATTGATGGTACTTTGTTTCAGGCAGGTCAGGTGTTTGGCGGAAAGCCGCTGTATATCCTTCGGCGCATTCTTGTGCCGCTCATCATTCCCGGCATGCTGGCCGGTTGGATGATGACATTCACCATTGCTACACGCGAGCTCGTAGGCTCATTGTTGATTCTCCCGCCGTCCATGCAGACGTCGGCAACATATATCTTTGCCCAGTTTGAACAAGGTCAGGTCTCGCTCGGAATGGCCATGGCGGTTGTAACGGTCGGCATGACCGTACTGATGCTGCTCGGCATTGAACTACTGAATTCAAAGAGAAAGTGGAATGCATCATGATCAAACTGAACATATGGGGCGGGGCAGGGGAGCATGGCCGCTCCGCCTATCTCTTGAGCGGAAACAGAACTCACATTTTAATGGATTGTGGCGTGAAAAAAGAAGGAGCGGGAGCATACCCGCTTATCCAGCCCGAACTTGTATCAACACTGGATGCTGTTCTGCTGTCCCACGCGCATGAGGATCATTCCGTTGCTATTCCTTTATTGTATAAAATGGGCTATCAGGGTGAAGTATGGACGACACGTGAGACAAGGGAGCAGCTGAATACCTATTTCCGGGCGTGGCGCAGCAATCTGGAGCGTGCAGGACATGATCTTCCCTATGAGGAGACAGACGTGGAGTCCATACGTTACAGGTATCTGGAGGATCAGGCGAAGCCTGGGATCTGGTTCGAGATGATTCCTGGTCTGCACGTGTTATGGGGACGCAGTGGTCACCTTGCAGGATCGGTATGGTTTGCACTTGAGATGGAGGGTAAACGGATCTTCTATTCCGGGGACTATACGTCCGAGTCCATGCTTTTACAGGAAGATTGTGCGGCAGAGGCGCTGAGATTGGCAAGCCTGTTCAGGGGCAGGGAGCACAAAAGCAGCCGTATAAATCATTCACGATTGACTCAAGGCTTGGCTGTTAGTGATGGCATACCATTTGCTGGAGAACCGCGGGTGGAACTAGCGATAGCAACTGAGAATTCTGAAATTTCCAAGATATCCATGACTCCTTTGTTAACAAAGAGCGGCTTGAATCAGCCGTTGGATCTGGCGATTGTGGATGCTGCATATGGAACGGACCGGGATACGCAGGCAGACAAGCTGGAACAATTGGACCGTGCCATACGCCAGACCATTGCTCGGGGTGGTAAGGTGCTTTTACCAATGCCTTCGGTAGGCCGTGGTCAAGAGATCATACTGTGGGCACATCAGCAGTTCCCTGGCGTTCCGATGATCGTTGAACAGGGGCTAGTAGATGGCATGAAGCAGCTGTTGCGTGTCCCGTACTGGCTAAGAGAACAGGGAACACATCTCGAGGGTCTGTTAACGGGCGCCATTGAACGATTTCTAAAGGGACAATCCTGGCATTTGCCCAAAAGTCAGGAGGATCGGGGGCGACTGCTGAATCAATATGGTGCTTCCCTATGGTTTATTCCCGACGGCATGATGCAATCTTCCCTTGCCCGTTGGTACTATAGCCAGCTGGCGGCGAGTGTTGAAAACCTGATCCTGCTCACCGGGCATGCGGCTGTGGGCACTTTTGCACAGCAGCTAGCACAGAATCCGGCGGAGTATGGGATCTGTGAGGTGCAGAAGATTCGTTATAAAGTGCATCAAGGCTGGCTGGATGTCGAGAGAATGCTGCAGCGGCTGCCTGCTCGGCATACCTTGCTTGTGCATGCAGATAAGGCCGAGACGGACAGATTGAGAGAGGGCTTGTCCATAACATGTCAAAGTTCAGGAGCAGTTTATTCGCTCTCTCCTGGAGATGAGTTGTTTTTTTAGAGTAGATGCACAACGAATTAGAGATGCTTTTATAGGCGTCTCTTTTTTATTTTTACACAGAAATCCCCGGGGAAGGGGAAGTAAATAAGTAAATCAATTTGCCTCAATTCACAGCTATATTGCCTGAAGTTGTTTCTATCTCCACAGAATGTGTCCCCTTTCCTGTCATTCCCCGTGACGAGTGTCTTTCTTCAATTATGTTCTTCAAGTCCATTGCATGGGAGCGCCTCCCGCTTTTTGATTTCAACACCCAGTTCACATCAGGATTCTTATCGCCAAGATTTAACGTAACAGTTCCGCTAGTGGAAGCGATCTGTAGATTTGAACGAATATTATCCATATTTAACTGAATAGAACCGCTTTTCCCTTTAATCGATAAGTCAGATCGTATATGATTGGCTGTTACTCTTCCGGAGGAACTTATGACCTGTAGATTACCTGTGTAATCCATAGGGACTCTAATCTGGATCGAAGGCTTGTTCATAATATTGAAAATCCGAAAAGCATGATTATTCATAGAAACTTTTATTAGCTGCTCGTCTTGATCGATATTAATGACAGGCTTACCATCGTAAGCTGTGATCGAGACTTCCATTGATTTTAGTTCCTTTGCGGATTCGATAACTACCGGAGTACTACCGTTTTCAATACATATGGTGTCCACGGATTCAAGGGATACGCTCTGTGTACCTGTAACAGCACTTCCTTGGCACGAGCTCAGTAATAGAACGATAGATAACAGAACAATACCACGTGATAAAACCATTATATGTGACGTTCTCATTCATTCACCTCATTTTCAGTATTCGTTAGGGCTTAATTTTACACACTGACGCAACGTCAGGATCAAGCCCTATCACAAAAAATAAAGCTTGAAGCTGACGTTACGTCAACTTGTATAATGAACGCTATCTTGAATCCGACGATCCTAAAAGGAGGTTAACGATGAAAACCGAAGATATTCTTATATACAGTTGTGTTATTATCGGGGCAGGGATAGGCCTGACCTTAGACAGTATATTGCCGGGAGTTTTGATTGGGTTAGGAGTGGGCTATTTGTTGAAGTATGCGTTGTTAAATGAGAAAAATAGGGATACATGAATGTGTGGGAGGTGCTGGGCCCTTGTATATCCATATCAAGGATCTTGCTCGCAAGACAGGTATCACGGTTAGAACCTTGCGATATTATGACTCCATTGGACTGCTGAATCCGGCCTCCAAGACAGATGGTGGGCATCGACTATACGTGCAAGAGGATATGAGAAAGCTTCAGCAAATTCAATTTTTCAAAAGCCTGGGGTACTCATTGAAAGAGATTCAGGATATCCTCACTGATCCTAAATGGAATTGGGAGCAAGGCTTGAGGGGCCAGTTGGCTTACATTATGGAGGAACAGGAACGGTTGCGCTCCATGGAATCGTCCTTAAGGGAATTGATTCATAGTCTTATTGTTGAAGAAGGGGATCAGGGGGAAGCCGTTCAGAAACTGATTCGGTTGACCAAGCATAGTACGGTTAAACGGCATTCTTTTAGAGAAGGTATGTTTAGCAGCGATGAGATAGAGCAGTGGGAGAAGCTGCCCAAGATGGGAGGGAATGATCCAGACTCCCTGGAGTGGATTGCACTTATTGGCAAGTTGCAGAGCTATATGGAGGATCCTCCCGACTCCGAAAAGGTACAGAATGTCATTCGCCGTATGCTGGAGAAGCAAAAGGAGCAGTTCAAGGGAGAGGATGCGTTCCTGGATAAATTATGGAGTGCAAGGAAGTCAGCCCAATCGTCGGAGGAATTAGGATTATATCCATTGGAGCCGGAGCTGCTGCATTATATGGAAAAGGCCTATCATATCTTTCTGGTTAACGAGAGAGGTCAATCTGGTGCTGAGTCCAAATAGGTTGTAGGGGGCTACAGACTAATGAATTCTGAATTGCTGGTTTACGTTGGGGGATTTGCATTGTTGGATACCTTAAGTCCGACCCTTATCGGGGTGACGTTGTATTTGATGATCGCAGAGAACCGAAGATTCGGCTCAAGGCTTATGATATATATCATGACCGTCATGATACTCTATTTTTTGCTTGGCTGTGTGCTCATGTTAGGTCTTGAAATATTGAAGGAGGTATTCACTTCCTTTTTCGAAAACAAAGTAGTGAGCTGGTTTCTGTTGATCGGGGGCGGGTTGCTTTTTGCAGGCAGTTTTTTTATTAAGCCGAGTCATACCAAAAATAAAAACTACCACACCCCCCGCTCTACGGGAGTTATGGGTCTGCTTGCAATGGGATTGACCACATTCTTGTTGGAAGCTGGGACAGCCCTGCCTTATTATGCAGCGGTTAGTCTAATGACGACCGAAGGACTAATCACAGTGGAATGGGTATCCATTTTACTTGGATATAATCTTGTGATGGTATCTCCCCCCATAATTATCTATATGTTGTATATTTGGCTGGGCTCCTCTGTGCAAAAGAGAGTCGAAAGGCTGCAAAATAAGTTGGAAAAGCAGTCCGGCTCGGTACTGTCTTGGGTGATGTGTATTGCCGGACTGGTTCTCATCTTCAATGTTCTTGATTATTTATAGCGTTTTCTCTATTAGGGCCAGGTTGCTGTCAAAGACTGGCCCTATAAGGTTAGCTTCTTATTACAGTTACGTGATATTGGGATTGCGAAACAGAAGAGAAATGGAATGTAAAGGATGTCCTGGGGACGCCCTTTGCTAAACATCATGCTTATGGTTCACGTTGAATGGGGTGTTCAAGTTCTGAATGACCCATCAGACTATCCAGTGCTTCACCATCTACAAGCACTTCCAATTGATTTATTTCATCAAACTGAAACATCGTTGTAGTTAAAGCTTCCAAGGCCAGCAATTCTCCACTGCTGCCAAGCTTGGCTTCATCGGGGATATGCACATCCAAAGTCAACGTATCCTCGGCAGATTGGACGGAGAGCAGTTCAACCTTTTCCCATAGAGAGACCAGTCCAGTATCGTCATTGTTTTGTAAGGCTTCAAATGTTTTTTTGTATTTTTCGTCGGTCTCTACAAACTCCAGCTCAACTTCTCTTTTTTCCAGTTCCAGCACCTGTGTATCGGCGAAGTATACTTCAACAGTCTGCTTCTCTTCCTTGTTCGGCTCAACCTGAGTCCCGCCATTGTTGGAAGGCTGTACGCTTCCGGAATGGTTGGGTTCATTCGTTCCGGATTCACTCACTGGTTTCTGGGCACACCCTGCGGCCATGATAAGAATGAACAAGAATAGTAGTCCGTATCCCATCTTTCGTTTCAACAAATCACATCCTCCGTATGGTATAACGTTATTTTTTATATCCCTAGATATTCCTTAATTCCATCAACTATTGCTTGTGCAGCTTTCGCCTGAACTTCTTCGGATGACATGGCCTTCTCTTCAGCCGCATTGCTCAGGAAACCGATTTCCAGAAGCACGGCAGGCATGGTGGTTTCTCGGATCACCTGCAAGTTGCCATTCTTGACACGCCGATCCTTGAATCCCAGAGCCTTCACCAAGCGTTCATGAATGATATTGGCCAGGTCCTTGCTGCTGCTGCGCTGATAATAAAAGGTTTCTGTACCTGATGCCTGAGGTGAGGATGTGGCACTGTTGCCGTGTATAGAGACAAAGACATCCGCATTTAACTCATTCGCCAGTTTAACGCGCTCGGAACGTGTGGGATAGGTATCGCTGTCACGTGTCATGACCAGATCAATATCAGGCTCATTGAGCAGAAGAGCTTGTACTTTTAGACCCAATGCCAGAACGTATTCCTTCTCCGGTTTATTGGTGATACTTATAGTCCCTGGGTCACTGCCTCCATGACCTGGATCAATCACGACGACCTTGCGTCCTGTATCGATGACGGGAGTCACTGGCACGGGCGGTATGCTATCCCCCGAAACGTTGAGATCGATCAGCAGCTTGCCGGCAATCACGTTTTGATCGAACTGCACGTCCTTCACATTGTTTAATTCAACCACAATCCGAACTTGCCCGGGATCTCGTTTAAATAGGGAATATCTCACTTCCGATACATTGGGATATCCGGTTACATCCAGTTTTCCATTAAACCCCTGATCAAGCGGCTGTGCCAGGTCACCAAAGACGGTTCCAGGCAGATCCACAACCAGTCGATCCGGGTTCTTCAAGGTAGATATGACAGGCTGCACTTGTTCCCCATCCATGGACACGACAAGCTGATTATCGGCAAAAACAATATCTGTTACATGGGTTAACGACGTGGTGTCGCTACCTCCTGAATTATCTCCAGATGCTTCGTTGGATTCATTATTGCTGCCAGTTAAGTATACGATCTTCTCCTGGTTGTTCCACTTTACGCTAAGCCCCATCTGTTCACTGACAAAACGAATGGGTACCACCAACGTTTGGTTTAAAATTTGTGGAGCCGTATTCAGGGTAACCTGTTTGTCAGCAACCATGGCTTGCTTCTGATCAACGGTGAGAGATATTACTTTTTCATTTTGCTGTATCTTCACCTGACGGGCTTGTTGATTCCAGTCGACATCAAACTTCAAATTTTCTGCAACGACTCGGATCGGGATCATCACATTTTTATTGACGATGGTCACCTGAACGTCATTCGGAAGAGACAATTGCTCTCCATTTAAGAAGATTTTAGACGTGTTTGCAGCGGCATTTACCTGAATAGGAAACAGAAAAAGGAAGAACAGGCTCATAAACATAAGTACAATTATTTTCTTCATGAATACACCTCAACATTTTTAGAGCTTGTAACTCACCGACATGGAAATTCAGAGTTTCTATCGGTAAAAAACAATTTATCTCCCATAATTTTACTACATTATATAAACAACGAAATTGTAAAAATGTTTCTTTTATTGATTTATTTCATTTATGTATGGAGAAATTGTACTGATTTACACTGGTTTTAAAAGGAATTACGTATGTTAAATGGATAAGTGTAATTAAATTTCATAATATAATTGACTTGTGAAATTTTATATCATATACTGGGTGAAATTATGGCAGGATTCGTGGACATGAAGTTTGGCAGGAGGTAGGAAAACATGGATACAGGCAGCTATCCGATGTGGGAACAGTATCGCTTGAAGCAAGATCATTATGTCATAGGGCTCATGTCCGGGACATCCCTTGATGGGACAGATGCAGCTCTGGTACACATTCAGACGGATGCCAGCGGGGCATTAGCCAATATCAGCCTGATGGATTTCATCTGTGTTCCATATTCCAATGAGCTGAGGAACGTATTGATTCGATTGTGCTCTCCAGAAACAGCGAGGGTGGATGACCTGACGACGGCACACTTCGGCGTATCAGAATGGTACGCACACAGTGTCATGAAGCTGATTCGTTCGGCAGGCCTCTCGCCTGGACAAGTGGATGCGATCAGTATGCACGGACAAACCGTGTGGCACTCACCGGTCCCGTCAGCGTTTTCCGGACCGGAGGGAAGTCTTCAAGTGGCATCTACATTGCAGATCGGTGAAGGGGCCGTCGTGCGGGAACGGACCGGACTGCCGGTAATCAGTAATCTGCGTGCAAGAGATGTAGCTGCTGGCGGAGAGGGAGCACCGCTCACACCATATGCGGATGCTCTTATGTTTCGCAGCACGACAGAGGGCCGACTGGTACAAAATATCGGCGGTATTGGCAATGTGACCGTGCTTCCAGCTGCTTCATCGCAAGTAGGCATCTCTGCATTCGATACAGGACCGGGAAACATGGTGATAGATGCCATTGTGCGACAGGAAACGAACGGCAGACAGCATTATGACCCCAATGGAAGCATAGCCGCCAAGGGGACACCTGTTCAGGACCTGGTGGAGCTGTGTCTGGACGACGATTATTTCAGAAGAATACCTCCCAAAAGCACCGGGCGGGAGGTTTACGGTGCTGCTTATGCAGAGCGTTTGATGGACCTGTCAGCTGCACGTTCCTTATCCCTGGAAGATACTTTGGCTACGGCCACTTGTTTGACAGCAGAGACCATTGTGCGGGCTGTAGAGGACTTTGTGCTGCCGAATGTATCGATCTCGGCCATGCTCGCTTGCGGCGGGGGAACTTCGAATGCCACATTAATGAAAATGATTCAAAGCAGACTTCCGAAAGGTATCCGATTGGAGCGGACCACAGATTATGGCATCCCAGACGATGCCCGCGAGGCTATTGGGTTTGCACTCCTGGGTCATGAAGCACTAATGGGTAGAACGAATACACTTCCGGAGGTCACTGGGGCCAGGCATGCTGTCATTTCGGGTACCCTTACACTGTAGATACGAGGTTACGATCCGGCAGCAGAATGACGAAGAGCGTTTACGGATTAGACTCGAGTGAAATTATAGGATAAAATGCTTGTACATGAACACAGTACGGAAAGGTGGAACGAATGGAAGGCATGAAAGGTGGACTCGTACGTTTACGCGCATTAATGGATGACCTGACCCCGTCGGAACGGAAGATTGGGGCCTACATTCTTGATCATCCCCAGGAGACGGTCCAGTCTTCCGTGGCACAGCTGTCCGAACGGAGCGGTGGCAGCCCTGCTGCCATTATCCGTCTGTGCAAATCATTGGGGGTATCCGGATTTCAGGAGCTGAAGCTGAAGATTGCGGGCGATTTGCAAACGGGTGAGCAATATCACTATACGGAGATTCGTCCTCAGGACTCGATGGAGAGCATCATTCAGCATGTATCCGCAAACAATATCCAATCGGTGAAGGACACGGTCCATATACTGGACCCACGACTGGTTGAGCAGGCTGTTGATGCACTGCACCGGGCAAAGCGGATTTTTTTCTATGGCGTAGGGGCCTCGAACCTGATTGCACTGGATGCACACTACAAGTTCATGCGAATCAATCGCACAAGCTTTTCGTTTGCGGATCCTCACATGCAAATTTCCTCTTCCACTACCCTTCGTGAAGATGATGCCGTTGTATGTATCTCCTACTCGGGGGAAACCTCAAATGTCATTTCGTGTCTGAAGCATGCTCTCGAAGGTGGAGCAGCAACAATCAGCATTACCAAATGGGGGAGTAACACGCTCAGCAGTCTGGCGGATGTGCCCTTAAAGATTACTTCCACTGAAAGCGATATCCGAAGTGGAGCCACATCTTCGCGAATTGCGCAGCTGAATGTAATTGATATTCTCTACCTGGCCATTGCCAGCCGGGATTATAACCAGTCTATTGAGTATCTGGAGAAGAGCCGTCAGGCTATTTTGGAACATAAATGATGAAGCGGAAAAATCCCTTACTGTATATAACAGAAGGGATTTTTTTTTTGGACCCATGCTGATGCTGATCGGGCGTAAAAAATAAGTGAAAAGGAGCCAAGATCAATATCAGGCTCCTGTAAAAAAAATATGAGTTAACGCATACTCTTTGCATTCGATCAGGACGGCCCTGCAATAGCTGTACGAACGAAGCCGTCAGCCAGATCCAGTCTGCGCCGTGCTTCGAGCGCATTCACGTCTGCCATCAGCATGACGATGGCTGTTTTAACGTGTCCGCCTGAGGCAGTGAAGGTCTGTTCAATATCGGATTCACTCGCACCGGTGGCAAGCTGTATCATTCGTTTGGCCCGATGGACAAGCTTCTCGTTGGAGGGGTTCAGGTCGACCATGAAGTTCCGGTAAACTTTGCCCAGTCTGATCATGGCTGTAGTCGTCAGCATATTCAGGATCATTTTCTGTGCACTGCCTGCCTTCATCCGAGTCGACCCCATCACAACCTCGGGGCCCATGACCGCTTCAATGCTCACATCAGCCAGGAGGGTCATTGGTGTACCGGCATTATTGCTCAGGCTGATGACACCTGCTCCTTTTTCCCTCGCATACTTCATTGCTCCGATGACATAGGGAGTTCGCCCGCTGGCAGCAATGCCCACCACAACATCATTCTTATTCAGACCATGCTCACTCAGATCAGAGGCGCCTTGGGATTCACTGTCCTCAGCTCCTTCCACAGGATCCTTCACGGCCCGAAAGCCCCCTGCGATAATGCCCTGTACCATAGAAGGTGGTGTTCCGTAAGTTGGTGGACATTCCGAAGCATCAAGTATCCCCAATCTGCCACTGGTTCCTGCACCGACATAGAACAGTCTTCCTCCCGACTGAAAGGCTTCCACAATTCGATCTGCCGCCCGTGCAATCACGGGGATGAGCGGTTGGATTAATTCGGCAATGCGTTGATCTTCCCTATTTATCAATTCCATAATCTCTGCCGAGGGCAGCTCATCTATATGATCCGTCTGCGGATTAGGCTGTTCCGTTAGCAATGAGTTAAGCATATGGTTCATCAGTATGGCCTCCTTATCTCTTTCAAAGTGATCCATGAAGGGAACATCGCATTTTGGCCAGCTGTGCCGCACCAACCGCCGGAGGCGGGGCATTATCCTGCTGGACAAAGCCGAGCTCACCGTAGGTTGCCGATAGTTTGTGTATAAATTCGCTTCGGAATAAGGCAGAGTGACGGAACAGAGACCCTGACAGGACGACCTGAGCCGATTTAAATGTGACATGACGGGCAATCAGAGCCTTGGCTGTATTCGCCAGTTGCCCTGCTTCTTCAGTAATGAATGCCCTGGCAACTTCATCGCCATGTTCCCCGGCTTCAACGGCAAGACGGGCTAGAGATGCCGTATCGGACTTACCCCAATCGGATTGATATACCTTCTTCTTCAGTTCAAAGGGAGAGTGCAGACCCAGCTCTTGCAAAATGAGTGGGGTTAGTTTGGTTGGGGGTAGAATGCCATCATGGCTTTGCATAACAGCCTGAAGCGCTCGTTGCCCGATGCGATAGCCGCTGCCTTCATCCCCAAGCAGGTGGCCCCAACCCCCAGCACGATATCGTTCACCTTCCGGTGTAAATCCATAAACAATAGATCCTGTACCTGATATACATAAGACTCCCTGAGTATGACCAAGTACGGCCATAAGGGCGATCTCCCCCTCAGATACAATCCAAACAGGACAAGCCTTCACACTCTGATGAAGACTGTGATTGGTATAGTCTGTTACGGCTTCAGCAATCATCTGTCTCTCCTGCACGCTGTCTACACCTGACATTCCAAGACATATACCTTCACAATTTGTCGATAAATCAGTTCTTAGGTTAAACAGCCCATCCAGTACCCTCCGCAGTTCTGAAATGGCCTGATCGGGTGGTACGCTGTGTGGATTGGTAGGTCCGCCGCTGAACCGGGCAAGAACTTCACCAGATTCAGAAATGATTGCTGCATCAGTATTGGTACCGCCTCCATCAATGCCTGCATATACTCGCAACTTGGCTCACCTCGCTTGCGTAGGTTTTCTTTTTACATAGTATAAGAGCATAAAACGAAAAAGTAAAATTAAATTTTATGTTAAAAAATAATATTGAATTTTTATTTCATAGCTCATATAATGAACTCAATCTACAATTTTGGAAGGAATTAATACTGTTAATGTCATGTAAGTTGACGTTAATATTGCATTTAGTTGAACTCTGCATAAACGCAGGTCAATGGACGGGGAGGTGCTGTTCCTTACTGCCGCACTTACGGGGCGGTTCATCATTTTTATGTTCAAGGATTTCAAAGGGGCATCGAGTTTGGCAAAGGAATGATTGGGAAACGACTCGCGAAGGAGATGAAGGGATGAAGAAAAAGGGTCTGGTTTTGGCAATGGTACTAATGATGGTCTGGATTACAGCCTGCGGAAATAGCGGTGGGGCTGCTTCGGAAGACCCCAATGCGGACGACACCGTGACGGTATGGACCTATCCGGTGCATGGTACTTATGAAGACGAATTGAAAGAGCTGATTGCCGACTTCAATAAAGAACACCCGAACATTACCGTGAAGACGGAGATGCTCTCCTGGGCGGAAGGACCCAAAAAGTTCGATGTGGCGCTAAATGCGGGAAATCCGCCGGATCTGTACTTTCACAGTGTGGATGGAACGTATGTAAATACGGGACTTGCGCTTGAACTGGATAGCTATCTGACTCCCGAGATCAAGGACGACTACCTGCCCGGTACGCTGGAGTTAGGTCAGATTCAGGGTAAACAGTACGGCCTGCCGTTATATCAATTCCAATGGGCTTGGGGAGGCAACAAACGTATTCTGGAGGAGGCCGGCATCGATTGGAAGTCCATTCAGCAAAATGGCTGGACCTGGTCGGAATTCAATGAAGCAGCCTCCAAGCTCACCAAAACGCTGGATAGCGGAGCTAAGCAGTATGCACTCGTTACCGACGGCACTTCCCTTGATTTCATTGAAATGCTCTCCCGGAATAACGGCATGATCGACGTTCTGGATCAAGAGGGTGCGTTCCAATGGAATGATGGCCGGATTCTAGATACGCTCTCATTTATCAAAATTCTGATGGACCAAGGTTACATGCCGAAGGAGACAGCAGCTATTGCCCCGGCGAAACGGACGGATATGTTCTATGCAGGAGAGACTGCCATGATCTCCAAGGCCATTCCTTATTACGATGTGATGATCCAGAACCGCAACAAGGACATTGATGATGGCAAAGTGCAGGGAGAGAAAATCGACTTTGTCCTACTGCCTGTTCCGCATAATGACAATCAGCAAGCGGCAACTACAATGGGCGGTGAAGGGTACGTAGCCTTCAAGCAGAAGAAGGACAAAGGTGAACAGCATGCCAAGAATACGTTCCTGGTTATGGAGGCGTTAAGCGGTGCAAAAGCGGGGAACTCTGCCAACGAGCTCGCACTCCCTTTTGTGAGACAATCTCAAGTTGATCTGTTTGCAGGCAAAGAATTGGGCAAACCGGATAATCTGGAGGCTGCCCAAGTAATGGCTGAGAACATTGCAATGCCTGTTGTGCTGGAGCTGGACATTGATAAGGCTTCACAGCAAAAGCAATTCAAGGAGCAGGTTGTAAAACCGAATATTCAGGCCCTGTTCTCGGGAGAGAAAACGCCGGAGCAGATTGCAGAAGACTTTAAGAGCAAAGGCCAGCAGATGTTTGGACAATAAAAGAAAAACATAGCGCATATGTAAGACCACAACGATTAGGAGAGGAGGATTTGCCATGCAGACCGCCCTTGCGCCAAAGTCGTCCGCACCCCGGACTTCCCGGATTGCCCGGCTTTGGCGAGACTATGGGTGGGCGTATTTATTTATCCTGGCGCCTGTCCTGCTGTTTCTCATCTTCACCCTCTATCCGGTTCTGACCGCTCTTGTGATGAGCTTCCAGAAATATAACATTATGAATTCAACCTGGGTTGGACTGGATAATTACGAGCGTCTGATCAAGGATGAAACGTTCTGGAAGTCGATTAAAAATACAATCATCTTCACTGTGGGTACGGTTCCGGTCAATATTCTCATTACATTTGTCCTGTCTTATTTCATCTTCCAGATGAAAAGCAAGTGGCAGACCTTTTTCAAAGCTACCTTGTATCTGCCTGCGGTGGCATCAGGAGTAACCATCTCCATCGTGTGGCTGGCGATCTTTGATCCGACCGATTCGGGGCTCTTGAACCGCTTCCTTGGCCTTTTCGGACTTGATCCGGTGATCTGGCTGGGCCAGTCGGGAACGGCACTGTTTTCACTCATCCTGATGAACTGGCTCGGTTCGCATGGTGCAGGCATTATTTTGTATCTCGCAGCCATGGGAGGCATTCCGAAATCGCTGTATGAAGCAGCGGACATTGACCATGCCAGTGGATGGACCCAGTTTAGCAAAATAACCTGGCCGCTCCTTAAGCCAACCACGTTGTATCTGCTGGTTACGGGTGTAATTACATCGTTTCAGGTATTTATCTCCGTATACTTGATGACACAGGGCGGACCCAACTTCGCAACAACAACAATCGCCTATCTGATCTACGAAACGGCGTTTAAGTTCTATGAGTTCGGATTGGCATCAGCGCAGTCCTTCGTGCTCGCAATCATTATCATTGTCATCTCCGTTATCCAGTTCAAGTATTTCTCAAGCGATATTGAATGTTAGGCATTTTGATATTTTGGATCTAGCATCCGGGGGTGAACAAATTCATGAAATCAACTCAGAAAAGGACGCTGCTTGTCGTAGCCTCCATTCTGCTGGCCGTTTGGGCACTGGTGACCATCATTCCGATGTACTGGATGCTCGTCGGTTCGGTACAGGACACTACGATGTCTGCCTCTTTCAAACCGCAGATGATTCCGGAGCAGCTGTCGCTGTCACCGTATGAACGTTTTTTTGCCAAAACCGATGCGTGGCGCTGGCTCTATAACTCATTATTGATCTCGATCATTCTGACTGTGACGAATGTGTTTTTTGCATCCCTCGCGGGATATGCATTTGCCAAGCTAAAATTTCCCGGCAGCCAGGCCGTATTCTGGGTTTTGCTTGGCACGATGATGATTCCGGCTCAGGTGACGCTGATTCCGCTATACATCCTGATGGTCAACGTGTTTGACCTGGGGGACACGTATACAGCGATCATTCTGCCAGCGGCGGTCAGTGTGGGCAACATTTTCTTGATGAAACAGTTCATGTCGACACTGCCGACATCGCTGATACATGCGGCACGCATTGATGCATGCAGTGAGTTCGGCATCTTCTGGAAAGTGATTCTGCCTATGGCGAAGCCGGGGATTGCTGTGCTTGCCATCTTCACCTTTGTGGCTTCATGGAATGAATTTTTCTGGCCTTTCTTAATCACCAATTCCAATGAAATGAGAACCATTCAGGTGGGGCTGGCTTCGTTCGTATTTGCCGAATCAACCGACTTCGGTGCCATGATGGCCGGGGCAACCATTGGTGCTCTGCCCATGATTATTTTATTCTTCTCATTGCAGCGTTACTTTCTGCAAGGGATTACCATTGGTGCAGTTAAAGGTTAAGGCTAACTAGCCTTCAGACAAGCGACAACGTAAAGGGGGATCTACCTATGGCACGCGTGGAGTTTCGCCAAGTGCGCAAAGAATTCAAAGACGATCATAAAGGAACGTTCACGGCTGTGGCCGGCTCGGACTTTGTTATAGAAGATAAGGAATTCGTTGTGTTTGTTGGTCCTTCGGGTTGTGGAAAAACAACATCACTGCGAATGATCGCCGGTCTGGAGAAGCAAACGAGCGGGGATATTGTCATCGGCGATCGGGTCGTTAACGACCTGCATCCGAAGGACCGGGATATTGCAATGGTATTTCAGGATTATGCACTCTACCCGCACATGACCATTCGGGAGAATCTGTCCTTTGGCCTGAAAAATCTCAAAAAGCCAAAATCCTATATTGATGAGCAGGTGCAGAACGCTGCTTCCATTCTTGGGCTTGAGGCAATGTTGGAGCGCAAGCCGCGTGAATTGTCTGGTGGTCAACGTCAGCGGGTAGCGGTGGGCCGGGCCATTGTCCGTGATCCGCAGGTATTCCTGTTCGATGAACCCCTGTCCAATCTGGATGCGAAGCTGCGTGTGCAAATGCGAGTAGAACTGGGTGAACTGCACAAGCGGCTTGGAGCTACCATTGTGTATGTCACGCATGATCAGGTGGAAGCCATGACACTCGGAGAACGAATTGTGGTCATGAATCATGGAGACATTCAGCAGGTAGCCTCGCCAAAAGAGCTGTATGCGAGTCCTCGCAACATGTTCGTTGCCGGATTCATTGGTTCTCCTGCCATGAACTTCATTGATGCACGCATTGAAGGAGATCAGGTTGCCGTGGAAGGAGCATCCTTCACCTTGCCGGAGGAGGTGCTCGTCCGTCTGAAGAGCCATCAGGGCAAGCGAGTGATTCTTGGTCTGCGCCCAGAGCATATTTTTGGAGATGATGTCGCACCTAATATTCCAACAGACCATATGCTGCAGGCTCGTGTTCAGGTTGTGGAGCATCTGGGCTCGGAAAATCTGGTGTACTTTCACCTTGGTGCCCGTACCGTAACGGCCAAAGTACATCCGGAGACCCATGCGTACGTTGGTATGGATAAAAACTTCGTGCTGGACTTGCGAAAAGCACATTTTTTCGATCCGGAGACTGAGCTGGCCATTGGCCGGGAGTAGCCAAGCAAGAACCATTAGAAGGAAGGGTAAGAAAGGGGAGATGCGGGATGCGCAAATTAAGTGAGGTGCTGGTCAAATCCGGGGTTGAGATCTACCGCGACATTATTCCTGTAGCCTTGTTCAGTGCAGCCAGCTCGTTGGTTCTGGTTCCCATTCTGATGCTGGCTCCGCTGCCGATCGCGATCATGCTGCTGGCCGTGATCTATATGCCCATGTTGTTCGGTGTTTGTTACACCATACATCACAGGCTGGAACGGAAGGAACGCCGTAATGGACCCCGCGATCTGTGGGCAGGCACCTTGAAGGGAATTATACCTGGTGGTGCAGTAGGTATCCTCATTGCTGTGCTGGGCTTCATCCTGTGGTCAACCTGGTGGTATTACGGCGAACAGGGCGGCATGCTGGGGACGGCTGTGAGCGTATTCCAAACGTTCTTCGTACTCATGGCCCTGATGTCACAGTTCTATACCTGGCAGCTTGTATTGCAAAAGAATATGGGAATCATCCAGGCGATGGGGGAAAGTGTGAAGCTTTTTTTCCGCCATCCAGGGTATACGATGGGAGCTTGCTTTCAAGCTTTATGTCTGACGGCATTACTCGGTCTAACTGTGGTTGGTTTCGGAGCGTTATTCGCAGGCATGTTCGCCATCTATCAGCATAAGGTTGCGCAAAATGTGCTTGAGCCTCAAGAGGAACCCAACATGTCTGCTGGCAATGATCATCAACATGCGGGGTGGATGAGTCAGGAGAATGCCGGATGAGCAGAGGGGCTATCGTAAGAACTGGACTTGACCGATTGTTCGAGGGGGATTCCCACCCGTGGTTGCTGGGGGGTTCCCGCCTTGGTCTGATAACGAATCCAACCGGCATTACGTCTGATTTTGTCTCTTCAGTGGAGGTGTGCGCCGGATTAGCAGATGCGGAGCTGACGGCATTATATGCCTGTGAACATGGATTGGACGGTGAGCTTCAGGCCGGAGTCCGATTCGGGGATACGGTGCATCCGCGTTTGGGCATCCCTGTGTTCAGTCTCTATGGAGAACACAAGAAACCGACCCCATCCATGCTCGCCGGAGTGGATACCGTGCTGTTCGACATTCAGGATATAGGTGTTCGCTACTACACATACGCCTCAACCTTATTTCAAATGATGGAGGCCTGTGCTGAAGCAGGCAAACGCATGTTGGTGCTCGATCGTCCCAATCCGCTTGGCGGGGAGGCAGTGGAAGGCGGGGTGCTGAGTGCGGGATACGAATCACTTGTCGGTGCCTGGCGTATTCCGATCCGCAGTGGATTAACGGTCGGTGAGCTGGCCCTAATGGTGAACAGCCAGGCCGATGTTCCATGTGAACTTGACGTCATCACGATGGACGGGTGGAAGAGAGACTTTCATTTTACGGATAGGGGACTGCCCTGGATGCTCCCATCGCCCAACGTACCTACCTTAAATACGGTACAGGTATATCCGGGTACTTGCCTGTTCGAAGGTACTAATGTGTCGGAGGGGAGGGGAACAACAATCCCGTTCGAGTGGATTGGAGCACCGTGGATCGATGGGCACCAGCTGGCTGCACGATTTCGGAGTTATGGGTTGAAGGGGGTGCATGTGCATCCTGTGTACATGTCTCCGACGTTCTCCAAGCATGCAGGTGAGTTATGCGGAGGCATCCGGATCTTTATTACGGATAGCAGCGAGTTCCGGGCTGTGGAAACAGGACTTGTTCTACTGCATGAACTGGCTTCGCTCTATTCCGAAAAATTCCACTGGTTGGAGCCGCCGCGGCCTGGTTCGAGGTATTTTATTGATTTGTTGACAGGAGGCAAGGAAGTCAGGGAAGGGATACATATCCAAGAGAAATTATTCGATCTGGTTGAAACATGGAATGCGCAGGCGAAGGAATGGGGAGAGCGGCGTAAGCCGTTTTTGTTGTATCCATGAGAGGTGCATTGATGCGATGCCTAATGAGGGATGATATTCGTCGTAAGGAGGCGCGGAATGACGGAGCTACTGGAGCAGTACCAACATAAGCTGGCAAGGATGACTTTGCGTGAAAAAATTGGACAGATGCTG
Source organism: Paenibacillus sp. P13VS (assembly GCF_015143645.1). Taxonomy (NCBI): domain Bacteria; kingdom Bacillati; phylum Bacillota; class Bacilli; order Caryophanales; family Paenibacillaceae; genus Paenibacillus; species Paenibacillus sp. P13VS. The sequence continues at coordinate 136,414 of NZ_WYEV01000011.1, read as the reverse complement.
CTGTGCGGTTTTCATGGTACCGAAGCAGCTGGAGATGTAGAACGCCTGCTTCGTACGTATCCGATTGGAGGCGTAATTTATTTTGCGCGTAACATCGAGTCGCCAGAGCAGGTAGAGCGGCTATCTGCCGGGTTACAGGGGATTGCAGCTAAAAGCGGTCAACTCCCACTCTGGATATCCATCGATCAGGAGGGGGGCATGGTTGCGCGGATCACGAATGGGGTTACTCTGATGCCGGGACAGATGGCCATAGCCGCCGCGGGTTCCAACGAAAAGGCGTATGAAGCAGCATATATCAGCGGGCTGGAGCTAAAAATCGATGGGGATCAACATGAATTTTGCTCCGGTCCTCGATATTAACAATAATGCGGCGAATCCGGTTATAGGAGTTCGATCGTTTGGTGAATCACCTCAATCGGTCGCAGACTACGGTGTGAAGACCATCGCGGGGCTTCAGGGGGCAGGTATTGCTGCGACAGCGAAACATTTCCCTGGTCATGGAGATACAGATACGGACTCTCATCTGGATCTTCCCGTAATCATGCACGACAGAGAGCGGGTGGAACGGGTGGAGCTCGTCCCCTTCCGGGCTGCCATAGCAGAAGGAGTGGATGCCATAATGTCCGCCCATATTTATTTTCCGGCACTGGAACCAGAGCGGCTTCCGGTGACGCTGTCACATACTGTACTGAGTGGGCTGCTGCGGCAGGAGCTTGGATATGAGGGGATCATTGTAACGGATTGCATGGAGATGAATGCCATCGCTGTTCATTATGGTACGGTTGAAGCTGCGGTGATGGCTGTTGAAGCAGGAGCCGATCTTGTACTTATCAGCCACACAGCCAAGCTTCAGGAGGCAGCCTTCGAAGCATTGGAAGCAGGAGTGAAGAATGGACGGATCAGCGAAAAACGCATTGATGAATCCGTTGCCCGCCTGCTCATGTACAAGGAGAAGCATGGACTGCTCCAGATAAACATGCACACAGATGATGAAATTGTTAGTGGCGGGTCAGAACGTTCATTATGCAAGGTACGGAATGATCAGACATCATCAAATGAGCAGCTGGAGCGCAGCAGTCTGCAGCATCAAGAGGTGGCGAGGTACATTAGCGAGAGGAGCATCACGCTGGTGAGAGACCAGCTGGATATGCTTCCGCTGAAGCCGGAACGAACACTGGTGATTACTATTGCTGCATCGGTGACAACCATCGCCGACGAGCAGCTCAGCCAGGCTGTTACACTTGGTTCTGCATTGGCGAGACATGGACTTGATGTGATCGACTTAACCGTAACCCCGGAGGACGTTGCGCTTTCATCTGCCCGCCTGCTTCAGGCTGCGGAAGAGGAGAGCATCAGCCAGATCGTGGTGGGTACCTATAATGCGAGCAGTCCTTCAGGTGACCCGCAATGCCGGCTAATCGGATGGCTTCAGCAGCTGGGTAAACCGCTGGCTGTTGTAGCGCTGCGGAGTCCCTATGATCTGCTGGCTCTTCCGGACGCGAAAGTCTATGTAGCGGCTTACGAGAGCCGTCCGCTTGCCATGGATAGTGCCGCCAGAGCAATGATGGGGCATATCCCTTTTACCGGAAAGCTTCCCGTGAGTCTGATATAACATCTGTATCAGCTGTTCATCAAATGTACTTCATACAATAGAGGAGTTAATCTCCCAACGGTAACATGGCATTACCTAAACGAAAGAGACGACCCTAAGGAGGGTCGTCTCTTTCGCTGCGTATAAACCATTATTGCAATTTTAATGCTTTGGCTGTGCGCTGTTCTACTTCATCCATCAGAGAGGTCATATCCATACCCGCATGATTACCAAGCAGAATAATCGTTACGTCGTCTGATAGATTACGAGAGAAGGCTGTGGCATAACCGCCTCCGCTGCCATTGTGGAAGACGGTGCGATTATTGCCTTTCTCCTTGAGAATCCAGGCGTAGCCGTAATTTTTGTCCGAATAGGGCTTGTACATCTGTTCAATTGTCTCCTGACTGAGGATCTGATCGGTGTACAGTGCACGGTCCCATTTGAGCAAATCGTCTACCGTCGAATAGATCGTCCCTGATCCCGATTGTGACACGTAATAAGGAGCAGGCACCCACTTGTTATTTTCTGCAACGAAACCACTAATGGTTTTGACCTTGCGTGATGCCTCTCCCGAGTTTTTCATGCCGAGCGGGGTCAGAATTGTTTGTTGAACATAGTCGGCATAACTCATGCCGGATACCTGTTCAATCACATAGGCTAGCAGCACATAGCCGCTATTGCTGTAGAGATAGGCAGTGCCCGGTTCGAACTTCAGCGTTTTGTGCCTGATCTCCTCTACCGTTTCTTCCAGTGAGGTTCCCTCACCCCGGCCAAATGCAGACGGAAGCCCGGAAGTTTGAGATAACAGCATATGCAGAGTTATCTCGTCACCCTTTGGAATACCAGAGATGTATTTGGAGATGGGATCTTCTACATTCAGCTTGCCATCTTCCGCGAGGCTGAGAATGGAAGCTGCCGTGAAGGATTTGCTCAGTGAAGCAATTCTTGTTTTCTGATCCGGGCGGTTCAACGTTTTTTCATCGGCCAGTCCATATCCTTGGCGAAGCAATACGTCACCATTGCGGGCTATCAGGGCCATGCCAGGGAATTGGACTTCACGTAAATAAGCATCCACGCTGGTCACTTCCTTGTCCAGCAAACTGACTTGGTCTGTTTGGATGTTCACGCTCATCTGACCCGATGAGGTGCGGCCGACTTTAATATCGGCTTTCAGGGCATTCGCTATAGGACGGACAGGTACCATAAGCGTACCGTTAACTGTACGGGATTTCACGCCTGCATCGAGGCGGACATGGTTGACCTTGATCGAGTCGCTGCCGGCCTGGTACACCAAAGTATCACTTCCAACGGTGATGGTAGCCGTTTTGGTACGGTTATCCCATTTCAAGGAACCTTTCACCGACTGGACGACATCCCTAAGGGGTACGTATGTTGATCCGTTATAGATCTGAGGTGTATTCTTCCAGGATTGTGGTTCGCCATTCACTTCAATAAGAACTGCTTGCGTGTTCTGTGCAGCCGATATGGATGTGCTGAATTGTCCCAGCATCGGCCCTGCAACCAGAATAAACGCGAGTAGAATACGAAATAGGGATAAATAGGCCTTGGAAACCGATTGATGCTCGTGAGGCGATCTGCGTGTGATTTGAATCCTCTCCTTCCAGACTCTTCATGAATAACCAGCTTAAAATATTGTAAACGATCTCGTGAAGAGGGTCAAAATGGATGGAGAACAAGAGAATAGAAGAGCCTAACAAAAATAATAGAATTTCGATGATATTTAGTATTCATACATAATGTTTTCATGATGTTCGTCCGATAAAAAGAAAGGTGAAGATGATGATGGGGGATAGTTCATATGAAGAAAAGGTTTCAACAATGGTTTGCGCCAACCGTTAAAAAACGTCTGGTCGCGGCGCTGCTTCTATTTTTGATTGTGCCAAGCATCACCGTTGGTTGGTTATCTTACGATAAAGCAGCAGAACGGGTCAGGGAGGAGCTCCTGCATTCTGCACAGGCCAAAACAGAGATGCTCAGTTTACAGATTGATCAGATGCTCAACATGGAGAAGGATAACGCCGCACAGCTTGCTGCGGGTTTTACTTCCGAGGATGTTATTAATAAATCGCCTGCACTGCAAAAACAAATGGACCATATGTCTGAAAATCATAAAGAACTAGGCGTTCTGACGATCGGTGCCGAGGATGGAAGCTGGATGAAGTCACCTGATCCTGGACAACAGATCTATGATCCGCGGGAACGCAGCTGGTATACGATGGGCATGGCAGCAAGTGAACCTATTATTTCGGATACATTCCAGTCCGCAACAACAGGAGAGTGGGTCGTGACAGCTGCTGCCAAGCTGGCTGATGGCAAAGGTGTATTTGGAGCCAATGTAAGTCTTAACCACTTGAAAGAAAACGTGGACCAGATTCATATCGGTGAAAAAGGAAAGCTGTACATGTTGGACAATGGCGGAAAGTTCCTGTTCCATTACAATATCGAATCGGGTGTGCAGTCCGATCAAGACTACATTAATGAAATGTACACGAGCGACAAAGGAACCGTAACGTATACGTATGAAGGACAAGAAGTGGAAGCTGTATACTTTACCAACCCGGCAACGGGGTGGAAAATCGTTGGTGAGATGCTGCCTTCCGAAGCGGATGAAGCAGTTAGACCGATTATGATTCGAACCTTTACGCTTGTGGGAAGTTCACTCGTCATCGGTATGATCCTGCTCATATTCATCATCCGAGGCATAGTTCGTCCATTGCAGCAGCTCACCCAGGCCGCTTCCAAGGTCAGCGCCGGGGACCTTACGGTTCGTGTTGGACTGAAGCGGCGGGATGAATTTGGACAGCTTGGAGACAGCTTCGATTCCATGACTTCATCGCTGCGCAATGTTCTTGGAGAGGTGCACGATACGTCGAGCCAGCTCGCGGCATCTTCAGAGGAATTGATGGCCAGTTCGGAACAGACGTCCAAAGCCACAGAACAGGTCGCCGAGCTAATGCAAAATGCAGCAGAAGGAACGACCAAACAAAATGACAGTCTTGCGGCAACGGGGCAGCTTGTCGGAGAGATGTCCATTGGGGTCAAAGAAATCTCTTCCAGCGCTGAAGAGACAGCCCGCATTGCAGGGGAAGCTTCGAACAAGTCCGAAGCCGGAATGGTAACCGTGGAAGAGGCGGTCGCTCATATTCAGCAGGTCAACGAAGAGAGTGAAGCCATGGCAGCGGTCATTGAGGATCTCCGGGCAAAAAATGAAGAGATTATTCAGATCGTTACCGAAATTACCTCCATTGCAAAACAGACCAATATTCTCGCGTTGAATGCGAGCATTGAGGCCGCCAGAGCTGGAGAGCAAGGACGCGGATTTGCTGTTGTAGCCAATGAGGTTAAAGCTTTGGCTCACAATTCAGGAAGTTCTGCCGAGCGGATTAATGAGTTAATGCGTGAAATGCAGGAGAAAACGTACGCGGTGCAGTCCACCTTTGCACGTACAGGTGAAGGTATGATGAAAGGTTCGGAGCTGATTACCGAAGCGGGCGATGCGTTCCGTACCATTCGAGATGCGGTGCAGCTCGTTGCTGCTCAAGCCGGAGAAGTGTCTGCCGCATCCCGTCAGATTGATGGAGGAATGAATCACGTAACCAAAGCGGTCAATGATACCATTGTCTTGTCTGATCAGATCGCATCCGGTACGGAGGATGGCTCTGCTGCAGCGCAGGAGCAGCTGGCCACGATGGAAGAAGTAGCAGCTTCCTCTGCCGCATTGTCTCGAATGGCTGAAGATCTGCAGAGCATGATTGAACGTTTCAGGCTATAACCGATTAAGTGGAATAAACCGGTGCCTCTGTGTTAGAAGGGGATAAACCGTAAAGTGCCAGCGTCAGCATGACGATGACAACGAGACTGCAGGGTCAATTCCCTGTAGTCTTTTTTTATTGGAAAAAGTATGCCTTGGTAACTTCACTGGAGAGCTCAGCTCATTGAGAAGAGAGCAATACAGGAGGTGATGATTGACATTAAACAAACAAAATTATATTATATCTATAAATAAACAAACCTAACGCGAATTATTGAATGATATCGATGGTCGATGGGGATATCTAAATAAAAGCATAAAAAGGAGTTAGTCTTAATGAAATCATCGGAACCATTATTGCAGACGGCTACGCTCGAAGAGATCAAGCGGGGATATCTTGCGGAAGGGCCAACCTTTACATGCATCTGCTGTGGCTATAAAACGGAAGCGGGAATTATCTATCCCGAGGAAGGTGTTCTCTATGAGGCAGAAAGATATATGCGTGTTCATATCGAGAAGGCCCATGGATCTGTTTTTGAATATTTGCTGGAGCTGGATAAAAGTGTAACAGGTTTGTCCGACGTGCAGCGGGGGTTACTTGGCCAGTTTTATGAAGGGAAGAAGGACACCGAAGTGCAGAAGGCACTGGGGATCGGCAGTGCGTCCACCATTCGGAATCACCGGTTCGTGCTGAAGGAGAAGGAACGGCAGGCCAAAATCTTTTTGGCATTAATGGAACTGCTAAAAAGCAAAGATGATTATGCTCCTGCCGAGCTCGTATTGCCTGTCACAAGACATGTGCATACGATCAACGATAAACAGTTCGATATCTCGGAACAGGACCGGGAAAAAGTGCTGGCCAAGTATTTTCCAGAAGGAACAGATGGTCCGCTATCGAGTTTTCACATGCAGCAGAAGCATAAATATATCGTTCTCACTGAAATTGCCAAACGGTTCGAGCCAAAACGCCACTATACCGAGAAACAGGTTAACGAGGTTTTACAACAAATCTATGAGGACTACGTGGAACTGAGGAGATATCTGATCGACTATGGTTTCCTGAATCGTGAAGAGGACGGCAGTCAGTACTGGTTAAACCTCACGGCAGAGCAAGAAGAGAACAAGAATACTAAACAAACGAAAACGGGAAGCGGGAATGGAGAGAATGAAGAAATGAATCGACGCAAAGAGCTTCAGGAGCAGGCCAAGGAGATCAAGACGGAGGCCGGAATATACCAGATTCGGAATGAACGAAACGGTAAAGTCTATCTGGATAGCACATTGAATCTGAAAACGATCAATGGGCAGAGATTCATGCTGCAAATGGGCAGCCATCTGAACAAGCAGCTGCAGGCGGAATGGAATGAATACGGTGATGATGCGTTTACGATTGAAGTGCTGGAAGTATTGAAAAAAGAGGATAACCCCTATTTTGACACCAAGGATGCACTCGCCAAATGTCTGAATCGTTGGATGGATCAGCTTGAGCCATATGGCGAACAAGGATATCACGGGGACAAAAAAGATAGTAGTGCGTAATTCCCCAGCACATTGATTTCTGGCTTACCAAGTCCATGGCCTTAACAGGTTATGGGCTTTTTGGCGTGATAGATCTATTGAATCTGTTCTGTAAAGGAGAAATCTGTCTCTCCCTCATTCGCTTAACTTGTGGTATATTTCTAAATTAATATAAAGGAAACGTATTTACATCTCTGAAGGGATGAGAAGGAGTTGCAGCAGAATTGGATAAATCAATGCCCATGGTCACAAAATCGGAAGACATCTTAGAGACTCGGGATCATGCCACGTTTATGCAGGGGGTAAAGGATTGCATTCCAACCCTGCTTGGCTATCTGAGTATTGGGTTTGCAGCAGGCGTCATCGAAATGACAGCAGGACTCAGTATGGCGGAAATCGCCCTGCTGAGTCTGATCTTATATGCAGGTTCGGCCCAATTTATTGCCGCAGGCATGCTCGCATCAAACGGATCGGCAGCAGCGATCATATTCACGATTTTCTTTGTCAATCTGCGACATCTATTACTCAGTGCAGCCGTATCTCCGTATTTCAGGCACCTGACCCCACTCAAAAACATGTGGATTGGCTCCCTGCTCACGGATGAATCGTTCGGAGTGGCGATGACTCGCGCAATTGGCCGCAAAACATTAAGTGAACGGTGGATGCATGGATTAAATATTACAGCTTATCTGAATTGGTTCGCAGCCAACATGGCAGGAGCCTATTTCGGGCGCTGGATTACGAATCCGGAGCAGTTTGGACTGGATTTTGCCCTGCCGGCCATGTTTATCGGCCTAATTGTGCTTCAGTTAATCCATCGTCAAAACAGAAAGCTGCACATCAATGTAGCCATTATTGCTGTGGTGTGTGTGGTACTCGCAAGTATGGCCTCTTTGGGCAGCATGAGCATTATAGTGGCTGCAGTTGTTGCAGCAACGATGGGAGTTGTCATGGAACGATGGAAGTAAGATGGGATGTATTTTGGATTATTATCGGGTCCGCCTTGTTGACCTTTATTCCCCGGGTGCTGCCCCTAATGCTGTTTAGCAAAATACAGATTCCGGTATGGCTGCTTCGCTGGCTGGAATATGTGCCTGTTGCCGTGATGGCAGCACTGATTGGCCAGGAGCTGTTGATGTCTGGCAACCAGCTGGTACCGCTCACCCAGAATGCTGCACTGTGGGCGGCCCTGCCTACCTTTGTGGTAGCGATCTGGACGCGAAGTCTTCTCGGTACGGTTCTTGTGGGCATTGTAGCGATGATGATTTTGCGTTATGTGATCGGGTAGAGACGCAAGCTGTACAGGTAATTCCTTCAGACTAACGGTTAATAATGTTCTATAGACCTATGTAGTAGAGCTGAAGTATCCGTTAAGAATGAAGGGAGCGAAGGTGAATGGCTAATACGAGGAAAAAGATACTGATCACAGGAGCTGCTGGCGTAATCGGTCGCAGTCTGCTGGATGGTCTGAGGGAAATGGACAAGTATGATATTGTTGCGGCTGACCTTCAGGAGGAACCAGGAACAGGTATTGTCCCCATGGATGTTACGGACGCGGAAAGGCTGCAGGAGCTGATGCAAGGAGTGCATACCGTGCTGCACATTGCCTGGGCCAAGGATGAAGAGGACTTCTTGGGCAAAGTTCTCCCGATTAATGTAACCGGTGCTTACCATGTATATGAAGCAGCACGAATGAATGGTGTTCAGCGTGTCATTTTTGCAAGCTCTAACCATGCAACCGGCTTTTACCGTACAGGTGAAGAGATTGAGGTCGACGACCCCTATCGTCCTGACAGCTTCTATGGTCTCAGCAAATGTTATATTGAACTGCTTGGCCGATATTACGTGGACAAGTATGACCTCTCTTCATTCAACATTCGGATCGGCAACTTCTCCGGCGATGATCATCCGCATTCCGAGCGCTCTGCCCATATCTGGATATCTCCGAGGGACATGGTGCAGCTCGCGGTGTGCTGTATTGAAGCTGATTCCGGGATGAAGTATCTTAATCTATACGGAACCTCCGCGAATAGCGACAATTATTATGATATCGGTTATTTGGCTGAAAAAATTGGATACCGTCCAGAAGACGATGCTGCCGAGCTCTGGGAAGAGGCGAAGCGCAGAGGTGCGCCGGATAAGCAGGATGAGACGAAATATCAGGGCGGAGGATATGTGGCAAAAGACCAGAAGGGCGTTTAGTTGAACTTTTGAAAACGCTATTCTCTATTGAACCGGAAAGGGATAAAATGGAGACGGTAGAATCAAGGTTTCCATTTTACATAAGAGGAAGGAACGGTTCAAATCATGAGTACAAGTCCATCCGTTATATTGTTTCAGGGAGACTCCATTACAGACGGAGGAAGATCGCGGAACGATGATCCGAATCACTTTTTGGGACATGGCTACGCTTATCTGATCTCAAGCAGACTGGGTGCGGAGCTGGCAGAGAAGCAGCCCACCTTCTACAACAGGGGAGTCAGTGGGGATCGCGCATCCGATCTGTATGCACGCTGGAATGAAGATACCTTTAGTTTGAAGCCGGAACTGATCAGCATTCTGATTGGTGTGAATGACGCCTGGCGTATAATCAATAATGAGCCCAGCGGGGTAACGGATCGTCTCGGACGGGCATATCATCATCTGTTAGAAGAGACGCGGGAAGTGCTCCCGAATACGGGGCTCGTGTTGATGGAACCCTTCATTCTGAAAACCGGTGCTACGGTGGACAAATGGGATGCATGGCAGGAGAAAATAGGCCAATATCAACGCCTTGTCCGGGAGCTCGCGGGTCAGTTCGGTGCTGTGTTCGTTCCATTGCAGGATATGCTCAATCAAGCGACAGAGAAGGCAGAAGCATCCTACTGGTTGTGGGATGGTGTGCATCCAACGGCGGCAGGTCATGAACTGATTGCACGTCAATGGTTGTCTGTCGTACAGGACAGCAAACTTAAAATCCAGTAGGAATAAGAGCAGAGGGTCCTGTGCGACCCTCTGCTCTTATTTACATAGAAGAACATTCAAAAATAAATTATAGAAAAGTGGAATTTCTAGAAATCAATTGTTTTATTTCCATAACAGAGGGTAATTAAGAAGCGTAGCACACTATACTCAATACCCGATAAGGAGTGAATTCAAAATGGCACAGAATAACCAAAACGGAAAAATGAGCCGTGAAGAAGCAGGACGTAAGGGTGGAGAAGCAACCTCCAAGAATCATGATCATGAGTTTTATCAAGAAATTGGCAGCAAGGGCGGAGAGGCAACCTCGAAGAACCATGACAAGGATTTCTATCAGGAGATTGGCAGCAAAGGCGGGGAAGCAACATCCAAATCCCACGACCGTGAGTTCTATCAAGAGATTGGACGTGAGGGCGGAAGCGCCCGGGGCAGCAGTGACGGAAATGATGATCAGGATGGCAAAATGAGCCGCGAAGAAGCAGGGCGCAAGGGTGGACAAGCCCGGTCACGGAATCGGAAAAATTAATTGTTGATATAGAAGCAAGCGTGAATAAAACGTAATTCCAGCAAACAAGGCCAGATCTCACCTGTGGAAAAGGGTGGGTCTGGCCTTGTTTATTCATTTAATATTGATTGTGATAATCTAGGCAATATGTGGTTCAATGGCTTGGCGATAGCTGAGCAGGGATTCATCAATGATGGTATGCAAGAAAACAGGATCCATGCCCTGCAGCAGTGATTCTGCATAACGCCAGGCGTTTTCTTCAATACGCAACCGAATCTCTGCCTGCTCATGAGCCGATAGGGGCCCATCAAGAAGGCTGGACAGATATGCTAATTCCGTATCCTCGGCATGACCCAGTTCATGAGCCAGAATGACATAAATATAGGCTTGCAATGGAGCTAACGTACCGAAGAGCATCCGGCATTGCTCCATGATCTCTTTTTTGTACAGATATACGGTGTGACTGCCCATGTGATATTTACCCCCGACGAGACGATTGTCCGGAAAATGGGATTCGACCTGCACAATCACTCGGCTATCCGAGCGCTGCAGCAGCTCCGTTACAGTCTGATCAAATAATTCAGTATTCAGTATGGTTCACCTGTCCTCATAATGGAATAAAATGCATATGCAATGAGTACCGACAACTCTTTTACGAGAAAACAGTCTGAAAAGTTTCAGTTATTTTCATATTATTTGTTCTTTTACATAAGATTAGCCGAATTCCCTTCATTTTTACTACTTGATAGGCTAAAATGAAATCGGTTACAAAAATGGGGAGGAATTCTTATGACGGTTCACCCTGGATTACGTTGGACGACAGATACAATCGCTGCGGCTATGAAACATGGAATGTCCGATGGTTTGGAGATTATCCATCACTGGAAAGACAGGCTCACGGACACGTGGAATGACCCCGTTTACGCCGGCTTTTGGTCGGATTTAGAAGTATATGAACAGAAGGCACTTACGGAGAACCTGCCAGAACTATCTTTTTCCCTATTTCGTCAATTCAGGGATACGGGTGAGCGTCAAGCGTATGAGCAGGCTTATTTTGAAAGGCGCGGTAGGCTTGTTTCGCTGGGGCTGCTGGTGGCGGTATCGCCGTCTTCCTCTCGTTTGCATCTGCTGGAGGATCTGATCTGGAGTGTTTGTACCGAACAAACCTGGTGTCTGTCTGCCCATATACCGGAAGGGGAAGAAGCTGGCGCAAGAACACATATTGATCTATTCGCTGCAGAGACCGCACAGATGCTGGCAGAGCTGGTCGTAATACTGGATGACATGCTGGATAAGCGCCTGATCCGGATGGTCAAGGCGGAGGTAGAAGACAGGATATTTACTCCATTGTACAGGGAGCAGCGGACTTACGGTTGGGAAGAAGCAAATCACAACTGGTCAGCCGTTTGCAGTGGAGGATGCGGAATTGCTGCTTTACTTTTATTGGAGGATGAGCGGCTTCGAACCATGGCTGTGCAGCACACCATTCGATCCATGAATGCCTTTTCGAGTGGTTACGGGACGGATGGAGGATGTGCTGAAGGTGTGGGCTACTGGGTGTATGGGTTCGGATTCTATACCTATTATGCAGAGATGCTGAGATTGTTCAGTGCAGGTGAACTGGATATGTTGTCAGATCCCAAGACGGGAGCGATTGCTGCTTTCCCGGGAAATATTCATTTGTCGGACGGGGTGTATATTAACTATTCGGACAGTCGTGAGCGGGAGACGATTCCGTCCGGATTGCTTTCCCTTTTGTCCGAAAGGCAGCAGATTCTAATCGATTCAGGGCTTCACATCCCGCTTCTCTCCCAGGATCCCTGCCGCAGGTGGGCTCATGCTCTCCGCAATGTACTGTGGACTAATCCGGCTAAGTTCGATAGTGAGACTGAATCGGGTGAGCCCGGGGCTCCGATTTACTTGGAGGACTTATCGTGGGTGATAGCACGAGGGACGCTGACAGCAGGTGAACAGCAGGAAGTGAAGGTGGCCTTTTCGGTAAAAGGAGGTCATAACGCAGAGCCTCATAATCATAATGATCTGGGACACTTCATCCTTCATGGCGGCGGTGAAAACATTCTCTGTGATCCAGGTTCAGGCGAGTATACTCAAGCCTACTTCGCACCTGGCAGGGAAAGCATTTTGCAAATTGGCTCTCAGGGGCACAGCGTTCCTGTCATTGAAGGGACCCATCAGCAATCCGGAAGACAAGCTGAAGCCAAAATGCTACATATTAAGCACCTGCCTTCACAGGGGATAGAGGCTGAATTGGATCTGACGTCGGCTTATCCTATGGCTCCTACACTGGCAAGATATATCCGGCGATTACGATGGCACGGTTCAGCCGGAAATTCCGAAGCAGAGCTTTTCCTTGAAGACCACTACCAATGGAGTCCACCTTCTTCCGGTATTCAGATCGGGGAGCGCCTGATTGGAGAACCGCGAGTCGCCCAGCATTTTATCAGTCGAATCGAACCTGTCTTGCAAGAAGCAGGAGTACGATGGGAAGGAAGCAGGGCTGTGGTGTTCATGGAGTACGATGTGAAATGCTGGAGTGCACAGATCGAAGTGATCGAGACCGTGGATCATGATCATCTGCCACAGAAGTTTTACCGCACCGGATTAATCTTACGGCAAACCGCAGATGAAAGTGGAGTAGTACAGGAGACAAGGTGCAGCTTCAAATTCACCATGTATCCGAGGTAATTCAATTCGAAGAATCAGAATCAAAGACAATCCGGAGTGGACCGATGCAATGAAACCACTGAAGGCGGTGTGCAGATCTAGTCCATTAAAGTTGCGTACGTATATGAATAAATAAGGATACGAAAAGAGGAGGCAAAGCTCGTGAGTACATCGACATCGGTAACATGGATTGAAGAAGCTTGGCGGCAGGGCGCGGACAAAACCATTCGCAACGCACAGCGAATCAAGGATACCTTCCCACACATCTCTCCGCAGGGGACGTATGACCAGAACGATCCGGAATGGTGGACAGCCGGCTTCTGGCCAGGATTGTTATGGCTTGTGTACGGAGAGTCCCCGGAAAATGTGGATGCTGCTTCATTGTCCCGTATTGCAGATAGCTGTGAACGGCAGCTGGAGGGATGCCTCCGCAATCCGGATTCGGTAGATCACGATCTGGGTTTCATCTGGCTGCTCAGCGGCGTAGCATCCTACCGCCAGAGTGGCAGCATGGACAGCCGGCGGCGGGGCTTGCTTGCTGCCAATCTATTTGCTGCTCGCTTCAATGTACGTGGTCAGTTCATTCGTGCCTGGAACTTCAGCTCGTCCACAATGGATACGCGCGGCGTAGCCATCATCGACAGCATGATGAACCTGCCGCTGCTCTACTGGGCATCCGAAGAGAGCGGCGATCCCCGCTTCCGCTTGCTGGCGGAAGCACACGCGGACACGGTTGCGCGCGAGTTCGTTCGCGCAGACGGGTCCATCTGCCACGTGGTGGAGTTCGACCCACACACGGGGCAGAAGCTGCGAGAGCATGGCGGACAGGGCCATGCTCCGGGTTCCGCTTGGGCGCGGGGCACCGCCTGGGCGCTGCATGGTTTTGCGCTGTCTTACCGGTATACGGGCGAAGCCCGCTATCTGGAGACAGCGGAACGCGCGGCCGATTTCTTCCTCGCCATGCTTGGCGAAGATATCGTGCCGTTCTGGGATTTTCGCGCACCGGCGGAGCATCAGGTGGCGTGGGATTCGTCCGCTGCTGCGATTGCGGCGAGCGGTCTGCTTGAGCTGGCGAAGCTGTCGCCACGCGGAGAGGAGTATGCCGCAGCGGGCGAGCGTATCGTTCGCGGCCTGCATGAGCGCTACAGCTCAGGCGAGTCAGCTGCGGAAGAGGGGCTGATCATGCAGGGAACCGTGCATTACCCGGAAGGAAGGGGATTGAATGTGCCGATCATCTACGGCGATTATTTCTATATGGAAGCGCTGGCGAAGCTGCGCGGACGTCCGGGACTATTTTAACCTCAAACATGTCGGAGAATGAAATCGGTAAAATAAAAAACCACCTGAAGCAGCCTATCTTTCACTGGCTGTTTGGGGTGGTTTTTCGTGAGTTTGATGATTTATTTATTTTTCTTCGATGGCACGCGCCTGAGGATCACAAAGTCGGCTGAAGATTGATCGGGATATCGCTGCGGGATGATCTCTTGAACCTTGAAGTCGGGATAGTCAAATAAATAATGGAACAGGTTGCGATCCTGGATCGTGTCCACGCCTGGGTTGCCGTTTTCCTTCAACCGGGTGTAGAGAACAACCCATTCCTTCGATGAATGCAAAATATCATATAAGGTATTGCGGAAATCGGTCTCATCCGTGATGTGGTACAGCACATCCAAACACACTGTAAGGTCTGCCGTCAGAAAACCCCTATTGATCCACAGGCCAGGTGTATATAACATGAAGCTTTTGGAGGAGTCCGTGGCAAATTTTGAGGCACACAGGCGCACCGAAGAAGCAGCGACATCGACACCAAGGTATTGTTTATAATTCATATATTGCAGCTGGTTGCCGTCGCCACATCCAAATTCGATTACGCTGGTAATGCCCTCCTGCTGGATCAATCCGTTCACAATCTCTGCTTTGAACTCAGCCAGAACCCCGTATGATCCACGTCCAGAAGTTTCTCCGGAACGGTATGTCTGCTCCCAATATCCAATGTAATCAAAGGGCTGCCGCATGTTTCTCCTCCTATCAAGTACAATTCAGTCGCTTGGCGCTTGCAACATAGCATTATAGATAGGTTATGCGGAATGCTGGCGGGTATGATTCCCCGGAGAAGGATGAGACTGCGGAATTGTTTTCCAATCATTTTTCTGAAAAATCGCTGAAAGCCTAAACATCTGGAAAGAACTTGCCGACATTAAAATTAAGGAAAAAAATGATGATAATCGGGGGGAAATGATGTTAAAGCCAAGATTGACCAAGTACATGGTGATGATGCTGGTATTCGTGCTGAGTATTTCCAACGTAGGCTTGGCCGCTGCGGCAGATAAGGAACTGTCCAAAATAGTGGTTTCCAAAAATGAAGTGGCGCTTGAAGTGGGAGAATCGAGTTCTGTAACAGCTACAGGAGTCTATACGGATGCTTCAACAAGCAATATTACAGTGAATGCAAGCTGGAGCAGTGATGACACTGCAGTGGCTACGGTATATAACGGAACAATTACAGCCAAAGGTGAGGGACAGGCAACCGTCATCGTATCCTATGAAAATAAGCCACAATCCATTCAGGTGAACGTCACCAAAAAGGTTAAGGCGTTGACCAAAGACAAGCAAACCATTGATATTCGTAAAGGTGAATCCGAGCAGATTACACTGACTGCAACTTACAGTGATAACAGTTCTGAATCCGTATCCGATATCGCAGAATGGTCTTCTGATGACGATCAGGTAGCGACTGTAGTTAATGGTAAAGTTACCGGACAAAGCGCGGGTACAGCATTAATTACAGGTAAGGTAGGAAAACAATCCGTTACCGTAGAGGTAAACGTCGAAGTCGTGAAGCGAATCGATACAGATAAAAAGCAAGTAAACCTCTTGTTGAACAAAAGCGACAAAGTCGTTTTGACAGCAACATATCCGGATGGAACGACCATGGATGTAACTTCTCTTGCTGATTGGAGTTCCAGTGATGAGAAAGTTGCTGATGTGCTGAAGGGTACCATCACAGGTTATGCCGCGGGATCTGCTGTAATCACAGCTAAATACGGTACAAAAACCGTTTCGATCGATGTAGACGTGGACCGGACAAGCAATCTGAAGGTCGACGAGCAAAAGTTATTCTTCAAATTAAGCAATACGGATCGCTCCAAACAACTGACGTTGACGGCAATCTATCCGGATAGCTCAGACGCAGATGTAACCAATACGGCAGTGTGGACATCCAGTAACGAAAAGGTTGCTACTGTATATAAAGGTCAAATTACAGCCATTGGCCAAGGTTCAACTACAGTTAAAGCCAGCTACAGTGGTAAAACCGTTGAAATTACGGTAGATGTAGACACCGCTCGTTATCTGGACGTTGTAGACGTTGAAGATAAACTGGCGATGAGTTTGACCGGAACAAAAGAAAAAGAACTTACGGTCAACGCGGAGTATGTGGATGGAAGCACGGAGAACGTGACATCCAAAGCAACGTGGACTTCAAGCGATGAAGATATCGTCTATGTATCTGCAGGTAAACTTACGGCTTACAAATCGGGACAGGCAACCATTACAGTGGCTTATGGCGGCAAAACGGTCAAAATCACTGTAAGTGTAGATGTGCCGGACAAATATGAAATGCAAAACAAGAAAAAATCTATCGGTGTGGGTGATACCTTTACTGCAGAGGTTCTAGCTGTATATGGCAACACATCCAAAGTTGTTACTGAAGATGTGGAATGGAGCAGCAGCAGTGATAAGGTTGCCGAAGTGTCCAAGGATGGCGAAGTAAAGGGTATTGCTGTCGGCAAAGCAACCATTACCGCTAAAGTGGATGGAAAAACATTGACCATGTCTGTTGAGGTTGGTATGGCAAGCGGCCTCGAGGCAGACGTAAACTTTATCGCACTGGCTTCCAAAGAAACACAGCAGATTACTCTGACGGGTACAGATGAAGACGGTAATACGCTGGATGTAACTTCAGAAGCAACTTGGAAAACGAGCAATGCTCGGGTAGCTGATGTTAAAAAAGGCTTGGTAACAGCAAATGGTAGCGGTAAAGTGAACATC
Source organism: Paenibacillus sp. P13VS (assembly GCF_015143645.1). Classification (NCBI taxonomy): domain Bacteria; kingdom Bacillati; phylum Bacillota; class Bacilli; order Caryophanales; family Paenibacillaceae; genus Paenibacillus; species Paenibacillus sp. P13VS. Next base: position 119,332 of record NZ_WYEV01000011.1, on the reverse strand, counting down.
ACAGCAGAATATGGCTCCCAAAAGGTTACGATTGCCATTGAGGTGGATGTCATTGCCCGCATTGAAGCATCAGAGCCAGCCGTATCTCTGAAATCTGGCGAGACAGCTGATATTACCGTTGTGGCGTATTTTAATGACGGTAGCGAACGCGATGTAACCGACAAAGCCGAATGGAAAACCAACAGCTACAAAGTAGCTCAGGTAACCAAAGGTAAAGTAAAAGCGGTTGGTTCAGGTAAAGCGAAAGTAACAGCGAAATACGGCAGTAAATCCGTAACCGTGGCTATCGATGTAGACACATTGAAATATCTGCAAACCGATAAAGTGACCCTGACCATGAAACCAGGGGATAAGGTTACCGTGGTAGCAACGGCAACGTATGCAGATGGCAGTGAAGCAAATGTCTCCAAACCGGCACTCTGGAAGTCCTCCCGTATTGCAACAGCGTCGGTGAAGGATGGGATCATCCAGGCTAACGGCAAAGGTAAAGCGACCATCACGGTGAGTTATGCTGGCGTGAAAACAAAAGTGACCATCGTTGTTGAAGCGAAATAAAACTTAAAACTTGCCTTGAAGGTGAGATGTAAACGGGAAAACGGTGATGCCAGCTTGGATGCTGACACCACCGTTTTTTTTGGTATAAACAATTATATTTTCTCCATCAACGGATTACATCGTATGAGACAGAACCAAGGCACCATAAGCAAAAGCGATAACAATTAAAATAGCTGGATGCAGTTTGGTCTTGGTCATGACCCATAAGGAGATCCCCGCAATGATCAGTGTCTGCCAGATCCCGATGGAGTCGGTGGATACTTGGCCGAATTCCCATGTGAGCAGAATCATAAGCACCGCAATAACTGGCTGCACAAGCAGCGTCATTCCTTTGACTTTCGGCGATGTACGATGCTTGTTGAGCAAACGAAGCAGCAGGATCAGCGCGGCAGCAGAAGGTACAATCGTGGCAAAACTGGCGATAAACGCTCCGAACCAGCCGGCCACCTGATAACCGACAAATGCGGCAATCTTGGTAGCGATTGGACCAGGGAGCGCATTCCCAATGGCGAGCACATCGCCGAATTGCTCTGTGGTCATCCACTGATAATGGTTCACCACTTCTTCCTGCATGAGCGGGATGGAAGCAGGACCGCCCCCGTATCCCAAAATATTAGCTACGAAAAATCCCCAAAACAATTCCCACCATGTTTGAAGCATCGTTTATGACACCCCCTTGTCGGAGCTGCGTTTGGACTTGTAACGCTGAACCAGATCCAGGTGGAATACGCCATAGCCCAGGAAGACGGCAATAACGATGCCTGGATGAATATTCAGCAGCTGCAATAACACAAACGCAATGACACCAAACAGGATGGCAAAGGTTTTGCCGAGTCCGGACCATGCTTTTTTTGCGAATTCATAGGCCATCATGCCCAGCATTACAAAGATCACGGGGCGCACAGCCGCTACCATGCCTGCTACGATCTTCGACTCACGCAGTGCGTACATGGAGCCAAGCAGGGCGATGATGGCGATGCTTGTGGGTAAAATGTGTGCCAGCACGGACACGATGGCGCCGAGCACACCTTTGGTTTTGTAACCGAGGTAAGCAGCCATCTTGGTTGCAATCGGACCGGGCAGGGCATTGGCTATGGCCAAAATTTCGCCGAATTCCTCATCAGTAACCCATTGATAACGGGTGACGGCTTCATAACGAATCAACGGAATAACCGAAGGACCACCGCCATAACCTAATATCCCGGTTCGCACCATACCCGTAACAAGACCGGTGTAATCTTTCCAACTCATGCTGTTTTCCTCCTACAGTCTCATGCCCATTCGGCTTTTATAGCGTTTCAATAACAACTGTGATTCGACCTTCACAATGCCAGGCATCTTATAGAGCTTCTCCAGCAGAAACTGTTCCATCTCTTCCATGTCCGCAAAAATGCCGTGCATGTGCAGTGTGCTTGGGCCCGTCATATGATAGAGGCTGGTGACCGCCGGTTCCTCGTCCAGTTTCTCGGCCACTTCATCGAGGAAGGGCGGCTCCACATCCACATTAAAAAAGGCAGAGACCTGAAGCCCAACCTTACCCGGGTTAATAACAACCGTGAACCGTTCAATAATGCCCTTTTCGGATAATGCATTGATGCGAGCCTGAACCGCTACACGTGAAAGTCCAATCTGTGCGCCCAGATCCGTATAGGATATACGGCTGTTCTGATGCAGGGCGGCTATGATTTTCCGATCGATCGCGTCCAGGTTGTACATTTGCGGGATTTCTCCTCCTTTAGAGGAGCGTTTATCTGACATGATTGATCATCCTTTTCATTCTCTATGTGGAATCTAAAATGTAAACCTTCAAAAATGCATTTTGCATGCAGCATTCATATTTTAATGACGAATCGTAATTCGAGTCAACCTATTTATCCATTATATTAAATTTATCCGATTAAAGGCTTTCATTTTGTCATTGGCACCAAAATTGGAACGCAAAAAGGCCGCTCTTGGAATAAAACCGAGAGCAGCTCTCTTTCTTGATATTGTAGATTGTGCGTATAGGACTAGCCACACAGTGGTTCCATTCTATATACCTCTGGGAAGGTGAAACGTAATGCATGTACCCTCACCAGGCTCAGACGATAACGTTAACGTTCCCCCTGCTCCACGAGCACGTTCTTCCATGCTGAACAGTCCGACACCCTGACCTGCTGTTTGTATATTGAATCCGGCACCTTGGTCCGAAATCGTTACGACGGTGCCCTCCTGGGAATCTTCCACTGTCACCTGTGCTTCGGCTACATCTGCATACTTGGCGACATTGGTAAGTGCCTCCTGGATAATGCGGTACATGGCGATCTCCCGATTCATCTCCAGCCGTCTGCGCAGGTTGCATTCCAGATCGACTTCGATACCGTAGTGGCGGGTATAGTTCTCAATGTAAGTCCGGATGGCCGGAACGACACCCAGATCATCCAGCACGGAAGGTCTCAGTTCCCAGGCCATGCCACGGACTTCTTCCATAATCCCCGTGACTTGCTTACGCAGCGCTTCCACACCGGAATGAGGCTTGTCCGCCAGCAGCTGATCGATCTGAATCACGAGCGAGAAGAGACTCTGTCCGATTCCGTCATGCAGCTCACGAGATATCCGGCGGCGCTCCTCTTCCTGAATGTTCATGACCTGGGTCATCATCTTCTGCAATTCAGCTTCGACGCGTTTCAGCTTCGTCACTTCGCTGCGTACTGCCAGGTATTGATATGGTTCTCCGTCATTGTCGAGAAAAGGCACAATCGTTGTATTCACCCAGTAGTGGCTGCCATCTTTCGCACGGTTACGAATCTCTCCGTTCCATACTCGCCCTGAAGAGATGGTTTCCCACAGGGTTTTCATGAACGTTTTGCCGTGGTATCCCGAATTGATAATCCGGTGGTCCTGACCGATCAATTCTTCCCGGTCATATTGTGAAATTTCGCAGAATTTATCGTTCACATACTGTATCTTCCCTTTACGATCCGTGAGGGCAACGATGGAGGATTCATCCAATGCAAACTTCAGATCGCTTAGCTGATGCAGCGAGCCTTTCAGCCTGCTGCGGAATTCATCATCGGTGATATGATTGTCCAGGTCATCCAGCAGCTGCAGTACAGGCTGCTCGGCCAGTCCGCTAAGTCTGTTCTCACGTGCGCTACTCAAAGTTCAGCAACCCCTTTTTCATGGCAAACTTGACGAGTTCAGGTCTGGTCCGCAGGCCCAGCTTATCCATTAGATTGCTTTTGTGGGATTCGACCGTTTTGACACTGATGACCAGGTGCTCGGCAATTTCCTTGTTGGCGTAACCCTTGGCGATCCAGGACAATATCTCTTTCTCCCGTTCGGAAAGTGTGTCATACGGCCCGGCGTTTTCCTGTTTGGATTTGTCCAGGTATTCACTCATCAGCCGTTTGGTGGCACTGGGATACAGATACGCACTGCCCTCTGCTACGGAGCGAATGGCTGCCAGCAGTTCCTCATGCGGTGCGCTTTTGAGAATATATCCTGAAGCTCCGGCATGGATTGCACGGAACAGATACTCTTCATCATCATGCATGGTCAGAATTAAAATGGCCACGTCAGGCATTAACTTTTTCAATTCTGCGGTAGCAGTCAACCCGTCCTTGCCTGGAGGCATGCTGAAATCCATCAATACCACATCCGGTTTCAATTCCTGTGCCTTGGCAATGGCCTCATCACCATCTGCTGCATCCCCCACGATCCGGATATCATTCTTGCCGTCCAGCAGGGCGATCAGCCCGGAACGCACAACCACATGATCATCCACAACCAATAGTTGAATCACTACATATTCCCCCTGTCCGCTTCCTGGTTCTCTCTTCATGATACCAAAAAAAGCTATTCAGAGCTTTAATCTCTGAATAGCTTTTCTGCATGATTTACGCCGGGCCTGCTTATCTGTGAATGGCTCGCTGCAGCTGCTCTGGCCGCCAGCTCTGCTTCCCTGACGGTGTCCGGTGAGAACGTACATGGCTGCCTGCTGCCAACAAGCAGCACGGCACCAGGGATGCTGCTCTCCAGGAACACAGGCACGGCGATGGCGCATAATAGCCGCTCTGCGATCATCAACGGACAACGGCCAGGTGTACTGGCTGTTGTTGTACCTGCGTCCGACAGAGACGTGCGTCCTGTCCGTAGAGCAGTGCCCACAAGATCTTGTCCGGGACGCATCTCCATCCGTGTAACGCGATCATTGGTTGCACCGGAAGTGTACTTCCAGCGCAGCATGGACCCCGAGAGATAGGCCAGTCCGCAAAAATCGGTGGATGTGTTCAGGCGCAGATTATGGATCATCTCCTGAATGCCGGAAGGGAGTTCATCGTGCATGAGAGACACTTCCTTTTTGGAATTACACCATTAGATTAGACCTGGTGACATGGATATGGTTAACCTTTGACCAAGGTGTCCTGAAATATAAGTTTATACGGTAGTTCTATTGTAGTCTCATTCGTCTGAGTTGTAATTCAGGGAATTCCCCGATTTCGTTTCTGCAAAATACTGATCTTGATTAACGCACGGCCTCAATCCGTACACAGCAAGAACTTTACCATATCACAACATGCGGTTGCCTTCATAGGATGTGACTTTTCTCACAGCAAATTCAGGGAATTTCTCAGCCAGGTTCAGGTAATCCCCCGATAACGTTCACACCGGTTTCGCGATAAGATAGATTCATAAGGAAACACGAGGGGGACGAAAGTGATGGGTACGATATTTACAGAAAGAACAACCCAAGCGACAGAACGTAAAACGGAGGGAAGCAAAATGACACGAGAGATAGGTGGAATACTTTCGTTCGTAACAGCTGAAAAGTGGGCCTGGATTGAGGACAAAATGCAGCCCAAACGGGTGAAGTCGGGATATAGTCTCTTTCTGGAAGGTGATGAAGCCGGATATCTGTACTACATTCGTTCGGGACGCGTGAAAATGACCAAATCGACGGAAGATGGCAAGGAAATCATTTTGTCGATTCAGCAAAAAGGGGACCTGATCGGGGAATTTGGTGGCATTGGCGGCCAGAATCACAGCTACAGTGCAGAGATGACGGAGAAAGGCGAACTCGCGATCATCTCGCTCAGTGATCTGGAAAGCGTGCTTAGCAAACATGGGGACCTTGCCTTGAAATTCCTGCAATGGATGGCACTTTCACAGCGGATTACCCAATCGCGTTTCCGGGATCTGCTGCTCTATGGCAAAGCTGGGGCGTTGGCTTCGACACTGATCCGTGCCAGCAACTCGTATGGCAAAATCACTCCTGAGGGGATCGTACTTGAGATGAAGCTGAACCATACGGAGCTTGCGGAGATGATTGGAGCTACTCGGGAGAGTGTTACACGGATGCTGGGGGCCTGGAAAGAACAGGGTACACTGGACACACTGGATGGCAAACTGATGATTCGCGATCTAGCCGCATTGCGCTGCATGTGTGGGTGTCCTACGTTCCCGAGCTGTCCAGCAGAGTTATGCCGCCTTTAGTCTCACCACATGGATCACAGATCAATCTTCACTGGCGATTGGGGTCGTTACGGAGAAGAAAAAAGCTGATATCGGTATTAACCGATATCAGCTTTTTGGAGTTGAGCATATTCCCTCGCGAGAATCGAATAGACCAACGAATCGTGAAATGCTCCCTTGTAAAACCAATGCTCCCGCATCATGCCTTCATATTCCATGCCGATCTTCTGCATGACTCGCTCCGAAGCCTTGTTATTCGGTCGGCATTTGGCGTAGATCCGATGTACACCAAGGGTATTAAAGGCCCAACCCAGCAGTGCTTGACTTGCCTCGGCGGCATAGCCTCTACCTTGATACTGTGGATTCATCACATATCCCATCTCCGCATTGGTCCCCTCCGTGTATATGCCAACGCTGCCAACCAGCGTTCCATCTGTTTTCAGGCAGACAGCAAGGTCATATTGGGATCTGGGCTGTTCCTGTTGCGATTGCAGAACCTGTTCGATGTACGCAGTGGTATCCTGTTCTGTGTTGGGTCCCCAAGCTGTGTACTTGGTTACTTCAGGTGAAATGGTATACGTATGTATGCTTTCCCAGTCGTCCAAGTTAATCTCTCGTAAAATCAGTCGTTCTGTCTCTGCTAACATGCCATTCACTCCCCTGGGCGATAATTATGTTCATTTTACCTGTATCGATTGGATTATTAAAACAAAAAAATAACTCATGAAGCAGATTCAAGACCTGAATCCCTCATGAGTTATTGAAAAGGTGTTATTGTGGTTGTTTGCATGGAACCGCAGGATAAGTATAAGCCAATTTACGGACGATTTCCTTCTGCCACTTCGTATCACCCAAGGTGATGGCCAGGTTCAGAAGATCCAGATAATCGTCAAGCTGCAGTGAAGTCTTTTGCAGTGTTGTATTCATTGATGTTCGTTCCCCTTTAGCTATATGATCGATAATTCATGTAAAGTTCAATTGTGAATAAGAGACAACCTCAAGAATGATAATCATTATCACGTATACTTGTATTATGCTACGAACACAGCGAAAAAGCAATGTTGAGAAACCAATTAACCATTATTTTTTTTCGAAAAAAGACTGATCCATAACAGAAACGGAATATACACGCCCAAATAGGCCGACGGATAGAGAAACCAGCCATTCAGCAGAAAATGATGAATTTCCGTTGTAAATGTAGTCATATGTGCATTGGTGGAATACACATCTCCGGCAATGACCGTGGCAGCACAATAAAAACATATAAGAGCCAAGGCATGGAATAACTTTATGACCGTTCGGGAATGAAGAGCCAGAAAGACCATCACGAGCGGGACAATGATTAGAAGCAGCAAAAATACAAATCTCATGGTACATGTTCTCCTTTATCATGCTTTTGGTAAACAGTATGTGCAGTTGGGAAGCAGAGCAAACTTTTTTCAAAAATTTTACATAAACAAAGAGGAATTCATCATGTGAAGGATTAAATTAAAATGGACAACCCATTAAAAGGTAATCTGAGGAGGAGAAGGAGAACATGAAGAAGGCGTTATGGCAGCACTGGATCGGGGCATTCCTAATTTTCATTCTGACGGCAACAGCACTGCTGGGGCCAGGTTCACAAGGTCCGGTACAAGCTGCGGCAGCACCGCTTACTGTATCGCAGGCTATAGCTGCTCAGAGTGGTGGAGGAACGGCGACGGTAGAGGGTTATATTGTTGGACATGCTACCGGCTCACTTACAGCCAAATTTACATCTCCTTACGCCAATGATTTTAACTTCCTGATAGCAGATTCTCCGTCAGAGAAGGCCAACGCAAAATTGTTGGACGTACAAGTTTCCTCTTCCTTCCGCTCACAGTATGGACTTGCTACCAATCCGAGCCTTGTAGGCAAAAAGGTCATCGTAACCGGAACACTTGGTGCATACAACAGCTATGCAGGGCTCAAAAACCCAACCTCAATCACACTCTCTACCGGAACAACCAATCCTGACCCAGAACCGGGCCCAGGGACGACACTGCCTGATGGTACAGGCAAGAAGGTATTGTTCGATAATACCCATGCCCAGACAGCTGGTGCAGCAGACTGGATCATTGATGGGGCATTTTCCGACTTCGCGAACGGGCTTCGAAACGCAGGCTTTGCCGTGGATCAGCTTGAGCGCAGTATCCCGTATACTTTTGGTGAGCAGGCCATCACCTACAATACATTAAAAGATTATGATGTCTTCGTCATCGGCGAAGCCAACGTGCCGTTTAAAGCAACGGAGCAGGCTGCCCTGCTGCAATACGTACAGAACGGGGGCAGCGTCTTTTTCATCTCCGATCACTATAATGCAGACCGAAACAAAAACCGTTGGGATTCCTCCGAGGTGTTTAACGGATACCGCCGTGGAGCATTCCTGAACCCGGCCAAAGGCATGTCCTCGGCAGAAGCCGAATCTCCAGCGATGCAGGGAGTTACGAGCTCTGACTGGCTGGCAAGCAACTTCGGTATCCGTTTCCGCTACAATGCACTGGGTGACGTCAATGCCACCGATATTGTGGCTCCATCACAGTCATTTGGAATTACAAGTGGTGTAAATGCGGTGGCGATGCATGCCGGATCTACCTTGGCCATCATTGATCCGAACAAAGCCAAGGGATTGGTTTATGTACCAAACGGTGTATCCAAATGGAGCAGCGCCGTGGATCAGGGCGTGTACAATGGCGGCGGACGTGCTGAAGGCGCATATGCAGCCATTGCCAAGGTAGGTGCAGGCAAAGCCGCATTTATCGGCGATTCCTCACCGGTGGAAGATGCGACTCCGAAATATTTGCGAGAAGAAACGGGAGCCTCCAAGAAAACCTATGACGGATTCAAGGAAGTGGACGATGGCACGTTCCTGGTCAACACGGTAAAATGGCTTGCGGTAAAAGAAAGCTATACGAGTCTGTCGCAGGTATCTGGCCTGACATTGGACACACCGACGAGCCTGCTTGCCATAGAGACTCCGGCTAACTCCACAGAACCACAGCTTGAGCCATGGTCTGCTCCGGCTGCAGGATATAAGTGGTACGATCCAACGACGTTCAAGAAAGGTTCTTATGGCGCTGTTACACCTTAAGGTAGAATCTTAGAGAGCTGCTTAGCTGTTCTGGAGCCTGTTTGTGACGCTAACGTTGCAAACAGGCTTTTCCTATTTGCTGAAACATGACAAGGTTCTGACCGGTATAAATGAATCGTACCGCGGGAAACGTATAGGTTAACAATGTTGGCATCAATCCAGAAGGAGAGGCGGTAAATAATGACCCGGCAAGCAGACTGTGACAGTTCGACCATCAGACAGAGGTTGAAGGAAGATTTGCATCGTGTAGCGGATCGCATGAATCGGACATTGACCCGTTTTGACAATGACAGTGTCTGTCTGCTCGCGCAATTCGCTGAGATTCGTACCGAGATCAAGCAGATTGAGGTGCTCGCCTCTTCCTTTTATCTGGATTGTTACCTGTCTCCCTTTACTGAAAAATTCGCTGAGCTGACGGCAAGTGTACAGCATCTGTCTGATCGCAGATATGGTGCTCTTATCGTTATAGAACGTGAAATCCCTCTTGAACCTATACTTCATTCGGGTGTTGCTGTGGATGCGCGAGTGACCCATGCACTGCTTGAATCCCTTTTTATCCCCGGTGCACCGCTGCATGACGGGGCAGTTCTGGTCCGCGGCAACCAGATTGTCTCCGCAGGCAATGTCCTCCCATTGTCCCAGGCTGCAGCAGGGGAACGTAAAATGGGTACACGCCATCGTGCCGCTCTGGGGCTAAGTGAATTGACAGATGCCGTTGTACTGGTTGTTTCCGAAGAAACGGGACAAGCTTCTTTTGCCGTGGACGGGGATTTGCATCCCATAAATGTCGTTGAGACCATTCATTAACGAAAGGCGATAGGAGGCTTCCTAGCTTCGTATTCGTCTTACATCGTGATGTGATTTTGCACATTCTGAGATTATCTAGGTACAATAGAGGATGGCAAAGATACAGAAGCCTTGTGGATTACTCGCAAAAATGGTTGGAGGAGACGGTTAAACATGAGTTGGTTTGAAGTAATGGAGCAGCATGATTATGAGGAACTGGTCCTGTGTCAGGACAAAGCTTCCGGGTTAAAGGCGATCATCGCCATTCACGATACAACACTCGGCCCTGCACTCGGTGGTACTCGGATGTGGACATATGCTTCAGAAGAGGCTGCTATAGAAGACGCACTGCGCCTTTCGCGGGGGATGACATATAAAAATGCCGTATCCGGCTTGAATCTTGGCGGCGGTAAAGCTGTGATTATCGGCGACCCGCGCCGCGACAAGAATGAAGCGATGTTCCGTGCATTCGGCAGATACATTCAAGGTCTGAATGGGCGATATGTAACTGCAGAAGACGTGGGGACCTCGGAGGAAGACATGAACCTGATCTATCAGGAAACGGATTATGTAACTGGCATATCGCCAAGCTATGGGTCGTCCGGGAATCCATCTCCTGCTACGGCCTGGGGAGTGTACCGGGGGATGAAGGCAGCTGCCAAAGAGGCCTTTGGCACGGATCTGCTGGAAGGCAAAACCGTTGCGGTTCAAGGTGTCGGCAACGTGGCTATGAGTCTGTGCAAGTATTTGTACGAGGAAGGTGCCCGCTTGATTGTGACGGATATTCATAAGGATTCCGTGAAGCAAGCAGTGGATCGCTTCGGGGCAACGGCTGTTGATCCGGGGGAGATTACCGGCGTTGAATGTGACATCTATGCACCATGTGCGCTGGGCGGAACAATTAATGACGATACACTCAAAACGCTCAAAGCCAAAGTGGTTGCAGGCTGCGCCAACAACCAGCTGCTGGAACCACGTCATGGCGACATATTGCATGAGAGAGGTATCGTTTATGCTCCGGATTACGTGATTAATGCAGGCGGAGTCATCAACATCGCGGACGAATTGAATGGTTATAACTCGGAGCGTGCGTGGAGCAAAATCGGAGAAATTTACACCAGTTTGGAGAAAATTTTCGAAACCTCCCGTACCGAAGGCATTGCAACGTATATTGCCGCAGATCGTTTGGCTGAACGCCGAATTGAGCTGATGAAGAATACACGCAGCACCTTCCTGCAGCAAGGTCATCACGCACTGAGTGCTCGCCGACTGCGCGGGTAAGTCCAGAAGGAACCATGAGTTGCATACAGCTGAATGTGTTAAAAAGATAGCCAAAGAGGCAGGTATTCCCGAGGGGGGAATGTCTGCCTCTTTTTTTGGTAGGTTACCTTGGTACAGCCATATTGGCTGGGTTACTTTTGCTGCTGCATTTGATCCTTGAAGCCGCCTTTGTAGGTGGTCGTTGGTGCTTTGACTTTGTCGATTAACAGAATGCCATCATATTGTTCAGTCGGAATGAAGTTCATCGACATCGGATGAATGACTTCATCTACCATGCCGTCCTCTGCTGCAAAGACCGGGCGGAACAACCAGGCTGCAGCACCTGCAGCATCTTTGGCTTCCGAAAGATCGATATATGTATTACGGTAGCCAGACTTCATTAAGGTATACTCCAGACTGCCGCGAGGCATTGGAGAGATATCAAACGTTTGGCCTGTGGAGATCTCGCTCGCTTGTCCTTCATTCATATAAAGCCCGATCACATACATGTCATTCTGCAGCTTCTCATGCATTAATTCGCCCATGCTTTTGAAGCTGGATTGCCACAACCCGGAGTTCCCGTTATTTTCTCCGATTGGAGGATTGAGAATGCTCGATGTGCTCTTGGCGAGATGGTCATTGTGAGCCCAAAGAATGAATTTTTTACCTGGATACATGACGTCCATTAGCCACTCCAGATTATCGGCCATGGCACGATCGCGGAATTCGTAACTCTCCCGAGTGTCGTAAGCAGCCATCTCGATAAATTTGCTCCGGTCCTTCAGCACACGGATCATCATGTCAGCCAGTTTCGGGTTATCCGGGAATGACTTTACGAGTTCCTGCTTATGCTCGGTGATCCATTGAACCAATTCCTCGTACTGCGGGGCATAAGCATCCTTCACTTGATGAATGGCCGCCTTGAATTCGGGATTGTTGTCGCTGTCGATCCCATATTTGTTAAGGACGGCATACAAATCCGTGATGCCCTGCATCTCAAACACATAGAACTGCTTGCCTCTGGCAGGATCCAGACTGCTAATCCAGTCACTGATAAATTGGGTCAAGTACCCGGTCGTAAACTGCATATCATATCCTGCCAGAATCAGTGGATGATCCGTCTTGCTCTGCTCCTGAATGTATTCGTAGAGGCCAAGTGTCTCCTGCGAGTGCCAGATTGGGAAAATGGACAGCTCCATCATCTGGGCAGGCGTCAGGTTTGCGCCTTGTTCATAGGCAACGGCGGCATCCCCCATGCCGGATTCGAAGGCAATGACATCATAGCCGAGTTCCTCATGCAAAAATTTGATCATGCGCGTTTTGATGGCACTGTATTCGGCAACCCGGTGAAAGTTCTCTCCCAGGCTAACTACTTTCTTGTCCTGCAGCAATGGCTTCAGAAAGGCAAGGTCACTGTAGTTGTCCGAGGTCAGGGATGTGATCTCATGGGCATGCTCCTGCACCCACTGCTCCTTGGCTATAGGTGAGGCTGCTGCCGAAGTGGAGCCAGCAATCATGGCCATAGCCAGGCCGAGTACGGCTGTTTTTTGAATAAAACGATGTTTCAGGTTCATGATATGTATCCTCCGTATGAATGATATGTTGAAAACCATAACCCGAGGATACTGACTAATTCTAAAGAAAGTATAACGCGGAACTATAATGTCATGATTTTTCTTTTGGCAGCTTGTTGGGTCATTTAAGTGAATGGGCAGACATTGATAAAATGTGAACCAAGGAGCCTAATCTCTCCGGGACCAGGCTCCTTGTTATTGATTAAGGGATACAGTTATGAGCTGCTGACAATGCCGGGTTTCTTTTCAGTGAAATAATAACCGAGGGCCAGCAGCGGCATGATCAGGCCGATCAGTGTCGTCAGACTCCAGCCACCTGATGCGTAAGACCAGCTTCCAATAGAGGAACCAAGGGCACCACCAATAAAGAAGATCGACATGAAGATTCCGTTCACCCGTCCTCTGGCTTCGCCAGCAAGGGAGTAGATGACGCGCTGCCCCAGAACGAGATTGCCCGAGACGGCCATGTCGAGCGTAATGGCAACAACGACCAGCAGAACCAGCTCAGCAGTCGAATGTCCCTGGAATACGTACGCAAGGCCGAAGGATAGAACAGCAATCACTATGGCGAGCCCGGTCAATATCCGGGTCAGGCCTTTGTCTGCCCATCTGCCCGCGATGGGAGCCGCAATGGCCCCTCCCACCCCGGCTAGGGCAAACCAGGCAATGCCCTGCTGAGTCATGCCAAAATCATTCGCCAGCCGCAAGGGTACGGTGGTCCAGAAGAGACTAAAGGCACCAAACAAGCTGGCCTGATAAAGCGCCCGGCGGCGCAGCATGGGCAGCGTTTTAAACAGGGTACCCAGTGAAACAATGAGCTGACCATATTTCATTGCAGGCTGAGGCTTGCGTGCAGGAAGAGCACGTGATAATAGCAGAGCGAGCAGTGCAATAACGATAGCGGAGAAGATGAAGACAGCCTGCCAACCAAAAGCATCCGTAATGAAGCTTGCCACCGGACGAGCCAGCATAATGCCAAGAAGAAGGCCGCTCATGACATTGCCTACAACCTGCCCGCGCTGTTCTTCCGAAGTAAGGTAAGTCGCGTAGGGTACGAGAATCTGGGCAACGACGGAACCTACACCGATAACCAGAGAGGCCGTCAGAAATAATACAGCATGAGTGGAGAACGCTGCTGCAGCCAAGGCAACAACCAGTAATACCAGAAAGGAAGTTACGAGCCGGCGATTCTCCATAATGTCACTGAGCGGTACGATAAACAGCAGTCCGATGACATAACCAATTTGCGTTAACGTTACAATTAATCCTGCCGCAGCTGACGACAATCCTGTCGTATCACTGATCGGCCCGATTACGGTCTGTGCGTAGTACAGATTAGCCACAATGAGTCCGCATGCGGCAGCCAAAAGGAAAACCAGCCAACGGGGAACCTGTTTTGCTTGCACATCATTTTTCATGTTCATGATTATCATCCTCCACATGGTATTAAATTACTACTCAGTATGAGTCAATACAGCTGGAATCATTATTTTCTAAACAGTTCGTTCACTAATTACAAACATATAATAAACTAAACGTTTAGTATTGTAAATAGGCACAAACAAATTATTTGGGTTAATTAGCGTTGTGTTGGGAGTCAAATTGTTTATGTGGAGGGCAATTTAGTATAATGAACGTATCGTTTTTAAGAAAAAAGAAATGCAATGTATGGTTAGAAACAAGGAGGGGCTTAGATGACAGCCAAAAGAGGGCGTCCCCGCAACATGGAAACCCAGAATGCCATTCTGGCAGCTGCTTATGAGTTATTGCTGGAACATGGCTTTGCCGCGATTACGGTTGAAAAGATAGCTGAGCGAGCGCAAGTGAGCAAAGCAACCATATATAAATGGTGGCCCAGTAAGGGGGCTGTCATTATGGATGGATACATGTCGGCCATGACAGCAAGATTGCCTGTCCCGGATACAGGATCGGTATTGGAGGATGTACGTATTCATGCAAGTAATATGATTCAATTTTTGACCAGCCAGGACGGAAAGGCCATTACAGAGATTATCGGAGAAGGGCAGTCAGATCCAGGTCTTGCGGTAGAATACCGGACCAGATATATTCAGCCTCGTCGGCGTGAAGCGTGGGGAATTATTGAAAAGGGCGTAACGCGTGGCGAATTAAAGAGTGACCTGGATATCGGTTTGTGTATCGACATGATCTACGGGCCAGTATTCTATCGCATGTTAGTGACGGGAGAGCCAATGGATCCAGAGTTTGTACATAGACTATTGGATTCACTATTTGCAGGGATTAAGTCTGATTAGTGGAGCGAAAGAACGAAAGCCGAAGGGGAGCAGGGCGATTCTCATGAATCACCCTGCATGAAGGCGTATCTGGCGAGGCTGCGTCATACCTGAAACAGGGGAGAGATGGCTGGGGGCCAAGAAGCAGAAGGGTCGGAGGCAGAGGAAGGAGATTGCTGGCTTAACATGGGGGGATCGTTCCATACCACACTCGGCAATTCTCGTCGCAATACAGGGGCTACATCTTGGGCAAAGCGCTCCACTTGCTCCAGCTGCTCACTATGACTGAGTCCATCCACACTAATGCTCAGCACTTGATGTCCAAACGCGGCGTGGTAGTCCATGATTTTCTCAATGACCTGTTCCGGACTACCAATAAGCACGGGGCCACGTGCAATGTTATCTTCCAGATCTGTGAAGGGTGACTGATTATGCTGTGCGGCTGCGGTAGCATGAAAAGCATTATAGTAAGGTTTGTAGCGACGAATGGCCTCCTCACGAGTATCTGCGAGATACAGGCTGCCTGCTCCCGATCCGATCACCGCGCGGCTTGCATCATGACCATAATGATCGAGGCGTTCAAGGTAATGGTCAATCAATGCTTTGTATTTTGCCTGGGGATGAAAAGAATTCGAAGTGAAGAGCGGCTCACCATATTTCGCTGCCAGTTCAGTAGAGAGGGTACTCGACGCGCTGCCATGCCAGATTGGAATGGATTGCTGGAGTGGTCTCGGCCAAGTGGTAACCTCATGAAGGGGAGGTCGATACGTGCCCTGCCAGGTTACGTTCTCCTCCGTCCACAGGCGCTTCAGCAGTTCATAACGTTCAGCAAGGGAAACCCACTGTTCCTCTTCACGAATGCCAAACAGCGGATAGTGCCGGGGGTCATTGCCTTTCCCGATGATCATCTCCAGCCGCCCACCAGATAACTGATCCAGCGTTGCATAATCCTCTGCAACCCGCACTGGATCGAGTACACTTAGAACAGTGACTGTGGTAAGCAACCGGATACGTGAGGTAGCTGCAGCTATAGCAGTCAATACAACTGGAGGTGAGGAGGACAGAAAAGGTGCCCCGTGCCGCTCACCAATCCCGTATGCATCGAAACCCAAACGTTCGGCCAGTCTGGCTTGCTCCAGAATGTTGTGGAATTTCTGCTGTGTCGTGAGAGCTTCGCCAGTGACCGCATTAGGCAGGTTCATCATGAGGCTAAACAAGGCAAATTTCATCTGAACTTCTCCTTGAACTGGATTGGCCAGTATGTGTTGTTTAATCCTATGGAAATAGTAGGATATTATGAATTAAACTTACTGTAACATGTCCGTTTCGATTCTTCTAATGGATTTTTTCTATAAGACGAAATATATTCAATATAAATGTCTAAATGTGCAGGAAATTGCCACGATTTTTATTGACCGCTGTAAAATTTAGGATTAAAATTGTACTTATCATAGAAATTCAAATTTCTGGATTTTCATTGTGGAGGTGGGAGACATGGAACCTACAACTACGATACGCTCAAATATTGAGGATTACATCAGGAAACAGGGGTATACCCTTCAATACTTTGCTGATATATCGGGGGTTAACGCCGGGACGTTAAGTGCAATTATCAAAGGTACACGGCCGATCGCCATGGCTCAATTGGACCTCATCACTCAGGGCATGAAGCTGGAAGAGGGCCACTTCTACGAAATATATGGTGCTGAATGTTTTGTGGAGTCCGCACCGCACTGGAGAAGGCTGGAGCCGTTCCTGCAACGCTGCGCTGAGTTGGACAAGCTGGACTGCATACAGAGGGTAATTCAGCAAGTGACGGATGATCGCTCCTATGTGTCCGAATTGTTCGAGCTGGCCGAGTATATGCTTGAACGTGATCAGAAGAAGGCTGCGCGAATGCTGTACGAATGTGTCGCCGAGTGCGAGAAGTACCAGCACTCCGAACGTCTGGCACTATGCCATTATCGCATTTTCACCTTGTCTCTTGGCCAGGACCAACATGAGAATCTCAGGGCCGCAGTTCACTTCGAGCCGTATATTAACCGGCTGGATGAAGAGCGACAGCTGGACGCGATCAGGGAATTGGCTAATACATATAGTGGATTGCGCCACTGGGATAAGGTATTTCAATTAGCTGGTGAACTAGAGCAGCGAGTTGGCTTTTTGGAACAATATCAAACGAAGAAAAAAGGTTTAGATAACCATAGAGTTTCCAAGCACCCTCTATTCACCTATAGATCTTATGCGCATTTATTGATGTCTAATGTGTGGGGCGAGCGGGGAAATTACGAAAAGGCTTTGAATCTTACAACGCTGTACTCCAATGTTGTTGTGGATGACCCTACAGCAGAGGATCTTATATTTATTAAAAGATTTAAGGATTGGGCGGAAGTTAATTCCTACCTTTATAAATTGATGTTGGGTGATTACGAAGCCTTAAATTCCTATTTGGATTTTATTGATGAAGACGAAAATGAAACACTTCTTGGGTTGGTTAAGGTTATGGAAGCAGCAAATCTATACAATTTGAATGTAGACCACGCCCTCAGGAGGTTTGATCTATATATTCATCTTTTATTTGAGGAAGGCAATCACGAAACTAGCTATGTGGTTCAAGTCAAAGATGATAGGTACACCAAATTTTGGGCGGAATTAGCGTTCTATCAGCTATCTAAGGAAAGATATGAAGAAGGATTTAGGAGTTTAATGACTTGTTTGTCATCAGCTCATAAAATCAAAGATGACTCAACAATCATTTACTGTGTAGGTTTATTCGAAGAATACAGGCATCAAGCGACTGAATCTGTGAAGCTAAATTATTCAAATCTTATCAAGGAGGTTTATGGTCGATATGCTAAAAAAAGCCACGTTAGTATTAATGCTGTTTAGTTCAATCCTTTTGTTTACAGGTATGATTAACCCTATGGATTCCATGAGAAGTTCTGTATCTAGTCACGGTACAGGTGGATACTAAAAGGCCTTTGGTTTGTGTATAGATTTTGTTAAATGTGGACGAGCGTTCTTTCCGAATTCAGGAAATGAACGCTCTTTTGTGAATGTATTCTAATATGAATCACAGTAGTAATTTAGTTATGTTAATAGTTAGCTGCAATTAAGAGTTGGTTAATTGGAATCCGTACGTGAAAATAATTATTTGATTCTATACAAGATGTGGAAAGTGAATGCGGTTAAACACCTAAAGTTGGTTAGTCTTTAGTCTATATCTTGAATTGTTGCAAAATGCTTGGTAATGAATGAATACCCTCTGTAAATAAACTTTTTGATTTGCAAAGGAATAAAATATGAATTTTTTGGCAATCTATCCTAAAATGGTCTATAAAGAAGGGGGTGCATGCTATGAAAGGACCAAGTCAGGTTGTGGACCAGATTGAACGAAACAGGCAAGAATTAAGTCGTTTGGCGGAGCATCATGGCATGCAAGACTACAAAGTCCTTCAACAATCGATGGTACTGGACGAACTGATTAATGAATATAACCGTTTTAAATATAGAAAACAACAATATAGGAACAGACAGCCGATTGCATAATGCAGTCGGCTTTTTAGTTTCAAGAAAACGACGTAGTATTATTCCATCCACTGGTAAAGACATCTCGTCTTATTGAATTAATTAGTTCATAGAAATAGTCGACTGTAGAGCGGTACAGTCGGCTTTTTTTGTTTTTCATTGAAGGGAGGGTTGGTTTATCTTGAAATTCCATACCAATCCCAGTGTTGGCAGGATAGCCAACCATCAATGAAACTCGTTATGATATACGCCAACTATATATCCAGCGTAGTTTTTGAAGGTGATTCATGAATGACAGAAGTGGGAGGGATCCATTAAATGGACAAGGTGCTAGGTTGTTCAACAAGAAACATGAACCTGCGTACGAAGCTGCTGGTGTTGTTCGTTGTTCTCACTTTGCTTCCGCTAAGTTTGCAGGGAGTGGTCAACTATTACCATTTTTCACAGACGATTGATCGAAAAACCGAGCAGTTCACCATTGATATGATCCGGCAGATCAACACCAATCTGAATCGGCTGTTGAAGGATTTCGAGCGTATATCGCTCTTGCCGCTCTATGATCAGACGGTGCTGAGTATTCTGGGAAAGTACAACGCCCCAATGGGGACTGCTGCTTGGGCAAGGTCCGACGATTACTTGAAGATGAAGCTCTATACTTCGGGTCAGGCCTATGATCGTCCGGAAATTCGCGGCATTCACTTGATCTCGAACAGTGGCATTCTGTTCTCCAATCTGGATTCATTGGCGGTGAAGCCGGTATGGGACAGTAGGCAGGATCATTGGTTTGCAGAGTTGGACGGATCGGAGGGAGAGTGGCGACTGCTCCCTCCGCATCATCCGAGCTATTACACAGACAAGGTTGAAGAAGCCTATATCTCCGTTGCCCGAGAGCTTCGTGATCCAGGCACGCTTAAACGACTGGGATATATTCTGATTGATATCCGGCTGGACGCCTTCCGCAAGCTGCTCTCCAATCTGAATTTTGAGGAAAATGCGAGTCTCATGATTGTGGACAGTAAGCAGCGGCTTGTGTTTGAGCGAACTTCACTCGGTGGAAAATCCACATACAATCAGCTGCTGCAGCTGGAGCAGCTTCAAGACTATGCAGGAAATCAAAAGGTGGAATTGGATGGGAGCTCCTATCTGTATGTACGGCACCATTCAAACTATTCTGGATTATCAGTCATTAGTCTTACACCCATTTCTGTCATTCAAAAGGAATCAGGTAAAATGCTTTCGTTCACTTTTGGATTCGCTATTCTGTGCATGGCGGGCGTAGCCATTCTGGCGGCTCTTATATCCTATCGTGTAACAAGGCCGTTAATCAGCCTGAAGCAAAATATGATTCGGGTGGAGCAGGGTGACTTTACCCAGCGTGTGGCAAGTTTCGGCAGTGATGAATTCGGACAGATTGGCCGGGGGTTTAATCGAATGATGGAAGAGATTCACCGCTTGTTTAACGAGGTGTTTCTACTCGGTATTCGAGAACGGGAAGCGGAGTTGTCAGCACTGCAAAGTCAGATCCATCCTCACTTTATATACAATACGCTGGAGTCCATTAATATGATGGCCATCCGCAGGAAGCATGCAGAAGTGTCCAGCATGGTGACGGCGCTGGGCAAGCTGCTGCGTTACACCATTGATAAGGTGGATCGAATCGTACTCCTTCAGGAGGAATTAGCTTTTGTGCAATCATATGTACGCATTCAACAGGTGCGTTATAACGGAAGGCTGCAGGTGATTTTTGAGGTTGAAGAAGAGGTCATGGATGGTTTAATTCCCAAGCTGATTTTGCAGCCGCTCGTGGAGAACGCAGTATACCATGGAATTGAAGAGCAGGAGGATGGGGGAATGATTTGGATATCGGCCTTGAAGTTTGATCAGGAGCTGCTGCTTACCGTTCGAGATAATGGTGAAGGTCTAAGCCAAGAAGAGATTGACCAATGGAACGAGTCATTCTCCCAGCTCCCCTCGAGTGAATTCCTGCGTTGTAATGCTGGAGGTCATTTAGGGCTCACCAATATAGCACAACGGCTCCATCTTATTTATGGACAAGGCGCCAGTCTGAGCGTTGACGGAAGTCTCGGGCAGGGTTTGGCTGTCACAATTACTATACCGCTGCAGGAGAAAGGGGATAACGTGCATGTATAGCGTTTTGCTTGTAGAAGATGAGAGGGTTATCCTCGACGGGTTACGAGAGTTGATTATTCAAACAGCTCCTGAGTTTCGCGTTATTGGTGAGGCTTCTGGAGGAACTGAGGCTCTGGATTTTATGAGAAGTAATGTGCCTGATGTACTGATTACGGATATTCGCATGCGAGAAATGGATGGACTAACCCTGGTATCCAAAGCGCGGGAAATGTACCCCGAACTGCTGATCATCGTCATCAGCGGCTATGGCGAGTTTGAGTATGCGCGCAGAGCGATGGAATATGGCGTACTGAATTACCTGCTGAAACCAGTGGAACTCCAAGAGTGGGTTACCGCCATTCATAAAATTCAATTGCTGCTGAACCGCAGGTACGGCATTTCATCCAGCCAGACGTTAGATACAACGAAGGAAGCACAGTGTAACAGTGGAGATACCCGGAAGACGATTCGTGATGTAAAGGAATATATCAGGCTTCACCCGGATGGAGATCTGCGCCTGCAGACCGTAGCAGCAATTGTTCATCTGAACCCAACCTATCTAAGCCAGCTCTTCAAAAATGAAACAGGGATAACCTTTTCTGAATACATCGCTGAGGTGCGCATGGAGCGGGCCAAGTGGCTGTTGGTCAACACCCAACTGAAAATCTATGACGTTGCAAGGTTGTCCGGACATCAGAGTCCCAAACACTTCATGCTGGTGTTCAAACAGCAGGTGGGTTGGACGGCAGGGGAATATCGGAACCGATTCAGTACGGATGAGCAGCTATAGCAGGTGTCCTACAGCATAAGTCCTTGAAAAATCGTACCATTTCTATAGCTGGCGTGATTTAGAACAATTGATTCCTTCGCTATAATTTGGTTGCACGTGTACACCACTAAGCCACAAGGGGGATTTCCATGAAAAAAGCAGGATGGATGTTCATGCTCGTATTCATCATTGTTGCATTAACTGGCTGTGCAGGCTCCAATTCCGGTAGTGACCCTGAGAATGCATCCGCAGGAGATGAAGAGGTTGAACTGAAGTTCATGATGTGGGGAAATCAGGCGCACATGGACGTCTATAACAAATTGATTGATAGCTTCACACAGGAAAATCCGGGCATCAAGGTGACGATGGAATCCGTACCCTTTGCGGAATACCAGCAAAAAATATCTGTGCTTGCAGCTGGAGGCTCGCTACCGGATATCGCCTGGGTCTCCGAGCGGATGATTCCACAATTCAAATCCAATCACATTCTGGCAGACGTATCCGAATTCAAGGATGATGCAGCGTTCAAGCTGGATGACTATATTCCAAGTACGCTGGATCTGTTTCGGGATGGTGAACAACTGCTTGGCTTGCCGTTCTCCACGCCTCCGGTCGTCATGTTCTACAACAAATCGCTATTCGACCAGGCTGGTCTTACGGATCCCAACACGCTCGCCGCTCAAGGACAATGGACGTGGGAGCGATTTGAAGAGACAGCGAAGGCGATTGCCAGCAAGGAAGCGACTAATCGAATTTATGGTGCCAACTTTTTTCGCGATTGGAAGACTTGGGCTGTTCTTTCCTCCTATTCCTGGTCCAATGGCAGCGGGCCTTTTGATGAGAGCATGACGAAGTTTACCTGGAATGATCCTTATGGTGTGCAAACCTTGGAATTGCTTGAACGGATGATGTTCACCGATGAGTCGCATCCGAAGGCAGGCGAGCAGGTCAGCTTCGATGCTGGTAATGTGGGAATGTTCTTCGACAACTACAGCTACGTGTCCAAAGCAAGAGAGATTGTGGACTTCGAGTGGAGTATTGCCCCGATGCCTTCAGGATCTCAGGGTAGTGTGCCCATGCTGGGTCAGGCAGGATATGCCATGTTTAATGACAGCAAACATCCCGAAGAAGCAAAGAAACTGCTGAAGTTTTTTGCTAGCGAACAGGGAATTCAGGCTACGGCAACCTACTTTGTTCCTCCGCGTACCTCTGTGCTGAATTCTGATGTTTTCATTAATCAGCCGAATAATCCTAGCAAGGAACATATTGTTCAGGCAGTCATTGATGAAATGCCGAAAGCTCGCTTGATTCCGGGCCACATTCGATGGCAAGACATCGACAATGCAGTATTGCAGGGTTTCGATCGATTATTTGCCCGCTTAGCCACACCTCAGGATAATCTGAAGCAGATGCAGGAAGAGATTCAAGGCCTGCTGCAATAATTAAATAATGGCATATCTAAAGGAGGTAACGGTATGGGGCAATTGGAAGAAGCGCTGAACGGACAACGCATGTTGCTTGTAGTCAGCCTGCCCGCTAACGATGCAGCACTGGCCCGGGCAGCCATTGAAGAAGGGGCAGATGCACTAAAAGTACATTGCAATGTCGGACACCGCGCCAGTGGAAATCATTTTGGTCCGCTGGATGAATACATTGAAAACTTCCGTGAAATCCGCTCCCAATTCAACGGTCCGCTTGGAGTGGTCCCGTCGGGTAGCATTGATGGGATTCAACGGGAAGATGTGATAAGGCTTTCCGGTTTGGGTTTTGATTTCTATTCCATATATGCTCACCATTTACCATCCTTCATGCTGGGTGAGCTCGGTCTGGATAAAACATTCGCGATCAATGAACACTACGATCCTTCCCTGGTTAAGGAGGCTAAACATTATGGTTTTACCGCGTTAGAAGCATCGATTGTCCCTGGAGAAGAGTATGGGACATCGCTAAGCTTCGCAGATGTCCTCCGGTATCGCCGGTTAGTGATGCAAGCAGAGCTTCCGGTGTTGGTCCCTTCCCAGAGGAGACTGGTACAGGAGGATGTGCAGGTGCTGCATGATACGGGGGTTAAGGCGATTATGCTCGGGGCCGTCGTAACAGGTAAAACGGAGGAGCAGCTGCGAAAAGCCGTTAACGGGTTTCGCAATGCCATGGACAAACTGAAGTAGAAGGAAGACGGATGAGATGAGGAGGGCCAGCGTTGACCAATTCACGCAAATATTCAGGAAGAGGACCGCTTGCAAGAGAGGCCCAGATTGCAGGATGGCTATTCGTATCTCCGATGGTTCTTGGTTTTACTCTGCTGCTGCTCTTTCCCATGGGCCTTGCGTTATACATGAGCTTGACCGATTGGCCATTGCTCGGAGACCATCACTTTATTGGGCTGAATAACTACCGCGAGATCATGGTAGATAAGATGTTCTGGCGGGTACTGGGAAACACCGTATATTTCACAGCTGGACTTGTTCCGCTCAATATCGTGCTGGCGCTTTTACTGGCTTTGCTGTTATCCAAAAGTCTGCGTGGCATCGGAGTATTCCGCACTGCCATCTTCGTTCCGGTCATGACGTCACTTGTTGTGTGGGCCATTGTGTGGAAGCTTATGTATGCGACAGAGTCGGGACTGATCAATCAGCTTCTGTTGATGATAGGCATCAAAGGACCGGCTTGGCTCTACAATCAGGATCTGGCGATGCCCGCGGTGATTGTGACCAGTGTGCTAAAAAATGTTGGCCTAAATATGGTACTGTTCATAGCCGCAATTCAGCAGGTACCCAGATCACTGTACGAAGCGGCCAAACTGGATGGTGCAGGCAAGCAGAAGACTTTTTTCCATGTGACGCTTCCAATGATTACACCTACGGTATTTTTGACCGTGGTCATGACGGTTATTGGATCGCTCAAAGTGTTTGGGCAGATTTATGTAATGACACAGGGAGGTCCAAGCAATAGCACCAAGGTGTTAGTCTATTACATCTGGGAAAAGGCTTTTAAACTGTTTCAATTCGGTTATGCTTCCGCATTGGCGTATGTGCTATTTTTTATCGTAATGATTTTGACGCTGCTGCAATGGCAGCTGCGAAAGAGGTGGGTTTTCAATGAAGGCGATGCCTAAGCCATCTGTTCATACAGCAGGAGGGGCAGTGGGTACGTATTTATTGCTGACCTTGATCTCGCTGATCATGATTGTACCCTTTATTTGGATGATATCCACATCGTTCAAGGAGCCTCAGAGTATATTTACGTATCCACCGCAGTGGATACCGGAATCGTTCCGATTTCAAAATTACATCGATGTCTTTCGATTAATTCCATTCCATCGTTTTTATTTGAATAGTGCGTATATTGCTGTTTTGGTTGTCCTGGGCACGGTATTCTTCGCCTCCCTTGCGGGATATGCTTTCGCCAAAATTCCATTCAAGGGCCGCAATGTGGTATTCCTTGTGTTACTCAGTGCCATGATGATTCCTCATGAGGTGACAGCAATCCCGATGTTTTTGTTTATGCGGCAGCTGGGCTGGATTGATACACATCTCCCGCTGATTTTACTTCCAATCTTCGGGGCAGGTGGTGTATTCGGAATCTTTGTGATGCGACAGTTTTTTATTACGGTCCCAACTGAACTGGAGGAAGCAGCGATGATTGATGGCTGCAGCAGGTTCCGGATATATGCGCGCATCATGCTGCCAATTGCCAAACCCGGCATGGCGACGCTGACGATCTTTACCTTTGTCACCATTTGGAATGAGTTTTTTGACCCGTTAATTTTCATTAATTCACGCGAGTTAATGACGTTACCGCTAGGCTTGTCCCTGTTTACGGATGAAGTGGGTACGGCCTGGCAATATTTGATGAGTGCTACGGTTATGGCGACTATGCCATTGCTGATTGTCTTTTTCATAGCTCAACGGCGATTCATTGAGGGTGTTGCGATGACAGGACTCAAAGAATAGTCAGCTAAACAAGGAGAGGAGGAGTAGAATGAACGACCTAAGGAGCATGAAGATAGAACAAGCGGATGTTGTCATTGTGGGTGGAGGCCCTGCTGGCATTGCGGCGGCAATCGCTGCCGGACGACAAGGCGTGCGTACGGTGCTGGTAGAACGGTATGGGTTTGTTGGTGGGATGTCGACCGCAGCTATGGTCTATCCTTGGATGACATTTCACACGGAGAGGGGCGAGCAGGTAATTAGAGGTATCGCTCAGGAGATCGTTGACAGGTTGAAGGAGCGGGGGGGATCTCCAGGACATCTTCGCGATACAGTAGGATTTGTGCATAGCGTTACACCATACCACCCGGCCATTTATCAGGTGGTTGCTGCGGATATGCTGCAAGAGGCAGGTGTTCGGCTGTTGTTACACAGCTTCGTGGATGAAGTGGTTGCTCTGGAAAATCGGGTGGAAGCGGTTAGATTAACAAACAAATCGGGCCGAATGGAGCTCAGGGCAAAAGTATTTGTCGATACCAGTGGAGATGCAGATGCAGCTTATCTAGCTGGCGCTGCTATCGCAAAGGGACGGGATGGAGATCATCAGTCCCAGCCCATGACCATGAAATTTCGAATGCGTGGCGTTAACCTTGAGCGAGTCAAGCAGTATATTCTGGAGCACCCGGAAGATTTCTATGCCAAAACACCTGTTGCAGAGCTGGATCGTATTCCGTTAACCGGGGTGAGTGGTTTTTATTCGCAATGGCAGAAGTCAGGTATTCCGATTAACCGTGATCAGGTATTATTTTTTACCGGGCCTGCTGAGGATGAAGTGTTGATTAACTGTACCAGGGTCCAGGGACTGGATGCTACCAATGCGGAGGATCTCACCTCTGCTGAACAGGAAGGCAGGAAGCAGGTACTCATGATTGCTGAGTTCTTGCAGCGCGACGTGCCTGGATTCGAGCGGGCTTCGATATCTGCAGTTGCTCCCCAGATTGGCATACGTGAATCGAGACGGATTATTGGACAGTATTCTTTGACGAGGGAAGACGTAGTTACGGGGCGAAAGTTTGACGATGTGATCGCCAGAAGTGGTTATCCCATTGATATTCATGATCCTTCTGGTCAAGGCGTAGCGGCTGCATTTATAGAAGGGGATGGAGCATACGATATTCCATATCGATGCCTGATCTCCAGCAATATCCGAAACCTGCTGGCAGCAGGACGCTGCATCTCTACCACGCATGAGGCCCATGCTACGACAAGATTGACTCCCAGCTGCATGGCTACGGGGGAGGCAGCCGGAACATCAGCTGCATTGGCAGTGCAAATGAAGCTTGATCCACTGTCAATCCCGGTTGCGTTGCTGCAGAAAGAATTACGGCAAAATGGAGTGGCGATTTGAAATTGGAACCAACACGCAAATAATAAAGAGTCCAGCTAGACACAGCGATGTGTTTAGCTGGACTCTTATGTGCATCCACAATGCCTTTCGATTGATCTAACCGAATCAATTCATTCTTGCCTCAAGGCGCCGGGCTACGATGGAAAGGGTGTAGTTGATGACAAAATACAAGACCGCTGCGAGCAGGAGCGCCGGGATTACGTAATCGAAGCTCTGGCCGCCCAGGATCTGCACGTTGTGCATCAGCTCCGGCAAGGAGATGATAATGGCCAGGGACGTATCCTTCAGCAGGGAGATGAATTGACTGACCATCGGCGGCGACATGCGGCGCAGTGCCTGAGGCATAATGATGCTGCCCAGGGTCTGCATATAGCTGAGACCGGAGGAACGGGCGGCTTCCACCTGTCCGCGCTCAACCGATTTGAGACCGCTGCGAACGATTTCGGCGATCATGGCGCCTTCGAATAGGCTAAGCCCAACGACGGTGGACCAGAAGACGGACATCTTAATCCCCAGTTGGGGCAGGACAATATGAATGAAGAAGATGATCAGTAGCAGCGGCAGGTTCCGAATCGTATCCACAATAACCGCAATGATCTGTGACAGAACCGGAATACGTGTATACCGGATGGTACCCAGCACGGTGCCGAGAACAAAGCTGAAGACGATTGACAGTCCTGCCACCTGCAAGGTGATCAGGAATCCATGCAGCAGGAAACGAAGGTTGGGCCAGGCATAAGCCCCGCTAAAGTCCATAGTACATCGACCTCCTTCTGTGAGTAATGCTTAGGCTGAATAGTGGTATGGCTAAATCACATGGTAACCTGCCCGGCCGGCTTATTTTTCTTCGGCTTGCCCTTGCGGCCTCGTGCTTCGGCGTCGCTCTGTCCAAACCTGCGCTCCATATAATGAACCAGAAAACTGAGCGGCAGCGTTAGTACGAGGTAGAAGAGTGCAACAATGGTATACACGCTCAGCGGCTGGAACGTATCCGAATTGACCAGATCGGCAAAATACATCAGGTCCATGCCGGCAACAACGGCAAGAATGGAGGAGTTTTTGACCAGGTTGATAAATTGATTGCCGATGGATGGAAGCACGATCTTGATTGCCTGCGGCAAAATGATCAGGTTCATGGCCTGTACGTAGGACAAACCTGAAGATCTAGCGGCCTCCAGCTGTCCCCGGGGGACGGTCTGAATGCCTGCCCGGATGGCTTCTGCAATAAAAGCTGCCGTGTAGATGGTAAGACCCAGCGTACCGGAGACAAACCCGTCCAATGAAATGCCAAGGGAGGGCAGTCCAAGGTAAAAAAAGAACACGACCAGCAGAAGCGGAATATTTCGAATGAATTCCACAAAAGCGGTACCGATCCAATTGAGCGGCTTGATGGGGGATATCCGGAAGATGGCCATGATTGCGCCAAGGATAAAACTGCCGATCAACGCCATGATGCTTACTTGAATCGTATTGAGGAATCCCTCCAGGAAACGATCGGAATGCTTGAACAATACATCAAAATCCAATTTGCCCATGTAGGCGAAGCCTCCGTTCTCCAGATGTGAAGCGGCGACTCATGCTGTACGGGTGGTTTAGTCCCTACAGATGAAAACCGCCGCTCGTTCATCGTTAATCGAGGTTACTCGGGCTTGGTGCCAAGCCATTTTTCATGTAACGTATCGTATTCACCACTGTCTTTCATGCTCTTGAGCAGGCTGTTTACTTCTTCTACAAAAGCAGAGTCGCCTTTGCGGATGGCCATTCCATATGGCTCACTTGTGAAGTTGCCACCAACCAGCTTGTAGTTGTTGTCCGTTTGCTGCATGCCGATCAGAATGATATTGTCCGTCGTCAGTGCCTCACCTTTGCCTGCTTTGAGCGCAGTGAAGGCATCCTGATAGTTGTCGAATTCCAGCACTTCGGCATCCGGAGCCTTTTCACGAATATTCTGTGCAGAGGTTGAACCTTTAACTGCGAGCACTTTCACGCCTCCAAGGCTCTCCAGTCCGGTGATGGCACTATCATTTTTTACAAGAAGGGACTGTCCTGCCTCGAAGTAAACGTCACTGAAATCCACCTGCTCTTTCCGCTCGTCCGTGATCGTCATGGTAGCGATGATGATATCGATGTCACCGTTCTGGAGCATGGGAATCCGGGTTTTGGATGTGACCTCTTTCAGCTCAACCTTGGTCTCGTCCCCAAGGATCTGTTTGGCAAGTGCCTTGGCAATATCGATATCGAATCCTTCGACCTCACCACTTGCCGGGTCCTTCAAGCCAAAGAGCTTTGTATCATATTTGACCCCGGCAATCAGCTTGCCGCGCTCCTTAATCTGTTCAATGGTTCCTTTGGCTGCAGTATTCTCATCACCGCCACCACTACCGGTACTGGTAGCTTCCTCTCCCGTACTACAGCCGGCCAATGCCAGCGAGAGAACCAAAACAAGGACGAACGACGGCCATTTCAGCAAATTCTTCATGAATAAAGACCCCTTTCAAAATGAAATATTCTATCATTCTCAATGATGAATTAGACGACTTAGGAACTGCTGTGCCCGCTCTTCCCGCGGGTTATCGAAAAATGCTGTGGCAGAAGCCTCTTCCACAATCCGCCCTTCGTCCATGAAGATGACACGGTCTGCCACTTCACGGGCGAAGCCCATTTCATGGGTAACGACAACCATGGTCATGCCATTATGTGCGAGAGAGCGCATGACATCCAGGACTTCCCCGATCATTTCGGGGTCGAGCGCAGAGGTGGGCTCGTCAAATAGCATAATTTTGGGCTCCATGGCGAGTCCCCGCGCGATGGCGACCCGCTGCTGCTGTCCACCGGACAACTGGGAGGGATAGCTGTCAGCCTTGTCGGCAATGCCAACACGGGTTAAATATTTCATTGCCGTAGCAGCTGCCTCCGCTTTGGGCTGTTTGCGTACCTTTACTGGGGCAAGTGTAATGTTATCGATGACTTTTTTGTGAGGATAGAGATTGAAGTGTTGAAATACCATGCCAATGTCGCGACGGAAGAGGTTGATGTCCACCTTTTTCTGATGTAAAGGGACACCGCTGACGACGAGTTCGCCTTCCGAAATGGTCTCCAGACGGTTGATGCAGCGGAGCAGTGTACTTTTGCCGGAGCCGGAAGGGCCAATAATGACAACGACCTCTCCTTCTTCAATGTGGAGATGAATATCTTTGAGGACATGAAAATGACCAAAGTGCTTCTGCACACCCCTAAATTCAATCAAGAGTAACCCATCCTTTCTGCAACGTTGATTTGAAAAAGGAATAATAAGGAATAAATTGAAACTAGTTATTTAATCATACATAGTCATCCTTCTTCTGGCAATTGGTTTGTAATAAAACATGACATAAGTACGAGGTTGCGTAGGGCTGCAGGCTAAAAGTGCGTTATGTATTTGTTAAGTTGGTAAGTTGTTTGTGACGAATCCTGACAGAAAAATGAATCGAATCTCCTAGAGTTTTTACAACCTTTGGAATAGATGTATAGAGTATACTGATATTGATACCTATTCTATGTCCAGGGTAACGGAACAAATAACCTCAAATTCTAACGCTACATGGCAAAAAAGCACAACCTTGGTCCAGATCCCGTTGATATGATGGGTGATAATACTCATTCCTGAAAGCGATGCTATGTCAATCACAGTCCAATCCCAATACAGAGAAGAGAGGATGTTCTGAACGATGAATACATACTACTCCCCATTACGTACAGGAGAAGGTATCCAAGCGGATACGAAAGCCTATGAGGTTGCTCTACCTGACATTCCTGCTCGGGATTTCCGCATCACGGACTACGGAGCCAAAGGAGACGGCGTGACGGACAACACGGAGGTGTTCAGGCTTGCTATAGCGGCGTGTGCTGAAGCAGGTGGCGGACGAATCGTTATTCCGGCAGGAGTCTGGCTGACAGGTCCGATTGTGCTTCGCAGTCGCATTGAGCTGCACACAGAGGTGGGAGCATTGGTTACGTTCAGTCGCGAGTTTGATCATTATACTCTAATTGCTTCGAGCTTCGAGGGGTGGCAGGTGGTGCGATGCCAATCTCCAATTGACGGAGAATCGTTGGAGGATATCGCGATTACAGGTGAGGGAATATGGGATGGCAGCGGAGAAGCATGGCGTCCAGTCAAACGGTCCAAGATGACCGCTTCACAATGGAGTCGACTCGTTGCTTCCGGTGGTGTTGTAGAGCGTTCGGGTGAAAATGAAGAAATCTGGTGGCCTTCGGCCTCGGCCCTCGAAGGTGGCGCCATCGCCAACCGGCTTCATATGGAACAGGAGCGTGATTTGTCTGCTTATGAGGGAGCTAGAGACTTTTTACGTCCGAACATGGTCAGTTTGCGTCGGTGCAAGCGGGTGCTGCTGGATGGTCCAACATTCCAGAACTCACCTGCATGGAATCTGCATCCGTGGGCATCGGAGCATGTTACCATACGTAACGTGAGTGTGCGAAACCCGTGGTTTTCACAGAATGGCGATGGGCTGGATATTGAATCATGCCGTCATGTTGTCGTGGAGCACAGTGTGTTCGATGTGGGGGATGATGCCATCTGCCTGAAATCGGGCAAGGACGCCGAAGGCCGAGAGCTCGGTCTGCCATCTGAATATATTACCATTCGGAACTGCACCGTATATCATGGTCATGGCGGATTCGTTATTGGCAGTGAGATGTCGGGTGGCGTACGGCATGTGCGGGTATCGGATTGTACGTTTATGGGGACGGATATTGGACTAAGGTTCAAAAGCGCCCGCGGGCGCGGTGGAGTTGTTGAGGATATTGAAATTCAGCGTATCTATATGAAAGATATCATCATGGAAGCCATCTCATTTTCCTTTTTCTATGCGAATATGGAAGGATCAGCCCGCGGCAGCGATCTGTTTCAGGACATTAGTGAAGAGACCCCGGTGTTTCGTGATATTCGCATATCGGATGTTATCTGTGCAGGTGCAGAGATGGCTTTATTCGTAAGTGGGCTGCCGGAAATGCCTCTGGACGGTGTAGTGATCGATGGATATGACGTCACTGCTCGAAACGGTATACAGTGTGCTCATGCGAAGCACTTGAGAATTGCCAATCTTAGAGCCCGGATTTCCGAAGGATCATTGATCCATCTACACCAGTGTAAGGGAGCTGAAATAGAGGGAATTCAGGGAAAAGGGCCTGACGGCAGGCTTCTGATTGTAACAGGACACGAGTCTGCCGGAATTGTGTGCCGGGAGGACGATGCAGATGAGGAAGGACGCCAGATTTCCATGGGTCCTGAGGTAAGAAGCGGTGTGCTCATCCGCAGATAAGAGTCCTTGATACGAATGAATAGTAAGTTGTTCGTTGATTCACATTCAGCCGCAGTGGTGTAGCATGTGTCTCCAGATATCATCCTGATTTTTGTGATATAGAGACACCTTCATCCGGGTAGGGCTACCCACTCGGCTTCTATCTTCAACTTTCCAAGATTCCCCCGTATTAGCGATGCTCTTTTCGATAGCGCAAAGGGGTGGTTCCGGTCACCTGCTTGAATGTTTTGTTGAAATGAGCCGTGTGCTCAAACCCGACCTTCTCCGCGATCAACTGCACCCGCTCCTGGGTGGACAATAGCCGCCGCTGCGCTTCCCGCACCCGCACGACCCGTAAATATTCACTGAAGCGAAAACCGGTAAATCGGCTGAACATCCGGCTCAGATAGGATGGGCTGATATAGAAACGGGCTGCCGCATCCTCCAGGGTAAGCGGTTCGTTGTAATGTCTGTTCACATAAGCGGCAACCTCGCCGATTTTATCCTGCATCGGGTGAATTGGGCCGGGTGACATCAGGCGACTATTCTCTTCTACCCGATAGATATGAATCAGAAGCTGAGCAAGCAGGCTTCGGACAACCATCTCATAGTGAGGGCGGCGCTCCTTGCATTCGCGCAGCATCTGCCATAGCATGCGTTCCATCTCTTGCTGCTCGGATTCGGGGAAGTGAAGCAGCCTTGATCGTTCGAAAGGGAGCAGACCGCACACACCGAGTTCCATCCCGGTGGCAAACGAAGGAGAGAAGCCGATAAGAATTCGTTCGAATCCGGGCTTGTTTCCTCTGGACGTTGTATGTACATCATGCGGATTAATGAGGATCAGATCACCTTTTCTCGCGGTCAGGAGCTGGCCGTTCATGGAATACACCCGTTCTCCTTCAAGCAGGTAATACAGCTCGTAAAATGGATGAGCGTGAGGCTGAGGCATGGCATTGCCTTCATGTCTGCGCATGTATTCAATGGTGAATGAATTTTCCCCAATGCGATATTTGGGTCCAATTCGATCCTCAATCATACTCATGATCAGGCTCCCTTCGACTTCGTCTGATTTACGTTTATATCCATATCATAACGGAAAATCCAGTTTGTTGTAAACGCTATCAAAAGTTTCGTTTAAATGGAATGCACGGGTTCCAAGGGTGACAAACGAACAGCGATGTTTTACAGTAGGGAGAGTGAGGCCAAACTCTGGAAGAGGGTCTCCAATATGATTTGGAAGGAAGGAAACAGGTTATGACGACACATGAATTATCGCCTCTGGTTGCTGCGCTGGATATGCAGCCCCACGTTGAAGGCGGTTGGTATAAGGAAGTATGGAAGGCTTCTTATCAAATCCCGCAATCCGTTCTGCCGGAAGCTTATTCGGGTCCAAGATTCTCCGCAAGCTCGACGTACTTCCTGCTGCACCCGCATGAAATTTCCGAGTGGCACACCGTTTTGTCCGATGAGCTGTGGTTGTGGCACAGCGGAAGTCCCATTGAATTGAAACTGGGCGGCAAAGGAGAAAACCCTGGGAATGAGGAAGTGCTTGTACTCGGCATGGATCTTGCTGCAGGGCAATCGCCGCAGGTACTTGTTCCAGCCGGAGTATGGCAAACGGCACGTCCGCTTGGCGACGAGCCTGTGCTGGTAACGTGTGTGGTTGCGCCAGGGTTCCACTATGATGATTTCAAGCTGGTTTCCAAAGGCTGATCGGTTACAGCGATTGAATGGCAAAATCCCGATTCGGATGCAGATGCATTCAAATCGGGATTTTTTGGTTTTTCTCTTATTCATGAAGCTTGTCTAAATGACTGAGCTTAAAAGTTAAAGTTATCCGGATCCGAACCAAAGCGTTTGTTTTCGTTCAGTCCATTAATCTGTTCAATCTCATCCGCAGTCAGTTCAAAATCATATAGATCAGCATTCTCTCGAATACGCTGTGGCGTAACGGATTTTGGTATGGTTACGATGCCGTTTTGAAGATCCCAGCGCAAAATGACCTGTGCGGGGGATTTGCCGTACTTCGCTGCAATATCCTGAAGAAGCGGGTGCTCCAGCAGATTCCCTTGGCCGAGTGGAGACCAGGCCTCAATCTGGATCTGGTGTTTACTGCAGTAGTCCCGGAGCTCCGATTGAATCAGCAGCGGGTGAAGCTCGACCTGATTCACAGCAGGTTTGATAGTGGCATCCGTCATCAGATCCTCCAGATGGTGAATCTGGAAGTTGCTTACGCCTATAGCGCGGATGCGTCCTTCCCGGTGCAGTTTCTCCAGTGCTCTCCACGTATCCTTGTATTTGCCCTTGACTGGCCAGTGAATCAAATAGAGGTCCAGGTATTCAAGTTCGAGTCGTTCCATGCTGGCTTCGAAGGCGGCCAATGTTGATTCATAGCCTTGGTCGCTGTTCCATACTTTGGTGGTAATGAACAGATCCTCGCGGGCAACTCCGGATTCACGAATACCTTGGGCTACACCGGTCTCGTTGTTGTAGGCTTTGGCTGTATCGATGCTGCGATAACCTGCCTGAATGGCCGTTTTGACGGCTTCAACCACTTCTTCTCCATCTTTCACTTTGAATACGCCAAAACCCAGCCAAGGCATTTTGACTCCGTTATAGAGTGTCGTTGTGTCCTGCACGTTTTTCATGATCCGAATTTCCTCCCCTATTCCTTCAATTGTCCCACTATGTAATTACCCTGCTGCAAGGCAGCCAATCGTATATGATAGGCCATCTTTCCTGATTATACTAAAAGCCCTTGGGAAAGGAAAAAGATAGGCAGCAATTTTACGGAAAATCAATCTCTTTTGCTCTTTTTTGGCAGCTGGAGGTTTGGTTTTGGTGCTTGCGGGTGATAAGATGAAGTATACGCGATGTGGAAGCGAAAATAATGAAAAGTAAAGTGCTAATTAACCGCTTTGGAATATTCACATTCGAAAAGAACGGAATATGCACGGAAGGGTCCAATTGGGATCAGTCGTGTGATTAATGATAAAGGAGCAAGAATGATGGCTAAACCTAAACAAACCAAAAAGGCAGCAGCCTGGTCACTCGTCGTAATGGGGGCAGGCTTTGCCGCTTCATTGCCGTTTCAGGGCAGTGTTGTAGGCAAGCTGCTGGTGGGTTCATTTGAAGCGGGATTGGTAGGGGGGCTTGCCGACTGGTTCGCTGTAACGGCATTGTTCCGACACCCGCTCGGCATTCCGATTCCGCATACGGCCTTGCTGCCGAAGAACCGGGATAAGATGACGGAGGGCCTTGTTTCTGCGGTGGAGAACAATCTGCTCAATAAAGACAGCATTACCGAGAAAATTGCCGGTTTCAAGGCAGCGGAAACGGTGCTCGACATCATGTCACGTGAACTTCACAATGATGGCGTCAAAACGATGATCGACACGATGTGCAAACGTATTCTGGCTGGGCTGCCGCTGGAGCAGATTGCGCCGCTGGTTGCGAGCGAGATCAAATCACAGGCCGGGGCTTTCGACCTTGGACCGATCCTGGAACGGGCGTCCATTCAACTGAGTGAACGTGGATATGACACGAAGGCACTGGACTACGGCTTGAAGCAGGCGGAAGAGTGGCTGGTGAAGCCGGAGACCATCACGTTTCTGGGTGAGAGCGGCATGAAAGCGATTAGTGGCATTCAAATGAATGGCCTTATGCAATTTGCCATGAATGCCTTCCTTGGCTATATGAACGAGGAGAAGCTTGGCAGCATCCTGCAGGGATATTTGTTTGACCAGGTAGAGGATATGAAGCGTGAGGGAAGTGCCCTCCGGTATAAGGTGTTAGGTCTGGTTCGAACTCAAGCGGTGCGTCTTGCCTTGAGCGAAAGTGTTCGCGGCGGATTGAACGGCTGGAAAGACAGCCTGCTGGACAGCTGGAACGCGGAAGAAACCGTGCTGAACAAGCTTACCGAACTGAGGGATAGAGCACTCACCGCTATGGAGGATGGAAAATATGTGGAGACGTATGCGCTCCCTGCCATTGAGCGGGTATTGTCCGATCTGCGCTCAGACGGTGCATTGCTGGATGGCATGAATGCCAAGATTGTCGAAGGCGTAACAACGCTGCTGGAGAAAAACCATTCCAAGATCGGTAATCTGGTCCGTGAAAATGTTGATAAAATGGATAATGCCTCATTAATCTCATTGATTGAGGACAAGGTAGGCCAGGATCTTCAATGGATTCGGATTAACGGTGCCGTGACCGGGTTCGTTATCGGTATTGCGCTGACTGCCCTGCGGATGGTACTGGAATAAGATTATAGGCTTAGTAAATTGGAGGGCTGCCCCTAATATGGGTAGCTCTCTTTTGCGTGTCTGCGCAAATACCGCAAAATTGTTGCAAAAATCAGGAAAATGGGTAATGTAACCCGAATCCTTTACTGGAACCATTTAGGAGGAAAGTTATATAAAAACGATGCCGTGAGCCGATGTAGGCATGTTGATTTTGTACTATGATGCAGTTAACAACATTAAATTGAATGAATGAAAATCAAAGAGAAGGTGATCATCGTGCGGTGGATACGCAAATTATCATGTTTATGCTTATTAACCATATTATCTGCTTGTATTCTGGGAGGGTGTCAAAACATGAAGGAAAGTGAAAAACAAGCCTATTTTACTGAGGCGGAGACAGAAGCAATAAAGTATTTTAAAGATAAGTTTGAGTTGAACGTCGTTATTACAAATAAGGAATTGCTACCTGAGATGGCGCTGGACTCCATCGCGCTGGAGGGACATGTGGCCGAGCATGAGGATCAGGAGTTTACGATCTCATATGATTATAACGAGAAAAAGATGAAAAATTTTGGCATGAGTCCTGCCATCAAGGAAGCGATTATAGCTAAAGGCTATGACCCTTATGAAAAATAGAAGTCCAATGATTCTTTTTGGAGGTGAAGCAGTGTGGGGGACGCGCAAAAAATTGATGATGAAACATATCGTTTAATGTCCGAACTGGCTTATGAAAATGCAAAAGCGGGCACGGAGTATGCGAATCTGCCTGGCTGGCAGGTTCTCGAAGATACGCATGGTAATTCCTACTCCGGATTCGATGCCGTGACATTTTATAACCCGGAAACCGAACAGGCTGTCATTGCTTATCGGGGCACAGAGGGAAGTGCCGGATGGGATCGAAAAGGCCGTGACTTTTACGCGGATGGACAGATTGCCATTCCGGAGCTGGGAAGGAAGATTGAGCAGAGCACGGACATCACACCCGATTGGTTATCTAGTGGAATCCAGAAAGTCAGGGATGTGACAGGTATAACCACCGTGGAGAATGCTGTGGGGGAACTGGATAAAAAGCTGGATAAGACATTCAGCATAGGTCCTAACCAAATGTATGAAGCCGAAGACTATGCCAAAGACATGCAGAATAAATACAAAAATTTGGATTTCTCATTGACGGGACATTCGCTCGGAGGAGGAAATGCACAATATGCGGCTGCATATACAGGGCTTCCGGCAGTTACGTTCAGTGCACCTTCCGTGATCTCAAGCCTCACGCCAGAGATGAAACGAAAGGCGGAGGAAGGTGGATTTGATGATCAGATTATTAACTATGGGCATCCAGGAGATTTTGTAGCAAGTGGTTTTTTCGGAGGGTATGATCGTCATGTTGGGTCCATGTATTACATCAATTCCAACTACAAAGACATGAATGACAGCATGAGTATGATGGATAAGATTAACAATACATTTGGCGGAAAGGAATACCATGACCTGAAACAATATCAGTTCGAGAATGGTTATATCTCCAATGATTTGTACGATCCGGTCACAGGTGAGAAGGTGGGATATTCTCCACGTCAGCCGTCGAATGCTTTGTTGGATCTCGCTGCCTTCATGCGAAATATAGGGGCGCAAGCAAGCAACTTGACCAGAAACATGGCTGCAATGGGGGCCGCTTCCGGTCTGATTCAGGTAACGCCGGAAGAACTGAAGAGCGTCGCTTCCCGTTGGAAGCAAAATGCACAGCAGTGCAACGCTGAGCTCAATCAGGTGCGCAGCCGCATGGCTCAATATCTGCATACCAGCCGCAGTCGCAGACTGGAACCTATTGTAACCCAGCTTGATGCGTCCATTAACGAATTAAGTACATGGCATATGAAGCATACGAGTCAATTCCTCGACTTCATTGATCAGAAGGCAGATGCCTTCCGCCAGGCGGATGAGAGTCCGGTTCATTTTAATTAAACACCGGAGCAGCCAGGAGATCGATAATGATATGTACATAAGGGGAGGGGATAAGCATGAGCGGACAATTGCTGGTGGAACTGAATGACCTTCGAATTGCGGAGAAGGAGCTTACACGGCTGCTGGCCCGCCTGCAGGCAGATGAGCAGGAAGCCAGAGCCCTGTATGCGCGGCTGAATGACTGGAAGGGTCAGTCGGCTGACTACACCAGGCAGCAGATTGAAGGATTCTTCGCAGGGCTGTCCAGTCGAATCCATTCAATAGAACAGCAGAAGCAGAGCTTGCTGCAATATATTGAGATCATGATTCAGACGGATCAGGAACGTTAATCGTAAACGTTGAAAACGAAGAATGGGAAATCTGATCTTACAAGAAAGAGCCTTGGCATATCTGCCAGGGCTCTTTTGTTACGCTCAACTATATTTAAAGACTGTGTATTATTTCTTTTTGCGGCGTGTGGCGAGTGCAATGCCCAGGAAGGACATAATCAGTGCCAGAATGGATACGATCAGTGTTGCCTGCTGCAGCTTCAATGTACCCGGATCTGAATCCGTATTATTCGGCTCACCTGTAACGGTATCGGTTAATGCATCGCCGAGCGTGGTATCATCGTCAGACTTGGTGTCGTCTGCGGCATTGTTATCTCCAGCGGCTGCTTCGTCATCGCTTGCATTGCCAGCTGTACCTGCACTGTCATGGCCACCTGCTGCGGCTTGATTGCCTGCAGCTGCAGGATCTTCACTAATAGTCGTAATGCTGTGAGGTGAGCTTTCGTTCGGCTGGCCTGTCCATTCTACGATACTGCCATCGCTATAGTATTGGAACGCGTCCCATGCTACTTCTGTTGCTGTATCCGGATTTTGCGCGACAAAGTTAAACTGCTGGAATTGTCCGGCGAGGATCCCCTCGTTATCTCCATCCACTTCCCAGGTAATCGATGTTACTTCGTTCGAGCTGTTTTTCTCCGTGGTGATTTTCCATCCAGCCAGTGGCTGATATTGCTTGAATGCTACACCTTCCGGAACCTTCATCGTGATCTTGGTTGTCGGCAGATCCTTCTCGGAAGGGATCTTAATCGTGTACGTCTGCCATGCTCCAGTCTGTGCAGCCGCCGGGCTGACAGTAACGTGAGCGCTCGCGAAGCCGGCGAACAGCATGAGCGCTGCAGCACCTGCCGCTATAGTGGATGTAAGTTTGGAAGTCCAGGATGTTCTTTTCAAAATAATTACCCCTCTCTTTTTCTAGAAAAATTATGGATTCGCTGTGTCGATCTCGAACTCGGTATCCAGTGAATCGAGGGATCGAGTCAACAGGTGAACCTTGATGCTCCAACGTCCAGGCATGGAGATATATTCTTCTGCTTGATACACGCCTGATTCGTTTTTTGGTATGGTGATTTCATAAATTCCCATATCCATATCCAGGTGGGTCAGCGTCAAGGTGATCTGCTCCAGATCATTTACTACGCTGCCGTCAGGTGCTTTTACAGCAACCTCGAACTGATTCTCACCAGTGACATTAGGGCTGACCTGGAGCATGATCGCTGAGCCATCCTCTGTCGTTTGTACTTCCTTGAAAGGACCAGCGGCTTCAGGCTGTCCGGGGGACAGATGGGTAAGCACAGCAGCCAGAGCCAGCACAACGGCACCT
Organism: Paenibacillus sp. P13VS; assembly: GCF_015143645.1. Lineage (NCBI taxonomy): Bacteria > Bacillati > Bacillota > Bacilli > Caryophanales > Paenibacillaceae > Paenibacillus > Paenibacillus sp. P13VS. The sequence goes on along the minus strand of NZ_WYEV01000011.1, from coordinate 79,422 downwards.
GTAGCGAGCTCTGCTTTAAGACTGCCTGCCAGTCGGCTATCCTTGCCCTGTCTGGCCGTTCGGGCATGACGCCATGCGAATGCGATCATCACCAGCAGCAGAACGATCTTCGCGAGCAGCACATAACCATAAGTGGTAGTGAACAGGGACGTCAGTACAGGTTCGGGTAAAATGACCAAACTGCTATAGATCCCTGTAGCAACCAGAGCGGCTACAGCACCAATGCCCCAAGCTGCAAACCGGCGGATAGCTCCCCAATACACCTCTCCTCGTACCTTCGGAGGAAGCTTGTCAGCCAGTGGAGGCAGACAAACCGCCATGGCCGTCAGGGCACCAATCCAGAATGCTGCTGCAATCAGGTGGATATAATCCATGGTTATGGCAAGTCCACGCAGGTCGGCTGCTGCAGGATGACCTGTCATAGCATGCGTGAGCAGCCATCCCAGTACAAGTACCAGTGAACCATAAGATGACCAGATGCGGATCTTCAATGAGCGATCCCGGTCATATCCAGACAGGATTGTGACTGCAAGCAGCATCAGAATGAGCATCTGTGCCATCCAAATGAGGCCAAACGACGTTAGCTTCAAGGCACTGCCCATCAGTGCCCAGCTGAATTCATGGATAGCTACCCCTGATTCGTAAATGGTGTTCAGCGGCAAACTGATGATTGCGGCAACAGAAGCTGCGGCATAGCTGATCCATAACAGCTTATAGCTGCCTGGCACCTCCATGGGCTCTCTTGCCATGGATGACGGAGCAATCCGGAAGAGCAGGAAGGCGAGCGTGCCCAGGATGACAGACAATGCAAGATATTGAATCCAATCGGTAAGCGACAGTATCCATTTGATTGGACCGCCCGTTTGACCAGTACCGGAGGTCAGATCGGCCAGACCTGCAGGGGCACCTGACGGTTCCCCGATATGAAATACATAGGCCCCTTGAATGGGATGGCCATCGGCCGACACGGCTTTCCAGCTGACGGCATAGGTACCATTGCCAAGTCCGCTGCGCAGCCCCGTTTCAAGCACGTGAGGAAGCTCGGCATCTATCTGCACGCTGCCGTCATCCGCTTGTGTGCCGTCAGGTGCAGTAATTTTAATATCATAGAAGGCCGTTTGCAGCGATTCATTAAATTCCAGTGTCAAGCGCTCTGGAGCAGTGGCTACCAGCTCGTCCTCCCCTGGCGAGGCCTGAACAATATAAGCATGGGCTGAAGCCCATTGCGGCATAACCAGACAACACATGAGCAGCAGGGAAAACATTACGGCCCAGTGCCGTTTATCCCATCTCATCGTAAAACGTCCTAAACTCAAAAAAACATCACCCTCAGGTTATAGAATTGTAGTTATTCTTCGGATGCCGATAACAATCTATACCATTATAACTTTGTCCAAAATAACGGCGTATGACTACATCGGGCTATAAAAAAACGATTATATTCCAAGAATTGTGACAAAAGCATGAATGCTAGCTACTTGCGCAGTTTTCGTCCGGCTAGGCCGGTTTCAAGTGCGTAGCGGGTCAGCTGAACACGATTTTCGAGCTGCAGCTTCTGCAAAATATTTTTGAGATGATTCTTCACCGTTTGATCGGAAATGCCGAGCTGGTCTGCTATTTCGCGGTTGGTATAACCGGCGGATACCCACTGCAGAATCTCTAACTCCCGCGTGGTAAGCGGGTTATCCGGCACATCTTCACTTCGAGGCGCGGGGAACTCCTGCAAAATCCGGTATGCCAGCTCCTTGCTGAGCGGTGCATCGTCCGAGACGATTGCGCGTAGATATTCCAGCCAGGTGGAGGGGGACAGGTTTTTGAGCAAATAACCCTGTGCACCCTGTTTCAGTGCTTCGAACAGATACGTTACATCGTCGGAGACCGTCACCATAACGATGATCACGTAAGGATAGCGGAGCTTGATCAGCCGGGTGGCCTCGAGACCATCCATATCGGGCATCTGCACGTCCATCAGAATAAGATCTGGCATCCACTGTTCGGTCAGTTCCAGTGCTTCCTGTCCATTTGATGCCGTACCAATGACTTCAAATAGGCTGTCTTCCGATAAAATACTGCATATCGCTTCGCGTGCATGGGCGTGGTCATCCACAATCAGTACACGTACATGTTCCATATTAAGCATCCCCCTTACCTATCGTCATTCGTGTTAGGCCCGGTTTGGAATCCAGGGAAAAGGACCAGCCCATCTGAATGGCACGTTCCTTCGTAATCCGCAGTCCATATCGGTCCTTAAGATGCAGTGGATCACCACTGACACCTACGCCGTTATCCTGAATGCGAACAGACCAGGAGAGAGAGTTGCCCTCCGCTTCCACTTGAACATGGGAGGCCTGCGCGTGTTTGCGTACGTTAATCAGAGCTTCCCGAATACAGGAGAGGAGCTCAACTTGTTCTTTTGGCGTAAAAAAATGACTGTCCAGTTCCCAATGAACCTGGGCTCCAGGTATCGTTTCCTGCGTTAAGGATTCGACCTGTCCTTGAAGTGAAACTCCCGTAGGCATGGCGGTATGGCTGGGCACATATCGCAGCTGGGCGATGGCCTGCCGGACATAGGCATTTACTTCGTGTACGGTCTTGCGGATTTCCTGAATTTCATGTTCGTGCCCGGTGCCGGCCATAGCACGCTCGGCTTTGTCAGTTTTGACAGACAAGAGAAAGAGGGATTGCGCAATTCCGTCGTGGAGCTCGCGAGCCAGCTGGTCCCTGGCCTCAAGGGCTGCCTTGGAGGCACGTTCCTGTTCCAGTGCAGCTCTTGCACCTTCCAACATCTTGAACAGACGGCTCAGCAGCGTTACGCTGACAAGGTATACGATTACGGGAGTGAGCCAATTCCCTGCATCCATGGAGAGGTAGGGCATTAAAAATTGATGACGTATGTATTCCCAGAGGCCAACGGTTAGTGTGGGAATCAGCAGGATCATCCACTTGATTTGTTTGTAGGACATGCATCCAGAACTCCTTTAATATCGACTCTTGGTACGAATCTATGCCCCATTATAACCCAACCTGTCTCATGCACCTAGTCTGTTGGTCTCGGAGGATGTATAGGTGGATACGGGAGTATATAGAAGGATATCTAAGAACGACATGTCGTGACAGAATGTCACGGAGTGTGAGGGTGCATGTATACGGGAGAGGGGAGCTGTGCCTGTTTTCCCTCAGGCGGAAGGTTCTTTATACTTATATAGAACGTGAATTCATGACAAACCATGTTAAGGAGTGAACGCAACAACATGAATCAAGAGGTATTGGAACGTCGTAGTGAGTTGCTCAAGAAGAATATTCATCAGATGCTTCTTCAAGACAATCAGCACGGAATCAGTCGCCAGGATAACATGTTTTTGCAGCAGATGATCAAAGAGCTGCATCAAACTTCACATGAGCTGAACACCACCCGTTAATTGGAATTGGTTCGTTAAGAACTGTTCTGAATTCCAAGATTGACCCAGTGATGAAAATGAAAATGGCGCTATCCCCAATGAACCGGGGGTAGCGCTTTGGCATTATATAGGGATATAGTGGTGGACAGCCTTACGTTATCGTGCGTTAGGATAACAGCTGCTGTGCTGTCTTCTTCTGAATGTAACGGATGAAAAGCTCCGCCAGCTCAGGATCGAATTGGGAGCCTGCACATGCCCGCAGTTCGTTGATCGCTTCATCCACCGTTTTGGTTTTCTGATAAGGTCGTTCGGTGGTCATCGCGTCGAATGAATCAATGACAGTCAGCATTCGGCACAAGCGGGGAATTTCACGGTCTCTTAAACCGTAGGGATATCCTTTGCCGTCAAACCGCTCATGATGCAATTCAATATACGGGATCAGATCGTTGAAACGTTCGTTGGTCATCACCATTTTTTTGCCCCAGGTGACATGTCCTTTAATCGTTTCCCATTCCTCTGCGGTAAGCTTTTCCTTTTTGTTCAGGATGGACCACGGAATCTCCAGTTTACCGATATCATGAATCAAGGCACCCAGTACAAACCGCCGTTTCTCCGCATTGTCGAGTTCCAGCAGCTCACTGAGATCCAGGGCGTATTTATATACTCTTTTGGAGTGTTTGAATGTGTCGATATCCTTGTACCTGAACAGGTTCAGCTGTTGCTCGATATCCCGCACATCCTGCACCAGGTCAATTTCATGTTCCATGCCGTCATTGCTGCCATGACGATGGACATTGTTTTTACCTTGTTTTTTGGCATAATAGAGCGCCTTGTCAGCTTGGTCCACAAGCTGTGATTTATTGTACATATCGACCTGGTATCTTGCGACCCCTGCGGAGAAGGAGAGACAGCCGTGCGGGAACACCTCGACTCCTTCAAAAGGAGTATCGTTCAGCTGCTTGCGCAGTTTGTTCATAAAGGTATAAGCCTCGTCGAGCTCCATGCCTGGCATGAGCAGTGTGAATTCTTCCCCGCCATAACGAAAAGCAGTGACTTGGGTACCCTCCGTCTTGCGGTTTAGAAATTCTCCTAGCAGAGCAAGCAGACTGTCACCCTGCAGGTGACCGAAGCGGTCATTATACTTTTTGAAATCATCAATATCGATTAGCCCCAAGGAGAGCGGGGTTCCTGCTGCACGGGCAGATGCCAGCTCATTTTCCAGCATGTTCTCGAAGTGGCTGTGGTTAAAGAGACCGGTTCGTTGATCGGTATTTGCCTTTTCTTCAATGCTCTGGTACATCAGGAACAGCTGTTTGAACGCGTGAGATAACAGAATGCTGAGACTCAAGTAGAGCAGCAAGCCCAGAATGCCGTTATGAATGACCAGTATCGTCAGCACTAACGCCAGAATCAGTGTACATAGATAGACGAGCAGCGACTCGGTCACGAACGCACGTTTCATCTGCTGGAGAGCATCCTTGGTGGAGAAATGAAAGAATAAGCCCAGCGTGATCGTATTAATGATAAAGTATGCGGCCAGTGCTGCAAAATAAGGAAACAGATTATACCCGTCCAGCGCTCCTGGAACACCGCCTGTCCAGGTAAATATGGAACCAGCTCCCGCAATCATAAGGCTGTAAATGCTGAAGTTAACAATGTGTTTCCACCAGGCAAGCTTGCGATCCTTGATTAATAAAATGAGGGAAACGGGCAGCAGCACAGACAGGCTGAACGCACCACCGAACATGAAGATACAGGCAAGATACACGGAAGAGTCCATGGATTGCTGATTACCCTTGGGTGGGATCTGAAAGGTGAAGTAATCCAGAATCAGCGCAGCACCCAGCATGGTGTACACCATAACCCATTCCCCAGTGGAGAGGTGCAGATAAGACAACTTGTTCATATACAGAAAAATACCGATGCCTGCACAGCACAGCAAAACAACATACATGCTGCTTCGGTCTGCTTTATGGATAAGATTACGAATAAAGTTCATACAAATTCTCCTGCTTGGTTTAGTCGGCTCTTGATGTATAGATATCGGTTCATACCATATAGATGTATAACATAACAAGTTACCTGGTAAAAATCCAGAAAGAAAAAACAGGCCGCTGGCAGCCTGTTTGTCTTGGTTGGCAAGTATGTACTAGCCGCCCAGCTTGTATCCCGAAGTCAACGCGACAACGACAGAAGCTACGATGATTGCATTGATGACGATACGGGAATATTTAATGCCTTCGAATTTTTTCATGGAAAAGACCTCCCTTCCTTGGAGTCTGTCCTAATCTCTTCAGGCCGGATGGATGTCGCTGGCGCTGCAGCCTTGCCGGAACGATTCACCATCATGTACTGGATAAACAGGAATATACCAATGTTCATGACCACATCGCCGATGCTGATCACCTGGGTCCGCGGATAGGGACTGGAGAGCGGGATGATATCACCCAGGAAGGAAAGGTGGGTAGATGCATCCATCATATAGTGTTTCGATACCGCTCCACCTTCACGAAGCATATCCACATAGTAAGGTCCGAGTACAGCGGAAGCCTCCACCGAGACAGGCATGCGTCCACCATTCACCGCCATAACGATGAAATTGAGGAACACGCCAATCCAGATCAGCGTAAATCCCCGGTGATGCCGGTTCAGCCACAGAAATGCAAGTCCTGTGACGTACACCGCCGCAAAGAGGTACCCATTGATGGATGCAACCCAATCCAGTCTTCCCTGCAAGAAAAAGATAAGGAATTGGGCAAGCAGCAACAGTGGGAATATCCACCCGCCGCGAAGTTGAAGTGTTGCAAATTGGTGGAGACCATACCGGTACCCGCCCCGGAACAGTCCAACGATCAAACCGAGCAGAATGCCGTCATATACCATGATTAACTCCTGTCATTCAGATATGTGTGATTGCGGTTTCTTTTTGTGTACATATGTTATTCGACCTTTTACTGGTAAATCCTGCAAAGCAAAAATGATTTTGAAGAAGAATTTTGCAAAAAAATAAATGAAAAGCCGTCTTTACGGAACCCATGGATTGAATCCATCGCGCGGTTCGCGAAAAACGGCTGTTTGTGTGACAAATTACGAGATTAGTTCTAGCTAACAGGCAACGCTTATGGGTTTACTCTGATTCCCCGTTCAGATAATTGAAGAAAGGCTGATCTACCCAGAAGTTGTAGCTGGTAATGTCAGCATCTGGAGCAAGCTTCCGGAAGCCTTCCTGGATCCCTTTGGCATTCTCCTTCAATGAGAAGGATTGAGCGTAGTAGTTGCCAAGTGCGATCTTGTTGTTGCTAATGACCGGGTAGCCCTGAACAGCTGTCGGTGAATAATACAGTGGTTGCCACCAGGAAGCATAAATGAGGGCAGAGGAATCATCGCTGTTCTTTTTGGCGTATTTCAGAATAATGTCATTGAAGCGGGCCTTGTCTGCCGTGTTGTTGAATTCGAATTGAATATCATACTCCTTGGCATATGCAATATAATTACCATTTTCAATTTGGGTCACCTTGTAATCCGGCGTTTCCTTGGGCTCGCCCCATTCCTTCAAATAAATGAAGGCAGAGGTTTTCGGTTGGAATTGCACATCGGCATCGATTCCCTCGCTGCGAAGCAGGCCAATCAGCTGCACGGCGTGTTTGATATCATCATGTCCATAAGTCAACGTCAGTTCATCGATAAAGTTGGAATCGAAACGGCTATCCTTCAGGTTGTATCCTGTAACGAGGTCATCCCGGAGTGCCTGATCCACAATCTCTCTTAATTCGGGTGCTTCAATCAGATCTGCTGTGCGATACGCGGCATACAGTTTGGAGTAGATGTCGGCATCGCCAGAGCGTCCGATCTCATGCTTGTATTTTCCCTGACTGGTCAATACCCGGCCAAGCAAGATGTTGGCAAAATTAGTACTCGCCGCTCCACCCTTGCGCAGGGCAGGGTAGAGGCTTTCTGGAACCAGACCGGTATCGATGGCAGCGGCGAGCTCCTGAGCCGCCTGACCCTGAACGCGATTCGGGCTGATGCCAAGCTTGGTGAGCGCTTGTTTTGTTTTCTCTTCCGGATATGTATACGCAAGTTCCTTGAATCCAGCTGCCTTCACGGCAATGAATACCGCAGCATAAGTGCTTAGGGTGTCATTGGCACGAACTTCTGTACCAGACAGGATACCATTATTATGTAGGGTGATAGCTGCATCATAAGATGAATCTCCCGAGCTCAGATCGGTAAAAGCAGGAGCCTGGGTTTGACTGTCGCCGGCTTCTTCCGTTGAGTCTGCTGCCGAATTTGCTCCAATAATAGCTGCTATGGCCTGGATGAAGTCGCCCTTGGTCAGCTGCTGTGGCAGCTGGATGCCATACTTGGCCTGCAGGAACTGAGCATAATCGGCTGCACTCTCCGTATACACGGATGGAGTCTGGGGTGTGGTTGCTTTTGCGGTTTGCGTGGCGGATGGCACGACGGGTGAAGCGGATGCAGCGGAAACTGAAGCAGGCAAGCTGAGGCTGCCGATCGTGACTGGCGCGGCGAGCAGGGCCGCCAGGGTGAGCTTGGTGATTTTTTTCATATGAATAGCCTCCTTAAGATATGGTTGGAAAATGAAACAGTTTGCGCTATAATTCTGACAAAACCGATGTGAATTTAATAATTGGATTGACTTTAGCACGGCGAAGCCATCCATGTCAACGGAAAAAAGCCATTCTGGAGCGCTTCCCAAAGTATCTTCGTAGGTGATGAAATAATTATATTTAATTTGAATGTTTATGCACAAAGATTTATTGACAAGGATCGACAGTATCCGCTAGGATTATTAAAAAAAGAATGTGGAAAAGGGGAATCTTCAAAATGAAAAGAGGCTTATCGTTCGTCTTATCGATCATCATGTTGGCAGTTTTGCTTGCGGCTTGTGGAACTTCGGCTTCCAAAGACGAACAATCGGCCCAAGGTGGCGACAGTGAGAAATCACTGCGCATGGCACTTGTACTTCCTGAAAAAATCGGGGTAAACCCGTTCTTTGTACAAATGGATGAAGGTTTCAAAAAAGCAGGCGAAGAGTTTAAAGTGGATACCAAAACAATCGAATCTACAGACCCGGCAGCTTTCGAGCAAAATCTGCGTGCTGCGGTTGCGGAGAACTATGATCTGATTATTACGGCGACATTCCAGGCAGAAGATGCACTGAAAAAGGTGGCTGCCGAGAATCCGGACAAGTCGTTTGCCATTGTGGATACAACGGTTGATCTGCCTAACGTACGTAGCGTTGGTTTCCGTGAATACGAGGGAGCGTATCTGCTTGGTGCGGCTGCCGGACTATCCACCAAAACGGATAAAGTCGGCATGATCGCAGCAGTGGACGTTCCATTGATCAAGAAATATACAGAAGGTTTCAAAGCGGGTCTGGAATCCGTTAACCCGGATGCAGAATTCCTCGTGAACTATGTTGGTGGCTTCAGTGACCCTGCCAAGGCAAAAGAATTGGCATTGGTACAATTCGGCAAAGGCGCAGACTTCATAGCTGGTGCATCTGCAGTAGGTGACCTTGGCGTATTCGAAGCAGCGAAGGAAAAAGGCTTCTATACATCCGGTCAGGATACGGATCGCACGGTTGAAGATCCGGAGCACATCGTATTGTCCCAATTGAAATCCACAGATACGGTTACTTATGAGACGGTGAAGGATTTCGTAGAAGGAAACTTCAAAGCAGGTGCTGTAAACTATGGCCTGAAAGAAGACGGTGTTGGTTTGACTTTCGTTACACGTGATAGTGAATCCGCACTCAGTGATTTTGTTGGACAAGAAGTTATCGACAAGGTAAAAGCAATTAATGAAGATATCATATCCGGCAAAATCGTTGTGAAGGATCCATTGCAGCAATAGTTTTGATTGTTTGATGGAATGGTATTGATCAGCCGGCTGCCCGATCAGGCAGCCGGTTTTGCTGCTATTTAATGCCCGAGACCGAAAGGAGCGAACGCGAGACATGCTGTTGGAGATGGATCAGATTACGAAGAAATACGGCGGCTTCACCGCCAATCGGGATATCCGTTTTAATTTGCGTGAGGGAGAGATCCACGCCCTCGTTGGTGAGAATGGAGCGGGTAAAACAACCCTGATGCGCATGCTGTACGGAATGGAGCAGCCCACGTCAGGTACGATCAAAGTCCGGGGGCGCGAGGTAAGCTTCGCCACTCCGTCTCAAGCCATGGCAAGCGGTATTGGCATGGTGCATCAGCATTTTATGCTGTTTCCTTCCTTTACGGTGGCCGAGAACATTGTCATTGGCCGCGAGCCGGCTGCAGCGGGCGTATTTGACCGTAAGCAGGCAGCCGCTCAAGTGAACGACCTGGGCCAAAAATACGGCATGCCCGTTGACCCATGGAAAAAAGTATCCGAATGTCCTCTCGGCATGCAGCAGCGTGTAGAGATTCTCAAAGTGCTGCATCAGGGTGCAGATATTATTATCCTGGACGAGCCCTCAGCGGTACTGACACCACTGGAAGTCAAGGAATTGCTGGCAAATATGAAATCTCTTGCGGCGCTGGGTAAGACCTTCGTATTGATTACCCACAAACTGCAGGAAGTCATGGACGTGGCTGACCGGATTACGGTTCTTCGTGATGGTCAGGTCACGGGCACATTGGAAGCGAAGGACACCAATATAGAGGAATTATCCCGGTTAATGGTTGGGCGTGAATTGGTACGTCTCGACAAGCAGCCATCCGTGCCTGCAGAAGCCGTACTCCAGGTGGAGGGCGTAACCTTGTCCGGAGCGAAGGATCGCTCGGCGCTGAAGGATATCCATATGCAAGTTCGAAAAGGAGAAGTCGTTGGCATTGCAGGCATCTCGGGTAACGGGCAGTCCGAACTGATCCAGGTTATTGCCGGACTGCGCACTGCAGACAGCGGCCGTGTCCTGCTCTCGGGGCAGGATACAACGAATTGGCCTGTTCGCCGCATTCGAGAGCATGGACTTGCCCACATTCCCGAGGATCGGTATATGTGGGGCGCAGCCAAGGATGCCAGCGTGCGTGAGAATGGACTTATGGGACATCATCACCGGCTTCAGACACGAGGTGTTATTAAGGCCAAAGCAGCACGGGCTATGGTGGAGGGCTGGATCAAACAGTTCAGCATCAAGACCGGTTCGGCAGAGACGAAGGCACAGTTCCTGTCAGGAGGTAATCTGCAGAAGCTGATTGCTGCACGTGAATTTGCGCAGGATGCTCCGTTCCTGATTGCAGCGGAACCGACACGTGGCGTCGATATCGGAGCGATGGAGACGATTCATGCCGAGCTGCTTCGCAAACGCAACGAAGGTGCTGGTGTGCTGCTCGTTTCGTCCGAGCTGTCCGAGATTTTGCAATTATCCGATCGAATTATTGTGATGTATGAAGGCGAGATTGCCGGGGAACTGAAGGCAGATGAAGCCACGGAAGAACAGATTAGCTTATTGATGGCAGGAGGGAAAGAGCGGGTATGAATCGGGTAAAAGAAACACTTCGCGGACTCGTACAGCCGCTGCTTGCCGTAGTAATCGGTTTGCTTGCAGGAGCTGTGGCAATTCTGGTTGTTGGCGGGAACGTCTTCGAAACATATGCAGAGATGTGGAAGGGAGCCTTCGGGAACTTCTACTTCTTCACAAACACACTGGCTCGTTCGACACCCATTATCCTTGCTGGACTGGGTGTAGCACTTGCATTCCGTGCGGGATTCTTCAACATGGGAGCCGAAGGACAGATGATCCTCGGGGGGCTCAGTGCAGCGCTCACAGCGCTCTATCTGCCAGGCCCGGGCTGGTTTGTCTGTATTGCGGCCATTGTGGCAGGAATCCTGGCCGGAGGAATCTGGTCCCTATTTGCCGGCTGGCTGGATGCCCGGTTTGGCATGAACCTGTTGATTACAACGCTGCTTCTTAACTATATTGCCATCTATTTCGGCGGGTATATGGTATCTTATCCGTTCAAGGATCGCACGGGATCTGCAGCGATGGCGCAGACGCCGATGATTGATCAGGGAGTCTGGCTGCCGAAGCTGTTCCAGGGCATGGGACTGCATGCCGGTTTCATCATTGCGATTGTAGCTGCAATCCTGATCTATTGGTTTACGCACAAAACGGTAACCGGTTATGAGATTCGCATGCTCGGAAGCAATCCGTCGTTCGCGACGTATGGCGGGGTTCGCCGGATTCGGATGATGATGCTGTCCATGGTGATCAGCGGTGGATTGGCAGGTCTGGCGGGGGCAGGCGAAGTGCTGGGAACACAGTACCGTTTCCTGGATGGCTCGCTGTCATCTGCAAGTTATGCATGGAGCGGTATCATGGCGACACTGCTCGCCCGCTCGCACCCACTTGGTACGGCTGTAGCGGCCATTTTGCTTGCTGCTCTGCAGACAGGTGCAATGGGGATGGAACGAAATACGGATGTGCCGCTTGAAGTCGGTAGTGTAATCCAGGCCGTGCTTACGTTATTTGTATCAGCCCAGATCGGGTATTCATTCCTGAAGCGGAGAAAGGAGAAAAAATCCAATGCAGCAACTGTTTGATGCAGCCATGTTCGGCTCGACCTTGCGGATTATGACTCCGATCCTGCTTGCAGCGCTCGGCGGGGCATTATGCTCCCGTGTTGGCCTTTTCAACGTGGGTCTCGAAGGACTCGTGCTGATCGGTGCTTTCTCCGCGATCGTCGGCAACTATTTGTTTGGCAACGTACTTCTGGCCGTTATCTTCTCTATTATTATTGTGATGCTGTTCTCAGCACTATTTGCCTTTATTAGTATCAATCTCAAGGCCAATGCCATTGTGGTCGGGATATCGCTCAATTTCCTGGCAACAGGTCTGACGACCTTTGCATTACGGGCGATTTTTGATGTAAAAGGTGCATACTACGACAAGGACATGGTGGGACTTCCCAAATGGGATATTCCACTGATTAAGGACATTCCGTGGGTAGGCAGCGTATTTTCCGGGCACAGCCCGCTCGTGTACCTCGGAATCATACTCGTTATTGCACTACAATTTTATTTGTTCAAAAGTGTATCAGGTTTCCGTCTGCGTTCCGTCGGCGAGAATCCCATTGCAGCGCAAAGTATCGGGATTAAAGTGCGCGGTATTCAGTACGGTGCGGTTCTGATGTGCGGTATCCTGTGTGCCCTGGCTGGGGCTCAGTTGTCGCTCGGTCAGGTGACGATGTTTACAGAGGGCATGACCGCGGGTCGCGGCTTCATCGCCTTGGTAGCAACGATGCTGGGACAAGCGAATCCGCTGGGCGTAATGGGTTCCAGTGTACTGTTCGGCTTCATGGAAGCACTCAGCATTCGTCTGCAGGGCTTCTCCCTGCCAACGCACTTCACCCTGATGCTTCCATACATTGTGACGCTGGTGGCTATGTTCTTTTTCAAAGACCGTACGTATGCACAGGATGCACTGAAAGCGGGCGGAAGCTCGCGCTAATGTAAAAAGAAGGAGGGGTATCATTGCATAACAAGGCTGAACGTCTGAAGAAAACCAAAACTCCAGCGCCCAAAGCGGGTGCTGAGCATGGAGATCGGCTGCCGCCGGGACAGATGCTAACCGAGAAATTCCCGATTTTGCATGAAGGAGAAGTGCCTGAATACGACCTGTCCACCTGGGATCTGAAAGTGTTCGGGGAGGTTGAGGAAGAGAAAGTGTTCTCCTTTGCCGAGCTTCAGGCCATGCCGCAGGTCAATACGGTGAGCGATATTCACTGTGTGACCCGCTGGTCCAAGTTCGATACCCCATGGGAAGGCATTCGCTTCTCGGATTTCATTAAGCTTTTGGGCGTTAAACCGGAAGCCCAATATGTCATGATCCATGCTGATCACGATTATGAGACGAATGTTCCGCTCGAAGAGTTGATGCATGACGACGTCCTGCTTGCCTTCAAATATAACGGCGAGCCGCTTACACCGAAGCATGGCTATCCGCTGCGCCTGGTGGTGCCGCAGCTGTACTTCTGGAAAAGTGCGAAGTGGATACGCGGTCTGGAGTTTATGACCGAAGATCGCAACGGATTCTGGGAGAGCAACGGGTTTCATCACTTTGCCGATCCGTTCAAGGAACAGCGCTTCTCGGGCGAAGATCTGCCGATCCCCGAAGATGAATGGACGAAGAAGGAGTTTGATTGACGATGTTAATGCCCATTTTGCAGATTCATTCGGAAGATATGCCTGCTTATGCCATTGTCTGTGGTGATCCCGCACGTGCGGAGAAGATCTCCCGGAAGCTGGAGCAGGTGAGAGAACTGGCGTTCAGCCGGGAGTATCGTACATTCGTTGGACTATATGAAGGAGTGCAGATGGCTGTTGTCAGCCATGGCGTAGGTTCTCCGGGAGCGGCCGTCTGCTTCGAGGAACTGATTCGGGCAGGGGTGACAACCCTGATTCGAGTCGGAACAGCCGGCTCCTATACGGCAGATTACCCTGCGGGCAGCGTCATTGTCAGCACGGCAGCAGTCCGTTCGGACGGATTGACCCGTCAGCTGGTTCCAGATGGTTTCCCTGCAGTAGCGGATATTGGAGTCACCCAGGCACTCATTGAAGCTGCACAGGAAAAGGGTGACCATGCAGATCCGGCTATGAATGCAGGTAAAGTCGGTGTAGGCATTACCGTTACACTGGATGCATTCTTCACAGGGGTGGAGGAGATCCCTCACCGCAAGTACAAACAGGCCGGCGTACTAGCGGCCGAGATGGAAATTGCCGCACTGTACATCGTCAGCACACTGCGAGGCGCGCGTGCCGGTGCGATTGTGGCCATCGACGGCTTCGCCGACAGCGATCTGGCTGCTGAATATGATCCGCATACAGATGCGGTAGCACATGCGGTTGAGCGTGAGATCAACGCGGCTCTGCGTGCACTTGCTGCGCTCGCTCGGCAGGATCAGGCGTAAGCAGCGTTCAACGAATGCTGAGAATATAACTGTACACAAAACAATTTTAAAAAAGGACGTCCGCTTGGTCATGTAATGTGACTTTGTGGATGTCCTTTTTTTGTGTGTTTAGCTGCGCTGTCCAAACAATTGCTGCGCCGTCTCGATGAACAAACGGGAAGCTGGAGAGGCCTCCACCAGAGAAGGGACGGCGATCTCGATGTGGCGATAAGCCTTCGGTTCGGTAGGGAGTGCCTTCACACCAGGAGGGAGCCAGGACAGAGAGATGGCAGGCAGCATGGCCGTTCCAAGCCCCTGTTCAATCATGTTCAGGCATGTGTTGACGTTATGGACAACAAACCCGAAATGGAGTTCCGTTTCCGCACGTTTGAACAGATCCACGATCGGCACTTCGTATCCGCCTTGGCATACAATCATCGGATGTTGATTCAACATCTTCACTGGCAGGATCTCCTGATCGGCAAACGGCTCATCGTCCCGAAATACAGCCAGCATTTCTTCGTTATAGAGCGGCATTGTTTCATAAGCCTTCTCTACCGGCTCCTGTTCCGTCACAATAATGAGAGCAACATCAATCGCGCGTGAGTTAAGCCATTCCTGAATTTCATGAATATTTCCTTCATGCAGTTCAAATTCGATGTTAGGGTAACGATCGCGAATGGATCGGATAATCTTGGGCAGCAGATGAGCCGATGACATGGGAAAAGAACCGACGCGTATCGTACCGATTTCGAGCCCCTTTTCTGCTGAAACGACCTGCTGCACCTTATCATATTGCTGTAAAATCCGGCGGAAAATGACGAGTATTCGCTGTCCTACATCGGTCAGCACAATACCGTTTCGCCGGTCCCGTATAATGAGGGTGACGTCCAGTTCATTTTCCAGCGATGAGATAGCCCGGCTAACCGCGGGCTGTGTCATATTCAGTTCTTGCCCGGCGCGAGTGAAGCTTCCGGTCTCGGCAATTTTTACGAATAATTGTAATTGTGAATTGTTCATAACAAATATGCTATGCTCCTTATGATTAACATGCATTTCAATTATTACGCTTGTTATTGTATCATGGAGAAACAGAACGATCAACGGGAGGGCATGGGCCCGTTCGACGCTGAATATAGATGGGCTGAGGCAATGGCATGAATCTGGTGCCTGATTGTGGAACGGCTCTGAAACTGTGCCAGATAGGAGAGGTTGATTTATGGCTTTATCACGTGCAAAAGCAGGCTGGGTTCTGGCTTTTCTAGTACTCATGTGGGGAGTGAATTGGCCCCTGACCAAATACGCTTTAAACTATGCACCTCCGCTTTTATTTGCAGGCATGCGCCTGTTGATTGGCGGACTGGTGCTCGGTATCTATGCCTTTCCAAGGTACAAAACGCTGCGGCTTCGGGAAACCTGGCATATCTATGCGATCTCTGCGGTGCTGAATATCATTTTCTTCTATGGCTTTCAGACTGTAGGTCTGACGGAAGTACCCGCAGGTTTATTTTCCTCCATCGTATTCCTGCAGCCTGTGCTGCTCGGTATTGGAGCTTGGCTGTGGCTGGGCGAGTCGATGTATGGGCTGAAAATTGCCGGACTGGTCCTCGGTTTTGCAGGAGTGGCAACGATCAGTATCGGCGGCATGACTGGCAAAGTATCACCTGAAGGAGTTATGCTCGGACTGTTTAGTGCCATAAGTTGGGCAATCGGAACCGTACATATGAAGAAAACATCGACGAAGGTGGATGGAATCTGGATGACGGCCATTCCGATTTTGATTGGCGGGGTTGTCCTGACATTGACGGGTACAGCGACAGAGAACTGGTCTGAAGTGCAATGGGTACTTCCATTTATATTGGATATGCTGTTCATTTCGGTCTTCGTCATTGCGCTGGGATGGCTCGCATTCTTCAAACTGGTCAGCTCAGGAGAAGCGAGTAAAGTGGGATCCTTCACATTTCTGATTCCGCTGATTGCACTGTTCTGCAGTGTATTGTTCCTTGGGGAATCCGTGACGGTTAATCTGATTGCCGGCTTGGTCATGATTATTGCTAGCATTCTGCTCGTAAACATGAAGATGAAGGGCAGCAAAGTGGCTAAAATATAAAACCTTGTGGCGAACCTCTTCGCACCCGGCTATCTTAGCCGGACGAGAGGCTCGTCTTTTTTGTTTTGCAAAAGCGTTAATTGCAGTCTATGAAGAGGGAGCGAACCTAGAGTAGCGAATAGTTTCTATTAGATACTGATATTCATTGGGTACCTAAGTCAGTGGTGAACTTTAATATTGGGAGGAGATTAGCATATGAGTTCAGGTTGGAGTGAATTTCGTGTCATCCCTTATGAGTACAATGATCAGGTACGGCAGATTGATGAACAGATGCTTCGTTTGGTCGCTGAGCGGAAGCATATAACAGGAGCGGTTCAGTACCATCCACCTCAGGAAGTCATAGACGAATGGACAGCGTCTCTGGATTTGAAGGAGGAAGACATCCGTTATGTCCTGCGTAGTGTACAACCAATGCCTCAGAGGCAGTTTTTCCCGCCTGAAGAGCTCCCATTAATCGGTGTTGTTCCGATTATGAAGAAAACGATTCAGGATTCCTGCGAATATCTCATCACCCATTCAATGCAATACGAGACGGAAAGTATTGTTCATTTGGAGATTCACTATAAAGGAAATGAAACGGACCGTGTACGTGTGGTGCCTCATTTGGCGTTAGAAGTGATTAGTGAACAGAACCATATGTCGACGAGACATAGCAGTCGTGGAGGAGGCGGTGAGACACATCTGAGTTATCGGGTCGTGCCCGCGCTGCCTTCCTCTCTCGAACAGGTTCAATTTTCACTGGTCCCTTCAATTCCGGAACTGGAACATAAGATGGAAGAAGTTATTTTGGATCAACAGGTGGATTTCGAATAGCCACATGGCGAATGGGAATGAAAAAATTGGGTAAGTTATATAAAGGAACATCATTATGATGATGAAATATAAAGGAGGACTCTAAGATGACACAGAATAATCAACCTCAAGACGAGGCGGAAATTCGCAACAAGCTGGACGAAGACGGGGATTCCTTGATGGAAAAAAAGAAAATCATGAACGGTGTAGATATCGAACCGGAAGCGGACGATTGGGCAGCTAAGCCATCACCAGTTGCATTTAATGAGGGTAAATCCTCCAAAGAATAAGACGAAACGAATGAGTCGTTTCTGACGAAGCAGATACCGCATGAGGTATCTGCTTTTATTATATTTTGTTGTATAATAATGTAAATTTAAGCAGGAAGGTGTGATTGAAGTGGATCCAATCCAGATTAGAAAGGCAGTGGCTAGTGACTATCCCGGTGTTTCCCTCTTAATGGATGAGCTGCATCAAATGCATGTTGAGGCTCGGCCTGATGTGTATCGAGCATTACAACCCAGAATGGAGAAGCAGGAGTTCATATGTTTGCTGGAGACGGATAAGCGTTATCTGTATGTTGCAGAATCGGTAAGCACGGGGGATATTCTGGGATACGGTAGTGCGCAGCTCACATTGATTCAGGGGGTTGAACTGCTGTTGGATCGCAAGATGCTGTATATTAATGAATTGGTCGTCGGCAGTGATGGGCGGGGTCAGGGAACAGGTAAGAAATTAATGCATGCTCTAATTGAACTGGGCAGGGAGCTTCAGGCAGATAGCGTAGAATTAACAGTATCCACATTTAATACGGGTGCGCAGGCCTTTTATGAACAAATGGGTCTAGCCGTCCGCAGCAGCAGGATGGAATACATACTGTAATGATGAGTTGCACAAGGTATAACGTAAAGGGGTAAAGGTTTCTAAGAGCTCTCATGGTTAGAAACAACATTAATTTTAATGCTTGAATACCCCCATGGGGTATGTTACACTGTGAAAAGAACGAAGAAAAGAGGTGTTCATGATGGATCATCAGAGCCATCCCAAGGAACCCTTGGAACCATCCGTAACGCCGTCCCAAGATCATATACCCGATCAACAAGCAGCGGCATGCCATGCCGAGAGCAGTGACGGGAAGCATGTGCGCAAGAGCCATCACTCGCAGGAGATGAAGAGCAACCTGATCTCCCGTTTGAACCGGGTAGAAGGGCAGATTCGCGGAATCAAGGGATTGATCGAGAAGGACACGTATTGTGATGATGTGCTTACCCAGATTGCAGCTGCACAGTCTGCACTGAATTCAGTGGGCAAGCTGCTGCTTGAAGGCCACATGAAGAGCTGTATTGTCGAACGGATTCAGGCAGGGGAACACGAAGTAGTGGATGAACTGCTCGTAACGGTAAGGAAGTTGATGAAGTAATTCGATTTGCAAGGAATAAAGCCATCATTTATATATCCCAAGGAGGAATGAATCATGTCTAATGTTACGCTGAATGTTACTGGAATGTCGTGCAATCACTGTGTCAAATCGGTTGAAGAAGCGGTGAAGAACGTAGGTGCCAAAGGACAGGTTGACCTGGCAGCCGGAACCGTTGCCGTGGAATATGATGAGCAGCAGGTGAATGTAGAGCAAATCAAGGCTGCTATCGAAGATCAGGGGTACGATGTGGTCTAACCTATAATGGCTTAAACGGATTTCTCATTGTCTATGGTCTGAACCAAGGCGGCGATAGACTTCAGATGCGAGAGATCATCGTTTAAGCCTAATTTTTGGTCTTTATTATACCCTCTAGGGGTATGTGTGTGAATAGTTCATATGAAAGGAGAACCCAATCATGGATAAATCATCATCAACGGAACATACACCTGCTGCCAGAACACAGCCGGATGGAGCGCAGACAACGCTGCAGATTACGGGCATGACCTGTGCCGCCTGTTCCACGAGAATCGAGAAGGGACTATCGCGTATGGAAGGGGTTCAGCAGGCCAGTGTTAATCTCGCTATAGAACAAGCAAACGTTACGTATGACCCAAAGGCTGTAAGTGTCAACGCATTGCGGGATAAGGTGGAGGCGCTCGGCTACGGCACAGTAACGGAATCCATTGATCTGGACATCACAGGCATGACCTGTGCGGCGTGCTCCGCCCGGATTGAGAAGGGGCTTTCCCGCCTGCCGGGTGTATCGCGAGCGAATGTAAACCTGGCACTGGAGACGGGACACGTTGAATTTGCGGCGGGAGCACTGAAACCTTCCGATATTACAGCCAAAATCAAACAGCTGGGATATGGTGCCGAATTGCAGCAGACGCAGGAAGAAACCTCATCCGTTCGCGAACGTGAGCTGCAGCGCAAAAAATGGAAATGGATGATCTCCGCCTTATTATCCATACCGCTGCTGTGGGCCATGGTCGGCCACTTCTCATTTACATCATGGATTTGGGTGCCGGATCTGTTCATGAATCCATGGTTCCAGCTGGTACTGGCCGCACCGGTGCAGTTCATTATTGGGTGGCAATTCTATGTCGGGGCTTACAAGGCGCTGCGTAACGGCAGTGCCAATATGGACGTACTGGTCGCTCTGGGTACAAGCGCGGCATTCTTCTACAGCCTGTATCTGACACTCACGAGTGGAATGATACCTTCAACGGCACCGATGGATCATGGCGGGATGGGCACGAGTGCGGGTGCGGGTGGCGCTATGCCTTCGGTTGAGCTGTATTACGAGACGAGCGCGATTTTAATTACATTGATTTTGCTTGGAAAATGGTTCGAAGCCGTAGCGAAAGGCCGCTCGTCCCAGGCCATCAAAAGCCTGATCGAACTGGCTCCTCGCGAAGCCCGGGTCATCCGGGACGGCCAGGAAGTGCTTGTGCCTGCAGCATATGTAGCAGTAGGTGACATTGTGTTGGTGAGACCAGGGGACAGTATCCCGGTGGATGGGGTTGTGGAAGAAGGGCAGTCCTCGGTCGATGAATCCATGCTCAGCGGCGAAAGCTTGCCTGTCGATAAAAGGCCAGGGGACGCCGTTACGGGTGCTACACTGAATAAAAACGGTGCACTAAGGCTGCGCGCAACACGAGTCGGCTCGGACACCGCATTATCTCAGATCATTAAAGTGGTTGAACAGGCACAGGGGTCCAAAGCACCCATTCAGCGGATTGCGGATGTCATTTCGGGCATCTTTGTCCCGATTGTAGTTGGCATTGCTGCGCTGACATTCTTGATCTGGTATCTGTTTGCCAGTCCCGGTGACTTCGCTGGATCTCTGGAAAAAGCGATTGCCGTACTGGTCATTGCCTGTCCATGCGCCTTGGGTTTGGCAACACCAACCTCTGTCATGGCTGGATCAGGACGGGCGGCTGAGTATGGCATCCTGTTCAAAGGTGGAGAACATCTGGAATCGGCACAGCAGATTCAGACGGTTGTTCTGGACAAAACAGGGACAGTCACTCAAGGTAAACCAGTGCTGACGGATGTGATCACAGCACAAGATTGGACAGAAGCAGAACTGTTGAAATGGGTTGGAGCGGCAGAACAAAGCTCTGAACATCCGCTGGCGGAAGCTATCGTAGCCGGAATTCGCGACAAAGGGATCGTATTGTCCCAATCAGAGCAGTTTGAGAACATACCTGGATATGGCGTTCGGGCCAGAGTACAAGGACAGGAAATTCTGGTTGGAACACGTCGGCTGCTTGCCGATGCTCATGTGGAGGTAACGGAGGCAGCCGCTCGCCAGATGAATGAACTGGAGGAGCTCGGCCGCACAGCAATGCTGATAGCAGTCGATGGCCGCTGGGCAGGTATTGTAGCTGTGGCAGATACAATCAAGGATACATCACGCGAAGCCATTCAACGTTTGCAGGCGATGAACATCGATGTCATCATGATTACGGGAGACAATGAGCGTACGGCACGTGCCGTGGCGGAGCAAGCAGGTATCCATCATGTCCTGGCAGAGGTCCTGCCTGAGGGTAAAGCAGCCGAAGTGAAGAAGCTGCAGGATAGCGGGCTGAAAGTGGCAATGGTTGGTGACGGCATTAATGATGCGCCTGCCCTAGCTACAGCAGATATCGGCATGGCCATTGGGACTGGAACAGACGTAGCGATGGAAGCGGCAGATATCACACTGATGCGCGGTGATCTGAACAGTATAGCGGATGCAATCGAGATGAGCCGGCGCACCATGGGCAATATCAAGCAAAACTTGTTCTGGGCGCTTGGCTATAACGTCATTGGTATTCCAATCGCTGCAGTGGGTTTCCTGGCCCCTTGGCTCGCTGGTGCGGCCATGGCATTCAGTTCCGTATCGGTTGTATTGAATTCGCTGCGTCTGCAGCGGTTGAAGCTGGAACGCAATCCAAAGTAGAGTGCAGGGGATAGGTGTAGGATTACCTTCAGCTAGCCTGTAATGAAGCGCGGTTCGCTGCGGTGAACCGTGCTTTTTCTTGCTTTTTTATGAAAAAAGGAAATGAACTTTATGAAATAAGAATGATGTTTCTGAACATTTCAGAAATCAGTTGACAATAATGACATATGCCTTTAAAATTTAAACAATTGTTTGATTCAAACGATCGTTTAAATCAAATGTGAACTAATCAATATTGGAGGACCTTATTCTATGCTACAGGCATTACGCATTTTATTGAAAAAACCGCCAGTGATTGTGGGGATCGTAACAGCACTTATGTTCCAAGTGATCTTCAGTGTCATCTGGATGACTGCATACTCCGGCGTGAACGACCGCACGACTGAATTGACAGTAGCCATTGTGAACGAAGATGGCCAGATGTCCCAAGGTATTGCGGATAGTCTGACTAAGACGTTGCCTTTCCATACGGTATCGGATCTCAGTTCCGCTGAGGCATTGGATCAGCTGAACCACCACCAGGTTCATATGGTGCTGAATATTCCGGCTGGTTTTAACGAGCTTCTTCAGACTGCAGGTTCCACAGCGGAGATCAAGTACACCATTAACGAAGCTAACCCGGTGACGATCAAAAGCATGATGCAGGGCGTCTCCCAAAGTGTGACAAACACAATCAATAAGCAAGCGACTGCGCAAGGCGTACAGACCGTACTGACTGCTGCAGGAGCACCTGCGGATCAGGCGGCTGATGCTGCTGCCAATCTGGCTACCCGGGTTGAAGGCACAACAACTTCGATTAATCCGGTGAACGGCATGAATAATCAGATGGTACCGATGATGATGGTACTGGCTTCTTATGTTGGCGCCATGATCATGGGTATGAATCTGCAAACGGCTATGGGAATGCTCTCGGCAACCCACTCCCGCTTGACCCTGTTTGGTGCGAGAATCGTGATTAACATCGCATCTGCTCTGGTTGTTTCCCTTTTGGGTTCATCGCTGATTGTTGCGCTCGGAGGACAGATTGCCCAAGGATTCATCGCCTTCTGGTTGTTCCAGGCTCTGTTCCTCTGCACGTTCATGTTCTTCTCGCAGTTTTTCCTGATCTGCTTCGGACCTGCAGGAAGCCTGTTCAACATCATCTCACTGTCTCTGCAATTGGTATCTTCCGGTGCAATGGTACCCCGTGAGCTGCTCAACGGTTTCTACAGCGGTATCGGGCAGTACTTGCCTGCAACGTACGCAGTTCAAGGTATTCTAAGCGTTCAACTTGGTGGACCTGGCGTTCAGTCGGCAGCCGGATCTGTTGCGATTGTTCTGGTCATCGCGGTTGCCCTCTCCCTGGTAGTGACCTTGCTCAAAAAACGGCGCATGCCAGCAGGTGCACCAAGCCCGGCACAAGTGAACAGCTAATATTACAGATGTAAAAGATGCTATAGTATTGGAGCAGGCACCCCGGTGGATCTCAACCGGGGTGCCTGCTGTGTATCAAGGACCAGTTAGAGCTCTGACATGATATGGTCATGCCTTGCGCTTTGAAAGTTAAACTTTCATAATAAATAGATGAGACAGCTAGCTGCAGCCCCGGAAGCTGGAGCAAGATAAGAACGGACAAGAGGAGCGAACGGAATGACGGAACCGGAATTGGATATCAAAACGAGGATTTTGCTCGCAGCCAAAAAACTTTTTGCACAGCAGGGGTATGACGGGACAAGCGTTCGTCAAATCTGTGATGAGGCGGGTGCCAATGTGTCACTGGTCTCGTACCATTTTGGAGGGAAGGAAAAGGTGTTTGAAGCGATATTTGAGCACTTCTTTCCTGGTCATATGCTGACTGATTTGGCTGCGGAGTCCTTGTCCCCTGTGGAGGGTATCAGCAAAATTGTCGGTGAAGTCGTGAAGTTCACGATGACGGACTGGGAGATGAGCGACATTGTACAGCTTGAAATTACACTGAACACTCATCGCACGGCCACCGTATTCCGGTTCCTGGACCCGGTCTGGACCAAAGTGAATGATTTGCTGCAGGAAGGCAAAGACCAGGGTGTATTCCAGATTGATTCCGTATCTTATGCAATGCTTCAGGTCATGGGAGTGGCTCTGGCACACAAACGTGCCAAAAACTCACGGTTTACGTTTAACTATGAGGACATGGATACAGAGAAGCTGGCTGAACAGACGATTGAGTTCGTACTACGAGGATTGGGAGTGAACAGACATGAATGAAACCATTGAATTGATGATGAAACACCGCTCGGTGCGGAAATTCAAGCCGGATCCGGTAAGCGAGGAGCAGCTTGCGACAATCGTGGCTGCCGGGCAGATGGCTTCCTCTTCCAGCAGTGTACAGGCATATAGCGTCGTTGCCGTGACGGAACCGGAACTAAAATCGAAGCTCGCTGCATTGGCAGGCAACCAGGCTTATGTGGAAGAATGCCCTGTTTTCCTCGTGTGGTGTGCAGACCTGTATCGACTGAGTGATGCGGCGAAGCGCCACCATCCCGAGAAGGAGTCGTATGCCGATTCCACAGAGAATTTTATGGTAGCGACGATCGATGTGGCTCTTGCCTCCCAGAATGCCGCTCTGGCAGCAGAGTCGCTCGGTTTCGGGATTGTATATATCGGGGGTCTGCGTAACAAGATTGAAGAAGTGACGGAACTGCTGGGACTGCCGGAAGGCGTATACCCTGTCTTCGGCATGTGTGTCGGTATAGCTGATCAGGAAACCGGCATCCGTCCGCGTCTGCCGCTGAATGCTGTTTTTCATCGTAATCGCTATGATGCCGAAGAGACGCTTCGGGGTGTGGAAAGTTATGACGAAACCACGAAAGCCTATATGGCCGCCCGTACGAATGGCGAACGTACAACGCCATGGTCGGAATTGATGGCCAAACGTCTCACCGAGCCGGCACGTCTGCAGATGAAATCGTATCTCGAAGGCAGAGGGTTTATGAAACGTTAATCAAGGTCAACGAAAAGGGTCAGCCGGGAAGTCCGGCTGACCCTTTTTTCGTCTAGCTGTGCTGTGCATTAAGGTAAACGGTAGAACCGCTTCGTGTTCTGGTAAAAGAGACGCGCTGCCCGATCGGTTCCCATGCCCGTGATCTCGCTCCAGGCCTGAATCACCTGTCTCGTCATGGCGGGATGTGTCATTCTTCCCTGAAACGGCCCTTCGAAGGGCCAAGGTCCGTCCGTCTCTGCCATGACCTGTTCAGAGGGATATTGTCTTGCCAGCTCACGAATCTCCTCTTCATACTGAATGTCTGGCGTGAAGGAGATGAAGTACCCGTTATCCGCCATTCGCCGCACGGTTTGACGGGAACCCTTGAACCAGTGGAAATGGGCGCGTCTGACCTGATATTGCTCCAGCAAGTCGCATGCGATATCGGCATCCTCGTAAACGGCATGAAGCACGATGGGTTTGTTATGCCGCTTGGCAAGTTGAATAAACCGCTCGAGCAGCTCGATATATCCACTCTGATCAAAAGCAAGTCCTGCCTGTTCTGCTTCCTGGCGATTGTAGTAGGGCAGTCCAACTTCCCCGATGGCTGCAGCTTGTTCGATATGCTTTTCAATCCAGTCGAAGAACAGGTTCTGATCCTGCGCCGATGGCAGGGGCTGTTCCGAGTGAAAGCCAAAAGCCGGATAGATGAATCGGGGATTCTGTCTCGCCAGCTCCAGATTGTCCTGTGCCGAGGTGATATTCATGGAAACGGCGATGACAGCCTCAACCTGTTGATCGGGGAAAGATTGCAGCATATGCTGCTGTTCCTCCACGGTATATTTGTCAAAATGGATATGAGCATCAATCAGTGGTGCAAAAGCTTGGGAATGCATGAAAGTGGCCCCTCCTAATTATCTTTTATCTTTTGAAGGTTGATACGTAAATATCATGAATGCGGATCACCGTTTTGGAAAAATATAACGAAAAACCCGTGCTATGGAGTTAGCCGGGCTTTTTTCTGTTCTTCTTTCATCCACTCCGAAATCTGCCGTTTGCGTTCGAGGAAAGCCTTCTCTTCCGTTATTTCTTCACGTCTTGGACGATCAAAAGGGACATGTACCTCATGCAGCACAGTCGCAGGTCGGTTGGATAATACATAGATTCGATCGGCAAGCAGCAGTGCCTCTTCGATATTGTGGGTGATAAACAGGACGGATCGGCGGTTTTGTTCCCATATATCGAGCAGCCATCGCTGCATGTCACTGCGTGTCAACGCATCGAGGGCGCTGAAGGGTTCATCCAGCAGCATCAGTTCCTGCGGGCTGAGCAGGGCACGTAAAAAGGCTGCCCGCTGCTGCATACCGCCCGATAACATGTGCGGATAAGCCTGTTCAAATCCGCCCAGACCGACGCTGGAAAGCCATTTCCGTGCTTCCGCAAGCGCTTCTGCCTTGGGTGGCGTATGTGCTGATACTTCCCCGGCCAGCAGCACGTTGTCTTCAATGGTACGCCAAGGAAAGAGAGCGGGCTGCTGCGGCATATAGCTGATTTTGCCCCGCTGCCCGGTAACATTCTGTCCGTTCATGAGAACCTGGCCGGTTTGGGGTTTCAACAGTCCGCCAATGATATGGAACAACGTACTCTTGCCGCATCCGGAAGGCCCAACGATCGCTACGAATTCGCCCTGTTCTACGGTCAGGGATAATCCGTTCAGGACAGACAGCTTGTTCCGTCGTTCCCGGAAAGAAGCGTGGACGTCCTGAACTTCCAGTGCAGGCAGGCTCTGCTTACCCGAATCGGAGGTAGCGGCGGAAGCAGTGCGGAGTGATTCTTCTTGAGTTGAAATTCCAGCGCTTCCGCCTGGTGCAGGTGGCGCCTGTTCGTTATATTTGAGTGTCATCTCACATTCACTTCCTAACCTTGTATAGTGCTTTTGCTGCGAATCAGCGCTTCTGTGGTCGCCAGCGAACGAGCAGCTTCTCCAGCAGGGCAATAAACAGGAAGAGCAGCAGGCTGAGCGCGACAATAATCATGATCGCAACGAATAGACGATCTGTCCGGTAAGCGGACTTCTGAAGCATCATGTAATACCCGATCCCTTTGTCGGCTCCGATCCATTCAGCAATAATGGCACCCATGACGCTGTAAGTCGCGGCAATCTTGACACCAGAGAAGATGGAAGGCAATGCGTGCGGGAGCTCCAGCTTCCAGAAAATTGGGCCGCGTCTCGCTCCCGCCATGCGCATGTAATTCATCATGGCGGCATCCGTACGTGTCAAGCCATCCATGGCTGCGACAGCAACGGGAAAGAAGCAGACCAGGATGATGGTAATCAACTTGGGCAGCAGTCCGAATCCGAACCAGATCAGCAGGAGCGGAGCGAGCGCAATTGTCGGTATATTTTGACTAAGGATAAGTAAAGGATACAGGGCAGATTTCAGAAAAGGAATCAGATGCAGTACCATGGCGATCAGCAGCCCAACCAGCGTGCCGGCCGCGAAGCCAATTAACGTAAGTTGAATGGTCGCCCATGCATGCATGCCCAGACGATCTGCTTGGGAGGCTGCTTCCTGTGCGATGTCGGAAGGTGCGGGCAGCATCCATTTCTCAATATGAAACAGGGACACGGCACCCTGCCATAGGGCTATAAAGAGAATAACCGCCACAATGGGCGGCCATACACTTTTGAAGTACGTATGCATTAGCGATATTTCTCCGTCAGGGTATCCATGCTGAAGCCGTTCGGGCTATGGGCGATTTTGATCTGGGAGATGATGCTTGGACTGCCAGCCTCCACGAGCACCTCATGCATTTTACGGACAACTTCCAGCAGTTCCTCCAGTTCACCCTCCATTGTGGTATCCAGTGGATTAACCTGATATTTCAAGCCGGATTGCTGGATCACTTCGATCGCCCGATCTACATACGGATACGAATTTTCGCCATTCGGCGTTTTGGGAATCACTTGAATGCTAAGCAGTGTGCTTGCCATGAGAGATCACGGCTCCTTTCGATTCAACATTATTGGGGTAAAAACTCGTTCGTATATGCTTTGCTCACATCGATCTGCTCATCCAGCAGATTTTTGCTGAACATCCAGTCTGTGTAGTTCTGCCACACTTCCTGTTTTTGCTCACCCCAGCGCGGAGCGTCATCCTTGTATTTCGGGCTCATCCATTTCTGACTTGCCACCACAAGGTCCTTATCGAGATCAGGTACAGCCTTGATTAAAATGTCCGCAGCTTCTTCGGGATGGTCAATCGCATATTGATACCCTTCAGAAGTAGCCTTCATAAATGCCTTCACCAGTTCGGGGTCGTTCTGAATGGTCTGCTCGTTCGTCACGAGTACAGGCGTGTAATAGTCCAGCGCATCGGAATAATCCTTCACATACAGCATGTCGAGGGGTTCTCCGCGCAGCTCGGCTTCAATGCCGGTCCATGCATAGAAGATCCATGCAAAATCAATGTCCCGTTTCACTGCGGTAAAAAAGTCGGCGTCGCCCATATTAATATTTTTTACTTTGGACACATCGGCCCCTTCGCCTTCCATAATGGACTGCATAACCGCTTCTTCAACGGGGGATCCCCAGCCGCCATAGGATTTGCCTTCGAAATCTTTGGGTGATTTGATGTTTCGATCCACCGGAGAGGCGAATCCAGACGTATTATGCTGAATAACGGCTGCAATGGAGACGAGCGGAACGTCCTGTGTACGGGCCTGTGTTACGCTCTCCTGATAACTTACCCCAAAAGGAACTTCGTTTGAGGCTACCATCGTATCCGCACCACCAGCTCCCGGCTGCACTATCTCGACATTCAAGCCTTCTGCCTGGTAAAATCCTTGATCCACGGCGGCATAAAGCCCGGTGTGGTTCGTATTGGGTGTCCAGTCGAGCACGACCTTAACATCTTTCAATGCTGCACTGTCACCTTCGCTGCTGTTTTCAGTGGTGCTGCTGCCATTCTGTCCTGCAGGTGCTGCTTCCTTGCTGCCGCATGCAGCGACGGTGACCAGTGTCATACACAAGAGCAGGAGTCCGATCATTTTACGCCATCTCATCTTGTTTTTTTCTCTCCTTCATATGGTCCGGCCAGTGGCGCGGGGTACTCCTTGGCTTCATATCCAAGCATGGTGCATAAATCCTTCGATTTATACCAGCTATGATCCGGATGACGTACTTTTTGTGTCAAAAAGATACCATCAAAAAAAGCGCCCCGTAATCCGGGACGCGTGCAGGCGTTAGAGAGGTGGCTGCAGCACATGGCTGGGCCAATTCGATATACTCCGATTCCTACGCTGGCATGATCCAGATCAGGTCTAAGGGTTAGTATCTTGATGGGATACACTCTCAGCCGGCCAATTCCGACTCCCCTGGGAAACTATGAAGTTACGGGCATTACTAGGTGTAATTATAGGCCAGAGGCCGGAATGTGTCCAGTCAGGAACTGGTGGAATAGCCAAGGGAGGATTGCTTTGGGGAATGTACCTTATATCAGGAAGGATATGCGGATCGGAATCGATACTTGTTTGAAGCAGACGGGTACAGGTTATTTCTGGTATGGAATATTTCTTATGCAATATATGGTTTAGCGCTGGAAAAACTCAATCCATTCCTTTTCTGGTCCATAGATGAAGAAATATCGATAGCCGTTGGGCAGCGTAATGATCTCCCCGTCGATAAACTCGGCCTCCGTCGCCTGGATACGCTTATATTCTGCATCAAGGTCCTCCACGTGGATGGCGAAATGGTGCACCGTTCCTTCCGAAGGCAGTTTATCACTGTATCCCTGAATCAATTCAATCTCCGTTTCATCACTACCATTGAAGCCAAGGAAAGCGAGTTGAATGACACCGTTCGTGTGAGTTACCCGGTCTTTCAATTCGAGTCCTACAATCTCCGTATAGAAACGCAGTGTTGTCTCCAGATCACGTACAGCAATACCGATATGGTCAATACGCTTTTGAAAACCCATCATGAAAACCTCCCAAGTTCAGAAAATTGTTTCTTACATATTAAGGGATATGATAGATTCCTAATTCCGAGTTGTCAAATGAGATTTAATTTTAAATTGTTAGAATGTTCACTTATAGATATTCACGATATTTTTTACTCCAAAAATGGAATAACCTGCCGCAAACTATTTCCTGGGCAATCATGATGTAGACCATTGGACCGCATGAGTTTCAGTCTACATTACAATTATTGAAGCAAAAATGGCTCCAAAGCATACGCTGCGGAGCCACTTTTCATTATAGCTAAATTGGTAAATTTATAATTTAATACGAACGCAATGCGGTGATCAAACGGAAGCTGCACGTTGTCTGCTCTGCCACTGATAAGTAACAAGGCTGATCACAAGCAGACCCCCAGCAAATAGCGCAAGCATCCATGTGGATTGATTAACGTCCAGATGATCCAGACTCCAACCGGTAAGCAGAGGCAGAATGGCGCCGCCGACTCCGCCAGATGCAATCAGGATACTGGGGGTAGACTCTTCTGTTCCTGGCAGCATTTTGCTGGCAAAAACGAGAGCAATGGAGAAAACTCCGGAAAACGCCAGTCCAAGCAGGAGAATAATTAGAAAAGCAGACCAGATCTGGTTGGTGAACGGAAAAATAGCCATAAGCAGAACAGCTGCCAGACAGCTGTACAAAATGTACACGCGATACTGGAACTTTTCAGCGATATACCCGGCGAAGAGTCTTCCAACAGACATCGCGATTCAGAAGCAGGTAACACTGAGAGCTGCCCCAGCTTCCTTCATGTTCATTTTTTCAATCAGAATGGCTGGCATGAAATTGGCAAGACTCATCTCCGTGCCGACATAGAGAAAGAAAAATGCAACGAATAGGATCATCAGGGCCAGATTACGGCCTCGGTAGGTTGAACTGGTTGTTTTACTGCCTGATGAAGACACACTATCTGAAGCTTCCATCGCATGGGTGTGTCCAGCAGCGGCATCTGGCGGACGCCTGCTGAGTGCGGGATCCAGCTCCCCGAATGACATTCTGGCCCAGAAGAGAAAAGTCAGTGCTGAACAGACGGCAACGACGAGGAAGGACATGCGCCAGTACCCTGCCGAGATCAGACCGCTGGCGATAAGCGGCATGACCATGGCTCCGATACCGAATAATACTTCAAGCCTGCTCATTGCCACTGCGGTATTTTCTTTGATGGCAGCAATGATGATCGTACCGATTACGGCTTCGATCATACCGAATCCGAAACCGGCTGCGGGTGCAATGACGAACATAAAGCCCCAGGGAGGCAGCAGCATATAGGATAACTCTGCGATGCATAGCAGAGCTGCAGCGATAAGTAATCCGCCGCGTTTGCCAAAACGACGATTTAACGGAGGAGACAACAGTACACCGCCCAGGAATCCGGCAAATTGGGCAAAGATCAGTGTTCCTCCCTGACTGTAATCTTTGCCGTAATGTTCTAGTGCGACAGGCAGAATGGAACCGAGGACCACGTGTGCAAGTCCGATAAGAAAATAGGACAGACAGCCGATCCATAACAATTTTTTCATGGATAACTCCTTCTATACCTATGTGCAATTTGAGGTCAGCTACTTCGGTTCATGCGTCCGAGTGCAAACAAGTCTATCATAACAGCATGTGTAAGGATTTGGTAGGACTTGCAAAGTGGTTCATGGTTCGTATATACTGAGACACAACAATTACAGATCGGAACCATGCCGTTGAAGAGCATCCAACTCGGAGGCGTTATCGCCAGGGGAGCGAATCCATCCCCAAGTTAACCGGAACCGCCCGTTATCGCGGACCAAGAGGCTGGAACAGGGTATCCTGATTCGGCAAGTTGGGTGGCACCGCGAGCAGAGCGCTCCTCGTCCCAAGGGATGAGGGCGCTCTTTGCATTTTTTTAGCCAAAGGAGACGGTGACCATGTTGGACATGAAGTGGATTCGGGCCCATGCAGATGAAGTGCAGGCGGCGGCAGACGGGAAGAAAATTAATATTAGCATTCGTGCATTGCTGGAGCGGGATGAGGAGCGCAGAGCGCTTTTGCAGGAAACAGAAGAAGGACGCCGGATGCGGAACACCTTATCAGCGGATATCGGAAAATTGATGCAATCCGGGGACCGTGAACAGGCCGAAGGATTGAGAACTCAGGTGAAACAGCTGAACGAGAAGCTGGAAGAGGTCGAAGCGAAGCTTGCGGGCGTGCAGGAGGAAGTGACCCGGCTGCAATGGCTGGTGCCTAATGTCGTATCACCGGATACGCCGGTTGGAGCATCGGACGAGGATAATGTGGAGCTGCGACGTGTGGGGGAAACACCGACATTCGCTTACACAGCCAAGGACCATGTGGAGCTCGGGGAGCTTCATGATCTGATTGATATCCCGCGAGGGGTGAAGATCGGAGGGACACGAAGCTATGTGCTGAAAGGAGCAGGGCTGCTTCTGCACCGGGCGGTACAGCAGCTCGCACTTGATCTGCTGCTGCGCCAAGGGTTCACCCCTATGGAAGTGCCTCTAATGGTCAGAGAGGATGCACTTGAGAACACGGGGTTTTTCCCGACAGGACGCGATCAGGTCTATGAATTGGAAGGTGAGGACAAGTGGCTGGTTGGCACCTCCGAGGTACCGCTCGTATCGTATTATGCCGATGAGATTGTAGATGTACAGAAGCCGATTAAACTGGCTGCCGCATCCACCTGTTTCCGCAGTGAGGTGGGGTCAGGCGGACGGGATGTACGAGGTTTGTACCGGGTGCATCAGTTTGCGAAAGTCGAACAGGTCATTCTCTGTGCACCGGATGCAGAGGAATCGGAGCGCATGCTGCAGGAAATTACCGGACATGCAGAGGAATTGCTGCAGCTGCTTGAACTGCCTTATCGGGTCGTGGCGGTATGTACAGGCGACATGTCGCAGAAAACGTATAAACAATACGATATTGAGACATGGATGCCGAGCCGGGGAGCTTATGGGGAAACCCATTCGTCGTCAAACCTGCATGACTTTCAAGCACGTCGTTCGAATATTCGCTGCCGCAATGCCGAAGGTCAGCTAGCGTACTGCCATACGCTTAACAATACGGCCGTGGCATCGCCGCGGATCCTTATTCCATTATTGGAGAACCACCAACAGGAGGATGGAAGCATTCGCATTCCGGCAGCTCTGCGGCCTTATATGGGTGGGGCTGAATATTTGACATCGCCTCTTCAATGTGAAGAGTAACCGTAAAGTATAAGTTGGTAGCAAGACAGAAGCGGAACCATTTCCAAAAAGGTTCTGTTTCTGTCTTTTCAATGTGAATGTCGTATGGCTTTGGTAGGTTGAGGTGCATTGGAAAATTGTCGAATCTCACTTCTTTTGACCATCCTGGCGCTATAAAATTCATTATTATGCATCCAATCTCCGATATAATATAATAGAAGTAAAATATTGGATTATGGGAGATGGAAGATAGCAATGAAAAGAGTAAAACGAACACTTCGAGGAATGCTTGCACTGATCATGGTATGTGCCATCTTGGCTCCATCACACATTCTGGCGGCTACGGGTGACGTGACCTCCATTGAAATTACCAACAGCAGCCCGCAGAAGTTAAGTGTGTCACAGACGGTTGCGCTGAAGGTGATGGCAGAAGTTGAAGGGTTTGATAACAAACAGGATGTGACTGCAGGGGTTACGTGGTCTACGAGTAATGCAGCAGTTGCAACCATTGTGAAAGGTAAAGTAAAGGCCGTAGCAGCGGGTGAGGCAACGATTCATGCTGAAGTCGATGGGGCCAAGGCGCAGCTTGTTGTCCAGGTTTCCGAGAAAATTAAAAGCATCAAGGCATCGCCCAAATCCTATAGTTTTGTCAAAGGCAGTGAAAGTGCGCTGCCCAAAGTCAGCATTGTACGTGCGAGCGGCAAGGAAGAAGATGTAACATCAGAGATCGTGTGGAGCGTTTCGAATGCAGCAGCTGTCGTGGAAAACGGCAAGATCAAAGGTAATACGCCTGGCCGGGTGCTGTTGCAAGGCAAATACGGCTCGGAAACAGTTAAGGTGCCTGTCGCCATTACCGACATTATTACCAAAGTGGAAGTTACTCCTACTGCAATGCAGTTGAACATCAAGAAATCCAAGGCACTGAAGGTCATTGGTACATATGCCAACGGAAAAACAATTAATCTGTCGAAACAGGTGACATGGACTTCATCGAACAATGCAGTGGCAACCGTTAAAAACGGGACGGTCAAAACGCTAACTGAAGGAAATGCAACCTTGACAGGAACCTACCAAGATCAGACAATAAAGACAGAAGTTACGGTTGTTCCATTGCTCAAAAAGTTGATTACAGGTCAGAAGAAGCTGGTGTTATCCCCGCAGGGAAGCACAACGCTAACCGTTATGGCGCAGTATGATACAGGCAAAACAACGGTGGTTACCAACAATGCAGTCTGGAGCAGTACGAAGCCGGGCGTAGCTACGGTAACCAATGGCAAAGTGGTGGCTGTGGGTAAAGGCAAAACGAGCATAACCGCCAAGTGGAACAACAAGAAAGTGACGATCCCGGTAACGGTAAAATAAAGCTAATTTCATACCAGCGAGTGACCATAGCTTTTGACATCATAGAGACAGACAGCAGAGGGACGTAGAATATACGTCCCTTTTTAGATACAAAAATGCGAATGCACCGCAAATAAGTGGCTAAGCTGCGTGGGCCCAGAAACAAAAACGGAGAGGACGTGATCCGCATGAAGGCTACAATTATAAGTTCAAGCGGGGATCTGAAGGATTGGGCGTACCTTAGGTATCTTTTTCTTTCGATCATCTCGGTACTGTCGTTTCAGAAGTGCATTAAGGTTGAGGAAATGAAACAAAAGGCAAGTGAGATGTATAAAACAGGTTACCATCTGAGAACCAACTACAGATCATAGAATTGCTGTACAGATAGAGAACTGCGGTTTAGTTCCGATGGATCGTAAGCATTGGAGAAGGTGATGTTGATCAGAGGAAGACATATGTACTTTATTGCGGTAGTCATTACCATGGCAGCTGGGCTGGCATCCCGTCGCTATGGGGATATGCTGTCTGTTTTCTTACATGAACATGCGGGAGATGCCTTGTGGGCAGGCATGATCTATTTCGGATTTCGGATGGTTTGGATCAGGCGAAGTAAGGCTTGGGCTTTTCTATTAAGCTTCGTGTTTAGTTGGGGAATAGAATTCTCGCAAATGATTCAGATGCCATGGCTCAATGAGGTACGTTCAACCACGTTGGGTGCCTTGATTTTGGGACACGGTTTTCTTGTCATAGATCTCGTCAGATATACAGCAGGGATTCTGTGCACGTTCGTGATAGACCATTATTTCCTGAGCAATAGGAGGAGTTCGTATGAACATTGAAAAGTTATTCGCGGAGTCGCCAGAATTTGAAACAGAGCGGCTGCTGCTTAGACGTCTTACATTGGACGATACGGAGGATTACTATGCATTTGCTTCCGACCCCAGAGTGAGCGAGCAGAGTCTGTGGAACCGCCATGAGACGGTGGATGACTCCGTTCAATACATCCAACGGGCCTTGGACAATTATGAGAACAAATCTGTGTATCTATGGGGATTTGTTCGCAAAGACACGGGGCGCCTGATTGGCCGCGGGGGGATTTTTCATTTCAATGAGCTTATGCAGAGTGCTTCTTTGGGATATGCCATTGCAAGCAAGGAGTGGAATAAGGGGATTGCTGCTGAAGCGATGCAGCCCATCGTTCATTACTGCTTTCAAGAACTGGACTGCAATCGGCTGGAGGGCAGATGCAATGCTGGCAACATCGGTTCGGCGCGGGTCATGGAGAAACTGGGCATGTCGTATGAAGGCCTGCTTCGCAAGCAATTGAAGATCAAAGGCGTATTCACGGATCAAAAATTGTACTCCCGTATCCGGGATGATCTATAATACTTGCAATGATACACAGGATACATAGAAGAGATTGATAAGGAGGCGGCGCAATGATTTACAGCATTATTTCTCAATCGGTATGGGAACAGGTATCCAAGGAAAGCGTGTATGCACCGGATAGTCTGGAAACGGATGGATTCATTCATTGCTCTACCAAAGAGCAGATTCCATGGGTAGCTGCGCAATATTACGCAGGGCGTACGGATCTGCTGCTGCTGGGTATTGATGAAAAAACATTGAAGCCAGAACTCGTATATGAAGACCTGTATGAGTTAAATGAACTGTTTCCTCATATTTATGGGGAGCTTAATCTCGATGCGGTGAAAAAAGTGATTCCTTTTCCGCCGAATGAAGAAGGCGTACTGGTATTTCCCGAATAAAGCAAGCCTTGCACTCACTATGGATATAGAAAGGTGTTGGCCAATTGGATATGAATATGAATCAGGTATTTCTGGAGACAGCCGAGAAGCAATTTCTGTACTATAAGCAGCTTGGAGAGAAGGCCATGGAGCAGCTGGAGACGGAGCAATTATTTCAGGCATGGCATGAGGATACCAACAGCATTGCCGTTATTGTGAAGCATCTGTGGGGCAATATGTTATCCCGCTGGACGGATGTGCTCACAAGCGATGGTGAAAAGCCTTGGCGGGCGCGAGACGCGGAATTCGTCAATGACATCTCCACACGAGAAGAGCTGATGGGCAAGTGGGAGGAAGGCTGGAACTGCCTGCTGAGTGCCATTCGTTCTTTTGCACCGGAACAACTCTCACAGATCATATACATTCGCAATGAAGGTCATACCGTCATGGAGGCTATTACACGGCAATTGGCGCATTATCCGTATCATGTGGGACAGATTATTTATGCAGCCAAAATGCTGAAAGAAACACCATGGGCCAGCCTTTCTATACCAAGAAATGGATCAGCAGTATACAACGGCAGCAAGTTTGCCAAACCAAAAGAACGCAAACATTTTACCGCAGATGAGTTAGACACGGATTGAATGATCGGCAGCATGAATAACGCCTACTATAGAACAAAGTGAGGGACACGATGACACAGTTTGCATTAATACGTCACGGAAGCACGGCATGGAATAAGGAGAAACGGTCTCAGGGACAGACGGATAATCCACTGGATCAGGAAGGGAGAGAACAGGCGGTTTTGCTTGCGGAAAGGCTGAGTTCGGAATCGTGGGATGCCATCTATGCGAGTGATCTGGGGCGTGCACATGAGACGGCGAAGATTATCAGTGAACGGCTGGGTATTCGTGAGATTCATCTGGACCCAAGGCTGCGTGAGATGGGCGGCGGTCAGGTGGAAGGAACAACGGAGGCAGAACGTATAGCCAAATGGGGCCCAGAATGGAGCACTCTTGAGCTGGGACGAGAAGCTGCTGAAGCTGGGACGTTGCGTGGCAGTGCTGCGATCGAGGATATATGCAAAGAGCATCCTAATGGGAAAGTGATTGTGGTTAGTCATGGGGCCATTCTGCGTAATACCCTCCGCGGATTGGTACCCGCGCTTGATGTTAGTACGAAGTTGTCCAATACCTCAATTACCCGAATAGAAAAGAAAGCCGGGTCCTGGGCCTGCGACTTATACAATTGCAGTGTGCATTTGAATTCGAAATAGAACATGATCAATCCTAACTTACCAATAGGGGGAGATGGCGTGAGCAAAATCAAGTATGAATGGACAGAAGAGATGCTGTCTCCACTGGGTGAGGCTGGGGTAATGATTCGTTGCGGAGATGCAATATCGGGTGAAGTTCACCGCAGAGTGATCTCGGTTTGTGCTTGGGTGGAGGGAAATTCCTTTCCGGGTTTGGTGGAGTTGGTTCCATCATTCGCGTCGGTTGCACTGTTTTATGATCCAATAGTTGTTGCAGAATCGGCTCGATCGGCTTTAGGAAAAGGAACACATAGAGTTTCTCCATATCAACAGGTGTGCAGGATGATATTGTCCCGGTTAGAGATGCTGGAGGATTCCGTACATAATCAATTCAGAACCATAGTAATCCCCGTGTGCTACGGAGGTCCATTCGGGCCTGATCTGGAGTATGTTGCGAGTGAAAACGAACTGACCCCAGATGAGGTTGTTGCGATTCATACATCCGGGGAATACCTGGTCCACATGATTGGATTTGCCCCGGGGTTCCCCTACCTTGGCGGATTACCCAAGCGGATTGCGACACCCCGAAGAGCAACTCCGAGGCTGAGAGTGGAAGCTGGGACCGTCGGAATCGGCGGCGAGCAAACCGGAATATACCCGGTAGCCACGCCTGGTGGTTGGCACTGCATCGGACGAACACCTCTGAAGCTGTTTCGTCCTGAACATGATCTGCCGAGCCTGCTTCAGGCAGGGGATCGGGTCCGGTTTGAAGCGATAACGGAGCAGGAGTACATGGAGTGGAAGGAGGGCGAAGGATGAAAATGGAGGTCATTCGCCCAGGCCTGTTGTCTACAGTTCAGGATGAAGGAAGGTACGGATATCGACGGCATGGGGTACAGCCGGGTGGAGTCATGGATACATTTGCAGCAAGAACAGCCAATATGCTGATGAATAATCGCCGTAATGCAGCTGTGATGGAAATAACCATGACGGGTCCTGAGCTTCGATTTCATGAAAATAGCCTCATCGCTCTATGTGGTGCAGATCTGTCGGCGACCGTGAATGATCAGCCTGTTCCCCTGTGGCGTCCGGTCGCGTTAATGGCGGGAAGTGTATTGAAATTTGGGCGATGTCGATCCGGATTGAGAGCATATCTGTCCATTGCTGGTGGGATAGAGGTAAATGAGGTCATGGGGAGCCGAAGCACGGACCTGAAA
Source organism: Paenibacillus sp. P13VS (assembly GCF_015143645.1). Taxonomy (NCBI): domain Bacteria; kingdom Bacillati; phylum Bacillota; class Bacilli; order Caryophanales; family Paenibacillaceae; genus Paenibacillus; species Paenibacillus sp. P13VS. Next base: position 41,172 of record NZ_WYEV01000011.1, on the reverse strand, counting down.
ACAGGTATTGGTGGCTTGGAAGGCAGAGCTTTGCGGGCAGGAGATATATTATCTGCTGCGGAGGCTTCTTGGGAAGCACGAGCCATGCTCCAGCAATTGCTGGAACAAGCGGAGCTGGAGAAATCACAAATGAAGGGGCCAAGATGGCACTTATCCAGTAGAGAATGGCCTTTATATCAGAGGGATCCAGTAATCCGTGTGATGTCGGGTGCGGATACCTCCAAGTTTACTAGGGAAAGCCTGGAACGACTGTATAGTGAACAATATGTGATTGCTCCTCAGTCGGATCGGATGGGATATCGATTGGAGGGCTCAAGGCTGGAGCTTGAGCAACCCATGAGTCGGTTATCGGAAGCTGTAACCTATGGCACAGTACAGGTCCCTGCAGATGGTCAGCCCATCATCCTGATGGCAGATCATCAGACCATTGGAGGATATCCTGTGATTGCACAGGTCGCCAGGGTGGATTTACCGGTATTGGCTCAGGCAAGGCCTGGGACTCGGGTGGCTTTTCAGCCAATTACACATGAAGAAGCGCAGCAGTTGTTCCTGGAGCAGGAACGCGGATTACAGCTGAGCGCTGCGTTCATCCGCAGAAGATTGACCGAAACGGGGGATCGCCAATGAAGACGGTAGATATTAATTGTGATCTGGGCGAAAGTTACGGTATATACCGAATGCCGTGGGATGAGGCGGTTTTGCCGCTGATCACTTCGGCCAACATTGCTTGCGGATTTCATGCAGGCGATCCGGCCACGATGCGATCCACGGTGGAAAAGGCGATGGAGCATCAGATTGCAATTGGAGCACATCCGGGATTGCCGGATATGCAGGGTTTTGGCAGGAGAAGCATGGATATAACCCCGCAGGAAGCCTATGACATGGTCGTATACCAGATTGGGGCACTGGATGCCTTCGTACGCGCATACGGTGGATGCATGCATCATGTGAAGCCGCATGGCGCGTTATACAATATGGCCGCGGAGAATATGAGGCTTGCTGAAGCCATTGCTCAGGCGGTTTACAACGTAAGGCCAGAACTATACCTGTATGGTCTTGCAGGCAGCGCGCTGATTGAGGCGGCGGACCGTACCGGTCTGCGCAGCGTAAGTGAAGTGTTTGCTGATCGGACTTACGGTTCGGACGGTAAATTGACGCCCCGCAGTCATGCCGGAGCAGTCATTGGTCAGCCAGAACAAGCGCTGGCTCAAGTGCTGCGCATGGTGAATGAAGGTGTCGTTGTGTCCACGGAAGGCATAGCGGTTCCCCTTAAAGCGGAAACCATATGCATACATGGTGATGGGGAGCATGCCCTATCTTTTGCAAGAGAAATCCGCAGATTACTTGAAGCTGAAGGGGTAACTCTATCGGCTGCAGGTCATGCTTGAGATTGGTTCGGTATCGAAACCGACCGAGATCAATACATATGAATGAATTGGAGTCGATAAACAGATGAAACCGATACGAAATTCCGCGAAGGCGGTCATCGTACAGAATGGAAGGCTGCTCGTCATCCGTTTGGAGGATCAATACGGTGCAGCTTATGTTTTTCCAGGTGGAGGCCAGGAGAAGGGTGAAGAATTGAAGGATGCGGTCGCCCGCGAATGCTTGGAGGAGATCGGACAGGCGGTGACCGTGGGAGACTTACTTCATATCCGGGAATACATCGGGAAGAATCATGAGTTTGCCGAATGGGATGCTGACATTCACCAGGTCGAATTTTATTTTGAATGCAGTCTGAAGGATATGAATGCTACAGTATTTGAAGGCACCAACCCCGATGACAATCAGGTCGCGGTCGAATGGATCGCCCTTGAGGAACTGGCTTCCGTCCGTTTGTATCCCCAAACGATTGGCGAAATGCTGCTGAAACATGAACCATCGCGAATTTATCTTGGGGATATGAACTGATAACCTTTCCAATATTGTCACGTTTACGAACGGATTCATGGATTCACCATAGGTGGGGTGGGTACACTATAAGTACAGGCTTTTATGTCACAACAAACTTATAAATAAGCAGGCCGATGTTTACTCGATAACATCAAAAAATGTCCTTAAGATGGGTATTTAATGAGGTGTCCTGTAAGCCTATGGCTTAGCTATCTCTGTTTTGAAGAGCTGTGGGAGCAGTGAAGGGGACGGAATCGATTCTGAAGAAGCGTCAGCGGTCACGTTTGTCTCTGAATTATAACCTTACAACAATAAAATTAAGAAAATTTAGAGACAACAGTGATCGGAAGAACGATCCGTAACCGTAACGACTGCCCATATGTACTTCAAAACTACCCCCAAACCGAAAGGAGCATGTCCCATGAATAAGTCAGAACTCGAACAAAACATTGTTAAGGCATTGGAAAACAACCCTTTTTGCAGCTTCTCAACTGTGGAAAATGGTAAACCGAAATCCCGCTATATGGCGCTTTTCAATGATGGCATGAATATTCACTTGGCGACGAACCGCCGCACGCATAAGGTGGAGGAGCTGGAGAACAACCCGAATGTCAGTCTTTTGCTCGGCTATGAGGCGGGTGGCTCCAAAGAAGTGGTTGAGATCGAAGGAACCTGTGAAGTGACCAAAAATGAAAACCTGCGCGAAGAAGTGTGGAATGATGAACTGAAAGCATGGTTTGACGGACCGAATGATCCGAATTATGTCATTTTGGATATTACACCAGTACGTATTGAGTATACAGGCAAGGACCATGAGCATCAGGTGTGGGAACAATAAAATAACCGAATGAAGTGCTCTCTGGCAGCACTGAATCATCGGATATATCCTGATGGACATATAAACCGTGAGGCCGCAGGGCTTCGCGGTTTTTTGCTGGCTAATGAGCAGGGGGAAATGGATACATATGTGATTGTTATGTAATATACGTATTTAACACATCTCGTAAACTATATATTAACAAAAAAAGAGAGAATAATGTCGAAATTCCGCATGATTATGTAAAGTCAAACTTTTATGTGCGGATAATGTAAAAAATAATGCTTTTCAACCACGCTTCATTGCGTTATGATTTGGAATGTAAACGATACGCACAGATATGAATAGATGTTCATGTGAGATAAACTAACCTGAATTCAGCTGGTGAAGACCTTGATTTCAGCACGCACAACCCATGAAATCTATGCTATTTCTGCGCTTTTCGTTTGCACACTATGGCATGATTCAATGTACATAACCGGGAGGGGTTATTTTGAAAAAGAACAAAAAAGTATTATCAAGCCTGACTGCCGCATTGGTTGCATTAAACGTGCTTGCAGTATTTCCGGTACCAGTATCGGCTGCAGATGCTGCCAAAGTAAAATTGCGGATCATGGAAACCACGGACATTCATGACAATCTGCTTAACTACGACTACTACTCCGATAAAGAGACCGATCAATATGGACTCGCCAAAACAGCTACGCTGATCAAAAAAGCCCGTGAAGAAGCGAAAAACAGCCTGTTGTTCGACAATGGTGACCTGATTCAGGGTAACCCGCTCGGAGACTATGTAGCCAAAATCGATCCACTTCAAAAGGGTGAGACTCACCCTGTATATAAAGCAATGAACCTGCTCGATTATGATGCCGGTAACATCGGAAACCACGAGTTTAACTATGGTCTGGATTTCCTGGACATGACGCTGGAGGGTGCCAACTTCCCTTATATTAATGCGAATGTCTATGTCGATGACGGCGATGATGATGAAACGAACGACAAGAATTACTTCACACCTTATGAAATTTTGGACAAAAAAGTAACGGATGAGAGCGGTAAAGAGCACACGATCAAAGTGGGTGTTATTGGATTCGTACCGCCACAAATCATGCAGTGGGACAGTGCTAATCTGGAAGGCAAGGTCATTGCCAAGGATATTATTGCTACGGCCAAGAAATTCATTCCGCAAATGAAGGCTGAAGGTGCAGACATTATCGTTGCCATTCCTCACTCCGGTTTTGAAGATATCCCTCAAACGGATCTGATGGAAAACTCGGTGCTGTACCTGAGCCAGGTAGAAGGCATTAATGCGATTCTGTTTGGACATGCCCACAAGGTATTTCCAAGTGCTGATTTTGAAGGCAAAAAGGGAGTAGATCTTGAAAAAGGCACCATCAATGGCGTTCCAGCGGTGGAGCCAGGCTTCTGGGGTGATCATCTCGGAATCATTGATCTTGATCTGGAGCTGGTGGATGGCAAGTGGAAAGTGGTAGATTCCGCGACAGAAGCACGTCCAATCTATGACACTGCGAACAAAAAGCCATTGGTTGACGCAGATCAGGAGATCATCGACGCGGTTCATGAAGAGCACGAGGGTACGCTTGAGTATGTACGTGGTCCGGTCGGAGAGACAACGGCTCCAATCAACAGCTTCTTCGCGTTGGTTCAGGATGATCCATCCATTCAGATCGTGACGAATGCTCAGAAATGGTACGTGGAGAAACACATGCAAGGAACCGAGTATGAAGATATCCCGGTATTGTCTGCAGGAGCTCCATTTAAAGCAGGCGGTCGTTCAGGTGCTTCGTACTATACGAATATCCCTGCAGGCACCATCGCAATCAAAAACGTAGCGGATCTGTACGTATACCCGAATACGGTACATGCTGTTCTGGTTAACGGTGCTGAAATCAAAGAATGGCTGGAATGGTCTGCAGGCCAGTTCAATCAGATCGACCCGGCTAAGGGTGGACAGCAGCAGCTGATCAACATGGATTTCCCAACGTACAACTTTGATGTTATCGATGGTGTAACGTATCAAATCGATGTGACTCAGCCTGCCAAATACGATTCCAAAGCAACCGTGGTGAATGCATCGGCTAGCCGGATCAAGGATCTGAGCTTCAATGGCAAACCGATCGATCCGGAGCAAAAGTTTATCGTGGCAACGAATAACTATCGTGCTTCTTCGTCCAAACTGGCCAACCCGGATGGTAAACGTATCGTTTTGGCAGCACCGGATGAGAACCGTCAAGTCATCATTGACTATATCCGTGATAACAAAACAATCAATCCGGCAGCGGATGGCAACTGGTCACTGGCACCAATTAAGCCTTCTGCAAGTGTAACTGCAGCAGCACTGAACGATCTTGAAGTGGTGTTTGCGTCTTCTCCGGATGCCAAAGCGCTGGTTGAAGCTAACCCGGCAATGTCGTTCATTGGTACGAATGACGAAGGTTTTGCCGAGTATGGCTTGAAATTGACTGGAGAAGCAGCGGTGACTCCTGAACCGGGAACGAAGCCTGCTCCAGCACCAACACCTGCCCCAACACCAAAACCAGAACCGCAACCTGAGAAACCAGCAAGCGGCAAAGTGGTATATGTGGTGAAAAAAGGGGACAACCTGTACCGCATCGGCTTGAAATATGGTGTGGACTGGCGCAAGCTTGCCACAGCCAACAAAATTTCAAATGTACATCAATTGAAAGTTGGACAGAAAATCGTAATTCCCGCTTCTTAATATATAGCGGATACTGAAGGCCGACAGTCAACAGACTGGCGGTCTTTTTTACTGCAAAAATGTTTAAGACTATAGCAAAAACGTTCATACCGGAAGTCATCAAAACACTAGAGATTAATTTTATGACCCATGCTATAATATTTACAAACTTTGGGTATATACCTTTTTACATTAATTGAAATAGAAACATAAACCGGCAAGGGGGTTCTACATGAATTGCAGTGGCTGCAGTCCAATCTATCCAATTGAGGATCAAGGTACTCTGTATCTGCGTCCCGTTTTCCCCGTTTTGCTGGAATTGCTGAGAACGTTGGGTGTGCATGTTGAATATTCGGATGAAGCGATATGGATGAACTATACGAATGCCGAATCTGTACAAAACTGGCTGGAAGCCATACAGAAGCTCGAAGTCATCCGTCCGGAATCCATTACAGTACAGGTAACTCCAATTCATGAACAGGTGGATCAAGCAGGCTGGATTAGTCTTCAGATGATGAAATCTCGATTCAAGCATGCAGATCTGGTATCGATTATTTTGAACAATCAATTCAGCAGTCATATGCAGCCTATTGTTGATGCCAATGAACAGATTGTCGGATTCGAGTTTTTGCTTCGACCTTCCGAAAATGGCAAGACGTTTAGCCCGTATAACTTGTTTGAGGTTGCCCGGGACACGGGTTTACATTCCTTTTTGGATCGGACCGCAAGAATCACAGCAATCGAAACAAGTGCAGCTTTTTTGCCTCATGGTGTTAAGCGCTTTGTGAATTTTCTGCCCTCCTCTATATACAATCCTGAATTTTGCCTGACCCATACGTTTGAAGCGATTGAGCGCTTGGAGCTGGATCCCAAGGATTTTGTGTTTGAAGTTGTGGAAACGGAACAGATCCAGCATATGTCCATTCTCCAGCATATTTTTTCGGTGTATCGTTCCCATGGAATGTCGGTAGCACTGGATGATGTTGGGGCAGGGTATTCGACCATCGAATTAATGAATCGGCTGGAGCCTGATTTTGTTAAAATTGATCGCAGTCTGATTGATCAGTGTGATCGTGACCCGGTGAAACAACAGCAAATTATGGATATTGTGCAGATGTCACGCCGATTCGGGGGACGTGTGCTTGCTGAAGGCATCGAACGCATGGAGGAATTCGATTTTTGTCGCTCCATAGGGATCGAGCTGGCTCAGGGATACTACTTTGGCAAACCGTCGCCCAAGCCGCCACAGGGCCCATACCGTCAAACATCCGCCTAGATAAATGCCTTTTTAATGTGTACATATAAACAAGTCACTTCCAATTAGCGGAGTGGCTTGTTTGACATGTCATGTAAATTATTGTAATCAAATAAATTTGAACTTAATCCGATATATAAGATAACCCTATCGCGAAGATTTGGTATGAAGAGAAGGGTTAAGGTAGACATGGAGAGGGTCCAACATACAAACAAAGAAGGATTGAACTTTTTAGAGGGGGAAAAGCAGATGGGGGAGAATCTGGACCAAGGGCAAGCGAAAAAGGCTGCCAAACCAGTCAAACAGAAAGAAAATAAAGCAAAAAAGAAGAAGAACAAGAAAAAGGGCTTTGTCTGGAGTATACGAAATAAATTGCTGGTATCCTTTCTGGCCGTATTGCTCGTGCCTAGTTTGATCATTGGAATGATCACACTGTTGATTGCCGATCGCACGGTAGAAGGTCAACTGATGGATAGTGCCAAACAAAGTGTAAGCACGACGAATTCAATTATTGAAACCCATGTCAATGCGAAGATTCACGATATCAATTATTTTGCCGATTCCATTCGGACAGACATGCTTAATGAGGATAGTGGTATTTCTGAAGTGGAAGTGAAGTTACAGCAGTATGTCGGATTGCATCCCGACGCGTTGAATATATTTGTAGGAACTGAAGATGGAACCATGGTTAGGGGGAAAGAAACAACCGGCAGTGCACAAGGGTCCAACTATGATCCAAGGGAGCGGGAATGGTACAAGCTGGCGATGGCCAACCCGGGCAATCCCGCTGTGTCGGCCGTGTCCAAGAATACGGATGGAGTAACGGTTGTGTTTATCTCCAAAACACTGGAAGATCAATCTGGTGTAGTAGGTCTGTCTTTGGATCTAACGGAACTTAGCGAACAGGCTTCCATTAAGGTGGGCAAGGAAGGGTACGTTATTATTATGGATCCGGAGAGAAATTATATCTCCTCACCTGTGGTGGAATCTGGCACGCAAGAAACGTCAGAGGCTTTGGACCCCATGTTTGCAGAACAAGAGGGATCGTTCGATTACACCTACAATGGTGATTCCAAAATGATGATCTTCTCCACCAATGAAGCTACGGGCTGGAAGATTGGCGGAACGATGTTCCAAAGTGAATTGTCCCATGCCAGTAAAGACATTCGGATGGCAACCTTAATCGTCATTCTGGCTGCGACCTTCCTCACGCTAATATTCATACTCTGGTTTACACGTTCCATGCTGCGTCCAATCCGGCGTCTGCAGGAGTCTGCTCGTGCTGTGAGCAAAGGGGATCTGACGGTCAAGATGGAAACCGGACGAAAAGATGAAGTCGGTGATCTCGCCAAGTATTTTGAGCGAATGGTAGATAACCTTCGTATGATGATTCTGGGTGTACAGGAGACGACGGAGCAGGTATCGGCTTCCTCTCAGGAATTGTCGGCGAGTGCGGAGCAAACGACCAAAGCCATTGAGCATTCGACCCTTTCAATTCAGGAACTTGCGGAAGGTGCAGAGCAGCAGGTGAAGAGCGTGACGGACGGATCGGGCCAGATGAGTCGTATGGTCGAAGATGTCCGCATGATGTCTGAACGTGTGCAATCCATTACGCAGAACATGCGGAATACATCCGGAGCAGCTTATTCCGGTAATGAAGCAGCGGGACAGGCCATGGATCAGATGAGCAGCATTCAGGAGACGGTGGAACAGCTGGCGGTGGTGGTTCAGTCATTGAATGCGCGGTCGACAGAAATCGGAAACATGGTTAATGTCATCGCCACCATCTCCAAACAGACCAACCTGCTTGCACTGAACGCGTCCATTGAAGCGGCGAGAGCGGGGGATGCTGGTCGTGGATTCGCAGTCGTAGCAGGTGAGGTTCGGAAACTGGCAGAAGAATCCGGCAGCTCTGCAGCGCAAATCGGTGAACTCGTTCATAATATCCGTCTGGATATGGATGCCGCTATGGATGCCATGACAGCTGCCCAGACCCGGGTAGAGGATGGCATTCAGGCAGTAAATACTTCGGGCCAATCATTCGCACAGATTCGTGTGGCCGTTGAAGATGCAGCCCATACGCTCGATGATCTGTCTCAAACAACGAAGCAGCTGGAAGAAGGAGCGGCTCGTGTTGCCCAAGCCATGAATGATATTTCTGTCGTAACCCAGGAGAGTGCTGCGAATACGGAATCCGTATCGGCTTCCTCTGAGGAACAGCTGGCATCTGTAGAAGAGATTGCGTCATCATCCGCACATCTGAACAGTATGGCGGAACAATTGCAAGGCCTGCTGGGCATGTTCAAAATGGTGGAAGATACGCCGAAAAACAAGGACCAGGCATAACCCGGTGATATTACTTGTTCATAGAATAAAATAAAGATAGACAATCCTCCTGTTGCCCTGTATAACTATATCGTTGGTTTTTCTCTTAGATTGCGGTGTATTTATAATAGTAGTAATAGGGTGAAGTACAGGAGGATTTATGACATACGTAGCTATACTAATTTTTGCATTAACCGTTGCGCTGGTGATCTGGCAGCCTCGTGGACTGGGGATTGGCTGGTCTGCTTCAGGTGGAGCCGTGCTCGCCCTGCTATGTGGTGTCGTCAGTCTGAATGATGCCTCCGATGTGGCATCCATCGTATGGAATGCAACACTGGCATTTGTCGGCATCATTATGATTTCACTGATTCTGGATGAGACCGGGTTCTTCGAATGGGCTGCACTTCATATGGCGAGACTTGCTGGAGGGAATGGACGCAGACTATTCATCTATTCCATATTGCTCGGAGCAGCAGTGTCTGCTTTATTTGCCAACGATGGCGCGGCGCTTATTCTGACTCCGATTGTTCTCGCCATGGTGCGTGCGCTGAAATTCGATGAACGCATGGTACTTGCATTTGTCATGGCAAGCGGGTTTATTGCCGATACCACGTCACTGCCGCTGATTGTCAGCAACCTGGTGAATATTGTGTCAGCCGATTATTTTGGAATTACGTTTGTGGAGTATGCTGTGCGGATGATTGTTCCCAATATCTTTTCCATGGTAGCGAGTACAGGAATGCTGTATCTGTTTTATCGTAAAAGTATCCCTCATCGCTACGACATCTCCGCCGCTCGCGATCCCCAGGAAGCCATTCGCGATCCGCGGATGTTCCGTATTGCCTGGTATATGCTTGCACTGCTTTTGATAGCCTACGTCTCAAGTGAGTTTCTGCCGATCCCGGTATCGGTTATCGTGGGCGCCGTCGCTCTGCTATTCGCCATATTGGCACGCAAGAGTGAAGCGGTTGACCTGAAACGTGTTGTCAAGGAAGCGCCTTGGTCCATTGTGGTCTTCTCGGTAGGCATGTACATCGTTGTATACGGACTGCGTAATGCTGGGTTAACAGATTATCTGAGCCGCTGGCTGGATGCCATAGCAGAGCATGGCCTGCTGGCTGCATCAGTGGGCATGGGATTGATTGCAGCGGTGTTATCGTCGGTGATGAATAATCTACCAACCGTGTTAATTAACGCACTGGCCATCCAGGATGCACATACGGAAGGCATTGTTCGAGAAGCGTTGATCTATGCCAACGTGATTGGATCTGATCTGGGTCCCAAAATGACGCCGATCGGTTCACTTGCCACATTGCTCTGGCTGCATGTGTTGTCGCGGAAGGGTGTAAAGATTACGTGGGGATATTATTTCAAGGCAGGTGTAATCCTGACGATCCCGACATTGTTGATTACCTTGGCTGGACTGGCCCTGTGGCTGTGGATTTTGAATTAGTAGAAAAGGCTGCTTATCTCAGGTGCCATGCACTTGAGAAGGCAGTTTTTTTATTTTCTTCTATATATGAAGTTTAAATATCATTAACAAAAAGTATTTACAAAAAGACCAGCCTTTTATTGGCTGGTCTTTTTGTATTTTCTCACCTCTCCCCAGGCGGTGGATTGGAACGTCTGGAAGCGACCATACAACACCGAAGCAGCGGAGGGGACGGAATCGATTCTGAAGAAGCGCTGGCCTGCTGCTTGAAGTTTTTTTACATTACATTGGAACGGAGAGGACAGCAATAATCTGTAGAAGCGAAGCGTTCGCGTTTATCACCGGATTTTTACCAAAGGGAAAAATAATGAAATCCGGGGATAACAGCGATCGGAAGATTGTTCTGTCAGCGTAGTGGCACGATGTAATTTACGTGAGGCTGAGCCAATACAGCGATCGGAAGAACGATCCGTAACCGAAACGGTCGCTCATGGAGTTATTTGCCTTCCAGTTATTTCAAAACACCGCCCATAATTTTAACATTGCGTTTACAAAACATTGATTTTGAGATGACATACCGAAACTACAATGATAAAAGAGTTGATGGTGAACAAACAAATTCACAAAACGCCATCACTACATTGGGGGAGGAAAACAAAACATGTTTAAAAAGTTGCCGTTTATTTTGATGACCTTAACGTTCGTACTGGTACTCGCAGCATGCGGATCCAAAAATGACGCTGGTACAGAGGGCGCTACAAGCAATGGTTCAGGAGCAGGCGGAACAGAAACAGCTGCTGAGCTTAGCGGAAACATCCTGGCTGTTGGTTCAACAGCACTGCAACCTCTGGTAGATCAAGCTGGACAAAAATTTATGGCAGTTGATGAATATAAAAATGTAACAGTGCAAGTGCAAGGTGGCGGTAGTGGTACGGGTTTGACTCAAGTATCCGACGGACAAGCTACAATCGGTAACTCCGACGTATTTGCAGAAGAGAAGCTGGAAGATGAAGCAAAAGCAAAAGAACTGGTTGACCACCAAGTAGCAGTAGTGGCGATCGCACCAGTAAGCAACAAAGATGCAGGTGTGGAAGATCTGACGAAACAACAATTGATCGACATCTTCTCCGGTAAAATCACAAACTGGAAAGACGTTGGTGGTGCAGACCAAGCAATCGTTATCGTTAACCGTCCAAGCAGCTCCGGTACTCGTGCAACATTTGAGAAATTCGCTCTGGGAACAAAAGTAGAAGATATCCAAGGTTCCATCCAAGAAGATTCCTCAGGTACAGTGAAGAAGCTTGTATCCGAGACTCCAGGTGCAATTGGTTACCTGGCACTGTCTTACCTCGATGACAGCCTGCAAGTATTGAAATACGAAGGCGTTGAAGCAACCGTTGAGAACGTAGAATCTGGAACATATCCAGTATGGGCTTACCAGCACATGTACACGAAAGGTGAGCCGGATGCAGCTACAAAAGCATTCCTCGACTACATGCTGAGTGACGAAATTCAACAAAATGATGTAACGGAACTGGGTTACATTCCGGTATCCGGCATGAAAGTAAAACGCGATGCAGCAGGTAACCTGACTCAATAATCTTTGAACTTGCTCATACAGCGAGAGAGGCGGACTAAGGTCCTGCCTCTTTGCGCGGTTTGAACTGAAATAATCCCATATTTTACATTAATCTATTATAGAAGGATGGTTGTTATGGAACAGACCGAAGGGGGGACGGTAATGAACAGCAAGATCAAGTCACGCCGGCCCTTGAGAGAGAAACATTTCTGGGAAGAATGGACAGGACGCATCTATACGTCGATTTGTGTCGTATTGTTGATCGTTGTCATGTTTTCCATCGTTTATTTTGTGGCGTCCAAGGGTCTCTCCACCTTTTTTAAGGATGGTGTGAGCCTGAGTGAATTCCTGTTCGGCAAAACGTGGAGTCCATCATCAGAACCAGCAGCCTATGGAGCATTACCGTTCATCACCGGTTCCTTCACAACCACCCTGCTGGCCGCTTTGATTGCAAGCCCGCTCAGTTTATGTGCAGCACTCTTTATGACGGAGATCGTGCCGGGTAAAGGGAAAAAGATACTGCAGCCTGCCATTGAATTGTTGTCCGGTATTCCGTCTGTCGTTTACGGTTTTATCGGTCTGAGTGTTATCGTGCCTCTATTGCGCAGCATCTTCGGCGGAGCCGGCATCGGGATTGCAGCCGGATGTCTAGTTCTATCCGTAATGATTCTGCCTACCGTAACAAGCATTATGGCCGATGCTCTGTCTGCTCTGCCCAAAGGTTTGCGTGAATCGTCCTATGCTCTGGGCGCTACGCGCTGGCAGACGATCTACCGCGTAATTATTCCAACGGTTCTGCCAGCTTTGCTGACAGGGATCGTTCTGGGTATGGCTCGTGCCTTCGGTGAAGCACTCGCTGTACAGATGGTTATCGGTAATGCACCGCATGTACCGACATCCTTGCTTGAATCAGCTTCTACATTAACAAGTGTAATCACCCTGAGTATGGGTAACACCACAATGGGTTCAGTTCATAATAATGCGCTCTGGAGTATGGCGCTTGTCCTGCTTGTAATGACGTTTGTATTCGTCATTCTGGTTCGTTTGCTCGAAAGGAGAAACCGGGTATGAAAATGAAGGCAAAAACGGTCGATAAAATTGCTACATCCGTCATAGTTGTTTTGGCCTTGTTCATCGTGGTATTGCTGCTCGGTTTGCTGGGATTCATCCTGTTCCGGGGAGTAGGGCAAATCAACTGGCACTTCCTGACGAGTGCACCGCAGCTGCTCAAAGGGGGCGGCGGGATTGGACCACAGCTCTTTAACTCCATCTTCCTGTTAATCTTAACGCTCATTATCACTATTCCGCTCGGTTGGGGCGGAGGAATCTATATGGCGGAGTATGCGAAGCCAGGCAAAATTACAAGTTTTATCCGATTGGTTGTTGAGGTATTGTCCTCATTCCCGTCGATCGTTATCGGTTTGTTTGGTCTCTTATTGATTGTAAATACGTTCGGCCTAGGCTTCTCCCTGATCTCGGGTGCCATGGCGCTCGCGATATTCAATCTGCCGCTGATGGTGCGGACAACGGAGCAGGCTTTCCGGGCCGTTCCGAAGGAACAGAAGGAAGCGGGCCTGGCACTGGGCCTGTCCAAATGGAAGATCATCACGTCCATCCTGCTGCCTGTGGCGCTGCCAAGCTTGATTACAGGTACAATCCTGGCTTCCGGCCGGATCTTCGGTGAAGCGGCAGCCCTGATGTTTACGGCAGGGATGAGCAGTCCGCCGCTGGACTTCACGGATTGGAATCCGACAAGCCCAAGATCGCCGCTTAACCCATTCCGTCCGGCAGAGACACTTGCCGTTCATATCTGGAAAGTCAACAGTGAAGGCATCGGGCCAGATTCCAAGGAAGTGGCAGCCGGAGCATCTGCGGTGCTTGTTATCCTTGTACTGGCGTTCAATCTGAGTGCGCGCTGGATCGGCCGGGTTGTATACCGCCGCATGACAGCTTCGAAATAAGGAGGAACCAACATGGCCATACCTTTTGGTACGGAACAGTTAAGCATATATTATGGGCATTTCCAGGCAGTCAAGCAGATCAGCCTTGCGTTTCCTGAAGCCAGCGTTACAGCGCTGATCGGACCTTCCGGTTGCGGTAAATCCACGTTTTTGCGGTCCCTCAACCGCATGAACGATGAGATTTCCGGTTCCCGCACAGAGGGGCACATCTGGATGGATGGTAAAGACCTGAACGAGCCAGGCACCGACGTGATCAAATTGCGCCAGAAAATCGGCATGGTGTGGCAGAAGCCAAACCCATTTCATAAGTCCATCTATAACAATATCGCGTTTGGCCCCCGCTACCGCGGTATCAAAGGCAAGAAGGCACTGGATGAAATCGTGGAGAAAAGCTTGCGCCGCGCCGCGCTGTGGGATGAAGTGAAGGATCGACTGAATGAGTCGGCCCTGTCTCTCTCTGGTGGACAACAACAGCGTCTGTGTATTGCCCGCGCACTGTCTGTTGATCCTCAGATTTTGTTGCTCGATGAGCCTGCATCCGCGCTGGACCCGGTATCAACGGGTAAAGTGGAGGAACTCATTTCCGAGCTTAAGAAGGATCTCCGAATCGTAATCGTAACCCATAATATGCAGCAAGCAGCACGCATCTCGGATTATACAGCGTATTTTTATCTGGGAAGCATGATTGAACACGGGGATACGGAACATATTTTCACCAACCCCGACAACCGTTTGACGCAAGAGTACATTATGGGACGTTTCGGTTAAGGAAAGTGCATGACATTGGATGGAGTATAATATAGAGTCATAAACAGAGAAGAAAGCATAACACCCAAACGGCAACGTATGGGGTTATGCTTTTTATATTTTAGGAATGGTAGAGTTTGCCATAACAAAAACAATCATGCTACGATAACCAGAGTTACAAGATAATGAGTAGCACTGATCTGATCTATATTTCTGAAGGTAGAGATGACAAGTTGAATATCTAGAATTCTGAAGGAGATGTTGATGATAACAACGGACCACGAACGATTCCTGGACAGCTTGGTAACGGATGCGATAACACATTATCCCTTAAGGAAGCCCGTTGCCTCCTTTATCCGTCACAATGAGAACCTGACATATCATATTATGGACGAAGCAAGTGGACAGAAGTATCTGCTGCGTATACATAAAGCTGCTTATGCAAGCATGACCGGTATTCAACATACACGTCCGGCGCTGGAAGCGGAGATGAATCTCCTTCATGAATTAAATTCAACGACTGATCTACGCGTGCAGCACCCTGTTCGTAATCTGTCGGGAGATTGGGTTACCGTCTGCTTCCTGGAAGGCGGGGAGGAAATCTGCTGCACCATGCTGGAATGGATTGAAGGCAGGGACATTCAGCAAGGAGAGCAGCTGACAAGAGAGCAGATTCATGACTTGGGAATACAGATGCAGACACTTCACCACTATGGTCGTATGAAGGATACATCTGGACCAACCAGCAACGGACCAGAAGTGAAGGAGGGCTGGACAGGCCAGACTGAAGTTCGTCCATCATATGGCAGTATCAAGGAAAATCTAAACATGCTTGGGCAGCTTGAGGAAGGTGTCAGATTGGGCATATTTACACCTGAGGACTTTGCCTTAATACGTGAGACATTTGCGAATATCAACAACCAGCTGGAAGCATATCCTACTCGCCCAGAGACATGGGGAGTGATTCATGGTGACATCACCCGGGGGAATCTGCTGGTGACGGAACACGGAATCTCCATGATCGACTTTTGCTTATATGGTGATGGCTATTATCTTTTCGATGCTGCAGGTGCAGCCTTGATCTTCAATCGGGAAGAACGGGATATCTTCCTGTCGGGTTATACCAAACAAACAGCTCCGCTTACCGAACAAGAAATCAGGCTGATGGAAGGATTCATGCTCATTTTTACGTTCGGTTACTATGCCTTCCAGATGGCCAACGAGTCCAGACATGAATGGATGAAGGATCGGATGCCGAAGCTCTGCAGCAAATATTGCAGACCCTACGTCGAGAACCACAGTATCTTCTATGAATTATAAGATTGCTATTTAATACAGTAATGAAGGCATCACGACATCACAACATTATGACCACATGCTTGAGCCAATATAATTGGGGCGTCCTGAACTCAGGGGGCTCTTTTTGTATACTCTTGGCTTTTTTGCTTCAAGAACCATTTATGAAGAAAGTATAAACTCTGCGGAGAGAAAGATGTATTTCGTTACAATACAGTCATGGGAGGATGAAGCAGCGATGAGAGACAACGTGAACATACTGCTGGTGGAGGATGATCCGGAAATTGCCCGCATTTTGATGGACCATCTTCGGCGTGAGGGATATGGGGTGACCTGGGCTTCGAGCGGCCTGGAGAGCTGGGAAGATTTCAGGAAGGGGACCTATCAGCTGGTCCTGCTCGATCTGATGCTGCCGGAGATGGACGGGTTCACGGTATGTAAAAATATCCGGCTGATCAGCGACGTTCCGCTGCTCATGATGAGTGCACGCATCGAAGAGGAGAGCAAGGTTAGAGGGCTTGGTCTGGGCGCTGACGATTATATTACCAAGCCGTTCAGCCTGGCGGAGCTTACAGCCCGTATTGAATCCCACCTGAGCAGATATCGCCGATATCAGGGCATCAAGCCGGAAGCAACCCATCAAGCGTACAACGACGGCTTGGCGATCAACCCATTGAATCAACAGGTGCAGGTTCACGGGGAAGATGTCGTACTGACGGGCAAGGAGTGGGCTTTGCTCACGCTGCTCGCCTCTCATCCGGGCCGTGCATTCACCAAAGCGGAGCTGTACGAACATGTGTGGAACCAGCCGGCAGCAGGAAGCTCAGGTACGGTTACCGTCCATGTCAAAAGCCTGCGGGCCAAACTGGGCGACGAACCACATCAACCACGCTGGATTCAGACCGTGTGGGGCAGCGGATACCG
Source organism: Paenibacillus sp. P13VS (assembly GCF_015143645.1). NCBI lineage: Bacteria > Bacillati > Bacillota > Bacilli > Caryophanales > Paenibacillaceae > Paenibacillus > Paenibacillus sp. P13VS. The sequence continues at coordinate 24,224 of NZ_WYEV01000011.1, read as the reverse complement.
ATTTATAGGAGATATAGCAGAATGAAGCTGAAGTACTGGTTGATGGTTGCTTTTCTCATTGTGATGCTGCTTCCTGTCGCTGCGGGCTGGGCACTCTTCTCCCTATACAACTACTATAATGACCAGCGCTCCGTAGCGGAATATGTAGAATTAACCGGGCGGCTTGCCCCCATTGAAAAGAGGTTGTCCGATCCGGGCCTGTACCGTCTGCAATCTTCGGATGCCTATGCTTCGCTCTCCGAGCTGGTTAGTGATCAAGTGAACGTTGACCTCTATCTGCCTTCAGGGATCCGGGTGTATACATCCGGTGGGGATACGTGGGCTGCCGGAGCTTATACCGTAAGGGGTTCGGAATTATATCGTGATCTGTACGACATGCAGATTCGTCATCGCACGTTTACGCTGAAAAAGCCGGTATGGGAAAAGGGTGAACTGATTGGCATTTACGAGATTACCATGCTTCGCGGAGAGTGGCTGGAGGGCATCTCGGTTCGGACAGCCTGGGTCGTTGGGTTCGCTGGTATTTTCTTCATCTTGTTATATGGCACCGTGCTCTGGCTGCTATCCAGAAAGCTCTTCCGTCCGATGAGACATCTGATGGGCCGAATGCATGCGTTTGCGCGGGGTGAGGTCCCCGTAGATAGCGTGCCTGCACGTCGGGATGAAATGGGCATGCTGCTGGAGCAATTTGATGCCATGCAGGAGAAAGTCAGGCAGACTCAGGCAGAGGTGGAGAAGGAGCAAAAAGAGAAAGAGCTCATGGTCGCTTCGCTGTCTCATGATCTGAAGACACCATTAATGTCCATCAGTGCCTATGCGGAGGCACTCAGTGTGAATGCTCCGCTGGAGCCGTCAGAGAGACGGGACTACCGGGATGTGCTGTATGGTAATGTGGAACGGATGAAACACATGATTGGTGAACTTGAAATGTATACGGCGCTGGGTTCCAGTGAATTGGAGATGGCCATGGTGGAGGTGGAAGGAGAAGAGTTCTTCGATATGCTGCTTGGAAGTTACGGGGGACTTGCCGAGCGTGGACAGATTGAGGTGAGAACGGCTGTCCGCACGGACCGCCTTTACCGGCTTCATCCCGAACAACTGATGCGTCTGACAGATAATTTGATCAACAATGCCCTGCGTCATACAAGCCAGAACGGTTTGATGGGTCTGGGTGTGATTGCTTCAGATCAGCCGCTGCCGGAATGGGTTATTCCAACACTGGCGCAGGAGCTGAATGAGTACAGAACGGGGGCAACATTAATTCTGGTGCAAAATGAAGGGACTGCTATTCCCGAAGAACAGCTGGATCGTATTTTCGAACCCTATGTTCAACATCAGAATCAGGAAGAGAAGGCGTATGCGGGCAGTTCGGGTCTCGGATTAAGCATAGCCAAACGGATTGCGATCAAGCATGGAGGTGAGATGCGCATGTGGTCGGCTGAAGGATATGGCACGCTGGCTGCATGCCGATTGCCCGAGTTGTAATGCCCTTAAACGAATGAGAGAGGATGAACGATAATGATGAAAAAAGGTTGGATGATGCTCGGTACAGCGCTACTTGCGGGGTCACTGCTCGGAGGCTGCGCTGAGAAGGATCTGGTTGGCCTGTCTGGTGATGAGATGATCGAGAAGGTTGTCACTGCAGAAACGAAGCCCGCTTCCTACTATGCCGAAGGTGTAATGAAAGTGTGGTCAGATGATAAATTGAGTCACACCATGCACATTAAGGAATGGGTTGACGGAGAGACCGGGCGTAAGCGCACCGAAACAGAGGAGAATGGCCATATCAGCTACGCGGTCAATAACGGAACAGATATCACCATTTACGAAAAAGAGACCGGTACGGCCTATTCGATGAACGTAGCTGCCACGGGACAACAGCCAGAACAGACTCAAAAGCAGATGCTGGTGGATCAGCTGGAACGGTTGCGGGATTCCCATGATGTGGATATGATGGGACAGGAAGAGCTTCACGGACAAGAGGTCATTCACATCAAGCTGATGCCGAAAGAGAATGGCACCTTATCCATCTCCTCCGAATATTGGGTTGACCCCAAAACGTGGATGATTGTTAAAGTCATCAGCACATATGGTGATGAAAAGTCAGAAATGGTCTATGATCCGATTCAATATGATCCCGAATTTTCGGAGGATACGTTCGTAATCGACATTCCCGAAGAAGTGGAAGTGAAAGATCTGAACGATCTGAGCCAGCGTTCGGAAGTGAGTCTGGAAGAAGCCGAACAAGCGTTGGGCCAACCCTTTTTACAGGATATGAGCGGTGAGCTTGAGCTGTCTCGGGTCGAGATGTTTTCATCAAGCGGAGAGTTGGGCAGGGATGAAGTGACTTTGTATTACGTCAACAACGACAAGGTTGAAGTGAGTCTGTCCGTATTCAAGGCACCGGATGAAAATGTGGATGATACAATGCTGCCTGATGAGTCCAAGGTGGAGGTTCGGGATACCGAGGGTTCGTATATGAAGAGCATACGAAACATATCATGGACTGAAAATGGGTTGCGTTACTCCATCATGGGTGAGAACGGGGAATGGACGAAGGAGAAGCTTCAGGCTTGGGCGAAGGATCTGAAGCTTCCTAATCAGCCTTAATTTTGAATGGTAGGAGAGTGTGAGTCACGCAATGGATTACACAGAGGTTAACAACGGAGAACTGCGACGTCTCCACCCCAAAGCCAAACAAGCTACAGCCCTGACGGCCCTTATGGTCAATGGGCTGTTGACTCTTTTGGCTGCTGGATATCTGATAATCGCATGGGTTAGAGACTGGGTGCTGTGGCCGGGCTGGTTTGGCTTAGGGCTTTTTGTTATTTCACTGGTCTGGTACACATGGATTTTGCCCGGCTTGCGACACCGACACTTTAGTTTTCGGGTGGCTGAGGATGAAGTGGAGATTCATTCCGGCTGGTTATGGCATACGGATACGATTGTGCCGATGACGCGTGTACAGCAGGTGGAACTGGAGAGCGGTCCGCTGCTGCGAAAGTATGGACTTGCCAAGGTCAGCATCGTTACTGCCGCAGCCACACTCCATATCGCCGGACTGGAAAGAGAGGAAGCAGAGCAATTGAAGCGCAGTATCGGACATCTGGCGAAGGTGGAAGATCCCGATGAATGAACCCAAGCATCTACATAAGCTGTACATGTTATTTCCCTTTTTTAGCGTAATGAAGTCCATCATTCCCATCCTCGTTCTACTCATCATCAAAGGTGTGAACTGGAGCAAATTTCCCTGGTATGGTTATGCTGCTGTCCTTGTTCTATTTACGCTTCCTATTATTCTGTATGGGTGGTTTAAATGGCGTAAATTCAGCTACACGCTTCAGGATGATCGGATTGTGCTGCGTCAGGGCATCTTTGTCCGGGAGGAGAAATCGATCTATTTCAGCCGTATTCACTCCATCCAGACACAGTAGCCTCTGATTCAGCGCTTGCTCCGGCTAGCCCAGCTCAAGATTGAGACGCCGGGCGGCAGCAAAGAGGCCGATGGTGTATTACCTGCTCTGGCAGTTGCGGAGGCCGAACGGATAGAGCAGTGGTTGTATCAGAAACGGAATGAGGCTGTGAAGAAAGCGGAAGCACCTCTCCCAGCTGAACATGCTGAAGATCTTAACTCTGATGAAGAGGGAGAATCTCCTGAGCAAAAGGAGAAACACATCCAGGCATCCGCTACGCTTATGCAGCCAGAACGGGAAGTTCTGCTGGGGCTGTCAGCCGGAAGACTGTTTGCCGGAGCGCTGACCACGATGAATTTGCCGCTCGTCGTCGTATTCGGTACGGGGGTTTATTCCTTCGCGGATGATCTGCTCCCTGCGCACTTCTACAGCAGCTTGGTTGAGCGGGCTGGACAGCTGCCGGCGATCTGGTGGCTCGGACTTGTTCCTGTCATGTTTTTGCTGGCCTGGATCTTGTCTGCTGTCCTGTTCACGATAAAGTATGCCGGATTCACAGTGGAGCAGGAAGGCGGTAATATTACGATAGTTTCCGGATTGCTCGACCGAAAGAAGCATGTGTTCTCTCCAGGGAAGGTCCAGGCGGTAGAGATCAGGGAGGGACTGCTGCGACAGCCGTTTGGTTATGCCGAGGTGGAGATTTATGTTTTGACTTCAGAGACGGAGAAAAAAATGATGCTTCATCCGCTGCTGCCGCTCCGCGATGTCAATGAGCTGCTTGCCCGAATTGTACCGCAATTCGTCATGCAGCCACCCGCCAACAGACCACCGGACCGAGCTCGCTGGTTATTCTTGCGCTGGAAACTGCTTGGCGCAGCCCTACTGGGAACAGCGGGGACGGTGTTTCTGGGCCCGGTGGGTGCATTTCTATTTCTCCTTATTCCCTTATGTGCTGTCTGGGGGTACGGGTGCTTCAAGGATGAAGGGCTGAGCATTCAGGGCAAGCTGCTAACCATTCGCCACCGGGCCATCTCCCGCAGAACAGCACTGATGCGCCGGCCTCATGTGGTCACAGTGGATACGGTGGCTACCCGAAGACAGCGAAGCAAGTCCTTGTTATCCGTTCGGGCGAGGCTGATGGTGAATCGAGGCGGCTTCAAAGCCATATTCCTGGAATATGGTCAGGCTTATGCCGTAAATGAATGGTTTCGGCAGGCTTCGGATTTGACCCAAAAATGATATAGAAAAGCAGCTTGGATTAAACCGACTTGGGACTGCCAGATTAATGGCGGTCTTTTTTGTACGGTAAGCCCTGCGAAATATGATGATCGACGCAGGTATTGTCCATTTTTTTTACTGCGAAAAAGAATCAAATAGGAGATAATACAATTATTGGGTTTTAAATTAGCGCATTGAATAATTTAAGGAATGAATCCGGGAGGGATATGATGGATGAGCAATGATCGTGATCAAGGGAAAGGAAAGGGTGCCGAATCAGGTGGGTGGAAACATGCCGGCTTGCTGCTGGGCGGAGTAGGCATATCCAATCTGGGGGATTTTATCTACATTGTGGCCATTAATTTGATGGTGCTTAACATGACACAGTCCCCGGCGGCAGTCGCAGGCTTGTGGATTATCTCGCCAATTGCCTCGGTATGCACCAAGTTCTGGTCAGGCAGTCTGATTGACCGCTACGACCAGCGGCAGCTGATGATTGGGGCGGATGTGGTGAGAGCTGTGCTCGTGGCATTGCTTCCGCTGATGCCCAGTCTATGGATGATGTACTGCATTATGTTTCTCGTCAGCATGTCCTCATCCATATTCGTACCTTCTTCTCAGGTGTACATCTCCCGGCTGGTTCCTGCTGAGCGGCGCAAGCGATTCAATTCCCTGCAGGCAATGATCAGTTCAGGTGCTTTTATTACCGGTCCGGCCATAGCCGGAGTCATGTTGATCTATCTGTCTCCTGTAGCGGCGATCTATGCCAATGCAGCTTCCTTTGTGGTGTCGGCGCTCGTCCTGATGTTACTGCCAAGGCTGGGCACTGGAGAGCAGACCGGCGGCAGGACAAGGCTAACCCCTCGTCTGATCGCCCAGGATTGGCGAGCGGTCATGCTATTCAGTCGCCAAGCAGGATATGTGGTGGGCATCTATGCCTTGTTCCAGATTATTCTTGTTATCGGCATGTCGCTGGATGCACAGGAAGTGGTGTTTATCCGTCAAGTCATGAACCTGTCCGAGTCACAGTATGGCGCATTGATGAGTGTTACTGGAGCTGGATACATGGCGGGTTCTCTGCTGGTGTGGTTGTTCGCCAAACATTTGTCCATCCGTCACATGATGGGCGGGGGCGTGCTCTTGGTCGCGCTTGGCTATTTCCTGTTCGCTCGTTCGTTTTCGTTCGAGCTTGCCGCATTCGCCTTTATTCTGCTTGGGTTGTGTTCGGCGCCGGCAAACACGGGACTGGTCACCTTTTATCAGAATAATATACCGGTAGACTTGATGGGGCGAATGAGCAGCGTACTTGGACTCATGCTGAGCGCATTGCAGGTCATTTCGATTTTGGTCATGGGTGTAGTTGCCGAAGTGATCTCTCTTCGAACGGTATATACGGTCGTTTCGGCCGTTCTGATGCTCGGTGCCCTTCTGTTGTGGCTTACGAGCTGGCTTCCTTCAAGACAGTCATATTATAAGGATCACAGCTCATCATCAAAATCTCTCCATAGCTAGTCTATATCCTATTGAAAACTGAACGATTCCGTGGAAGGCTGCATATAATATTAGTGGAATTTTGCCAAGATGATAATGATGCGTTACTTTTGTTGACATTACGTGTGTTGCATATTAATCTGTTATATGAATGATCAATCTCATAAGTACAACGTTTGATATGTGTTCAAGCGAATATATACGATACAGCGGATGAAAACGAGCGGGAGAGACCTGGGTAGGCCAATGGTTTCAGTAGGCTGCCAGGCACCGAAGGAGCAAGCTGCTGCGCACCCGGCGCAGGTGGTTAATCTCTCAGGTAAATGTACCATCGTTGGACGCAGCTCTGGAGAGTGCGCGAATGCGCCACCCAAGGGGTATATGATGAGAAGGGTACCCCATGGGGCGGCCTCTGATCATGAAACTCTCAGGTAACGAGGACAGAGAGAGGGCCTAAGGCCTTCTACTGTCCTTTTTTGATGTCATCATTCAGTAATTAAGGAACATTATGGTGCATGTCTGGATGGATATGACAATATGGAGGGGTGCAGGATGCGATTTAAAGATGTTTTTTCAATTATTGGTCCGTCGATGACGGGCCCTTCAAGTTCACATACAGCTGGGGCAGCGAGACTGGGGAGAATTGCAAGGCAGTGGCTGGGGTGTACGCCTGAACGTGCCAAGCTGACACTGTACGGCTCATTTGCCGATACGTATCAAGGTCACGGTACGGATCTGGCGTTAATTGGTGGTTTGCTTGACTATGTCACGGATGATCCGCGGATACCAGACGCCGAGAAATATGCTGAAGAAGCGGGCATGGAGGTGGAGTTCTACACGAGTGGACTGCCTGCTCCGCATCCGAATACGGTCAAAATTGAATTGTGGCACGGTGAGCGTCAATGTTCACTCGTTGGTGCTTCGATTGGCGGCGGCAGTGTGTCGGTGCATGCGCTTAATGATTTTCGGGTACAGATCAGTGGGGAATTCCCCACACTCGTTCTGCGTCATGCGGACAAGGCAGGGGTGCTTGCTTCCGTGACGTCTACAATAAGCTCCTCAGGGGTTAACATCGGTTATATGCAGGTAGACCGGAAAGCCCGGGATGGAGAAGCGCTAACAGCGATGGAAATGGACGGAGCACCAAGTGCCGAGATGCTGGAACGCCTGCGTTCACTGGATCATGTGCTGGATATTCGCGTCATTGATTTGAAGAGAGGGGTTGATTCGGATGCGGTTTAAGCACTTGCATGAGCTGAATACAATCTGTACGGCTGAATCCAAAACCATTGCCCGGCTAATGATCGAGGAGCAGGTTCAGGAGACGAATACGCCGGAAGCTGACGTTGTGCGGCAGATGTCGGAATATTATCAGGTGATGAAAGAGGCTGTACGGAAAGGGCTGACGGAGGACACCACTTCGCGCAGTGGCTTGACTGGCGGAGACGGCAAAAAGATGGCCGAATATATTCGCCAGGGCGAGACGTGCTCAGGTGACGCTTCCGCACTGGCAATGGCCTATGCCCTGTGTGTATCTGAAGTCAACGCATCGATGGGGCGGATTGTGGCTACACCGACGGCTGGTTCTTGCGGGATTATCCCTGGTGTATTCATCAGCTCCCAGGAGCGATTCGGATGGAGTGATGAGCATCTGGTGAACGGCTTATTCTGTGCAGGTGCAATTGGATATGTCATTGCCAATAACTCATTTATTTCAGGTGCAGAGGGTGGCTGTCAGGCAGAAGTCGGTTCGGCAATCGGCATGGCTGCCGGTGCAATGGTAGAGCTGCGCGGAGGGACGCCGGAGCAGGTCGTTCATGCCGTAGGTCTCGCGTTAAAAAATACACTGGGCCTCATCTGCGATCCGGTTGCAGGGCTTGTTGAAATTCCATGCATCGTCCGCAACGGACTCGGTGCGGTAACGGCCCTGGCTGCGGCTGATATGGCGCTGGCTGGGGTAAGAAGTGCCATCCCATCGGATGAAGTCATTGATGTCATGCTGGAAGTGGGAAGTGCGATGCCGAGCAGGCACCGCGAGACAGCGCAGGGCGGGTTGGCCCAGACGCCAACGGGCCGGAAAATGATGGAGAAGCTGGCGAAACCCAAAGCGAAGCGTGCGGAACCTGAAGCTGAGTCCGAACCACAGAGCACGACCGATAATTCGAAAGAGCAGGCTTAGAACGAAGCCGATAGGATAGGATTTATTATACGTAAGACAAAATGGAGAAAAGCGTCCGCTGGCCTTTACAGGTCATGCAGGACGCCTTTTTTTATTTGAAGAGAAAGGGCTTCAGCCTAACTATGGGTTTTACAGGGGAAAGCTCATGTAATCTACTACGATGAGACATAAATATTTCCGTTTATCCCTGACTGATATCCGTACTTAACACGGCATAACCGTATGCTGGCAGTTCAACAGCGAGAACATCGCCGTCTTTAGCTGTGCGGTGGTTACCGTCCAACAATTCGGTCCATTCGCCCGCGCCACCCTCGAATTCAATGATCGCCGTTTCCTCCGAACGATTGAACAGAACGAGAATGCGTTGATCCTCACTCTGCCGTTCGAGAACAAGCTGGCTGCCCTCAGGACGGGCTTGCAGGAATCGGACGTGACCTTCTGCACGGAGAGCGGGATGGGCATGGCGAAGAGCGATGAGCTGCTGATAAAAGGTGAACAACTCACGGTCCTGCTTCGCCTCGTCCCACTCCATGCATTTCCGGCAGCCCGGATCTTGGTCGCCATCCAGCCCGATCTCGTCTCCGTAATAGATGCACGGCGTGCCCAGATAAGTGAACTGGAACAATGCGGCCAGTTTCATCTTGCGCTGATCGCCTTCACACAGCGTCAGCAGTCTTGGCGTATCATGGCTGTCCAGCAGGTTGAACGCCACTTCGCTGGCTTGCAGCGGATAACGTGACAGCTGCCGTCCGATGGAATTTGCGAACGTCTCGGCATTCATTTTATTTTTGACAAAGAAACCATTCACGGCATCGGTAAACGGATAGTTCATGGCAGCGTCGAACTGATCGCCTTGCAGCCAGGCCGAGGATTCGTTCCAGATTTCTCCGAGAATATAAGCTTCAGGATTCGCAGCCTTGACCACCCGGCGGAAATCGCGCCAGAACGCATCATCCACTTCGTCCGCAACGTCCAGCCGCCAGCCGTCCATGCCCACTTCCTTGATCCAATACTCCGCTACCTTCAGCAGATAGTCCTTCACCTCCGGATTTTCCGTGTTCAGCTTCGGCATGTGAGGCTCGAATCCAAAGGTCTCATACGTAGGGATGCCATCCTTCACATCCAGCGGGAATTCATGAGCATGGAACCAATCCTTGTATTTGGACTTCTCCCCGTTCTCCTGTACGTCCACAAATGGGGCGAACGTCTTCCCGGAATGATTGAACACCGCATCGAGAAGCACCCGGATACCGCGTTCATGACACAGCTTGACCAAGCGTTTCACGGTGTCTGCATCACCGAAATGCCGATCTACCCGGAGATAATCCTCAGTATCATATTTATGATTGGTGGTTGCTTCGAAGATGGGGGTAAAATAAATGGCATTAATGCCTAGCTCACTGAGGTAGTCCAGATGATCCATTACACCCTGAAGATCACCTCCAAAGAAGTTGGATGGTGTAGGCTCGCCGCCCCATGGCTCAACATTCTCCGGATTCAGCTCTGGATTGCCGTTGGCAAATCGCTCGGGGAAGATCTGATAGAAAACCGCATCCTTGACCCACTCAGGCGGTGTAAAGACCGCACCCTGGTGAATATAGGGGAACTGAAACATCTGCCCCGGATCGTCCGGTTCGTCTTCCTGGAAACCCGTTTCGGACATCCAGATCTGCTCGTCTCCGCTTTTGAGCAAAAAGGAGTATTTCAGACGATGGTACGGAGGCTTTATTTCACCTTCATAGTAGTCGAACATGGAGTCTGAGGTGAATTTGGTTAAAGAGATCTGCTTTTTGGTATTTTCCCATGCGTATTTGTCGCCAGTCATGGCGTATACCTCGGTGAGATCATTCTTCTTGGCACGCAGGCGCAGGCGAACAGTATCCTTATCGTAGGCATATGCCCAGTTCCGCTTGGGTTGATGATAGATGGCTTCCAGCAGCATGTTACAATTCCTCCCGTCTATTCACTTCATATGTACATCATGGACATCATGCATGGCATTTCTGTAACTGAAGATTAAGGTATAATACTAATGAAAGTAACGGAGTAGTCCCTTTCGATGGTGCTTCGTTCGTACATACAGCTTACTCCAATATGTTCAGATATATAATTAACCCAAAGGGTGCAGAAAGGAAACGAATCCACGCATGAAAACAAAACTGCTATACATTGAGGACGATACAGAAATCGCGACATGGGTCAGAGCTGACCTGGAGGAACGCGGTTATGAGGTAATATGGCTGGGAAGCGGTGAAGGTGCAGCAGAAGCTGCCGGGGGCTGCTCACTGATTATTTTGGATGTTATGCTGCCTGGGCTGGATGGATTTACGGTAGGACAGCGGCTGAAAAAGGAACATCCTTCCGTGCCCATCGTCATGCTCTCGGCCAGAACATCCATCGATGACAAGCTGCATGGGCTTGATTTTGCCGATGATTATGTAACCAAGCCGTTTCACCCTGATGAGCTCGCTGCACGCATTGAAGTACAGCTGCGCAAGGCAGGAACTACCGTTTCGTCCGATGCTGCCCTGAAGCTGGATCACCTGTCCATCTATGAGAAGGACAATCGGATCGTCAATGAGGAGACGGGAGAGGAAATCATTTTATCGGGCAAACAATTTCACATCTTCGCGTACCTGCTCAGGCATATGGGCATGATCCGTACGAAAGAGCAGATTTACGAGGCTGTCTGGAACGAGCCTTATCTGGATGGGGATAAGACATTAATGGTACATATTCGCCATCTGCGCGAGAAGCTTGAACGGGATCCGGCTAATCCATCGGTCATTCAAACGGTACGCGGGGTTGGATACCGTGTGAAGAAACCATGATCAGGCGGTTCAGAAAGCAAGAGAATCGGGGAGATCAGAGCGCAGGAAAGAAGAACGAACAACGAAAGCTCCGATTCGGCCGCTCGCTGATGTCCCGTTATATGCTTCTGATTCTGTGTGCGGTTTTGTTCGTCCCCGTTGTTCTTCCGATCACATCTTTCATTTATGTCCTAGTCGTTAATAACGTGAGCAAGAGCAGCGCCGCTCCTTACGGTGACGTTACGCACATAAGCAATCTTTGGTCCAATGAATCGAAGAAGCTGGGTCAGGCAGCACCCGCCAAGATCGACGATCGCATAAAGCAGTTACATGCCAAGTATCCCAAATCTTCAGTGTACAGAGTGGATGAGAATGGGAAAACCGCTTTTATACTTGGAGGTGAGGGTGTAGAAGTAGTTGAAACTCCGATAAATGGCTCAACCCTGACTACTTTGAAATGGCCGCTGAGTGATCAGAACAAGGTCGAAACCCGCATTCCCGCAGTATGGGATGCTTCCTACTCGATGGCATTCATGAAGGAGGCCGTCTACCGTGACCCGTTAACCGTCGTTTCATTTATAGGTGGAGGCAATCAGGACAAGGGAAAAGGCTTCATGGTCATTGAAGTGCCGAGATATCTGCTCCAAAAATCCCAGAGCAACTGGCCGATGGAGCTCCTGTATCTTGGTTTGCTGATGACGATCATTTTTCTGTTCTTCATTGTGATGTCTGTTCTGTTTTTTGCACGGATTCGCAAACGGCTGATCCGTCTGCAGACAGCCATGATTACGCCAGGTAAGGAAGGCATACCGCTTCCAGTTGATATTCGCAGATCGGACGAGATCGGTCAGCTGGAAGATTCCTTCAATCAGATGGTGTATCAGCTGACCGAAAGCCGTCACAGGGAACGTGAGGAGGAACAGTTCCGCAAACGTCTCATTGCAGGACTTTCCCATGATTTGCGTACGCCACTAACGGTCATTCGTGGGCATATGCATGCTCTTCACAAGGAAGCGCTCAGCGATAAGGGCATCAGTTCATTGTCACGCATGGAGTCCAAGATGGATGATCTAAGCGGACTTATTGATAACATGTTATCGTACAATCTGCTTGCGAGTGGTAAGTACACGCTGAAGCTGGAAGAGAAAGATGTTCTCCGGATTGTCAGGGAAACGGCCGCGGCATGGTACCCCGTATGGGAGAAAGAGCAGTTCGACATCGATATTGACCTGCCGGATGAGCCGCTGATCTGGAACGTGGATGAACAGGGCATGCGTCGTATTCTGGATAACCTGTTTCAGAACGTGGTTCGGTATGCAGGAGACGGAAAATACATTGGCATATCCACTGAACGAATTCACGACAGAACAGCTCTGGTTATTCGGGATCAGGGTCCGGGTATGCAGCAAGAGGTGGGGGCGAAGGGTACGGGACTCGGGCTGTCCATTGTGGATCTGCTCGTTCGCGAGATGGGCCTGCGTAAAAAGGTGGATAGCTCACCCGAAGGAGTGCGGATATTTATCTATTGACTTAAGGTCTGACCTAGCACGATTTAAACTAAACTTAAACTTCGGACAACTGTAGTTTTAACCTTGGACGGTTACGATGATATCCGAGGTGATTAAACAGTGAGTGATAACATTATTCAAACGGCTAATTTATGGAAAACATATCGAGATCGGGCGGCGGTTCGCGAATTGGATCTGCATATCAAGAAGGGGGATATTTACGGTTTTCTGGGACCCAATGGTGCGGGTAAAACAACAACCATTCGCATGCTGCTGGGTTTGATCAAACCGACAAAAGGGGTCATTCGTGTCTTCGATAAAGACATTCGCAAGGATCGCATGGATATTCTGCGCCGTGTTGGTTCGCTCGTAGAGTATCCGTCATATTACGGACATCTGAACGCAGTCGAGAATCTGGAGGCGCTGCGGCGGATCCTGAACGTGCCCAAATCGAGAATTGCCGAGGTATTGTCCATAGTCGATCTGACGAGGGATGCAAAGCGTGCGGTTAAAGGATATTCGCTCGGAATGAAGCAGAGACTCGGGATTGCAAGTGCCTTGCTGGGTCAGCCGGAACTGTTGATATTGGATGAACCTACGAATGGACTGGATCCGGCCGGTATTCAGGAGATCCGTGAGTTAATTAAACGCATGCCGCTGGAACATGGCATTACGGTATTGGTATCGAGTCACTTGCTCAGTGAGGTGGAGCAGATGGCTAGCCGCGTAGGGATTATTCGCGAAGGCAAAATGGTGCTTCAGGATACCATTGCAAATCTGCACAGCCAGACAGGCAGCTCTATCCGATTGATTGTTTCCGAGCCGGAAGAAGCCATGAAGCTGGCAAGAGAACAAGGGCAATTCGGTCAGCGTCAAGGGTCTGAGCTGACATTCCCATACATGGACAACAGTGCGATTGCGCTGCTGGTACGCAGACTGGTTGAGCAAGACCACGCCATTTACCGGGTGGAGGAGCACCGACAGTCTCTCGAAGACCTCTTCATGCGGGTCATTGGTGAGGGGGCTATGGTATGACGGGGCGTGCATTATCGTCGGACTGGCTCAAAATTCGGGGCAAGGGCATTTGGTTTCTTGTCTTCCTTGCACCCATCGGCCTTACCTTAATGCAGGCTCTGAACTTTGGACTCCGTCTGGATTATTTAAAAGGATTATATGGGGATAACCTGTGGAATGGGCTTCTGGAGAATGTGGTTGTTTTTGTACCGCTAGCTTTAATGCTTGGCGCAACGATCCTGAGCTCCATGATTGCAAATGTTGAGCATGAGCAGGGTTCATGGAAGCAGCTTCTGGCCATGCCGATTCCGAGACCAGCAGTTTATCTGGCGAAGTTCTTATTGGCGAGTATACTGCTTGTGATCTCTTGTCTTCTTTTGACTGCCGGAATCGTGATTCTGGGCCTCGTGTTCGGTTTCAATGCCGGAGACATTCCATGGATTCAAGCATTCAAGCTGGGCCTGCTGCCACTGGCCGGGGCACTTCCTGTACTATCCATTGAACTGTGGCTAACGATGGTTGCCAAAAATCAGGCACTTCCGGTGACCTTGGGCATTGTCCTTGCAATCACAGGCATGTTCGCACTTAGTATCTCACCAATCTTCCCGCTCGCATGGGCACAGATGGCATGGAATGGGCCGAATCCATTCATGTACGCAGGGATGGGTTTGGCAGCAGGGATTCTGATTATGCTGCTTGGAATGATGCATTTCAGCCGGAAGGATGTGGCTTAGGATGAACTTTGCTGCGACGTATTTCCGAATCCTGTCCTCCGAACGGCTGAAAATGGGCAAATCACCCGCATGGCTCCTGATTCTGCTGAGTCCATTGTTAGCTTTGCTTATTGGGCTGCTCAGTGAGCCATCAGGACAGTGGAAAGTTCTGATGGGAACCATGGTCTTTTTGCATGGAATGCTGCTTATGCCAATCCTTACGGGGGTATTCACTTCATTTGTCTGCCGCTTCGAACATGCTGGTGGGGGGTGGAAGCAAATGCTGGTGCTGCCTCTCACCCGAACGGGCGTTTATGCAGGCAAGTTGACGATTGTCATTTTGCTGCTGCTTTGCACCCAAGTGCTGCTGCTGATATCCATTCTGCTGGCAGGTTGGATTCAGGGTCTTACCGAGCCTGTACCGTGGTCGTTCATTATCGGCAAATTGCTGCTCGGCTTGTTCGCCTGCCTGCCCCTTGCCGGACTGCAAATGCTGGTTTCCCTGATATGGAGCAGCTTTGCAGCACCCCTTGCTCTGAATTTTGCCTTGACGGTACCGAACATACTGATTGTGAATTCGGCGAAAATCGGCCCATTCTATCCTTGGGCGCAGCCCATGCTGCTGATGACACCAACGGATGGCGGAGGGTTCGGGGCTTACAATGTACCGCTTGGTACGCTCCTTACCGTGGTAGGAGGAAGTGCGGTGCTGTTTATTCTTATGGGCATTCTCTATTTTAGAAAAAAGGAAATTTAAGATGGTGTGATGTAAAACTGATCTTCATCAGACAATATCCCCCAAGACCGTCAACCGAGTATGTATTCGGGTGTGGTCTTGGGGGATTTTTGGCACGTCCTGTTCTACTTCGTACTGGATTAAGTACGTGTATATTGATACAGGTAGGCTCTTTGTGTATCGATTATAGCTAAAATGATACAAAATGTATCTAAGACGTTGTAACTAATATCCAGATTTTCAAATGCGATTTTGGGAAAGGGGACCCCGATTAGAAGTTGATTTGAAGCAAAAAAGGGAAGGTTCCAACTTTTTCAATTTGAAATATTGCAATTTTTATACCAGATTGTAAGCAAAGTGAGACTGGAATCTGGTAAAATAAAAAAAGCTGTTTCTATGCAGCCTTACTTGGTTATTCGTGGGTAGAAGCTTTAAACTATAAATGACGTTAATGAATTGTTAGAAGAAGATACAGGCTGAGAAAAGAGGGGTAAGCCTTGGATATTAATAAAACGGAAACCCTGAAGCGGATTATTTCTGAAGGTAGTTCTTACCAATCACTGTTTTTTAATCACCCGGATGCCATATATGTGATGGACATCCATGGAAACTATATCGATGCCAATCCATCTGTAGAGCGTATATCTGGATATACGCTCGACGACTTGATGCGCATCCATCCAGGTCAGGTCTGTCCGCCAGAGAGTGAACAGTCGAGGCGGGACTATATTCGTGAGGTGCTTACTGGCCGTTCAGTCAGTAACAACATCACGTTTTATCACAAGAATGGTTCTGTAAGACAGGCTGAGATCACCTACGTGCCCATTACAGCAGGAGAAGAGGTTGTGGGCATCTATGGCATTGCCAAAGATATAACGGAGATCGTTGAAGTGGAGCGGAAACTCCAGGAGACGCAAGAAAAGTATCAGGTGCTTGCTGAACATGCTCAAGACCTCATTACGACAAGTTCGCTGGATGGCGAGCTGCTCTATGTATCTCCATCTGTGTATCCTCTGCTTGGGTATCAGCCGGAAGAGGTGACGGGCAAGTCCTTCAAGGATTATTGTTATCCCGGAGATTTCCCTGACCCAATGGTACTATCCGAGATTGGTAATGGCTGCAAGATGCGCGTGCGGCACAAAAAAGGGCATTACATCTGGATGGAAACTTTGGCTAAGCCTGTAGCTGGAGAGAGGGGAAGAGGTGTCCAGATTGTAAGCATAAGCCGGGATATTACCCAGCACAAGGATGCAGACAGACGCCTGAGAGAGAGTCGTCAGCGTTACAAGTCCCTGTTCGAGCATAATCCGGCTGCGGTGTACTCCTTGAATCTGGAAGGCAAGTACAGTGCGGTGAATCGAAATCTGGTCAAAATGCTGGATATTCCGCGCAGCAAACTTATCGGACAATCGTTTTTGTCCAATCTGGATCCATGTGAGGTAGGGCGCGGCAGAACCTACTTTGAGCTGGTGAAGCAGGGGAAACCGCAGCATTATGAAACTCGCATTGTGAATTCCTCGGGCAGGAAGTTCGATGCATCCATCATTAATGTACCTATTATCGTCGATCAGGAATTGGTTGGAGTATATGGAATATTGTCAGACATTACGGAACGCAAGGAGTATATGGAGCGTATTCAGGAGCTCAGCAAGCAGCATGCACTGATTCTGAATTCCGTTACAGAGGGCATATATGGTCTGGATGCAGAAGGGGTCACCATGTTTATGAATCCGGCGGCCGCTTCCATGTTTGGTTATGAAGTGGAAGAATTTATTGGCAAAAGCGCCCATCCGATTATCCATCATTCCCGTGCGGATGGAAGCTATTTTCCCAAAGAAGAGTGTCCCATTCACATGACGGTGATGGATGGAAAAGGACGCTCCGTGAAGGAAGATGTGTTCTGGCGCAAGGACGGCAGCAGCTTCTTGGTGGAATACCAGGTTACGCCGATTATTGACCAGGAGCAGATCCAGGGCGTAGTCATTGTGTTCAATGATGTAACCGGAGAGCGAGAAATTGTGCGCGCCAAGGAGACGGCTGAGCTTGCAGCGCAGGCCAAGTCGGAATTTTTGTCGATGGTGAGCCATGAGATTCGCACGCCGATGAACGGAATTGTTGGCATGACTGAACTGCTGATTGGAACCGATCTATCGGAAGAACAGCGGGAATATGCCCAGATTATTCAGGAGAGTGGGGATGCGCTGCTGAATATTCTGAATGATATTCTGGATTTCAGCAAGCTGGAGTCCGGTAAAATGGCTCTTGCATACGAACCGTTCTCTCTTCGTAAAATGCTGGAGCAGGTGGCGGAGCTGTTTAAACTTCGTGCAGACGAGAAACAGCTGCAGATCAGGTATCGCCTGAATCCCACCATTCCGGAGTTCATGGTGGGGGATGCCATGCGTATCCGTCAGATTCTGGTCAATCTGGTCAGTAATGCACTGAAATTTACGGACAAGGGCAGCATTGATGTCAATGTGGATATTATTAAGGGCAGAAAGCCAGAAGATAGCGTGCTTGATTTTGCAGTGAAGGATACCGGGATCGGCATTCCTGCGGACAAGCTGGATCAGCTGTTCCAATCCTTCTCCCAGCTGCACCCGGTCATTAATCGCAAGTATGGAGGTACAGGACTTGGTCTTGTCATCTCGAAGCGGCTTGTGGAGATTATGGGCGGTAGTATTAGCGTGGAGAGTGAGGATGGCAAAGGATCAACGTTCCGTTTTGCCGTACCTGCAACAAGTGTAGATTACGCGTCAGAAGACACAGCACGTCAATTCAGTCACGATCGCACACGTCAAGGTGACAAGGTGGCTATGCGGATCCTGGTAGCTGAGGATCACCCGGTGAACCGGAAGATTTTGACCGAGTATCTGGAAAAGCTTGGCTATGAAGCAGATGTATGTACCAACGGAGTTGAAGCCATTGAGGCCATCTCGCAGAATTCGTATGATATTGTGTTGATGGATATTCACATGCCGGTCATGGACGGGCTCAAGGCAACCGATCTGGTACACCGTCTGATTCCACAGGATCGCATTCCGGCTATTATTGCCGTAACGGGTAATGCCAAACGGGAAGACAAGGAAGCTTGTCTTGAGATCGGTATGCGTGACTTCATAAGTAAACCGGTAATGCTCAGTGAACTGAAGCGCGTGCTTCAGCAGTGGGGGCCGACAGATCAGCCTCAGCTGGCACCGAATTAAATATAACCCTGAGTTGTTAATCCAAACAGGCCAGCGATTTCTCCTAGCAGGAGGTCGCTGGCCTGTTTGATTGTTCATGCTTTTCGATTTCCGAAATGAGTCTGTTGTAAGGCTGACGGAACAATTACAATCACGCCAAGGTCAGGCGGTTAATGTTGCCAGATAATATTTCACAGGAACGCTCGAACTTCTCACGCTCGGAAGCGTCCAGATTCAGTTCAATAATTTCCTGAATTCCGTTTCCTCCGATAATGGCTGGAACACCTGCACAGACGCCGCTCTGACCGTACTCCCCCTCCAGAATGGCTGAGACGGCAATGATTTTATGTTCATCATTAAGGATGGAGCGTGTAATATGAGCCAGTGCATTGCCGATACCGAATTGGGTGGAACCTTTGCGGGTAAAGATTTCCCATCCGGCATCTTTGGTTTTGCGGGCAATGTCGTCGAGATCCAGGTGTTTGAAGCGTTCCTTATGCTGCTCCATAATGTGCATGATCGGTTTGCCTCCAATCGTCACGTGGGACCAGGCAACGAATTGTGACTCCCCATGCTCCCCGAGAGCATATCCGTGCACGCTGCGCGGATCAATGGAGAACACTTCAGATAGCAGCGTTTTGAGACGGGAGGAATCAATGGAGGTCCCGGTACCGATGACACGCTCACGCGGAAGACCGGATAACTTCCATACCATATAAGTTACTATGTCAACCGGATTGGCAGCGACAACAAAGATACCGTTGAATCCGCTATTCATGATGGGGAGTACGATGTCTTTGGCAATCGATTCGGCCTCCTCCAGTATATCCAGGCGTGTCTGGCCTGCTTTTGGATTGGCTCCTGCAGTCAGGACAATGACATCCATGTTTCCACAATCTGCATATGTTCCGGCATATACTTTGGTACGATTATGTGTAAAATCCATACAATGCGAGAAATCCAGCGCCTGCGCCACAGCACGGTCATACGTCCGATCCACCATCATGATTTCCCTGCATATCGACTGATTAATCATGGAATATGCACAACTTGAGCCTACAAGACCCGCCCCGATGACCGCCACTTTACCTGATTTGCCTAACACTGTCGTTCAACCCCCATATCCTAATCATGTAATTGTCCTGACTTCAAGCCATATGTTAAGTATAGTCCTTTAATTTATGCCGAAATCCGTTTCTACGTTACATAAGATAACACATGGAAAAGCAGTGCAGCAATGATATCCTCTGTCGCGGGAGCGTATTGGAGCAGTGGAGTTAATAAAATTGACATGAATATCCTGTTTTCATAAACCGACGGCGTCTGCACCAGCATCATTCGACGTGACAGGATTCATCCTCCATGTCGGAATAGGAGAGATTTTTACGAATAACACACGTGACAAAAGTTCTTATGAATCCGCAGAAACAGAACAAAACCGCCAAAGGGATCGAGCCAGACGTTGACGAATACCTATGGCAAGCTAAACAAAAGCGATTTGTTCATGAGACAGGTTGACCCGATCCGATGACAGTTCCAGAAGGGAACGCTGAAGCCACCATTTCGAAATTCAAAAGACTTCATTCCGGGAGGGAATAATGATGATTGAAGAAGTTGGAGCAACGACGGAAACGGCCAAGAGCCTGGGCATAGGAGCCAGTACTCTTCGTAAATATGCGGCAGCACTTGAGGAACAGGGATATCGATTCGAGCGTTCCGCCAACAAGTCCAGATTGTTCAGATCGGACGATATTCAGTGCATTGAACGATTAATGACGGAGCTGAGGGAGCATAACCTGCCGCTTGCAGATGCCGTGGTGACGGTCCTGTCCCCGAATGTGCCAGAGAGCACGGTAGAGATGACTTCTGAGAAGGAATGTGCAGCAGCCGTGCTGCCTGCCGTACTCTCTGAAGAAACGGAGCCGACTGGCCATCTCCGGTCCTATGAAGGTCTGGGTCAGCTTGTGAATGAAGTGACCTTCGGGATGATCGAGCCACAGGATGATCGTGTGCAAATGCTTCAGCAGCGAGTGGATGAACTGGAGTTAACGCTGAAGCAGCTTGCAGATACGCATACGGCTCTTCAGGATCAGATGGAGAAGCAGCGTCTATGGATGAATGAGAAGCTGGAGGAAGAACGGGATCGTGAACTGGTCACCAATCTGCGCAGCTTCCAGGGCCGTAAACGCAAACCGAAAGGGACTTCGCTGCGTATGCTCTTTGGCTTGCTGCCCAAAAAGCATAAGGAAGCGTGATGGCAGAGGGGCGGCCGTGATTTCGTGCAGGCAGCCTGATATAATAAGCTCCATAGTACAACAAGAAAACTGGCTGTTACGACTGCTCGAACGTGCCTGTGAAGGGTCGCGTGAAGTTCAGAAGTCGCCGGTGTGGGAGGACAAGTGGAGCTGCAACGAAGCTGGCAAAGATTTGTGGGTCTGTGGACAGACCGTCCCCGGCGGGAAGGTTCTCTGATCTCGGGACGTTACCGAATCCAGGAGCTGCTTGGTATGGGGAGTTATGGACTCACCTATTTGTGTATCGACGAATTGAATGGCGAGGAAGTGGCGTTAAAGGAATCGAAGCCCAGCAAAGGCAGGCTTTCTGCCCGGTTGCTGGAACGGGAAGCGGACGTGATGAGCCGGATGGATCACCCGGCCATCCCGAAGCTGCTCCATGCATTCATATATAAGGGGAGAAGCTACATTTCCACAGAGTATATCCGGGGAGAGACGCTGGAACAGTGTATATTTGAACAGGGGCATAAATATACAGAGCAGGAATGCTTGGCACTGGCCCTACAACTGCTGGAGCCTGTGCTCCATGTTCACGAACGGGGATATATCCATGGGGATGTGCGCATACCCAACGTTATTTTGCGTAATGAGCGTGTACATTTGATTGACTTCGGTCTGGCGCGGCGTATGGGGGAGCCGTTACTGCCTGAGCTGAAGCGAAGAATGCGGGAACTGCCCACGCCGGAGGATGAGCCCGCTGCACCTGATCAGGATCTGCAGGATCTGGGACACTTTCTTCTGTTTATGCTGTACTCGGCATATGAGCCGGAGAAGGGCAAGGCACCTGCAAGCTGGCAGGAGGAGCTGAAGCTTACGCCTGGTTTGCACCACATGCTGGAGAGACTGCTGGGGCTTCGCCCGGGATACACAGAAGGAGCGCCTGAATTACAGGCCGAGATCGAACGTTTGCTGGATTCCTATTCAAAGTGAATCGGAAACGCCAATAGGGGATGTTCTGCTGCCGTAGATACGGCTGGCTGAACATCCCCTATTGGCATATATCATCATTGCAGCACCATATTAACTGGAGCTGTATTTTCTGCTCTTGTAATAACCGGAACCATGGCGGTTATCCCTGTATTTCATATCGGACGATGAATAGCGTTTATAGCTTCGTTTGCCTGAGGAGCTGCTGTAGCGTTTATAGGAGCGTCTGTCCGAGGAGCTATAGCGCCTTCGGTGAGATGAAGATTTGGAATCAATGAGTTTACCAATAATTTTTTTGAACATGGATAATCATCCTTTCTTCTTCAACCGTTTTAAGCATATACGCAGCCTTGGTGAGGAGGGTTTCGTGTTTTTTATGGAATGTGGTATTCATTGCACACGAGGTTGGCGTATAATAGGATGTTGGTGCTTTACCGATTGTACGAATTTTTTATTTTGTGCGTTTCGCGTTACAATAGAAGACAGGATAAGATCATAACGGACAGGAGAAGTTGGAATGATTACGTTAAAAACCAAAGAGCAGATTCAGAATATGAAAAAGGCGGGCGAAATTCTCGCTGCTTGCCATAAAGAGATTGCGAAAATGATCCGTCCAGGGATCACCACCCAGGAGATTGACCAGTTCGCAGAAGCTTTTATGAAGAAAAATGGCGCAACACCGGAGCAAAAAGGGTACAACGGGTACCAATATGCGACATGCGCGTCTGTAAATGACGTGATTTGTCATGGCTTTCCGGGAAAATATGTACTGCAAGATGGCGATATCGTTACGATTGACATGGTCGTGAATTTGAATGGCTGGCTGGCCGATTCCGCGTGGTCTTATGCAGTGGGTCAAGTGACACCGGAAGCCCAGCATCTGCTGGATGTCACCAAAACGTCCCTCTACAAAGGCATCGAGCTTGCCGTAGTTGGCAACCGGATCGGTGATATTTCCCATGCTATTCAGACGTATGCTGAAGGGGAGGGCTTGTCTGTCGTACGTGAGTTTATCGGTCATGGCATTGGCGAGAAAATGCATGAAGAACCACAGGTGCCCCACTATGGTCCACCGCATCGTGGTCCCCGCCTCAAAGAAGGCATGGTCATTACCATTGAGCCGATGCTGAACATCGGGACGTACCGGAGCAAGCTGGATGCGGATGGCTGGACAGCCCGTACGCAGGACGGAAGCCTGTCTGCTCAATACGAGCACACCATTGCCATCACAGCAGATGGTCCTGTAATTTTGACAGCGCAGGAATAGTGAATTAACTGTAGCAATAGAATGAATTTGATCTTTTCAAGGCGGCCCACGTTTGTGATCCGCCTGTTTCGGTTTAAACTATTAAGAGTCAGTATTTGGCATATGGGATACGAAAGAGCATCGTGGGGATTCTGAATTGCTAACGGTGGCTTCCAGATCAGCTATGTGCAAATGCTCGAAAAGATAACATATTGTGCTGGTGGTATAACATATACGATGATAAGGGTTATACGCAGGCCACTGGCAACAAGGAGGTCATGAAGTTGTCTCAAAATGAACAGATCGTACTAGCATCCCGTCCGGAAGGTGCACCATCCAGGGATAATTTCAAATTCATTCATACTCCGCTCCCTGAACCGGAAGCAGGACAGGTTCTGGTGCGTACATTATATTTGTCGGTTGACCCTTATATGCGGGGCCGTATGAAGGATACGAAGTCTTACGCACCTCCGTACGCGCTGAATGAAGTGATCAAAGGTGGGGCGATTGGACAAGTGGTGGACTCGTCAGAACCCAATCTGCGCAAAGGTGACTTCGTCTCCGGCATGTGGGGCTGGCAGCGGTATGCGGCTGTCAATACGGGAGATCTCTCGCTGATCGATACGGAGGAAGCGCCACTTACAGCCTATCTTGGTGCCCTTGGCCTGACGGGCCTGACGGCTTATTTTGGCATGGAGGATATCGGCAAACCGAAGGATGGCGAAACGGTGGTGGTATCCGGTGCTGCGGGAGCCGTTGGTATGATTGCCGGTCAGATCGGCAAGATTGTCGGAGCGAGAGTGGTTGGAATCGCAGGTTCTGACGAAAAATGCGCATATCTGAAAGAAAAGCTCGGGTTTGATGTAGTCCTCAACTACAAGCGGGAGAGTGACATGTCTGCAGCGATTGAACGAGTATGTCCAGACGGCGTGGATGTCTATTTCGATAATGTTGGCGGTGACATCTCGGATGCCGTGCTCAGACATATCAATCAAAATGCGCGTATTCCGCTGTGTGGGCAGATTTCGTCTTACAATTTGGAGAAGCCGGACATCGGCATGAGACCACAGACATTGCTTTTGACGAATACCGCGCTGATGAAAGGTTTTCTATTGGGGGACTATGCCAAGTCCTTCAAGGAAGGGCGCGCCAAGTTGGCCAAATGGATGAGGGAAGGCCTCATTCAATATGAGGAGAACATTGTGGAGGGGTTTGATCAGACACCGGAAGCCTTTATGGGACTGTTCTCGGGAGATAACCTGGGTAAACAGCTGGTGAAAGTTGCAGACCCCGAGTAAGATCACGCATTACCCTTTCTGCCTTGGAAGCAAGACGAGATAAACAACAAAAAGACACGTTCCGCATTCCTATATGTGAAGTGACCCCTAAAAGTTAGACACGGTTATTTCATTAGGCAGCTTGATTAAAATGAGTTCGGTATTCTACCGGGCTCATTTTAAATTTTGCTTTCATTCGTTTCGTGTTGTAGTATT